>SFKI01000031.1 GCA_004554775.1 Subdoligranulum variabile
AAGAACCATGCGTACTTGGCAAACTCGCTCATGCCCATGGGGATGGCGAAGATGCCGACCAGTGTGATGGCGCAGCCGATGTAGCCGTAGAGCATCCACGGGCGAGCCTTGCCCAGCTTGGAGTGCGTCTTGTCGATCATCGAGCCAAAGAAGATGTCGGTAATGCCGTCAAACAGCTTGGACACAGCAATCAGCGTGCCGACGATGCCGGGATTCAGGCCGACGGTGTCGGTCAGGTAAATCATAACGAACGAGGAGAGGAACGCATAGACCACGTTGCCCGCAACATCGCCGGAGCCGTAACCGACCTTGTTATACCATTTTAAATAACGTCTTTCTGTGTTTTCAGACATGAGATTTTCTCCATTCTTTTGTGTAGAGGTTATGCTTTTTCGGGAATCAGACGGATACTGAAATCGAAGGAAACGTCGTCAAGGCGGTACTGCTCCGCCAGACGCGGCCCGCAGCTGGCAGAGCCGATGCCGTTCTGTGCATAGTCAAGGCAGAGAACGGTGCTGTCACAGGGATGCAGCTCATAGTTGTGCGCCTTTTCAGTCAACTCTTCCTGCGTGTAGTGCGAGGCGTTGAAGCAGAACGGCTTTGCACCGACAGCGGTAAACTTGATGCCAGCGCCATCCAGCTGGACATAATCGCAATCATAGTGACTGCCGTTCTCCTGCGGGCGAATGTAGTCCTCGTGCTGCTGCCAGATGGTGGAACTGAAGTAGCCGTGGCTGGCAGCATGGTGCTTGTCGCAGTAGCTTTCCATCGGACCCATGCCGAAGTAACTGACGCGGGCCATTTCTTTTGGCAGGAACAGGCGCAGGCCAAAGCGCGGCAGTTCTGGGAATACCGTGTTGCGCTCAGCGTGCAGTGCCAGCGTTACTGCACCGCTGTTGGAAACCGTCCAGCAGACATCCAAATCAAGGAATTTCTGCAAGCTGATCGGTGCAATACCGACTTTGGCGCGCAGAGTCACACCGCTGTCCGTCACCTGATACTCGGTGCGGTAGGCGTTGGTCATACAGTGGTCATAGCGGGCAGCCAGCCAATCCAGCTTCAGCTTGCGGTCATTGTCCGTAGGAGCACGCCAGAGGTTGAACTCCATTTCCTTGTCCAACAGGACTGCATCCTCGTACTGCATCGCGGCGAACAGACCCGTCAGCTTATTAAAGTTGTAGGTGAAGTTCTTGCCGCGCAGCGTCAAATGGCGGTCCGTCTCCTGAACAGTGATCGTGCTGTTGGAAGGGGCATCACTCCACATAGCCAAGGTTTTCTGGTTGCGGCTGTCTTCGTTTTCCAGCAGGATTTCATCAAAACCCAGAAGATGACCTTCCGAACGCAAGGACAGGCCTTTATCGCAATGGTAGAAGATTTTCAGGAAACACTTGCCTTTATCGGGAATATGGACGGCCAACGGCAAGGCGTTTTCGCTGTGCGGCGGCAGGGTGAAACCGTCAGGGTAGGGGATGAAGCCGTTGTCGATGACCTCGCCGTCGCAACTTACCTGATAGGTTAGTGCGGCATACTCGGTCAAATCAACAAAGTCCATGTAGTTGTGCAACGTGAGCATGCCGGATTCCCGGTCGTACTTCACAACACGCGCCGGGCGATAGACGTTCTTGAACTCCAACAGCCCGGTGTGCGGGCGGCGGTCGGGGTAGACCAGACCGTCCATGCAGAAATTGCCGTCATGCGGCCACTCATTGTGGTCGCCGCCGTAATAATAGATGTCGCGGCCGTCGGGCATCTTTCCTTTATAAATACCGTGGTCGCACCATTCCCACAGAAAACCGCCGACTAAGCCGTCATGGCTCTGAATGAACTGGAAATAATCCTCCAAATCGCCGGGGCCGTTGCCCATGCAGTGGCTGTACTCGCACATGATATAGGGTTTGTCCGGCTCGTTGTCCAGATATTCCTGAATGCTTTCGAGAGAAGGGTACATATTGCTGAACATATCAATGTTCGAGAAATCGTATTTACGGTTCTTGCTGCGGTACTGGGCGCTCTCGTAGTGGGTCAGGCGGCGGGGGTCAAAACTCTTTGTCCATGCCAGCGCTTCCTCAAACGTGCAGCCGTAGGCGCTCTCGTTGCCCATCGACCAGATGATGACGCAGGGACGGTTCTTGTCACGCTCCACGCAGCGGCGGGTGCGGTCTACGGTGGCCTCGGTGAACTCCGGGTTGTCTGCGATGGGCTTGTTCCAGTTTTCAACGTGGTTGGGCCAGCTTTCGTTGCCCTCGCAATAGTATTCGGACGCACCGTGGCTCTCGTTGTCGGCTTCATCAATGACAAAGAAGCCGTACTGGTCGCAGAGCTGATAGAAGTAAGGCACATCCGGGTAATGGCTGGTGCGGATGGCATTAAAGTTGTGCTTTTTAATCATGAGCAGGTCTTTTTTCGTCTGCTCAAAGCCAACGGCATAGCCGGTGACCGGGTCGGATTCGTGGCGGTTCACGCCGTGGAACTTGATGGACTGGCCATTGACATAAATCTGATTGTTGGCAACGTGAACCTCGCGGATGCCCACACGATCCGTAATGGTCTCGCAGGGTGTGTCCAACACAAGGGTATATAAGTAGGGCTGCTCTGCGTTCCAGAGTGTCGGGTCAACAATGGTGATTTCTGCATGATAGGGGAATGCCGCATCATCCGGTGCTTCCACGGGCGTTACGCTGCCGACTATTGTGCCGGCTGCATCGTAGAGGGTGATGCGGGTGGCAACGGCGGAATCGTAGTAACGCAGGCGGACAGCAACCCCTGCGGTGCTGCCGTGGATGTCGGTAGTGATGAAATAGTCCTCGATGCGCTGTTCCGGGCGGTGCAGCAGGTAGACATCACGGAAAATGCCGTTCATGCGGAACATATCCTGATCTTCCATGTAACTGCCATCGCACCATTTCAGCACGAGGACCGCCAGATGGTTGGTGCCGTCCTGCAAAAACTTCGTTACATCGAACTCGCTTGTGGAATGGGCGACCTGACTGTACCCGACAAACTGACCGTTGAGCCAGACATAGAAGCAGGAGGCAACGCCCTCAAAATTCAGAAATGCGCGCGGGGCAGCGGCATCCTTTTGGTAGGTGAAGTCGTAGAGGTAAGCGCCCCAGGGATTCTCTTTGGGAACATACGGCGGATCAGCGGGAAATGGATAACGGATGTTGGTGTACTGGTGGTGGTCGTAACCGTGGTTCTGCCATACGCTGGGCACCGGGATGCTGTCAAAAGCGGAGGCATCATAGCCAATCTCATAGAAAGCATCCTGCAAGTCATAAATACTGGCGTAGTACCGAAATTTCCAGCTTCCGTTCAAAAGCTGGAAGCGGTCCGAAGTTTCGCGGTGCTCGACTAAAGCATCGCTGCGCCGGGATGCCGGAATGTAATAGGCACGATTCGGCATGGTACCCACATGCAGTGTGTGCGGGTCCTCGTAATAGTGCGGAATAATCATCCATTCTCCTCCTGTGATTTATACAGTTCTGCTTGCGTTTCGTCTGAAATTATTATACAATTTCTATATACAATGAAACATAAACGGTATTGCACTAAATATGCACAAAATCAATGGCTTTTTGTAAAGTGAAGGTAAAATGGACGAAGCACCTCGCAATATTCACAAAAACAGGAGGGAATTTTTGTGTACATTAACTCTGGATATCTGAACAATTCCCGTACAGATTTCAAAGACAACTCCACGCCGTTGGTGGTGGGCAGCTGTGGCACCTACCGGCTGAAAACGCGCCCCAAACTACCGACTTACTGGCAGAAAGGGCGCAGGGATTACCAGATTTTATATGTGGCAAACGGCAAGACGCATTTCTGGTTTGACGGCAAGGAAGAAATCGTCAGCGCGGGCCATATGGTGCTTTACAAGCCGGAAGAAATCCAAAAATATGTATATTATCTGGAAGATAACCCGGAAGTTTTCTGGATTCACTTCACAGGCAGCGATGTAAAGAACATACTGGCGTATCACGGCATCTCGCTCGATGAGCATGTGTTCTACTGCGGTGTGCTGCCGGATTACAAGGCGTTGTTCCGCAAAATCATTCAGGAGTTGCAGCTGTGCCGCTATGGGTACGAGGACTATATTGCATCGCTGTTCAACGATATTCTGCTGTTGGTGGACCGCCAGCAGCATGAACAGAAAAAAGCCACCGGCAACGTCCAAGAGCAAATTGAGCGCGCGGCGGCTTACTTCAATGAGAACTATAACACAAAGATCAGCATAGATGATTATGCGGAATCCCTGCACATCAGCACCAACTGGTTTATACACAATTTCAAACAGTACGCCGGCATGTCCCCGGCCCAGTATATCCTCTCCTTGCGCATGGTCAACGCCCAAAGCCTGTTGGAGCGGACGACCTACAACATCAAGGAAATTTCCGAAATCGTAGGGTATGAGAACCCGCTGTATTTCAGCAGGGTATTTAAGAAGGAGATAGGAAAGTCACCGGCGCAGTATAGGAAAGAAATGATCCCTACTGAGGCAGTATAAGGCGCGACAGATTATCTGCTAATGAATGAGAGTATTATGATGGATAAAATTTCGGATGTGACACGGCAAGACATCATTGACGTTATCCGCAATCATTTTCTTGCTTTTCCTGCCCAAATGTGCTACCATTATAAACAACGTTGCCAAGTGTGGGAATAGGCCTTGGCAGTATGGCTGCAATAGACCGAATGCTCTGCCAAGCGGCAGAGCATTTTTTGTATATCGGTACGGAGGAGATATTTTATGTCTGTGAGTTATAAAAAACTCTGGAAGCTGCTCATCGATAAGGACATGAAGAAAAAAGACCTGTGCGAAAAGTAAAGTTACTTAGTCGACTTGACGGAGTTCGCATACAGCTAAAAATAGAGGACAATCTGATAACTTGTATAATCGTTTCGCACTTTGCACAAGAACTGTAGAAAAGATATGTTAAGAATGACAAACTCAAATTCTGCGCCGCAATAGACAAAGAATAAGAAAAAGCCCTCTGAAATCAGCAATTTCAGAGGGCTTTTGGTCCGAGTAGTGCGACTCGAACGCACGGTCTCCTGGTCCCAAACCAGGCGCGATACCAACTTCGCTATACCCGGATATTCACTTTGGGGTTGTGCCGGGGCGAACCCGGTTTTCTTATTATAAACCGGCGGCGGGGCGGCGTCAAGCATTTTGGCAGCTTTTTTACGGCGGAGTGCTTTCTTTTTGTGTTGGAGTGCACTATAATAAAAAGCGGTGTAAAATGCAGCAAAGGAAGCTGAAACATGAAAGAGGAAAAGAACAAGCCCTGGGCGTTCAGCCGCAGGGTATTTTGTGATGGCATGCGGGATGGCTTTCCCATTGCGCTGGGATATTTTGCGGTGTCGTTTTCGCTGGGCATTGCGGCGCGGCACGCGGGCTTTACCCCTATGCAGGGCTTTTGGGCCAGCCTGCTGAACAATGCCTCGGCGGGGGAGTACGCCGCCTTTACGCTGATCGCGGCCAGGGCCACCTACTGGGAAGTGGCGGTCATCACGCTGATCGCCAACGCGCGGTATCTGCTGATGAGTTGTGCGCTGGCGCAGCGGTTTGCGCCGGGCACGCCGTTCTGGCACCGGCTGGTCATCGGGTATGATGTCACCGACGAGCTGTTCGGCATCACCATTGCCCGGCCCGGTTATCTGAACCCGTACTATACCTACGGCGCAATTATGCTGGCGGCACCCGGCTGGGCTGTGGGTACGGCGCTGGGCATTCTGGCGGGCAATGCACTGCCGCTGCGGGTGGTCAGTGCGCTGAGCGTGGCGCTGTACGGCATGTTCTTGGCCATCATCATCCCGCCGGCGCGGAAAAACCACATCATTGCGGGGCTGGTGGTGCTCAGCTTTGCGCTGAGCCTGGCCTGCAACTATCTGCCGGGCGTGTCGGCAATGTCCGACGGCACCCGCACGATCTTGCTGACGGTGCTCATCTCGGCGGCAGCGGCGGTGCTGTTCCCGGTCGGGGATCAGCTGGCGGAGGAGGGCGGCAGCGATGAATAATTATATTTACATTGCGGTGATGGCGCTGGTCAGCTACACCATCCGTATTTTGCCGCTCACCCTCATCCGCAAGCCGATCCGCAACCGATTCATCCAGTCGTTTTTGTACTACGTGCCCTACGTGACGCTGGCGGTTATGACCTTCCCGGCCATCATCCACGCCACCCAGACGCCGATCTCCGGTGCAGTGGCGTTAGCGGCAGGCATCATTGCCGCCTGGCTGGGGGCGGGGCTGTTCCCGGTTTCGGTGATTTGCTGCGCGCTGGTGTTTGTGATTGAGATTTTTGTTTGAGTTTTCTTGTTTGCGTTTGCGGGAGACACCACCTTGCGGTGTCTCCCTTTTTTAGTGGGATTCTCCCGCAAGGCTTTCCTTTTTTGCGACCAAAAAAGGAAACGAAAAAAGTCCCGCTGTTCCGAGGCAGCCGCTTGGCGGCGCTCGTTGTGCGCCGCCAAGCACTTGCCCCTTGGAACCCCAAAGGGGTGGTCGAGTGCCAAAAAAGCTAAAAAGCGCAGGAGTGCTGCGCTTTTCTTAACGCTTTTTCGGCCCTCTCCGATTGACCCCTCTGGGGCCAAAATTTTTGGTTGGCGTAGGGGCGGATTCCATATCCGCCCGGAGAATCTCGTGTTATCGCTAATCTGCCCGGAAGGGTCAAGACCCCTCCCTACGATACCAACGGTAAAGGAACCGTAGGGTTGCGCGTATCTCATTGGCTCCACTTGAGGGGAGCCATCCTCTTTCGCTTCCTTTTTGGGTGTCCAAAAAGGAAGAACTAACGGAAGAATCCTATTATAAAAAGGGGGGACACCGCAAGGTGGTGTCCCCCGTAAAGCAGAAAAATTCAAACAAACTCCCGCCAGGTTTGCTCGGCGGTGGATTGAAAATCGCCCAATTCCTGGCAAAGCTTCCGGGCACCAGGGCTGGCGGTGGGGTAGTCTTTCTCGGCGCGTTTGCAGTCCAGTGCGCCCTGGCCGCTGCCTTCGGCCAGCATGGTGGCCAGGTTGCGGGTGGACTTATCCATCATCGTGCGGGTGCGGATGCCCATGCTTACGCTCATGCGGGCGGCGGCGCTCTGGCCGTGGGCCTCGGCCCCGATGGCATCCAGCGCGGTATGCGCCGCCTGGTTGATGCGCCGGTACTCGCGCTTCTGGCGCATCATCTCGTCTTTCAATCGCTGGTCATGCGTCAGGCCAATCAGCTCATCCAGCGTGTTTTTGCCCATCTCGGTGTTTTGTACGATCTCTTGCAGCATCTTTTCGTTATCGCTTTGCATAACAAAATCCCCCTTGTGTACGTTGTGGTCGGTCAACCATAGTATGTACACAAGGGGGATGCTTTTATGCAGATTACAGCCGCTGCTGTGCCAGCGAGAACATCATGTCCCAGGCCGGGGCCTCGCCCCACTCGGCGCTGGCAAGCTGCACGGTAAAGCTGCCGCGGCGGGACAGGCTGATGTTGAACTCCCGGCGGGAGTTATCCAGCGCATCTTGCAGCTTGCGGGCCATCTGGGCGGCGGGGGTGCCCACTGTGACCACGGCAAACAGGCCGTCCTCCAACCGGGCCAGCACGGCGGTTTTGTCGTCGGTGCCGACGGCCAGCTGCAAGATGCCCGCCGCCATGTTCAGGCAGCAGTCGGCCGCATTGGCGGATTCGGTCTGGCGCAGGTTCCAGTATTCGTTCACACGGGCCATCACAACGCCCGCAGGCTTGCCTGCCTGGGCCTGCGGCTCGGCATAGCGGCGGTACTCGGTATCCAAGTAGCGGGCATTGTACACGCCGGTCAGGTAATCGCGGCGCAGTTCTTCCTGCATCTGGGCCAGCACGCGGTTAAACGAGTTCTCGGCCTCGGCAGAGGATTGAAGATTGCGGGGCATGCCGCAGTGGAACGCCAGCACGCAGGGGCGGCCATCCGCCTGGATGCCCTGGTACAGCACCAACTCCGGGCCTTCGTCGGCCTGGGCCATCCGCACGCCGCGGCCTGTCTCATCCAGCGCGGTCAGCTCTTCGGCCTTGTCGGTCGGCAGCAGGGTGGCGGGGTCCAGCACGGTGCCCTGGTAGGGGTCCAGTACGCTGACCTTACCGTAGACCTGCTCCAAAGCGGTGATCTCGGCGGCGAGTTCGGCGAGGGTATACTCAAATTTCATGTCGGTTCCTCATTTTTTCAAACGCACGATTCCTATTACGAAAATAATTATCTTAAATACCTAGTCATTGTACCACAAAAAACGCCTGCTGGGTAGACTTGCCTTGCACAAAAAAACGGCACACGATAGCGCAAAACATTGGCTGGGTTCACAAAACCGTGCGGCGACGTTATACAAAACAACGCCGCACGGAAAATTGTGCGGCGCCAAAGTCTTTTTACTTTTTCGCAGGGGCGCGGAAATACCGCACCGCCATGGCCTTGATCTCTTTGGCCAGTGCGGGGGTGAGCTTTTTCTCATCCACGCGCCACTGCCAGTTGCCCTGGGCCACGCCGGGGGTGTTCATGCGGGACGCGGACGGCTCCTCGAGCCAGTCGGCCATCGGGATGATCGCCAGTGCAGCGGTGCTGGCCAGCACACCGCGCAGCATGCCGCGCAGTTCGCCCTCGCCTTTGTTGAGTGCAAAATACTCGATCGCCTGCTGACGGTACGCGGGGGTCAGCTCTTCGTTGAACCAACCGGCCAGGGTATTGTTGTCATGGGTGCCGGGGTAGGCCACGCAGTTGCGCGGATAGTTGTGGGGCAGGTCGACGCTGTCCTGCCCGGTAAAGGCAAATTGCAGCACCTTCATGCCGGGGAAGCCGCTGTCGGCCAGCAGCTGGCGAACCGAGTCAAACATCTCGCCCAGATCCTCGGCCACGATGGGCAGCTCGCCCAATGCGTTATGCAGCGTGCGGAACAGGTCCATGCCGGGGCCCTGCTCCCACCGGCCGTTGCGGGCGGTCTTTTCGCCAGCCGGGATGGCCCAGTAGGTGTCGAACCCGCGGAAGTGGTCGATGCGCAGGATGTCGTAGATGGACAGCGCGTGGCGGATGCGGCGGATCCACCAGGCATAGCCGGTGCTGCGGTGGTAGTTCCAGTCGTAGAGCGGGTTGCCCCACAGCTGGCCGTCGGCGGCAAAGTAGTCCGGCGGGCAGCCTGCCACGCGGCGGGGCTTGCCCTCGGCGTCAGTCTCGAACAGTTCGCGGCCCGCCCAGGCATCGGCCGAGTCGGCGGCAACATAGATGGGGATATCGCCCATGATGGACACGCCTTTGCTCTTGGCGTAGGCGTGCAGGGCGCGCCACTGGCGGTCGAACTCATACTGCACAAACGCCCAGAAGCCGACTTCCTCAGCGTGTTCCTCCTTAAAAGCAGCCAGGGCGGCGGGGTCGCGCAGGCGCAGGGCGTCGGGCCACTGCTGCCAGTCCACCATGCCGTTGTCGCGCTTGATGGCCATGTACAAACAGTAATCGGGCAGCCATTCGCTGCTCAAAAACTGGAAGCGATACCAGTCGTCAGGGTAGGGGGTATCGTAGCCGGGCACGGGGCGCTGTTTTAAAAAGTTGGTGTAGGCCTTGCGCAGCACGGCGAAGCGCTTTTCGTACAAGGTGCCATAGTCAATGTGGGCTGTATCGCTGCCCCAGTTGATCTTGGCAAAATTGCGGCGGGTCAGCAGGCCATCCTTGACCAACTGGTCAAGATCAATAAAGTACGGGTTGCCCGCAAAGGCCGAGCAGCTCTGGTACGGGCTGTCGGCGTAGCCGGTGGGGCCGACGGGCAAAATCTGCCAGATGGTCTGCCCGGCGTCGGCCAGAAAATCCACAAACTTATAGGCGGGTGCGCCCATGCTGCCGATGCCATAACCGCCCGGCAGGCTGGAAAGCGGCATCAGAATGCCGCTGCAACGTGCAAAACGCATATTCTCATCCTTTTTTCTTTTGATATGGCGGCGCGTTATTCAGCGCCAAGGGCGGCCAGCGCGGCCTGGGTAAAGGCGGTGCGCTCGGCTTTGCCGCGGGTGCCGCCCTGTAAAGACTGCTCGTTTTCGGTCAGCGCCTGTGCGGTGGCAGCGGTGGGCAGGTCGATGCCCGGTAAGATGCCGGTGTTGACCTGCGCGACCTGCATCGCGCCCAGGGTCGTATTGTCGGAAGCGGTGTTCCACGGGGTGATAACGCCGAGGGTATCGGTCAGCGCCTTTTCGCCGTCGCCGCTGGAATAAAGCCAGAGCGCGGCACTTTCAGCGGTTTTCAGCGCGGCGGCATCGCCGGTATCCTGCACCGCAAAGCAGCCCGCATTGGCCAGGATGGGGTAGTCCATCAGGCCGGTCAGGTCGTACTCCTCGGTAGTCAGGTCGCTTTCGTCCAGGTTGCATTTGAACGGCACCAGCACCAGATCCTGGCAGGCGTCGGCACCGTATGCGGCCAGCATATCCGTCAGCTTGCCGCGGCGGAACAGGCCATTCGCGGCGCTGTCGGCCATGGCGTCCCATTCCAGCGAAACGGCGCTGTAGATGCCGTTCAGCGGGCCGGTCAGGGCGTCGGCGGTGTACTGGCCGTCCGCCGCCAGCACAGCCACTGTGTAACCGCTGATGCGGTCGACCGGCGGGGCAAACACGGCGGTAGCGGTCAGCGCGTCGGGCCGGGTCTCGGGCAGGGTGCGGTCCGCGCCGTTCAGCGTGACAGTCGCGGCCTGGGGCTCGTCCAGCCAGGCTTGCAGCGTTTCCACAAAATCGCTCCACTCTTCCCAGCTGGCGTTTTGCAGCGCTTCAATGCCGCCGTCGCCCAGCAGACTGTTCAGCAGGCTGCCGCTGACCCAGTAGCCGTACAGGCTGCGGCCTGCGGGCAGGGAAGCGGCGCTTTCGGTAACATTGGCGCGGGCGGCGGCTGCGGCCAGCAGGGCATCGCCGGTCACATCCAGCGTGGCGGTGTCTGGCTGGTGGTCCAGCGCCAGCAGGCTGGCAGCGGCGGCATCCTCGGTCCAGTTCAGGGCCACGCCCTGGGCATCGGCAAAAGCCTGCAAGGCCGGGGCCAGGCCGTCCGCCGCGTAGGCGGTAAGTACCTGCGGGGCGGGCTCGGGCGCAGTCTCCACCGTGGCGACGCTTTCCACCGGGGCCGCCGTACAGGCGGTAAGCAGCACCGCCGCACAGGCCAGCGCCGCAGGGGTGAGTTGTTTTTGCATGGTTATGAAATTCTCCTTGTGCAAGGTGAGTGAGGGACAGAGGTGTGGGAGCGGGCGTTGCCCGCCCATGGAGTTTCGCGTTAGCGTAAGGCCGCACGGGAGCATATGCAATGCTCCCCCTACGGGCGCAAAATAAAATTGCGCCAATATTTCAGGATACCGTAGGGGCGGATTCCATATCCGCCCGTGCCATCTTTTGGCTGCTACGGGCTCGCCCCTACAGGGCTGGCCGGGAGTTGGGATCTGTTTGCGCAATCCAACTATTTAATCCAACTATTTCTTATTATATAGGAAACGAAAGGTTTTTTCCACACATGTTTTGTGTTATAATAGGAAAAATCTGATTTTTTTGAAAGGAGTTCCCTTTCTGTGACGCAAAAGTTATACGAAACTGACGCATATGTACAGGAATTTACCGCCACGGTGCTTTTCTGCGCACCCGCCCAAGGCGGCTATGCGGTCGTGCTGGATAAAACCGCCTTCTTCCCAGAGGGCGGCGGCCAGCCTTGCGACCTCGGCACCCTCGGCGCGGCGCATGTGACCGACGTACACACCGATGGCACGACCATCACCCACACCACCGACGCCCCGCTGGAACCCGGCGCACAGGTTACGGGCCGCATCGACTGGCCGCGCCGCCTGGATGCCATGCAGCAGCACACCGGCGAGCATATTTTAAGCGGTGCGCTCCACCGCCTGTTCGGGGCCGAAAACGTCGGTTTCCACATCGGCAGCCCCTACGTGCGGATGGATACCAGCATCCCGCTGACAGCCACGCAGCTTGCCCGGGCCGAAGCCGAAGCCAACGCCGCTGTGCGGGCCGACACCCCCGTGCATTGCTACATCCCCGACGCCGCGACCCTGGCGGCCACCGAGTACCGCAGCAAAAAAGAGCTGGAGGGCCCTGTGCGGCTGGTGAAAGCCGGCGGCGACTGCTGCGCCTGCTGCGGCACCCATCTGGCCCGCACCGGCGAGGTCGGGCTGATCAAGATCATCTCGGCCCAGCACTACAAGACCGGTATCCGGCTGGCCGTGGCCTGCGGGCAGCGTGCCTATGACGCTGTCTCCGCCATCTGCGCCGATGCCGAAGCTGCCGGGCGGCTGCTCTCCGCCCCGGCGGGCAGCCTAACCCCGGCGGTCGAAAACCGCCAAAATGGCGAGACCGCCTTGAAACAGCGCATCGCCGCACTGCAAAATGCGCTGGCCGATGCGTACATCAAAGCCGCCGTGCCCGGCCAGCCCGCCGTGCTGTGGGCCGAAGGTGCCGACGGTGACGGCCTGCGCCGCATCGCCATGGCCGTCTGCGCAGGCACAAACCAGGTCGCCTGCGCGCTGGCCCCCGGCGGGCAGGGGACATCCTACGCGCTGGCTGCGCCCGAGGGCATCGACGCCCGCGCGTTGGGCAAGGCGCTGAACGAAGCGTTTGCAGGCCGCGGCGGCGGAAAACCCGTGTTCTGCCAGGGCAGTCTGGCACAGCCGGGCCTCACGCCCGAAGCTGTCCGCGAAAAAGTCACCACATTATTATAAATAGGAGTATACCCCGATGAGAATGCGTTTTAAACCCTACGCCCGCCCCGAACTGCTGGCCTGCGACTTCCACGTACACGAACCGCTGACCCATGGCGGCCACTGGCACGAGACCTACGCCCGCCCCGACCAGCCCTGGCATCTCGAACTGGGCTGCGGCAAGGGCGGCTTCCTCGCACAGCTGGCCCCGCAGCACCCGGATATCAACTATCTGGGCATCGACATCACCGACAAGGTACTGATCCTGGCAAAGCGCAAGGTCGAAGCCGCCTACGCTGAGCGCGGCCTGACCCCCGATAATGTCAAGATCGCCAGCATCGACATTGAACGTCTGGGCAACGCGTTCACCCCGGCCGACCGTGTCGACCGCATCTATATCAATTTCTGCAACCCGTGGAGCAAAAACGCGGGCAGCAACAAGCACCGCCTGACTCACCCGCGCCAGTTGCTGCAATACCGCCAGCTGATGGACGAAGGCGCGGAGATCTGGTTTAAGACCGACGATGACGATTTGTTCCGCGACAGCCTGCATTACTTCCCGGCGGCGGGTTTTGAGATCACCTGGCAGACCTTCGACCTGCACGCCAACGAGCCGGACTGGAACCTGCGCACCGAGCATGAGGGCATGTTTACCGAGATGGGCATCCCCATTAAGGCGCTGATCGCCCGCAAAGGCCCCGACAGCACCGTGACCTGGGTGGAGCCCAAGGCCCTTGCCAAAGAGCTGGAGGCCGAGGACGAGTCCGAAGCCGCGCGGGAGGATGCCGAATGACCCAGACAGAAGCTTTTGAATTTGTCGTACGCACGCTGTATTGGTTCTTCCTCTATGGCTGCATCGGCTGGGGCGTCGAGGTCGTCTATGCCGCCATCAAAGAGCACAAGCTCGTCAACCGCGGATTCCTTTGCGGCCCCATCTGCCCCATTTACGGTTGTGGCATGGTCGTGCTGAACTGGACGGTCGCGCTGCTGGCCCCGGCGGGCGAGGGCAAAAACGTCAGTGCCGTGGCGGTATTTTTCGTTGGCATGGTGCTTACCACCGCCATCGAGCTGGTCGGCGGCTGGGCGCTGTTTAAAATCTACCACATCCGCTGGTGGGACTACTCCAACATGAAGTTCAACATCGGCGGTTATATCTGCCCGCAGTTCTCGCTGCTGTGGGGGCTGGGCAGTGTCATCATGGTCAAGCTGGTACACCCGGCCTTGGCCAAGGCCAGCAGCCCGCTGCCGCTGAGCGTGTTGGTGCCCATCGAAGCCGCCACGCTGGCGTTCTTCGTGGTCGACCTCATCGTTTCCGCCGCTACCGCCACCGGCCTGAACAAGAAGCTGAAAGAGATCGACGAGCTGCGCGCCCGTCTGCGCGTGACCAGCGACAAGCTGACCACCGTACTGGGCACCGGCGCCATGACCGCCGATACGATTTTGGATGAGCAGAAGCTGCAATTGGCGCTGGCTAGGCTCGAGGGCCGCGAGAACGCCGCCGAGCTCAAGCTCGAAATGATGCTGCGCGCCAACGAAATGCGCGCCAAGCTGCGGGATATCAGCGGCGACAAGCTCGGCACCCGCCGCCTGCTGCGGGCTTTCCCGGATATGAAGAGCCTGACCTACGCCGAAACGCTGGCTTCCACCCGGGCGGGCGTCCGCCGCCTGAACGAGCTGGCCCTTGCGGCCAAGATCGCCGCCAAGACTGCTGCACAGGAAGTGGCGCAGACAGCCAAGGTTACCGCCCAGACAGCCCGCGAGAACACCGCCGCTGCTGTGCAGACGGCCAAGGAGACCGCCGCCAACGCCGCCCAGACGGCCAAAGACAAGCTGGGCAAATAAAGCCAATATTACCAACTGCGCTCCACCATCCCGGCGGGGCGCATCTTTTTTGCGCAGGTGGTTTTGCAGTAGTGACTCGAAACTCTATAACTAGAAAAACAGTTATAAAAATTACATATATATGTTAAATATACTGTTTATATAAACTCTGCAACCAGTTGCAGACACCCCGGGTGTTTTGGTAGTTGTACAGTATATATGCCCCTGCAAGCAGTTTGCAGCCACCTGGCAAAACAGGCAAAAAAACAGCAGGGCTTTCCCGACCCTGCTGTTACTGACCTTATATACTTTTATATAGGCGGCCTGTTTGCAATCCCGTTCGCCCCTACGCCCCGTGCAGCCTTGCGTTATTGTAAAAACTATGGTTTATCGTAGGGGCGGATTCTATATCCGCCCGCTGGCAATGCCTGCTCGGCAAAATCTAAAATTTGTGCCGCTCAATTCAGCTTCTTCCCAAAAAACTCCAGCTCCGGCTTGATCACGCCCATCAACTGGTCGAACTGGTCGGGCGTCAGGCTCTGTGCGCCATCGCTCTTGGCCTTGGCCGGGTTGTTGTGCGTTTCGATCATCAAGCCGTCCGCGCCCACGGCCACGGCGGCCTGCGCCAGCGCGGGCACCATAAAGGCGATACCGGCGGCATGGCTCGGGTCGATCACGACCGGCAGGTGCGTCATCTTTTTCAGCATCGGCACGGCGGAAATGTCCAGCGTGTTGCGCATGCTCGTCTCAAACGTGCGGATGCCGCGCTCGCACAGCACCACATTGGGGTTGCCCTCGGCCATGATGTACTCGGCGCTCATTACCAGTTCCTCCAATGTCGAGGACAGGCCGCGCTTCAAAAGCACAGGGGTCTTTAAGCGGCCCACGGCCTTCAACAACTCAAAGTTCTGCATGTTGCGCGCGCCGATCTGGATCATATCCACATGCGCATCTTCAAACAGGGGAATGTGCTCGTTGTTCATCAGCTCGGTCACGATGGGCTGGCCGGTCACGGCGCGGGCTTCCTGCAAAAGCTCCAGGCCCTCGGCCCGCAAACCCTGGAAGCTGTACGGGCTGGTGCGCGGTTTGAACGCACCGCCGCGCAAAATGCTGGCCCCGGCGGCTTGCACGCGCTGCGCTACGTAGGTGATCTGCTCCTTGCTCTCGACGCTGCACGGGCCGGACATTACGGCAAAGTACCCGCCGCCGATCTTGTGCCCGCCCACATCCACGATGGTATCATCGGGGTGGAATTTGCGGTTGGCTTTCTTGTACGGCTCGGTTACGCGGCGGCAGGTCTCCACTACCGGGTTGGCCAGCACCCAGCTTTCGGCCAGCGCCTTTGTGTCGCCGATCAGACCCAGAATGTGGGTGTCGCTGCCCACCGAATCATTGATCTGGTAGCCCATACCCTCCAGCTCGGTGCAGAAAGACTTGACCTGCTCGGCCGGGGCGTGCTGCTTTAATACGATGATCATTGTGTGTCTCCTATTTCTCTATTTCTTATGTCAGCTTTGGCTGTCTCGTATCGAATGATGATAGTCTAACACTTTAAAGCGCTAAAGTCAACCCCCTCTTGCCAAATTTTTGCAGGGGTCGTATAATGGGGCTGCTAATAGCAAAAGGCTCCCCTGGAGGAGAGCTGGCGCCGAAGGCGACTGAGGGGCGGCCGGGAGACTGTCCGTTCCCTAAGAGCCTGCACCCCATACTATATAATAAATGAATGAGGTCATCTCAAATGTCCAAAGAATCCAAAACAAACGCCATGCGTATGCTGGAGCGTGCCAAGGTCAGCTATACTGCCCACGAGTACCCGCACGAGGAAGGCCAGGCTGTCGACGGTGCCAATGTCGCCCGCCTGATCGGCCAGGATCCGGCCCGCGTGTTCAAAACGCTGGTCACGCAGGGCGCTGACCGCAACTATTATGTGTTCGTTGTGCCCGTGCTGGCCGAACTGGACCTGAAAAAAGCCGCCAAAGCAGCGGGTGTCAAAAGCGTGGCGATGATCCACGTGGCCGATATCAACAAAGTCACCGGCTACATCCGCGGCGGCTGCAGCCCCGTGGGTATGAAAAAGCAGTTTGTCACCGTCTACGACGAAAGCTGCCTGGCCCAGCCGACCATCATGGTCTCGGGCGGGCGCATCGGCACCCAGGTCGAGTGCACCCCTGCCGACCTTATCAGGGTAACACGCGGCAAAACGGCCCCCATCACCCAGGAACACCAGGCATGATGCGGCTGGATAAGTATCTGGCCGAGCGCACCGGCATGACCCGCAGCGAAAGCCGCAAGACCATCACGAAGGGTCGCGTGATGGTCGCGGGCAAGGTCTGCCGCAAGGCCGATACGCAGCTGGACGAAACGGCGGCGGATATCACGCTGGACGGTGCGCCGCTGGCAGGCGAATATAAAAAGTACGTGTATATCATGCTCAACAAGCCCGAGGGCGTTGTCAGCGCCAGCCGCGACAAGCGCGACACCACGGTCGTGGACCTTGTGACGGCAGACTACCCCCGGCGCGAGCTGTTCCCGGCGGGCCGCCTGGATAAAACGAGCACCGGTTTTGTGCTGCTCACCGACGACGGCGCGCTCGCGCATGAGATCCTGGCCCCGGCCCACCATGTGGACAAGCAGTACCTGGTCACGCTGGACACGCCTTTGACCGAGGAAATGCGCCGCGGCTTTGCGGCAGGCGTGACCCTGGCCGACGGCCAGCAGCTGGCCCCCGCCGAGGCTGAACCGGCGGGCAATGATCCCTGCACGGTGCGCGTTACGCTGCACCAGGGGGTCTACCACCAGATCAAGCGGATGTTCGGCGTCTACAACGCTGGCGTCAACACCCTCCACCGCCTCTCCATCGGCGGCGTCCAATTGGATGCATCCCTCGCCCCCGGTGCCTATCGTGAACTGACCCCCGAAGAGTTGAAATTATTGCGGCGTTAACGGAACTTTCGTTATTGCCCGCTCAAAGGGCTCCCTTGTGTAAAGGGAGCTGTCCGCGCAGCGGACTGAGGGATTGTGACCTTGCCTCAACGGTAACCTGCCCCTATCTGTTGTACTTTCTACACAACGCACCCACTATATACCTATATACACCTTGTCCAAAAACACCCCCAAAACTTTGTAAAAAAATCCGAAAAAAGTTCTTGACAAAGGTCGTACTTCTTGCTATAATAATCAGGCTGTCTCGCAAAGAGCACAGCCGCTGAAGCCTGTACCTACAGCCTGTATAGCGATTTTGAAGCCGCAGGGCTTCAAAAAATATCGAAAAAAGTTCTTGACAAAAGAGCTTTTATGAGATACAATATACAAGCTGTTACGAAACACGCAACAGCACAGCAGGACCTTGAAAATTGAACAAAACTGAAACTTGTGGAACCTTGATGTGAGTTTTGGAAACTCACAATAATCAATTCCAAATTTACAAGT
>SFKI01000032.1 GCA_004554775.1 Subdoligranulum variabile
CCCTGCCGGGCCGGGGATTTTGCTTGTTGGGGAAAGCCCCAAACCCCTATGAATATGAAAGGAGTGAACCCATGAGCGAAGTGTTTTCTATCCTGCTTCATAACCGACAGCGTTATGATCAAGGCAAAGAGGGCCTTTGGTTTTCTTTGCCGACCACAACCGAAAAGCTGCAAGAAGCCCTGCGGGAAATCGGGATCAGTGCCGACAATCCGCAGGACTTTTTCTTGTACGACTACCGAAGCCCGCAGGAGCGTCCCATTAAACTGCCCCGCGATCTGGTGCTGTCCGCTGACGTGGACGAACTGAACTTCCTTGCCGCGAGGCTGGAAAAGCTGGACGCCGCCGAGCTTACGGAGCTGAACGCCGCCCTGACAAGCCCGCAGAGCGACTTCCACAGTATCGGCCAGATCATCGACTACCCCGACAACGTGGACTACTATGTGCATCTGCCGGATGTCACCGGCACGGGCCAGTTGGGTGACTACTACCTGAACCGTTCCGGCATGGTGGATATGCCGGAGGAATGGAAAGCAGGAATTTTCCTGCCCCGTTTCGGCCTGCATATTGCCAATACGGAGCATGGTGTTTTCACCGATTACGGCTATCTGGTGAAAAGCGGCGACGAGTGGCAGCGCGTCCATGAGGGCCAGCCGGTGCCGGAGGAATACCGGGTGATGGCCTATCCCGCGCCGGAGGCCGACCGTGACGCTTTTCGCACGGAGCAACCGGCTCCCGCCGCTGTACTGCCGGAGGCAGCTCCCATCATCACCAAGGACAAGTCCAAGGATGAATACATGAAAGAGATCACCGACCGGCTGGAAGCTGGTGTACGGGGCATTATGAGCAGCGACAACTACAAATCTTATCTTGCCTCTATGTCCAAGTTCCACAGTTACAGCTTCCGAAATACCATGTTGATTTTCATGCAGAAGCCGGACGCCTCTTTGGTAGCCGGGCTGGGAAAATGGAAATCGGAATTTGAGCGCACCCGAAAACAAGGAGAAATCGGGCTGAAAATTTTAGCCCCCGCCTACTACAAAGTCAAAAAGCGTGTTCCCAAAATAGACCCTGATACCGGCGAACCCATCAAAGACAAAGACGGCAAAACCGTGATGGAAGAACAGACAATCACTGTGCCGGACTATCGTGCGGTATCGGTTTATGACGTAAGCCAGACCGAGGGAAAAGAGCTGCCCACAACCCATGTGGATGTGCTGGACGGTGATGTGGAGCATTTTCAGAATTTGCAGGCCGCCTTAACACAGGCGTCCCCTTATCCCATTTCCATTGAGCCTATTTTAGATGGTGCCAAGGGCCGCTGCTTCTATCTGGAACAGAGGATTGCAGTCAATGAGGGCATGAGCGAATTGCAGACCTTAAAGACAAGCATCCATGAAGTTGCCCACGCCCGCCTGTATGAGAAAAACAGCAATCTCCCGGAAGATCAGATGCCGGACAGAGCCACCCGTGAGGTACAGGCCGAGAGCGTGGCCTATACGGTGTGCCAGTATTTCGGGCTGGACACGTCGGACTATTCTTTCGGGTACATTGCAAATTGGAGTTCCGGCAAGGATTTGGAGGAATTGCAGGCATCCCTTGAAACCATCCGATCCACCGCGAACGATCTTATCAATGAAATGGAAGCCCACCTGTTAGAGCTTCAGCAACAGCGGCAGGCGCAGCAGACCGTAGAGCAAACGGTGGAGCCGACTGTGGAACAGGCCGCCGAGCAGCCCGCCCCCGACAGTGTGTTTTCCAAGCTGCCCCCGGAACAGCAGCAGGAAATGACCGACAGTGTGAAAGCCATGCTGCAAACCCTGATTGACGCCGATGTGAAATCCACCGGCGAAGTGACGCAAGGCACGTTGGACGCCATTCAGACACAGGGCTTTGTCCTTTCCGGCGACGGGACGCTGCAACGGGCCGAGGCCCAGCCGGAGCCGCAGCCGTGGAATGGGATTGACGGCCTTTTGAACAACAAGCCCATTATGCCGGAGGCCACCCCCACAGAACGGGCCAACGCCCTGATCGACTGGGCCGAGCATGACGGCCAGCGCATGGGCAACGAGGAACGCCGGTTGATCGTGGAGTACGCCGAGGCTGTGGGCGACACGGACAAGGTGATCGAGCTTATCAACCGCTTGTGCGAACAGGGCTATGAAATGCAGCACGGCCACATGGATGATTTTGTGAGAAGCCAGATCGAAAGTGAGATTGCCGTTGCCAAGGCAGAACAGCAAACCGCCCTTGATCCGGCAGCGGAGCCGGTTGTCACGATTATTTGGAGTGAAAGCCCCCACCTGAAAGACGGCCAGCAAATGCCGCTGCATGAGGCCGACACCATTTTCAAAGAGCTGGACAGCGCCAAACGCTATGAACGGGAGCAGCCCGACTACAAGGGAAGCTGGTACGACAAGACCAAGTTCCGCATCGACTTCACCTTTCAGGGCCAGCCGGACAACTACGAGGGACGGCAGGACTTTGGCGACGGCGACGGTTCTCTGATCGAGCATATCCGTGGTTATCACGAATACTACGCACAGGACGAGAGCTGGAAAAACCATGTTCTGAAACATGATGGGCCGGAAGCATGGGAGGCGGATAAGGCCCAGCGTGATATGCTGCTGCATGAATTTGTTCCGTATATGTCGCTGCACTGTAATCTGGCCGCTATGGAGCATGAGGCCCGTCGTCCTCTGCAATCTGGGGAAACCCTGACGCCGGAACAGACAGCCTATTTCCAAGCGGTGCTTGACTATGTGAAAGAGTGCCGTCCGCTTCTCAATCAGGGCCAGTATCAGTTGCCGGAGCCACCGAAACTGACCGAGTTCGACCAGAGCTTGCAGGACTACAAGGCGCAGGTGGAGGCCGAAATTGCACAGGAGGCCGCCGACGCCGGTATGACCGTGGAGGAATATGCGGCGGCTGGCTATGAGGCCCCGGCCCAGCCGCAGGAGGCCCAAGAGCCGCCCCAGCAGGAAGCCCCGGAACAGCCGGTGAAAGAGCCTGCGGCGTCCGACTACTACTATTCCATCAATGAGGGCGCGGCCCGCCGTGCCAAGGAAATGAACAGCTTTTCCGATTACAAGCCCGGCAGCGCCACAGCCGAGTACCGGCATTATGTGGATGAAGCCTTTGCACTGGCACAGGAACAGAAAAAGCGCGTCGATCCCATGTACCATGAGAAGATCGACAGCCTGCTTGATACCTATGCCCGGAAGCTGGCTGCCAACATGAACCACGGCTATGAGATTGACGCCCGTGTTCCGTCCATTTTGATTGCCGGTGGTTCCAATTTCCCGGTACGGAAGAAAGAAAAACAGAACGCGGCCCGCGACAGCAATATGCAGGAATGGCAGTACATCCAAGGGCTGCTTGATAAAATCCGCAGCACCGGCATGGGCGGCATCCGGCAGGACGACCCGCAGGCCATTCCCAAGCTGCAAAAGAAGCTGGACGGTCTGGAAAAGGCGCAGGAAACCATGAAAGCGGTCAATGCCTATTACCGCAAACACGGTACGCTGGACGGCTGCCCGCACCTCTCTCCTGAAAACATCGAAAACCTGAAAGCGGATATGGCGTCCGGCTGGCACTATGAAAAGAAGCCGTTTCAGAGCTGGGAGCTGTCCAACAACAATGCGGAAATCCGCCGCGTCCGGCAGCGGATCGAAAGCCTGACCCGCGCAAGCGAAGTGGACTATGTGGGCTGGGAATTTGACGGCGGCCATGTGGAGGCCAACCGGGAACAAGGCCGCTTGCAGGTGTTTTTTGACGGCAAGCCGGAAGCGGACGCCCGCCAGCAGTTGAAAGAGAACGGTTTCCGCTGGGCGCCGAGTGTGGGCGCATGGCAGCGGCTTTTGAACGACAATGCCTACCGTGCGTCGGACAGGATCGCTTGTATTCAGCCCCTTTCCGGCATCAAGCCCACGGAGCTTCAACGCAACAGCAGCCGGGAGCAGCGGGCGCAGATGGCACAGGATCAGGCCGAGCCGGACTACTTCTACCGGGTACACGCCACCCCCAGCAGCGACAGCCGGGAAAACCTGTATATGCTGCAAGCCTATGTTCGACCCATTCAATCCGGCGCGTTGTCCTTGAAGAAATCGTGCTGCGAAACCTGCGGGAAGCCATTCAGTATGTGACGCAGTATGAGGACGACTTTGTGCAGCGGGCCGCAGATCAAAGCCTGCGGGAACGGGATAAGGAGCTGGCACAAAAGAAAGACACTCTGGCGCAATCGCAAAAGCGGATTGCCGAGCTGGATGTTATCATCAAGCGACTGTATGAGGATAACATTTCCGGCAAGCTCTCCGACGAGCGTTTCATCAAACTGTCCCGTGACTATGAGCTGGAACAGACCAACCTTACAAATCTTGTCGAACATCTGCGGCAGGAAGTCAAGGAACAGGAGAAGCAGAAAGTCAACGTCAGACAGTTCATTGCAGCGGTCAGAAAGTACACCGATATGCAGCAGCTTGACGCTTCCATTCTCCGGGAGTTTGTGGATAAAATTTATATCTCCGAGGTTTACACGCCGGACGAGAACGAGCCACGCATTAAGGTCAGAGAAATTGAGATCGTCTACAACTTCATTGGTGCATTTGATTTTGAGGAAGCAAGGGAGCAATCCCAAGCAGCCCAAAAAGAAAAGAAAACCGGCGTAGCCTAAACTACGCCGATTCTCTCACATAAATGTTTTCTTACGGAACCACGCCTTTAGGATCGTCCTTTTTATTATGGCAGCCATCATTCTTTGTGCCGATGGTGCGGATGATCTTGTCATCCATGCCCAACTCAACAACCTGTTGCTGCATGACGGTGGCTACCAGGATGGTGCCTTCCGGCGTCACATTACCAAAGTGGATCGGGCCGAACTGGCCTTCACCCAGGCGGCCTAGATAATGGCCGTTGGGATCCAGTTTGACAAACATCGTCTGGGGACCGGGGTTCATGATTACGCCGCCACCGCGCAGGGTGACATAAAGGTTATCGTTGGCATCGCAGAAACCGCCGGAAACATTGCCCAGGTAAGGCAGAGTCTTGATATCTTCCGGCAGATCCTTGGCGTAATCCATATCCAGCTGATACTTGAACTTGCCATCGGCCGTGGTGTAGATAACGGACTGATGCTTTGCACGCTCAGGATTGCCGTGCATCATTTTGATTTCGCTCATTGTGCTTCTCCTTGATTTTTAAATACAGTAACGGATCTATGCTGTGCCCCATCGGCAGCAGTGCCTGGGGGATTTGCCTATAAAAAGTTATGTCCTATGTGATGTCTGTAGCGCTTGCTCGAAGCCATATAGCATGTTCTACCACAACATCCATGTTATAGTCTTCCGTTAGATCAATTCAATCTTGGTTTCGGAAGAAAAATAGGTTAAATCGGCAGTGCATTTATGTAGAACACACGAAATCTGAACTTATCACTAAAAGTTTATTACTTTTTAAATTTCTTTTGTGCACTTGTATCTTATGCTCTCAGTATAACATTCAACTTTTCCCATTCCAATAGTTACTTAACGCTAACAACTATAGTTTTTCCCTTTACGCTACCATTAGCAAATCAATATAGTGAGTTTGCGTTTTCCTATTGCTTTTCAAAAAATGATTCGTTACACTAAATACAAACAGCCGAACACTTCCCGACTGCAGGGGGAGTCGGATCCATCCCTTTTGCAGACAGCAGAGCTTCCGGTAATTGTTAAAACGGTCCTATATAGAAAGGAGCAACTCAATTATGGATATCTTCGTGCGCCGCAGCACGCAGATATATATCAATCTTCTATTCCATGGCTCCCAGCCGCATTCTTCAAATATTCCTTCGGATCGACATTCAGAATCAAATCCGTATAGCCCAGCGGGTCATTGTAGATGAGGTAATCCAGTTCTGACCTCTGCGCCATGGTCACATCCAACGCATCCTCGACCCCGGTGCAGTCGATAGAGATCTTTCTCCCGTCCCGGAGCAGCAGCTCCACACAGCCGGTGTCCATGTTGAATTTGCAGACTCTTTCATCGTACTTCATGTTTGTGTCCTTTCCGCCTTACGGCACCTTTACAGTTGTGACTTTCGTTACACGGTTTTTCTTCTGATAAGGTTTTGGACACGCCGCGGTCTGAAACGAGCCGGAATTCTCATTTCCGAAGAAAACAAAAAATCCGAACCCTTCTCCTATCGAGAAAAGGTTCGGATTTTCATTGTTTAGTGCGACTGGGAGGATTCGAACCTCTGGCCTTCCGGGTCGGAGAACTACGACAAGGCAGTATAGAGCGACGATAAAACGTTAATTTTGTTGACTCTGCACAGTTGCGCTAGAAATAAGAAAAAGCCCGTTGTTGGTTGTCACAACAGGCTTTTCCGGCATTTTATAGTGCCACTGCACAGTAGTGGTCAAATGGTGGTCAATTTTTCAAACGGATGGAAAAGGATAATTACCGCTTAATCTCACCATAAGCTCTTTTCATAGCCGCTTTCGATACGACCCACTGCTTGCCGAACTTGCAGACATCTACACCGTTCACAAGTTTCCCATAAGAGACGGCCTTTCGCAATGTACTTTCACTCAGTCCCCACAGTTCGCTTGCGTCACCGAAAGACATCAAGCCATCAAAAGGCGTACTGACCTGCTCACCATGCTCCCACAGCTCATCGCAGGATAAGTCCAATTCATCGCCCCAGATAATGCCATAGCCGCCGACATCAACGCTGACGCATGCAAACTCCTCGGGATGCTCTTTTAGATAGTTGAAAGCAGGAATCTTTTCAAACAGAGGTTTGATGTCATATAATTTTACAACGCCCTCACTAAATCCAACGCTTAGTTTATAATCGGGGAGAGGGGATACACTTTTAACCTTATGGAACATAGAAGAAACCTCCTTACTCCAGTGGTGGAATTTTCTTAAACTCTTGAGTTTCCCAGATTTCCTGCAAGGTATTTTTGTGCAGCGCAAGCCATTCTCGAACCATAGCCAATGCTTTCGGAGGCAAATAACCCTCTAAAACTTCACCGGTCATATAATCAATAGCAGCTACATCATCGTTATAGATGGCATGAATGTGCGGCGGATTATGTTCGCTTTGCAGGAAATACATACGAATGATAATTCCATAGAATCTTGATAATACGGGCATATCGATCATCTCCTTACTATCACTATATCACGATACCGTGAAAAAGTCAACGGTGTAAATCCTGTTTGCCAAACTATCGACCTATTTCCTCCAACAACTCGAGCGCCACATCCCTGCTGCAAATACGCATCAGACCGTCATCCTCTTTATCTCGTGATAGTAGGTTGGTACTGCCGTACCAGACGATCTCCTGATCAATGACAGCAAAATGCGTGTGTAGGTCGGGTTGGAGAACGAGATAGATTCCGGCGGATTGCAGCATGGTCTGCAGTGCCTTGGTCGGCTCTACGCGGGCCTGCGGGTAACTATCGGCGGGCAGCGTTATGACGGTTACGCTTACCCCAGCCGTTTGCTGCTGTTCTACCAGTGCAATCAGCCGGCGAGCTTTGCTCTTATTCAATCCGGGACTTGCAATGTAAATGCTCTTGTTTGCCTGCTGCAAATCCTTTTCGTAAACAGGCAGATAGGATTCACTGTCGAAAATAGCATTAGCAGTCTGCTTTTCCTGATTTGGCGCTGTAATGATCTCATAGCCAATCCGCTTGTAGGTGCGCAGCCGTTTGTAATACATGGATTCCAGCACGCGGATGTGTGCATCCACATAATCGTAAATGATGACATCCTGCTTACCCTCATAGTCGCGGTGCAGACGGCCTGCGTATTGCTCAACATTGCCTTGCCACGAGATCGGCATGGCCAGCATCATGGTGTCCAGCCGCGGGAAATTGAACCCTTCGCCGATATATTGGCCGATAGCCACCAAAACAACACTTTCCGCAGGAGGAACTGCCCTCATTTGGGTGCGCAGTTCCTCTTTTTGCTTGGTACTGCTGCCGCCCTGCAATAGAAAAATGTGGTCGGTTTTCGTTTTCAGGCGTTCGTATAAAAATGCGGCATGCTCTTTTTCCTTGGTCAGCACCAGCGGTGTGCGTCTGGCCTGCAGGCATGCAGTCACATCAGTCAGGATTTGCTCGTTGCGGACTTCGCTCTCCACCACGGCGCGGCGGGCCTGATTGTAACTGAGTTTGTTCGCATTTGGCACAAACAAACGGGTAAAGCGCGGGTAAACGAGGTGCTGCACATCCTGCGCGGCTGCGCGGTCCTTGGCGGTATAACGGTAGCGGATAGGCCCAAGCTGCATAAAAATTTTCTGTTCCTGCCCATCGTCACGCTTGGGCGTGGCCGTCAGACCGTAGACATATTTGGCGCTGACGGCGTTCAGTACATCCTCAGCAATGGCAGCCCCGGCGTGATGGCATTCATCCATAATGACCATGCCATAGTTTTTGACCAGTGCGTTCACAGCATCGCCCTGCCCCAAAGAGGTGATCATAGCGACATCTACGATTCCCCCAAGCCTGTTGCGCCCGCCGGACAGCGTGCCGATGAGGCTGGGAAGCTTTTTATGCCGCCCTTTTGGGGTGATGTACTCAGGCAAGGGCTCGTCGATTTGAAGGAATTTCTCAAAATCCTCCAGCCAGTTTTTCATGATTTCGGCATTATGAACCAGTACCAAGGTGTTGACCTTGCGCTGCGCCACAAGGTATGCACCAACCGCCGTTTTGCCGAAAGCCGTGGCGGCGCAGAGCACACCTGTGTCCTGCGCCAGCATTGCAGCGGCGGCCTCTGCCTGCGCAGGGTATAGTGAGCCATGGAAATCCACCTTGATTTTATGGCCGATTTGGCGCTCATCGCTTATCGTATAAGGAATTTCGGCAGTGGCTAATTGCGCCGTCAGCTGATTCTGACAGCCGCGCGGCAGGTGAATAAAGTTGCCGACATCCTCACCACAGAAAACGATGCGCGGTATATTGCGCGTGGAAAACCCCAGAGCCTTCTTTTTGTAAAACTCAGGATTGCTGTAAGCCGCCAGCCGCCGCAGCGCGTTTTGTAAGCGGGGCTTTACGCCGGCTGCGTCTATGTAAATGCCGTTGGCAAGCGTTATGGACAGTGGCTGCGCGGCATCTTCTTTATGAAACAGCACAGGCAATTTTTTCCACGGCTTTTCAGTATCTTCTATATCTTCCGTTTTGGCAAGCGTTCCCAACTCACCGTCTGTACTCCAAAGCGCTGACTTTTCCTCGATAAACGTCTTGCTGATTTTCTGTACGGATTTCAGATATTCCCACTGATTGGGATAGGCGTCCCAGCTTTCATCTACAAATGCGCTGTTGCCTTGCTGAAGTGCCTGCCCTTGCAGAGGCAGGGCTATTAGGTTTCCTAAACCGCCATCGGGGAGATGCTCCTGTGCAGGCAACATACGGTCATAGGTTTTGAAGTCTTTTAAATTGACGGACTCCGCGCCCTTAGTAAGTAATGCGGAGCCAAATTTGCGGGCCAGTTCAGCAGAAATCGGTGCATCAAAAAACAGCCAGACATGTGCGCCGCTGCCGGAACGGGAACGTTCCACGTAGCAAGGCACACTGTTCTGGCTGCAAATTTGGCGCAAAGCATCCACATCCTCCTGCCACACAGTGCCGGGGGATGCTTCGTGGTCATCAAAATCAAAAACGAGAAAACGGCAGGTGTCATCCGGCAGCAGAGGATAGATGCCGATCACGTCGCTGCCATCGGATTTTTCTCCGGTCAGATGCGCCATCAATGCGCGCTGATTTAGCGGCGCCCAGCTGCGATTGGGACAGGACGCACACTTGACCTTTTGACGGTCTGCTTTTGGGCAGACGCCGTATCGCCACAGATTTTCACAGACAGGAAAATACCCGGCTTTTCCGCTTTTCATCACCGCACGTTTGGCGTAGACGTCACTGCGCCCGTGAAATAAGGAATAGAAGAAACGGGCATGAGTTGGGCTGATGACCACAGAAATCGGGGCAATTATACTTTGACTACCGGGAACATCCGGAGCATCAAAGGAAATATTGTGGGCTGAGAGAATACTTTCCAGATAGGCAATGCGTTTTTTTAAGATGTAGATTTCTGTGGCGTCATTCATGTACAGCCCTCCAAACGTATCCTAGATGTGCAGATAATATTTGTATATTTTTATCTTATACAAAAAGCAAGACTTGCGCAAGATATATTTAGAAGAAGTTTAGCTGAGTTGAGCATCGCTCAAGAGTCGTAGTTCAACATCGCAAAAAACGACCCTCAATAGAGATGAAAAAATCGAACAGCATGACATAAATACAAACGATAATACGGCGATTTTGGTGGTGCAAAATATAAAGTAGCGCAGTTGAAAATAGGTATTAAGTCGGAGTTCTGCGACAGCCCGCAAAATACGATGTACATACGTTGTTTCTGTTCATTGTGCTGCGTTTGGCAGGCGGTTTCCGAACGGGGATTATTGATGTTGCACCGTTCAAAATCGTGGGATTTCTCAAAACGCCTCAATAGTAGTCTGGCAGTAGTCAGACAGTGGTCAGATAGTCGTCAGACAGTAGTCAAGATTGAAGGAAAAACGAGAAGAAAACAGGCAAAAATAGGATCAAATCTTAGAACATGCCGCTGGCGTTCCCTTTTGAAATCTCCAACCGTAGAGGGGTTAGGAAATACACCCTACGAATAAAGGTCTGTCAGTGTTACCAGCCGCACTACTCCGCGCGCCTGAGCCTGAAGCAGACTTTCCGTGAATCCTCCTTTGGAGAAAATATAGTAGTGGAAATGGCAGCCTGGTCTGAACACAGAGGCGTAGTCCCTTATCAAATCGAGTTCCTCCATGCCGACTTTCTCATTCTGATAGTTACACGAACCAATGAGATAGTTCCTGCCAGCGATGGGCGTTCCGACGAGGTCGATCTGGATTTGTTTCTTCTTTTTGGGATCGGTACCCCACCACTGCCCGATCTCACGCAGTTCGATGGGGCTCTTGGGTGGTGTTTTGTTGTTCGTTTGCATCCTGGGTGCATGGTATTGTGGGCTGTGGATCGTTTCTGGCAGCACTGCGATGGGCCTGTTGATCAGCATCGGGATGTATCTCCATGGACTGCGCCGCACCCTCCAGGAGGAGCAGAAAGAAGGCCTCACCCGGAAACAGAGCCTGCGCAAACACTGGATTGCGTCTTTTTCCGGCGCTGCGATTGCGGTGATGCTTCTGGTGATTCTTGCTGCGGCGGGCGTCCGTGGGTTTCAGATCCATCAGCTGAAACGGCAGGTCATCGACATTGCCAGGGCGGCCGGGTATGAAGATGTGCAGGTGACAGCCGACTGGCACTGGGAATCCGACTGGTACGATTTCACCATAGAAGCAGAAACGCCCGATGGGAAAAACACCAACTCCGGAATCGCCAGACTGAGCGACATCAAATCGATTCCTTATTCTGAACGGTTTTCCGTCTATTATACGTTTATACTGAATCGATGGGAAGTAAAGGTGTAGCGGCACAAAATGCGGACACAAAATTTTGATTTTGGGGATAAATAGCCTGTTATAGGACATTCGTCAATCGGGTGGGGCTGCGTATAGAGGCCTTGCGGTGCTGTCTGCTGTACTTCTTCGCACGCCTGTGTGAATCAGACCTTTAGAAGAAGAGCCCGCTGAAGGAGTGCCTGCTGTCCGGTTGCCTGTTTCCGAAAAGAGTAAACAAAAACAAGCTGCATTTCAGGAACCTGAGATGCAGCTTGTTTGTTTGGCAGTGCCTGTCAGAAATCCAGTTCCAGCGGCGGCAGGCCTTCGGCAGTGAAGCGGGCATGGCCCGAACCGCGGAACACCGCCATCACGGTGCCTTGGTAAGTGGGGCAGACGGTACCATCGTAGGGGTCCTCCGAGCAGGGATTGGCGCTGCCAAAGCCCAGCAGCGTGCCGTCCTGCACCTCCACCGTCACGGTGCGGGTGTCCGACAGGTTGGGGAGACCCTCGCGGTCGGTCAGGCGCAGTGTCACAAAGGTCAGCTCCCCGCCGCGCTCCACCTCCGGCGTCAGCGCAGCAGAGGCCCCGGCGGTGTGCAGCGTGTGGCGGCCGGTCTCCTGTCCATCAGTGTAGGAAATGGCGGTCAGCTCGCCCGGCTCGTAGGGAATACTAAAGCTGGCGGTAAAGCCGTGCTCCTCCCCGGCAGGCTGACGGCCCGCGCTGCGCCCGTTGACCAGCAGTTCCACCTCGTCGGCGTCGCTGTACACATCCACATTGGCGGGCTGGCCCTCAAAGCCGGGCCAGGTCCAGCTGGCGAGGTTGTCTTTCAGCATCCAGGGGGTGCGGGAGGGTGTTTGCCCGTAGCGGTCCACCCGCTCCACCGCGATATATGGCGCTTTGCGCAGACCGAACACGATTTCCCGCAGATAGCTGATGGGGCGGCGGCCGCCCAGCAGGTCCAGATCCCCGATGCTGGCGGTGCGCTCCGGGTAGACGCTGGAAAAGTTTGCGGCGCCGTCATAGTGGAAGATGCCGCAGCCCGCCTCGCCCAGATAATCGTACCCGGCCCATGTGAAGTCCCCCAACAGGTGCGGGTGCCGCTTGACAAGCCCCCACAGCCGGGCAATGTCGGCGGGGAAAGTCTCGGTGCCCACCACTGTCTTGTTGGGGTGCAGTTCCTGCTCCAGCAGATGGCGGCCCGTCAGGTAGTTCAGCCCGATGACGTCCACCGTATGGGAAGGCTCGTCCAGCAGGGCGGTCAGGGTGGGGTGGGCAGCGAACCGGTCGCCGGTCTCCCCGGCCATCAGGCCCATCATGCCGTTGAAAGCGTTGCTGCCCGCGCCGTCCGCGCCGGTTTTGCCGGGGGCGGACAGCAGTTCTTTCATCATAGGAACGATCTGCCCGCCGAAGCTGGCCGCCATCAGCCCGTTGATGCCGTTGGTGGTATACCGGGTGGGATCCAGCCGGTGCAGATGCTCTGTCATGGCGCGTCCCAGCTGGCAGCCCCGGGGCGAAGCCACCTCGGTGATCTCATTGCCGATGGAGTACAGCACTACACAGGGATGGTTGTAGTCCTTGGCCGCCATGCGGTCCAGGATCTCCGGCCAGCTTTGTGCAAAATGGGACGCGGCATCGTGGGGATTTTTGTGTACTGTCCAGACGTCGCTCACCTCGTCCATCACCAGCATACCCAACTCGTCACAGGCCTCCAGCATTTCCCGGCTCATGGGATGATGGGCGCTGCGCAGTGCGTTGAAACCCGCCTCCTTCAGCTGCCGGCAGCGGCGGCGCTCGGCGTCGGGCCAGGTGGCCGCGCCCAGAATACCGTTGTCGTGGTGGATGCAGGCGCCCCGCAGCTTGACAGCTTTCCCGTTGAGCCGCAGCCCCCGGCGGGCGTCCAGTGTCAGGGTACGCAGGCCCACCCGCAGCGCGGCGCGGTCCAGCACCTGCCCTCCGTCCTCCACCGTCACGGTGCAGTCATACAGGTTCGGGTGGTCGCAGTCCCACAGCTTTGGCGCGGGAATGGCCAGCGTCTGGCGCACCGTTTCGAATTGACCGGGAAACACCGTCACCGGGGCGCGGCCGGTCTCGCCGCCCAGAGACACACAGACCTGCACGGTGCGGGGAGTGACCGCGCTGCTTTTCACGGCGGCGGCGACCTCCACCAGTGCGTAATCTCCATCGGCGGAGAGGGTCGTCACCTGCACGCCCTCAGCGGGCAGGTGAATGGGCCCGCCCACCCACAGCCGCACGCCCCGGTACAGCCCGCTGCCAGAGTACCACCGGCTGTTGGGTACGGCGCTGTTGTCGGCAAGAACCTTGATGCGGTTTTCCGCGCCGTACAGCAGGTCGGTTGAGAGGTCGGCGTAAAAATTGGTGTAGCCGTTCACGCTGGATGCCGCCAGTGTGCCGTTCAGGTAGACCTGTGCTGTTTGGTACACGCCCTCAAATTCCAGCGCAACGGTGCAGCCTTTCCAGTCCGCAGGAGCAAAAAATCGTTTCTGATAGATATACTGCCCGCCCGGATAAAACCCGGTCTGGGCGCCGCTGGGGGTATCCGGCGTGCGCGGCTCGTGGACCATGGCGTCGTGGGGCAGTGTGATGCAGGGCGGCTGCGGCCCGCCCATGGCGGCGGCCCGGGCGGCTGCGGGGTCTTTGAAAAACTGCCAGTTGTCGTTGAAGGATTGGGGAATCATGCCTTTGCCTCCGTTGCGTGTGCGTTGTCCCAGTCGCGGTTGGCCTGCTCCACCTTCAGCTGGGAGATGAGCAGTGTCTGCAAAATCTGGAACAAAAAGGGAATGACGATGTACATAAAGGTGATCATACGCAGCGCGCCGTCGGTCTGCACAGCAGCCAGACCGTCAAAGCCGCCCGCCGCCAGCAGCAGGCCGCACAGGGCGCTGCCGATGCCGCCGCCCACCTTGACGCCCAGAGAGGAGCAGCTGAACATGGTACCGTCCAGATGTACGCCCTGGGTCTTGAAGGTGTAGGCGCTGGTCTCCGCCACATAGGCGTTGAGGGTACCCATGATGGAACCGGTGCAGGCACCCTTGAGCATCATGCAGGCCAGCATCAGGGTGACGTTTTTCGCCAGCGCCGCGCCGATAAACCCAAGACCGAACACCAGCGACAGGCAAAATCCGTAGAAGTTGACTTTCCACATACTGCCGAACTTTTTCACCAGAATGGGGGTGACGGACAGCGCCACAATCATGGGGAGCATCTGCGCCATGGAGAACAGTCCCAGCAGGGCTGGATTGCCCATAATGTAGGTCATGTAATACACGCCCACGCCCTGTGTGATGCCGCTGCCGCAGTACTGACAGAGGTAGATGCCCAGAATGACCAGATAATATTTGTTGGACAGCAGATATCTGGCGGACTGTACCAGACTGATTTTTTCCGTGGGGATGGTTTCGGTGCTGCCGGTCTTGCGTTCCTCAGGCAGCTCCCTGACAGACAGGCAGCTGATGGAGTTGATGAGCAGCGCCAACACCGCATACACCAGCGCCACGGTGCGCCAGCCTGCCGCGCCGCCGCCAAAGCCTTCCACCAGACCCATGGTGATGGAGGGCACCAGAATGTTGGTGAACAGCGAGAACATGAACCGGATGGAACCCAGCTGCACCCGCTCGTTGGCGCTGCGGGTAATGAGGGCGGACAGCGCCGAGTAGGCGATGCCGTTGGCGGTGAAGAACACCGCGTTCAGTGAGGTGTAGACGATGAAAAAGTAGACATACTGCATGACGGCGCTGCCCGCAGGCACACAGAACAGCAGGAAGGTACACAGCGATACGCCCACCTGCGCGTAGAGCATCCAGGGGCGAGCTTTGCCCAGTCTGGTGTGGGTACGGTCCATCATGGAGCCGAAAAAGATGTCAGTGACGCCATCCAGAAACTTGGAGGCCATCATCAGCATACCGATGACGGCGCTGTTCAGTCCAACAGTATTGGTAAGATAGATCATGATAAAGCTGCCAATCAGACCGTAACCCAGATTGCAGGCCAGGTCACCGGAGCCATAGGCGAGTTTGTGATACCATTTGAGATAACGCTTGTCTTCCGGACGTTTTTCTTCCATTTTTGTTCCCCTTCTTCGTGGTTGTGTGGGTTTGAAATCGGATGTTGCCGGCATCCTTATTGTAGCAAATCTTGACAGGGAACCACAATGTCACTAAAATGAGAACAGAACTTGTTTTGTATCATATTCGTGAGTGACGGGGAGAACGACATGGAGCACAAGGGATATTCAGTCAACGAGATTCTGGAAGTACACCGTCTGCACAGCAATGTCAGCGCCTATTACGGGCTGTTATCGCCGCTGCAAATCACGCTGGAGGACTGCACGGGCACCGGGGAAAAGGAAGTGTACGCGGTGGAAATGACCTCCACCACCCGGCATTACTACCACATGGCCCCCACAACGGAGAAATTTGCGGCCTTCAACAGCCGCCCGCCCCACCAGCACAATTATTTTGAGATGATGTTCGTGCTGAAAGGGGAGATTACGCAGGAGATTGAGGAGCAGGAGTATTTGTATCCCGCCGGTTCCTGTTGTATCATCAACCGGAACATACGCCATGCCGAGCGGTTCCGGGGCCGGGCGCGGCTACTGTTCCTGGGGTTCTCAGTGGAGCTGGTGCAGCAGCTCCAGCAGGCGGTGCAGAACGCATGGTTCGCCCAGGAAAAGGCCATGCGGGACAATCCGGTCATTGCTTTTCTGGCGGACGAGCTGCGCAATGACGAAACCAAAACCTATCTGGACCTGTTTCCGGCATTCCGCAACCAGAACGCCATCGAGGAAATCAGCCAGCTGTTTGCCGCCATGCAGAGCCAGCTGATGGAACCGCAGACCGGCGCCACTGCCATCCTGCATGGGCTGGTGCTGCGGCTGTTCGGGTATCTGGGGGATGGCGCGCTGTATCACAGCTCCCGGGTGGCGCTGGGCCGCAACACCGAGGACCTGATTTTTCTGCACATCACCCACCTGCTGGAGGATACCCACGGCCGCATGACCCGCTCGGCGCTGGAAAAGGCGCTGAATTACAGCGGAAACTATCTCAATTCGGTGGTGGTGCGCCATACCGGGCTGTGCCTGTTTGATTACGGAATGAAATTCTGCATGGACTACGCCTGCCAACTGCTGGCCGATACCGACCGGACGGTGCAGCAGATCGCGGCGGAGCTGAATTTCTCCAACCGCACCCATTTCTACAAGCTGTTTGCGGAGCATACCGGCATGACGCCGCGCCAGTACCGGCTGAAATACCATGGAGACACCTTCGGGGAATCCCCGCAGTAACGGCGGTCCCGATTTGTTCCGTCCATAGGAGGGAGACAAAGAATTGTAAACTTAGAATTGTTGAAATTCTGAAGGATTGATGCATTTCCGTCCGATTTATGGGACGTCACCTGATGTATACTGGAAATAACAGGAAAACAGATTCGGGGAGGAAACGTCCAATGAACGGAATTGCAACGGTAGATTTGTATCATGGGGTGCCCATTCATCGGGTGACCTGCGGGCAGGAGCGGGTGTAC
>SFKI01000044.1 GCA_004554775.1 Subdoligranulum variabile
CTCAAGGTGGGCAAGGTCAATGTGGACGAGCAGATGGAGCTGGCGATGCGTTTTCAGGTGTCCAGCATCCCGATGCTGGTTGTATTCAAGGACGGGAAAGCCGTCGCCAAGTCGGTGGGCTATCGGTCTAAGTCGGAGATCGCCGCAATGGTGGAGGGCGCAAGATGAAAGTTGTGATCGTAGGCGGTGTGGCGGGCGGTGCGTCTGCCGCCGCACGCATCCGCCGTTTGGATGAACACGCGCAGGTCATCATGATCGAGCGCAGCGGCTATGTGTCCTATGCCAACTGCGGCCTGCCGTATTATGTGGGTGGTGTGATCAAAGAGCAGGAAGAACTGACGCTGCAAACTCCGGAAAGCTTTTGGGATCGCTTTCGCATTGATGTGCGGGTACGGCAGGAAGTAACTGCGATCAATCCCGCAGAAAAAAACGTCACCGTCCGCGCACTGGACAGCGGAAAGAGCTATACGGAAACCTATGACAAACTGCTCCTCGCACCCGGCGCAAAGCCGACGGTTCCTGCGCTTTCCGGCGTGGACAGTGAGCGGGTCTTTACCCTGCGCACAGTGGAGGATGAGCATACCATCCGCTATAAGAAAAACTTGCCGATAAATGCCGAAGTCGAAACTGAATTGAAAGAGTGCGCCGATTCCAGCAGAGAGTGGGACAGCAAAATGGAGCATCTACTGCACATCCTAACTTAATTTGTCGGATATAAAAGGACAAGCATTCATTTTTGATGCTTGTCCTTTTATATTGGTATTATATTTTGACGTTGAGGTCAAAAGGCTCTTTTCATCGGTATGCCAAGAAAACAAAAAAGCGACCATCTCCATCAAGGGGGGAAAATAGTCGAATAAGCTTGGGGCTTATAATGCTTTTCAATGACCATGTCAGGCCAGTAGTGGATTATGAGGTCGACAATACAAGCCCCTCCGTTGCCGAAGCAGCTTTTTGAAATTAATAGCCGAAATTTTAGCGCCAAAGAAGAAGTTACCCGGTATTCTAACGCGAACAGGCATATCATCCACATGATATTGGTTTCGCAGAGCAGAGGGGATGGTCTCTACACCGTTCCGAATCCTTTTCCAGTTTTGAAAATCATCCTCTCATTACTTATTTCAAAATCTGCATAGATGTTCGGGACCGAAATCCCCCTGAGGCTTGTGCTGATTGTGCTGACCATTCTGTGTCTGACCGGCATGGGAGGCGCTATTCTGGGGCTGACCGGCCCGATCATTGCCGTGCTTGCGCTGACCAGCGGCTTTACCGCTTTCGGTGTGCTGGCACAGTGGTGCAGTTATCTGTAAATACTTTGGCGGAGCCATCGGCTCCGCCAAAATAAATTTATCCAAAAGAGAGGCTTCCGCACAATTATGACTGAACGGAAATATATCGAGGGACACCTGCTGGAGCGTCGCCGTGCAGCGTACCGGCGTCTTGCGAGCCAATTTCTATATCTACATGGTACCGCTGGTCGCGCTGCTGGCCGGCGTGCTTGTGCCGCATAAGGCCGTCACATGGATCGGCGTGGCGGGGATCCTGTTGGTTATCTCCGGCATGGTGCCGGGAACGCGGCAAGGCACGCAAAAGACTCCGGCAGATGCTGCATAGGGACGTCAGCGCTCCGGCTCATAATGCCGGCCTTCAGCCGCCGGAAGCTGCGGCCGGCCAGCAGCAGACCGAGAATCGCCAGCACCAGCGCCGCCGCGCCCAGCAGATATGTGGCGGTGTCCACGGCTCCCCTGTCGCACAGGTAGGAGAAAATGCGGTAGCCGCCCATCACCAGCAGGATGCCTGCCAGCAGAAGCCCCACCAGCACCGTGGAATTTTCGCAGTTGTCTATCTTTTTCATAAGTGCCCTCCCTGCCCGTTTTCCGTGGTATTGTACCACGGTTTCCCGCAAAAAACAAGCCTCCGGTCAACGACCGGAGGCTTGCTGCTATGCGGAAAGCGGACGCTTACTTGGCTTGTTTGATGGCAGCCTGTGCTGCCATCGGTACATAGCGCCAATTATTTCATACCCACACGCTCACATGCAAGTCCGCCCACTTGTAGACTCTCCTGCGGGTCGAAAAGCTGTAGATAGGGGCGGATTTATTATTCCTGTCGCGCAGGCCGAATCATGCTTCAGCCCAGGTCCACGTCGATGGCGAACAGCCCTCCAGCACCGCCGGAATATGCCGGCAAAGGCCTTACCGGTATATACGGGATCCAGGAAAAGGCCCTCATTGGCCGCCATCATGCGGATGGCGGCGTTGCCCTCCGGGGAGGGAATGGCATAGCCGGGGCCACACATATTCACCAGGTGCACATCCGACTCGGTGGGCACAAAGTCCAGCTCCAGCAGCTTGGCTGTTTCCTGCATAATACGTGTAGTGATTATCTCAAAGGGATCGCTGTCCACCATCAGACCCACTACCTGGGTCTTCGGCATAAAAAGCTTAGCTCCCAGTGCCACGCCGGCGTGGGTACCGCCGCTACCCTCGGCACAGCAGACGTAATCGAAATGCATACCTGTGTCGGCAATTTCCTTCATGCAGTTCACATAGCCCAAGGCGCCGATGGCGTTGGAGCCGCCGCAGGGGATTTTATAATACTTCTTGCCACTGGCTTGACCCACGCGATCCATCTCGGCGTAAATGTCGTCATAGCTGTCCGTGTCCATGAACCTGACGTCGGTATCCATGAGGTACTCCAGCAGCTGGTTGCCCTTGCGCTCGGTAACGCCGCGCTTTTTCAGAATCAGGATGGGCGTCATGCCCAGCTTTTTGGCGCAGGCTGCCGTCAGCATTGCGTGGTTGGATTGTGCGCCGCCGGTGGTGAACACGATCTCTGCGCCCTGTCGCTTGGCGTCTGCCAGCAGGAACTCCAGCTTGCGCACCTTATTGCCGCCCAAGCCGATACCGGTCAGATCATCGCGTTTGATCCACACATTGGTCCCCAGCAGACGACTAATATTCTCCAGCTTCTGAATGGGGGTGGGCAGCACCGCAAGGGGAATCCGGGGAAACTCCTGTAAACTCTTCATATTTATTCTCCTTTCATGGTATCAAAATATGTATGGATTCGCTCTGTCAGTGCAGACCGTACTCCTTCAGCCTTTCGTAAAACACGGACCGAGACAGATCCAGCTGCTTCATAGCTTTCTGCCGATCTCCTCCGCACTGAGCCAGTACCTGCTGGATAAAGCGCTTTTCCTCCTGTCGCAGGTGCTGCCGCAGAGTCAGTGGCGCAGACTCCGTTGGCAGGTGGATATGCTCCGGATAGATGATGTCCGAATCTGACAGCGCCGCCGCTCCCTCCAGCACGTTTTCCAGCTCTCGCAGATTGCCGGGCCAATCGTAGTTGATCAGCTTGCTGAAAGCCTCTCCGGACAGTGTTTTTTCAGATATATGATAGCGCTGGCAAATCTGCTCTGTCAGCTGGTTGGCCAGCAGATAGATGTCCTCTTTATGGTCACGCAGGGGCGGCATCTCCACCGAAAAGGCTGAGAGCCGGTAATACAGGTCCTGGCGGAACCGACCGGAATCCACCTCGTCCCGCAGTTCCGGCCCGGCAATAAAGAGCAGCCGCACATCCACAGGCACCGGAGTAGAGGCGCCCACCGGCATAATCTCCCGCCGACGAATGGCATACAGCAGCTTGGCCTGTACATTCATAGGCAAGCCGCCCACTTCGTCCAACAGCAGCGTACCGCCGTCGGCCTCCAGGAAGGAACCGGGTACGCCGCCTTCTCTGCCGAACAGCTGCTCCTCCAGCAGACCCGGCGCCACGGCAGAGCAATCCGTTTGAAGAAAAGGGCCGCCCCTGGGCTGCACTTGCTGAATGCTCTTGGCCAACTTCGTCCGCCCTGTGCCCGTCTCGCCGATAATGAAAATATTACAATCCATCTGACTGAGCTTATAGGCCCGCCGCCGGACGGCGCGCATGGCGGCGGAGCTGCCGTAGGTCTGCAGAGAGCCTTCTTCCTCCGGCAGGCTGCGCTCGGAGGACTCCCGGTATTTCCGCTCCGCCGCGGCAATGGCTGTGTTGCGCTCCATAATCGTGGTGCGTATGTCCTCAATGTTGCGGAACTTGACGATGATCCCCGCGATCTCCTCCCCATCCCGAATGGGCAGGATGGAGGCCAGCAGGGCAAATCCGTTGATTTCATAGGCAACATCCGAGAAGCCGGGAGCCTGCCCGTCCAGCACCTGCCGCAGGTGCTCCTCGAAAAGCTCGCCCTCAAAAAAATCCTTGAAGTGGTAACCCACCACGCAGATCTCCTGATCCGGGCCCTTTGCAATATAGGTGCTGCCCCGCAGCAGACTACCAAGACCTTCTTTTCGGGCGGAGTAGCCTTTTTCTTCCCAAAACTTCACCTGCCGGGTCCGGTGGTCCAAAATGACCGCCTGACAGATGGAAACAAAATAAGTAATGGAGTATACCTTCTCCCGCACCTCCACGGCAACCTGCTTGTCACCAATGTGTACGGAAATAGGAACGCCCTGAAAGGTTACATCCAGGTGCAGCCCCACGGATTCACCGCCCCGCAGATATTTGTACACAGGCTTGACGCCCGGCCCCTTGTATACGCCCACCGCCGCCAGAATGTCATTCGGCCGCAGGCGCGGATCCCGGATGCCAATCACCGCCAGGTCCTCCGGCGTCAGATTGCCGTCATCGGCGCCCATGGCGGTGGTAGCCAAAATCACCAGATCACCCGGCTCCAGCCGACCGGCTGAATGGGCGTACAGGCTGTGGTTAAATAGGCCAAAGCGTTCCTTGGCCTGCTGATTGATATGAGTTACAATCCCCTGTCGATCCATGGTGAACATGGCGTGGGAGGATGAGTCCATGACATTTTGCAGTATATCCATCCTGCATACCTCTTTTCACCCATTTCTGCGGTGTTCGTTCCTCTCTGCCCTGCTGTATTCGCAGTTTACACAATAATTTTACACGATTACCGCAACGTTTTCAATGGGTATAAAATCAAAGCCCGCCTGGGCGGGCCTTGATTTTATTGCTTTTGCTTACAGGTCACAGGCGCACAGATCCTCGAAGGTTTCCCGCCGAATGGCTACATAACTCTTGCCGCCGCTGAGCATTACGGTGGCGGGCCGCGGCAGGCGGTTATAGTTGGAGGCCATAGAGTAGTTGTACGCACCGGTGGTACACACTGCCACAGTGTCGCCGCGGCCCACGGAGGCAGGCAGCATCACATGCTCCTGGATAATATCGCCGCTCTCGCAGCAGCGACCCACCACAGAGGCCTCGAAGTCGCACTTCTCATTCATTTTATTAGCCAGCAGGCAGGTATAGTTGGCTTTATACAGCGCATAGCGTGGATTATCCGGCATGCCGCCGTCAATGGAGACATAGTTTTTATAGCCGGGGATCTTCTTCACCGTGCCGCAGGTATACAGAGTCATGCCTGCCGCGCCCACGATGCTGCGGCC
>SFKI01000045.1 GCA_004554775.1 Subdoligranulum variabile
TTTCGCTTGTTGAGGCACGGGCAGCGGTGTTGCAGTCGGGTAGGGCGTATGCTTTCAGCATGCCTGCCGAGTGGCGTTATGCTTCCGAATCGGTGGCTACGCTCATGCATCAGCGCACTGGCGTGAAGCTCACACTGGCGCATGCCGACAGCGCTATGCTTAAGATTGTGCACGACGCAGCGCTCGGCAGCGAGGCGTATACGCTTCAGATAGCCGACAAGGACATCGTAGTGAGAGCCGGAAGCGTGAAGGGAGTCAACTGGGCAATGGCACAACTGGCTCAGCTGCTGAGTGCTGCCGGGGGCAGACCGTTAGAGTGTGCTACGCTAAAGAGCAGTCCGCGATTTGAGCATCGTGGCTTGATGATCGATTGCAGCCGCCACTTCCGCACCATACCCGAATTAGAGTCGATGATAGACGCAATGAATCTGCTGCGTCTCAACGTGCTCCATCTGCACCTCACCGACAATCAGGGTTGGCGACTCGCACTCGAACGGTTTCCCGAAGTGGCACGCCGAGGCACTCATTATCCCGACTTTCCTGAGTTGTCCGACAAGTATTACACGCCTGCCGAGTTGAAGGCGCTCGTGGCTTATGCCTATGCACGAGGCGTAGAGATAATCCCCGAGGTGGACATGCCGGGCCATTGTCTGGCTCTGTTGGCTTCAATGCCCGAGCTGTCGTGCCGTGGCGGCGAGTTTGAACCGTTCCCTGAGGAGCGCCTGCAGAACGACCGCAAGCGTGCATGGGAGAACATGCTGTGCGTGAGCAATCCTCGTGTCTACGATATTGTTGAGGCTGTGGTGGCGCAGTTGGCTGACATCTTCCCCTCGCGCTACATCCATCTGGGCGGCGACGAGGTGAGCACAGTGCGCTGGAAGGAGTGCAAGCGCTGTCAGGCGCTGTATCATAGCGAGCACATGACCGACCTGCATCAGCTGCAAGACTATTTTACACGACGTGCAGGCGAGATTGTGCGACGCTACGGCAGGAGACTTATGGGATGGGACGAGATAAACGACCGCTGTGCTGCCGATGCCTCCGACGTGGTGTGTATTTGGCAGCGCGATGCCGCCGAGCGCAGCGCCAAGGCTCTGGGCAGAGGCATGCAGGTGGTGTTGTGTCCTAAGGATCCGTGCTACTTCGACTTCGGCTACGCCCGCAACTCCACCAGGAAGGTGTTCGAATGGCAACCCCTGAAGGGCATTCCAGCCGAACAGCAGAGTCAGGTGAGGGGTTGTCAGGCGTGTCTGTGGACCGAGTTTGTGCGCACCAAGGCCGATGTTGACCACATGCTCTATCCTCGTCTGTGCGCTCTGGCTGAGGTGTTGTGGACCGGAGGGGGCGGCTGCTACGACGAGTTTGTGAGCCGTCTCAACACGGTTGTGCTGCCGATGCTCGCCCGCACGGGTAATGCTGCCTATGCCGAGCGATTTGGTGACACCACAATATTCCGTGCCGAGTCGAGCAGAGCCAAGCTTCTGGCTGGCGCAACGATAGATACCGATATGCCCGGCGTGAAGTTCTACGAAAAGGAGTATGCCTACGACGGCGACGAGAGCACGTTCTTCTGTACGCCATATTCCGACCTTGAGGGCGAACACTTCACCGTAACGCTCGATAGTCCGGCTCATACACGACGAGTGGCAGTGGTGTTCGACGACTCTAAGGAATATCCTCACGGTGCCGTTCTGGAGGCAAGTGCCGACGGCAAGACATATTATAAGGTGGCTGACGAGGTGAAGGGCGGACGCATGGAGGCACGATTCAAGACGCAGCGCAAGGTGAAGTCGCTGCGCTTAAGGCTCACCCGTGAGCAGCAGAACCGTCTTACCATCAGGGAATTCTATTTTCGTTAAACATTCAGACATCAAACCCAATTATGATAAGAAATAAAAACGTAACTTTGCTACGTGTGCTGCTGGCTGTGGTTATGGCTTTGACAGCAATGCCGAAGGCGCACGGCGAGAGCCTGATAGTTGAAGCCGAGAGCTTTAGCAGGCGTGGCGGATGGATGGTCGACCAGCAGTTTATGGACCTTATGGGGTCGCCCTACCTGATAGCCCACGGCATGGGCGTGCCCGTTAGCGATGCCGTCACCACGGTGGACATAGACAGCGGCGGTACGTATCACGTATATGTGCGCACCTACAACTGGACTTCGCCGTGGACCTCAAAGCCCGGTGCAGGAGCCTTTGAGGTGAGCGTGGGCGGCAAGCGTCTGCGCACCGTCGGGCAGACGGGCAACCGTTGGCAGTGGCAGAAGGCTGGCACGGTGAGGCTTAAGGCCGGCAAGACACAGCTGCGACTGCACGACCTCACGGGATTTGACGGCCGTTGCGACGCCATACTGCTCACTACCGACGGCAGTCTTGTTCCGCCCGACGACGCAAGCAGTCAAGACGCATTCCGCAGCGGCATCAACGGCACCCGCCTTGAGCCTCGCGATGCCGGCAATTACGACATGGTGGTGGTGGGAGCAGGCGTTGCCGGCATGAGTGCGGCAGTGGCTGCAGCGCGGTTGGGACTGCGTGTGGCGCTCATAGGCGACCGTCCGGTGGCTGGCGGCAACAACAGTTCGGAGGTGCGTGTACACATGGGCGGACGCTTGGGCGTTGGTCCTTATCCGCAGTTGGGACAGTTGCAGCAGGAGTTTGCCCCATGTCGTGAGGGCAATGCACAGCCTGCAGCCTACTACGAAGACCAGAAGAAGATGCAATGGCTGCAGCAGGAGCACGGCGTGAGCCTCTTTATGGGCGTGCATGCCGACGGTGTGACCATGGACGGAACCCGTATAGAGAGCATTACGGCACGAAATGTGCTGAGCGGCGAGTGCCTGAGGTTCAGAGCACAGCTATATGCCGACTGCACGGGCGACGCTACCATAGGCTATCTGGCTGGTGCCGACTGGCGTATGGGACGTGAGTCGCGCAGCGAATATGGCGAGAGCCGTGCGCCCGAACGTGCCGACAGCTTGACTATGGGAGCCTCGGTGCAGTGGTATGCAGCCGAGAGCAAGAGCAGGGAGAGGTTTCCGCTGTTTGAGTATGGAGTCGTGCTCAACGACTCTACTGCCGAGCGTGTGCTCAAGGGCGAATGGACTTGGGAGACGGGCATGAACCGCAACCAGATAACCGAGGCCGAACGCATACGCGACTACGGACTGATGGTGGTCTATTCCAACTGGAGCTATCTGAAAAACCGGTTGCCCGAGCGCCGTGATTATGCCAATTACAGACTCGACTGGGTGGCTTACGTGGCTGGCAAACGGGAGTCGCGCCGACTG
>SFKI01000046.1 GCA_004554775.1 Subdoligranulum variabile
AGCGCAGATAATACTTTGTGCTGCAAAGGTGAGCGCCGCCAGTGGCGGATACAGCGAACCGAAGCAGGGGCAGCGGTCGCAGAGTGCGAGGGGCTTTTGGCCCCGAAGCACGATGCGGGTACCGCAACCCGACATTATCGAGCATTTTGGCAACGCAGAGGCCGTGCCGCACACCGAGCCGCAGCGAGGCGCTTCGGAGCGCAACCGACGCTTTGCGGCGGCTCTTGGCGCGGAGATCCGCCGAAGCGGTGCTTAAGCCGTAAGGCGGAAATTGTGCGGTGTTGCCTTAGCCTTTTCGTCGAGCGACTACCTCTTTGGGGTTCTTAGGGGCGAGCGCTTGGCGGCGCACAACGAGCGCCGCCAGTTTGCTGCGCAAACCCGCTCGTGCGGTTATTCGCCCCGCTGGGCCCCGCAATCCCCTAAGCCGGGGTCCGCTGCCTCGTAACAGCGGGACTTTTTTTCTTTCTTTTTTGGTCACAAAAAAGGAAGAACTCCCGGAAGGATGGCGTTCACCCGAGCGCCGCCGCAGGGTGGCGGCAAGTTTCAACGCGCACAAATATACCAAAAAAGGCGAACTCGGAACCTCCCCAAATTCGCCTTTTACAATGTTATACCGTCAATTACTCTACACTGATCATGTAGTAATACACCGGCTGGCCGCCGCTGATATGGCTGACCTCGACGCTGCTGCCGCACTTGGTGCGCACCAGCTCGGTGGTCTTTTCGGCATCCTCGTCGCTGACGTCACAGCCCGAGATCACCGTGATGAACTGGCTGTCCTTCTTCTTCATCGAGCGGGCCAGACGATAGGTCATCTTGACAATGTCGTTGCCGGTGGCTACGATCTTGCCGTTTTCCAGCGCCATGATCTCGCCCTTCTTGATGGGTTTGCCGTCAAACTCGCTGTCGCGGGCGGCGTAGGTGATCAGGCCAGTGCTGACATGGTCCGCAGCCTGCATCATGCCAACGGCATTTTCCTCGGGCTTCAGCTCGGGGTCAAAGTTCAGCATGGCGGTCATGCCCTGGGGCACGGTGCGGGTGGGCAGCACGATGACCTTGCGGTCGGCCAGCTTCTGCGCCTGCTCGGATGCCATGATAATGTTCTTATTGTTGGGCAGCACCAGCACGGTCTTGGCCGGTACGCTCTGGATCGCCGCCAGGATGTCCTCGGTCGAGGGGTTCATCGTCTGGCCGCCGCTGACAACAGCATCCACGCCCAGGTCGGTGAACACATTTTTCAAGCCCTCACCGGCGGCAACGGCCACAAAGCCGTACTCGCGCTCGGGGTCAACAGCTGCGTAGATGAATTCGCTGTCCTTCTTTTCCTCGGCCTCGGCCTGTTTTTCCAGGCCCTTGGCCTGCTTCTGGCGGGCCAGGAACTGCTCGTGCATGTTCTCGATCTTGAAGTTGGTCAGGTAGCCGTACTTGATGGCCTCGCTCAGCATCATTCCGGGGTCGGAAGTATGCACATGGCAGTTAGCCACATCGTCGTCCTCGATAACCACGACAGAGTCGCCGTTGGATTCCAGGAACGCGCGCAGACGGGTCACGCTGGCACCGGGGTCCTTGTGCAGCAGGAACTGGGTGCAGTAGCCGTTCTTGATGTCCTCAACTTTCATCAGGTCGTCGGTGAACACACCCTTGCCAGCGGCCTCGCTGGAGACCTTCGGCTTAGCAGCTACTTCGGCACCGGCGACGATTTCACCGCCGTCAAAGACCTGCTTCATGCCTTCAAAAATGAACATGATGCCCTGGCCGCCGGCGTCGACGACGCCAGCCTTTTTCAGCACGGGCAGCAGGTTGGGGGTGTCCTCCAGCGCAGCCTGACCGGCCGCGAGGGTGGCGTCCCACATGGCGGGGATCTCCATCTCGGTGCACTCGGCGGCTTTCTCGGCCGCCAGGCGGGAAACGGTCAGGATGGTGCCCTCGGTGGGCTTCATGACAGCCTTGTAAGCGGCCTCAACACCCATTTTCAGGGCGTTGGCCAGGTCCTCGGCGCTGGCCTCGTCCTTGTCCTTCAGGGCCTTGGAGAAGCCGCGGAACAAAAGGCTGGTGATAACGCCCGAGTTGCCGCGTGCGCCGCGCAGCATGGCGGAAGCAGCGGTCTTGCTGGCTTCAGCCACGGTGCAGCTGTCAGGCAGAGCTTCCAGCTCGGCGCGGGCAGCACCGATGGTCATGCTCATGTTCGTGCCGGTGTCGCCATCGGGCACGGGGAAAACGTTCAGCTCGTCCACACGGACGCGCTGGTTGGCAATGTTGTTGGCGCCGGAAAGAATGGCGTCACGCAGGGTCTGGCCAGTAATCATCTTTTTATTACACCTCATGTTTTCTGTTAAACGCCCATCAGTCGACAATGATATCGTCGACAAACACGTCAATGCGTGCCACTTTCAGGCTGGTGGCATGTTCCACTTCGTCCTTTACGCGATGGGTAATGCTTTGGGTGATGGTAGAAATATTCAGCCCATACCCTACTTTGATATGCAATGCGATGACCAGGCGGCCTTCCTCCTGCGTTACGGTAACGCCTTTGGGGGGCAGGCTGCCGGTACGCAGGGCATTGCGCACCACGCTTTCGGCCGGGGCCTGGCCCATGGCAGCAATGCCGTAGCACTGCTTGGCGGCCTGTTCCACCAAGCCGGAGAAATAATCGTTGGTCAGAGAAATATGTCCGTAAGGATTGACCTTGGTGATCATCTGCGATCCTCCTTTGTGGGCTATACCACGTTAATCATTGTAATTATACACCTTTTTTACCCGCTTGAACAGTAGATTTGCGATAAAATTATGCCGTTGCGCTTTTTTAACAATCCATTCACAAACTTTGGGGCGGGAGCGTATATACTAAAAGTAAGACAATTCGGAAATTCCACTGCCAAAGGAGTTGCCATTTCGCATGAATCTTTTGTTTTTCCTGACCCCCAAGCAGGATGTTTTGTATATTTACGAGGATTTCACCCTGCGCCAGACGCTGGAAAAATGGGCCAACCAGCGCTTTGCCACGATCCCCGTGCTGAAACGCAACGGCGAGTATGTCGGCACCATCACCGAGGGAGACATTTTGTGGGGCATGAAGAACCTGCACGGCCTGGACCTCGAAGCCAGCGAGGATGTGCCGATTGCCAGTTTCCCCCGCCGCCGCGATTATAAGGCCGTAACCGTCACCACCGACATGCCCAGCCTGCTACAAGCGGCCATCGACCAGAACTTTGTCCCGGTAGTCGACGACCGCAACGTTTTCATCGGCATGGTCCGCCGTACCGTTATTTTGCGTGACATCTATAATAAGTACGGTGCCACCCTGGACAAACCCCGCCGCAATACGTATACACACGCATAAGTTTAAAGTCCGTCCCTGTGAGGGGCGGATTTTTTGTAATGTGTTCAAATATGGCGGTCAACGTCCCCTACGTTCCGTTTTGGCTGCGGAGGGGCAAAACACAAAAGCGCCCCATCCCTTGCGGGATAAGGCGCTTTGTTCAAAGAGAAGTCGGCATCTACCTATTTTCACAGGCCGTCTCCAGCCAACTATCTTCGGCACAAGTGAGCTTAACTTCTGTGTTCGGAATGGGAACAGGTGGAACCTCACC
>SFKI01000047.1 GCA_004554775.1 Subdoligranulum variabile
CGAAGCAGGGGCAGCGGTCGCAGAGTGCGAGGGGCTTTTGTCCCCGAAGCACGATGCGGGTACCGCAACCCGACATTATCGAGCATTTTGGCAACGCAGCGGCCGTGCCGCACACCGAGCCGCAGCGAGGCGCTTCAGAGCGCAACCGACGCTTTGCGGCGGCTCTTGGCGCGGAGATCCGCCGAAGCGGTGCTTAAGCCGTAAGGCGGGAATTGTGCGGTGTTGCCTTAAGAATCCGTATTCGTTTGGGGGTGCGTGTTACTGCGCCAGATCTTTGGCTGCGGGGAAGCCGTACGCGCTGTCGGCGGCCTGCACGGCGCGCAGGATCGCTTCGGCCATCACGCGCGCGGCGAGGGTGCCGACAACGTCCTGATCGACTGCGAGCTGGCCGAGCGACACCGCGTAAATGCTGTCGCCATCATTGGCCGTGTGCACCGGACGGATGGCGCGGGCGTAGCCGTCGTGCGCCATGGCCGCAATTTTGCACAGGTGGGCCTTGTCAAATTGGGCGTTGGTAAATACCGCGCCGATCGTGGTGTTGCCCACAAACTTTTCGCCTGCTGGCTCCAATTGGCCCAGCACGGCTTCTTCCGCGTCAAGAAAAGTTTTACCATCATCGGCCAGCAGGCCCGCCGCTTTGCGGCCAGTGCGCCAGTCGTAGATGTCCCCTAACGCGTTGACGGCCACCACTGCGCCGACTTGCAGCGCCCCTACCTGCACGGCGTAGCTGCCGATGCCGCTCTTCATGCAGTGGGCCATACCCAACACCTTGCCCACGGTCGCGCCCGTGCCCGCGCCGTAGTTGCCGTCGCGGTAGTTGCCGGTTTCGGCGTTGACGCAGGCCTGGTAGGCCATGGCGGCGTCCGGGCGGGTGTAGGCGTCGCCGACAGTCAGATCGAACAGGTCAGACTGGCAGACCAGCGGCACTTTGGTGACGCCGACGTCAAAGCCGATGCCGCGCTCCTCGAGGTAGCGCATCACGCCGCCTGCGGCGTCCAGCCCAAAGGCGCTGCCGCCGCCTAGCAAGATGGCGTGGATGACCTGCGCTGCGGCCATGGGTTTGAGCAGCTCGCTCTCGCGCGAAGCGGGCCCGCCGCCGCGCACATCCAGCCCTGCGGGCGCGCCGTTTTCGCCCAGCAGAAACACCGTGCAGCCGGTGCCTGCCTGGGCATTTTCGACCTGGCCGATCTTTAGATTTTCAAGTTCCGTAATGGAAATTTCATGCATGGGAAGTCCCTCTTTGTCATTAAATTTTAACGTTCCACCGAAATTGCCATGCGGTGGTAGGTGTGGCGGATACCGCGCACGGCGATGGAGTAGGCCATGATATTTTCGGCCAGTGCCATACCGGTATAGCCGGTGTCGCCGATGTGGTGAATGTCGGTGCCCGCCATCTTGCACATCAGGGCAATGCGGCGGATCGTGTCGGTGTCGGCCCCTTCCTGCGAGGTACCGATGGCCGTGATGGTCAACGCGCCGTGGCGGTGTGCGCAGCTGATGAGGGTGCGCGCGTATTCCATCGTGATGCCCGGTACCGTGCCGGGGGCCGGCAGCAGAATAATGTCCGCACCGGCGGCAGTGAAGTCGGCAATGTCCGTTTCGGTCAGGATGCTTTCAGCGGCTTCGGTCAGCACACCGGCGGCGTGCATTTTGCCTGCCGCCAGCACAATGCTGTCCCCCACGGCCGCTTTGAATTTGCGCAACGTTTCGATGATGGCCGGGTTGGACACACCCATGCCGGGGTTGCCGGTGAGCAGAATGAAATCGACGCCCAGTTCCCTAGCGCGCAGGGCGTTTTCGACGGTGGCGCGACGGCCGGAGGACATTTTCCAGATGGGGTCGGTCTCACCCTCCTCGCCCTCGGCCACCGGCTCCAGATTGATGCCGATGGGGCGGCCTGTTAATCTTTTGAGCGTTTTCACGACATTTCCCGGTTCTGTCTCGGGCAAACCCTGCACGACCGGATGCTGCACATCGAACATATTCAACAGCAGAATGTCCGCGCCCATCGACGCCGCAAACTCGGCGTTGGTCACGTTGCCCAGCAGCGGCTGCACCGTGCCGATCGTCTCACAGGCGATGACGCGGCCCTCGCTTTTCTGGATGGATTCGAGCAGGTCTGTTTTAGAAAAGCTGCGAAAATCCGACGCACAGCAGTCAAGTAAACGTTTAGACATTGTTTTTCTCCTTGTAGAATCTTTATAGAGGTGTCAGTTCTTTTTGCATGGGGATATAAGCGGAAAAATTGTTAGGGATTACGGGGCCACAAATAGCATAACCGTTTTTTGTCCAGAACGAGTAGCTTTGCGGGTTGCCTTTCTGCAGTTTGCGAACTGAACAATTGGATCGTAAAGTTTGCATTTGTACGCACCTCCCGTTCCATTTCTTTGATTATAGCAAATCACACCGCCCCTTTCAACACAAAAAGCCCTGCATAAAGCAGTCCATTGGTATTTACTTCGTTGTATCTTTATACCCCTTATCTCTGATTTCTATAAATTCTTTATTAAGTCATGCCGGAATTTGCTGACATATGATCCCATTTCTTTTGGCGATTCCTTCATACCATTTTTAAACCAGTAATCAAGCATTCCAGTATAACCGTGCAAAAGAAAGCAATAATAATTGGAAAACCGCATTACCGCCCTCAAAGTTGTTAATTGGAGTCAAAGCGGAGCCAGCAAAAAGAAAGAGCCTGTATATTGAACAACACGTTCAATATACAGATCCTATTTAGGTTTTGCGATTATTCAAACTCTTGGGCGGAGAGATTAATCTGTTTGCATTCCGCTATATATTTCTGTGTTTTATTGTTCATATTCTTCAAATTTTACACTTCTTTTCCTTCATTAACTGGGACCAATTTAGTTTTCCAATTTGAGATATTATCCCCTCTTTCTCAAATTGACGACTAGATAAGATTGCTTGAACAGCACCGTCTAGATATATTTTCGGTTCACATCCAACGTTGGGACAAGTTCCACCAAATAAGCCGCTTTCTACAACCAAAATAGATTTATGTTGTGTAGCCAAGAGCTTAATTAATTGATATGCAGCAGGACCT
>SFKI01000012.1 GCA_004554775.1 Subdoligranulum variabile
ATAGTTCATCCAGCATTGCTCCCTGCACAAACCCAGTAAAGAGAATCCGATCGTCACCCTTCGCCAGTTCTTTCAATTCCTCCATAAAGGAATCCGTATCACTGGAGCCACCTGCGATGACCAGCTTTTTATCTGTCTTGACATTCTTGAAGTCATCACTTGATTATGCTGTGCTAACAGAACACTAAGGGAAAGGTCGACGTATCCAGTGCCTGCTACGGCGATTTTATAATTTTTCATAGTTCTATTCTCCCTCACTAATTTTTCATTTGATAAAACAACAAACAAGCCCACGGCGGATCACTCAATGGCAATCCACCGTAGGCTCGATTCGTTCTCCTTATTTTTTACTTGCTGCTCATTTTGTGGGTCAAAACAGAGCTACGCCAAAACCTCCCACATATAACCTTTGGATTTTAGCTTCTCCGCTTCCTATCAGCAAATAAACACTTTTGTCGAACGAGTCGAGCCGCCAAAACCCTTTAGTTATCGTGGTATTTCTTGGTTGACCCTATTATATCTCTAGCCCCTCTTCGATTGATTGTGGGAACCGTTTTCTGATGAATACCTTTATATTCAATTGTGGCATCATCGTACTCTGCACCGCTTACATGATGGCCTGCTCTGTTGTAACAGGTCACGTCACAACCATCCCGTGCCATTCGGGTGCAGAGTTCTTTGACAACGATCTCTACTCCGCCTTCTCTCGATAATCGCTTCTGCCCAAACATCGCAATCGCAAGTTTCTTACCCATAAATCCTTCCCACAGTCCCACTCAATTTCTTCATCTATATTTCAGCCAACACAAAGAGCGGATAGGCTCGTGCACCTGTCCGCTGGCTGTCACCCCACCCTCATGGTCGAGATTTCTTCCTGTGCAGCATTTCTGCCACCCAAAAAGATCAGTCGTTCATTCTCCGGGTAAGAAAATATAAACTTCGGGTCGCGGATCCTTTCGTTCTCTGCCGTACCCTTATCCCTATTATGACAGCCGCGTATTATCACTGCAGCACCGAACATTGCTATCTTCACTATTTCCCCTTTACTGCTTGCGTTGTGTCCTTTTTCGTATTCAGCCATTCGACAAATTTCGCGCGCACTTGCAAAAATTGGCAGCCATTCCGAACTACTAGTTTCTTGTCTCCACAATCTTTCTCGTAGCCTATGCAGTTCGCTTTTCGGGTGGATTTGACGGCCACTGCATCCCCAAATTATCCAGCATAGCCTTACGAGCAGCCGATAGCGTCCTTGTACCTGTGCCGGATTTTTCGTAGATGTGGCAGTCATTGTTTAACTGATTGACACATTCAGATTTTCGTGTTCCAAACAACAAATATTGCTTGTGCATAGTAGTGGTCCTTGGTCTAAGTTAGGTTGCGTTGCATCTGCTTGAACAATACACGGCAACCCTGGACTTGCTCGATGATTTCAAATCGATTCGCATCAACGCTGTTATCTTCTCTATTGTCATTTCGTTATGCAAATTAGAAATGTGCGCAAGTACTCATGGACCGGAAGATACAAAATTATTGCTTTATAGTGAGTCTCGATAAGTTTAAAGGTGATGTGGCTTTTCCCCGTGCCAGTGGGGTGAACGATGGTGGCTTTGCCGTATTGCTGCATCATTGCAACCGCGCTCTTGTAGGCTTTTTCGTTGTGCTCGTACAAGTTCAGTCCCATTCAGTTCACCCCATCTTTCTTGGTTTGTGAGGTATCTTTCTATGTTTATGAGTGGAGAATATCTATTTTAGTATAAGCCATTTTATACCTATATGTATAATACTACAAAACACCAGTTTTTTCAACAATCGCATCCACCTTTAGTGGACTGATATACAAATTTGTCACATTCACAATAAAAATTGCCATTTTGATTGTGTGATTTTCCGTATGTATGCCATTCATGTATAAAATTTGAACAAAATATAGGTTTTGCGTAAAACAACCCTTTTGTCCCTTAAAATTGCAATTATATAACATATATTCGTTGTTATTTCATCAAACAATCCGTACCCAGCACCCCATTTACACCATTTTCAAAAAGAGCCTAAGATATGACCATTACACCACCAGACGGGTATGTCCTAAAATGTAGGAATATGCCCGCTTTTAGTGCCCGGCTATGGGGCAACAACCGTCAGTTTGGGGGGTGTTCAGTAAGCAAAAGGGGGTATCAAATTGTAACCCCCTACCGCATGTACGTTTCAGTAACCGTCAGATTTAACGGTACTGCTCTCTTGACCTCGACCCTCATTTTGGGGGGGTGAGCAATCAATCGGATAAAACGCTGTTAAACCGTCATCAACCAGTACCAAACTGGTAACAGTTCACCCTCGCCACCAAGCGCCCATTTGGCACCCTGACCTGTGATTTCTATAAGAATTATTCCGGCGAGTTCTATATGACTCGTGAACAGATTAGCCAGACACTGGAATACAAAGAACCCGCAAAGTCAATCGCAAAAATTCATGAAAGAAATGATATTGCTTATGCAAATGATTCCCGCCCCGCAATCCGTGTCTGCGGTGTTCGTCCTTTGCCCAATCATCACCTGTGGGTGCGCTTTAATGACGGTACAGCGAAAGATGTTGATTTTGCCCCGATCTTGAACGACCCCGCATTTCGTCCGCTTCAAGATGAACAGGCTTTCGGTCGTGCCTATATCGACTTTAACACGGTCGTCTGGAATGATGGAGAAATTGACATCAGCCCTAACTGGCTTTACGAAAACGGTGTCACGGTTGATTCTGTGATGCCAGCGTAAAGCGAAAGAGTATTTCCTATAGCCCCCGCCACATAAACACAAATCCCCTAACAGTTCAACGCTGTTAGGGGTTGTTTTTTATGCTTATTTAGTTGATAAGGGGTGGTCAAAACGATGACCCCCGAGAGTGCGAAAGAACGACTTACGCCTACCCTGTATTCAGATCGGCAAATCCATTTTTAACCAGCCCCCGGTGCACCTGGGCACAGCAGGGGGGCGACAGACGGAGACACTGCGCACAGCCGGACAGACTCCCCCTGCTGCTGGTGCTTTTTGTCGCCTTATAAGGTACAGGTACATTATAGGGGCGCTGTGCGCAGGTTATTCCTGCTCGCTGATTTCGGCTTGCGTGTCTCGCTCATGCTTTTCAAAAATTGCTGTTATAACGTATTTATTTACACTCATGCCCGCACTTTTTGCCCATTCTTGCAAGGATTCTTTGTTGACGGCTGCGTCATTTTGTAGCCGTATGGCGACAATTTTTGTTGCTTTATCGTTGTATTTCTTGTTTGCCGCCAATTTTGCTTCGCTTGTTTTGTTCATGTATACTGTGCTCCATGTATAACGTGCATCAATCGTGCATGTATTACGTGTCATTCATCGAAAATTTTTACGATATAGCGTTTATATTTAAGAATTTAATTTTGCGTGTTTTGTGCATGGCATATACATGTAATACGTGCTATAATCTAGTCATAGTCAAGGGAACACAAGTTCACCTGACCACGACCAACACCACCACACACAAAGAAAGGACTTACACCATGAGCATTGACAATTTATTAGACCTTATCATCCAATACAAAGAGGCCGCACAGCTGATTGAAACCGCACAGGCTGAGCAAGAAACTATCAAGGCCCAAATCAAAGCTGAGATGGCCCAGCGCAATACCAATGACTTGCAAGTAGGGTGCCACAAAGTCAAACTGTCGGACTTCACCAGCACCCGCCTGGACAGCAAAGCCATCAAGGCCGTTGCCCCTGCCCTGTTTGCCCAATATTCCAAGGTCGTTACAGGCCAGCGCCTGACCATCAACTAAGAAAAGTCCCTTGCAACAGCACCGACCAAAGCGTAGTTGTAAGAGACTCACCCAAACCCGCCGGGGCGGGCTGTAGATATAGTATACACCCGCCCGGCCTATTTATCAAGTAGAAAGGTTGTTCATCCATGAAACAGACCATCCGCACAAGCCGTACCGCCGGGCAGTTAGAGAAGATGTTCCGCGCCATCAATGCCCACTTTTATAATAATGAGCTACCCGAGCCCATCATCACACTGAAAAAGACCCCCAACGCCTACGGCCATATCACATGCAGTAAGACCTGGCAGGCGGGCAGTGAGCGGCGCTACGAGATCAACATAAGCACTGCCACACTGGACAGGCCCATAGACGAAACCACCGCAACGCTGTGCCACGAGTGCGCACACCTCTACGCCCTGACTCACGGCATAAAAGACACCAGTGGTTCTGGCAACAGCTACCACAACAAACGATTCAAGGCCATCGCAGAAGCCCACGGTCTTATTATTGACCACCACGAGAAATACGGCTGGACCATTACAAGCCCATCGTTGGAACTGCTGGACTTCATCGAGGCTCAAGGCTGGCAAGCTATCCAAATGTCCGAGGGGCTGACCTGGGCAGACATGACCGGCACAGGCACGGGAAGCCGTACACCCGGCGCGGCATACGGTACAGGCATCAAACCACCCAAACGTCCAAGTTCAACCCGCCGCTGGGTATGCCCGGATTGCGGCACGATCATCCGCTCTACCAAAGAGGTCAACATAATATGCGGCGATTGCGGTAAGCAGTTCATCCGCGCCGACTAAACCAACAGGACAGAGATGCACGACCGAGTGAGAATAGGTCAATTTTTATGTATCTATTTTTAAAAAAGAGGTTCTTGGCCATGAAATATATCGCCACCACTTCCCCGCCCAACAGGCAAAACCACTTGCAAGTTTTGCGCCTATCTCGCGGTCTCTCACAATCCGCACTAGCTGCAGCTGTTGGCGTATCCACCCGCACCGTCAAGTACTGGGAACATGGGCAGCGAACACCCAATGCCGCTTCCCTGCTCGCCCTTGCCCACCACTTTGACGTCCCGCCCGAATCATTGCTGCCTTAGACCCAAGCTGTCCTGTGGAAAAATAGAGTGTACCCTATCTTTACAATCGAAAAGCCGCGATTTTCTGTAAAATTAGGGTCCATTTTCCTATTTTTTTACAAACCGCAAGGCAAGTCTAAGACCCTATTTTTACAAATGAGGTTCCTTTTTATGAATGTTGCGTATGTCCGGGTCTCCACCGCCGAACAGAATGAGGCACGGCAGGTGGAAGCCCTGCGCTCTCACAATATCGACAAGTGGTTTACCGAAAAAATCAGCGGCAAGAATACGCATCGTCCACAGCTGCAGGCCATGCTTGACTTTGTGCGCGAGGGCGATACCGTCTATATCCACGACTTCAGCCGCCTTGCTCGAAGCACGAAAGACCTACTGGAACTGGTGGAGCAGCTACAAGCCAAGGGTGTCCACCTGATCAGCAACAAAGAGCACCTGGACACCAGCACGCCAACTGGCAAGCTGATGCTGACTATGATTGCCGCCATCAACGAATTTGAACGGGCCAACACACTGGAACGCCAGCGAGAGGGCATCGCCATTGCCAAGCGGAATGGAGTGTACAAAGGCCGACAAAAGGTAGCAGTCCCGCCGGGATTCGAAACACTGTATGCACGATACCAGCGCCGAGAACTGAGCAAGGCTACTCTGGCTGGCATGATTGGGGTGTCCAGACCCACGTTGGAACGGATCATTAATGAAGCCCGTGCATAATTTGTACAATTTTCGCAGATTCATCCAAGGTACAAATTATGGTACTTACCACAATGTATAATAAAATCATCGAAGGAACCATCACCACCTAGGAGGCATGATTATGTATTTAGCCAACGCTCTTATCGTCCTGGCCATCATGGCACTGGTCATTCCCGCCGTACTTTTCGCAGCCTACATTATCGGGGCCGCCACGCTGCCGCCCATCTTCAATGCCGTCAACAACGCCACACCAACCCCCGCCAAATTCCAGCGTCAGAAGGAAGTCTTTGACGCCTGGCAGTACATTATGACACATCACCACAATCTGCGCGGCCATTATATCTGGGACGTCCGGGAAAAATACAATCTCACACAGAACGAAGCCATGTTGCGACTGATTTCCGAGGACTGCAACGATATAGGCATCCAGATGAACTACGCTTATGCTTCCATGCTCACCGGCGTAGACCTTGACAATGAGCTGCGTGCCAACGCCAAAAAGTATCAATTGGGCTTCACCTACGAAACCAAACCACTGCCCGGCCAGACTGCACTCACCCGCGAAGAAGCCACCGCTAAACTTGCCGCCAAGAAGGAGACTGTACAATGAAAAACAATAGTGATTTCGGCCTGATCGTCAATATCATTATCTTTGGCCTGATTTTCCTGGATGCCTTTGTCAAACTGTGTGCTGTTAATTACTGATTATTAAGGAGGACTATCTTATGTTAGGTGCAACTGCTTTTCTGTTAGGTGTCGCTGGCCTGTTTGGTTCTGCCGCTATGGTGGGCACCGAGAACAGCAATATTTCTTCCAGTGGTGGCTACGGCATTCCCAGCGAGACCGACCGTGATGTATCCGCCCAGGTTCGTGCCGTATACCGCAAATGGTCTGGCACTTACAACAACCAACGCGGTGAATGGTACAACCGGCTTGGCACCGAGGGCATGTGGCCGGAGCAACGCAAAAAGATCTGGTGGCAGCATGTTTACGAGGACGAAGGTGTTCCCGTATCGGAGGGATACCTCAACCATATCAGCGGCTGGGATTTCCGGTACTCCTGCGAGTATGGGAGACTGGCTGAGATGAAACGGCGGCGCAGAAGATACTAAGCCGCACACGCACAGCATCGCACATTTTAAAAATCAATATATAATAGAAGGCCCGATGGAGCACTGCCGCAACTCCACCGGGCTTATTTTCCGTTGTTTTGCTATATTTTATGGCATATTTTTGGCAATATTGCTGATTTTCGATGTCCGTTTTGTCCGATAGCCTGCACGCCCGACCTTTCGAACAATCATTTCACCGACATTTGCACGCTACACAAATCGCTTGTTTTTGTCGCAGCATCGCGTTTTTTGTTCCTTTCGTGTTAGCCAGCAGCTATGTTCAGTATCGCTGCAAGTCGTTCCACTATACCAGACCATAAAATGATTTTCGGCAATTTTATTTGTACCAGCGTCAGAAGTAGTGCCTTTCGCAAGGGCATATACCAATCAATCGTTTTGTAGCCATTTTTGCCCACCGACCTACCGCCAGCTTTGCTTCGCAAAACTGTTGCTTTTTTGCTTGGTTTTGTTCGCTTCATTCTTCGCTTGCTCACAAATCCAACCAAAAAGAATATAGTTTTCCGGATCATTGTGTAGCTAAATTTGCTACTTTGTACTATATACAATACTGCAGTTTTTGCTACACTTCAGAAATTAAGGGTGATCCGGCATCAAGAGCCAGTATGTCAGCGTTGTGGACTTTCCGTTTACCCGGCATTTGCTTGTGATGGTTCCAATTTGGACATGGTACTTCTTCAGCTTACCGTTCAGTATGTTTTGTCCGATCGGTCTTTTGCCTGGTTTATACAGGCCTGCTTCAGCCAAACCAGTCCGCAATTCCTGTTTTGACATTTCTTTGCAAAAATTATGGGTAATATAGTTTGCAATAACTTCGTCCCTGTATTCTCGGGGTGAAATCTGCAGTGTCTTATCCCAGACCCGTTCCTGCATGGTCGCTCTATAGCCGTGATCATGTAGAACATCCAGTAGATCCCGCATCTGACGCATATTGTTAACAAGCATCGGATTAATCTGATAGGTACCCTCCGCATGGATATAGGTCAGTGCCTTACAGCGTTCAATCCGCTCTTGCGCATCCTTCTGCGCCAGTATAGCATTCCACTTTTCCGGCTTACCATGCTTATAATCCAGCCAGGCTTCTACTGTATCTAAGTCTTGTTGGTTCCAGTCACGCTTCTTCGTCAACCGTTTCCGGCTTGGTGCACGATAGTAGACCGTGCAGGTATCTGTCTCATCAACGGGGCGCTTTCGGCCTTGCATCTGGATTATTTTCAGCGGCTCCCAGGTTTCAATAAAGATGTGCTTCAGTGTCTTATCTTTGATCGAGATACCGTTGTACAGGACCTCCGTTGTAAATACGATCCGCTTTTGCAGTTTGCCGTCCTTGATACAGTCTTCCAGTGCATCGATTTGCCCCTTAATATTGTTAACTGAGCAGTAACAGCCCACAGCATCGCCGTACAAGTCCTTTAGCTTCCGCAAAATCGCCCAATCATTGATAAGCACCAGGGCTTTCTCACCATCCGGTATTTGATTAAGGAGTTTCTCCCGCTCCAAATCGTTGCTGTAGATGAGGGCCTTCCTGATATGTGACATCTTTTTGGGCAGGTAGTAATAGCGATTTTTAGCCAACAGGCCTTTTCTCATCCATGCAGTAAACATATTTTCCGGCGTGGCTGTCATGGCAATTACCGTAGCGTGCTGACTGGCCTTCATGATTATGTTATAGGACAGTGCGGTATTTTTGTTGAACGGTGCATCAGTAAAAAAATACTGTGCCTCATCGCATACAATATAACGGAACAGCCGGATTTCATACTTGGCACGAACGGGATTTCTTGATAAAAATTCCTCGTAGCGCTGGTAGGTGGATACTTTCATCATGCTATATTCTTGTGCGTCGTCGTCCCATACCATCAAGGTCACCACATCATACCCATCAATGTATGCATTAGGTACACCAGCTTTCCGCAGCGCATCGAGTATTTCATCTCGCAATGGGACACGGTTGCACAGGAATAGAATTTTGTTACTCCGCCTTCCGTCTGTTCTGTGACATTCATCCACGCACCACTTTAGCAGGGTTCCCAATATGAATGCTGTTTTGCCCGTACCGGTCATAGCTTCGATTGCTACTAGCCCCGGCTCCCATTCCTTGTATTCTTCACCAATCAAATCAGCTACCCAGGCTGGCTCTTCAGTTGGTTGAATTTCTTCGTTAGATACTTTTGACGCAACAACCTCTAGATGGGCATCATCCTGAACTGGTGCCGGCATCATGCCTGGGGGGCTGGTTTTGGTTACCGGCTCTGGTAGGCGCCCAATGTCCGTTGATGTTGTTGGTAAAGTATTTAGCAGTTCGGCAGTCGTTGGCAATGCTTGCGGTTGTTGCCGTACTGCCTGTTCCCGTGCTCTTTCCGCCTCAATTTCTTCCATCTCGGCCACAAATGGTCTATAAAATCCATGGAAGGGATAGCGGGTTTCCGTTAATTTTTCGTTATTACTCATTTACAAACTCCTTTAATTATATAAGTATTTTCGCTTCGAACTCGGGATATCTCCCGGTGGACGGATCTGAGCAATCACCACCCAGCCACGTGCAGAGCGACACTTCAACACAGCTTGGCATTGTGTGTTCTTTTTACGCAAACCAGTCCACCTCTTCATCAAAGGGATTCTCGTTAAACGGATCTTCATCCGCATCAACGATACATGCCGGATTGTAGTTTCCCGTCAAGTAGTCGTACAAGTCTTCTGCCGTATCAATGAAATAGGTATGCCATGCACCATCAATTTTGACCGGTTGATATTTTCCATCGCCACCCTGCAGCCACTGCCGGATGTGCTGGTCCGTATCGTCCATCCCCTGCTCAAGCGTTTTGAGCATCACTTCATTCGCGCCTTGAACTACGCCGAATACGCCCAAGGTATCATAAAGCTGTCCAAGTGCGCTGGTCTTTCGGGGCATAATCTCGCAAATAGCCCAGATTTGTTTGATAGTGTGCACAAATTCAATTTTAGAAATTAACATAGTAATTACCTCCAATACTTTTAGCTTCATGCGTTCGGTCCTTCATGTTTTCGTTCTACATTGTTTAAACCTCCTGTGGTGTGTGGGTGGAAAACGGGCAAACAAAAAGAGCCCACTGATTTGGGATGTACATAATTCTCTGGTGGAATTTACCTGGCCATTATCAAAAGATAACGTTCCTCGGAATTTCCTGAGAGTTATGTAAACCTCAAATCAATGGGCTCTCGGATGTGACCTGAGATAGCGGAGTGTAAGTGCAGAATTCCGTCATTGCGGCTCCACGACATACCTATCGCCCTGTGAGGGGCGCTCCTACCACATTGTATAAATCTATAATGCTATGGAAAACAGGGCAATCGCCCTGCGATATGTAATACGTATTAGGTTGCTTTACAAGGTCCTTCAGTTTTCAAGGTTGAGTACCCCCACCGGTCTCTGGCCCCGGATTCAGTATAAATATATTACCACATTTTTCCTGTAATGTCAAGTTTTTTCTCTTATCTTCGTTATATTTCTACATATAGTACCATTTCGCCATTTAGTCTCCTTTCACAGCCCCATATTTTCCATCGGACTGTATTTCTGGTACAGGTCGTGCAGGTCGTCTGTATCTACATCCAGGTAGGCCCTCTCGGTCACGGTTACGCTGCTGTGACCCAGCAGGCGGCTCAAGGTATAGATATCGCCGCCGTTCATCAAAAAGCGCTTGGCAAAGTTGTTGCGGAAACAATGCGGATGAATTTCTTTTAGCCCGATGCGCTGGACATACTTGCGAATGTTTGCTTCAAAATTATTGACCCGCAATGGTTTACCCTCGTTCGTGCAAAAAAGATACTCGCTGTCACGGTAGCGGTCTTTATATTGCAGCCACCGTTTGAGCGTCTTGCCTGTCCGTGCGGAAAAGAAAACACAGCGTCCCTTTTTGCCTTTGGTAATTTCCGCAGGAAGATCAATATATAATTTCTGTAGGTTCAGGTCGTCCTCTGTCACGGCCAGACATTCCCCGCAGCGCATCCCGGTATCCATCAAGGTCTGCATGATAACGCTGTCGCGGTACTCGCTGAACTTTGAAGTGTCCAGGCAGGCCAGCAGCTTTTTGAACTCGGCGTCTGTCACAAAGGCCAAAGGCTTGCGCTCTACCTTTATTGTATCGTCTGGTTTGATTGGGTTTTTGCGGATAAGTTCTTCCCGCACACACCAGTTGAAAAAGGCCTTCATATTTCTCAAATAGTTATTGATCGTCACTGGGGAAACCTTTTTGCCGTAGTCGCGCCGACGCTCCGGGTAGTTGGAGCTGACCGGTTCCTGTACCGCGCAGACCGTATATTTGCCTCGTTCGCGTACCGTATCAATATACGCTTCGATATGCGGGTGCCGTATTTCCTCGGTCTGGGTTATCCCCCGCTCCGCTAAAAACAGGCCAAATAATCGCAATGTCTGCTCGTAGCTTTTCATTGTTTTTGCCGCCAGGCCTTTGCGGTCACAGGCGCCCATGAACGCTTCCACATCGTACTGATACATAACAAAAAACCTCCTGCATTGCCGGGTGCAAGGGACCCAACCAACACAGGAAGTTTATCGGTTTGATTTAAAATAATTTATTGGGCAAAATGACGAAATTCATAATTCCATAGCAATAAACTCGCGGATTTATCGGTTTGCGGTGTCCGCCGTAAAATGCCGATTTTGCTTATACCTGCGGGCTTTCTGCCGCTTTACGCTCTCCGCTTTTTATCCAGGCGGATCTTGTCGGCAATCATGGCGATGAATTCACTATTCGTGGGTTTGCCGCGGAGGTTGTGGATGGTGTAGCCGAAGTAGCTGTTCAGGGTGTCGACATCCCCGCGGTCCCAGGCGACCTCGATGGCGTGGCGGATAGCACGCTCGACGCGGCTGGCCGTGGTGCCGTTGCGCTTGGCGATTTCGGGATAGAGGCGCTTGGTCACGGCGTTGATATACTCGTGATCGGCGGTGGTGAGCAGGATTGCATCGCGCAGGAACTGGTATCCTTTGATATGGGCGGGCACGCCGATCTGGTGCAGGATCTCGGTGACGGTCAGCTCGTCGGAATCCAGCGAGACCGGCTGCGGGCGGCTGGCACCGCCGGCGGCGCGCAGCACGCGGTTGACCAGCACATTTTCGTCGAACGGCTTTACGAAGAAGAACGAGAAGCCGTTATCCAGCAGGTCCTGCTCGATCTCCTCGCTCTGGAACGCACCAGTCACAAAAAAGGTGGTATGTACGCCGCTGTTGTTCTTTTCCTCGTAACGCTGCTTGACGGTGATAGCGTCCAGGTCCGGCATAAAGGCATCCAGCAGGCAGGCCTGGGGATGCACGGTCAGCAGGGTATCGAGGGCGGCGGTACCATTTTTCTCGCAGACCATCACGGTAACGCCTTTGGCTTCCAGCGCTTCGCGGCAGACTTCCGTCACGATCTCGCTGGTATTGGTCATAACAAACTTGATCTTATCCATCGTCAACTTTCCTCCATACAATGAACAGGTGCCGCACGCTGTCGTGTTTACCCGTCGTTTTCTTTACTGTGGAAATTTTACCATATTTTTCCATTCATCGCAAGAGGTTTTTCCAATTTTTTCCGCGTTTCCCGCGATTTTCGTTCGACACGTTTCGCCTTTTTTCTTGGATTTGTCGTTGTTTTCCTGAATTGCGGTCTTTTTTCGGCCAGAAAATCCACTTCCAGTGTTTCCCATCTTTTCCAGTTTGCAAGATTTGTCGGTTTTTGTGTTGGTAATTTTACAATTCATTCTTGCCCCTGCTTTTACCCGCCAAATTTTGATTTATACCTTTATATAATAGGGACATGTTGTTATTGGCGGCACAATTCGCGGGTCGGGTTGTTATTCCCGACACAGTTGGTGGCGTTTTTGCGGCGGCAGGCAGCACTTACCTATATAATAAATACTAAAATGTGCGGTCAATAACAATAACACACGCTGTTGTTATCCACGGCATAGTTTGCACAGCTGTAACGACGGAACGGGTTGTTATTGGCAGCACAATTTGCTTTTGGGATGGGCTGCAAGCAGCTGCGGATGGTGTTGTTATCCGCGGCACATTTTAAAGTTGCAGTCCGTCCGGGTAGGTTGTTATCCGACGCACATTTCTTATCCGGATCTTCTGGCTGCGCCCCTGCTTATCTCCCCACGGCTCTGCATGGCCCTGTTGGAAAAGTCCGCACATTTTCTCCTGGGCCAGCGGATGCCACTGCCCGGGCGGGGCTATTGTTATCGACGGCACAAATCCTGACGTGATTTTCTGCGCAGGGTTGTTATTCACAGCACAATTTGACGCAGCCGTGGGCGCGGGCGGCCCGGCAATGCGGGTTGTTATCAGCGGCACAGTTTAACTGGCGGCCCACTGCTGTAACCGTTCGCAGTATAACAGCAGGGCTTTTCGCGTTGTATTGTTATTCAGCGCACATTTCTCTGCCTTTCGTGCCTACGCAATCAACGTTATATCGTGTTTTTATGGCAACTGATTTCTAGTTGTTATCGCAGGCACAGTTTCCCGTCCCCCCGCTGCGACCCAAGTCCGTCTCGCCGTCCTGCGGGGTTGTTATTCGCAGCACAATTCCAACCTTTGATGAGCGCACGTATTTTCCCATCGCCGCCCTTCCTCTCTGGCAATCGCTCCACCGCAAATGCAGGCAAAGCGAAAATTCTCCCCGGTTGTTATCCAGCACACATTTTCCACGACCCACACCGCCGCAAAAATATTTTTTTCAGAATTTTTCCGTAAAACTGTGCTGTAGATAACAACTGCCCTATCCTATTGTTATCCACGGCACAGTTCCAGAACTGCCGCCTGCGCCGCACAAAATTCTGCCGCCGCCGCTTGGGTTGTTATCCAGCGCACAATTTGCGAAAAAAACTATGTTTTGTGGCCCGGTGGGGTTGTTATCCCCTGCATATTGTTGCAGCGGGCACAGTTTTGTGGTTATTCTTCGCACAATGGGCTTGTTATTCCCCGCACATTTTTGTTGTTATCGGCAGCACAGCTTTACCTTATATCTAAATAAAAAAGCTAAAATCATAAAGAGATAAGACCGACAGATACAGGATTTTTGCGAGAAAATCAAAATGTGCTGACTATTACAATAATTGACGAATGGGACACAATCTGCTATCATTAGGACAATGTCGCATCACTCTAAGTACCAATACGGTGAGCGATGTGCGCCAGCTGCCAGGCGAAAAACTCAGAGAATACTTTGTGTATTCCTGAGCATTTTTGCAACGCAGCTGGTGTACAGTAGCCGCCAGAGTAGTGCTTAGCGTGGTGTAGAGTTGCCCCTTGCATTACCGTTGCAGACTGTGCGCCAAAACACCCCCTTTTGCACAGCCAAGCACAGCTGCAGGAAAATTTCGAGGTAAGAATATGGCACCCAAAAAACAGCCAAACACCCAACGGCCCGATGATACCGCCCTGACCCCGGTCGCCACCTACAGTGCCCGGGGCAATCAGACGATCGTGCGCAAATCCAACGACCTGATCCAGAACGCGATGTACAGCCTGACGCTCAGCCAACAGAAGCTGATGCTGCACATTTTTGCGATGATCAAGCCGTCGGATACCGAACTGCCGCGGTACGAGATGTCGATCTACGAATTTTTGAAGCTCTGCGGCGTCGACCCGCACAACGGCTCGATGTACAAACAGGTCAAGAAAAACATCGAGGATATTGCCAACGCCAAAGTGCAGTGGATCCGGCTGGCAGGCACCCAGAAAATCACGATGTTCCGCTGGTTAAGCAGCGCCACCATCGACGAGGGCACCGGCAAGATCGTGCTGACGCTCGACCAGTCGCTGAAGCCGCACCTGATCCAGCTCAAAGAGTTCTACACGACAATGAACATCACCTACACATTGCCGATGAAGAGCCAGTACAGCATCAAAATTTACGAGTTGTGCAAGAGCTACCAGAATCTTTACCTCGAGAAAAAGAAAAAAGGCGAACCGCTCGTGTGGAGCATCGAGACGCTGAAAAAACAGGTGGACTGCAACGCGTCCAACTGGGCCCACGTGCGCCGCACCGTGCTGGACAAAGCCAAAAGCGAGATCAACGGCAAGACGGACATCCTGTTCGACTATGCTGTGTATGAAAAAGACCGCCAGCGCGTCATTGCCATCTCTGTCACCATTGAGCCGGTCGACAAGCAGGTGGCAGACCAGAAGCTGAACGAGATCACCAAGCTGCGCAGCAAGCGCCTGCGCAAAAAGACCACCGCCCTGGAGGTGGCCGAGACCGGAACTTTGGACGATGATCCGAACATTCTGACGCTGGATTATGTCTCGGTGCCCGAGACGACGATCCCCTACTCCTACGGTGCAACGCCGGATCTGATGGCCCAGGAGCTGGGCGTCAAGGCCGAGCTGGATAAGCTGGCTCTGGTGCTGACGCCTGAAGAGCTGGACGCCGTGCATGTGCTTATTGACGCGATGGTGCGGATGGCCGGTGCGCCGAGCGACAAAATGATCGACGGCGGCAACGCGGTATTCTTCCAGACGGTGAACAACGTCATCGACAACTGCAAGGGCCTGCGCCGCTGGTTTGAGGGCGTAGCGGGCCGCTACGCCGCCAAGGTCATCCCCACGGCCCGCACCAAGCGTGCCCCGATGCCCTATTTGTACAAATCCATCATGAACGACCTCGAGGATTACCGCCTGTATGTGGCAGACATCGGGGTCGAAGAGCTGCGCGAGGAGGACGCCGAGTCTGCCGCCCACCAGGCCCCGCCGGTACCCGACCTGCTCGAAGCTGATTTTGTCGAGGCCGAGCCCGATGCCGTCCCGGCCCAGCTGACGCCGGACGACGCCGCCACCAAAAAGACGATGATCGCCGCGCTGGAAAAGTTCAGCGATTACGAAAACCTGAAAGCGCGCCTTTCGGGCGGGCAGCAGGAAGCGCTGGAGGACATCGTGCAGATGACCGCCTATTTCTGCCGCCGCAACGTCAAAGGCAAGGACGACGGCATGATCGAGGGCAAGGCCAACATGCAGTTTGTCGGCTCGCTGAACCGCGTGATCGCGCGCTATGGCGACCTTTCGTCGCTGTTTGAAGCGCTGGCAGTGACGATGGATTATGACACCTACTGGAAAGAACTGATGAAAAATCCCCGGATCAAGAACCCGAAGCTCGTGTTCCAGACCGAGGTAGAAAAGGCTTTGCTGATGCCCGCCGCCGTGCTGGGCGAGTTCCGTGCCCGCCGCGGGCAGGACCCGTTGGGTGCGCCGGTGCGCGACAAGGATGTGGACTGGCTGAAGGCGTTTGAAGAGGTGTAAAACACGGAAATGTGCCCGGTTACGCAGTAGGGGCGGATTCCATATTAGCCCGCATCATGGGTGAAATTGCACGGGCGGATATAGAATCCGCTCCTACGATGCAGCGCTATAATTCTCTGCCATTTTTACCATCGTATCGGCAAAAATGCCATACCCTTTGGCGGGTGTGCCCACTAACACATGGGTGACGGCCCCTACCAGTTTCCCGTTTTGCACGAGCGGCGAGCCGCTCATCCCCTGCACGATGCCGCCGGTGGCGTCCAGCAGGGCCGGGTCGGTGACGCGCAGCGTCAGGTCGCGATCCTGTCCGCCGCCCACCCGTTCAATGCGCACTGTGTAGTGCCGCACCGTGCGGCCGGAGAGGGTCGTCCAGAGCTCAGCGTCGCCGGGGTGGACTTCTTCAGGGCTGGCAACGGGCAGCATCGTTCCGGCGTTTTGCGCGGGGGCGGTGTAGCGGCCGTACAGGCCGGTGGTGTCGTTTCCGGTGACGGTGCCGACAATGTTAGGCAGAAATTCTCCGCGCAGCTCCCCGGCTGCCCCGGGGGACGCTTTGCGCACGCCGGTCACGGTGACGGGCACGATCTCGCCGGAAAGCAGCGTGAAATCGGCCCCAGTATCCACATCGGAGATTGGGTGCCCCAGCCCCGCAAAGCTGCCCGCAACGGGGTCCACAAAGGTCAGCGTGCCGATGCCTGCGCTGGAGTCCCGCACCCACAGCCCGGCCTTGTACACCCCTGAAGCATCCGCCCAGGGGGTCAGCTGGGCCGTGTACTCATGCCCGCCGCGCCGGTAGAGAATCGGCACAGAGCTGCCCTGCCCCGTCTGCAAGGCGGCGCTTAGATCGTCGTTGCTGTGCACGGGGCGCCCGGCGGCCGAGATGATGAGGTCCCCAAGCCGCAGCCCGGCTTCCTTGGCAGGATTTTCACGCCCGGACGCTGAATAGCGGTCGGCAAAAGCGACGACGAGTGCGCCGTCCGAGAACATTTTTACGCCGAACGGCGTGCCGCATACCACCACACTGCGGGGGCCTGAGGCGGCAGTGGGTTCCGGCTTGGCAGCCTGATTCACATGGCACCAGAGCAAAATGCCTGCCAAAAGCAGTGCCGCGAGGGCCATGGCGTAAAAACGCGGCCGCTTGCAGGAGTTCATGGTTGACTCGCCCCCCTTCCCCGCTTAGTCTGTGCGGCGCGGGGGCGGTTTATTTATACAAGTGGAGTGTCCATGAAAAAACGGCTTTTTGCTCTGGCTGGCGCGTTGCTGCTGCTGGCCAGCGGCAACATCTCTGCCGAGACCGTGCAGGCCCCGCCGAGGAGCCCATCACCTACGGTAACGTAGCCATCCCGGAGATCCATAAAAAGCGGAAAAAGAAGAATTGAAAGAAGAAAAAGCGCCTGTACGATGCAAAAGCATCGCACCAGCGCTTTTCTTGTATGCGGCTAACAGGACTTGAACCTGCACGTCGGGGACACTGGACCCTAAAACCAGCGCGTCTGCCAATTCCGCCATAGCCGCGTAACAACTATTAGTGTAGCAAGTTTGGCGGGGTTTGTCAATGGGCTTTAGCTGGCACTGTCGCTGGCCGCATCCGGGATGACGCCGTACTCGTCGGCGTTGACGGGGGCGGCGTAGACGGCGTAGCGCTGGGTGGTGTGGGTCAGGATGCCGAACGGGTAGCAGGTGTACAGGATGCAGCTGGGTTCGCTCGCGCCCCAGCGCACCTTGTCTATGTCGGTTTCCAAAATCACCTGCATATCGGTAATCTGGTAGGCAAAATCACCCCAGTCGGTGTCCAGGTGGATGATCGCGCCGATCTGGCAGGAGCTGAGGTCGGCAAAGTAGGTGCCGGTATGCGCACCGATGAAGACGGTGCCGTTCTCGCCGGGCAGCACGCAGTCGCTTTCGGCGCGGCAGCCTGCGCCGCGGCTGAATTCGGCTTCGTCGTCGCCAAGGTAAAGGCCGCAGTCTACATTGGTTCCCTCGACCCAGATGCGGCCGAGCTTATCGCCGTATTGGGCGGCTTCGTGGGCGGCGGTGGCCGCAGCGACCTGGTCAGCACGCTGCTGTTGGGCTTCTTCCTCAGCGCGGGCGGCTTCCTCGGCGGCCGCTTGGGCAGCGGCTTCACTCTCGGCTGCGGCCTGGGCCGCGCTCGCGGCAACGTCGCGTTCGGCCTGCTGGTGCGCACGTTGGGCATTGGCGGAAACGACCAGCAAAATAGCTGCTGCCACGCTTACAGCCAGTGCCAGGCCGCAGACCAGCAGGCGGCGCTTCAACCGTCTTTGTTGTGCTTTGCTCATGGGTGCTCCCCTGTCAGGTCAGGCTGGCCAGGTAGGCGGCGGGGCCGCTCTGGTACAAATCGCCGCCGTGGGTATCCAGCAGAACCGTCAGCGGAAAGTCCTTGACCACCAGCCTGCGCACGGCTTCGCAGCCAAGGTCCGGCCAGGCGATGATCTCGCAGCTTTGCACGCTGCCTGCCATCAGGGCACCGGCCCCGCCGATGGCGGCGAGATAGACGGCCCCGTTTTTGACGACGGACTGCTTGACGGCTTCGCTGCGCTTGCCTTTGCCGATCATGCAGGACAGCCCTAAATCCAGCAGGCGCGGGGTGTAGGCGTCCATGCGGCCGCTGGTGGTGGGCCCGGCGGCACCGATGGCACAGCCCGGGCGCTCCGGCGTGGGGCCGACATAGTAGACGGCAGCACCCTCGATTGGGAACGGCAGAGGTTCGCCCTTGTCCAGCAGTTCCATCATGCGGGCGTGGGCGGCATCGCGGGCGGTGTACACCACACCGGAAAGCAGCACGGTATCCCCTGCTTTCAGCGGTGCCAGGTCAGATTTCTGCAGCGGCGTTTTCAGTACGTATTGCATCGGCTCGCCCCCCTTACAGTGTGCAGCTGGCGCGGCGGGTGACGTGGCAGCTGATGTTGACGGCCACCGGCAGGCAGGCCACATGGGTGGGCTTTTGCTCAATGGCAACGCCCAGGCAGGTGGTGGCCCCGCCAAAGCCCTGCGGGCCAAAGCCGGTGGCATTGATGGCGTCGAGCAGTTCTTTTTCCAGTGCGGCGTAGTACGGGTCGGGGTTGGGCACGTCCAGCGGGCGCAGCAGTGCATGCTTGGCCAGTGCGGCGCAATGGTCGAAGCTGCCGCCGATACCGATGCCCAGTACGATGGGCGGGCAGGGGTTGGCCCCGGCCTGCTGGACGGTGTCCAACACAAAATCTTTGACGCCCTGCACGCCGTCAGCGGGCTTGAGCATGACAAGGCGGCTCATATTCTCGCTGCCCGCGCCTTTGGGGGCCACGGTGATCTGGCAGCCGTCGCCGGGCACGAGATGCACGGTGAGGAACGCGGGAGTGTTGTCCCCCGTGTTGACGCGCTGTAACGGGTCGGCGGTGATGGACTTACGCAGGTAGGCTTTCTCGTAGCCGCGGCGCACGCCCTCGTTGACGGCTTCGGTCAGGTCGCCGTCAATATGCACGTCCTGCCCCAGCTCCACAAACACGCAGGCCATGCCGGTGTCCTGGCAGATGGGCAGGTCCTTTTCTTTCGCTGCGCAGAGGTTTTTTTGCAGCAGGCCAAGGGTCTCTTTCGCCAGCGGCCACGGCTCGGCGGCTTCGGCCTTGTCCAGCGCGGCTTTCACATCGGCAGGCAGCCGGGTGTTGGCCTCAATGCACAGGCGCTCGACCGCATCGGTGATAGCGGCGGCGGGCAGTTCACGAACAGCGCTCATACGCGGGCCACGCCGCTTTCTCTTGCGGCTTGGGCCACGGCAGCTGCAACAGCGTCGGCCACGCGCGGGTCAAACGCCTTGGGCAGAATGTTTTCTTCGTTCAGCTCGTCGTCGGGAATGAGACCGGCAATGGCCTGGGCAGCGGCCATCTTCATAGCAGGGTTGATATCGCGCGCACGGACGGACAGCGCGCCCTTGAAGATGCCGGGGAACGCCAGCACATTGTTGACCTGGTTCGGGAAGTCCGAACGGCCGGTGCCAATGACGCGGATGCCAGCGGCTTTGGCGAGGTCGGGCATGATCTCGGGCGTCGGGTTGGCCATGGCAAAGACGATGGCATCCGGAGCCATCGTGGCGGCCAACTCGGGAGTCAGGGCACCTGCAATCGACGTACCAATGAACAAATCTGCGCCCTTGATGGCGTCGGCCAGGCCGCCGCTGAGTTTCTCGGGGTTGGTCTCCTCAGCCAGTTTGGCCTTGTGGCCCTCCAGCCCTGCAGGACGGCCCGGGACGAGGATGCCGTGCTCGTCGACGGCAATAATGTGCTTGGCGCCCGCTACTTGCAGCATGTGGATGATGGCCGTACCGGCGGCACCGGGGCCGTTCTGCACAATTTTGATGTCCTCGATGCGCTTGCCAACGACTTTCAGGGCATTGAGCACACCGGCCAGAACGATGATCGCGGTGCCGTGCTGGTCATCGTGGAACACGGGAATGTCGAGGTCGCGCTCGAGCTCGGCCTCGATCTCGAAGCACTCGGGGCTGCGGATATCCTCGAGGTTGATGCCGCCGAACGTCGGTGCGATGGCCTTGACGGCTGCAACGACTTCCTCTTTGGTTTTGGCGTTCAGGCAGATGGGGAACGCATCGACGCCGCCAAACTCCTTGAACAGCACGCACTTGCCTTCCATGACCGGCAGACCGGCCTCGGGGCCGATGTTGCCCAGGCCCAGCACGGCAGTGCCGTTGGTCACGACGGCCACGGTGCGGCCCTTCATCGTGTAGGTGTAAACGTCGTCAGGATTGGCCTTGATCTTACGGCAGGGCTCGGCCACGCCGGGGGTGTAGGCGGTGGACAGGGCGTCGCGGTCTTTGCAGGGGGCCAGGCTCTGCACGGCGATCTTGCCGGGATATTTGCTGTGGAGTTCCAGGGCGGCTTTATTGTAATCCATGGTAGATACCTCGTTCCTGTGTTGTTTTTTATTTTGTCTCATGTATCCCGGCAGAGTAGTCGGGTTCCAGCTTGATAATGCAGAAATGGTCGGGCCATTTTCGCTCGACAGCAGCGCGCAGGGCGGCGGCCAGCTTGGCACCACGACGCTGCTTTTCGGTGATGTATTCGGCGGGGACGGCGCAGTCAAAGATCACGTTGGTATGCGTCGGCCCGGGCACGATGCGCAAATCGTGAATGTTGGCGTGGGTGTCCAGGTTGGCGACCTCCTGCTGCAAAAAGGTGCGCAGCTCGGCCACATGGGCATCGCCGGTGACGACGGGGTCAAAGTGGATGGTCGCTACCAGGTCGTCCTGGTTGAGCAGGTCGCGCTCGATGCGGTCAATGACATCGTGGCTGTGCATGACGTCGGCGCTGGCGTCCATCTCCACATGGAAGCTGACCAGCCGGTTGCCGGGGCCGTAGTCGTGGACCATCAGATCATGCACGCCCAGCACGCCGGGGTAGCTCAGGGCTTTTTCCTCGATGTGTTTGACAAGGTCCGGGTCGGGCGCCGAACCCAGCAGCGGGTCGATCGTGTCTTTGACGAGCATCGCGCCACTGTAGAGAATAAACAGCGATACACCGATGCCCATGAGTCCATCGAGCCGGGCAAAGCCGGTCAGCTGGGTTAGTACGGCGGCGACCAGCACGACACTGGTGGTGATGACATCGTTGCGGGCATCGGCGGCGGTGGCAAGCAGCGTGTCCGAGTCGATGCGCTGGCCGATTGTGCGGTTGAGGCGGCTCATCCAGAGCTTGACGAGGATGGACGCCACGAGCACAGCGACCGTCAGCCAGCCGAAGCTGACCGGTGTGGGGGCCAGTATTTTGGCGAAGCTTTCCTTGAACAGCTCAACGCCAATGACCAAAATCATCACCGAAACCGCCAGCCCGGCGAGATATTCATACCGCGCGTGGCCGTAGGGATGCTCGGAATCAGCCGGGCGAGAGCCGAGCTTGAAGCCGATCAGGCTGACGATGTTGGAGCTGGCGTCCGACAGGTTGTTTAAGCCGTCTGCCGTGATGGACACGCTGCCAAACAGCGTACCTACGGTGGCTTTACCCGCAAACAGCAGCAGGTTGCATACCACGCTGACCAGGCACGCCAGATTGCCGTAGGCCGTGCGCACCGTGCGGCTGGCCGTATTGTCCGCGTTCTTGATAAAGGTGCGGATCAGCAGTTGAATCATGGGAAACTCACTTTCCGTATTTTACAAAACGGCAGACCGTGGGTCTGCCGCTTTGTTGGTTGGTTCATTTTGAGATACGGCGCCTTTTGAGAGGGAGCCTTTACTGGTTGTACTTACTCTCTTACAATGCAGGCGTCGCGGTCGGGGCCGACGGAGATATACTTGATCTTGCAGCCGACCAGCTCTTCCAGACGGGTGACGTAGTTCTGGGCCTCAACGGGCAGATCCTCGAACTTGCGCACGCCGGTGATGTCGCAATGCCAGCCGGGGACTTTTTCAACAACAGGCTGGGCATCGTCCAGCGTCTTGCCCATCGGGAAACGGGTGGTGGTGCTGCCATCGGTCAGGCGGTACGCGGTGACGATGGGCACTTCCTCCATGTAGTCCAGCACGTCCAGCAGGGTCAGGGCCAGTGCATCGCAGCCCTGGCACTGCACGCCGTAGCGGCTGGCAACAGCGTCAAATGGGCCTACGCGGCGGGGACGACCAGTGGCAGCGCCGTACTCGTGGCCATGCTCACGCAGAACGTGCTTCTCTTCCTCGGTCATGGCCAGCTCGGTGGTGAAGGGACCCTCGCCGACACAGGAAGAATACGCCTTCATGATGCCGATGGAGAGGTTGAGCTTGTGGCCCGGGATGCCTGCGCCGATGGGGGCATAGGCAGACACGGTGTTGGAAGAAGAGGTGTAGGGGTAGATGCCGAAGTCGATATCACGCAGCGCACCCAACTGGGCCTCGAACATGATCTTCTTGCCGGCTTCGTCAGCCTCAGCCAGATACTGGCCGACATCGCAGATGTAGGGGGCAAACAGCTTGGAATATTTCTCGCACCAGGCCCACATTTCCTCAACGCTGACGGGCTGCTGGCCGTAGATGGAAACCATGGTCAGGTTCTTGGACTCAACGATGGTCTCCAGGCGCTTCTTGACGCCAGCGTCCATGTGGACCAAATCACCCATGCGCAGGGTCTTTTTCATGTATTTGTCGCCGTAGCTGTAGGCGATGCCGCGCTTAGTGGAGCCGAACTGTGCGCCGGTCTTGGACAGGCGCTCTTCCTCCAGGCCATCCTGTGCCACGTGGAAAGGCATGGTGATGGTGGCGCGGTCAGAGATTTTCAGGTTCTTCGGGCTGATCTCGATGCCCTTCTCGGTCAGGGACGCGATCTCTTTCTCGAGATGCTCAGGGTCGATGACCATGCCGCCGCCCATAACGCAGACGACGTCCGGACGCAGGATGCCGGAGGGGATCAGGTTCAGGATGAATTTGCCGCGCTCGTTCTTGACGGTGTGGCCAGCGTTGTCGCCGCCCTGATAGCGGGCAACAATGTCATAATCCTGGCTGAGCAGGTCGACCATGCGGCCCTTTCCTTCGTCGCCCCAGTTGATACCGGTGATTGCAGTAAGCATACGTTTTTACCTCTTTCGTAAAATTCGTAATAGGCATTTCAGCCTTCTCCGGAACATCCGGGATCCGCTGCCGTTCTTCTATTATAACATACTGTTTTGTGGATTTCCATAGGGATTTTTATGTTTTGACATGCAGAATGGAAGCGTCATTTTTTGTCATCGGCGGCTTCCTTGGCGGTGCGGGCGTACTCGGCGTAGGGGATCTTTGCGCCGTCAGCGGTCTGCACATACGTAGAATCCAGCTGCGCCTTGAACGAGGCGCGCATCTCGGCCAGGTATTCTTTGCGCAGGGCGTCGCGTTCGGCGGTCTCGCGCGCGGTCAGGCCGATGGTCTTTGCTTTTTTCGCCAGCGCATTGATGCGGGCAATTTTGGTTTTATCCATGGTTTCTCCTTTTATATTTATGTACGGGTCTTGTGGCTTATCGTAGGGGCGGATATGGAATCTGCCCCTACGGCAGCGCGAACTTACTTGAAAATTCGTTTTTATTATACCACGCTTTTGCAATATTCGCACATTATCAGTCATATTTCTAACAGGACCCGCTGCGGCTGGCCTTAATGGGCTGAACGCGGTTGCTTTTGCCCAGATTTCACACCTTTTTCATTGTTTGCGCTGTACTTTTGGCAAAATGCGTGTATAATAAAATGGTATGCAATTTTAAGAAACAGGAGAATCCCATGAAACTTTCTACTATGAACCGTGCCCTGGCGGCTGTGCTGGCTCTGGGCATGACTGCTGCTTTGGCGGGCTGCAGCAGCGCTGCTTCCGGCGAGGCCACTGCAGAGTCCGCCGCGACCGAAGAAACCGCCGCATCCTCTACCACGGAGGAAACTGCCGAGGTGGACGAGTCTGCCTACGACTATCTGGCCGACTTCAGCTTTTCCCAGGCGTACGACGACAACGGCTACCTGAAGGACGTCACTGCACTGGATTACGTCACCCTGCCCGACGATTACGCCGATATCACCATTGACGCGGACCTGGGCAAAGTCACGGACGAGGACATCAGCAGCTACATCGACCAGAACGTCCTGTCCAACTACGCCACCGACGAGCAGGTCACCGACCGCGCCGCTGCGGACGGCGACACCGTCAACATCGACTATGTCGGCTCCATCGACGGTGTGGAGTTTGACGGCGGCAACACCCAGGGCAACGGCGCTGACCTGACCCTGGGCAGCCACAGCTACATCGACGATTTCGAGGATCAGATCGTCGGCCATATGCCCGGTGAGACCTTTGACGTGACCGTCACCTTCCCCGAGGATTACGGCAACGAGGACCTCAACGGCAAGGAAGCTGTGTTCAAGACCACGCTGAACTACATCAAAGAGTCCAAGAACCCTGACCTGACCGATGACTGGGTCGCCAGCAATCTGGGCGAGACGATGAATCTGAACACCATCGACGAGTTGAACAACTTCGTCAAGAACACGATGCTCTACGACCAGCAGGCCAGCACCGTGTACAGCGCCCTGCATGACAAGGTCAGCTTTGCCAAAGAGCTGCCCCAGAACGTGCTGGACTACTACCGCGATGTTGTGCTGTACCGCGTATACACCTACGCCAAGAGCTATGGCACCACGATGACTGCCCTGCTGCAAAGCGGCATGCTCGGCACCAGCTATGACAGCGTCGACGCCTATGTCGAGGATATCCAGGGCAGCCTGAACACCATCACCGAGCAGGCCCTGCTGATGCAGGCCATCGCTGAGAAACAGGGCCTTGTCTGCGACACCGCCCTGATGAACCAGGACTTTGGCAAGTTCTACGGCTCCACCGACCCCAGCGCCTACATCTCCTCCTACGGTGAGAACTACATTAAGATGAACGTTCTGCAAAGTGAAGTGATGCAGAACCTGATCGACAACGTCAAGTACGAATAAACCTGCGTAAAGCACTGCCCCCGGCGTCCTTTGGGATGTTGGGGGCAGTTTTTTATCTCTCCCCTATTGACAAGGGTACGGCGGCGTGGTATTGTACAGATAGATAATTAGGTAAACATCTAAATATCTAATAAAACCGTATCCAAAGCGGGCAGATAGGGCAGCGGCCCGCAAAAATCGAACGAAAGGGGGAACCCGGAACTTTGGGTGACGCATTCAAGGCCCTGGCGGATCCGAACCGGCGGCGCATTTTAGAGCTGCTGGCCCAGGGCAACCTGACAGCCGGGGAGATCGCAGCGCAGTTTGATATGACCAAGCCGTCCGTCAGCCACCACCTGAACATTTTAAAGGCGGCGGACCTGGTCAGCGATGAACGCAGCGGCCAAAACATTGTATACAGCCTGAACCTGACCGTGTTTCAGGAATTGATGAAATGGTTTTACGATTGTGGTTTCGTAAAAGGAGGAACCGACGATGAAAAAACTTAAATTAGGCCCCCTGTTTTGGGTGCTGCTGGCGGTTTGTGTGGTGAATATGGTCGGCCACCTGGCCGTCTACCCTGCCCTGCCGGATACCGTGCCCACCCACTGGGGTGCAAGCGGCGAAGTGAACGGCTGGAGTAGTAAACAGAGCAACTTGATCTTCTGCGTGCTGCCGCTGATTTTGCTTCTCTTTATGGAAGTGGTGCGCCGCGTTGACCCCAAGCACCAGAATTTTGAGCGCTTTGGCAAGGTGTGGAACATTTTTATCACGCTGTTTGTGCTGTTTACGTGCGGCATGACCTGGCTGACCGAGCTGACCGTGTTTGACGTGCTGCCCGGCAGCAACAACATGATCAGTATCGTGGTGTGCGGCGGCATCGGCGTAATGTTCGTTATTCTGGGCAATTTTATGCCCAACATCAAGCAGAATTACACGTTCGGTTGCCGCACCCCCTGGGCGCTGAACGATGAACACAACTGGCAGCGCACCCAGCGCATGGGCGGTATCACCTTTATTGTGATGGGGATTGCGCTGATCGTGGTGGCCTTTTTGGGCAGCCTGCTGGGCGACACCGGCGCACTGATTCTGCTGCTCGGCGCCGTATGCGGCGGTTCGGCGTGGATCTACTTGTATTCGTATCTTGTATATGTTGGCAAGATGAAGTGACAAATTGCAGGGGCGAGCATTGCTCGTCCGCGGGAGCATATGGAACGCTCCCCTGCGAATCCCTCAAGGCACCCCCTGCCCGGATGCACAACATAAAAACGCGCCCGAACCGTATGATTCGGGCGTATTTTTATTCTCCCAACTCCCCTGCGATAAATGCGGGGACGGCGTTGGGTTCAATGCCTAAAATGTATGCAAACTCACTGTGCAATAAGTTTTGCGCCTCGCGCAAAGCGCGGTCATCAAAGGCCGAAAGCCCCTTGCCCTGCGCTTTGCGGGCCTGGTGCTGGGTGTGGATGTCCCGCACCATCCGCAAAAGACGGCGGCGGTCGCCGCTTTGCAGCGCCTGGCGGTACAGCTCCCTGCGGGCGTCGGCGTCCGGCTCGTGCGCGGGAGCGGGCTCGTGGAGCATTGCCAGCAGTTCTTCTTTGGTGGGCAGGGAGCGCATGCGATCCAGCAGAACCTGGCTTGTGCAGGGCACACAGATAGTCATGCTGCTGTCATAGACCGGCTTTAAAATGAAGCAGTTGCAGGACTGCCCCGCCAGCCGGATACGCTTTTTCTCGGTAATAGTGCAGACGCCATTTGTGCCGTAACTGACAATATCTCCCGGTTGAAACATAATTGACCTCCTTGTAAAGTTTCGATACTATGTTTTTTCATGACCAGTATACCACAATTTTCCGGGAAATGACATAGGCTTTTTACACAAAAAATCCCCCGCCCGCGCTCTGTGCGGTTTGCACAAAACGGCAGGTGGGGGGGAGCAAAGGCTCTCCTTGAGGGGAGCCTTTCAATATGGTTACTTATACAAATCCACCAAATTCAGCAAAATTTCGGTGCACTGATCCATTTTCTCGGCGGTGATGCACTCGCAAGGGCCGTGGAAGTTGAAGCCGCCGGTGCCCAGGTTCGGGCAGGGCAGGCCCATATAGCTCAGCGTCGCGCCATCGGTGCCGCCGCGTACCGGCGTTTCGATGGGCTCCAGCCCGGCGGTGCGGATGGCCTTGCGGGCGTTCTCCACCAGGTGGAAGTGCGGCTGGATCTTTTCCAGCATGTTGTAGTAGCTGTCGTGGATGTCCAGCTCGACGGTGCCTGCGCCGTAGCGGTCGTTCAAGCAGGCGGCGATATGCTCCATCTGGGCCTTGCGGGCGGCAAACTTGGCGGTGTCGTGGTCACGCACGATGTAGCCCAGCTTGGCGGTGGTCACGTCGCCCACCATGCTCGTCAGGTGGAAGAAGCCCTCGCGGCCCTCGGTATGCTCGGGGCGGGCAAAAGCGGGCAGTGCGGCGTGGAACTCCATGGCCACGTTCTGGGCGTTGATCATCGTGTTTTTGGCGCTGCCGGGGTGGACGCTGAAACCGTGCACAGTCACAACAGCCGCAGCGGCGTTGAAGTTCTCATAGCTGATCTCGCCGGCATCTTCGCCGTCGACGGTGTAGGCGTAGGCCGCGCCGAAGCCGGGCACATCAAACAGGCTGGCACCCTCGCCGATTTCCTCGTCGGGGGTAAAGCCGATGCACAGCTTGCCGTGGGGGCGCTTTTCGGCGATGATGCGCTCAAGCATCGTCATGATCTCGGCCACACCGGCCTTGTCGTCGGCACCCAGCAGGGTCGAACCGTCGGTGGTGATCAGGGTCTGGCCCTTCATTTCGGTCAAAAACGGGAAAACAGCGGGGTCCAGCACCGCGCCGGTGGCGGGCAGCACGACCTTGCCGCCGTCGTAGTTGGGATGGATCTGCGGGTTGACATTCTCGCCGCTGGCGTCGTCGGTGGTATCCATGTGGGAGATGAAGCCCAGGGGCTTGGCGCTCTCCTGCCCCGGGGTGGCGGGCAGCGTGGCGTAGACATAGCAGTGCTCGTCCACACGGGCATCGGCAAGGCCGAGGTCTTTTAGCTCCTGCACCAGCTGATGGGCCAGGTCAAACTGGCGCATCGTGCTGGGATGGGTGCCGCTCTCGGGGTCCGAGGTCGTCCAGACCTTGACATAATTCAAAAGACGTTCATAAGCGCGCATGGTGATTGTCCTTTCTTACCTTATTATATAATAGCTGTAATAGCTGCCATATCTGTGGGGCTGCGTTGTGGCGGGGCTCCACAGGCGGATATGGAATCCGCCCCTACGGCGAGGGAAGGTCATGTGCCCACCCCCGCAGGGAAAACATCCGGCAAATCCTTATGGTTCATTTTTGGCAGCCGTGTCTATAGTTAGTATAACACAAATACCAAATCCTGCAAGTGGGGCGGTTCCCTCTTTTCAAACCTGTCATTTTATGATACAATAAGAAAGATTATAAAGGATATCTGCGCCCGGCGGCGCTGAACTATAAGGAGGCCATCATGGCAGACACGATTTTTAAAGGCAAGACCCTCTTGATCACCGGCGGGACGGGCAGCTTTGGCAATACGGTCCTCAAGCATTTTTTGACCACCGATATCGGCGAGATCCGCATTTTCTCCCGCGATGAGAAAAAGCAGGACGATATGCGCCACGAGTTGCAAGCCAAGTACCCTGCCTACGCCGAAAAGGTCAAGTTCTACATCGGCGATGTGCGCAACCCGCAGTCCATCCGCGATGTAATGCCCGGTGTCAACTTTATTTTCCACGCTGCTGCGCTGAAGCAGGTCCCGTCCTGTGAGTTCTTCCCGATGGAAGCCGTGCGCACCAACATTGAGGGCACCGATAATATGCTGCATGCCGCCATCGAGGCCGGCGTTGAGCGCGTCGTCTGCCTGTCCACCGACAAAGCCGCTTACCCCATCAACGCAATGGGCATCTCCAAGGCTATGATGGAGCATGTCATCACCGCCAACGCCCGTGTTTCGGCCCAGCGCGGCGGCCCCGTCATCTGCTGCACCCGCTACGGCAACGTCATGTGCAGCCGCGGCAGCGTTATCCCCCTGTTTGTGGAGCAGATCAAGGCTGGCAACCCCATCACCATCACCGACCCCAACATGACCCGTTTCCTGATGAACCTCGACGAAGCCGTCGATCTGGTCATGTTTGCGTTTGAGCATGCCAACCCCGGCGACCTCTTCATCCAGAAGAGCGACGCTTCCACCATCGGCGACCTGGCCAAAGCTGTGCAGACCCTGTTCGGCGATACAGGCACGAACATCATCGGCACCCGCCACGGCGAAAAGCTGTACGAGACCCTTATGACCAAGGAAGAGCGGATGCGCAGTGAGGATATGGGCAATTATTATCGTGTTGCCGCCGATAACCGCGACCTGAACTACGATAAGTTCTTCGTCAAGGGCCAGGTACACACCCAGGCTGACGAGGACTACACCAGCCACAACACCCGCCGCCTGAACGTCGAGGAGACCATCGCCAAAATCAAGACGACTGAGTACATCCAGGAAATGCTGAAAGAGGAAGGCAAGGCATGAAAATTCTTGTCACCGGCGCCAAAGGCTTTGTAGGGCGCAACCTGTGTGAGAACCTGAAAAACCTGCGGGATGGCAAAAACCGCACCCGCCCTGCCCTGACTGTGGACGAGATTTACGAGTACGACCTTGACACCGACCCGGCCCTGCTGGACGAATACTGCGCCAAGGCGGACTTTGTCTTTAACCTTGCGGGCGTCAACCGTCCCAAAAACGAGGCCGAGTTCATGCAGGGCAACTTCGGCTTTGCCTCTACCCTGCTGGATACGCTGAAACGCCACGGCAACACCTGCCCGATCATGCTGTCCAGCAGCATCCAGGCCACGCTCATCGGCCGCTATGGCCAGAGCGACTACGGAAAAAGCAAGCTGGCGGGCGAAGAACTGTTTTTTGATTACAGCAAAAAGACCGGCGCGCCGGTGCTGGTCTACCGCTTCCCGAACCTGTTCGGCAAATGGTGCCGCCCTAACTATAACAGCGCTGTAGCGACGTTTTGCTACAACATGGCGCACGATCTGCCCATCACGGTCAATGACCGCGCCACCGAGCTGGAACTGCTGTACATTGACGATCTGATCGAGGAGATGCTCGACGCGCTGGAAAGCTGCCCCCACCGCTGCGATTATGACGGCCTGACGCCGGTTTTCTCGGCGCAGGGCCGCTACTGCGCCGCACCGGTGACGCACAAGGTCAGCTTAGGCGAAATCGTGGATCTGCTGCAAAAATTCCACGACCAGCCGCGAACTTTGGTGGTGCCAGCCATCCCGGCGGGCAGCTTTGCCAAAAAGCTGTACTCGACCTATCTTTCCTATCTGCCGAAAGAAAAAGCCGCATTCCCCTTGAAAGTCAACGCGGACGCGCGCGGCAGCTTTACCGAACTGCTGAAAACCGAAAACTGCGGCCAGTTCAGCGTGAATATCTCGAAGCCCGGCATTACCAAGGGCCAGCACTGGCACAACACCAAGTGGGAGTTTTTCATTGTGGTGGCAGGCCGCGCGCTGATCCAGGAGCGCCGCGTAGACAGCGACGAAGTGCTGGAATTTACCGTCAGCGGCGACGAGCCCACGGCTGTGCAGATGCTGCCGGGGTATACGCATAATATCATCAACCTGAGCGACACCGAGGACCTTATCACCCTGATGTGGGCCAACGAACCGTTTGACCCGGCGAAACCGGATACGTTTGGATTGCCGGTTTAAGGAGAAAATTATCCATGAACAAACTCAAACTCATGACCATCATCGGTACGCGGCCGGAGATCATCCGGTTGTCGGCCGTTATCAAGAAATGCGACGTATATTTTGACCAGATCCTGGTCCACACCGGCCAGAACTACGATTATAACCTGAACCAAGTCTTTTTTGAGGACCTCGGCCTGCGTGCGCCGGATTTTTACCTCGACGCCGTCGGTAAGGATCTGGGCGAGACCATCGGCAACATTATTGCAAAATCCTACGCCCTGATGGTTGAGCAGAAGCCCGACGCGCTGCTGATTTTGGGCGACACCAACAGCTGCCTGTCGGCCATTGCGGCCAAGCGGCTGCATATCCCCATCTTCCACATGGAGGCTGGCAACCGCTGTTTTGATGAGTGCTTGCCCGAGGAGACCAACCGCCGCATCGTCGACCATATTTCTGACGTTAACATGTGCTATTCTGAGCATGCCCGCCGCTACCTGAACGCCGAGGGCACCGCCAAAGAACGCACCTTCGTCACTGGTTCCCCGATGGCCGAAGTGCTGCACGCGAACCTTGCCAAGATCGAAGCCAGCGATGTGCTGGAACGTTTGGGACTGGAGCCGCAGAAATACATGCTGCTCTCCGCCCACCGCGAGGAAAACATCGACACAGAGCAGAATTTTATCGACTTGTTCACTTCCATCAATCATCTGGCCGAGACCTACGACATGCCGATCTTGTACAGCTGCCACCCGCGCAGCAAAAAGCGGCTGGACGCCATGGGCTTCCAGCTGGACGTGCGCGTTAAGCTGCACGAGCCCCTCGGCTTCCACGATTACAACCACTTGCAGATGAACGCGTTCGCGGTCATCTCGGATTCCGGTACGCTGCCGGAGGAATCCAGCTTCTTTACCAGTGTGGGGCACCCGTTCCCTGCCGTCTGCATCCGCACCTCGACCGAGCGCCCCGAAGCCTTGGACAAGGGCTGCTTTGTGCTGGCCGGTATCCGCGCGGGCGGTGTCGAGCAGGCCGTCGAGACCGCCGTTGCGATGAACGCCAACGGCGATAACGGCATCCCCGTGCCCTATTACACCGAGGATGTCTCCACGAAGGTGGTCAAGATCATCCAAAGCTACACCGGCGTGGTCAATAAGATGGTGTGGCGGAAGAATTAAGATTGGAACAACATACCTATGCGAATTTTGGTCGTGACCCAGCATTTTTGGCCGGAAAATTTCCGGATCAATGATATTGTCGAGGGCTTTGTGCAGGATGGGCTGGACGTGGATGTGCTCTGCGGCCTGCCCAACTATCCCAAGGGCGAGTGGTTTCCCGGCTACAGCGAGAACGGCCCCTTTGCCGAAACCTACAAAGGTGCGCAGATTTTCCGCGCGCGGGAGATCCCCCGCAAGGGCAACACCGGCAAGACGATTTTTTTAAACTACGTCAGTTGGCCGCTTTACGCCGCCGCAGCGCTGAAACGCCTGCCCGGCGGATACGATGCGGTGTTCTGCTTCAATACCAGCCCGGTATTGATGTGCTGGCCAGCCATAAAATACGCCAAAAAGCACAAAATCCCCTTTACCAACTATGTGCTGGACCTCTGGCCCGAAAATCTGTACAGTGTGCTGCCTGTCAAAAATCATTTTATGCGCTGGGTGGCTCAGACGGTCAGCGACAGCCTGTATAAACGTGCCGACCGCTTGATCGCCATGAGCGAACCGCTGCAAAAGCGGCTGATCGCCCGCACCGGCAAGCCGGAAAAGGATGTGGCCGTTATTTCGCAGTACTGCGAGGATTTTTATGCCGTCCCCTGCCCTGACCCGGATTTGCAGGCCCGCTTTGCCGGGCGGTTCAATCTGGTGTTCACCGGCACGATGACCCCGGCGCAAAGCCTGGACATGGTGCTGCGCGCCGTGCTGGATGCCCGCACTGCGGGGGCCGAAAATCTGCACCTCCTGCTGGTGGGCGACGGTATGAGCCGCGAAGCCCTGCAAGCGCTGGCTGAAGAACTGCACGCCGGGGACGCCGTGACCTTTTACGGCAGTGTGCCCGCCGAAAAAGTGCCGAGTTTTACAACCCTCGCCGATGCGCTGCTGATTTCTCTGTCTGATTCCCCGGATCTGGGGCTGACCGTGCCCGGCAAGCTGGCCAGTTACATGGCCGCCGGCAAGCCGGTCATTGCCAGCATGAACGGTGCCGGGTACGAAGCCGTAAAAGAAAGCGGCGGCGGCCTTGCCAGCCCTGCCTGCGACCAGGCCGCGCTGACCCAAAACCTGTTGGCGCTGTACCGCATGCCTGCTGCCGACCGCGCCGCACTGGGCGCAAAATCCAAAGCCTACTACGAGGCCCACTACCGCCGCGCCGAACTGCTGCGCCGCCTGGAAAGCTTTACCCTGCAGGGAGAATAAGAAAACACGAGGTACCCCCTTTTGGATACAAAAATTTTGGTGCTGATCCCCTGTTATAATGAGGAAGAAAACATCGTATCGACGGTGGAACGTTTAAAGTCCACCTGCCCGCAGGTGGACTTCCTTGTCATCAATGACTGCTCTACCGACCATAGCGCTGACATTCTGCACGCCCACCACTACCCGTTTTTGGATCTGCCGGTCAATCTGGGCATTGGCGGCGGCGTGCAGTGCGGATACCAGTATGCCGTGCACAACGGCTACGATGTGACCATCCAGATGGACGGCGACGGCCAGCACGACCCCGCCTACCTGATGGAAGTGGTGCAGCCCGTACTGGATGGTACCTACGATATGTGCATTGGCAGCCGCTTTATTAAAAAAGAGGGCTTCCAGACCAGCTTTATGCGCCGGGTGGGCATCCGATTTTTGAGCTGGCTGATCCATCTGCTGTGCGGCAAGCGCGTGCTGGATGTCACCAGCGGGTTCCGCGCCTGCAATGCCCGAATGACCGCTTATTTTGCACGTCACTACGCCATTGATTACCCTGAGCCGGAAGCGATCCTTGCCGCCAGCCTGGCGGGCTTCTCGGTCGGCGAAGCCCCCGTCATCATGCGGGAGCGCCAGGGCGGCGTGTCGAGCATCCACAGCTTTAAAAGCGCCTACTATATGATCAAAGTCTCGCTGGCGCTCATCATCGACCGCTTTTCCATCCACAAGGTAAAAGGAGGCAAAGCATGACCCCGGAACTGCAACTGTTTATGGTGCTGGGCGCGCTGGTGCTGCTGTGCATCATTTTTACCCTGCTCAAGCGTGGGCTGATGAGCGTAAAGTACAGCCTGCTGTGGCTTTTGCTGGCCGTGGCGCTGGTCATCGCGGCGGCGTTCCCCTATGTAATTTATGTGCTGCGGGACATTTTGTCGATCGAAATGCCGGTCAATCTGGTATTTTTGCTGATGTTCTGCTTTGTTTTGGTGGTGCTGCTTTCCCTGAGCATTGCCATTACCCAGCTGGCCGAAAAGTGCAAGCGGCTGACCCAGGCCAACGCCATTTTGGAAAAACGCGTCCGCGAACTGGAAGAAAAGAACCGATAAGACGTTAAAAATAGCAAAGAGAGAGTGCGGTTATGACGATCACTTGGGAGCAGATCCTTGCCTTTTTGTGCGAGGATCAGTCAATGGCGGTCACGTCGCTGTTGTTTATCGCCTTTTTTGCGGCGGTGGCGCTGGTGCATTATGCGCTGCCGCGGGTGCTGCGCCCCTACTTCCTGCTGGCGGCCAGTTATGGATTTTTCTGCTATGACCCCGTCAACCGCCCGCTGGTAGGCGTGCTGCTGGGGGCTACGCTGGTCAGCTGGCTGTGCGGCCTGGTCATTGGAAAAGTCAGGGCAAAGCCCGTGCGGGTGCTGGCATTGCTGGTATCGGTACTGGGCGGCGTGGGCATCCTGATTTACTACAAATACTGGAACATGCTGGCCGATTCGCTTGGCAGTGTGATGAGCCACCGGGACAATCTGCTGGCCCCGCTGGGCCTGAGCTACTTCACCTTTGCGGCGATGAGCTACACGATTGATGTGTATAAACGACGCTGCAAGGTCGAAACGAACCCGCTGCACTATGCGTTGTTCGTTAGCTTCTTCCCCACCCTCATCACCGGCCCCATCGAGCGCTACCCCCAGATGCGCCCGCAGATCAAGAAAAGCCGCCGTTTCAGCTACAACCGCTGTGCGGGCGGCGCGTTCCGCATGCTGTGGGGCTACACCAAAAAAATGGTGATTGCCGATAACCTCAGCCAGTACGTTTCCTTCGTTTACGGCAATATGTCGGAGATGAGCGGCCCCAACCTGGCTGCAGCCACCGTACTGTTTGCGGTGCAGCTGTACATGGACTTTTCGGGCTGCTGCGATATCGTACTGGGCGCGGCGCGCATTCTGGGCTATGACCTCATCGAAAACTTCGACTCTCCGTTTGAAGCCCGCAGCTTCAACGATTTCTGGCGACGCTGGCATATCTCGATGACCGGCTGGTTCCGCGATTACGTTTATTTCTCACTGGGCGGCAGCCGCTGCGCGCCGTGGCGGCATTACTTAAACATCGTCGTTGTCTTTTTGTGCAGCGGTCTGTGGCATGGGGCCGACTGGCGGTATCTCGCCTGGGGCCTGGCCTGCGGCATTCTGGCCGCGTTTGGTGCCATGACCGCCAAGGCCCGCAAGCGGATGGAAAAATTCAATCCGCTGTACCAGCAGGCCTGGCTAAAAACCATCTGCCAGGTGACGATCACCAACCTGCTGTTCTGCTTTACCCTTGTATTCTTCGCTGCAGCGCTGTATAATGCCGACCCGTTCGCCATCTACGGCGCGATGCTGCAAGGCTGGAACGGCCTTGCTGGCAGCTGGCACCAGGTGCAGCAGCTGCTGCTGGATTCCGGCATCGACGGCCGTCTGCCGGTTGTGCTGCTGTTTGGCACCTTTGTGGTGTTTGCCGTGGAGCATGACGGCCGCAGCGTAGCCCGCTGGATCCGCGAGCAGGTCTGGCCGCTGCGCTGGACGCTGTATTATGCGGCAGCGGCAGCGATCCTCTTCTTCGCCGCCTTCGGCCAGTCGGCGTTCATCTACCAGCAATATTAACGAAAGGCGGTGCATTATGGCAAAATCCCCTACCCCGATCCCCGCGCCGCCGGTCAAGATCCAGCGCGGCGCACAAAGCGCCGCCCCGGCGACGAAACCGAAAAAAGCAACCAATAAAAAGCGCCGCAAACGCCGCCGCAATCCACTGGTGTGGTTCTTGCGCGGGTTGGCCCGCCGCATCTACTTTGGCGTAAAAACCGCCAGCCGTGTGGTGCTGCTGGTGCCCATCCTTGTGTTTATGGTGGCGTTCAGCTATAATGTCGACCGCAGCGGTCTGTTCCAGGGCGCGCTGGCCCCCCGCCGCATCGTTGATCTGATGCTGCAAGGGTACGATGTGACCAACTTCGAGCAGATGGACGAGCGCCAGGTGGTACAATTGTTCGCGCAGGACGTGGAGCGGGCGCCCGAGGCCATCGGCATTGGTTCGAGCCGCGTGCTGCAATTCAACCGCGAAAACACCGGCGTGGATACCTTTTTTAATATGGGCGTCACCGGCGCGGACGTGCGCGACAACATGACCAGCTACTACAAGATGGTCAGCTACGGCAAAACGCCCAAGGTGCTGCTTTGGAGCATCGACCCATGGGTGTTCTACGGCAGCGAGGCCGCCTTTGACGCCCGCGCCGACGCCGACCTGTACAACGAGTTTTTGACCAAGGTGCTGAACGTCCCCACCGACTACGAGGAGCCCGACAAGGTCGAGCTATGGAAAGCGCTGGCCGACCCGGCGTACTTCCAGGGCAACGTCGACTACTACATAAAGAACCGCGGCCAGGCCACCGTCACCGATGATGAGGGCAACACGATCGAGTTCAACCCCGTGCAGGGCGATCCCTACGACCAGACGACGACGATCAAACGGTCGGATGGCAGCGTTTTGTACGATGTGGCGTTCAGAACGCAGACAGCCGACCAGATCCGCACGCTGGCCGCCGAAGCCTGCATGAGCTTTAATAGCGTGCATATGGAAGGCTTCGACGCGATGAGCGACACCCAGATCCAGGCGTTTACCGCCTTTATGAACTACGCCAAAGACCAGGGCACGACGGTGATTTTGGTGCTGTCGCCCTGGCACCCCTACCTGTACGGTTACCTGTTGACCGAGCCCGAGCTGCACAAAGGCTTTTTTGAGGTGGAAAACTGGCTGCGCCAGTACTGCGCGCAAAACAATGTGCCGCTGTACGGCAGCTACGACCCCGCCTGCATTGAGGGCTTGGAAGAGACCGATTTCTTTGACGGCCTGCACTGCGCCGGGACTGGCATTGCGCGGTTCTTCCCCGGTGTGCCGCAGGCATTGCAGCAGTTGGAAACGGGCACCCTGCCTCACCCGCTGGCCGTGCACCCACGCACCAGCCTGGAAAGCGCAGACCCGAATGTTGTAGAGACCCCGGACGGCGAAACCGCCGAAACGGCACAGGAGGGATAAGTATGGCATTTATTTCGATCAGCATTACCAAAAATCATCCGCTTATTTTGGGCAAGGGCGGCTTTGGCCGCCAGCTGGCGGACTGGCTCTCGGCCGAGGGGTGGGGCGAAGCCGAGTTTTTGGACGATAACGCCCCCGGCTGCGTGGGCGGCCTGCGCGACTACGCCGACCCCAAGCTGCTGAAGCCGGGCCGCCCGGCCTTTGTGGCCCTGGGTGACAACGCCCTGCGCGTGGAGCTGCTGCAAAAGCTGGCCGCGGCCGGGTACGACACGCCGGTATTTATCAGCGATATGGCGGCGGTCAGCCCCAGCGCTGTGCTGGAGCCGGGCTGTGTGATTTTGCCGCAGGCGTACGTGGGGGCCGGTGCGCGGCTGGGTGTCGGCTGCATCGTCAACGGCGGAGCTATCGTGGACCACGATGCTACCCTGGGCCGCGGCGTACACATTGCTCCCGGCGGTATCGTCAAAGCCGGTGCCGAGGTAGAAGCCATGGCCAAGGTGGACTCGGGGGAAGTTATTAGAAAATAAAAGAGGCTCCCCTGCGAGGGGAGTTGTCAGCGAAGCTGACTGAGGGGTGGCTGCTTTAGCCGAGTATTGCCAGACGCGCTTGCTCTATACGAGGGCCACCCCTCACCCGCTAACGCGGGAGCTCCCCTCAAGGGGAGCCTCTTATTACACTATACCCTAAGGAGATTCTATGCCAAATAATAAAACCGTTCGCCGCGATTATATTGACATCATGAAAGGCCTGGGCATTCTGTTGGTGGTGCTGGGGCACTTTATGGAACAGTTCCGCTTCAATTTCAAGCCCATCGGGGCGACCTTTATCTGTATTTACCTGTTCCATATGGCGCTGTTTTGCATTTGCAGCGGCCTGGTGGCGCATTTCAGCCTGTGGAAGCTCATCACCCAGCAGGTGTGGCTGTACGCAGTGGGTCAGGCGCTGATGCTAGTGTTCCGCGCGGTGGTTCTGCGCGAGGATTTCGCCGCCAGCGGTGGGCTGCTGATGGCATTTTTGCTGCCGTGGCGGCACATGTGGTATCTGTACGCGCTGATTTTCTGGCATCTGACTCTGCCGCTGCTGACCCGCCTGCGCGATAAAGGCCTGCCCTTTGCCCTGTTGGGGCTGGCTGGCGCGGTGGCGCTGGGGTTGTGGGCCGGTAACGTCGACTGGCCGTTTACGCTGGTGCGTGTGTTTGCCTACTATCCGTTTTACGCGTTTGGCGTGCTGTTCCGCCTGCAGATCGACCGGCTGGACGACCTGGCTGCGGCCAGCCCTATTATGCGCATAGCCCCGGCGGGTGCGCTGGTGGTGTGCTACGGGCTGTATTTCCGCAGCCTGATGCTGCAAGAGGGCCAGCTGCGGGAAAGTGCCAAGATTTTTAACGACGTTGCCTACGGCGAGGGGTACGCCCTGCCCGACCGTGCGCGGTTTTATGCCATCGGCATCGTGACCAGCCTGGCGCTGATCGCTGCGCTGGGCGGGTGCAAGGCCTTCGCGGCCCTGGGCAAAAAGACGCTGGCGGTGTATCTTTTCCACATGCCGATCTTTGCGTTTTACAGCGAATTGGGATTTTTCCAGCTCGCCCATGAAAAGCCGCTGCCGGTCACGGTGGTATTTGTGCTGTTGGAAGCTTTGGGTTGCGTGTGTTTGCTGGCCAGTGAGCCGGTGAGCAGGACATTTGATGTTGTGGCCAATTGCTGGTATCGGCTGCGGAAAAAGTGAATTTTTATGCTTGCGTTACGGGCGTCACCACCTTGCGGTGACGCCCTTTTTTAGTGGGATACCTCCGTCAAGTGTTCCTTTTGGACACCCAAAAGGAACCGAAAAGGTGTCCGCTACTTCCGATAGCGCGGGAGCTCCCCTCAAGGGGAGCCAATGAGGTAGGGACAACCACACGATGGCCGTAGGGGCGAGCATTGCTCGCCCGCTGAATCTTGCGCTGTTGCCAAATCGAACGGGCGAACAGTGTTCGCCCCTACGCTCCCTTACCCATTGGTTCCGTAGGGGGCGGCGTCCCCGACGCCCCGTGCAGCCCATAAAAAGGCAACGCATCCCCTTGACAACCCGACTACTTTGCATTACAATATACTTAACACCATGGTATTACAAGGTAGCGGAAGGGAGGGACAGCCCATGTTTGACCAGGCGCAGTTGCGCAAGGGGGTGCTGGAGGGGTGCATCTTGAAGATTATTGCGGCGGAGCCGACATATGGGTATGCCATCGCGGCGACCTTGCGGGAGAGCGGCTTTGCCGACTTGACCGAGGGCACCCTCTATCCCCTGCTGCTGCGGCTGGAACGCAAAAACCTGATCAAAGCCGAGTACCGCGCCGGGTCCGGCGGGCCGAGCCGCAAATATTACACGCTTACCCCTGACGGCACAGCGTACCTACAGGAATTTACGGCCGCCTGGCGCGATGCCAGCGCCACCGTCAGCCGCATTTTGCAGGACAAGGAGGGCTGATCCATGACCATCCGCAACGAGTACAAACAACTGAAAATAGAAAATGACCTCATTTTTTCCACGCTGGCCGAATGCGACCGCGATACCATCACTGGCATTGTAAATACCATCAGCAATACGTGTGGCATCAACTACGAGATCGAGCTTGTGCGCAAGGATCTCATTGCCATGGCCGCCAGTGCCGAGGCAGACGGCCAATACCTGCCTGCCGTCATTGGCGATGTAGACGCGTTCAAACGCGACCTGCTTGCCAGCATGCCGCGGCCCAAGCTGATAGACTACATGCTGGACAGTCTGGTGTGGCTGTGCCTTTTCGGTCTGGCTGCCTCGCTGACCCATCTGCTGCTGGGCGGCCCGTGGGACTGCTATTACGACGCCGCCATGCTGGGGATTTGCATTGTTGTGATGATGCCCAGCGCCTGGCTGTTGCAGCGCCTTGTGCCGTCGGCCTGGCTTACCGCAGACAAAGGCGGGCTTTATGGCGCGGCGCAGGCGGCGGTGCTGGTGGTGTGGTTTGTGCTGTTCATCCTGCTGTATCGCTGGGTCTACCCTGCCCTGCCGAACATCGGCGTGCCCAATGTAATAGCAACCGCCCTGTTTGCGGTGATTACCCTGGTGCTGCGCGGCTGGCGCACCCGCCGGTACAATCAGTTGGCCGACGCCCGACCCTGGCGCGATGTGGTTGACACCAAAAAGCAATAAAAAATGCCCCTGCTGGTTCGCACAATCCAGCGGGGGCTGCGTCTTTTCTTGAAAAAAAGACGCAAAAGAACTTTAACAAGGCTCTCCCTTAAGAAGATGGCTGTTTAAATATGCTCCAAGATTTTGTCGCCCATTTCGGCGCAGCCGACTTTGGTGCAGCCGTCCGCCATCATATCGGCGGTACGGTAGCCCGCGTCCAGCACGGCGTTGACAGCGGCTTCGATCTCGTCGGCCTCGGCGGGCATATCGAAGCTGTAGCGCAGCATCATGGCGGCGGACAAAATGCAGGCGATCGGGTTGACGATGTCCTGCCCGGCGATATCGGGCGCGGAGCCGTGGATTGGCTCGTACAGGCCGCAGGTGCCCTCGCCCAGCGAGGAGGACGGCACCATGCCGATGCTGCCGGTGATCTCGCTGGCTTCGTCGGACAAAATATCGCCGAACATGTTCTCAGTCACGATAACATCAAACTGCGCGGGGTTCTTGCAGATCTGCATAGCGCAGTTATCCACAAACATTTCGTTGTACTCGACCTCGGGGTACTCGGCCTGCAAACGGTGCATGACGGCGCGCCACAGGCGGCTGGTGTCCAGCACGTTGGCCTTATCGACGCAGGTCAGCTTTTTACGGCGCTTCATCGCGGTTTCAAAGCCGATGCGGCCGATGCGTTCGATCTCATGCTCAGAGTACGGCATCGTGTCGATGGCAACTTTCTCGCCGTTCTGCTCGATGGTCTTATGCTCGCCAAAGTAGACGCCGCCGATCAGCTCACGCACGACGATGAAGTCGATGCCCTGGTCCACGATGGATTTTTTCAGCGGCGAGGCATCGGCCAGCTGCGGCCAGATCTTGGCCGGGCGGTTGTTGGCGTACAGGCCCATGCCCGCGCGCAGGCGCAGCAGGCCTTTTTCGGGGCGGTGGTCGCCGGGCATGCCTTCCCACTTGGGGCCGCCGATGGCACCCAGCAGCACACTGTCGGACTGTTTGCACTTTTCCAGCTCGGCAGCGGGCAGCGGGTCGCCGAATTTATCAATGGCTTCGCCGCCCATGTAGGCACGGGTGTAGGTAAAGGTGTGGCCGTGCTTGGCAGCGATCTTGTCCAGCACGCGCACCGCCTGGGTCACGATCTCCGGGCTGGAGCAGTCGCCGTAGATCAGGGCAATGTTTTTGTTCATAGTTAAAATCCTCTACATAAGCAGCTACCACACGGGAAACCGCAGACTATTGAAAGGCGCTTTGTAGGGGCGAACAGCGTTCGCCCCTACAAAACTGCACGGTAAAAATGAGCTTTATAAGTGGATAAGCAAATTTAATCCTTCAAGCTGTTCATCAGGCCGCCTTGTTTGATGATGTTCTGGATAAACTCCGGGAACGGGGCGGCCTGGAAGATCTGGCCGGTGGTCTCGTCGGTGATAACACCGGTGTCAAAGTTGACGCTGACGATATCGCCCTCGTTGATAGCCTCGCTGGCGGCGGGGCATTCCAAAATCGGCAGGCCGATGTTGATGGCGTTGCGGTAGAAGATGCGCGCAAAGCTCTTGGCAATCACGCAGCTGATGCCGGCGGCCTTGATGGCAACAGGCGCGTGCTCACGCGAGGAGCCGCAGCCGAAGTTCTCGCCGCCAACCATCAGATCACCCTGCTTGACGCGGGTAATGAACGTCTTGTCGATATCTTCCATGCAGTGGCTGGCCAGCTCGGCAGCGCTTTGGGTGTTCAGGTAGCGGGCCGGGATAATAACGTCGGTGTCGATATTGTCGCCGTATTTAAAAACGGGTCCTTTTGCGTTCATAGCTCAAACCTCCCTCGGGTCGGTGATGTAGCCGGTCAGTGCGCTGGCTGCGGCAGTGGCGGGGCTGGCCAGGTAAACCTCGGAATCCACATGGCCCATGCGGCCCACAAAGTTGCGGTTGGTGGTGGAAACGCAGCGCTCCCCTGCCGCCAGGATGCCCATATAGCCGCCCAGGCAGGGGCCGCAGGTGGGCGTGGAGACGATGCACCCGGCGTCGATGAACGCCTCGGTGTAGCCGCGCAGGATGCACTCTTTGTAGACGGCCATCGTGGCGGGGATGATGATGCCGCGCACGCCCTTGGCGATATGCTTGCCTTTCAGCACTTCGTAGGCGGCCTGCATGTCCTCGATGCGGCCGTTGGTGCAGGAGCCAATGACGATCTGGTCGATCTTGATGTCCTTACCCTCTTTGGCGAGGTGGGTGTTCTCGGGCAGGTGCGGATAGCTGACGGTCGGCTCCAGCGTGGTCAGGTCGATGGTGACGGTGCGCTCATACTCGGCGTCGGGGTCGGCCTCGTACTTGACCCAGGTGCGCTGGCTGCGGCCTTTCAGGTAGGCTTCGGTGATCTCATCCACCGGGAAGATGCCGTTTTTGGCACCGGCTTCGATTGCCATGTTGCAGATGCAAAGGCGATCCTCCATCGTCAGGCTCTTGACGCCCTCACCGGTGAACTCAAGGCTCTTGTACAGCGCGCCCGAGACGCCGATCTTGCCGATCAGGTGCAGAATGACATCCTTGCCGGTGACGGGGCGCTGGATGGCGCCGGTCAGCTCGACCTTGATGGCGGCGGGCACCTTGAACCAGGCCACGCCCTTGGCCATACCGGCAGCCATATCGGTGGAGCCTACGCCGGTGGAGAATGCGCCGACCGCACCGTAGGTGCAGGTGTGGCTGTCCGCGCCGATGATGCAGTCACCGGCGGTCACGATGCCCTTTTCGGGCAGCAGCGCATGCTCAACGCCCATCTGGCCGACATCGTAGAAGTTGAGAATGTCGTATTTATCGGCGAACTGGCGGCACTGTTTGGACTGGGTGGCGCTTTTGATATCCTTATTGGGCACAAAATGGTCGAGCACGATGTTGACGCGGGTGCGGTCGAACACCGAGTCGAAACCGGCTTTCTCAAACTCGTTGATCGCCACCGGCGTGGTGATATCGTTGCCAAGCACGATATCGAGCTTGGCGTTGATGAGCTGGCCCGCGGTAACGGCTGCTTCCCCGCAATGCGCGGCCAGGATCTTTTGCGTCATGGTCATTCCCATGGTGTTTTCCCTCCGTTTAGTTCTTAGTGGCTCCCTCTTTACATGGCTCCCCTCGAGGACAGACTCCCCCGATACGGGGGAGGTGGCACGAAGTGCCAGAGGGGGAACGCTCCCGCCGCAGGCGGGTGAGGGGTGGCTGGGTGTGAATAACCGTCTCCCGGCCACCCTTCCGGCGCTGCGCGCCACCCTCCCTCCAGGGAGGGCTTTTTCACTTATTATTGATCGCACTCACCAGTGCCTTGATACCGGCTACGATAATATCGGTGTGGGTGCCGCAGCCCCAGGTCTCCTCGCCGGAAGCCCATTTCAGGCCGACGTAGGAGCAGGCGCGGGAGTCGGTGTCGGAATCCAGCGCGTGTTCGCTGTAGTGTACCAGCGTAAAGTGCATGCCGGTCTGCTGCTCAATGGCGGTAGCCACGGCGTCCAGGCGGCCGTTGCCGGTGGCCGAGCAGTTTGTCTCCTGCCCGTTGGCAGACAGCGTGATGTTGGCAGTGATGGTGTTGTCCGCGTTCTGCACAAAGTGAGCAGCGGGGACATTGAGCGGGCTGTTGTGGTTGAGATAAGCGGTCTCAAAGACATAGAGCACTTCCTTGACGCTCAGCTCGCGGTGCTCGTGGTCGCTGACATCCTTGACGCGGTAGCCGAGATCCTCGCGCATCTTGGGCGGCGGGTTGTAGCCGTAGTTCTGTTGCAGCAGGAACCCGATGCCGCCCTTGCCGCTCTGGCTGTTGATGCGGATGACGTCGGCGTCGTAGGTACGGCCGATATCGTGCGGGTCGATGGGGATGTACGGGCAGGTCCAGTCGTGGAGCTGTTTCTCCTTGCGCCAGGTCATGCCCTTGGCGATGGCGTCCTGATGGCTGCCGCTGAACGCCGCAAACACCAGCGCACCGGCGTAGGGCGTGCGCTCGTAGACGTGCATGCGGGTCACGCGCTCGTAGATCTCGCAGATCTTGGGCATGTCGCTGAAATCGAGGTGCGGGTCCACGCCGTGGCTGTACATGTTCATCGCCAGCGTGATGGCATCGACGTTGCCGGTACGCTCGCCGTTGCCGAAGAGACAGCACTCGATGCGCTGGGCACCGGCCAGCACGGCCAGCTCGGCGTCGGCGACGCCGCAGCCGCGGTCATTGTGCGGGTGAGTGGAAAGAATGACACTGTCACGATATTTCAGGTGGTTGGAGCACCACTCGATCTGGTTGGCGTAGATGTGCGGCATGCTCATCTCGACCGTGACAGGCAGGTTGATGATCATGGGGCGGTCGGGCGTGGGCTGCATGACGTCCAGCACGGCGTTGCAGACCTCTACGGCGTATTCCGGCTCGGTGCCGGTAAAGCTTTCGGGGCTGTACTCAAACAGGAAGTTGCCCTCGTACTCCTCGCTCAACTGCTTGACGAGCTTCGCACCGTCGACGGCGATCTGTTTGATCTCCTCTTTGGATTTTTTGAACACCTGCTCGCGCTGGGCGACGCTGGTGGAGTTATAAAAATGGATGATGGCGCGGGGCGCACCCTTGACGGCCTCGAACGTTTTGCGGATGATGTGGTCGCGGCACTGGGTCAACACCTGCACGGTGACGTCCTGCGGGATGCGGTTGCCGTCGATGAGCTTGCGCAAAAACTCATACTCGGTCTCGCTGGCGGCCGGGAAGCCGACCTCGATCTCCTTGAAGCCGATCTTGATCAGCATATCGTAAAATTCAAGCTTTTCGTCCAGGCTCATCGGGACGATCAGACTCTGGTTGCCGTCGCGCAGGTCCACGCTGCACCAGGCCGGGGCTTTTTCGATGTGGTCCTTTTTGGTCCACTCATACACGTGGCCGGGCTCGACCGGCGGCGGATAATACCCTGCATGATACTTGGTTGCGTCCATCATAATAAAAATGCCTCCTTCAAAGCTGTGTGCCCTTGAAAGGAGGTAAAATAAAACCGTCCCTCAAAGGCGGATTGCCTTTGAGAGACGGGAGCAAATTTATAATTGCTGTACCCGCGGTACCACTCTCATTGTCGCTATTGCGACCTCTCTGCACGATCAGCGGGTTTGCGTTGCGGCAAAACGAGCGAATCGCTCCTGCATGATAACGGTCAGGTGCCGGCAATGCCTACAGCAAAAAGCTATCAGCATGGCTGCTCCGGGGCCAGTGACGCCCTATCTGCCGCACCGTCTTGCACCAACCGACGGCTCTCTGCAGCGGGGTGGATAGGACCTTCTCCCCATCGTTGCATTTGATGTAATGTGTTTATTTTAGCGGATTTTGGAGGTGGTGTCAACCGTTATTTTGCACAATTGCTTGGCCTGTGTTTTGGTTATGTTGCGAGTTGGGCGGGTGCCCCACCCTGCGGGACACCCTTTTATAATGAGCTGCGTCCGTTAGTCCTTCCTTTTTGGACACCCAAAAAGGAAGCGAAAAAGGTCCCGATACTTCCGATAGCGCGGGAGGCTCGGCCCAGGGGGCCCGCCCCCTGGGAACCCCAAAGCTGATAACTGTGCTTATGGAAGTAAAACACTGCACTCTTGGCATGCGCATCGTTTCTATTGATCGCATCTTCCTTGATTTCTGCGGATGTTGTACGCCCCCAGTTGGCGTTGATATCCTGTGCAATCAGCGCCGAATAATTCTCGACGCGCGGCTTGTACAGGGTTTTCTGCTCCACTTGCTCGGTAACAAAGGTGATCTTTGCACCCTTATACAGTGTGCCGCTCACCCGGTGCGACTGTGCGACCCACGCGTGGAACTGGGCCAGCGCGTCCAGGTGGCGGCCCTTTTGCTTCTTTTCGTCGCGGATATGTTGGTTCTTTCTCCGGCTGCTGTACGGGCGCCTTATGGACGTACTGGGCGTGTTCGCCGGTGTTGATTCTGTTTTGTTCGCCGCAGTAAGGGCAGTTTACATAGCGGGTGCTGCCGCCGCTTTTAGCAACAAAGGTTTTATAACAGGCGCAGCAGGTAAATTTATAGCGTACGATTTCCATATCATCCATGGTTTTCTCCTCATCTTTCGCTGGATTTCCGCGGCGCAGGGTGGGCCGCAGATGTTATAAAATCATTGTAACATAGCGCTTTTTGTAGAACAAGGTGCGGCCCGGCTTTTCTTTTCGGGGCAAGTATGGTATACTATTTTTACTTATCTGCGAAAGGATTACGGTATGCTTATCTCAAAATGCAAACCGCTGGACCCCGGCGCGGGGCGGCGGCAGGGCGCGGCGCAAAAAATCTACTGTGCGGCGCTGGTGCTGCTGCTGATTCTGTCCGAGGTGTTCAGCTCCAACATACAAAGCACGCTGCCCACCTTCAGCCATCTGGCGCGCTTAGCGCTGACGGGCGGCGCGGTGGTGCTGCTGGGCGTCAAGATTTTTTTCCTGACCGATTACGAGGCCCGCTGGCAGCCGATTCTGGCGGCGCTGGTGCTGGCCTACACGGCTTTTGCCACCTGGTATGGCGATGATGTGTGGTTTTTCCTCGCTGCGCTGGTGGGGCTGGGGGCGAAAGACATCGACATAAAAGCCGCCCTGCGCGTCTATCTGGCGGCGGCGGTGGCGGGGCTTTTGGCCGTGCAGCTGCTGCACTTTGTCACCCCGTTGATGCCCTACAACTTTTACTGCCGCAACTGGGATTTTGGCTACGGCCACTACAACGGCTTTGGTGCGCGGCTGGCGGGCGTGGCCTTTGCCTGGGGCTGGCTGCGGCACGATCGGATGCGTGCCCTTGACTGGATGGGTTTGGCTGCGCTGGCGATCTTTACCTACAAAGTCCCCGGCAGCCGCGGCGCGTTTGGCGGCATGGCGGTAATGCTGGGGCTGTTTCTGGTGCAGAAATTCTTCCCCAAGCTGTTTGACAATAAGATCTGGTACGCGCTGGTGCTGGCCGTGCCGGTGGGGCTGGCGGTGTTCAGCCTGTATGCCGGGTACATTTATGACCCCGTGTGGCCGTATGACCATATGGCGATTTTGCTGTTGAGCATCTTCCTCTCCGGCCGGTTTGAGATCTGGCACAACGTGTTCTGGGGCTCTCCCCTCACCCTGCTGGGCGGCCTGCCCACCGACGGCGACGAGCACCACGCCATTGACAACACCTTTTTGGCCGTGCCGATGAACAAGGGGCTGCTGGGGGCCGCGCTGGTGGCGGTGTTTTTCCTGCTGCTGCTGTGGCGGCTGGCAAAAAAGCATCGCTCTACCGAGATGATTTGCCTGCTGGCCCTGACGCTGTACCTGTTTATGGAAAATAAGCCGTTTCTGCTCTCCGCCAACCCGTTTCTGCTGCTGGCCCCCGTTGTGTTTTTTGGCAGCGGGGAGAAAACGCAAGAAAAAGAATAACCCTGCCGATGGCAGGGCGATAAATCGGAAGTTGTAGAGCAAGAAGGCTCCCCTTGAGGGGAGCCTTTTCTACGCTATGTCGCTTAATAAACAACAGCCCCGCCAACCGGCGGGGCTGTTGGTGTTATAAAACCAAAATCAACGGTTCTGCGGGCCGTTTTTCAGGATGACGTCGTGGCTGCCGCCCTCAACGATCGAGGTGGAGGAAACGACGGTCAGGCGGGCTTTTTCCTGCAATTCGGGGATGGAGAGCGCACCGCAGTTGCACATGGTGGAACGCACCTTGTACAGCGTGGTCTGCACGCCATCGGCCAGGGGGCCGGCGTACGGCACGTAGGAGTCAACGCCTTCCTCGAAGCTCAGCTTCTGGGCGCCGCCCAGGTCATAGCGCTGCCAGTTGCGGGCGCGGTTGGAACCCTCGCCCCAGTACTCCTTTACGTAGTTGCCGCCCACGCGCAACTTGTTCGTGGGGGATTCATCAAAGCGGGCAAAGTAGCGGCCCAGCATAACGAAGTCGGCACCCATAGCCAGCGCGAGCGTGATGTGGTAATCCTGCACGATGCCGCCATCGGAGCAGATGGGGATATAAATGCCGGTCTCCTTGTAGTATTCGTCGCGGGCCTTGGCGACCTCGATCACGGCGGTAGCCTGGCCGCGGCCAATGCCCTTGGTCTCGCGGGTGATGCAGATGGAACCGCCGCCGATGCCGATCTTGATGAAGTCAGCGCCGGCTTTGGCCAGGAAGAGGAAGCCCTCGCGGTCGACGACGTTGCCCGCGCCGACCTTTACCTTGTCGCCGTAGTTTTCACGGATCCAGGCGATGGTGCGGGACTGCCACTCGCTGAAGCCCTCGGAAGAGTCGATGCAGAGCACGTCGACACCGGCGTCGACCAGAGCAGGCACGCGCTCGGCATAGTCGCGGGTGTTGATGCCTGCGCCAACGACATAGCTCTTATTCTCGTCGAGCAGCTCGTTGATGTTCTCCTTATGGGAGTCGTAGTCCTTGCGGAAGACCATATACTGCAAGTGGCCCTCGGCGTCGATCAGGGGCAGGGAGTTGATCTTGTTGTCCCAGATGATGTCGTTGCAGTCATGCAGGCTGGTGGTATCGGGGGCCGTGACCAGCTTGTCCAGCGGGGTCATGAACTCGGTAACTTTGAGGTCCATCGTCATGCGGGAGAGGCGGTAGTCGCGGGAAGCGACAATGCCCAGCAGCTTGCCGTGGGCGGTGCCGTCATCGGTGATAGCAACGGTGGAGTGGCCGGTGCGGGTCTTGAGGTCCAGCACATCGCCGAGGGTAGCCTCGGGCGGGAGGTTGGAGTCAGAAGTGACGAAACCCTTTTTGTAGGCCTTGACGCGGCGGACCATGTCGGCTTCCTGCTCGATGGTCTGAGAGCCGTAGATGAAGGACACGCCGCCCTGCTTGGCCAGCGCGATAGCCAGCTTTTCGCCGGAAACGGACTGCATGATGGCAGAGACCATCGGGATGTTCATCTCCAGGGGGCAGGCTTCCTCACCCTTGCGGTACTTGACCAGCGGGGTTTTGAGGCTGACAGCCGTGGGGACACACTCAGAAGAAGAATAGCCGGGGACCAGCAGATACTCGCCAAAGGTGCGGGACGGTTCAGAGAAAAAATATGCCATGTTACACGCTCCTGACTCCTACAATTTCTTAAACGTACGGTGAATCTTATAGATTAGAAAGATTGTACCACATTCGCGGACAAAATACAAAACTTTTTGCAGAAATCTTTCCTGCACCGCGAAAAAGAAAGTTGTGGATTTTGCACCAAAGATTTTAAGGGAAGTATGACTTTGGGGGCAATGATGGAAATTGCGCGGGACTTTGCGCTGCCGCAAAACGCCACGGGCGGATATGGAATCCGCCCCTACGCCCTCTTGCCTATCGCCGAGAGCGGCACAAGCGGCTTGACCTCGCGCCCGCAGGCCGGGCATTTACCGGCGGCCACTTCCCTGCCGCAGAGCAGGCAGTAGCGGGGTTGGTTTTCTTTTTTGGAAAAAATGCCCATGATATACCTCCTCGTATTTGATCTTCCGCGTTTTCAGAAAATTCAGGATTATTTATCAAACTCTTTCGCCACATCCTCCAGTAGTTTCCGAATGGGCAGATGCTGCGGGCAGATTTTCTCGCACTTGCCGCATTTCAGGCAGTCCGAAGCCCGGTGCCCGTGGGTGGTGTGTACGTCCTCGTAGTAGTAGTCGGCGTTCCAGTCGTGGTGCAGCTGCTTGGTGTTCATGATGGCAAACAGGTCGGGGATGGAGATCTGCTGGGGACACCCCTCCACGCAGTAGCGGCAGGCCGTACAGGGGATCATGTTCATCTTGTGGAAGATCTCCTGCACCTTTTTTACGGCGGCCAGCTCGGTCTCGTTCAGCGGCTTAAAGTCGCGCATGTAGCTCAGGTTGTCCTGCATCTGCTCCAGGTTGCTCATGCCGGAAAGCACCATCATCATGCCCGGGAAGCTGGCCGCAAACCGGATGGCATAGCTGGCGGGGCTGCCGCCGTGCAGGTCATCCAGCACCTTTTTGGCGTCATCGGGCAGGTTGACCAAGCTGCCACCCTTGACCGGCTCCATCACCAATACGGGCTTGCCGTGCTTGCGGCAGACCTCGTAGCACTTGCGGCTTTGTACCGCTATATCGTCATAATCCAGGTAGTTGAACTGGATCTGCACCACCTCGACCTGCGGGTACTCGGTCAAGATCTGGTCCAGCACTTCAGCGCGGTCGTGGAACGAAAGGCCCACATGGCGGATCTTGCCCTCGGCCTTCAGCGCAAAGGCGGTCTCGTAGGCGCGGCAGGCCTTGAATTCTTTAAAGTTGTCGGCGTTCTGCGCGTGCATCAGGTAAAAATCAAAGTAGTCCACGCCGCAGGCTTCCAGCTGGCTTTCAAAAAACGGGCGGATGTCTGCCTCGGTTTTGAAATAGCTGTCGGTCAGCTTGTTGGTCAGGCTGTAGGCCTCGCGCGGGTAGCGGCTGGTCAGGCAGGTTTTCAGCGCCAGCTCGCTTTTGCCGCCGATGTAGCCGTGCGCGGTGTCAAAATAATTGAAACCCTGCGCCAAAAACTCATCCACCATGCGGGTGGTCTCGGCAATGTCGACCTCCTCGCCCTGCATCGGCAGGCGCATACAGCCAAAACCGAAATTCTTTTTTACTTTTTCCATCTGCTCCATGGGTTTCGCTCCTTTACTCCGTTTTTTGCTCTACCTTTATTATAATAGGGCATGGCCCCGCGCGCAAGTGTACCCTTGCAATTTGCATCGCAAAACGGTATAATAAACATACTGTATGTCTCAGTAGCTCAGCTGGATAGAGCACACGCCTCCTAAAAATCGAATCGTTCGAATCCTGGAGCCTTGTAAAATTGAATATTTTCTGTATAAGCCCCCGTAGCTCAGTTGGATAGAGCGGTCGCCTCCTAAGGTTGCGTTACAACGGCCACCTCAAAAAAACTAAATAAGGGATTGCAGTTCGACTTTGATCGGGCTATAATCATATATCAGACACGTCCATATAGCTCAGCTGGATAGAGCACACGCCTCCT
>SFKI01000033.1 GCA_004554775.1 Subdoligranulum variabile
ATGAAAAACGCCGTTACAGCGTATTTCAATCTTGTAAAGTAGTCAATTTCCAATAGTGGTCAATTCGTGGTCTGACTACCGTTGATCACCGCGTTTTTGTGAGCGTAAATCGCGCTGTATCGAGCAAAAACGAGTCTGAAGCCTGCGATGTCGCAGTTGTCGGAGAACTACGACAGGATGGTATAGACTGGCGTTGGAACATGAATTTTGTTGGCTCTGCACATTTACCGTCAAAACAGGAAAAAGCCCGTTGGTGGTTATCACAACAGGCTTTTTCGGCATTTTGGTATGTGATTGCACAGTAGTGGTCAAATGGTGGTCAATAACCCCACCCATAGTCACATATTCTCTGTCAAAAAGGTCTTGTGGCTGAAGTGGGCCGCTAAAGTCATAATCCACCTGCTCGTATAATCCCATTGTTATAAGACTTAAAACGAGTTATCATCTCTGAATTCGATGCGCGGGTATTAGCTGGGATATAACTCCATTTCCAATTAAAACAGCTTTTCGCATGGCGCGCCTTTATTATCCACCACAAAAATGATTGGTGATTTAGGTGATTGCGTTGAATTTGGACAGTTAAAATTTTCCGTATACGGTGATTTCGTTTTTATTTAGCGGCGACAAATGTAAAGCGGCATTTTCTAAATCAGTAGATTCACCGATATACTTATAGCTTTCACGATCGATATAAAATATTTGTGGCCTCCCGTTACAGTAACTCCCAAAAAGGATAAAATCCAAATCAGGAGATGCAGAAACTTTACTTGCAAATTGAACTGTTTCAAAATAGTACAATTCTCCATGCTCTTTTGACATTCCATGATTATACACAATCGGAGAATACTGATTCTCAATAAAGAAACCCACAACGATTGGTTTGTTGAAAAAGTTTCTTCCTTTGTTTCGAATAGCTTCCTTATAGGCAGGAATTTTGTTATAGTGAGAATCGAATGTCATGTCAAAATTTGCCCGCCAATTTGCCAGTGATATAGGATAGTCTCCTTTACCTACATGAAATTCGTTGCCGATTGGTGCGGAAGAAATGCGATGGTCGAGCAACCGCTCCTCTTTTATGCCCTTCATACCTTTACGGGAGCATACGGATGCATCAAATTCAAAATGTTCGATGATAATAATTTTGTCTTTTAGGATTGCATACATATCCGGGCGATCAAAAGATTTCAACTGATGTAATACTTGCGACAAATCATCTTCTGACATTACATAATAGCCCCAATTTATGGCAGTGGGATTTTTGCATAGATAATCCCGCATAAGATGTGTACATTCATCCATTTGCAAGCTCCCTGCTGTAACCCATCAGTTGTTAAGCAATAGCGCATAGCAACTTCCGGCTAAAGGCTTTTCTTCCCATAAAGCAGCCTTGGCCGGAACAATCGTACCTTCCACGGCATCCAAGTCGGGCTGATTTTGAATGCCAAGTATATTTATTAACACCACAGTGCCCGGATAGCACCCATCCTGCAAAGAATCCACTGCATAGTTTGCCATAGCATTTTACCCTCGCTGCGCCCTGCGGCGTGCCAGAATTTCGGCAGCCAAGGTGCGGGCATCTACTTTGCCGTCCATCAGGCGGCGGCAGTCGGCACGGGTCTGTTCGGTGACTTCATACCCCTCGATGCGCGAAGAAGCCAAAGCATTTTCCAATGCCTGTTCACGAGTAATGGGTGCCATATACAAAACCGCCTTTCGCTTTTTCATCAATTATATACGATAAGGCATCTACAATATAGGTAAATTCATAACAGCAATAAGCTGAAAACCAAAAGTCATTTATCGTTTTCTAATTAAATTGAGTAGCACTCTTCAATGTACTTATCAAACAGCTTACGTTTGATAAGCCGTTTGCTGCCGACCCAGAGGACGAAGGGACAGTTTTCATCGTTGGAGAGCTCGCGGATCTTGTTGACGCCGATGCTGGAGTAGGCGGCGGCTTCTTCCAGTGTCAGGTTGGATTTTTCCCAGATGGGCACCTCTTTCATGGCCATTCTCCTTTCGCGGGGCGGGGGTTACACATTGTAGGTCGTTTCGTGGGTCGCCATGTTGTGCAGCACATCGCCGCGCAGCATTTTATCGGCATAGGCAATGCGTTCCTCGCGGGTCTTCAGGTGAACCATTTCCTCGTAGGCCTGTTTGGTCATGTCGATCAGCCACGGCTGGGTAGCCAGCATCGCATCGGCAATGCGGTAGACCGTGGGCCAAAATTCCTCTTTGGCTACCACGCGGTTGACAAGACCCATCTGCAAGGCCTCCTCGGCAGAAAGATCCCAGCTGGTCAGCAGAGCTTCCAACGCGCGCTTGCGGGGCATGGCATCCACGATATCCACCAGCACCATCATCGGCACACCACCCATACGCACTTCGGGGAAGTTGAATACCACGCCCTTACGCGCCACAGCGAAATCGCACAGTGCCAGCACCCCCATGCCCGCTTTCATGCAGTCGCCGTTGACAGCGGCGATCATCGGCTTGGTCACGGCGCCGGATGCCTTCAAAAAATGCGTCAGGGCGTCGGTATACTTGTCTTTCTCTCCCGGGGCGTTGGGGTCCACGCGGCCGCCTGTGTAAAAATACTGCTCGTTGCCGGTGATGATGCCCACGCGCACATCGGGGTTGGCTTGCAGTTCTTCATAGCTGCGGGCCAGCTGTTCGATGCCGTCCCAATCCAGACCGTTTTTCGTTTCGGGATTGTCTACGCGTATCAGCATGATATGGTCTTTGATCTCGCAAGAAACCTGTTGTCTGGTTTGCATAGCCGCTCCTTTCCCCGCCTCAGCGGTTGCACTGGTGGTGCGGGCCCTCGACCGAAAGGTCCGAGATCTTGCCCGCACGCAGGGTGGCACTGTCACTGTGGCCGAGCGCTTCCCGCACAAAGCGGGCTGTATCAAGCAGACGGTCAATGTCAATGCCGGTCTCGATGTCCATCTCATTCATGGTATCGACAAGATCCTCAGTGGCGATATTACCGGACGCACCGGGCGCGTAGGGGCAGCCACCTAACCCGGCGACCGACGAATCAAAGTGCGTAATGCCAGCCTGCATGGCGGCAAACACGTTGGCCATGGCGTTGCCGTGGGTGTTGTGCGGGTGGAAGAAGAAGTTGATATCCGGGTAGGCATCCAGCAGACGGCTGGTGGTGTTGTACACTTGCAGCGGCGTGGCTACGCCCGAGGTATCCCCGAGGCCGACCGCCTTGATGCCCATGGCAGAGAGCTGATCCAGCACAAATTTAAGGCGGGAGAACATCGGCACGCCTTCAAACGGGCAGCCGAACGTGACCGCCAAACCCACGATGAGGTCAACATCAAGCCCGCTATTCAGGCACTGCTCGATCATTTTGATTGATTGCTCGGTCGTCATGTTCATATTGTTGATGTTGTGGGAGTCGGTGGCTGAAAGCGTAAGCTCCACCCGCTTGACCCCGGCAGCAGCGGCACGCTGGAAGCCGCGGAGGTTGGGCACCAGAGCGCTATACTCCACGCCCGGTTGGCGGGTAATGCCCGCCAGTACTTCCTCAGCATCCGCCATGTTGGGCACAGCCTTGGGATGTACAAAAGCAGCGGACTGGATATCGGCAAAGCCGCACTGGGACAGGCGGTCGATCATCTCGATTTTGGTGGCGGTGGGCACAAAAGTTTTTTCGATTTGCAGGCCGTCTCGCGGGCCGACCTCTTTGATATAGATCCGTTTGGGCAGATTCAGCATCGTGGGTTCCCCTTTCCGGCCATCCCAGGCCATCTTAAATGATTTTTTCCTCTTTCAGTTCTTCAATCTCGGCATCGCTCATGTGCAGGTCATGGCCGTACACATCCTCGTTGGAGCTGCCCATCTCGGGGCCAAGGTGGTCGATGGTGCAGGGCGTACCCGAGTAAACCGGGAAAATGCCCGGAACGACCACGTCCCCCAGCACGGGATGCTGCACATGCTTGAGGCTCTCACGGTAGTTCATCTGCTCGTCCTTGAAGATATCGTCGATATAGTTGATGGGCGTAGCCGGGATGCCGAAGCCGTCGAGGTACTTGCACACCTCGCAGGCTGAGGCGTAGTGGCTGCTCCAATCGTCGATGATCTTGTCCAGTTCTTCGTGGTGGGCTACACGGTCGGTGTTGGTCACAAAGCGTGGGTCGGTCAACAGTTCGGGCATGCCCATGGCTTCGGGCAGGCGGGTCCAGGTATTCTGGGTGCTGGCCGCCAGCACGAACCACCGGCCGTCGGTGCCGCGGTAGTAGTTGGCAGGGCTGGCCGCGCCGGTGTAAAGCGGCTCGATCTTGGGCAGCTTTTTGTTGACAGAGTAGTTGGTGATCTTATCTTCCATCGTGCGCAGCAGCGGTTCGTAGAGGGAAACATCCACGACCTGCCCCTCGCCGCCGTTCTTTACGACGTTCATCACGGCACTCAGGCCACCCATGACGGCGTACATACCGGCCATCAAGTCCGCCAGCGGCACGCCCGGACTGATTGGAGCGCGGTCGGGATAGCCGTGGAATCCGGTAAAGCCCGAGTAGGCTGTAACTGGCGTGCCGAGGCCCGCCTTTTTGTGGTAGGGGCCGGTCTGGCCGTAACCGGAGATGCGCACCAGCACGACCTTGGGGTTGACGGCTTTCATCGCGTCGTAGCCGATGCCCCACTTTTCCAGCGTGCCGGGACGGAAGTTCTCGATAACGAGATCGGCATCTTTGACGAGGTCCAGCAAGATCTTGTGGCCTTTTTCGCCGTGCAAGTCCAGCGTAACGCAGCGCTTGTTGCGGCCCATCGTGATCCAGCGCAAGCTGACCTCGTGGTTGGCGTCATCGTAGGGCAAAAACGCGCGGAAGGGATCGCCCTTGCCAGGCATCTCGATTTTAATGACATCCGCGCCCCAGTCTGCCAGCAGAGAGCCAGCAAACGGGCCTGCCACCACATTGCAAAGTTCGATCACTTTTAAAGAAGTAAGGGGTCCTGTTCTCATCGTTCGTTCTCCTTTTTACTGCTTTTTATCCATCACAAAGGTATCGCCGGTAGAAATACCGCCATCGACGCAAATCACCTGGCCCGTCAGATGCACACTGCCGGGGCTGAGCAGCATCACAACGGGACCGACGAGCCACTCAACACGGCCGGGTACCCCGCGGGGGATGGCCTCGATGCGGCGGCGGTAGCCGTCGGGGTTTGCCATGACGGTGGCGCGGTTGATATCGGTAACGACCAGCCCCGGGGACAGTACATTGACGTTGATGCCCTGGGCGCACCACTCGGTAGACAGCGCACGGGTGAAGCCGTTGATGGCTGCTTTACTGGCCGAGTAGGCCGTATACTTAGCCTTGCCCTGCAGAGCGCTCAAAGAGCTGACATTGACGATGCGGCCCTTATGCGCGGGCAGCATGTAGGGACCGGCGGCCTTGCAACAGTGGACGATGCCCGTAAAGTTCACATCCACCACATGGTTGAAATCCGCCATGTCGATTTCCAGCAGCGGCAGGGCTTTGTTGATACCGGCGCAGTTCACCAGACCGTCTATTTTCTGATAATGTTCATAGATCTTGGCAAATGCGGCCTGCACGGCGGCAAAATCGGTAACATCGGCCGCACAGCCGATGGCATCCTGCGCGCCGCGGGCTTTAAGTTCCTCGGCGGCCTGGTCACAGGCGAACTGCTTGGTGGCGACGATGGCTAGTTTGGCACCAAGGTCGGCCAGGCCGTTGGCGATCTCCCGCCCGATGCCGCGCGTACCGCCACAGACCACGATCACTTCGTCTTTTACCCCGAAGAGGCTGTCTAACGTGTAGTTCATTCGTAACATCCTTTCCCGAAAAAATTGCGAAATATGTTCACCCCTGCTGGGAGCCAGCGGTTGTTCGTCTGCCTTTATTTTGCCAAGCCGCAGGGCGGTTGTATAGCGGCAATTTCGCTGGATGATGAACACGCCGTGCTGTTTGCAATGAACAAATTCCGCACCCGGTATCACAATTCGCACTTTTTGTCATTTTGGGGAATCTTACAGGCAAAAAAGCAACAAGCCCCGTCCGCTGTAGCGGGCAGGGCTTGTTTGTGCGTTTTAACAATTTTTTCGTTATTCTGTTGTTTCTTTTTCCTGTTGGGCGTTTTTCAAGGCTTCAGCTTCTACCTTCCCATCCTTTTTGTGCAGGCTGCGGTAGTTGCCGGGCGTCATGCCCACGATCTTGCGGAAGCTGCGGATAAAGCTTTGCGAGTAACGGAAACCCACATACGCGCCGATTTCGTTACTGCTCATTTTGGTGGTTTCCAGCAGTTCTTTGGCGTGTTCGATGCGCAGGTTGTTGATGTAGTTGACCACGTTGGTGCCTGTGTAAGCTTTGATCTGCTTGCTGGCGTAGGTGGCGCTCAGGCCCATCTGCTCAGCGACATCATCCAGCGCGATATCCTGATTGTAGTTGTTGCCGATCCACTCCAAAATTTCCTGTACGCGGATATCCTTTTTGTTTTGCAGCTGGTCGTACATCACGCGGGCGGCGGCCTGCGCGTAGGAGACAACGCAATCAGCCACATCATGCACCGATTCCAGACTGTGGATCTCAGCTTTCAGCTGTTTTACATCGCTGTAGCGGTCGTCGAGCTCTTTTTCTTTGCCGATGATGGCGCTGTGGATGGTATCGGTCAGCTGTGCGCCGATTTCCCGCGCGCGGTCAAGCTGCAAATAGGGATTGTCGTGCAGCATTGAGAAGTAACTTTCCAGAAGTTCCGAAGCATCCTTCACCTTGCCGAGCTTGATCTGGTCCACCAGCTTTTTCTGGTGGTCATAGCTCATCTGCATGTCGATCTCCATTTTTTCGGAGTAGGTGTAGGGCACATCCTTATTATAATAAACCTTGTGCTGGATCAGCTGCTTGGCGTGACCGCAGCTTTCGGCCAGGTCCCACGGCACATCCATCACACTGCCAAAGGCGATAACAACGGGCTGTTCGCTTAACAAAGTAAGCTGTTTCTGGATGGCGGCGCCCATCTGATCCAGCCCCAGCTGAACCTGGCGAGCGTTGAACTCGGCCGGGATGCAGAAAATCGCCGCGAGCAGCGAATGGTCGGCCCAGGTGTAGTAGGCGCGGTAGCCTTCCAGCAGACGTTCGTTGCAGCCGTACTGCAAAATTTTGCGGAACTGGCCGTAGATATCCTGGTGCATGTTCAGTTTTAGGGCACTGATGGCCTCGATGCGGGCGAGCATGACGGTGTATTTTTGCGGCTGATCCTGCAAAAGCCCCATTTTGGTCATCAATTCACGACGGGCCGTCGCTTTTTCTCCGTGCACCGGTTCGCCGCTGATGAGTGAGAGTACGATGTGTTCCTGCAGTACATCGCGGAAGCTGTGCAGCACCTGGTCGTTGGCGGCGGCGCGGGCCTGTTCCTGGGTGCTGACACGGGCCAGGTAGGTCAGGCAGTCCTCGGCTTCCTCGGGCGGGATGTTGGTTTTCAGCCGGATATTTTCGGCGGCTTGCAGTTCGTTGGCGTTTTGTGTGTAAATGGTGTTGAACAAGATAAACAGCAAAATCACGATCACAATGATCATGCCCGCCCACAGGCGGCGGTTGGTGTTGTGCGTTTTGTTCAGCACATTGGCATAGGGCAGTGTCTGCACGTAACGCCAGCCGTAGGTGGCATCCTCGGTCGTGGCGGTCAGGTAGCGGCCTTCTTTGGTAGAGATCAGCACGCCGTCGGTCACGGACACGCTCGTATCCTGTCGGGACAGTAGTTCGTCATACGTTTCCGGGATGTCACCATCCTGCTGGCTCCAGATCAAATTTCCTTTGCTGTTGTAGATCCACAAAGTGTTGCTGTAGTTGGCATCCCGCGAGGCTTCGGCCTCGGTGATCAAGCGGTTGCCCAGGTCATTGATGCTTATATTGTACACCAGCCACTTGTTTTGCAGCGTGGAAAGGTACGGCACACGGCTGACCATCGAAATATAGGTATCCTCCTGCCGGTAGGGCGTGCGCACGGTACGGATATCATCCAGCAATTGCATACCGCCGCGGGACGCGTGGTATTGCAGACGCCAGCTCAAATCATAAAATTCATCATCGGCATAGCCGATTTTATCCAAGGAATTATAAATGGTATGGTTCAGGTTGCAGATCAGATAGGCGCTGTTGATGTTGGGGTACGGCTCGGTATTTTGGCGCAGCACCTGGCAGGCCAGCGCGGCGTCAATCTCGTCGTCCTTTGCTTCGGTGCGGCCTACATCAATATAATGGATGTTGGAGGTGCTCTCGTTCATGATGAGCGCGATGGAATCCAGCGTGCTGACTGCAAAATCCCGCTGGCGCTCCGACGTTTCGCGCAGGGTGGCGGTCGTATTATTCAGCATTTCCTGGTTTTGGGTGCTAGCCAAGATACTGCCTGCTAGGATGGGCGCGAACAAAATCAGCAGCAGCACCGCCCAGGTTTGCGGGCGGCGGAAGATGCTGCGCATCACCACAGCAGGGTCAATATTATGAGGCGATTTGCGGTATTCCATAATTCACCAATTCCGTCTTTCCGGGGGCAGCGGCACAAAATTGCAGGTTTTGTACATTCTCAGCCTGCCATATAGGGGATGCCGCCGACCATTTTTTGCTTTGCTTCTCCTTTTCAGCATACAATGCGCATCAAAATTTGTCAACACTGTTTATTGGGCTTGTCGTTTTTTGCCAAGCGCCTGGCGTATTGCCCAACCGAGGAGCGGTTTCTTTGTGTGGTTTGCCAGTAGGTACACAAAAAGCGCGATCCCAGCAGATGATATGGGGCGCAAAATAGCGGAATTTGATAGCAATGACAGGTTTTGTCCATTGAATCTTCGCAATTTCTGTCCAATAATGGACTTGCCGAAAGCGAAACGACGCTGCGGGCGTTCTTCAGCGCGTGCAGACCGCAGCACAGTTTCCCAGAGAAAAAGAAAAAGAGAAACCGTAAAACTAAGGAGGCACAAACACCATGAAAAAAGCACTGAAAGTCCTGAGCACCGTTATGGCCGCCGGTATGCTGGCCGCCTGCGGCAGCACCGCAGCATCTTCTACTGCTACGAGCGCTACGAGCACCGCTGAAAGCACCGCTGCATCCAGCGACGAGGCCGTTACCCTGCGCCTTGGCCACACCCAGCCCACTGATCACCAGGTCAACATTACTGCTGAGCGCTTTGCCGAGCTGGTCAATGAGTACAGCGGCGGCTCTGTTACCGTTGAAGTTTACCCCAACAGCACCTTTGGTTCTGCTTCTGAAATGAACGCCGCCGTCCAGAGCGGCGACCTGGACCTGTATGTGAACGCTTCTGCTCAGTTCGCATCCCAGTACGAGCCGATGACCGTTGTGGACGCCTGGTATATGTTTAATGATACCGACCACCTGATGAAGTTCTACAGCCCCGACTGCGAGGTTTACCAGACCCTGTGCGAAGGCCTGAAGGAAGCCTGCAACATTGACAGCCTGGCCCCCATCTACTACGGTGCCCGCCACATGACTGCCAACACCCCGCTGAACAGCGTTTCTGACCTGAAAGGCCTGAAGATGCGTGTTGCCAGCGACCCGATGCCCACCGCTTTCTTTGAGGCCATGGGCGCCACTCCCACCCCCGTTGCTTACAACGAGACTTACCTGGCCTTGCAGCAGAACGTTGCTGACGGCGAAGAGAACCCCGCTGCTTCCATCACCAGCATGAAGTTCTACGAGGTCCAGAAAACTTTGAACCTGACCGCCCACCAGTACCAGATGCTGACCATCTACATGAGCGTTCCCAGCGAGGAAAAGCTGAGCGATGCCCAGATGGAAGCCGTCCGCAAGGCCGCTACCCAGGCTGCTGAAGAGCACAACGCCGTTGCTTTCGATCAGGAGCAGGAGATTATCGACGCCCTGAAGGACAAGATCGAAGTTGTTACCCCCAGCGATCTGGACAGTTTCAAGGAAGCCTGCGCTGCCGTCTATCCCCAGTACGAAGAGACCTGGGGTGCCGGTGTTGCTGACGCTATCAAGGCCCTTGCCTGATCCTAACACATCTACCCTGAACCTGTAAGTTATCCGATACAGGGGCGTTGTACGGCCTCCCGGCGGACAGCGCCCTCTTTTTGTACCTGCAAGTGACTTTCGGCCACCTGGAAGCCACCTATTTTTAAGAGAGGACTTGCTATGATCCAGAAATTCGAGAAATTCGAAGCGATCCTTGCCAAGATTCAGAGCATCTTCTTCTGCATCGTACTTGGCTTCATGGCCATTGTCATGTTCGTTTCGGTCATCTTCCGCTATGTGCTGAACGACCCCCTCATCTGGAGCGAGGAGCTTACCACCGTGATGCAGGGCGCGCTGGCCTTTGCCGGCATTGGCTACTGCTGCCACTACAAGGCACACACCCGCGTGCTGCTTTTCCACGATAAGCTGCCCAAATTTATGCAGGGCATTGTGGATATCCTGTGCGACGGTATTATGATCTTCTGCCTGTACAAATTCTGCGAGACGATGCCCAAGTACATCAAAAGCAAGGCTGCGTACCTGACTACCATCCGCTGGCTGAACTACACGCTGTTCAACTACATCATTTATGCGGGCTTTGCAATTGCCATTTTGTACATTCTTGTGGATGCTATCCGTACTGTATACACCATGGCTCACCCCGAAGCTGTCGCTGAGGCCGCAGAATAAGACGAAAGGAGAATACCCACTATGGCATTGTTGTTTGGTTTGTTTTTCCTGTTCCTCATCATGGGTATGCCGGTCGCCTTTTGCATGATGTGCAGCGCCGTGCTGTACTGCACAGTCTTTGGCGAAAGCATCAACATGGTGCTTACCCGCACGATCGCAGGCCCCAGTTCCTTTACTCTGATGGCCCTTGCCTTCTTTATCCTGGCGGGCAACATCATGAATAACGGCGGCGTCACCGACCAGATCTTTGGCTTCTGCAAAAAGGCCGTGGGCTGGATCCCCGGCGGCCTGGGCCATGCCAACGTGCTGGCGTCCGTTATCTTCGCCGGTATGTCCGGCGCTGCGGTTGCCGATGCCGGCGGCCTGGGCGCAATTGAAGTCAAGGCCATGCGCGATGACGGCTACGACGATGAGTTTGCTGTTGCCGTTACGGGCGCTTCCTCCATCATCGGCCCTATTATCCCGCCCAGTATCCCCGTAGTCGTGTACGCGGTTGCGGCCAGTGTTTCGGTCGGCAAACTACTGATCGGTGGTTTGATTCCCGGTTTGGTGCTGGCACTCTGCATGATGGTTTACATCTACTTTGTTAGTAAAAAGCGCCACTACCCCAAGCATGAGTTTGAAGGTTTCCCAGCGCTGGGCCGTTCGTTCGTCAAGTCTCTGCCTGCCCTGCTGACGCCCTGCATCATCCTGGGCGGTATCCTGACCGGCGTCTGCACCCCGACCGAGGCTTCGGCTGTAGCCGTTGCTTACGCCCTGATCCTGAGCCTTGTCTCCCGCAACCTGAGCCTGAAGGACCTGCCCCGCATTCTGGATGAGACCATCCTGACCACGATGTCCGTGCTGTTCATCGTCGGCTGCGCCAACGGCTTTGGCTACATCATCACCATTGCCCAGCTGCCGCAGAAGATGATTACCCTGTTCTCCAACTTCATCACCAACCGCTACACAGCCCTGCTGCTGATCAACCTGTTCCTGCTGGTTGTTGGCATGCTGATGGAGTCCTTGTCCGCCCTGACGCTGCTGACCCCCATCCTGGTCCCCATCGCCATGAGTTACGGCATCGACCCGATTCACTTCGGCATCGTGATGATTTTGAACCTGATGATCGGTATGCTGACCCCGCCCGTTGGCATGGTTCTGTTTGTTCTGAGCCGCATGACGCCAACACCATTTGAAAAGATCTGTAAAGCAATGGTGCCGTTCCTGGGCATGTGTATCATAGCGCTGATCATCATTGCTCTGGTTCCCCCGCTGGTCACGTTCCTGCCCGGCGTACTGATGTAACTTTGATTCTTGAAAAAGGAGTGTTTGTTTATGAATCCGTTCTTTGAATTTCACCGTGAAGCGCTGGATCCCCAGATCCGCGAAAACGTAAGAAAGACCCTGCCCATGCTGGATGAGATGAAAGACGCCGAGCTCCGTGAGAAAGTAATCGACGCCTGGGCGCTGTCCTTGCAGCTGAACGGCTGGACCGCCATTGAGGAAATGCCCGGTTCCGGCATGCCCGAGGTCTCAGCCATCGGCGACCAGTCGATGCACATCAAGGTCGTCATGTACAACGCCCTGAGCATCTACCGCAACCTGAAAAAAGCCTACGAGCGTGACTTTGGGCTGGATGAGGATATCCTGATGGCCTGCGCCGCCCTGCACGACGTTGGCAAACCGTACGAGTACAACCGCACCGAGCGCCCGAAGTGGGTGGCCGATGACAAGGAATACGGCATGCCCAACCTGCGCCATCCCTCTTATGGTGTATTCATCTGCGGCGTGTGCGAGCTGCCCGCGCCCGTGCTGAACGTGGCCGGTTATCACAGCCCTGAGGGCCGCTTTATCAAGCGCAGCGCCTACGGCGAGATCGTCCACTACGCCGACGACGGGTCCTGGTTCTCTTTGGCCCGCCTGTGCGACCTGAACATCCCCAAGCTGTAAGATTTCATCATCGCCCTTCTTTTGTTCTGTTTCCTCCCTCTTATGTTTTGCAAGCGGCAAGGCCGCTGCTGCTTATTTGGATTTTGCTGGCAGCTTAATACGATTATGGAAAGAGCCTGAGATATGACAACAGCACATCCACGCAAACAGGTTTGTCAGCAAAATTCAAATAAGTAAGGCCGTTGCTTCTGCCCGAAGCAGCGGCCTTGCTGTTATATGGATGTGGTCAGGGAATCAGATGGCGTACATCGTAAAGATGCCCTCGGCCAGCAGCTTGTTTTCCTCGGGGCAGCGCACCGCAATGTCCAGCACGCAGACGGTGCGGCCGCGGCGGATGACCCGGCTTTCGGCTTCGAGATGCCCCTGTGCAACGTTGGACAGGTAGTTCAAACTGCCGTTCTGGGTCACGTATTTGCGGCCATCGGTACGCGCGGTCAGACCGCTGCAGCAATCGGCCAGCGTGTACAGCATACCGCCGTGTACCCTACCCAACGGGTTCAGCAGTTCAGGGCGGACCTCGGCGGTCATCTTCACGTAGTCGTACCGCATCTCGGCTACCTTGATGCCGCAGATTTGGGCAAAGGCATTGTTCTCGAGATGGGCTTTGAGTTTTTCAATCCGCTCCGGCGTGAGGGCGGCAGCTTCGTTCTTTGGTTCCATTTTGTCAGTCCTTTATACACAGTAAAAATGCCTGCTTTTGGTTTGCAAAGGCAGGCGTGCGGTTGCGTAGAGTTATGCTGCGCCCCGAGAAATTGCACCGTTGTAGGTTGAAAATTTCACAGCGCAGCCTTATTATCATACCGCAGAAAAATCCATTTTGTCAATACAAAGGAGCGTATATCTATGATCCGTCGCAGTGAAGAAAAGCAATCCGTCCGCAAGCCCGCCCCGTTTAACGGAGTGGGCGAAATCACCGTCCGCAGCCTGCTGAACGGCCCCGAGGAAATGAGCCAGAAGGGCCGCGTGTTTGGCCATACCACCGTCTACCCCGGCAGTGAGATCGGCTACCATATCCACACGGGCGACAGCGAGACCTATTACATCCTGAGCGGCAAGGGCCTGTACAACGACAACGGCACTGAGGTCGAGATCGGCGCCGGTGACGTGACCTACTGCGCCCCTGGCGAGGGCCACGGCCTGAAATGCCTGGGCGGCGAGCCAATTGAAATGATTGCACTGATTCTGTACGAATAAAGTTTCGCCCTATCACGGGATGTTGGAGAATCTCTGCAAAGTACGTATCCTATGAGTCATGCCCCACAAAAGGCTTTTACTTACGCCTGAACCCATCAACCGCAGCATTACGCTGGCAAAGTACATCGTACACTGGGTAGCTGATGTAGGACCCAAGAAGTTGGCGGACTCTACATTTCGACGCGACGAACAGGATATTCGCAGAATCCTGCCTGCTCTGGGAAACTACAAGCTGACGGATTTACGCAAGGAGGTCATCCGAGAATTTTACGAAGAAATGCGGCACACACCGCGTCTAGACGGCAGAGGAAATCTATCCGAGAAGTCGGTCGAAGGCTTACACAACACGCTGTGCGGCATCCTATCGGCGGCTGTGGACGAGGGATACCTTACTCACAATCCCGCATGGAGATGTTACAAACCGAAAGGACAAAAGTTCGAGGGACAGAGCATGAAATATGAAACCTATTTCAAATTAGTACTTGCCACTGGATTGCGCAGGGGTGAAGCCTGTGGGCTGAAATGGAGTGATATCAACTGGCGCAAACGGACGATTCATGTACAACGCGGAGTCGTGAAGTTGAGCCACCAAGAGTCCATCACGAAAGACCCTAAGACGACAAGCGGTGACCGCATGGTGTATTTGAGTAAAGAAATGTGCCAGCTACTCAAGGCGTGGCGGAAAGAATGCGAGTGGGATAGGCAGCAGACCGCGAACGAAACCGTATCTGAAGATGATTACTTATTCCGCCAGCCTAACGTCAAGCCGATGAATCCCTGCACATTTACCTATCGCTTTAAGCTGATTTTGAAGGCTAACAACCTGTCACTGGATTTGAATGTGCATAGCTTGCGCCACACCAATGCCAGCCTGCTGATTGCGCAGGGCGTGGATGTACGAACGGTGGCTAGTCTATTGGGTCATGCACAGGCAAGTACAACGCTGGATATTTACGCCCATGCATTCGACAAGAACAAGCGCAAAGCGCAAGAAAAACTTGGAAAGGCGATTGGATTATGACGAGAAAAATCAAGCTGACACGCGCAAACAAAAGTATCTTACTGAAAGCACTGGCACCCTATTACTATCAAGAAAAGGCACTTGGCCATAACACGGAAAACCCGGGGCGACTGATACTGAAAATTGATTCTGTCCCAGCCGATAAAGAGCTACTTTTTCTACAGAAGAAATCCGCCTCATGCGAATCACTATAAACAGGCTGAGGAACGAGCGTCTAGGAAAAGGGCAGTACACCGATGCGGCAGACGATATGCTGCTAAAATTATTCTGAAAATCAAACACTAACAAAAACGAAAAACCTCATTGCAAAAAACACATTGCAATGAGGTTTTCTGGTGCGACCGGGAGGATTCGAACCTCTGGCCTTCCGGGTCGGAGCCGAACGCTCTATCCAGCTGAGCTACGATCGCCTATGTATGAAAAACGCCGTTACAGCGTATTTCAATCTTGTAAAGTAGTCAATTTCCAAT
>SFKI01000004.1 GCA_004554775.1 Subdoligranulum variabile
CAATCTTGTGAAATCACAATTTATTCTTGTAGCCTGCCGCTGATACCGTCTGGATTGGCTTTTCCTTTCTTTTTGTTCCCTTTAATTAGCCATGAACTGTTTTATACCGGGCGGTTTGATTTTGTTGTCTACCAGAAGCAGGGCCGCGAGGAATTGCCGCTGCTGGCCATTGAGCTGGACGGCCTGGAACACCACAGCGACCCCGCTGTGCAGGCCCGCGACCGCCAGAAAGACGCCATCTGCCGCGAGCACGGCTTTGAACTGATCCGCGTAGAAAACAGCTACGCCCGCCGCTACCACTATATAAAAGATATCCTGATCGCGTATTTTAAAAATGCGTGAGCATACGAAAAGGCTCCCTTTTGTGGGGAGCCTTTGCATTTTATGGCAGGCGCAGAATATTTTCATAGGGGCCGCTGCCTTGGGTTACTTGGGTCAATTTCCCGGCTTTTACAAGGCGTTCGATGCGGCGGTAGATCAACTGGTCGCTGATGCCGAGGTTACACTCGGAAAGGACTTTGCCGATGAGCTGGGCGGTCAGGAAGTTGCCGGCGGGGACTTTTTCTAAAATCGCAGTATCGTAGAAATCAGCGGGAACACTGCACAGCTGGCCGTCGACTACCGCGCGCAGAGGGGCGTTTTCGGCTTGCAGGGTGCGCCAGCGGGCGGCAAGGGCGTGGCGGGCAGCGGCGGGCAGGGGACGCTCATACTTTAATAATGCGCCCATCTCGTAGGGGCCGCGCTCGCCCAGGGCGGCACGGCGGGTCACGCTGCCGTTTGCTTCCAGCTCCGGGGGCTCCACCACCGTGATCTCGCAGGGGGCATCTTCCAGCAAAGCAGCGGCGGCATGCAGGCCGCACCGGCTGCCGGGGGTAAAATCACACCAGATGCGCACCGGTTCGCCTGCGGCGGCGCGGGTCAGCAGGGCTTGCAGGTCGGCTTGGCAGGCCTGCCAGTAGTGTTCTGCATCGGCGTCGCTGGCGGGCGCATCGCCGTGCGGGGAGAAGCAGAGCCAGGTGCGCACAAACTCTTTGCGGGCATCGCTCATCAGATCCCCGGCAACAGGCCCCTCGTTCAAGCCGCCCAACAGGGCCAGCACATCATTGGGCTCGTAGTCTACCGGGACGGCTTCGGCACAGCGGCGGGCCTGTTCTTTTTGGGCGCGGTGCTTATAAAACGGCGCGGCCAGCGTGCGATAGACTGCAAACGCCGCCTTTTGCAACGGGGTTTCCAGCGGCTTGGCGCTGGATAAAACGACTGCCGTGACACCGCCGACGGTATTGCTCATGTGCGGGGCGCAGGTAAGCGAGCCTTTGACGGAATCGCCGAAGCAGAGCTGGAGCATGGTTTTCTCCTTGATGTATAGTGTAAGAAAAGGGGCAGCCTCCTGGCCACTCCTTACCCGCTGTGCGGGAACTCCCTTCTGAAGGGAGCCTTTTTGTTAAAAGTTCCTTCTTTTCAAAGAAGGAACAAACCCCCGTTACTTTTCGCTTTCCCACTGCGTGACCAGGGGAGTGGCGATGGCGGAGAGGGCCTCGCGGGCAGTGTTGAGGGCCTGCACATCCTCGGGGGTGAGCTTGTCGGCCTTTTTGTGGCGCAGCACCTTTTCCAGATTGCGCACAGCCTCCTTGATCTTATTGCGGGTCTCGCGGTCCAGCGCCTTGCCAGCCTTGCTGCCCAGTGCTGAATTTACACGGTACAGCGCAGCTTCTGCTGCGTTGAATGCTTCCAGCGCGGCCTTGCGTGCCTGGTCCTGGCCCGCAAACGCAGCGGCGTTGCGCATGGCCTTTTGAATTTCGTCCTCGCTCAGCTTCGAGGAGCCCGTGATCGTAATGCCCTGCTCCTTGCCGGTATCCATGTCGCGCGCGCTGACCTTGACAATGCCGTTTGCGTCGATGTCAAACGTCACTTCGATTTTGGGCACGCCCGCCCAGGCGCGCTTGATGCCGCGCAGCGTAAAGGTGCCCAGCAGTTTATTGTCCTTGGCAAACTCGCGCTCGCCCTGCAGCACTTTGATCTCCACCGTGCTCTGGAACGGCGCGGCCGTCGTGAACACCTTGCTGAACCGTGTCGGGATCGTGGCGTTGCGCTCGATCAAATGCGTCGCCACGCCGCCCAGCGTTTCTATCGAAAGCGTCAGCGGGGTCACATCCATCAGCAACAGATCTTCGCCCGCGCCGGTCAGTGCCTCGCCGCCCAGGCGCCCGGCCTGCACGGCGGCACCCAAGGCTACGCACTCGTCGGGGTTCAGCGTTTTGGATGGTTCCAGCCCGGTCATCCGCATGACTTTGGCCTGCACGGCAGGGATGCGGGTAGAGCCGCCCACCAACAGCACCTGGTCAAGATCGCTGGCGGTCAGGTGCGCGTCGCTCAGCGCGTTGCGCACAGGCAGCGAGGTCCGCTCGATGAGGTCGGCGCAGAGCTCTTCAAATTTAGCGCGGGTCAGGGTGGTCTGCAAATGCAGCGGCCCCTCGGGTCCGGTGGTGATAAACGGCAGGTTCAGCTCGGTCTGGGTCGCGGTGGAAAGCTCTTTTTTTGCCTTTTCGGCTTCTTCGCGCAGGCGCTGCATGGCCACGCGGTCAGCCGCCAGGTCCACGCCGTGCGCCGCTTTGAAGTTGTCCGCCAGCCAGGTCACAATGCGCGTGTCGAAGTCGTCGCCGCCGAGATAATTGTCGCCGCAGGTGGAAAGCACCTGCACGATGCCGTCGCCGATCTGGATCAGCGAAACGTCAAAGGTGCCGCCGCCCAGGTCATAGACCATGACGGTCTGCGCCTTACCGTTATCCAGCCCGTAGGCCAGGGCCGCAGCGGTCGGCTCGTTGATGATGCGCTTGACTTCCAGCCCGGCAATGCGCCCGGCGTCCTTGGTGGCCTGGCGCTGGGCATCGTTAAAGTAGGCCGGCACCGTAATGACGGCCTGGGTGACGGGCTCGCCCAGGTAGGCCTCGGCGTCCGCTTTGAGCTTTTGCAGGATCAGGGCGCTGATTTCCTGGGGTGAGTAGCACTTGCCGTCGACGGGTACGCGGCAGTCCCCACCCATCTGGCGCTTGATGCTGGTCACGGTGCGCGGCGCGTTGGTAACGGCCTGCCGCTTGGCGGGCTCGCCCACCAGGCGTTCGCCCGCTTTGGTAAACGCCACCACGGACGGCGTGGTGCGCTGGCCCTCGGCATTGGGGATCACCACCGGTTTGCCGCCCTCAATGACAGCAGCGCAGCTGTTGGTCGTGCCCAGATCGATCCCGATCATTTTTGCCATGATTATGTTATCCCTTCTTCAAAAGGTAAAAATCTGATTTTATTGTAACGCAAGAGCACACAAAATGTGTTGCGATTTCGTAAATAAATTTGCCACGCGGGGCATGTGTTCGCCACTGTGGAACAATGCAAGGAATTTTGCAGACAATGCAAAAGAAACAAAAGGCAAAATCCGCCCGCAGGCGTTGACGCCCTTGCCCGGACGTGCTATAGTAAATAATAACCCGCACTTTAGTTGAGTAAAGAGGTAACACTATGGCACGCACCGCGACTGTGACCCGCAACACACGGGAGACCCAGATCACCCTGACCATCGACCTGGACGGCACCGGCAAGGCCGACCTGCACACCGGCATCGGCTTTTTTGACCACATGCTGGGCGGCTTTGCCCGCCACGGCCTGTTTGATCTGACCGTGCAGTGCCACGGCGACCTGGACGTTGACTGCCACCATACGATTGAAGATGTGGGCATCGCGCTGGGCACTGCCATTAAAGAAGCGCTGGGTGACAAGGCCGGGCTGGTGCGCTACGGCAGCTGCCTGCTGCCCATGGATGAAACGCTGGCGCTGTGCGCCGTTGACCTGAGCGGGCGGCCCTATTTTGTGTACGACGCCGCCTTTGCCGGGCAGAGCTGCGGCGGCATGGATGTGCAGATGGCGCGGGAGTTTTTCTACGCCATCAGCTACGCAGCCATGATGAACCTGCATGTAAAGGTCCTGTACGGCGAGAACGACCACCACAAGCTGGAAGCCATGTTCAAGGCGTTTGCCAAGGCGCTGGACGCCGCCACACGCAAGGATGCACGGATCGACGGGGTGCTCTCCACCAAGGGCACGCTGTAAATCTGTTCATTAATAGAGGGTATAATTTTCAGGAGGTATTGGGTATGTATAAGGACATGATCGACACCATCGGCTATGTAAAGCAGGCCGACCCCGAGCTGGGCGCTGCAATGGACCGCGAACTGGGCCGTCAGCGCCAGAACATTGAGCTGATCGCCAGCGAGAACATTGTTTCCCCCGCCGTGATGGCCGCGATGGGCAGCGTGCTGACCAACAAGTATGCCGAGGGCTATCCCGGCCACCGCTACTACGGCGGCTGCCAGTTCGTCGATGAGGTCGAGCAAATCGCCATCGACCGCGCCTGCAAGCTGTTTGGCGCTAAGTACGCCAACGTGCAGCCCCATTCCGGCGCACAGGCCAACCTGGCCGTCTACTTTGCGCTGCTGAACCTGGGCGACACCGTCATGGGCATGGATCTGTCCCAGGGCGGCCACCTGACCCACGGCTCCCCCGTGAACATGAGCGGCAAAAACTACAACTTTGTCTCCTACGGTGTCTCGACCGAGGATGGCCGCATCGACTACGCCGCGCTGGCCAAGCAGGTCGCCAAGGTACGCCCCAAGCTGATCGTGGCCGGTGCATCGGCCTACCCGCGCGCTATCGACTTTGAAAAGCTGGCCGAAATTGCCCACGGCTACGGCGCAATGCTGATGGTCGATATGGCACACATTGCCGGCCTGGTCGCCGGCGGCCAGCACCAGAACCCCGTGCCCTACGCCGACGTTGTGACTACCACCACCCACAAGACGCTGCGCGGCCCCCGCGGCGGCCTGATCCTGACCAACAACGAGTATCTTATCAAGCGCATCAACTCGGCCATCTTCCCCGGCACGCAGGGCGGCCCGCTGGAGCATGTGATCGCCGGTAAGGCTGTCTGCTTTGGCGAGGCTTTGAAGCCGGAGTTCAAGGAGTACGCCGCCAAGATCGTTGAGAACGCCAAGGCCATGGCCGACGAGCTGACCGCCCGCGGCGTGAAGCTGGTTTCCGGCGGCACCGACAACCACCTGCTGCTGATCGACCTGACCGATGAGGAGTGCACCGGCAAGGAACTGGAGCATAACCTCGACGAAGTACACATCACCGCCAACAAGAACACCGTCCCCGGCGAGAAGCGCAGCCCGTTTGTTACCAGCGGCGTGCGCGTAGGCACCCCCGCCGTGACCACCCGCGGCATGGGCCCCGCCGAGATGAAGATCATCGCCGACTGCATTGCCGACTGCATCTTCGACTTCGAGGGCAAGAAGGCCGAAGTCGCCGCCCGCGTCGCGGACCTGGTGGAGAAGTTCCCGCTGTACGAATAAGCATTGCAATCTATGCGCCCTGTCATCCCGGCAGGGCGCATCTTTTTTGCAGCGGGTGTCTGCCGGGAAAAGCCTGCCCCTGTGACATAACTTTGCAACTAGATAAACACTTATAAAAATTACATATCTAAGTTATATTTAACTGTTTGTTAAACTTTGCAAACAGTTGCAGACACCCCGGGTGTTTGGAAAGTAATTCAGTATATAGAACCGGAAAAAACACCTTACCACCACCGCAAGATCCTTGCGCTTGCTTTTGCGGGTGGTGCCTCGCTGATCTCGGCGGCGCTGATGACCCTGATGGTCAACGCCCGGCACCTGTTTTACGGCATTTCGATGCTGCAGCGCTATAAAAATACCGGCGCGGCCAAACCGTACCTGATTTTCGCCCTGACGGACGAGACGTATTCCATCGTGTGCAGCGGCGATGTGCCAGAGGGTGTCGACCAGAACCGCTACTACCTCTTCGCTTCGCTGTTCGACCAGGTGTATTGGGTGGCGGGCAGCGTGGCCGGTACGCTGCTGGGCAGCGTCATCCCCTTTGATACCACCGGCATTGATTTCTCGATGACTGCGCTGTTTCTGGTCGTCATGGTCGAGCAGTGGTGCAGCAGCAAGGACCACACCCCCGCGCTGGTGGGGCTGGGCGTTTCACTGGTCTGCCTGGCGGTTTTCGGCAGCAGCAATTTCCTCATCCCCTCGATGCTGGGCATCACCGCCGTACTGACCCTGCTGCGCGGCCCTATGGAAAAGCGTGCGCAAAAGGAGACTGCCCATGTCGATTGATCTTCATGGCATGGCGTTGGTGGCCATCGTCGCCGCCGTTACCATGTTCATTCGCTTTCTGCCGTTTGTGGTGTTTGGCGGCGGGCGGCCCACGCCCCGGTTTATCACCTACCTGGCCGGGATGCTGCCCTGCGCCATTATGGCAATGCTGGTGGTCTACTGCCTGCGCGGCATGGACCTGACCGGCCCCACCCACGGCCTGCCGGAGTTGCTTTCGGCCGCCGCAGTGGTTGGGCTGCATTGCTGGAAGAAAAACACGCTGCTAAGTATTGCCGCAGGCACCGCGCTGTATATGGTGCTGGTGCAGGTGGTGTTTGCAGCATAAAAAACGGCTCCCCTTGCGGGGAGCCTTCTCTTTTTGTGTAAAGGCAACACCGCACAATTCCCGCCTTACGGCTTAAGCACCGCTTCGGCGGCTCCGGCACGGCATCTGCGTTGCCAAAATGCTCGATAATACACAAAGTATTATCTGCGCTTTTGGCTTAGCATCTGCCGCACCTCGCTCGCCGTATCGGCACCCGCTCTTCCAGCGGCAGATATTCCTGCGGATGGCCGACATATTTGTAGGCGGGGCGGATGATGCGGTTGGCAAACTCTACCTCTTCCACGCGGTGGGCGCACCAGCCGGGCACACGGGCAATGGCAAACAGCGGGGTAAACAGATCCTCGCTGATGCCCAGCATACGGTAGATCAAACCGCTGAACAGGTCCACGTTGGCGCACACCTTTTTGGGGCCGTGCTTTTCCTCGGCAAATACCTGCGGGGCCAGACGTTCGATGCTGCAAAGCATCTCGTATTCCTCGTCGTAGCCTTTTTTGTAGGCCAGGCTCTTGGCGTGGGTCTTTAGGATCTGCGCACGCGGGTCACTCATCGTGTACACGGCGTGGCCCATGCCGTAGATCAGGCCGCTGCCGTCGCCGCGCTCTTTGCGCAGGATCTTGCGCAAAAACTCGCGCACTTCGTCGTCATTGGAGGGATCCTCAACATTTTCCAGAATGTAGTCCAGCTGGTGCATGACCTTCAGGTTTGCGCCGCCGTGCTTGGGGCCTTTCAGCGCGCCGATGGCCGCCGAGATGGCCGCATACGTATCGGTGCCGGAGCTGGACAGCACGCGGCAGGTAAAGGTCGAGCAGTTACCGCCGCCGTGGTCAGCATGCACCAGCAGGCACAAGTCCAGCAGACGCGCTTCCTCGTGTGTGTACTTTTGGTCCGCGCGGTAGGTGCTCAAAATGTGCTCGGCCGTGCTCTGCCCTTCAGTCGGCAGGTGAAAGTACATGCTGTTGCGGTCGTAGACGCGGCGTTTGATCTGGTAGGCGTTCACCATCATGGTGGGCAGCTCGGCAATCAGGTTGATGCTCTGCCGCAGAATATTGGGCAGGCTCAGATCTTCGGCGTGCTCGTCATAGCTGTACATGGCCAGGACGCTGCGCGCCATCTTGTTCATCAGGTTGGGCGAGGGTGAGTTCAAGATCATGTCGTCCGCAAAGCCGCGGGGCAGCTCGCGGTGATTTTCCAACAGCTTGCGGAACTTGGCGTACTGATCCCGCGTGGGCAGCGAGCCGAACAGCAGCAGCCAGACGACTTCCTCAAACATAAAGCGGTCGCTGGCGTCGGCCTCGGCGGCCAGGGCATCTATATCAATGCCGCGGTATACCAACCGGCCGGGGATGGGCACAATGGTGCCGTCCTCTTTTTTATCATAACCGATAACATTGGACACATTGGTGATGCCGGCCAGCACGCCGGTGCCGTCCAGGTTGCGCAGGCCGCGCTTGACGCCCATCTGATCCGCTAGGTGCGGGTCCAGGGTGGCGTTATGCTCTACATATTCATGGCAGAGCAGTTCCAGTTCCTCCGGCTCCAGCGCCGGTACATCCGGGTAATACATCGGCAGACCCCTCTCCCTATACTGTATATTTATTCAAGCACACAAATTTCCCTATCCTGCCATGCAGGCGCCCACCGCGTGGGTACCTGCTACAATAATATAACAGATTTGGAATTTCGTCAAGAAAAACTTAAAATATCTCTACAATAAACAAAGTAGGACTTTATTTTATTAAGTTGCCCGTCGTTTTGATGCGGTCTGCATAAAAAACCGCGTTGACAAACCGCCGCAAACCGGATATAGTTGTAGTATATTACAGTATTTTACCGATAGTCGGCCCCCTCTGAGAGGGTGACTCCCCACTGCGTGGGGAGATGTCGCGTAAGCGACAGAGGGGCTTGGCTGCGTAAGCAGTCCCGCCGTAAGACGGGTGGGGGAGAGCATTAAAAATATCCGAAGCTTCGGACAAAGGCAAGACTCTCTCCCTTCGGCCCTTCGGGCCACCTCCCTCCCAGAGGGAGGCATTCAAAAAACACAGGGAAGGGGAACGTATTTTTATGAAAGCTGTACTGATCCCGGGCGACGGCATTGGCCGCGAGATCGCCGAAAGCGTGCGCGCAGTTTCCGCCGCACTGAACACCGGCATTGACTGGCAGGAGTGTGAGGCCGGTGCCGAGTACGCCGAAGTCAGCGGCGAGCTGATTGCCCCCGGCACGCTGGATGCCATCGAAGAATGCGGCTGGGCGCTGAAAGGCCCCACCGCCACGCCCATCGGCAAGGGCTTCCGCAGCATCAATGTGCAGCTGCGCCAGCGCTTTGCCACCTACGCCAACCTGCGCCCCGTGCACACGCTGCCGGGCGTGCCCACCCGCTTTGAAAACGTTGACCTCGTCATCGTGCGCGAGAATACCGAGGACCTTTATAAAGGCATCGAGTACATGCTCACCGATGAGATCGCCAACGGCGTCAAGCTCATCACCCGCCCGGCGTGCGAGAAGATCTGCCGCTTTGCGTTTGACTACGCGCGCAAAAACGGCCGCAGAAAAGTTACCGCCGTGCATAAGGCCAACATTATGAAGCTGACCGACGGCCTGTTCCTGCGCACCTTCCGCGAGGTGGCCGAGGACTACCCCGAGATCACCGCCGACGATTGCATCATTGATGCGCTGTGCATGAAGCTGGTGCAGAAGCCCGAGCAGTTCGACGTGCTGGTCGCGCCGAACCTTTACGGCGATATCATCAGCGACCTGTGCGCAGGCCTGGTGGGCGGCCTGGGTTTTGCGCCCAGCGCCAACATTGGCGATAAAACGCGTATTTATGAGGCTGTCCACGGCTCTGCCCCCGATATTGCAGGCCAGAACAAGGCCAACCCCAGCGCCATCCTGATGGCCTTTGCCATGATGCTGAACGACCTTGGCATGACCGACAAGGCCGAAAAGCTCAACGCCGCCATTCTGGCCCAGGTCGCCGAGGGCAAGGTCGTCACCGCCGATATCGGCGGCACGGCAGGCACCAAAGAATTTACACAGGCAGTCATCGCAAGATTGTGATTTCCTGACGATTTGTAGGGGGCGGCGTCCTCGACGCCCCGTGCGGCCCTGCATTGCCGCCCAGAGTTTTTCCCGGGAAGCTTCTCCCATGGCAAGCGGGCACGGGCGAGCACGGCTCGCCCCTACAAGCCTATTGAAAGCGATCCGATAAATCAAGTGAAAAGGCAAGGAGAGAAGCCTATGAAACTGCACGATACCGGCGTATACCTTGTAAACGGCGTCCCCCAGGCCGCTGCCCCGGCGGGCGTGACCGAGGCCGAAGCTAAAAAAGGCACCATCGCCTACGGCATTTTAAAAGCACATAATACCGGCGATTCCATGCAGGACCTGCGGATGAAGTTCGACTCGATGACCAGCCACGATATCACCTACGTGGGCATCATCCAGACGGCCCGCGCCTCCGGCATGAAAGAATTTCCGCTGCCCTACGTCATGACCAACTGCCACAACAGCCTGTGCGCGGTCGGCGGCACCATCAACGAGGACGACCATCAGTTTGCCCTCTCCGCCGCACACAAATACGGCGGCATCTATGTCCCGCCGAACATGGCCGTCATCCACAGCTATAACCGGGAAATGATGTCCGGCTGCGGCCGTATGATCCTGGGCTCCGACTCCCACACCCGCTACGGTGCCTTGGGCACCATGGCCGTGGGCGAGGGCGGCGGCGAGCTGGCCAAACAGCTGGTGGGCCGCACCTACGATATGGCCTACCCCGGCGTGGTAGCTATCTACCTGACCGGCAAGCCGAACCCCGGCGTCGGCCCGCACGACGTCGCGCTGGCGCTGGTGGCTGCCACCTATGCCAACGGCTACGTGAAAAACAAGGTCATGGAGTTCGTCGGCCCGGGCGTTGCCAACCTTTCCGCCGACTATCGCAACGGCATCGACGTCATGACCACCGAGACCACCTGCTGGTCGTCCATCTGGCAGACCGACGCTGTGACGAAGCAATATTTCGAGCAGCACAACCGCCCCGAAGCCTACAAAGAGCTGAAACCCGCCGATGTTGCCTACTACGACGGCTGCATCGAGCTGGACCTCTCCACTGTTGAGTGCATGATCGCGCTGCCGATGCACCCGAGCTACGCCTACCCCATCCGCGAGCTGAAAGCCAACGCCAAAGAAATTTTGCAGGCGGCCGAGGATCAGGCCAACAAGCAGCTGGGCGGCAAGGTACATATGGATCTGGTGGGCAAGATCTGCCCCGATGGCCGCATCTATGTCGAGCAGGGCGTCGTCGCGGGCTGCTCCGGCGGCACGTACGAGAACATCTGTGCGGTGGCCGATATCGTAAAGGGTAAGAGCTGCGGCAACGGCGCGTTCAAGTTCAGTGTTTATCCGGACAGCATGCCCACCTACCTGGAGTTGGTGAAAAATGGCGCGGTAGCGGATATTGTTTCCGCAGGCGGCATCTTCCGTGAGTGCTTCTGCGGCCCCTGCTTCGGCGCGGGCGACACCCCGGCCAACGGCGAGTTTTCCATCCGCCATACGACCCGCAACTTCCCCAACCGCGAGGGCTCCAAGCCCGGCGAGGGGCAGATCAGCGCCGTGGCCCTGATGGACGCACGCTCCATCGCCGCCACCGCAGCCAATGGCGGCTACCTGACCGCCGCCAGCGAACTGACCGACGTCGAGTACACGACCCCGGACTACCACTTTGACCAGGGCGTCTATGACAAGCGCGTCTACAACGGCTGGGGCCATCCTGAGCCGGACTACGCGCTGAAATTCGGCCCCAACATCAAGGATTGGCCCGAGCAGCCCGCCTTGACCGATGACCTGCTGGTCAAGATCGTAAGCTACATCACCGACCCTGTCACCACCACCGACGAGCTGATCCCCTCGGGCGAGACTTCGTCCTTCCGCTCCAACCCGCTGCGCCTGGCCGAGTTCACCCTCTCCCGCAAAGACCCTGCCTATGTGCCGAACGCCAAAGCCGTTAAGGCGCTGGACGATCTGCGCAAAGAGGGCACCGTCCCGATGGAAGTGGAGGATGTTTACCGCGAACTGAAAAAGCTGGGCTACACCCCCGACGAGGAGCATACCAATATTGGTTCGGCAATTTTTGCCAACAAACCGGGCGACGGCTCGGCCCGCGAGCAGGCGGCCAGCTGCCAGCGTGTGCTGGGCGGCGCGGCCAACTTTGCCTGCGAGTACGCCACCAAGCGTTACCGCTCCAACTGCATCAACTGGGGCATGCTGCCCTTCCTGCTGGACACCCCGAATGTGCTGGACAACGGCGATTACGTCTACCTGCCCGGCATCCGCAAGGCTCTGCTGGAAGCCGCCGACGAGATGATTGCTGTTGCCGTCAAGCCTGACGGCGGCCTGGTGGAGTTCCGCGTGCGCCTGGGTGCCATGACCGATGCCGAGCGCCAGATCCTGGCGGATGGATGCCTGATCAACTATTATAAGAATCACTAAATTGCTTCTGGCGTGGCTCACCACCTTGCGGTGAGCCACTTTATTTATGGGCGTAAAAAGTGGCTCCCCTCGAGGGGTGACTCCCCACAGCGTGGGGAGATGTCGCGCAGCGACAAAGGGGGCCGGCCGCGTGAGCGGTGTCACCGAAGGTGACTGAAGGGTGGCTGGGAGACTGCTTCTGCCACAAGGGCCACCCCTCAAGGGGAGCCTTTTTCTTGCTACAATTATTGCCCCGCCCTCAACGCCCGTCTCCGAAACTCCGTCGGTCCGCATCCGTAAATCTGCCGGAACGAACGGGCAAAATAGCTCGAATCCTCAAACCCGCATTGGGCGGCGATGGCGGTTACTTGCAGCGTTGTGCCGCACAGCAGTTCGGCGGCGCGCTGCAAGCGCTGGCTGCGAAGGTACTGGTTGGGCGTGGTGCCGATCATATCATGGAAGCACCGCAGACATTCACTGGGACTGATCGACGCACTCGCGGCGATCTGCTCAACGGTCAAGTTCTCGGCGTAATGCGCCTGCACAAATTGCAGCATTGTTTTAATGCGGTCGGCGCTGCGCAGCGCCTTTTTGGGCACGGTACGCATGGCCGGGGCACGCGTCACCAGCAGGTACATCATGTCCGAAAGCGCGGCACGCGCCTTGAACTCATACCCCGGTATCTCGTTGACCACGGCGCGGAACGCCCGTTCCATGCAGTCGATCGCTTCGCGCTGCCAGTCCACGCTGCGGCGCAGCACGGCGCAGGGGCGGCTGGGGTCGGCCAGCAGCGGCTGCAAATATTTCTGCCAAAACACGCTGTCCGGGCTGCCGCCCACCAACCGCGGGTGGAACACCACACTGTACAGCCTGCAGCGCCCGGCGTTCAGCGGCCAGTCGGCGTGCAGCACCCCGGCGTTGATAAAAATGCCATCGCCCTCGTCCAGCTGGTACTTTTCCCCGGCGGCAGCCGCCAGCACACGTCCCTCGCTGGCAATCAGCATTTCCACTTCCTCGTGCCAGTGCCAGGGCACGGGTTCGGCGGCCAGGTCGTCGTGGTAGCAGGCAATCGGGAACGCGGCGGTGCCGTGGGCGGTCAGCTCACGCCCGGCGGCATCGGTCGTGGTATCGCAGGCAGACAAAGCCATGGCAATTTCTCCTTTTCTGGCGGAATAATCCTATTACTTTGGCGAAAAAGTACGATACATCCGCCAGCTTTGATGATATAATCATAGGGCAAACAAAAACACCTGTCAAGGAGAAAATTTTATGGTTTCCCTGCTTCTACCCGTAATTTATCTGGCCTTTATCAGCCTGGGTCTGCCGGATGCCCTGCTGGGCGCGGCCTGGCCCAGCATGTACCAGGGCTTGGGCGCAGGCCTGTCCTGGGCGGGCGGCGTGTCCATGATCATCTCCGCCGGCACGGTCATTTCCAGCCTTGCCAGCGACGCCCTCACGGCGCGCCTTGGCCCCGGCAAGGTCACGGCCATCAGCGTGGGCATGACGGCGGCGGCGCTGTTCGGCTTTTCGACCAGCACGGCGTTCTGGCAGCTTTGCCTGTGGGCCATTCCGTACGGCTTGGGTGCGGGCAGCGTTGACGCCGCGCTGAACAACTACGTCGCCCTGCATTACGAAAGCCGCCACATGAGCTGGCTGCACTGCATGTGGGGCCTGGGTGCCAGCGGCGGGCCGGTCATCATGGGGTGGGCGCTGGCGCGCGGCAGCTGGCAGGGCGGTTACCGCATCATCTCGGTCTTGCAGGTGGTGCTTACGGCCATCATTGTGTTCAGCCTGCCGCTGTGGAAGCGCCCGGGCGAGGAAACCGGCGAGGAAATCCAGCGCGAGCACCGCACCCTGCCGCAGCTGATGAAAGTACCCGGCGTGCCCGAGGTCATGGTCACGTTTGCCTGCTACTCGGTGGTTGAAACCACCACCGGTATGTGGGCGGCCAGCTATTGCACGTTGCAGCGCGGAATCGACGCAGGTACGGCGGCCAGCTGGGCCAGCCTGTTTTATGTGGGCATCACGGCGGGGCGGTTTTTAAGCGGATTTTTGGCCATGAAGCTCAACGACCACCAGATGATCAACCTCGGCTTTGTACTCATCGCGGCAGGCATCGTGCCCATTCTGCTGCCGCTGGGCAACGCGGCGCTGGTGGTGGGGCTTGTCACCGTCGGCCTGGGCTGCGCGCCCATCTACCCCAGCATTATCCACGAAACACCGCTCAATTTTGGCCGTGGCCTGAGCATGGCCCTGACCGGCGTGCAGATGGCCGCCGCCTACATCGGCAATGTGCTGTTCCCGCCGCTGTTCGGGCTGCTGGCACAGTACATCAGCATCAGCCTGTACCCGTGGTATCTGCTGGCCGCGCTGGCCCTGATGGCCGTCATGTCCGCCGCGCTGCACCGCAAGACCGCCGCCAAGCGCGCCGCCAACGGCTGCTGAAATAGAAAAAATTCCCAGAGGAAACGCGAAATCCGGCGTTTCCTCTGGTTTTTTGTGTTTACATCTTATATAATATAAATTATGAGTTTATAGCGCGAAACGGCTCCCCTCAGGAGGAACCATTCTACTAGTTATCATCCAGGAGGTGCCCCATGGAAAAGTGCAGCTTATGCGGCGGCAAGATTGTCAACCACCGGTGTGTGGACTGCGGCATGCCCTACCCGGAAAAACCGCGCTACATCCTGCGCAGCGAGAGCGCCCATACCCACCAGGTCAACGGCGAGGAAGTGTTGCATCGCGTCCGCACGGCGGCGGGCAAAGACCCCGTCTATACCTGCGATTCTGCGGATGAGCAGGACCGCATCGACCTGGAGGGCTCGCGTCCGCATTTGCATGCCCCGGCCCGGCAGCTGAACCAGACGCGCCGTCCGGCCCGGGACAAGCGGCGCGGCGGCTGGTTGGTCACGCTCATCATCTTAGGCCTGGCGCTGCTGCCCATGCTGTTCAACCTGGCCGAGCGGGTATTTTACAGTTTGGCGGATCTGGGCGGAAACAGCAGCTATGCGGAAACCGAGGCGCCCGAAGCAAGCATCCATGCCGAAGCCCCCGCCGAGGATATGACCGGCGTCAACCCCTACGAGGGAGTGGACTGGGGCCTGCCCACTGCGGGCGGCGGCTTTGGCTGCATTCTGGAGCCGGGCTACTACACCATCGGCCAGCAGATCCCCGAGGGCGTTTACACCATCACCCCTGATGATGGCAGCTCGCTGACGATGACCCACGACGACGAAGCCCACGACCGCTGGTACCAGACAACCGTGCTCAGCTGCCCCGAAGGCGGGGAGCCCGAACTGGTGCTGACCAACGTGCAGCTGGCGGCTGGCGGCACCCTGTGGGTGGAAGGAAGCGGCACCCTGACACTGGAATGCTATTCCAACGAGGATTGCATCCTGCAGTTAAGCCCGAGTGCGGAGATTTACGAATAAAATATGGTGACGGACCGTAGGGGCAAGCATTGCTCGCCCGCAGAATTTTGCGCCAAGGCCAATTTGCACGGGCGGATATGGAATCCGCCCCTACGGTATTCAGTGAAAATTTCCACCGTTTCATAGCGCCCCCAGCTTCGTAGGGGCGCATTCCATATGCGCCCGCATGGCCTTGCGCTACTGCGGATTTTACGAGCGGCCATTGCCCGCCCCTATGCCCTGCATGGGGATGAGATAAAAACATAAAGGTCATCTGAGGAGTATCTATGGTTTTCAATTCGGCGCAATTTTTGTTGTTTTTGCCGCTGGCGGCGCTGGGGTATTTTGCGGTGCCCCAAAAGGCCCGGCGGGTCTGGCTGCTGCTGGCCTGCTATTTCTTCTATTTTTGCTGGAACCCGGCGCATGTGCCGGTGCTGGCCTTTGTTACCGCCGTGGGCTACCTCGGCGGCCGCCTGCTGGATGGCAAGCCCCGCAAGGGCGCGCTGGCGGCGGGCATCGTGTTGGCACTGGCCCCGCTGATCGGGTTCAAATATCTGGGCTTCCTGACGAAATCCGTGCTGTCGGTGCTGGCGCATGTCGGCGTGCAGATCGCCCCGCCTGCGTTTGATTTCTTACTGCCGATGGGCATTTCGTTCTACACCTTGCAGGCCGTGGGCTACCTGGTGGACACCTACCGCGGCGAAAGGGCCGAGCACGATCTGCTTGATTTTGCGCTGTTTATCAGCTTTTTCCCGCAGATGGTCTCTGGCCCCATCAGCCGGGGCAAAAGCCTGCTGCCGCAGCTTTCGGCGGCGAAACGTCCCACCTTTGACGACCTGCGCGACGGCGTGTTGCTGCTGATCTGGGGCTACTTCCTTAAAATCGTGGTGGCGGATCGCGCCGCGCTGTTTGTGGCGGCAGTCTACGCGCCGGAAAGCGAGTACGAGGGCTGGTTCTACATCATCGCTACGCTGCTGTTTGCGCTGCAGCTCTACGGCGATTTCGGCGGCTGCTCGGTCATGGCGATGGGCACGGCCAAAATCCTGGGCATTGACCTGATCGACAACTTCAATGCACCCTATTTCTCGCAGTCTATTGCTGAATTTTGGCGCCGCTGGCATATCTCGCTGTCCACCTGGTTCCGCGATTATCTTTACATCCCCCTGGGCGGCAACCGCAAGGGCGCACTGCGTAAAAACTTCAATGTATTGGTCACGTTTGCGGTCAGCGGCCTGTGGCACGGTGCGCAGTGGAACTACATGGCCTGGGGCCTTTTGAACGGCCTGTATCAGATCATCGGCGCGGCGCTGCTGCCGCTGCGCAAAGCGGTGGTCCGCGCGCTGCACATTGACCCGCAGTCCCGCCTGCACAAGCTGCTGCGGGTGGTGGTCACGTTTGCACTGTTCAACTCTACGCTGGTGCTCTTCCGCGCCTACCGCCTGATGGACGCCGTGCGCATCCTCATCAGCATGGCGACTGTGCATAATTTTGAGATTTTTACCGATGGCTCGCTGTTTGCCTGCGGCATTGATGCGTTCAACTTTGCGCTGCTGGGCGTCTATGCGCTGGTCATGCTTGCCGTCGATGTCTGCAAGTATAAGCAGATAAAAGTACGTTCTGTCATCGAAAAGCAGCACTGGCTCTGCCAGGTGGCGGTTGTGGTGCTGGGTGTGCTGGCTGTTCTGCTGCTGGGCGTCTACGGCCCCGGCTTCGAGGCATCCAACTTTATCTATTCGCAGTTCTAAGAAGGGGAGCAGAAACTATGGCTAAAAAATTGGCAGCGGTGCTGCTCTGCGTGGTGCTGATCTTCGTTGGCGTGCTGGCGCTGGGGCACCTGACCCGGCCCTTGGGCGACGATGTAGCCATCGCCAACGTCGAAAATTTCCACAAACTGCCGGAAAATTCCATCGACGTCATTGTCTACGGCTCCAGCCATGCCTGGCGCAATGTCAATGTCAACGAAATGTACGATAAGTACGGCATCGGTGCGTACAACTACGCCGCGAACTGGCAGCATCTGGACACGACCTGGCTGTTTGTGCATGATTCGCTGGCGACCCAGACGCCGAAGGTGGCGCTGATCGAGGGCGTGCACGTCAACAGCAACGAGTTTGATACCGATATGGACGGCGAAATTTACTACACCACGCCTATCCCGGAATCGAAATATAAGCGCGAATACCTGAAAATGTGCTTTGAAAACCACATAGAGCGGTATATTTCTTACTATTTCCCGTTGGTGGCCTACCATGAGAATAAAAACGCCCTGACAGCGGAAAGCTTTGGTAGAAGTTCAAACAGTATTGATTTTATGGATACAATGGGCTTTTACCCGCGCGACGGTGTGTTTGTAGCCGACGTCAAGGACTGGACCCAGATGGAAGACTGGGTCATCGGCGACCGGTCGCTGGCTTTGATGGACGACATGGTCGCGGCCTTGCAGGAAAAAGGCTGCCAGGTGGTGTTTTGGGTCGCGCCCTGGTCGACCGAGGAATACCAGTATTTTGACGTGCTGCAGCAGTATTGCGAGGAACACAACTGCGGCTACATCAACATGTTTGAGCACATGGAGGATGCGGGCATCAGCGCCGAAACGGATTTTTGTGACCCGCACCACCTGAACGTCAGCGGTGCCACCAAAATGGCGGATTACCTGGGTGCCTATTTAAAAGAAAACTACGATTTGACCGATTGGCGGGAAGTACCCAGCAATTTGTGGGAGAATCATAGCTGATACCGGATTTTGCTTTGCACGAATATCGGCCCTGCCGCAAGATAGGCAGGGCCGAAGCAGTTGATCTTTAAACTCAGAAATAGCACTTGATTTGGAACTTATCCGCCGGTGCAGCCTCTTCAACCACCAATTTTTCATGGTTGAAATCAAACTTAACAGCTTTGCAATCATCGGTGTTGCGGGTCAGGCGCAGCAGCTGGTCTACGCGCTTCTGCTCGTCTCTGGTGTAGAACAGATAGCTCGCGCCCTGCTTGCGGGCACGGCCCGTGCGGCCAATGCGGTGGGTGTAGTGCTCGTTTTCCTCGGGCACATCGTAGTTGATGACGGCGTCCACATCCGAAACATCAATGCCGCGCGCGGCCACGTCGGTGGCAACCAATACACTGATCTCGCCGGCCTTGAACCGCGTCATAATGCGGTTGCGCTCCGCCTGAGACAAGTCGCCGTGCAGGCAGTCGACGTTGAAATTCAGCCGCGCCAGCTGGTTTGCCAGCATGCCGGTGTTGTACTTCGTGTTGCAGAAGATCATCACCCGCTTGTACCCCTCGCTAATGATGATCTGCGCGGCGTCGGCCAGCTTGTCACGGCCGGTAGTCAGCAGCTTGTACTGTGCAATTTTGGGGCTGGAATCATCCACCGGCTGCACGCTAACTTCGGCGGCGTTGTGCTGGTACAGCCAGCCGATGTCCAGCACTTCGCGGCTGATGGTGGCCGAGAACATCGAAAGGCTCTTGCGGTTCTTCATCGTGTCGATGATCTGCCGTACGTCCTTGTAAAAGCCCATGTTCAGCATTTCGTCGGCCTCGTCCAGCACAATGGTCTCGACGTGCGAAACATCGATCGCATGATGGCGGTAATGGTCCATCAGGCGGCCGGGGGTGGCAACCACGATCTGGCAGCCCGCCTTCAGCTGGCGCTGCTGCTTGTCCAGTCCGGCACCGCCGTAGACGCAGACAATTTTGATGTTGGGCAAAAACTGCGCCAGATTTTGCAGATCCTGCGCGATCTGTTGTGCCAGCTCACGCGTCGGGCTTAAAATGACGGCCTGGGGCTTCAGGCTGGCGGGGTCCACCTTGGACAAAATGGGGATGCCGAACGCCACCGTTTTGCCGGTGCCGGTGGGCGCTTTGGCAATCATATCATGGCCGTCCAGCATCAGCGGGATAGCTTTCTCCTGGATCTCGGTCATTTCGGTAAAGCCCATGGCCTGCGTGGCTTGCAGGATCTCGGGCGCAACGCGGGTAAGTTCCGTAAACTGCATGTTTTGTACTGCCTTTCGTCTGTTTTACACTTAGCTTTTATTATAACAGGGTTTGCAAGGCGCCGCAAGATGGGAAAACACAAAAAGGCCCCCTCTGCGAGGGGGCTCCCGCGAAGCGGGTGGGGGAGAGAGCCTGCGGGCATCCGGAACTTCAGCCCGTGGCAAGCTGCTCTCCCTCAGTCTGCGCTTCGCGCAGCCAGCTCCCTCACAGAAGGAGCCTTATAAATCCTTAGGTAACACCGCACAATTCCCGCCTTACGGCTTAAGCACCGCTTCGGCAGCTGCCGCACCTCGCTCGCCGTATCGGCACTTAGAATTGTGCGGTATTGCCCTTACTTATTCTTACTCCCGCGCCGGGCGCTCTTGCCAGCGGTCTTTTTGCTGGTCTGGGTACGGGTAGTCTTGGCGGCAGCCTTTTGGGGTGCGGTGCGGGCCGCCTTGGGCGGCTCGGCAGTGCGTTCCAACAGGCGGTCCGGCACAGGGTCGAGCTTCCACAGCTGGTTCTCGCCAAAAACGTCCTGCCAGATCTGGGCCTGGGTGCCGTTTTCCACGCGCATGCCCACCAGGTCAATGACCTTGTCGGCCAGTACGTTGCGCAGCTTTACCTTGCCGCCGCCAGCGTCTACGATCTGCCAGCGCTGCCCGGCACCCGAGGTGGCGGACCACTGGTGCACCCAGGTGCCGTTCTCGACGCCCGAAAGCGCCAGGTCCATGACCTTGCCGGTAAAGCGGTTTTTGATGCGGTATTCATTCTCCCCGGCTTCGACAAAAAACCATTGCTGCCAGGGCTGGCCCTCGTAACTCCACAGGCGCACCGAAGCGCCGTTCTCGGTATTGAAATCAGCCACCTCCAGCACGCGGCCGTTGGCGGCGGCGATGGTATAGCAGGCATCCGGGCGGATGACAGTCTGGGCGGATTTCTTCATGGGGATTCCTCCTTTGCAAGCTGCGGCTGCAGCTTCTTTTCCCCATTATAGCATGATTTCGGCGCGCGGTTTAGCTAAACTTTCGCCGCTTGTTTTGTAAAAACTGCTGGTTTATGCAAAAGATGTTCAAAATTTTAACAGGTTTTGTCCTGCGGGACTTGCATTTTTTGCACAGGTATCTTATTATAGTAGATAGTTCGCATACGTTACAGCGCACAGTAAGCGCTTGCACAACCCCCAGGGAGGGAACAGCACATGAGGATTGCCTTGATCGCCCACGATTCCCGCAAGGAATTGATGGCGCAGTTCTGTACCGCATATGTCCGCATTTTGTCGGAAAACGAGTTGGTAGCCACCGGCGTTACCGGCAAAATCGTCCGCGACGCGACCGGCCTGCCGGTGCGCTGCCTGTATCCGGGTGGGCGCGGCGGCTCTGAGCAAATCGCCGCCATGATCGGCTGCGGCGAAGTGGATATGCTGCTGTTTTTCCGCGACCCGGTGGGTGCCAAACCCGGCGAGCCCAACGATGTGACCCTGCTGCGCCTGTGCGACATGCACACCATCCCGGTAGCGACCAACATTGCCACCGCCGAAGTGCTGATCCACGGCCTGGAGCGCGGCGACCTGGCCTGGATCGAACTCCAGCACAGCCGCAAATAAAGCAAATACAAAGTAAGCCCCCGGCACGTTTGCCGGGGGCTTTTTGCTGTATGCGTGAATTATTGGTAAACAATTGCCTTTTTGACGCGGGCAGCGGCGTCGGGGCCGGCCAGCTCGCGTGCGATGGCCAGGGCAAACGGGATGGCCGCACCCAGGGCTTCCCCGGTGATGATGTTGCCGTCGATGGTCAGCGGCAGGCCGGTGTAAGCGGCCCCGACGGCGGTCAGGTCGGCGTCCATGCCGGGATAGACGGTAGCTTTTTTGCCTTGCAGTACGCCGAACGCAGCCAGCGCGGTGGGCGCGGCGCAGATGGCACAGACCTTTTTGCCTGCGGCGGCAAAATCGGTGCAGACTTTGCGCACGGTGGCGTCGGCTTTCAGGTTGGGCACGCCGGGGATGCCGCCCGGCAGGATGCAGGCATCGAACTGGGTGTAGTCCAGCTCTTCGGCCAGGGCGTCAGCTACGATGTTGACCTGACGCGCGCTTTGCACAACGCGCGCGCCGCCCACAGCCGCGATGGTCACATCGACCCCCGCGCGGCGCAGGATATCGACGCAAAGCAGCCCCTCGCATTCCTCCAACCCCGGGGCAAAAAAGATGACAGCCTTTGACATAGAGAGTACCTCCTGTTTGGTGTTGTTTTATAGTGTCATAAAAACAGAAAAGAAAATGCAGAGGGCGGCGTACCGGGGGACACCGCAGGGCTGCCCGTTACCGCTCGTTCCACCCAAACAAAAACTTAAAGCACTTGCCCAGCTGCTTGCGCCAGTCGGCTTCGCAGTGCTTGCCGTTCAGCTGCAGATAAGGGTAGACCTCGGCACCCTTTTCGCTCAGGCCACGGGTCACGGTCAGGGCGTTGGCAGTGTACTGGGCCAACTGGTGCTTGCCTTTGCCCTCTTTTTCGCCCCAGCTGAGGTACACCCGCGTGCCGGGGGCCAGCTTGGCCTTTTTCAGCTCGGCTTTGACCTGCGGCAAGCAGATGCGCACCGAAGGCGACAGGCAGGCCGCCTTGCTGAATACCTTATTATACGCGGTGATCGCGTACAGGCTCATCAGCCCGCCCATACTCGAGCCGCCGATGGCCGTACTTTCGCGGTCGGGCAGGGTGGGGTATTGGGCGTCGATGGCGGGCTTCAGCTCGTTCACCAGCCAGTCCATGTACTGCTTGCCGGTGCCGTGGATGCCATCAAACCAGTCGCTTTCGTAGGGGCAGTATTCCTCCAAACGCTTGTTGCCCTCGTGGTTGCACTCGGGCGCAACGACAATGGCGTTGGGGTGGTCGTCCAGATATTCTTTCAGTCCCCAGCAGGTGCCGTAGGTGGCTGTGGAATCAAAAAACAGGTTGTGCCCGTCAAACATGTAAATGACCGGGTAGCGTTTGCCGCTGGTCTGCCAGTCGTCGGGCAGATAAATAAATGTGTTGCGGTCCAGATCATACGGCGTGATGTGGACGGTAAAAGTCTCAACCATGATGGGAAACCTCCCACAAATTAGTATAATATGAATTGTATCTCATTTTCCCGCTGTTTTCAATCATTGTCGACCATTTTTTCTGTTCTGGGTTGCAATTAAGCGGCGGCTGTATTATAATCACCTTAACCATTGTGCAAAAATTTAACAAGTGGAAAGAGGAAAGTAGTTATGGAGGCAGTAAGTTCGTTTTTCAAACGTAAGGACGTCGTCATTTCGGCGCATCGTTACGGCATCGACGCGATGGGCGCGATGGCGCAGGGCCTGTTTGCCAGCCTGCTGATCGGCACCATTATCAAGACGCTGGGCCAGCAGCTGGGCCTGGCATTTCTGGTCACGGCGGGCGGTTACGCAGCGGCAGTCGCAGGCCCGGCGATGGCCGCATCCATCGGTTACGCATTGCACGCACCGCAGCTGGTGCTGTTCAGCCTGATTGCCGTCGGCGGCGCAGCCAATGAACTGGGCGGCGCAGGCGGCCCTCTGGCCGTCTACCTCATCGCCATCATTGCGGCCGAGGTCGGCAAGCTCGTCAGCAAAGAGACCAAGGTCGACATCCTCGTCACCCCGGCGGTCACGATTCTGGTCGGCGTCGGCCTGAGCGCCCTGTGCGCCCCGTCCATCGGCGCTGTCGCCAGTGCGGTGGGCAACATCATCATGTGGGCGACCGAACTGCAGCCGCTGCTGATGGGCATTGCCGTTTCCGTGTTGGTCGGCGTGGCGCTGACGCTGCCTATCTCCAGCGCGGCCATCTGCGCGGCCCTGGGCCTGACCGGTCTGGCAGGCGGTGCTGCTGTGGCAGGCTGCTGCGCCCAGATGATCGGCTTCGCCTTTATGAGCTACCGTGAAAACGGCGTCGGCGGCCTGATCAGCCAGGGCCTGGGCACCAGCATGCTGCAAATGCCCAACATCCTGCGCAACCCGCGCACCTGGATCCCCCCGACGCTGGCCGCAGCCATCACCGGCCCCATCGCCACCTGCGTGTTCCACCTGGAAATGAACGGCCCGGCGGTGTCCAGCGGCATGGGCACCTGCGGCCTGGTGGGCCAGATCGGCGTTTACACCGGTTGGATCGAAACCGGCAAGGCTGTTACCGCCTTTGACTGGGTAGGTCTGGTGCTGATCTGCTTTGTGCTGCCCGCCGTGCTGAGCGTTATTTTCTGCGAAGTTCTGCGCAAGTGGGGCTGGATCAAAGACGGCGACCTGAAACTGGACTGATTACTATAAACCCAAAAGAGGGAGCGCTTCGGCGTTCTCTCTTTTATTGTATTTTGAACACCTCGCCGGGGGCTTTTCTGTTCCCGGGCGGATTGCATGGCACGGCGGGCTATGCTATAATACATTTATCTATGAGAATTGACCCAGCAAGGGGAGGAACGATATGAAAAAGCAAAACCCGGCGATCCGCCGTCTGGCGCTGGCCGTGCTGTATCTGGCCGTCTTTGCGGCGGCGGTCATGTATCTGCGTGTGACCATCAGCGTACCGGCCGAGGGCGACGATAAGCTGACCCTGAACGGCTGGCTGTACGATATGGGCCGTATGTCCTTTTGGCAGTACGCCGCGCAGGACTTGCAGGCTCGGCTGCGGTTCTTTCTGTTAAAAGAAGCGCGATTCTTCCCGTTTCACTACCCTAATGTGGTGGCGCTGCTGTTTTACCGCACGCTGGCCAGCTATCGGCTGTACATCATTGCGGTAACGGGCGCGGCGGCGCTGCTGGTCAGCCGCGTGGCGGCACGCCTTTCCCGCAGCAATGCTGTGGCGCTGGGTGCGTTTGGCCTGGCGCTGGCTGCAGCTCCCATTTTTAACGAGGGTATGTACAGCTACTACGCCGTGCCCCAGCGCACGCTGTTCTGGGCGGCGGCCAGTTGGCTATGCCTGTTCCGCCTGTACGATACCCGCCGCCGTGTCTGGGGCGTGGTTGCTGCCGTGCTGGCGTTTATCTCCTGCGGCACCTACGAGACTGGTTACGTCTACGCTCTGCTGGCGCTGCTTTTGTGGGTGGTGTACACCCGCAGCGTGCGCGGCGGGCTGCACGCTGCGGCACCGGTGCTGGGCGGCATGGCGGTGGCGTTCTGCTTCCACTTTGCCAGCGGTCGCAACGGCGGCACCGGCAACGAGCTTTCGCTGGATATCCCCAACGTGGCCCGCGTGACCGTGCAGCAGATGGCCGCGTCCATCCCGTTCCTGGGCCCCTGGCTGCAAGGGCAGGACTGCGGTGCCATCAGCAAGGGCGATATGCTCTGGCCGTTTGTGCTGGGGCTGCTGGCGGTGGCTGCGCTGCTGTTTACCGCACCGCGGGAAAAGGTCAGCGGCAAGGCTCTGGGCGGTCTGGCCCTGCTGGGCCTGGGCCTGTGGGGCGCCCCGGCGGCCCTGCTGGCGCTGTCGGCACGCTACCAGCAGCCCGAGGCCATCACCTGGAAGTGGGGCTATATCCCCGCCGCGGCCAGCTCGATCGGCCTGGGCCTGCTGCTGGCAGCAGGCGTGGCGGCGCTGGCAAGGCTGTGCTGCCGCCTGCCGAAAATCCCCTCTGTGGTGCTGCGCGCCGTGCTGGCGCTGGTGCTGGCGGCGGGCATTGCCGCCAATGGCGCGTTTACCCGCGGCTGCCTGCGCACCCACCACGCCGAAAACCTGAAGGGCTACAACTTCTTTGCCGATACCATCCGCGCGGGCCTGGCCGACGAGGTCACGTCCGACGACCTGATCCTATGCAATGAGAATGTCTGGGACACCAACACCCAGGCCGAGACAAATTTCTTCTGCCGCTTTGCCGGGCGGGAACTGCACGCCCAGATGCCGGGCATCGAGCTGCCGGACGGCTACGGCACGCTGTACGCCTACCAGACCTACCGCAACTACGGCGGCTATGACCTGGCCTGGTGCGGCCGCCTGACCGACGACACCGGCGAGGTGATGGACGGCATGCGCGTTTACGTACAGGGCGCGCTGGTGCCGGACAATGCGGTCATCAAGTACAAAGTGCGCCTGCCTGACGGCACCGAGGAGCCGCGCCAGATCTGCCTGCTGGACTGCGACCGCACCCCCCGCAACGAAAAAGGCGAGTACATCGCCACCGTAGAGGACACCTCGATCCTGAACGCCAAGGTCATGATCTGGGATGGCTGAGGAGGTCCCTTTCTATGAAAAAACTGCGTGAACTGCTGCGCGCCAACCGCTGGCTGGCGGCGGTGCTGCTGCTGGAAGCAGCTGTGCTGGCTTCGCTGGTGGCATCGCTTTTCGGTGCACCGTACAAATTACAGCTGAGCCCGGCAGATTTTGCCAACGAATACCCGCAGATCGCCGCCGTGAACGACGACGGCACGGCGCTGCAAATTTGGAACAACAGCGAGGATTTCGTCCCGCCGAAAGATAAGGCGATGACCTTTTCCACAACGGGCAGCGCGGTGCGCTCTGGCGCGTACGAGGTAACGGTACAGTATTTCTCCTGCCAGACGCCCGATGAGCCGACCTTTAACGCGCTGCACAGTGCGGGTTCGCTGTCCTTTGCCAGCGCGGGCAACCCCTCGGCGATCCATGCCGACGCGGTGATCCTGGACGATTGCCACCGCACTGTGACCACCCGCCTGTGGGTGGGATACGGCGCTAAAATGCGCGACCTGACCGCTACACTAACCTACGGCGAGGGTCAGCTGTATCTGTACGGCATCACCCTGACCGAGCAGCCGATCTATCGCGCTACCCGTCTGGTTGGCTTTGTGCTGCTGGCGGCGCTGCTGGATCTGGCGCTGCTGCTGTTGTTTGCCTGTGGAGACGAAAACGCCCCGGCTCGCCGCCGCAGGTATGCGGTGCCGCTGGTGCTGGCGGGCATTGCCTTGTTGGCCAGCCTGCCGTTGTTCAGCAACTATCTCTACTTCGGGCATGACCTCGACTACCACTTGCAGCGCATCACGGCCATGGCGGCCGAGCTGTCCTACGGGCAGTTCCCAGTGCGCCTGACCACCGACAGCCTGAACGGTTACGGCTATGCCAATCCGCTGTGCTACTGCGAGTTGTTTTTGACGCTGCCTGCACTTTTGTACAACGCCTGGCTGCCGCTGCGCACCTGCTACCAGGTTTATATCTTTGCGGTGACGCTGGCCACCGCTGCCATCGCCTACTACAGCTTTGGCACCATCACGGCCTGCCGCAAGCTGGGTCTGCTGGGGGCCGGGCTGTACACGCTGTCCTGCTACCGGATGGTCTGCATCTATGTCCGCGCTGCGGTGGGAGAGTACACAGCGATTGCCTTTTTGCCACTGATCCTGGCAGGGCTGTATAATATTTACACCACAGAAAAGCCCCGCTTTGCCCAGTGGGCACCCATGGCGTTTGGCATGGCGGCGCTGGTGCAGTGCCACCTGCTCAGCTGCGAGCTGATCGCGCTGCTGTTGGTCGTTTTCTGCCTGCTGCGTCTGCGCGAAACGCTGCGCCCCGCCCGCCTGCTGGCGTGGCTCAAGGCGGCGCTGCTGGCGCTGGCGCTGAGTGCGTGGTATTTCTTCCCGTTCCTGATCTCAACGCGGGAAATCAACTTGATGGTCAACGGCCCGCTGATCGGCAAGATCCAAGGCCAGGGCACCTATCTGGTGCAGCTGTTCAGCCCGTTCGGGCGTGGCTATGGCGGCACGGCGGATGGTACTTCGAATGATATGACACTTACCCTCGGACTGCCGCTGGCGGCCGGATTCATGCTGGTCATCTACTGCCTGCTGCGGCGGGAGCGCTGGCAGCAGCAGGAAACGCTGCGCCGGATGCAGACGGCGTTCGGCTTTGCGATGCTGACACTGGTATTGTCGCTGCGCGTTTTCCCGTGGGACGGTGTGCAGAGCTGGCTGGGCCGTGCTGCGGGCAAGATGGCGGGCATGTTCCAGTACCCATGGCGGTTTCTCTCGCTGGGGACGGTGCTGCTCTGCCTGGCTGCGCTGCTGGCGGTGCAGCTGCTGCAAGAAAAGAACGTTCGCCTGGCCAAAGGCGCAGCGGCAGCCCTGGCAGCCTGCGCGCTGCTGACGGTGGGCGTGGTCCAGACGCAGATCACTACCGGCATGAGCGAACAGGCCTACAACGTGTTTTTGAACCGGCAGCCCAACGCAACGACGGGTGTGGGCGAGTATCTCATCGACGGCACCAGCGGCTACGAGACAATCTGGGCACAGCCCAAGCCGGGCAGCGAGGAACTGCAGCTGCTTTCTTACGAGAAGCGCGGCGGGAAAGCCTACCTGACAGTGGAAAATGACGGGGACGCTGCTGATATCTCGGTGCCTATCTTCAACTATGGGCACTACTACGCGGTGGATGAGGCTACAGGCGACGCCTACGCCCTCGGTACCGGCGAAAACGCCCGCATAACGCTGAACATCCCCGCAGGCTACACTGGCACGATTGTGATCGCCTATCATGCGCCTGTCTATTGGCGTGCGTTTGAGCTGGTATCGCTGCTGGCGCTGATCGGCAGCGTCGGCTGGGGTGTAAGCCAGCGGAAAAAGAAGCAGTAAATAAAAAGATTCCCTGCACATGGAATGCGGGAAACCTTTTTTTGATTTTAATTAAAGTGCGGTCAATTATGTGGCCAATCACCAAAGGAAAAAGCCTTGAAGCAATACTTCAAGGCTTTTCCTTTGGTGGACGGTACAGGACTCGAACCTGTGACCTCCTGCACGTCAAGCAGATGCTCTACCAGCTGAGCTAACCGTCCATATTCAGTTGGGTGCCGTGTCTCCCGGCGACGTATGCTATAATACCAGACGCAAAGGGAAAAGTCAAGCACTTTTCTCAAGAAAATTGAAATTTTTCTGAAAAAAGTCGAAAATCGCCCTGGGAAGCCCCCAAAATCGCGTTGCCAAGGTGGACGCAAACACCTTTTTGTGGTATACTATACCAGTTAAAGTGGGGAGGTGTAGAAACTTGCGGGTCTTAGGGATCGACCCCGGCTACGCGATCGTGGGCTGGGGCGTTGTGGAATATATGGGCAACCGGTTTGCACCGGTGGGCTACGGGGCTGTTATCACCGAGAAAGACACCCCGTTTGAGCAGCGCTTGATCGAGATCTACGACGGCGTACTGGACATCTGCAAACGCTACCAGCCCGAGGCACTCTCCATCGAAAAACTGTACTACCAGCACAACCAGACCACCGTCATCGGCGTGGCCGAAGCGCGCGGCGTCATTTTGCTGGCGGCAGCGCAGTGCGGCGTGCCGATCTACGAGTACACCCCCATGCAGGTCAAGCAGGCCATCACGGGCTACGGCAAGGCCGTGAAAAAGCAGATCCAGGAAATGACCCGCATGATGCTGCACCTTGAGGCTATCCCCAAACCGGACGATACCGCCGACGCACTGGGCATGGCGATCGCGCATTGCCATTGCAGCCGCAGCCGCCTGATGGGCACGCCGGTACGATAGCCTACTTTCTTTTCAAAGAAAGTAGGCAAAGAAACTTTCATTGACCATCCCATAAGGCGGGATATCCCATATAGTCCCACGGGCGGATATGGAATCCGCCCCTACAGAGTGCCATCGACCATTATTATATAAAAAGGAAGCAAACCATGATCTATTGCCTGACTGGCAAAATCCTGAAAAAAAACCTCGATTCCGTTGTCATCAGCTGCGCGGGGGTGGGGTACTATGTGCAGATCCCGGCCACAACCGGCGAAGCCCTGCCCGCCCCGGGGCAGGAGGGCACGGTCTACACCCTCATGAACGTGACTGAGAACGATGTTTCCCTCTACGGCTTTGCCAACGAGGAACAGCGCGACTGCTTCAAGATGCTGACATCGGTGTCCGGCGTCGGCCCCAAGGCGGGCTTATCCATTCTGTCCATCATGAGCCCGGAAAAAGTCGCGCTGGCGGCGTCCAGCGGCGACCACAAAGCCTTTACCAAGGCAAGCGGCGTCGGCCCCAAGCTGGCCCAGCGCATTGCCCTGGAGCTCAAAGACAAAGTGGGCAAGGGCCTGGCCAGCGGCACAGGCTTTGCGGGTGACATGGGCGTACCCGCGCCCAGCTCGGCCCCGGCGCAGGCTGTGGCGGCGCTGGTCAGCCTGGGCTACACCCCCAGCGATGCCGCCGCCGCAGTGGCCCGCGTGGACGAAACTTTGCCCGTACAGGATATCATCAAGGTGGCGCTGCGCAGCCTGTCCCGCGCGCGCTGAAAGGGGTAAGCAATGAATCAGGAATATATGGTAGACCCCACGCGCCTTGTCAGTCCGGACGCCATGCCCGCCGATGCCGAGGAGATCAGCCTGCGTCCCAAAACGCTGGATGACTACGTCGGCCAGGAAAAGGCCAAAGGCAACCTGAGGGTCTATCTGCGGGCGGCGCAGCAGCGCGGCGAGCCGATGGACCACATTCTGCTGTACGGCCCGCCCGGCCTTGGCAAAACCACGCTGGCGGGCATCATTGCGCAGGAGATGGGCGTGCAGATCCGCATCACGTCCGGCCCGGCTATCGAGAAGCCCGGCGACCTGGCGGCGCTGCTGACCAACCTGCAGGAGGGCGACGTCCTCTTTATCGACGAGATCCACCGTCTGTCCCGCCAGGTGGAAGAGGTGCTTTACCCGGCACTGGAGGATTTCGCGCTGGATATCATGATCGGCAAGGGCCCCAGCGCGCAGAGCATCCGCATCAACCTGCCGCGCTTCACGCTGGTGGGTGCGACCACCCGCGCCGGCCAGCTGACCGGCCCGCTGCGTGACCGCTTCGGCATTCTGCTCAAGCTCGAACTGTACAGCCCGCAGGAGCTGGCCCGCATCATCAGCCGCAGCGCGGGCATTCTGGGCGTGCCCATCACCGATGAAGGCGCGCTGGAACTGGCCCGCTGCGCGCGCGGCACGCCGCGTATCGCCAACCGCCTGCTCAAACGTTCGCGCGACTTTGCCATGGTGGAGAGCGAGGGCACCATCGACGAGGAGACCGCCATTGCGGCCCGCAAGTGGATGGACATTGACGAGCTGGGCCTGGATGAGCTGGACCGCAGCCTGCTGCGCGCCATTATCGAGATGTACAACGGCGGGCCGGTCGGTCTGGAAACGCTGGCTGCCGCGCTGGGTGAGGAAAGCGTCACGCTCGAGGATATCTGCGAGCCGTACCTGATGCAGATGGGCATGCTGACCCGCACCCCGCGCGGCCGCTGCGTGACCCGCCTGGCCTACGAGCACCTGCACATGGCCATGCCGCGCCGCTTTGACGAGGATGATGGGCAGCAGTCGATGTATTAACGCGCTTCGCGCTCAAAGAAGGGGTTCGTCGCTTGTGGCTGCGCCACGCTCCTGCCGCTTGGCGGCCAAAACGATGGCCGCCAGCCAGCAGAGCTGGCACCACTCGTTCGGTTGCAAGCCCCACTGGGGCTTGCATCGCTGACGCGACCCCGAACCCCTCCTTTGGATTCACCCCGTCGCAAAAAAGCACATTTTCGCGCCTGACGACACAAAAATGCACTTTTTTGCTCTAGAGGTATCCGCATCGTCGGCACATGTCCGCCGATGCGGATGGATTAAAAATCGCTAACCTCATGCCGCTTATCGGCATAAAATAATAAATCAACCAAATTGAATCAACCAATAGGAAAGGATCTGACGAGAATGGGTAAATTGTTTGGTACTGATGGTGTCCGCGGCGTCGCGGGCAAGGACCTCACCTGTGAACTGGCACTTCAGATCGGCCGCGGCACGGCTGCCGTGCTGACCAGCCTGGACGGCCACCGCCCCAAAATCCTGATCGGCAAAGATACCCGCGTGTCCGGCGATATGCTGGAATCCACCCTGGCCGCTGGCCTGTGCAGCGTCGGCGCAGACGTTGAGTTGCTGGGGGTCATCCCCACCCCGGGCGTGGCCTACCTGGTCCGCAAATACCATGCCGATGCCGGTATTATGATCTCCGCCTCTCACAACCCGATGGAGTTCAACGGCATCAAAATCTTCAAGGGCGACGGCTACAAGCTGCCCGACGAGGTCGAGAACCAGATCGAAGCCCATGTCTTTAACAACTGTGCCGACATCCGTCTGGCCGAGGGCGCTGACATCGGCCGTATCAAGATGTGCCGCACCGGCGTGAAGGACTACGTCGACTTCTTGCAGGAGCACATCGACGCCGACCTCACCGGCCTGCACGTGCTGTTTGACTGCGCCAACGGCGCATCCGCCAAGGTCGCGCAGGAGCTGTTCCCGCGCCTGGGCTGCGAGTGCGGCTTCATCGGCACCCAGCAGGACGGCGTTTCCGTCAACGATGGCTGCGGCTCCACCCATCTGGAGACCCTCGAGGCGGCCGTCAAGCAGGGCGGTTACGACTGCGGCATTGCCTTTGACGGCGATGCCGACCGCTGCCTGGCCTGCGACGAGACCGGTGCCGAGATCGACGGCGACAAGATCATTGCCCTTGTCGGCTCCGACATGAAAGAGCGCGGCCGCCTGGACGGCAACACTGTCGTCGTGACTGTTATGTCCAATCTCGGCTTCATGAAGTATATGCAGTCTCTGGGCATCGAGACCGCCCGCACCGCCGTGGGTGACCGCTATGTGCTGGAGGAGATGCGCGCCCGCGGCTATGCCATCGGCGGCGAGCAGAGCGGCCACGTGATCTTTATGCACCACTCTACCACCGGCGACGGTGAGCTGACCGCCGGCAAGCTGCTGAAAGTGCTGGCCCGCAAAAAGGCCGAGGAAGGCGCCAAGATGAGCGACCTGAACGCCGTGTACACCAAGTTCCCGCAGGTGCTCATCAATCTGACCGCCGACAAGGCCCAGAAGGAAGCCTACAAAGAGGATGAATACATCGCCGGTTTCATCGAGAGCCAGCAGCAGAACCTGATGGGCATGGGCCGCGTCCTCGTGCGCGTTTCCGGCACCGAGCCGAAGATCCGCGTCATGGTCGAGGGCGAGGACCAGGAGGCCATCAAGTCCAGCGCCGACCGCATTGCCGATATGATCAAACAGCGTATCCTGGATAAATAAACCGCTGCATCGTACAATACAAAGGAGAATTGCCTATGCGCCCTGCCGACAGCTGGCGGGATTATGAACTGTTGGACGCCACCAACCACAACCGCCTGGAACGTTGGGGCGAGACGTTGCTCATCCGCCCCGACCCGCAGGTCATCTGGAAAAACGACGAGACCAGCCCCCTGTGGGCCAAGGCCGATGCCGTGTACTACCGCTCGGCCAAGGGCGGGGGGCAGTGGAACTACCACAAGCGCCTGCCCCAGAAATGGCAGATCCACTGGGGCGAGCTGACCCTCATCGTCAGCCCCACCGGCTTTAAGCACACCGGCGTTTTCCCCGAGCAGGCCGTCAACTGGGCCTGGTATCAGGAGAAGATCAAAGCGGCGGGCCGTCCGATCCGGGTGCTGAACCTCTTCGGCTACACGGGCGGCGCTACGCTGGCCTGCCTGGCTGCAGGGGCCAGCGTCACCCACGTGGACGCCAGCAAAGGCATGGTGGCCTGGGCGCGTGAGAACGCCGCCGCCAGCAATCTGGCCGACCGCCCCTGCCGCTGGATCGTGGACGACTGCGCCAAATTTGTGCAGCGCGAGATCCGCCGCGGCAGCCGGTACGACGCCGTCATCATGGACCCGCCCAGCTACGGGCGCGGCCCCGGCGGCGAGATCTGGAAGCTGGAGGACAACGTATACGACCTCATCACCCTGACCGAACAGGTGCTGAGCGACGACCCGCTGTTCTTTGCCATCAACTCCTACACCGAGGGCTTGAGCCCTGCGGTCATGGAATACATCGTCAAAACGACGTTTTGCCCCGCTGTGGGCGGGCACACCCACTGCGACGAGATCGGCCTGCCGGTCTCGGCCACCGGCGGCGTGGTGCCCTGCGGCGCTACCGCCATCTGGGAGAAGTAAACTATGCCGAATGAAGAACCGATGATCCGCGTGCAGGACGTCAAGTTCCGCTATGACCCCGAGCAGCCCGCCTACGCCGTGGACGGCGTGAGCCTGAACGTCCGCCGCGGCGAGTTTGTGGCCGTGCTGGGGGCCAACGGCTGCGGCAAAAGCACGCTGGCCAAGCATTTCAACGCCATTCTGCTGCCCGAGGCGGGCACCGTACTGGTCGAAAATATGGACACCCGCGGCGAGGATCACCTCTATGATATCCGCCAGAAGGTGGGTATGGTGTTCCAGAACCCCGACAATCAGATCGTGGCGACCATCGTCGAGGAAGATGTGGCTTTTGCGCCGGAAAACCTCGGCGTCCCGCCCGAGGAGATCCGCACCCGCATCGACGAAGCCATGAAGCTGGCGGGCATCTACGAAAAGCGCGAAGCTGCGCCGTATAAGCTCTCCGGCGGGCAGAAGCAGCGCGTCGCCATCGCGGGCGTTATCGCCATGCGTCCGGACTGCCTGGTGCTGGACGAAGCCACCGCCATGCTGGACCCCCACGGCCGCAGCCAGGTCATGCGCACCATCCATCAACTGCGCGAGGCTGGCATTTCGATCGTGTCCATCACCCATTATATGGAGGAAGCCGCCCAGGCCGACCGCGTACTGGTCATGAGCCGGGGCCGCATTGTGATGGAAGGTACGCCCGAGCAGGTGTTCAGCCAGACCGAACGGCTGCACAGCTACCATCTGGATGTGCCCCAGGCGGCGGAGCTGCGGGATGAACTGGTGAAAATCGGCATCCCCATGCCGGGAAATGTTATCACCCCCGACCGCTGCGCCGAGGAGCTATACAAGCTGCTCAAGGAATAATCCCATTATAGGCAGAAACGGCACCCATCGCGGGCGGTATTCTGCGGGAAAGGAACAGAACCGTGTCAGAGATCATTCGTGTAGAACACCTGAATTATGTGTACAACCCCGGCATGCCAGACGAGACTACCGCGCTGGACGATGTAAGCTTCAGCGTGGATGAGGGCGATTTTGTCGGCATCATCGGCTCCACCGGCAGCGGAAAATCGACGCTGATCAGCCACTTCAATGGCCTGAACCGCCCCACGTCCGGCCGCATCCTCATCGACGGCAAGGATATGTGGGAGCAGGGGGCCGACCTGCGGGCGTTCCGCTTCCAGGTCGGGCTGGTCATGCAGTACCCCGAATACCAGCTGTTTGAGGAGACCTGCGCCAAGGATATCGCCTACGGCCCGCGCAACATGGGCCTGGACGAAGCCGAGATCGACCACCGCGTCAAAGAGGCCGCCGCCTTTGTCGGCCTTTCAGATGCGCTTTTGCAAAAAAGCCCGTTCGAGCTTTCAGGCGGGCAGAAGCGCCGCGTAGCCATCGCCGGTGTCATGGCGATGCACCCCCGCGTGCTGGTGCTGGACGAACCCGCAGCGGGCCTGGACCCCGAGGGCCGCGATACGATTTTGAGCCAGATCCGCGACTACCATGAAAAAACCGGCATTACGGTGCTGCTGGTCAGCCATTCGATGGAAGATATCGCCAAATACGCCAACCGCGTGTTGGTGATGAGCCACGCCAAGCTGGCCATGTACGACACAGTGGAAAACGTTTTTGCCCATGCGCAGGAACTGCTGGAACTGGGGCTTTCGGTGCCGCAGGTCACGCAGATTTTTTTGAAACTGCGCCAGATGGGGCTGGATATCCCCACCGACGTCTACACGATGCCCTACGCCGTCAAGACCATCCAAAAGGCGCTGGCGGCCAAACAGGCAAAGGGGGTGCAGTAAATGCTGCGTGATATTACCATTGGCCAGCATTTTCCGGGCAATTCGGTACTGCACCGCTGCGACCCGCGCCTGAAGCTGGTGGCGACCATCGCCTACATTGTGGTGCTGTTTGTGGCACCCAACCCCGTGGGCCTGGCGCTGTCCATCGCACTGCTGGCGGCGCTGTATAAAATTGCCAGGATCCCCGGCAAGATGATCCTCAAGAGCTTAAAGCCCATCGTGCCCATCGTACTGTTTACGGCGGTGCTCAACCTGTTTTTTGTCACGGGCGAGGGCGAGCCGCTCGTCCACATCTGGGTGCTGAAGATCTACGCCGAGGGCATCCGCTATGCGATCCTGCTGACGATCCGCGTCTGCGCATTGATCGCAGGTACGAGCCTTTTGACCTACACCACCAGCCCCATTGTGCTGACCGATGCCATCGAAAACCTGCTGCGCCCGCTGGCAAAGATTCATTTCCCGGTGCATGAGCTGGCGATGATGATGACGATCGCGCTGCGGTTCATCCCGACGCTGATCGAGGAGACCGAGAAGATCATGAACGCCCAGAAAGCGCGCGGCGCGATGCTGGACAACGGCACGTTTACCCAGCGCATCAAGGCATTGGTGCCGGTGCTGATCCCGCTGTTTATCTCGGCGTTCCGCCGCGCGGACGAGCTGGCCATGGCTATGGAATGCCGCTGCTACCACGGCGGCGAGGGCCGCACCCGCTTGAAGCAGCTGAAATTTACGCCCGAGGACATGCGGTGTACGGTGATTATTACGGCTGCGCTGCTTATCATCTGCGCCACCCGCCTGTTTGTGCCGGGATTGGCGTGATGCGTTGATTTTCTGGTGGGCTGTAGGGGCGGATTCTATATCCGCCCGCAAAATGCGTGCCGCTCACGGGCGGATATGGAATCCGCCCCTACGATATTGTTGATAATTCTATGACCTATCTTTTATGGATTGCCTACAAAGGCACGAATTACGGCGGGTTTCAGGTGCAGCCCAATGCACCCACCGTCTGCGCCGCTGTGCAGGATGCCATGCAGCGGGTGCTGGGCTGCCGCCCCGATGTAAAAGGCTGCTCCCGCACCGATGCCGGCGTCCATGCGCGGCGTTTCGCGCTCAGTTTCTGCTATACTGGCAAGGTCCCGGCGGAAAAGATGGTGCAGGCGTTCAACGCGCATCTGCCACCGGATATCCGCGCGCTGGAAATTCAGCCCGTGCCAGAGGACTTCCACGCCCGCTACGCCGCCCACGCCAAGACCTACCGCTACTATATTTTAAACGCCCGCGTTGACGACCCCTTTACCTTTGATACCTGCTACCGGGTCGGTCAACCGCTGGATGTGGCCGCGATGCAGGCGGCGGCAGCGCAGTTCGTCGGCACGCACGACTTTTTGGCGCTGTGCGCGTCAGGATCGAGTGTCGCCGCGCACGGGGATACCGTGCGGACGATCATGCGGTGCACCGTGGAAAAAGATGGCGGCAACGTCATCATCACAGTGACGGCGGATGGGTACCTTTACAATATGGTACGCATTTTGGCCGGGACGTTAGTCGAGACCGGGCTGCACAAGCGCCTGCCCGAGAGCATCCCCGATCTGCTTGCCAGCCGCGACCGGCGCTTGGCAGGACAGACCTTGCCTGCTAAAGGGTTGTTTTTGGAGAATGTGGAATATCCAGAACTGCCGGGTGCTGCCACCTTGCGGCAGCACCCTTAATATAGTGGGCTTCTGCCCGCTACTTCCGATAGCAACGACAGATTGACCCCTCCGGGGCCAAAACGACTCTATGAGGGTAGAGTTAATGGCTCCCCTCAAGGGGAGCCATACGATACCCGTAGGGGCGAGCATTGCTCGCCCGTGCAATCTTGCGCTGTTGCGCAATATCCCCACAGAAAGAAGGTGACCCTATCCCATGAACAAAGCAGAACGTGAACGGAAGGAACGGCGGCTGCGGATGCTGGCGCGGGAGCAGGGACACACTTCTACCTATCCCATCCCGGGCACCAGCGGGGATATCGGCCTGCGCACGCCGCAGCCGGTGCGCCGCAGCCGTACCGCGCCCCAACAGCCGGAAAAGCAGCCCGACAACGTGAAATCCTTCACGCCGCTGATCCAGCAGCGCCAGCGCCGTCACTATACCTTATTGGCGGTGCTGGTTCTGTGCATTGCAGCGGCCGTCTTTGTGTTTACCGGCGCGATGTCGGCGTCCATCGCCCTGTTGGGCGATGCGGCGGACAGCCTGTCCCTCTACTTCAACCGCAGCGACGGCGGCTGGCCGGTCAATACCGGCATCAGCGAGCCGATCCAGATCGCCGAGTTGGCGGGCGGCTTTGTTGAGCTGGACAGTGAGGATGTCGTCGTCTACTCGGCCTACGGCGCCAAGGTGCGCAGCTTCCAGCCCGGGTACGCCCGGCCCGTTATGGCTGTGGGCGGTACCCACTTTGCGGTGTACAACCGCGCCGGCAACGAGCTGCAAGTTTCCAGCCGCACCAGCGCCCTCTACACCCAGACGTTTGACAACAGCATTCTGCTCTGCGCCATGTCCAATAACAACACCCTGGCGGTGGTGACTGAGTCGGGCCGCTACGCCGCGCAGCTGCAAATATTTGACCCATCGTTCCGCCAGACGTACAGCTGGCAGATGACCCAGAACGAGGGCACCCCCATCGCGGTGGATTTCTCGCCCGATAACCGCCAGTTTGCCGCCGGTACGCTGGCGGCACGGCAAGGCCAGCTGGGTTGCAAGGTCTATTTCATGAGCACCTCGTCCAACTCCGAAGGTCCCGCCTACACGGCCAGCCAGGGCAGTATGCTGCTCTCGCTGGACTGGCAGACCGAAAACCGCGTGGTAGCGGTGTTTGACACCTATATTGCGGTGCTGGACCCCCGCACGGCCACCGAGACAGCCCGCTATGATTTCGGCGGTGCTACGCTGCAAAGTGCCGCGCCCGGCCGCAGCCAGACCGCGCTGCTGCTCAACATCCGCGGCGGCAACAGCCTTGTCACGCTGGACAGCGACCTGACCCCGCTGGCCGAGATCCCCGCCCGCCAGGCCTACGGCATCAAGGCGACCGACACGGCGGTCTACCTGCTGTGCCCCAACGCGGTCGAGTGTTACGGCTTTGACGGCGTGCAGAACTGGGTGCAGGACGACCTGGCCGCCCGACCCATCCAGGTGCTGAAAGCCTCGGAACTGCTGGTGTTCACCGGCAGCCGCGCCGAGATCCTGACCCCGCCCGACAACGCAAACTGATAACGAAAGGACCCGCAACATCCCATGCAACAAAACATTCCCCTTATCTACGATCTGATTTTTCTGCTGCTTTTCGCCGTGGTGGCCGTGCGCAACTGGCACCGGGGCTTTCTGGCCAGCCTGGCCGAGCTGATCGGTGCGATCTTCGGCGTTGGCATCGCGGTCTGGGCCAGCCAGACCGCCGCGCCGCAGATTTACGAGAAATTCCTGAGCGCTTCGGTCGCTGAACGTGTTGAGACCGCCATCAGTCAGTCCAACGGCGATATCGCCCAGGCCTTGCAGGGCATCTCCTTTTTGCCGGAGGCCATGCAACAGACCCTGCAGAACCTGCTGACCGACGCGGGCAGCGATGTGTCCGCCAAGGTGGCCGATGCCTTGCAGCCGCTGATCTTGCCTTTTGTGCAGGTGCTGCTCTTCGTGGTGCTTTGCCTGCTGGTGCGGTGGGTGTTCCGCCTGCTGGTCGGGGTGCTGCGCTGGTTCAATGGCGTGCCGCTGCTGGGCGGCGTCAACCGCCTGCTGGGCCTTGTGCTCGGTCTTGCCAACGGCGCAGTGGACTGCTGGCTGCTGGCGCTGGCGCTGTGGTTCCTGGTCGGCGTTACCGGCGGCAGACTGTCCTGGCTCAACGGCTACATCCTCAGTCAAAGCGTCGGTTACGGCATTTTTGGCGGCATCAACCCCTTTATGTAATAAGGCGATACCGCGCAATTTCAGAATTGTGCCGCATCAGCTAAATGAATAAATTCTGAACATTCCGCACGAAAACTTGCAAAAACGCCGCTTTCGTTTCATAATATTTGCAAGACTATACGCCTGCAAGGGCGTTTTCTATAGAGGTGAAGAAATTATGGTTTGTGTACGCTGCAAAAAACGTACGGCTGTGGTGTTCATCCAGCGGATGGACGGCGGCAAGCCGGTGCAGGAGGGCTACTGCCTGACCTGCGCCCGCGAGATGCACATTCAGCCCGTAGATGATTTGATGAAACAGTTCGGCATGTCCGACCAGGATCTGGAGAATATGGAAGAGCGGATGAGCAGCTTTTTACAGGAAGCTGCCGATTCCGGCATGCTGCCCACCGCCGCAGGCGAGGATGCACCCGAGGAGACTGACGGCCAGGACGATTTCGTGCCCGGCGGCTCGCCAGTGTTCCCGTTTGGCTTTGGTCCGGCGCGCCAGAACGGCGACGACAAGCCCAAGGGCAAAAACGGCAAAAAAGACAAAACCCCCAAGCGCAAGTTTTTGGACACCTACTGCGAAAACCTGACCCAGAAAGCCCGCGAAGGCAAGGTGGACCGCATCATCGGCCGCGACCGTGAAATTTACCGCACGATCCAGATTTTGTGCCGCCGCCAGAAAAACAACCCCTGTCTGATCGGTGAAGCCGGTGTCGGCAAGACTGCCATCGCCGAGGGCATCGCCCAGCGCATTGCCGAAGGCCAGGTCCCTGCCCGCCTGCGCGACAAGGAAATTTTCCTGCTGGACATGACCGCCCTCATCGCAGGCACACAGTTCCGCGGCCAGTTCGAGCAGCGTGTCAAGGGCCTCATCAGCGAGGTCAAGGCCGCAGGCAACATCATCCTGTTCATTGACGAAATCCATTCTATTGTGGGCGCGGGCGATTCCGACGGTGCGATGAACGCCGCCAACATCATGAAACCCGCCCTCTCCCGCGGGCAGGTGCAGGTCATCGGCGCAACGACCTTTGCCGAGTATCGCAAGTATATCGAAAAGGATACCGCGCTGGAGCGCCGGTTCCAGCCCGTCAAGGTCGAAGAACCGTCCATCCCTGATACCATTGAGGTGCTCAAGGGCATCCGCATTTACTACGAGAAGCACCACTGCGTCCGCGTGCCGGATCCGGTCGTGACCAACGTGGTCAAATTGTCTGAGCGGTATATCACCGACCGTTTCCTGCCCGATAAGGCCATTGACCTGCTGGACGAAGCCTGCGCCTGCTGCAACCTGCGCCACCCCGAGATCACCGAGCTGGTCGAAACGCAGCGCAGCGTGGCCGAGCTGGAAAACCGCGAGCATGAGCTGGAAAATCCCGAGCCGGAGAACGGCCAGGACGCCGCCATCGACTACGAGGCACTTGCGTCCGTCAAAACGGAATTGGCGCAGCAGCGCCAGAAGCTGCCCGCCCTGCAGCTGAAAGTGGCCGAGATCGAGGTCACGATGGACGATGTGGCCCAGGTCATTGAGCTGTGGACCGGCATCCCCGCCGTCAAGATCAAGGAGACCGAGTACGGCCGCCTGCAAGGGCTGGAAGAAGCGCTGAAGGCGCACATCATCGGCCAGGACGAGGCTGTGCATGCCGTGGCCGGGGCCATCAAGCGCGCCCGCGCCGACCTGTCCGGCCGCCACCGCCCCGCCAGCTTTATTTTCGTCGGCCCCACCGGTGTCGGCAAGACCGAACTGGTCAAGCAGCTGGCCAATCAGCTGTTTGACACCGTCGATCCGCTGATCTCCATCGACATGAGTGAGTACATGGAGAAGTACGCGGTCTCCCGCCTGATCGGCTCGCCCCCGGGCTATGTCGGCTACGACGAGGCTGGCCAGCTGACCGAGAAGGTCCGCCGCCATCCCTACAGCGTTGTGCTGTTCGATGAGATCGAAAAAGCACATCCTGACGTCATGAATATCCTGCTGCAAATCCTCGATGAAGGCAAGATCAACGACGCCCAGGGCCGCGTGGTCGATTTTTCCAACACCGTTATCTGCATGACGTCCAACGCCGGCTCCACCGACCAGAGCGGCGCGACCGGCTTCGGCAAGCGGGCCGAGACCGCCAGTGCCGACAAGTGCATGAAAGCCTTGCAGGAGTTTTTGCGCCCTGAGTTTTTGGGCCGCGTGGACGAGGTCATCACCTTCCGCCCGCTGGGCCAGGCAGACCTCGAGCGCATTGCCCAGCTGATACTGGACGAGTACAAGCCCGGCTTGGCCGCCCACAGCATCACGCTGAACACCACGCCCGAAGCGCTGACTGCCATCGTGGCCGAAAGCACGACCCGTTACGGTGCGCGTGAGCTGCGCCGCACCATCCGCAAAGCGATTGAGGACCCTATCTCCGATGCGCTGGTCGATGGTCGCTTGGGCAGCCAGCCCGCAGCCGCCACACTGACGGCCAAAGACGGCAAGCCCGTATTGGAGCTGTGATGCGCACAAAAATTACGGCGCTGCTGCTGGCTGTGCTGCTGCTGATGGGCCTGACCGGCTGCTCAGCGTATGCGCGGTGGAAGCTGTCTACCCCCACGCTGCCGCACACACAGGCCACGCCCGCGCCCAGTGCCGCCCCGGCGCCGACGCAGCAGCCCAGTTCTGGCCTGAGCCGCCGCCAGAAGCTGTACGGCAGCGCCGGGCTGCTGACCGAGCCGACGGTGCTGGTCAGCGTTTACATCAACGATGCCGCAGGCGGCCGTGTATGGACCGAGAACGCCAAGGCCGAGACCCGGCAGTACCTTGCCACGGCTGTGCAATGGCTGCATGAACAGGCGGAAACCTACGGCCAGACGCTGAATTTATACTATGACGACGGCGCCGCCAACAGCTCGCTGTGCCGCAGCTACACGCCGCACGCAGCAGTGCGCGGCGGGCGCGATTCCGACGAGAGCAACGCCCTGCTTACCGAGTTGGACGCCGTCAGCGCTACGCTGGACACCGCCGCTTTGCAGCAGGCCTATGGCACCGACCGCATCGCGTTTTTGTACTTTCTGCCGGTCAGCGGCGCCTCGTTCACGATGGTCCACTATGCCGACGACGGGGACGACTACTATTACGAGTATAGCTGCCTTTACCGTTACGATGTCTACGCCGCCGACGGCGAAAGTGAATCCCCGGCGACCTACGCCCACGAGCTCCTGCACCTCTTCGGCGCGCCCGATCTGTACGAGGGCAGCAGCGACGACTTTGTCGATGATGCACTGATCGCCTATGTCGAGGAGAACTACCCCGACGAGATCATGAACAGTACCTACAACGACGACGGAACCAGCAGCTTTACCAGCGTGGACAAAACGATCAGCCCGTTGACGGCCTATTGCCTGGGCCTGACCGACACCTGCCCGGAGCTGGAACTGTTCCCTAAACTGGCCGATGTCACGCCCGGGGTGTTCCGCCATGCAGACGGTGGGCCGTCCACAGACAGCGGCGATGGCGGCACAGACGCTGCCGACGACCCGGCCTGGCCCGGCGCGGTGGCCGTGTAACACGTGAGAGGGGGGAGCGCACCTTGCCCAGAGAGGATTTTCCGCTGCGGGTGGACGGCGTGATCGCCGGTTGGGCGGCTGAGCGCCGCCCCGAAGATGTGATCCCCGCCGCCCAGACTGATACCTGGCAGCTCGTCTACGTGCGCAGCGGCACCATTGAGGAACGCTGCGACGACCGCCGCGTGCTGCTGCGGGCCGGGGGGATCCTGTTCCACCAGCCCGGGGAAACGTTCGGCATGCGCCCGGTGGGCGAGGTCCCGCCCGATGTGCTACGGCTGGACTTCTTGTGTACCCAGGCAGGCATGGACCGCTTCCGCGGGGCGGTGTTCCACGCTGAACCGCTGGAGCAGTACGATTTAAACTGGCTGATGGACGCAGTAACGACTTATTTTGAGCCGCCCGCCGCCTTGGGCGATGTCCCGGCCCCTAAAGAGGAACAGCCCTATGGCGCGCAGCAGCAGCTGGCCATCCACCTGGAAAATCTGCTGATCGTACTGGCGCGGCGCTATAAGCGCGCCCGCAAGCCTGGTGTGCGCCTGCGGCGTGAGCGCCGCCAGACTGCGCTGGTGGATGCCGCCCGCACCTACTTTGCCAAAAACCTGCAGCGGGAGCTGCGGGTGGACGAGGTGTGCGCCGCCATCGGCTGCACCAAGCCGCAGCTGCAAGCCGCGTTCCGCACCCGGCTGCGTCATACCGCCATGGAGGAATTTTCTGCCATGCGGCTGGACTATGCCGCGCAGCTGCTGGCCCGGGGCGATACCCCCGGCGAGGTGGCCGCGCAGCTGGGCTACCGCAGCGGGGCCTATTTCAGCCAAAAATTCAAGGAAGCCACCGGCAACACCCCCAGCGCCTACCGCCGGCTGCAGCAGGGCCTGACCGCCCGCCGCCTAAACAGGCAACAAAAAGATAAAGACGAATCGAAAACTTCTATTGCAGAAACACCGCCAAAAAAGTAAAATAAGGGTAACGAGCGGAGAACAATCTCCGCTAAAAAGCAACAAGATAACATAAATATAAGGAGACGATCGCTATGGCAATTTTGGTAAGCGGTGGCGCCGGTTACATCGGCAGCCACACCTGCGTGGAACTGTTGGCCGCCGGATATGATATCGTCGTGGCCGATAACTACTACAACTCCTGCCCCGAGGCCTTGGCCCGCGTCAAGAAGATCGCCGGTAAGGACTTCCGCTTTGTCGAGGCTGACATGACCGATAAGGCCGCCGTCGAAAAGATCTTCGCCGAGAACGAGGATATCGACTGCGTAATCCAGTTCGCCGCCTACAAGGCCGTGGGCGAGAGCGTCTCCAAACCCATCGAGTATTACTCCAACAACCTGGCCTGCACGCTGAACATTCTGGATGTTATGCGCCGCCATAACTGCCATAACATCATCTTCTCCTCCTCGGCCACCGTCTACGGCGACCCCGCCAGCGTGCCTATCCGCGAGGATTTCCCCGTTGGCGGCACCACCAACCCCTACGGCACCACCAAGGTATTTACCGAGCAGATCCTGACCGACTGCTGCAAGGCCGACCCGGAGCTGAATGTTGCGCTGCTGCGTTACTTTAACCCCATCGGTGCGCATCCGTCGGGCCTGATTGGCGAGGACCCCAACGGCATCCCCAACAACCTCGTGCCCTATATCGCCAAGGTAGCTGTCGGTAAGCTGGAAAAAGTCCATGTCTTTGGCAACGATTATCCCACCCCGGACGGCACCGGCGTGCGCGACTACATCCATGTTGTCGATCTGGCCCGCGGCCACGTCGCAGCCATCAAAAAGCTGGAAGAAAAGCCCGGCCTGTTCATCTGCAACCTGGGCACCGGCCACGGCTACAGTGTGCTGGATGTCATCCACGCCTTCAGCAAGGCCTGCGGCAAGGAGATCCCCTATGTCATCGACCCGCGCCGCCCCGGCGATATTGCCGAGTGCTGGTGTGACCCCAGCAAGGCCAAGCGTGAGCTGGGCTGGGAAGCCCAGTACGGCATCGAGGAGATGTGCGCCCACAGCTGGAACTGGCAGAGCCACAACCCCGACGGTTACAAGACCGCTGAATAACCCCCCAATACCCCAAAGGACGCGCCCGCAAAAAAGGCGCGTCCTTTTTGTTTTGCTGCGCCATAACTACCACATCTAGTGGGTGGCTGCGGCAGAAAAAACAAAAAACAGCGAAAACTGTGCTAAATGTGTTCTCTCAACAACAGAAAGAACATAAAACGCGCAGGTTCGCTGTTTTTAAATTTTGCTGTGCTCTTGTTTGTTATGCCGTAACAGGAAAATCACAGAATAACTTCAAATTGTGCCGTGTTGCGCTTTGCACACCATTGCACACGCACAATCCAAGGGCTGCGTTTTGCCCGCCAATTTACCCCTTTTTTACCGCCAGCGGAACGTGATCATCCCATACAGGTAGATGAACAAAATCGCCGCAGGCACAAAATAGCGGAAGATCAGCTTCATCCAGGGGCGCACCTGGGGGCCCTTGCCGGTGTTGGCCTCGGTTACAAAATTGTCCCATCCCCAGCCGAAACGGTTGCAGCAGAACAACGCCAGCACCAGGCTGCCCAGCGGCAGCACATTGTTGGATACGATAAAATCCCAAAAGTCCAGCCAGGCGGTGCCGGGGGCAAACGGCTGGAAATGCAGCACACTGTAGCCCAGCGCCGTTGTCAGCGCCAGCGCAAAGATGCCCACGCCGCACACCGCGCACCCTTTGGGACGGGACCAGCCGGTCAGCTCGCGGATCATGGCTAAAATGTTCTCGCACACGCCCAGCACGGTGGACAGTGCCGCGAACACCATAAACAAAAAGAACAGCGCGCCCCACCAGCGCCCGCCCGGGATGTGGTTGAAAACACTGGCCATCGTGTCAAACAAAAGGCTCGGCCCGGCGGTCACTTCCAGGCCGTAGGTGTAGCAGGCCGGGAAGATGATGATGCCCGCCAGCACGGCCACGAAGGTATCCAGAAAGATGATGTGGATGGATTCGCCCATCAGGCTGCGCTCTTTGCCAATGTAACTGCCAAAGATCGCCATGCCGCCCATGCCGACGGACAGCGAGAAAAACGCCTGGTTCATCGCCGCGACCACGACCGAGCCGTCGATGGCCGAAAAATCCGGCACAAGGTAAAAACGCAGCCCTTCGGCCGCGCCGGAAAAGGTCAGGCTGTGCCCGGCCAGCACCAGCATCAGCACCAGCAGGGCGGTCATCATCACCTTGGTCACGCGCTCCAGCCCGCCTTGCAGGTTGAAGCTCAGGATCAAAAACGCCAGCAGTACAGTGACGCCCAGGTAAGTCACGTTGACCCCGGGGTCAGCGATCATCTGCGCAAAGCCGAAATCGGCCTGCTGCCCGGTAAGGAACTTTACAAAGTAGTATAAGATCCACCCGGTTACGACGGTGTAAAAGGCCATCAGCGCCACGTTGCCAAGCAGGCTGAACACGCCAAACACGCCCCACCTGTGGCCGGGCTTTTCCAGCCGCTGATACATCGTGATGGGGCTGGCCTGGGCGGCGCGGCCCACGGCAAATTCCATCACCATAACGGGCAGACCCAGCACCAGCAGGCACAGGATGTACAGCAGCATAAAGCTGCCGCCGCCGTTGCGCCCGCACATCCAAGGAAATTTCCACACGTTGCCGCAGCCGATGGCGCACCCGGCCGACAGCATGATAAAGCCTAAACGGCTGCTAAGTCGTTCACGATTTTTCATAATCTCACACAAACACGTAAGTTTTCAGGCGGGTGAAGGCCTCTTCCACCAGCGCACGGGGCAGGGCCAGGTTCATGCGGATGGCGCAGGGGCCGTGGAACATCCGGCCATCCTGCCAGGCAACGCCCACGTCCCAGCCCGCGTGCAGCACATCGTCGATGGTTTTGCCGTGGGCAGCACAGTAGCCGCTGCAATCCAAAAACAGCATGTAGGTGCCCTCGGGCTTGGCCACGTTCACCTCCGGGAAATGCTGCGCGATGAAGTCACAGGCAAAGTTCACGTTGCCGCTCAGCACTTCGCACAGCTCATCGGTCCACTGCCGCCCCTCGGGCGTGTAGGCACCCAGCAGCGCGTGCAGCGAAAGAACATTCATATCGTTGTAATGCGGCTTTTCACTGCGGGCCAGCACGCGGTCGCGCAGGGCCTTGTTGTAAATGATGTGGTAGCTGCCCACAAGCCCGGCCAGGTTAAAGGTCTTGCTGGGGGCGTACAGGGCCACGGTGCGCTGCCGCGCGTCCTCGCTGACGGACTGCGTGGGGATGTGCCGGTGCCCGTTGAGCAGGATATCGGACCAGATCTCGTCGGAAATTACCGTCACATCGTTGGCGCGGTAGACTTCCATCGCGCGCTCGATCTCCCAACGCTCCCACACACGGCCGCAGGGGTTGTGCGGGGAGCAGAAGATCGCCGCATGGATGCGGTGCTTTTTCAGCAGGCGGTCCATGTCATCAAAATCCATCCGCCATACACCGGCATCATCGCGGTGCAGCGGGCTGTGCACGATGCGGTAGCCGTTGGCTTCCAGCGTGTGGGTAAAACCGATGTAGGTCGGGCTGTGTACCAGCACGGCGTCGCCGGGCGCAGCCAGGCAGCCGAGGGCGGACATCAGCCCACCAAGGACGCCGTTCTCGTATCCGATGGCTTCGCGCGGCAGATCAGCCACGCCGTTGCGGTCCCGCTGCCAGTCGATGATGGCCTGGTAGTAGGCGTCGGGCGCTTCAAAGTAGCCGTACAGCGGGTGCTTGGCGCGTTCTATGATCGCAGCCGGGATGGTAGGCACGGTGGCAAAGTTCATGTCCGCGATCCACATCGGGATCGCGGTAAAGCCATTCTTCGGCGCGCCCGGCGCAAACCCGCCCGGCTGCCCCAGGGCATCCACCGCCAGGGCATCCATCCCACGGCGGTCATACACAGTAGTAAAATCGTATTTCATGGCGATTCCTCAAAAATCCATCGGGTTGTTGAAAATATCCTCATACAAAGGCTCCCCTCAAGGGGAACCTTTACGTGGGCCGATATGTTGATTTTTTTGAAAGAAAGCTGGCTCCCGCTTATTTCTCGCACGCCCCATCGTTTCCGTTGCCGCACCCGTCGCAGTCACTTTCAAACTTGACGGCGTTCTTGGCAAGCTCGGGGTCCAGGCGCTGGGCGACCTGCATCATCAGGGCGCACTCCATGCGCTTGCGGAACACCTTGCAGCCGTACTCGTACGTGCCGTGGATGTCACCGGTGGCGTGCAGGGCGTTGGCCGCGCAGCCGCCAGCGCAGTACAGGCGTGCCCAGCAATCCTTGCAGTCCGGGCGGGCGTAAACGTTGCACAGCTTGAACTCATCGCGCAGGGCGGTGTTGGTCACGCCGTCCCATACGTTGCCCAGCTTGTAGTTGGGGTCGCCCACAAACTGATGGCAGGGGTACAGGTCACCCCAGGGGGTCACGGCCATGTACTCGGTGCCGGAACCGCAGCCCGAAATGCGCTTGTAGATGCACGGGCCATGCTTCAGGTCGAGGATATAGTGGTAGAACGTGATGGGCTTGCCGGCTTTCTGGCGGCGCAGCATGTCGTTGGCAAGCAGCTCGTACTGGTCAAACAGCTTGGGGAGGTCCTCCTCGGTCAATGCCTCCGGCGAATCCGGCGGTGCAACGACCGGCTCCATCGACAGTTCAGTAAAGCCAAGATCATCGGCCATATGGAACAGGTCTTTGGTAAAATCAACGTTGTGATGTGTAAAGGTGCCGCGCATGTAGTAGCCCTGGCCGCCGCGTGCCTTGACCAGCTTCTGGAACTTGGGCACGATGCGGTCATAGCTGCCGTTGCCGGCCAGGTCTACGCGGAACCGATCGTTGACTTCCTTGCGCCCGTCGAGCGACAGCACGACGTTGTGGCATTCTTTGTTGCACCAGTCAATGACTTCGTCGGTGATGCCAATGCCGTTGGTGGTCATGGTGAAGCGGAAGTTTTTGTTGTGTTCTTTCTCGATGCTGCGTGCATACGCGACGAGCTGCTTGCACACCTCAAAGTTCATCAGCGGTTCGCCGCCGAAGAAGTCGACTTCCAGGTTACGGCGGGTGCCACTGTGCTCGACCAGGAAATCCAGCGCGCGTTTGCCGGTCTCAAAGCTCATCAGCCCGGCCTCGCCGTGGAACTTGCCCTGTGCGGCAAAGCAGTAGCTGCAATTCAGGTTGCAGGTGTGGGCCACATGCAGGCACAGTGCCTTAACAACATTGGAACGGTTTTTAAAGTCAAACGCATGGTCGGCGTAGGCGTCGGGCGCAAACAGCTGCCCTGCGGCGGTCAGCTCTTCAATGTCATCAAAGCAATCGCTGATGTCGGCGGGGGTGACGTCGGTGCGGCCTGCGTATTTCTTTTCCAGTTGGGCGGCGGCATCCTGGCGGCTCAGCCCCTGGTCGATCAATGCGATGGCGTCGTAGGCAACATCGTCCACAGCGTGTACGCTGCCGCTGTATACGTCCAGTACAATGTTGTAGCCGCTGAGTTTATACTGATGAATCATTTATCTGCTCCTTTGTTTGTTCCTTTTCTTATAAGAAAAGGAACCTAAAAGAATTTTAATCGGGTAAGTAAGTTATATAGGAAAGTGGGCGAGAATCAGGGGAGAGGGCTATTCAGATTAGAGAATTGCGGCAAAACTCCCCAAATTATAAGGCCACGGGTGTACATAGAAAATGCCGGGCTGCCATATCTGGCACCCCGGCATCAAAGCCAGCAATAAAAATTACTTGTCGGTCTTCTCGCAAGGCTGGTTGGCAATGCCGCAGCTGGTCTTGCAAGCGCTCTGGCAGGAGGTCTGGCATTCGCCGCAGCCGCCGTTCAGCAGGCTCTTAGCCATATCGCGGGTCTCGAGAGTCTGGATGTGCTTCATAAAACAGTCACCCCTTTATACATTTTAGAATTATATTTATTGTACACGGGATTGGGGGGATTGTCAAGGGAAAAATCATGCAGTGTATGCTGCTGAATGTGCGATGAGGTATAGGGGCGGGCATTGTCCGTCCGTGGCGTTTGGCGGCGGCACAAAATTGCACGGGCGGATATGGAATCCGCCCCTACGGCAACGGCAAAAGGATTTCTCGTGGTGCGTAGGGGAGCATTCTATATGCTCCCGCGGGCGCACAATGTGCGCCCTACAAAACAGCAATACACTGTCCATTCTTGCCCACACTATGGTGCAGCCTTGTCCCGGCGGCATCCAACGCCCGGCAGGCATCCAAAAATTCCTGTGTGATCTTCTCACCCGGGGCCACCAAAGGCACGCCCGGCGGATAGGCCCAGATGTACTCGGCCGCCGTTTCCCCGCAGGCATCTGCCAGTAAAACCTCCCGCGCGGGGCGCAGCAAGGCTTCGGCGATCGTGTACGCGGCATTTCCCGGGGCGGGCAGCAGGTGTGCCGGGGGCGTGGGGGCGTTTTGCTCGTCCCAGGCGTGCAGCACGTCGGCCAGGCGGTCCAGCGCGTAGGCATTGTCGCACGGGCTGGTCATCGCCAACACATTGGGGCCGCACACCATCTCCGGCTCAAAGCCCCCCGCACGCAGGAACGCCGCCCCGTCCGCACCGATCTGCAACAAAATTTTGCCGCTGTCATGCGCAAAAAAGCCCGGGTGGTCGGCCAGCGTATCCCTGCCGAAGCACATGACTTTGATATGCTGCAAATTCGCCACAGCGGCAGAGAACCGTTCAAGCCGCTCCCGCCAGCGGGCAAAGGCGGCGGGACCGTCGCTTGCCAGCCAGCTTGTGCAGCCGTCCAGGCTGACCAGCAGCGGGTAGCTGGGCGAGCTTGTCTCAAACACATCCAGCTGCCGCTCGACCTCGTCAGGGTCGGCTAAATCGCCGTTCAGCTGCAAAAAGGCTGTCTGGGTCAGGCTGGGCAGCGTCTTGTGCGCGCTCTGCACCACAAGATCCGCCCCGGCGGCGACTGCGCCGCCCTGCCAGCCGTAATTGGCGGCAAACGGCAGGTAGTGCGCGCCGTGCGCTTCATCGACCAGCAGCGGTACGCCGTGCATGTGGCAGACATTTGCAATTGACGCAATATCGCTCAAAACGCCCTCGTAGGTCGGGCTTGTCAAAATGACGCACCGCGCGCGCGGGTGGGCGGTCAGCGCGGCTTCCACCATGGCAGGCGTCACGCTGCCGTACACGCCAAAGGCGGCGTCCACCGGCGGGGCCAGGTAATGGGCGGTCAGGTGCCCCAGCTCCATGGCATGGTAGACGGCCTTGTGGCAGTTGCGGGCCGCGATGACCTCGCTGCCAAAGGGGGCCAGCGCGCGGATGCCCGCCAGCAGGCCGACCGTACTGCCGCCCACCAGATACCAGCACCGCCGCGCACCGTACAGCGCCGCCGTGCGGGCCATGGCTGCGGCTAAAATGCCGTCGGCTTCGTGCAGGTCGTCGGCACCGTCGATCTCGGTCATATCCCAGGCGTAGCAGCCCAGGCCGGGCGCGGGGGCAATATGGCGCTTGTGCCCCGGCATGTGCAGGGGATAACGCTCTGCCGCCAGTTTTTCCAGCTGATGCTGTAAAATCGAGTCTGCCATCTTACTCCACCACGATCTCCGCCTTGCTGCCGGCGCGGGTCTTGGTCACGCGCACCTGGCGGGTCAGGCGGTCTTGCAGCGCTTCCACGTGGGAGATCACGCCGATCAGCTTATCGCCGCCTGCCAGCCCTGCCAGCGTATCCACGGCTTTTTCCAATGCGTCGGCGTCCAGCGAGCCGAAGCCCTCGTCGATGAACAGCGTTTCGATCGTCACGCCGCCAGCGTTTTGCTGGATGGTATCACTGATGCCCAGCGCCAGGCAGAGCGCGGCCATAAAGCTTTCGCCGCCCGAAAGGCTGCCCACCGGGCGGGTCTTGCCGGTGTAAGCGTCGAACACGTCAAGGTCCAGCGCAGTCTTGCCGCCCACAGCCTCACTTTTGCGGCGCAGCAGGCGGTACTGGCCGTCGGTCATGCGGGTAAAGCGCAGGTTGGCGGCCTCGACGACACCGTCGAAATAGAACGCTTGTACGTACTGTTCAAACGGCAGTTTGATCTTTCCGGCCAGGTTGCCGTTGATGGTTTTGGAAAGGTTGTCCCACATCGCGCGCTTCTCGCGGGCGGCGGCACTCTGGCGCATCGTCTTTTCCAGCCCATCCAGCGCGGCGCGGTTGGTGTGCAGGCGGTGTACGGCGGCATCGCGCGCGGCCATCGCGGCGGCGCGGTCAGCCCGCAGGCGGGACAGGGCCGCTTGCAGCTTGGGCAGCGTGTCAGGGTCCTCGCGTTTGGGCATCGTCTCCTGCATCTGCTGCACGCGGGCGGCAGCGGCGGCGTGGCCCGCCTTGGCGTTGGCGGCTTTGCGGGTGGCGGCAAAGGCCTGCTTGTCCAGCGCGGCCAGCTGATGGTTCAGGTTGTCCAGCTGGTCCGCAAGGGCGCGGGCTTTGTCGGCCTGCTGTTTGAATTTCTGGTGCTCGGTCTGCAATCCGGCCAAGCCGTCTGCCAGGCTTTTCTGCTGGGCCAACAGTGCTTCGCGCAGTTCGTCGGGCGTCAGCTCGGCAGCGGGCTTGCCGTCGTACCGTGCGCCCCGGCGGGCAAAAAAGGCGTCTGCCTCGCGCAGCAGGGTGGCGCGCAGCTCGGCCGCATGGGCGGCGGCATCCCCGGCGGCGCGGCTGGCGTCGCCGGTCTTGCGGCGCTGGGCGGTCAGGGTCTTTTCATGGTCCTCCAGCGCCTTTTCGGTCACGTGGTCCTGCGGCAAAGCGGCAGGCTGCGGATGATGCACCGCGCCGCACACCGGGCAGGGCTGGCCGTCGACCAGATCCTGCGCCAGCAGGCCCGCGCGGTTGGCGTTCAGCTGGCGCTGCATTGCCATGTGCGCGGTCTCCAACTCATCCAAAGCGGCCTGCGCTTCGGCGTAGGCATGCTGCTTTTTCTTGGCGTCGGCCTTGGCGGCGCTGGCCTTGTCCACATCTTGCAGCAGGGCAGCGCAGGTAGCGGTCAGGCCGTCAGCCAGCTCGATGCGGTGCTCGATTTTCAATTGCTCGGCGTCGCTCTGGCCCAGCTCGGCGCGGGTGGCCTCGGTGTCAGCGATCGTCTTTTTCAGCGCTTCGCTGCGGCTTTGCAGCCCGGCCAGCATGGCGTTGGTCTGGCGCTCCACCTCGGCGGCGCGCTTTTCTTCGGCGATCAGCCCGGCCAGCTTCTGGCGGCGGGCGGCGCGTTCCTCGGCAATTTTTACCCCGGCGTCGCCGCGGGCAATTTTTTCGTCCAGCTCGTCTACAACGTTCTGCTGCCGTTTTTCGTTGGCCTCGTCAAATTCCAGCAGGGTCTTGCCCAGCTCGGCGGCGGCACCGGCGGCGTAGGGGTCGCGGTCCGCTTGCAGCTTTTCCAGCTGGGCGGCGGTGTCCTCGTCGGCTCCGCCCGCCAGCAGACTGCCCACCTGCATCAGCAGGGTATCGTCCAGGCGGCGGCAGGTATCGTCGGCCTCGCGGGCGTGCTGTATCGCGGCCTGCCCTAAGCGCTGGTGGTCGGCGGTGTCAAAGATCTGGCGCAGGATCGCCGCACGGTCGGCGGACGGCGCATTCAGCAGCCGGGTAAAATCATTCTGCGCCAGCATTGAGACCTGTGCAAACTGTTTGGCGTCGATGCCAAGCAACTTGGTGACGGCGGCGGTCACAGCCGAAGCCCCGCTGACAGGTTCCTCCGGCTCGCGGATCAGCTCGGCCCTGGCCGGGCTTTTGACAATGCCGCTGCCGCGCTTGGCGGCGCGCTGCTGGTCAGGCCAGCGGCGCACGGTGTAGGCGCGGCCCCGGTGGGTAAAGTTCAGCTCCACAAAAGTTTCGGCGTCGGGCGTGGCAAAATCGCTGCGCAGCATCGTGGTTTTGCGATTCTCGCCGGTCGTTTCGCCGTACAGGGCAAAGGTGATGGCGTCAAACAGGGCGGTCTTGCCCGCGCCGGTGTCGCCGCCGATCAGAAACAGCCCGCTGCCGCCGAAAACCGAAAGGTCAAGGTCGGTGCGCCCGGCGTAGGGGCCAAAGGCGTTTAAAGTCAGGTGCAGGGGTTTCATTTGGACGCCTCCTCTCGCAGAGCCTTGACGGCGCGGGCTTCCTCCACGGTCAGCGGGCGGCCGTTCATTTGGGTAAAAAAGTCCTCAAACAGAGAGGCGAACGGCTTGCCGCGTACCGACTGCGCGGTGTCGGCGTGCTGGAGGTCGGCCCCCTGGGGGCGGTAGTCCAGCCGCATGGCATTGGGGTAGGCGGCGCGCAGCACAGCCATAGCGTCTGGCTGCGGGGTGGGGTCGGTCAGGGTGGCCCAGATGTAATCGCTGGTGTCGTCGGGATGCTCGACCAGTTTGGCCAGCGGGCCGACGATATGCCGCATGGCGCGGCGGGGGTGCAGTGGCAGTGTTTCGATGTCGTCGACCCCGCGGCGGCCCAGGCGGACCAGCGTGGCGGATTTCTCCATGCCGCACTCGTCGAGGTGGTAGCACAGCGGCGCACCGGCGTAGCGCACGGTATCGCTGCCCACGCGCTGGGCGCGGTGGATGTGGCCAAGCGCCGTGTAGCTGAACTTGGCAAAGTGCGCAGCATCGACGGAATCTACGGTGCCGATGGTCAGCGGTGCGGTCTCGCTGCCGGAAAGCTGCGGCGGGCAAAGCCCGGCCACGACCATCTGATGCGCGACCAGCACGCGGCGCTCGGCACTCGGCGCGCAGGCGGAAAGTGCGGCGGCTACGGCGCTGTCGTAATCGGGCAGGTCGGCCTCGGGCATATAGTGGCGCACGGTGGCAGTGCGCACGAAGGGCAGCAGTGTAAACTCCACGGGGCCGAAGCGGTCGCTCAGCACGATCTGGCGCGGCGCGCCCCGGAACTGCCCGGCAATGTAGACGTTCTGGTTCGCCAGCAGCCCGGCGGCGTAGTCAAGCCGCTCGGCGCTGTCGTGGTTGCCGGACACCGCCAGCACGGCGATGCGCCGGGCGGACAGCTGGGTCAGAAACCAGTCCAGCAGCGTGCAGGCGGCAGCGGGGGGCACGGGGGCGTCGTAAATATCGCCCGCCAGCACCACGGCGTCCACCTTGTTGCTGTCACACAGCGCCAAAATTTGCTCGAGAATGTAGCGCTGATCTTCCAGAAGGTCGAACCCGTTGACCCGTTTGCCCAGGTGCAGATCGGCCAGATGCAGAAATTTCATGGGTGTGTCTCCAAAATTGTTTTGCGAAAGGAACGGTTGCACGGGCGGATATAGAATCCGCCCCTACGCTTAACCCTAAAGCGGCTCCCCTCGAAGGGAGCCTTTAAAGGGAGGTGCGGCAAATTTTACCGCCAAAGTTTCTCCCAGGTGGTAATATCCAGCGTCGTGCCGGGCATCACCTCCATCGGCACGGTCTCGGCTTTGCGGAAGCGGCATTTCTTGGCGAAGCCCTCGGCTTTCAGATCGCGGGCCCAGATGCGCAGATACAGGCGGCTGCGGCCATCGCCCTCGGCCAGCTTTTGGGCGTAGGCCACAATGCTGCGGCCAATGCCCTGCCCGCGTGCCTTTTCCTTGATAAACAGGCGGCTTAAGCACATCGCCCCGGCGGGGCCGAGGTCCAGCGCAAAATAGCCGACCGGCTCGGTGCCCAGATAAATCAGAAAATAGTTGATAACGCCGCTGTGGATCTCGTCGTCGGTCAAAATGTCGCTTTGGTATTTGTCGGCCAAAGCGGCGGCGATCTTGGGAGTCAGCTTGGTGTAGTGCTGCACAAAGATCTCCTGGGCCAGCTCGGCGACCAGTTCCACGTAGCGGGTCTTGGTGACTTGTTTAAAGGTAGGATTCATAAATGCTCCTTATTTTTCTTCGATCGTGATGCTGGTGCGGGCGGGCATGCAGGCTGCCCAGTCACCGGCGTTTTGCAAAATGCCGAACCCCTCGCACAGATGGTCGGGGCAGGGACTGTTCACAAAGGCGATGCCGCCGTTTTCTACATGCAGGTGGACGGTGTAGGTGCCGGTGTCGATGTCGTAATCGGCATCTTTGCGCAGGTCGATGCGCTGCTCCACCTGCGGGTCGCCATAGCGCACCACCGCGACGGCACCGCTGCCATGGTGGGTGGCGAGCCATAACCCCGCCGCAGCGGCTAAAATCATAAGGGTGAACAGAATTTCTTTTTTGTGTTTGCCCATTTTACGCCTCATCAAATTCCAACTCCAGCCGCATGCCGTCGACCCCGGCTGCGGCTTTGGGGTAGTGCGCCTGTGCGGCGGTAAGGCCGGGGGCGGGGTCGGTGACGGCGGCGCTGTAATGGGTCAGCCACAGGCGGCGCACCATTGCTTCGTCGGCCAGTGCACCGACTTCCCGGCAGGTGGAGTGGCCGTATAATTTCGCTTTGGGCAGGTCGGCGTCGTCGGCGTAGGTCGAGTCCATGCACAGCAGGTCGGCCCCCAGGGCGGCGTGTACCAGGGCGGGGCAGGGGCGTGTATCGGTGGCGTACACCACCGTCAGGCCCCGGCGCGGCGGGCCAAGCACATCGTCCGGCGTAAAGCCGCCGATGCTCTGCCCGGCTTGCAGCACCCGCCAGTATTCCAGCGGGATGCCCGCCGCCTTGGCCCGTGCGGCATCAAACCGCCCGGCGCGCGGCAGGTGCAGTTGGTAGCCGCAGCAGGGCACACGATGCTTGAGCGCAAACGGCGTCACGGTCAGCCCGGCGGCGGTAAAGGGGGCAGCGGCCGTTTTCCAAGCAACAGGGTAGGGCAGCGGCCCCGCCAGCAGGCTGATGGCGGCGGCAAGTCCCTCCTGCCCCGGCGGGCCGTAGATCGTCAGCGGTGCGGTGCGGTTCAGGCTGGCCAGCGTTTGCAGCAGCCCCGGCAGGCCCAGAATATGGTCGCCGTGGTAGTGGGTCAGCAGCACAGCCTCGATGCGGTAGGCGCTGACGCCGTACCTGCGCAGGCTGACCTGGGTACCCTCGCCGCAGTCCAGCAGCAGGGTGCGGCCCTGCACCGTTACGGCCATGGCCGCTAAGGCCCGGTCCGGCAGGGGCTGTGTACCACCTGTGCCCAGCAGGGTGATCTGCATCATGGTTTGCACCGCCTTTCTGGCGGGCGAGCAATGCTCGCCCCTACAAATGTTGCGCGCTATTTTGCGGGCGGATATAGAATCCGCCCCTACGGGAAGCTCCCGTAGTGTCCGCCAATTCCACACAATTTAACATCTTATTATAACACAAAAATGCGCGCTGCAAAGTACCCGGGCAAAATCTTGGCAAAACTTACTACATTTATAATAGGGGAAACGGGCACAATCGTAAAAAATGGCACCGACGGGGGATGATTTCTTGCGCAATTTGCCAATAACCGGCAGATTGACAAATGAAAACAGATATCCTATAATGTAACGTAGGAATTTGGTATAAACGATGGTGTTTGCAATGGCGGCAATCATCATCGGATTTTTTGTTCTCCTGACTGTCCGCAATACAAAAACAAATGCGTTTACACGATGCGGAACTTTAAAGAGATATACCGGCTTTCCATAAAAACTGTATTCCAGAATGAAACGGAGTGGCACTAAACCATGGCGAAGTATATCGTCAAGCGCGTAGCAATGGGCATTTTCAGTGTGTTTATTGTTGCGACCCTCACCTTTTTCATCATGAACCTGGTCCCCGGCGGCCCGTTCGTGGCGGAAAAGTCCATCAGTAAAGCAGCCCAGCAGGCCCTGGCCGAAAAGTACGGCCTTGATAAGCCCCTGGGTGTGCAGTACCTGAACTACATGAACAGCCTGATCCACGGCGACATGGGCCTGAGCCTGAAACAGCGCGGCCGTACTGTCAACCAGATCATCTTCTCCAAGCTGCCGGTCTCGGCCCGCACTGCCGGTCTGGCCGTGCTGGCCGCGCTCTGCGTCGGCATACCGCTTGGGTGTATATCCGCGTACAATCGAGGAAAATGGGCGGATAACCTGATCATCGTCTTTGCCACCTGCGGCATTGCGATCCCAAGCTTTATTTCCAGTGTCGTGCTGCTGTACACCTTCGGCATGAACCTGAAGATCCTGCCCACCGTCGGCCTGAATGAGCCCTCTGCCTACATCATGCCCGTGACCGCGCTGGCGATCTACCCCACCGCCTACATCACCCGCCTGATGCGTTCGAGCCTGCTCGACGTCATGGGCCAGGATTACATGCGCACCGCCCGCGCCAAGGGTGTGTCCAGCGTCAAGATCCTGTTCAAGCATGCTTTGCGCAACGCCATCCTGCCTGTTGTCACCTATGTCGGCCCCATGCTGGCTGCGCTGATGACCGGCTCTTTCGTTGTGGAAAAGATCTTCTCCATCCCGGGTCTCGGCCGCGATTTCGTGTCCGCCATCACCAACCGTGACTACACTATGATCATGGGCACCACCATTCTGCTGGCTACCCTGGTCATCGTCGCCAATGTTATCGTTGATATCCTGTACAAGATCATCGACCCGCGCATCAAGCTGAAGTAAGGAGGAGCAGACAAAATGGAAAATCTGAAAAAGAATCCGTTGAGCCTGCAACTCAACGTCGAGGATTTCGCCCCCGCATCCAACGAGGAGAAAAAGAGCCTTGTCGTCATGCGCGAGAGCGTCAACTTCTGGAAAGACGGCCTGCGCCGCCTGCGCAAAAACAAGATCGCCATGTTCAGCCTGGTGGTCATTATCCTGATCGCCATCTTTGCCTACGTGCTGCCGTCCGTCTGGCCGTACAGCTACGAGCAGCAGATCAAGGGCAGTAACAACCTGGCCCCGTTTGCGTATTCTGCCGCCGAGCAAAAGCTCATCGACTCCGGCGAAAAGGTGTTCCCCCACATCCTGGGCACCGACCGTATGGGCCGTGACTTCGCGGTCCGCGTCATGATGGGCACCCGTGTGTCCCTGTCCGTCGGCCTGCTGGCTTCCGTGCTGGTGCTGATCATCGGTGCGACCTATGGCGCCATCTCCGCGTTTGCGGGCGGCTGGGTCGATAACATTATGATGCGTATCACCGATATCCTGTACACCATCCCCGATATCCTGCTCATCATCCTGCTGGCCATGGCCATCAAGGAACCGCTGGAAAACCTGGCTACGCAGCCCGGCTTTGGCTGGATGCAGAAGCTGGGCCCCAACATGGTGTCCATCTTCATCATCTTTGCTTTGCTGTACTGGGTCGGCATGGCCCGTATCGTGCGCTCTCAGGTGCTGACGCTGAAGGAGAGCGAGTATGTCACCGCTGCCCGCGCTCTGGGCGCTTCCGGCGGCCGCATCATCAAAAAGCACCTGCTGACCAACTGCATCGGCACCCTGATCGTCACCACCACCTTGCAGATTCCGTCCTCTATCTTCACCGAGAGCTACCTGAGCTTCCTCGGCCTGGGCGTTGCGGCCCCCATGCCGTCTTTGGGCTCTCTGGCTACCGACGCCGTCAAGGGCATGAACACCTATCCCGTGCTGCTGATCGCCCCCGCGCTGATGATCAGCCTGATGATCCTGGTGTTCAACCTGTTCGGTGACGGCCTGCGTGACGCCTTTGACCCGAAACTGAAGAGCTAAAGAGGGGAGCAAGAAGCAATCATGAGCGAAAAGATTCTTGAGATCAAGGACGAACGCCTGTCCTTCTTCACCCCCGCCGGTGAGGTCAAGGCGCTGAACGGCGTGTCCTTCAGTATGAACCAGGGCGACGTGCTCGGCATCGTCGGCGAGTCCGGCTCCGGCAAGTCCGTCACTGCGTATTCCATCATGGGCCTTACGGCCTATCCCGGCCGCCTGGTGGGCGGCACCGTGTGGTTCAACGGCCACCAGATCGACAAAATGACCGAGAAAGAGTTCCGCAAGATCCGCGGCAACGAAGTCTCCATCATCTTCCAGGACCCCATGACCAGCCTGAACCCCGTTTACACCATCGGCAACCAGATCGTCGAGGTCATCCTGCTGCACACCAAAAAGAGCAAGCAGGAAGCCTGGGCACGTGCCAAGGAGCTGCTGGAGCTGGTCGGCATCAACGAGCCGGACCGCCGCCTGAAGCAGTACCCGCACGAGCTGTCCGGCGGTATGCGCCAGCGCGTGATGATCGCCATCGCCCTGGCCTGCGAGCCGAAGCTGCTGATCGCTGACGAGCCGACCACCGCGCTGGACGTGACCATCCAGGCCCAGATCCTGGAGCTGATGAACGACCTGCGCCACAAGCTGGGCATGAGCATCATCATGATCACCCACGACCTGGGCGTTGTGGCCCAGATGTGCGAGAAGATCGCCGTCATGTACGCCGGTCATATTGTCGAGTACGGCACGACCGACGAAATTTTCTACAACCCGCAGCATGAGTACACCAAGGGCCTGATCAACTCCATCCCCAAGCTGAATGCCGAGGGGAAGGAGCGTCTGGTGCCCATCGAGGGCCAGCCCGTTGACCTGCTGAACCCGCCGGCCGGCTGCCCCTTTGCGCCCCGCTGCAAGAACTGCATGAAGGTCTGCCTGAACAAGATGCCGCCCAAGACCGAGCTGAGCGACACCCACTACACCTACTGCTGGCTGCGCCAGAAAGAAGAATTTGAGAAAGGGGGCAAAGCCGAATGAGCGAGAATCTGGTTGAAGTAAAGCACCTGCAACAGTATTTCCCGGCTGGCGGCATGGGCAAAAACAAGCGCTATGTCCAGGCTGTGGATGACGTAAGCTTTGCCATTCGCAAAGGCGAGACCCTCGGCCTGGTCGGCGAGTCCGGCTGCGGCAAAACGACCACCGGCCGTACCCTGCTGCGCCTGTACGAGCCTACCGACGGCACCATCATCTACGATGGCAAGGTGCTGTTTGATAAAAAAGAGAAGATCGCTGTCGACATGCTGCCCTACCGCCGCCGCATGCAGATCGTGTTCCAGGACCCGTACGCCAGCCTGGACCCGCGTATGACCATCGGTGATATCGTGGGCGAGGGCATCGACATCCATAACATATGCTCCAACGCCAAGGAGCGCCACGACAAGATCATCTCCCTGCTTGAGCGCGTCGGCCTGAACAGCGAGCACGCCAACCGTTACCCGCACGAGTTCTCGGGCGGCCAGCGTCAGCGTGTCGGCATCGCCCGCGCCCTGGCTGTTGACCCTGAGTTCATCGTCTGCGACGAGCCTGTCTCGGCGCTGGACGTTTCCATCCAGGCGCAGGTCGTCAATATGTTCGAGGACTTGCAGCAGGAGATGGGCCTGACCTATCTGTTTATCGCGCATGACCTGAGCGTTGTCAAGCACATTTCCAACCGCATCGGCGTTATGTATCTGGGCAAGCTGGTGGAGTTGGCCGACAGCTTTGAGCTGATCGCCCACAGCGTCCATCCGTACACCCGCAGCCTGATCTCGGCCATCCCCGTGGCGGACCCCAAGACCGCCCGCGAGAGCCATCGTATCGTGCTGCAGGGCGATGTGCCCAGCCCCCTGAACCCGCCGAGCGGATGCCGTTTCCGCACCCGCTGCCCCTACGCTGACGAGCGCTGCGCCGCCGAGGTCCCCGAGTTCAAGGAGGTCGCCAGCGGCCACTGGGCTGCCTGCCATCATTTGGATAAGGTTAAATAATTCAATAAGGTTCTGCCTTACGGGCGCTGCCACCTTGTGACAGCGCCCTTTTTTCGTGGGATTCCTGTATTGCTTCTTCTCCGTTTGATTCCTTCGGCTGCCGTAGGGGCGCATCCCTTATATGGGAATGTATGGGAACTGTAGGGGCGAACAGTGTTCGCCCGCGGAGTCTGGCGCTGCCACAAAACTCTCCGGGCGCACAGTGTGCGCCCCTACAGAGCACTTTTTCGACAGTCTGGGCTCCCCTAGAGGGAAGCCTTTCCCCTCAATTGTATGACAACCCTGCCCTTGCATTGTAACAGCCCTGTCCGCCTTCCACGAACAAAATACAAAATATACACTTCGTCCACAGCTGACGTACAGAATATACACAAATATTCACACTTTTGGTATAATTTTGCATATTTCCGTTTCAAAAGAGTTACAAAAACTGCATACCCATTGCCAATGTAGGGTGGTGTGCGGTATAGTATATGTATTCTTTCCCCCGTGGACAGGTGTTCGCGGGTGGAAATGGGTAAGTATATCTTATATGGAGGGAAATCACCAATGAAGATGAAGAACATCGCCGCCGTGGCTATGGCTGGCTGCATGGCTGCTTCCTTGGCTGCCTGCGGTTCTTCCGCAGCTTCCACCGACACCGCTGCTGCTTCCACCAGCACCGAGGCCACGACCGAGGAAGCCACCGAGGCTACCGGCACTTCCGCCAACGGCTTTACCGTCCAGCTCGGCCCCAACCCCGAGACCCTGGACCCGGCCCTGAACAGCGCTATCGACGGCGCCAACACTATCATCACCACCTTTGAGCCCCTGCTGCTGATCGACGAGAACAACGAAGTTGTCCCCGGCCAGGCTGAACTGCCTGAAGTCAGCGAGGACGGCCTGACCTGGACCTTCACCATGAAGGACGGCCTGAAGTGGAGCGATGGCTCTGACCTGACCGCGAAGGACTTCGAGTACTCCTTCAAGCGCCTGGCCAGCCCGGACACCGCCGCCCCCTATGCCGAGACCGTTGTCGGCATGATCGACGGCTACCAGGATGCCATCGGCAACCCCGATGCGGACGGCAACACCACCACCGATCCCGACTGGGATGCCCTGAACGTCCACGCCAGCGAGGACGGCAAGACCCTGACTATCCAGCTGTCCTATCCCTGCTCCTACTTCGATAAGCTCTGCGCCTTCGCGGCTATGAGCCCCGTGCAGCAGGCTACTGTTGAGGCCAACGGCGATGCCTGGTGCACGCAGCCTGACACCTTCGTCTGCAACGGCCCCTACATGATCACTGATTGGGTCCCCTCCGAGCGTATTGTTCTGTCCAAGAACCCGAACTATAAAGGCGGCTGGGATTCCTCCAAGATCGTTTCCGACACCATCACCCTGCTCCTGCTCGAAGATTCCAGCGCTGCTTACGCCGCCTACAACAGCGGTGAGGCCCAGCTGATCAAGGATGTTCCCACCGATGAGATCCCCAGCCTGACCAAGGCAGAGGACGGCGGCGACTTCTATGTCGACACCATCCTGGGCACCTACTACATCAGCCTGAACGACCAGCGCGAGCCGTTCACGGATGCTAAGGTCCGTAAGGCTCTGAGCCTGGCCATCGACCGTGACTACGTTGCCAACACCATCATGCAGGGCACCTACGAGCCGGCTTACAACTTCGTTGGCCCCGGCATCGTCGATGAGAGCGGCATGTTCTACGACAACGCCAACGGCGGCGAGCGCTACATCAGCGATGACTACGAGGCAAACCTCGAGGAAGCCAAGAGCCTGCTGGCCGAGGCTGGTTATCCCGATGGCGAGGGCTTCCCTGCCATCACCTACAGCGCTAACGATGCTGGTTACCACATCCCCGTTGCTGAGTACATCCAGCAGGCTTGGGGCGAGTTGGGCATCACTGTGAACATCGACAAGGTCGAGTGGTCCAGCTTCCTGCCCCTGCGCCGCGCCGGTGACTATGATGTCAGCCGTAACGGCTGGGTCATGGACTACAACGATCCTTCCAACATGATCGAGCTGTTCTACTCCACCAACGGCAACAACGATGGTAAGTACAACAACCCCGAGTTCGATGCCGCCGTCGACGCCTCCAAGGTCGCCGATAAGAGCGTCCACTTCCAGAAGCTGCACGAGGCCGAGGACATCCTGATGGAGGATGCCGGTGCGATCCCCGTTGCTTACTACACCGACTTCTGGCTGCAGAGCCCCTCTCTGAAGGGCACCTGGCACAGCCCCTACGGCTACTGGTACCTGCAGTATGGTTATGTTGAGGGCTAACCCCCTGAACTGAACCGGCTGTTAAATAGCTGAAACACCCCCAACGCGCAATGCGTTGGGGGTGTTTTGCTTGTGTAGCTGCCCATATAAAAGGCCCCCTTGTGTAAAGGGTGACTCCCCACAGTGTGGGGAGATGTCGCGCAGCGACAGAGGGGCCCGGGCCCGAAGGGCTGGCTGCGCGTTAGCGCAGACTGGGGGATTGTGGCCTTACCCGAAAATCGACTTGCCCTTGTAATGTCACAATCCCTCCGTCACGGCTCCGCCGTGCCACCTCCCTTTACACAAGGGAGGCTTTAGACGCGTTGTAGGGGCGAACAGTGTTCGCCCGTGGAATTTGGCGACTGCGCAAGGCTGCACGGGCGGATATGGAATCCGCCCCTACGTGTAACCAAAAGGCTCCCCTCAAGGGGAGTCGTTGTTTTTATCGTCTTTATCTTTCGCTGCCCCCAATGCCCTGGGTTCCTCGGCGTCGTCCATCAGGAGCTTGGCGCGGGTCACGACCACGCTGCCAAATTTCTTGCGCAATTCGTCCGCCGTGCGGTCGAGCTTTTCCTGCTTGTCCAGGCGGGCGCTGTCGGTGAAAAGGTCCATCTGCTCAAAATTGTCGGTGCCGGTCTTTTCGGCGCTGATGCCTACCAGCCGCACGGGGCGGGCGGGCCACATCTGGCGCATCAGCTCGCGGGCCACCTGGTACAGCCGGTCGGTCGAGTTCGTCGGGTTGTGCATCGTCGTCTGGTGGCTGGTGCGGTGGAACAGGTTGTCCACCAGCTGCACGGTCACCACGCGGGCAGTCTTGCCGTCGCGCCGCAGCCGCCGTCCGACCGAATCACACAGCGCCAGCATCGTGGCATCGGCCTGCTCGGGGCGGACTAAATCTTTGGGCATTGTCACGCTGTTGCCGTAGCTGTTGTCCTTGGCATGCTGCTTGGTCAGCGGGTCGGCCTCGCGGCCGTTGGCGTAGTTCCACAGCGTGTCGCCGCGCGCACCAAACAGCCGCACGGCATCGGCCCGGGGCATGGCGGCCAGGTCGCCGATCGTGTAGATGCCGCGCTCCTTCAGCCGCCGCGCCGCACTGGGCCCCACGCCGAACAGGTCCCCCACCGGCAGCGGCCACATCTTAGCGGGCACTTCCTCTGGAAAGAGGGTGTGTACCTTGTTGGGCTTTTCAAAGTCGGACGCCATTTTTGCCAGCAGGCGGTTGGGGGCAACGCCCACGTTGACGGTGAACCCCAGTTCGCGGTAGATGCGCTGGCGGATGGTGTGCGCCACCTGCAGCGGCGGGCCGAAAAGCTGCTCAGTGCCGGTCATGTCCAGAAACGCTTCGTCGATGCTGTACTGCTCGACATCGGGCGTATAATCTTGCAAAATGGCGATCATCGCCTTGCTGTTTTTGACGTAAAAATCAAAATCCGGCGGCACCACCTTGATGGCCGGGTATTTGGTGCGGGCGGCAAACAGGCTTTCGCCGGTTTTGATGCCGTATTTTTTGGCCGGGCCGCTCTTGGCCAGCACAACGCCGTGGCGCTGGGCTTCGTCGCCGCCCACCACGGCCGGGATGGTGCGCAGGTCAACGGTCTCGCCGTCCTGCAGATGCTTGATGGCCGACCAGGACAGAAACGCTGAGTTGACGTCGACATGGAAGAAGATCTTGGACATGGGGTGCCTCCTTTCCTTGGGGAGTGGCCCCCTTTACACAAGGGAGCCTTTATATGCTGCGGCCCGGCAAACTTGCATTGGTGTAAAATTCTGCGGGAGCATATGGAATGCTCCCCTACGGCGTAGGGGCGGATTCTATATCCGCCCGTGGCATTTCGCGGTAACGTAAGGCCCTGCGGGCGACCAATGACCGCCCCTACAACCTATTTTATTATAACACAGCCGCCAAAGGGCTTGCAACATCCCGCGGAAAGTGGTATAATGCTATGCATAATTATTCATATAAACCGCATATTTAAAGGAGGCTCCTTACCATGGACCTGATCGGACGCGACTTTTTAACGCTGCTGGACTTCACCCCGGCCGAGATCGGCGGCCTGCTGGACCTGGCGGCTGACCTGAAAGCCAAAAAGAAGGCTGGCATCCCGCACGACACGCTGCGCGGCAAAAACGTGGCGCTGATTTTTGAGAAAACCTCCACCCGTACCCGCTGCAGCTTTGAGGTCGCCGCCCACGATCTGGGCATGGGCACCACCTACCTTGACCCCACGGGCAGCCAGATCGGCAAAAAGGAGTCCATCGCCGACACCGCGCAGGTGCTTTCCGGCATGTTCGAGGGCATCGAGTACCGCGGCTACGGCCAGGCCATCGTGGAAGAGCTGGCCAAGTACGCGAGCGTCCCAGTCTGGAACGGCCTGACCAACGAGTATCACCCCACGCAGATCCTGGCCGATTTTTTAACGCTGCGTGAGCATTTTGGTAAATTGCAGGGCCTGAAATTCGTCTACATGGGCGATGCGCGCTACAACATGGGCAACAGCCTGATGATCGGCTGCGCCAAGATGGGGCTGGATTTTGTGGCCTGCGCGCCCAAGGCCTACTGGCCCGACCCCGCGCTGGTGGAAAAGTGCAAAACCTTTGCCGAGCGCAGCGGTGCGACCATCACGCTGTCCGAGTCTACCGACGCCGCTGCCGGTGCTGACGTGATCTACACCGATGTCTGGGTCAGCATGGGCGAGCCGGTCGAGATCTGGGCCGAGCGCATCGACGCGCTGGCCCCCTACCAGGTCAACGCCGCACTGATGGCCAAGGCCAAGCCGGGCGCGGTGTTCATGCACTGCCTGCCCGCCTACCACGACCACAACACCGCCGTGGGCAAGGAGATGGGCGAGAAGTTTGACCGCGACGCCATGGAAGTGACCGACGAGGTTTTCAACGGCCCGCAGTCCATCGTTTTCCAGGAAGCCGAGAACCGGATGCACACCATCAAGGCCGTCATGGCAGCGACTTTGGGGGCGTAAAGATAGAATAAAGCGGCTCCCCGCAAGGGGGAGCCTTTATAGCACTGTAGGGGCGAACACCGTTCGCCCGGGGAATTGTGCGTCAGGGCCACACTCCCCGGGCGGATCTAGAATCCGCCCCTACGGCCCCATACAAAGTCCACACAATACGCAAAACAAACACCCCCAACGCATTGCGCGTTGGGGGTGTTTCAGCTATTTAACAGCCGGTTCAGTGCAGGGGGTTAACCCTCGATGTAGCCGTACTGCAGGTACCAGTAGCCGTAGGGGCTGTGCCAGGTGCCCTTCAGAGAGGGGCTCTGCAGCCAGAAGTCGTTGTAGTAGGCAACGGGGATGCAGGCGGCGTCGTTCATCAGGATGTCCTCGGCCTCGTGCAGCTTCTCAAAGTGGGCAGCCTTGTCGGCAACGCGGGAATCCTCGATGACCTGGTCAAACGCGGGGTTGGCGTACTTGCCGTCGTTGTTGCCGTTGTTGGTGGTGAACAGCTCCAGCATGTTGGAGGGATCGTTGTAGTCCATGCTCCAACCGTTGCGGCTGATGTCGTAGTCACCGGCGCGGCGCATCGGGATAAAGCTGGACCACTCGACCTTGTCGATGTTCATGGTGATGCCCAGCTCGCCCCAGGCCTGCTGCAGGTATTCGGCCACGGGGATGTGGTAGCCGGCGTCGTTGGCGCTGTAGGTGATGGTGGGGAAGCCCTCGCCGTCCGGGTAACCGGCCTCAGCCATCAGCTGCTTGGCTTCCTCGAGGTTGGCCTCGTAGTCATCGCCGATGTAGGGCTCGCCGCCGTTGGCGTTGTCCATGAAGTAGCCCTCGTTGTCCACGATGCCGGGGCCTACCAGAGCGGTGGCGGGGGTGTAGATGCCCTGCATGATGGTGTTGGCAACGTAGTCGCGGTCGATGGCCAGGCTCAGCGCCTTGCGGACGCGGACGTCGGTGAAGGGCTCCTCCTGGTCGTTCAGGGAGATGTAGTAGGTGCCCATGATCTCGTCTAGGTAGAAGTCGCCGCCGTCCTCGGCTCTGGTCAGGCTGGGGATCTCATCGGTGGGAACGTCCTTGACCAGCTGTGCCTCGCCGCTGTTGTAGGCAGCGTAGGAAGCGCTGGAATCCTCGAGCAGCAGCAGGGTGATGGTGTCGGAAACGATCTTGCTGGAATCCCAGCCGCCGACATAGTACGGGTTCTTGGACAGGACGATGCGCTCGGACGGGGTCCACTCGGTGATCATGTAGGGGCCGTTGCAGATGAAGGTGTCAGGCTCGGTGCACCAGGCATCGCCGTTGGCTTCAACCGTGGCCTGCTGCACGGGGCGGTGGCCACGAAAGCGGCCAGCTTGTCAAAGTAGGAGCAGGGGTAGCTCAGCTGGATGGTCAGGGTCTTGCCGTCCTCGCTGGCGTGGACGTTCAGGGCGTCCCAGTCGGGGTCGGTGGTCATGTTGCCGTCGGCGTCCGGGTTGCCGATGGCGTCCTGGTAGCCGTCGATCATGCCGACAACGGTCTCGGCATAGGGGGCGGCGGTGTCCGGGCTGGCCAGGCGCTTGAAGCTGTACTCGAAGTCAGCAGCAGTCAGGTCGCTGCCGTCGCTCCACTTCAGGCCGTCGCGCAGGGTGAAGGTCCAGGTCAGGCCGTCCTCGCTGACAGTGTAGCTCTCGGCCTGGCCGGGCTGCACTTCGTTGTTCTCGTCAATGATGAGCAGGGGCTCCTCGATGGTCAGCAGGGTGTTGCCGCCGTCGATGGAGGCGTTCAGAGCGGGGTCGAGGGTCTCGGGGTTGGGGCCCAGCTGAACGGTGAAGCCGGTCTCACCGGCTTCGGTGGCTTCGGCAGAGCCAGCGGCCTCGCCGGTGGCGGTGGTGCCGGTGCTGGCGGAGGAACCGCAGGCAGCCAGAGACACAGCCAGAGCGCCAGCCATAGCAGCCGCAGCGATCTTGCGCATTTTCATGATGCTTTTTCCTTCCTATAACTTACAAATCGTAGTTTACCGCCGCAGTTCTTTAAAGCGGCGAACAGCTGCTATTATAATACTGTACGCGGGTGGATTACAATAGCGGCGGGGGATTGTAATACTTTTGTTACCTGGGGGCGCTTTGCACGGCGCGACCTTACCGGAAAACCGTAGGGGTGGATTCTATATCCGCCGGTGGGTCAATGGGTAAAGGCGTGTAGGGGCGAACAGTGTTCGCCCGTGCGGTTTGGTGGCAGCGCAAGATTTACGGTTCACCGTAGGGGCGGATTCTATATCCGCCCGTGCAATTTAACGTTTACGCAAAGTCGTAGAGGGCGTCGAGGACGCCGCCCCCTACGCGCAACCACACGGTGGCCGTAGGGGCGAACATTGTTCGCCCGTGGCAATGGGCGGCAGCGTAAAATCGCTCGGGCGAGCACTGCTCGCCCCTACGACTTGCGGCAATATTCCGTGGCATTTGGCGAGACCGCAAGATACCACGGGCGGATATAGAATCCGCCCCTACGCCAATCAAAAATTTGGCCCCGGAGGGGTCAATGCGGGAAGAGTGCAAAGCGCCGTTAAGAAAATGCAGTCACTCCTGCATTTTTAGGCGCTTTGTGCTCTGACCCTCCTCTTTGGGGTTCCTAGGGGCGAGCAGCCCCTAGGCCGGGCCTCCCGCGCTATCGGAAGTAGCGGGCACCTTTTCGGTTCCTTTTGGGTGTCCAAAAGGAACACCTGGCGGGCAGAAGCCCATTATAAAAGGAAGTCACCGCAAGGTGGTGACTCCCGTCAAGCGGCGATACTCCCTCGGCGTCAACCCAAACTTCTTTTTAAATACCCGGTTGAAATACGATAAATTCCCAAATCCGCAGCTTTCGGCTACGGCCAGCACCGTGTCGTCACCGGCCCGCAGCATCGCGGCGGCGGCGTTCAGGCGGTGCTCGTTCAAAAACGTGGTAAAGCTCTGCGCGGTCATCGCCTTGAACCACCGCATGAAGTGGCTGGCGCTGCATCCGCAGGCGGCGGCTGCGCGGTCGATCGAGATCTCCTCGCGGTAGTGCTCCTCCACCAGCTGCAGCACGGTTTTCAGCCGCCGCGTGTCGGCGTTCTCGGCAGGGGGCAGGTCGCCCTCGCGGCCCACCAGCGCGGCCAAAAACAACAGCAGCTCGCCCTTTATGCAAAGCTCGTAGCCCACATCCTGGATGGCATTGAACTCCTCGGCCGCACGCAGGCAGCGCACCGCCCAGTCGTAACCCCAGTCGTCGTGCGTCAGGCGCTGCGGCAGCGCCAGGCGGCCGCTTTGCAGGGGCAGCAGGTATTTTTCCGCCGCCAGGTCGCCGCTGCCGCCGAGCAGCTCTAAATCAAAAATGATATTTTCGTACTCCATCCGTTCCTCGCCCAGCTGGCGCAGCGCATGCAGCACACCGGGGGTAAAAACGTAGATGTCCCCGGCCTCGGCGGTGTAGCTGGTAAAGCCGGTCTGCACGATGCCACGGCCTTTTTTCACAAACACCACCTCCATGCTGTCCTGCCAGTGCAGCGGCACCTGGGTAAAATCCACCGGGATGGCGCACGGATAGATGTTGAATGGAAACCACGCTGCGCCGTGCTTTTTTGTTTCCCGCAAAGTTGGCTGATTTTCCATAGTATCACCCCTTATGATAGGATTGTACCACAATTCGCAGCAATAGCGCAAGAATCAGACGCTGATTTGTGGTATACCATAAGCGTACCCGTAAAATGCAATCGTAAAACGTACTATATAGGGAGGTACCCGTTATGAATATGACCGCTGCTATCGAAGCCAAGACCGCCAAGCCGCTGGCTGCCTGCACCGACCAGGAGATCTACCTCGCCCTGCTGGACATCGTGCGTGAGCAGAGCGCCGCCCGCGTGCAGCCCGTGACCGGCCGCAAGCTGTACTACATCAGCGCCGAGTTCTTGATCGGCAAGCTGCTGTCCAACAACCTCATCAACCTGGGGCTGTACGACGACACCCGCGCCGCGCTGGCCGCTGCGGGCAAGAGCCTTTCGGACATTGAGGAGGTCGAGCCGGAGCCGAGCCTGGGCAACGGTGGACTGGGGCGTCTTGCCGCCTGCTTCCTCGACTCGCTCGCCACGCTGAACCTGCCCGGTGACGGCGTTGGCCTGCGGTATCACTTCGGGCTGTTCCATCAGTCGTTCGCGGGCGGCGTGCAGAACGAGCTGCCCGACCCCTGGCTGACTGCCCACAGCTGGGCCGAAAAAACCGACGTGACCTACCCGGTCAGCCTGGCAGGCAAGGAGTACACCGCCCGGCTGTATAGGCTGGCCGTGACCGGCTACGAGGGCCGCACCAACACGCTGAACCTGTTTGACCTCGACACGATTGATGAGACGATCGTCCATGACGGTATTCAGTTCGACAAGACCGACATCGACAAAAACCTGACGCTGTTTTTGTACCCGGACGACAGCGACGAGGCGGGCCGCCGCCTGCGCGTCTACCAGCAGTACCTGATGGTTTCCGCCGGTGCGCAGCTGATCTTGGCCGAGTGTGCCGCCCGCGGCTGCAACTATCACGACCTGGCCGACTACGCCGCCATCCAGATCAACGATACCCACCCGAGCATGGTCATCCCCGAGCTGATCCGCCTGCTGGGCGAGCACGGCATTGAATTTGACGAAGCTGTGCAGATCGTTACCGACACCTGCGCCTACACCAACCATACGATCCTGGCCGAAGCGCTGGAAAAATGGCCGCGCGCCTACCTGGATGCCGTGGTGCCGCAGCTGATGCCCATTATCGAGAAGCTTGACGAGCTGGCCCGCACCCGCACCGAGGACGAGAGCCTTGCCATCATCGACGGCGACGACCGCGTCCACATGGCGCACATGGACATCCACTTCACCCACTCCACCAACGGCGTGGCGACCCTGCACACCGAGATTTTGAAGAACTCCGAGCTGCACGGCTTCTATGAGCTGTACCCCGAGAAATTCAACAATAAGACAAACGGCATCACCTTCCGCCGCTGGCTGCTCGAGTGCGACCCGGCGCTGACGGGCCTGATCGAAGAGCTCATCGGTTCGGGCTTCCGCAAGGATGCCGCCGAGCTGGAAAAGCTGCTGAAGTATACCGACGATATTGACACGCTGCAGCGCTTCTCGCAGGTCAAGGCCGACAACAAGCGCGCACTGGCGGCGTGGCTGGCCCACACCCAGGGCGTGACGGTCAACACCGACGCGATGTTCGACATCCAGTCCAAGCGCCTGCACGAGTACAAGCGCCAGCAGCTGAACCTGCTCTACCTCATCCACCAGTATTACGAGATCAAGGCCGGCCACACCCCGGCCACGCCGCTGGTCAGCATCTTTGGCGCCAAGGCGGCCCCTGCGTATATCATCGCCAAGGATATCATCCACGCGCTGCTCACGCTCTCCAAGGTCATCGCGGCTGACCCCGCCGTCAGCCCGTGGCTGCAAATCGTGTTTGTGGAAAACTACAACGTCACCGCTGCCGAGAAGCTCATCCCGGCCTGCGACCTGTCCGAGCAGATCTCCCTTGCCTCCAAGGAGGCCAGCGGCACCGGCAATATGAAGTTTATGCTCAACGGTGCGCTGACGCTGGGCACGATGGACGGCGCGAACGTCGAGATCAGCCAGCAGGTGGGCGGCGAAAACTGCTACATCTTCGGCCAGACGTCCGACCAGGTCATCCACCGTTATGCGGCCGGGGATTACTGCGCCGCCCAGTGGTACGAGGGCGACCCCAATATTCGCCGTGCCATCGACTTTTTGACCGGCCCCGAGATGCTTGCCGCCGGCCGTGCCGAGAACCTGCAGCGCCTGCATGATGAGCTGGTGAACAAGGACTGGTTCCAGACCCTGCCGGACTTCAACGCTTACGTGGTGCGCAAGGGCCAGGCCCTGGCCGATTACGCCTACGACCCGCTTGGCTGGCGCCGCAAGTGCCTGGTGAACATCGCCAAGGCCGGAATGTTCAGCAGCGACCGCACGATCGCGGAGTATAATAAGGATATCTGGCACTTGGGTTGATTTTTGTGCTTTTACGGGCGTTGCCACCTTGCGGCAACGCCCTTTTTTAGTGGGCTTCTCTCCGTTTGACCTCTCCGGGGCCAAATTTTGGTTGGCGTAGGGGCGGATTCTATATCCGCCCGTGGAGTTTGGCGGTAACATGAAATTGCCCCCACTTTACTCTACAGCCCTCAAGAAACTATAAAAAGTTGTAAAACCATCTTGATTTCTCCCGCTTGCAGTTGTATAATACCACTAATGGTTGTATACAACACAGAAAGGAGAACGCCATGGAAGAAACACGACCCATGCACAAAAAAATCCCGGAGGAAGAATTTGCCGCATTTCTCGAGGTACATCCGCCCAAAATGCTGCTCTCGCGGGTGGGGTATGCCTACTGCGCCGAGGGGATGCACGTGGCTGAGCGCGAAGCGCGGCTGCAACGGCTGGAGGACGCCGCCCGGCAAAAGCACGCCACCCAAAAGGAGCTGGAGAGCTGGCAGAGCCAGCGGCAGTTTTTGGATTTTGACTGGGATTTCAACCCCGACTCGGTGCGCAACCTCGCAAGGCGTGCGGCGCTGGCAAGCAGCCCGCTGCAAACCATCGCCGACGTTGAGCCGCGCGTGGCCGAGTATCTCTGCGAGCCGTACCTGCCGCGCGGGATGATCACGATCCTGGCGGGCGTGGCCGGGCAGGGCAAGACCACGCTGGCGCTCTGGCTGGCAAGCCAGGTATCCAACGGCAGCCTGATGCCCGACGGCGAGCCCGGCACCGTCTTTTATTTCACGGTGGAAAACGATGAAAGCATCGTGCTGCGCCCCCGGCTGGAAGCGATGGGCGCAAACCTGGACAAGATCGTCATCCAGCGCAGCGGCACGCCCCAGACAACGCTGGCCGACCCCGCGCTGCCCGCGATGACGAGCCTGTACGGTTACAAGCCCGACCTTATTGTATTTGACCCCGTGCAGAGCTATCTGGGCCGAAAGTGCGACATGAACCGCACCGACGACGTGCGCCGCGTGATGGACCAGCTGAACAAGGTGGTGCGCACCACCAACGCCGCCGCGCTGCTCATCTGCCACATCCGCAAGGTGCCGATGGGCTTTAACGGCCGCCCAACCGACCTCATCAACGGTTCGAGCGATTTCGTCAACGTGGCGCGCAGCGTCTGCTTTTTGGGGCGCGACCCCGACCACCCCGATACCTGCGTGGTGGCCCAGGATAAAAACTCGCTCGGCCTGCCGGGTGCAAGCCTGGCGTTTACCATCGGCAGCGACGGCGCACTGCGTTGGAGCGACGAGGACTGCGACCTGACCGCGCAGCAGATCATGATCTACAGCGACGAAAAGCGCCAGCACGCCGAGCGCCCCGGCGAAAAAGCCAAGCGCGTGCTGCGGGAGATTTTGGAGGAAAATGGACGGATGAGCAGCGGCGAGATTATAACCCAATGCGCTGCGCGAGGGGTAGGGCGCAGCGCGGTGTACCGGGCGCGGCAAAAACTGCCGGTGCAGGAACAGCGCACAGGCGAAGGCAGTTTCTGGAGCCTGGAGGTAAAATCCCACCCCCAGGCAGATGAAATAGTGGGATTTTGAAATTTTGAAATTTTAGAGAGTGTAGGGGCGAACCGTGTTCGCCCGTAGAAACTGGCGACAGCGCACAGTTTAACGGGCGGATATAGAATCCGCCCCTACGCGTTATTTTTCCGTTCTGGCTGCCCGTAGGGGCGCATTCTATATGCGCCCGTGCAGTCTTGTAATAGAGAACCAAATAGATAGTAATAACGAACCAAAATTTCATTATCTCATTATTTCAATATTTCCTATCTGGCAATTTGAAATTTTATGGGAAAATACGCATCGCGGGAGGGTGTTTTGATAGTTTTAAGGTATGCTTAACGATACCTTGAAAACTACCAAAACACCTCCCGCCCCGGGGATTGGGCTGCCCCCAAAAGACTGCCCCGCAATCTCTCGAAACCGGTTGCGCAGGGGCGTGGAATCTGGTACAATAAAATACGGAATATTGGAAGCGTGAACACCAAAAGGCCCCCTTGTGTAAAGGGAGGCATTTTCTCACCCACAAAACCAATGATACCACGCAAAACGCTAAGGAGCGATCGCCCATGAACTGGCAGCAAGCCTGTGAACTGCCTTATTATAACGGCACCGACCTGGGTGCCAACTACACGCCTGCGGCTACTACCTTCAAGCTGTGGGCGCCTACCGCAGTGGCGGTCTCGGTGGAGCTGTTTGCCACCGGCACCGATGCCGAGCCCGGCGCGCATCATCTCGGGGCGCACCACCTCGCGTGGGAGCGCGACGGTGTGTGGAGCCTACAACTTCCCGGCGACTGGAAAAACACCTACTACCTCTACCACCTGCAATTTCACGATGGCCGCACCACCGATGCCGTCGACCCCTACGCGCGCAGCGCCGGGGCCAACGGCCAGCGCGCCATGGTGCTGGACCTGGACGCCGCCGCGCCCGAGGGATGGGCCGAGGATAAGCGCCCGGTCATCCCGGCGCACGCGCGCAGCGTGTGGGAGGTACACGTCGCGGACTTTTCCGCCGACGAGCACAGCGGTGTGCCCGCCGCGTGGCGCGGCAAATTCATGGGCTTTGTGCCCGCCGATACCACGCTGGACGGCGACGGCGTACACCCGACCTGCCTGAACTACCTCAAGGACCTGGGCATCAGCCACGTGCAGCTGCAGCCCATTTTTGATTACGAGACTGTCGACGAGACCCGCCCCGACGGCGGCTACAACTGGGGCTACGACCCCCAGAACTACAACGTGCCCGAGGGCAGCTTTGCCACCGACCCGTTCCACGGCGAGGTGCGCGTGCGCGAGTGCCGCGCCATGGTGGCCGCGCTGCACCGCGCCGGGCTGGGTGTCGTCATGGATGTGGTGTACAACCACACCTATCACAGCGACAGCAATCTCGAGCGCACCGTGCCCGGCTACTGGAACCGCCGCTGGCCCAACGGCCAGATGACCAACGGCTCCGGCTGCGGCTGCGATTTGGCCAGCGAGCGCCCGATGGTGCGAAAATATATCGTAGATTCGGTGCTTTATTGGGCAACGACCTACCACATCGACGGCTTCCGCTTTGATTTGATGGCGCTGGAGGATGCCGACACGATGAACGCCATCCGCGCCGCGCTGGACGCCTTGCCCGGCGGGCAGGATATTTTGCTCTACGGCGAACCGTGGCAGGGCGGCGGCACCAACCTCGAGGGCGGCGCCCGCCCGGCAGACAAGCGCGCGCTGGATGTGCTGAGCGACCGCATTGGATTTTTCTGCGATGACACGCGGGATTGCATCAAGGGCAATGTCTTTGACGCCGCCAACGCCGGTTACGTGAACGGCGCACCCCAGCACGGCTACGAGGTGCTGCACAGCATCGGCGCGTGGCGCGGCGGGCAGCACGGCTACTGGCCCCGCCAGGCCGGGCAGGTGGTGCAGTACATCTCCGCGCACGACAACCTGACCCTGTGGGACAAGCTGGCCGCCGTTGGCCGCCGCTTGGACTACGACGCCCCCGACGCGGAACTGCTGGCGCAGAACCGCCTGGCGGCGGGCATCTACCTGACCTGCCAGGGCCTGCCGTTTCTGCAGGCGGGCGAGGAATGGGGCCGCACCAAGCACGGCGACCACAACAGCTACAAGGGCCCGCTGGAAACCAACAAGCTGGACTGGACGCGCGCCCACCGCCCGGAATTTGCCGCCCTGACGGCGTTTTATCGCGGCATGCTGGCCATCCGCCGCACCTGCCCGAGAATTGCAGGTGCCTACGGCGAGCCGGAGCCGTTTATCCTGGCGCTGCCGGGGTGGCTCATCGGCTTTGTGCCCGAGAGCGCCGACCCCGCCCGCCCGGTGGCGGTGTATTACAACCCCGAGCGCACCCGCCAGTGGGCGACCCTGCCGCACGGCAGCTGGCGCAAGCTCAGCGACGGCGTACACGCCGGGGCCAACCTCTTCGGCCCCATTTTCCGCGATGCGTTGGAGCTGCCGCCCGTGAGCGTGACAGTGCTGGTGGGAGAATGAAATAAAAAAGAAAAGGCTCCCCTCAAAGGGGAGCCTTTTTATTCCTCATCCTCTTCGTCCAGGATCTCCCTTGCCACATCCCCGCGGGAGCGGCGGGTGTCCATGGCCAGCTTTTCGATCAGGCGATGGGCTTCGGTCTCGGTGTAGTGTTTTTTCTCGATGAGGTAGCACTTGGCGCGGTCGACCAAACGCAGCTGCGCGATTTTATCCAGCAGCTTGGCGTTTTCGGTGCGCAGCACGGCCAGACGCTTGTTGTTGCTGGCCGCGATCTGCACAGCCTGCCGGAACTGCGCGCCGGTAAACGGCTTGCCCAGTACCAGCACGCCGAACGCCTGCAATTTGTCGGCGATCTGGTCGGCGGTGGCGGCCTTGGTCAGCAGAATGACGCCGGCATCGGTCTTGGTCACGGTGTCGGTGCCCAGCTCGTGGCCGAACTCATCGGGCAGCGGCGCGTTGATGATGATGACCTCAAAGTCCTTGGTGTCTATCTGGCGGCGCGCCTCGCCGCCGCTGGCAGCCATCACGGGGCGGGTGTAGCCCAGCTCCGCCATGTGTTTGGCCAGGTATTCGTTTGCATTGTTGCCCGCTGATACGATCAGCGCCTTTGGCATGGGTACGCCTCCCTTCCTATTTACTTACAGGTGCACATGGGGTGCCACAATCTGAATCAAATCACCAAAAATCCATGTGTCCGTTCCCAAACGGCGGGGTCGGGGGCGTTTTCGTAGCCGTGGCAAAGCTGGGTCTGATACTCAAAATATTTGTTCTGCAAGGCCAGCGGCAGCTCGGCGGCGATGAAGTCGCTCTGCGCCGCCACGGTAATGGCTTCGCGCAGACTGCGCGGCAAGCTCTCCAGACCGGCCGCTGCACTGGGGTGGAACAGGTTGCGGTTTACCGGCTCGGCCAGGGGCAGCTTGCGGGCGATGCCATCAAGACCGGCGGCCAAAATCAACCCTATAACGAGATATGGGTTGCCCGCAGGGTCGGGGCCGCGCAGCTCCACACGGCACAGATCGCCGCTGGCACTGGGCAGGCGCACAAGCTGGCTGCGGTTCTGGCGGCTCCAACTGATGTAAAGCGGCGCTTCGTTTGCGCCCAGGCGTGCGTAGGAGTTGGGCACGGGGTTGCAGAATGCTGTCAGCTCCCGCGCGTGGGCCAGGATGCCCTCCACGAAATGCCCGGCCTCACTGTCGGGGGTCAGGGGACCCTCAAACAGATTCTTGCCGTCCCGCATAAGAGACATATTTACATGCAGGCCGTTGCCGCTCTGGTCGTGCAGGGGCTTGGGCATAAAGCTGGCGTACAGGCCGTTGCGGGCCGCGATGGCTTTGACAGCACTTTTGAAGGTGTTCAAATTATCGGCGGATTTCACAGCCGGTGCATAGCGGAAGCAGACCTCGTTCTGGCCCGGGCCGCTCTCGTGGTGGCTGTGCTCGGGCTGCAGGCCCATCTCCTCGATGGACAGGCAGATATCGCGGCGGATGTTCTCGCCCCTGTCGAGCGGCGGGATGTCAAAATAGCCGCCGTGGTCCAGCGGAATGTGCGTAGGATTGCCGTTTTCGTCGGTCTCAAACAGGTAAAACTCGCACTCGCAGCCCACGTTGGCGGTCAGGCCCATGGCGCGGGCACGCTTGACGACGCTTTGCAGGTAGCCGCGGCAGTTGCCCTCAAACGGCTTGCCGTCGGGCAGGGTGATGTCGCAGTACATCCGCATGACGCGGCCCTCGGTGGGGCGCCAGGGCAGCACGGTGGCGGTGTCCGGGTCAGGCCAGAGGATGAGGTCGCTTTCTTCGATGTTCATAAACCCGGCGATGGACGAGCCATCGAAGCTGATGCCCTGCTCAAACGCGCGGGGCAGCTCGCTGGCGAAGAGCGACACGTTTTTTTGGTTGCCGAAGATATCGCAGAACGTCAGCTTGATGAACTTGACGTCGTTATCCTCAACAAAATTCAGGATATCTTGTGCGGTACGTTTCATGGGGAACCTCCTTGGGGAAATGATTGGGAGGGAGCGTAGTGGCTCCCCCTCTAGGGGAGCCTTTATACCAGCATACTCGAAAGGCCCACCTTATTGCGGGCGGGCCTTTCGAGCTGGTGTAAGAAATAGGAAAAGGAGAATGGCGTTGTTAAAGCTGCCGCAATAAGGCGGCATAATAGCCTTACGGGTGTATCTCTGTAGGGGCGGATTCTATATCCGCCCGTGGGATTTAGCGTAAGGCAAGGCTGCACGGGAGCATATGGAATTGCGGGGTCGCGTAGCGATCAATGCCCCAGCGGGGCATTGAACCGCACGAGCGGGCCAGCTTTGCTGGCTGGCGGGCATCGTTTTGCCCGCCAAGTGCTCCCCTACGGCGTCAAAGCAAAACGATGCTTACTCCGTGTAGAACAGCATGCGGCTGTAGCACGGCAGGGGCCAGAAGTCCTCGTCGACAAGCTCTTCGGCCTGGTCGGCGGCGGCACGCAGGCGGTCCATGGCGGGGATGACCTCATCGTGGAAGGCGTGGGCCTTGGCGGCCTCGTTGTCCATCTCGCTGACCTTGTCGGTCACGGCCTTCAGGTCGTCGGCTGCGTCGGACATCTCGTCGGTGTATTTGCTAAGCGCAACCAGCACCTTGCTCTCGGCCTTGGTGGAGATACCCTCCACAGCGGCGGCCTTGGCGGCGGCAGAGCTGGCCAGCTCGCCCATGTAAGCAGAAGCGGCGGGGATCAGCTGCTTGTTGGCGATCTTCAGCATGGTGCGGGCCTCGATGTTGAGGATCTTGGAGTAGTGCTCCATCTCAACCTCGTAGCGGCTGAGCATCTCGGTCTTGGTCAGGACGCCGAATTCCTCCATCAGTTCGATGTTTTTCTCGTCCTTCAGGGCGATCATGGCGTCGGGGGTGCACTTGCGGTTGGGCAGGCCGCGGCGCTCGGCCTCGGCTTCCCAGGCTTCGCTGTAGCCGTTGCCGTTGAAGATCACGCGGCGGTGGGCGTTCAGCGTCTTTTTGACCCAGGCGGCGGCAGCGCACTCAAAGTCGGCTGCGCCGGAGGTCTCGGCCACGAACTCCTTCAGCGCCTTGGCAACGGCGGTGTTCAGGATGGTGTTCGCGTCGGACAGGTTTTCTGCCGAGCCGGGCATACGGAACTCAAACTTGTTGCCGGTGAAGGCGAACGGAGAGGTACGGTTGCGGTCGGTGGTGTCCTTGCTGAACTTGGGCAGCACGTCAACGCCAAGGTCCATCTTCATCTTGACGGGGCCTGCGTAGGGAGAATCCGAGCAGACGGCGTCGATGACAGCCTCAAGCTCCTCGCCCACGAAGATGGAAATGATGGCCGGGGGTGCCTCGTTGGCGCCCAGGCGGTGGTCGTTGCCCGGGGTGGCGACGGAGGTGCGCAGCAGGTCGGCGTACTCGTCAACCGCCTTGATGACGGCAGACAGGAACACCATGAACTGCAGGTTTTCCATCGGGGTATCGCCGGGGTCAAGCAGGTTCTCGCTCTTGGTGCCGATGGACCAGTTGTTGTGCTTGCCGCTGCCGTTCACGCCCTCAAAGGGCTTCTCGTGCTGCAGGCAGACCAGGCCGTGGCGGCTGGCGATTTTCTTCATCATCTCCATCGTCAGCAGGTTGTGGTCGATGGCGACGTTGGTGGTGTCGTAGATGGGGGCCAGCTCATGCTGGCAGGGGGCGACCTCGTTGTGCTTGGTCTTGGCGGGCACGCCCAGCTTCCACAGCTCTTCGTCCAGGTCCTTCATGAACTCGGAAACGATGGGGCGGATGGTGCCGAAGTAGTGCTCCTCCAGCTCCTGGCCCTTGGAAGGAGCCGAGCCGAACAGCGTGCGGCCGGTCAGCACCAGGTCAAGGCGCTTGTCGTAGTCCTCTTTCTTGATGAGGAAGTACTCCTGCTCGGGGCCGACGGTGGTGGCCACGCGGGGCACGTCCTTGCCGAACAGATGCAGCACCTGGCAGGCCTGATCGGAGATCGCCTGCATCGAGCGCAGCAGCGGGGTCTTTTTGTCCAGCGCTTCGCCGGTGTAGGAGCAGAACGCGGTGGGGATGCACAGCGTGTCGTCCTTCACGAAAGCATAGCTGGTGGGGTCCCAGGCGGTGTAGCCGCGGGCCTCAGCGGTGGCACGCAGACCGCCGGAGGGGAAGGAGGAAGCGTCCGGCTCGCCCTTGATGAGCTCCTTGCCGGAGAACTCCATGATGGCGGTGCCATCCGGCTGGGGGCTGACAAAGCCGTCGTGCTTCTCACTGGTGATGCCGGTCAGCGGCTGGAACCAGTGGGTGTAGTGGGTGGCACCCTGCTCGATCGCCCAGCGCTTCATGACGCTGGCCACGACGTTGGCGACCTCAAGGTCCAGGGGCTGGCCCTTCTCGATCGTCGCCTTCAGGCTTTTGTAGGTAGAGCTGGGCAGACGCTCACGCATCTCATGCTCGTTGAAAACTTTGCTGCCGTAAAGTTCCATAACGGTTGCTGCCATACTTCTTACTCCTTTATATACCTATTTACAGAAAAAGGACGCTGCGAAAACACATTCGCAGCGCCCTTGCTGTTATGCCTCTATTATACGTTGTGCACCGCCAAATTGCAACTGGCGATGTGACGAAAACAGATGTGAATTTGCGTTGAAAACTGGATGGTTTGCGAGAGAGGGGAAATGCGCAAGGCAAGTGTAGGGGCCTTGTGACCTTGCGGCTACTGCTCAACTTCCCCCTCAAAAAACCGCACAATACACGCATAATACACCTCCGCCGCCCTCTCGCACGCATCATCCCTGCAAACCATCTCGCGGTCTGCGGCGTTGGAAATAAAACCCTCCTCCACCAGCACGGCGGGGCAGGCGCAGTCCTCCAACACCGTGAACGTCGGGTCGGTGCGCGGCGTGGTATCGCTCGACTCTGCGATTACGCGGGCATCGTTTGCATCAAAATATAAGTACCGCACGCCGTCCTGGCCGCGCAGGGTCAGCCCCAGCTCGTCCCGGAACGCTGCCGTGACCAGCCGCCCGAACCGCACGCTCTCGGCGTTGGCGGCAAGGTGCGGGGGCGCGGCGTAGCACTCCAGCCCGTGGGTGGCGGTGCTGGCGTCGCAGTTCAGGTGGATGGACAGCAGCAGGTCGGCCCCGGCATCGCGGGCCGCAGCGGCGCGCTCGCTGGGCTTTAAGTAGGCGCTGCCGTCGGCGGTCAGCACGGGGGCAAAGCGGCCGTCGGCTGCCAGCTTGTCATACAGCAGCCGGGCCGTGCGCAGTGTGATGTCGCTCTCCCGCAGGCCGTCGGCCTCGCTGCCCCAGTCCTCGGCCCCGATGTTGGGGTTGACGCCGCCGTGCCCTGGGTCGATGGCGACCACAAACTGCGCGGCAGGCTGCGCGGTCGGCGCGGGCTGCACGTCGGCGGGCACGTCCGCAGGCCCCGGCGGCTCGGCATGGGCGCGCAGCGGGGCACCCTGGTACAGCACCAGCCCCACGGCCCCGGCCACCAGCAGCGCGGCCAGAAAATACAGCACCCGCTGTACGGCCCGTGCGCGGCGCTTGCGGCGGCATTTACGCTGCATCACCCGGGTAGACGAGTACGGCTGCACGGCAGTTCGGTTTGGCATCGGTCATTCCCCCTTTTGGCTGCATTGTACCCGGGGGATGTTACAACATTGTGTCAGTTCTGTAACAACGATGGCTGTTTTTGGCAAAACGCGCAGGATGCTGGCAGACCATGTCGAACGAAAAATGGTAAAAATTTACTGGCAAATATTGACAGCTTTACCAACATCTCGTATAATAATTACAGATTGGAACGCGGTACGCCAAAAACGAACCGCCTTCCCGATATTACCACAAAAAATTGTGTGGATTTAGGAAAATCCAGGAGGAAATACTATGATTTCGACAGGAATTATCCGCAGCATCGACAGTTTGGGCCGCGTGGTGCTGCCCAAGGAACTGCGCCGCACCTTTGGGATCACCACCGATACGCCGCTGGAGATCATGACCGAGGGCGATGCCATCCTGCTGCGCAAGTACCGCCCGGCGGATGCCTGCATCCTGTGCGGCCAGGTCGCGCCCGGCTCGGTGCAGCTGTACGGCAAAACCGTCTGCCCCGCCTGCCAACGCCTGCTGGCTGAAAAGGAACAGGGGTAACTTACTTTCTTTGAAAAGAAAGTAAGCAAAGAAACTTTAAACAAATAAACCGGGGAAGGGCAGCAGGGCAAGTACGCATTTCCCGGGCAGCGGTGTTTATAGGAAATTTTACGCGGGCGGATTCAGATTTGCCCGTTTGTTTTTTAGCCTACGGGTGTAGAGTAAAGGCCCCCTTGTGTAAAGGGGGCCTTTCATGTTGATATAAAAACAAGCCCCGGGCGGTCCTTTTCTACAGGGCCCGCCCGGATAAAATTATCTCATCCTATCATTCCGCTCATTCCGCCGCATGCAGTCCGCGCATCGTCTCCTCGGCATTTTTTACCAGATTCAACAGGCTCGTCGCGTGGCGGGGATAATCTTGGGTCAGGCGTTCGGTGCTCAGCGAGAGCGTCGCCGGGTCCAGGCTGTCCTTGCTGCCATCCTCGCCGGTCAGGGCGGCGGCCAGTTCGGCCTCGGCCACATGCATGGCGGCGTCAGCATTGCCCTGCCACCGCGCCGCCCCAATGCGGAACATGCCGACGGCGTTTTTGGGCGAAGCATCGTACAAACGCCGGAACACCTTGTACACAGCCAGCATCAGATACTGGCTGATCTGGATGACCAGCTGCTTGTTCTTGCTTTCTTGCAGCTTATCGTACAAAATATCCAGCGAATTTTCGATGAGCTTTTTGTACATCGTGGGCAGCACACTGCCGCGGTACACGCTGCCGCTGGTGGGTGCGCCGGTGTCCGGCAGGTCAGCCACGCTGATGGTCTGCCCGCTGCGGTCTGCGCTGCGGCCCAGCAGGTAATCGCAGCTGACGCCGTAATAATCAGCCACCTGCACCACAAACGCGAGACTGCACTCGCGGATGCCTTTCTCGTAATGGGAGAGCTGCGCCTGGCTGATGCCCAGGTCCGCCGCAGCCTGCTTTTGGGTGATACCGCGTTCTTTGCGCAGCAACGCCAGAATACGGTTGAACTCGCTTACCATACAATTCCTCTTTCGCACCGGTTTACCACGGTGCATATACTACGTGATGTATATTATATCTGCAAAAAAACGCTTTGTAAACCCACCCTTCGACAGCAGATTGGCCCCATAAACGGGATGTTTTTTGCTGCAGGCCCACATTTTGGCAAGCCTGTCCCCGCGGGGTATAAATATTGTGGGCATAAAAATACAGCCCGTTATATTTTGTTGATTTTGTAACCAAATTGTAACCATTTGCCGTTGCCAAAGGGCGCATTTTGGGGTATCCTTTTATAATAAGTAGATACAGAAAGTGAGAATATGCTTTGAAATATTACAAACTGCATTTGATCCGCCATGGCCTGACGGAAGGGAACCTGAAGGGCCTGTACATTGGCAGCGGCAGCGACCTGCCCCTGTGTGCCGAGGGCCGCGCCCAGCTGAAAACGCTGAAAAAGGATTTTGACTATCCGACCGTGCCGCTGGTTTTTACCAGCCCGATGCTGCGCGCGACCGAGACGGCGGAGATTTTGTTCCCGGGCGTGCGGCAGATCGAGTTACAGGATCTGCGCGAGATGGCGTTCGGCAAGTTTGAGGGCAAGCCCCTGCAGCAGCTGGTCAAGGACCCGGAGTTTGCGCAGTGGATGGACCCGACGAGCCGCGTGGTGCCCCAGGGCGCCGAGGACCGGCAGATGTTCTTTAACCGCACATCGGCCATGCTGATGAAGATGTTCGAGTACATGCTGAAAACCCATACCGAGGAAGCAGCCTGCGTGACCCATGGCGGCGTGATCATGAACATGCTGTCCCAGCACGCGCTGCCGTTCCGCAAGCCGGAAGAGTGGATGACCGACCCGGGCGCAGGCTATAGCGTGCGCCTTGACGCCGAAATGTGGATGCGCGATCACCTCGCCGAAGCCTACGACGTCGTCCCCCACGGCTATCTGGATGCGTTTGAGCAGCAGGAAGAGCAGGGCTAAGCAGCGAGAGCTCTCGTCCTTTTCTTATAAGAAAAGGACCAAAAGAATTTTTAATTAAAAATGCGTGGTACGGTCTGCGACCGTACCACGCATTTTTGTTTAGAATTTCTTTGGTTCTTTCTTTGTAAAGAAAGAACAAGAACCCCCGTTATTCAGCCTGTCCATCCTGTTGTTCAGCCGCCGCCAGAATGGCGTTGAGGGCGTCGACATTGGCCTGGGCATTGTCGCGGGCCGTGAGCAGCTCCTCATTTTCCGGGTCAGCGTCCAGCGCAGCCTGGGCTTCCTCCAGGGCCGTCTGGGCGTCCGGCAGCTCAGCCTGTGCGCGGGCCAGCTCGGCCTGTGCATCCGTGGCCTCCTGGGCGGCCTTGTACTCCGCCTCCGCCGCTGCGGCTGCGTCGTCCGGGATACCGGATTCCAGCAGGGCTGGCTTGTCCGGCAGGGTCTGGGCAGAGCCGTCCGCCGCCGTCAGGGAAAGAGACTGCCCATAATAGCCGCCCCAGATGGCAATAAAGCTCTTGCCCGGGCTGACGATGAGCGGGGCACCCGCTTCATCCGCGATGGCAAACGGCCCGGTCGCGTCCTCCTTCGTCCAGTTGATGCGCTCCCACGCGCCGCCGTGCAGGTACAGCCCGGTGCCCGACGTCATGTCGTACTGGCGGGTGTACCCGTCGTCCTTGATGCCGCTCGACGCATAGAGGACGAACACGTTCGTGAAGCCCGGCTGCTGGCCGTTGTCGGCATCCTGCACCGCGCTGCCATCGCCGTTCGAGAGAGCATACAGCCCCGTGCCCGTGTCGTAGTTCAGGCAGTCGACGTCGTCCGGCGAGAAGGTGATGGTCAGGTCCATGCCGTTGCGGTTCTCGGGCGCAACGGCCTCGCGCTCGCCAAACTGGAAAAGCGGGGTATTGTCGCCGCTCAGCGTTGTGCCGTAGGTCGCCAGGCCGCTGTTGATCAGCTCGGCGGTCGTGTACCAGCAGTTTTCCTCGGCGTAGCCCGCCCCCTGGCGGTCGGTGTCAAACGCAAACGCCGCCTTGCCGATGTGGTAGCCGTCCAGATCCTGGTAGGACAGGACGTTCAAAAGGTTGCTGGCATAGATGTTTTTGTCGATGTGCACCGGCAGGGCGTTCAGCGGCAGCGCCACCTGCAGCAGCAGGTCACGCGCCGGGCCTACCGGGCCTACCTTGGCGATGCTGTCCGCGTCGGCGTACAGGGCCATCAGGCTGGCGGTGGTGCCCTCGGTCACGCCCTCGACCAGTACGTCCGCCGACGCAATGCCCCACTGCGGGGTGCTGCCGGTCAGGTTGCGCAGCGTGACGGCCACCGGGCGTTTGCCGGTATAGTCCGCGTCCGATGCGCCGGTCAACGGATTGGGGGCGGGGGGCGCAGGGGTCGGCTCCGGGGTAGGTGTCGGCTCTGCGGCGGATGCCGATTCCGGCGTGGACACTGCGCCCGAAGATGCCGCCCCGGCACAGCCGCCCAGCAGCAGTGCCGCCAGCAGCGCCGCTGACAGGCTCAGGACCTGGAATTGTTTCATATGGGTTCCTCTCTGATTGCAGGGGCGAGCAATGCTCGCCCCTACAGTGTTGTGGGCAATGCTTAAAAAAGGACAGCGCCTTGCCGCCGCCTGGGCGGGCTGCGCTGTCCTGGGGGTGCTTGGGTTATTCGGCCGGGGTCTCCTCTGCGGGGGCCTCTGCGGGGGCCTCTGCGGGGGCCTCTGCGGGCACCTCTTCGGTGGGGGTCTCCTCAGCCGGTGCTTCGGCGGCCTGCTCGCCCTCGGTGGTGGTCTCGCCTTCGGTAATGCTCTCGGCTTCACCGGAACCGGTGGCGTTGTTGGTCAGGTCGTCGGTGGACATGCCCAGCGTATCACCGGCCTTGGCGTCATCCTCTACGTAGGTGCGCTCGTAGGTCACGGTGGTGGCGCTGCTCAGGTCAACGCCGTCCAGCTTACTGTGCACAAAGTTCTCGGCAAAGTCGATGTCGGTCACGGCCACATAGCTCTTGCCGGTGTTGATCTCCACGGGGGTGTCGCTGCACTGGCCGTCCTCGGTCAGATAATACAGGCGCAGGGCTTCCAGCGGGGTGCCCTTCTGCCAGTAGATCTTCTCGCACTTGCCGCCGTAGCAGTAGTAGCCGATGCCGCCCCAGGCGTACTCAGCATACTGCAGGTCCTTGGCTTCGTGGCCGGGATAGGTGTGGATGTCGGTGTACAGCACAATAACGTTGGGGAAGGAGAGCACCTGCTTGTCGGCGGCTTCGTCGACGGTATCGCGCCACTGGCCGTCCGAGTAGTTCTGCTGCATCTTATAGGTGTTGGACGCAGCATCGTAGATAAAGCGGGTCTTGTAAGACTGGCTGTGTACGATCTCGACGTACTCGCCATCGCCGACAACGGGGCCGTACTTGTCGCTGTAGGCGCTGTCGATGCTGTTGGACAGATCACGGGTCTGGCCCAGGCGGTAATCAACAAAGTTGAAGAAGGTGGAGTTGTAGGTCTTGTTCATGTCCACCTTGTTGTCGTCGATGTAGCTCTGGATGTTGTCCGAGTTGGTGTACATCGTGTGCTCCAACGCCAGGGTGCCGTTGTTGTAGCTCTTGCCGGCCCAGTTCACACGGCCGTAGTCGCGGTAGCCGTTGGCACCGTCGTTGTTGTTCAGGTTGCCGTAGCTGTAGTCGATGGCGTACTGCTGCATAACGACGGACTGACCCTCGTGGATATACAGCGCCTGCCAGGGCAGGATGAGGCGGAAGAACTGGTCACGGCCGGAACGCACGGGGCCGATCTCGCCGATGGACTTGTAGTCGGTGAACACGGGCATAAAGCGGGTGATGCCGCCCTCGACCTTGATCTCGAACAGGATGTCCGCCTTGGACAAGCCGCGCTGCGGGCGGGCGGCCACGATGTTGTTGACCATCACAGCGGTGATGCGCTGGCCCTCGGGGTAGTCAGCACCCTTGGGCTCACCGGTCAGCACGTTGGCCTCGTAGGGCGGCAGGGTCGGCTCCGGGGTGGCTTCGGGCTCGGCCGCCGCGCTGGATGCCGCGGGGGTGGAGATGGTGTCATCCGATTTTTTGCAGGCGGCCAGCAGCACGCAAAGCGACAGCAGCGCCGCAAGAACCAAGAGCTTGCGTTTCATTCACAGTTCCCCTTTTCGGTTTTGTAATGATGTTTTTCAGCCTGCGGCAGAGATCTGTAGGGGCGAGCAATGCTCGCCCGCGGGTGCACACTGTGCGCCCCTACGCCCCCTGCACAAGACAGGCCAAGTAGTTACCTATTATTGTATCCGTTTTGTTACCGTTTGTAAAGCGGGGCGGCAAGATTTTACAAAATCACCCGTCCAGCCGGGTTTGCTGCCAGTAGTCGCCCATGCTGCTGCCGGGCTTGCCGGTGCATTCGTCGTTGAGGTAATCGCCCAGGCCCACGGCGGCGGGGTCCCAGGCCAGGGCCTGGGCTTCGGTCCCATACTCGACCTCGGCATACCAGAAGGCGGTGGGCAGGCCTTTGTCCACACAGTTGACTTCCAGCGTCAGGCCGTCGGGCAGCCGATAGCTGCGGCGCTCCTTTTGGATCAGCGGCTTGCCGATGAGATGCGCGAGCTTTGCAAACAGCTCGGCATCAATTTCGGTTTCGATCTCCTCGCGGCTCAGCGTGCCCGCACCTTTAAAGCAAAGCACCAGCGCCGTGCGGCCGCCTTGCAGTGCTTCGCGCCGGATGCGCACCGTGGGGCGTACGCTGATGTAGCCCTGGTCCATCTGGTAGGTTTCGGTCAGCGGAAATTTTGTCTCATCCGGCCAGCTTTTGACCATCCATTTGCGTTCGATTTCCATAGCAGGCTCCTTTTATATAGCGCAGCCGCGCAATTATACCAACTTCTCCATCCGTTCCACGGCTTTGCGGGCGCGGTCGTGGCCGGCCTCGGCAGCTTTCTTGTACCAGGCCAGCGCCTGTGCGGTGTCCCTGGGGCCGCAGCGGCCATCCTCGTACCAGACGCCCAGCTCGTACATGGCATCGGGCAAACCCTCTTTGGCGGCGCGCTCATACCACCGCTGGGCAAGGGCCAGATCCTTTTTCACGCCGGTGCCGTTTTCAAAACAGCAGGCGTAGTTGTACATTCCCCGGGAATACCCGCCCTCGGCTGAGCGGCGGTACCACTCGACGGCGGCTTCGGGGTCGGCCTCGGTGCCGATGCCTTTCTCGGTGCAATAGCCCAGGCAGCACTGGGCGCGGGGCAGGCCCTGCTCGGCAGCGGCGCGGTACAGCTCCACGGCGCGGGGCTCGTCCAGCTCTACGCCCTTGCCGAACTCATAGCACCAGCCCAGGCAGCATTGCGCGCGGGCAAATCCCTGTTCGGCGGCCTTGCCGTACCAGATGGCAGCCTGCGCGGTATCCTCGGGTACGCCCTGGCCGTACTCGTAACACCAGCCCAGGTTGCACTGGGCGGGGGCGTATCCGGCTTCGGCGGCGCGGCGGTAGTGGGCTGTGGCGGTGGACCAGCTCTGCGGCACGCCGTCGCCGCGCTCATACAATGCGCCGATGCGGTTCTCGGCGGCGGGCAGCTGCAGCGCAGCCGCCCGGCGGTAGAGCTGCATCGCTTCCTCGGGGTCGCGGCGCACGCCGGCACCGCGCTCATAACAGATGCCCAGATTCAACAGCGCCTGCGGCAGCTCCTGCGCGGCGGCTGCGCTGTACCAGCGGATGGCATCGCCCCAGCTTTGCGGTGTGCCGGTGCCCTGCTCATAGCAGACGGCCAGCGCAAACTGCGCCTGGACATCCCCCTGCCGGGCTGCGCGGGTGTACCACTGCACGGCTTCTGGCTGGTTCTGCGCCACGCCGCGCCCGGTCTCCAGGCAGATGGCATAGCAGGCCTGCGCGGGGGCGTAGTTCAGCAGGGCGGCGCGGTGGTAAAAGTCCGCAGCCAGCGCGGCATCGGGTGCCACGCCCAAGCCTTTCTCGTAAAACTGGCCGCACATAAACAGTGCGCGGGCATCGTCCTGCGCGGCGGCTTTCTGGTACCAGGCCAGGGCGGCGTTCTCATTTTTGGCAGTGCCGCGCCCTAGATGATACATCTGCGCCAGATTGCGCATGGCGGGCACAAACCCCGCCTGGGCGGACAGCGTGTACAGCTGCACGGCGCGCGCGGGGTCTGCCGCCACGCCGGTGCCGTTGGTGTAGCAGATGGCCAGGCAGCACTCGGCACGCGGGTCACGCTGTAAGGCGGCCTCGCCATACCAGCGGGCGGCGGCCTTGGCGTCCTGCGGCACGCCCTTGCCAAACTCATAGCACCAGCCCAGGTTGCACTGCGCCTGGGCGTTCCCCTGGCCTGCGGCGGCACGGTAGAGCAGCACGGCATCGGGCCAGCTCTGCGCCACACCCTCGCCGGTCTCGTACGCCAGGCCCAGCATGCACTGCCCGGCGGCGTCACCCTCGGCAGCGGCCTTTTCAAAATCGGCAAAGGCATCGTCAAACCGGCCGTCGGCCTTGGACTCTACGCCCAACGCCACCCAATCCGCTGCCACAAGGTCGCTGCCGTCACTGGGCAGAAAGAACGCCCCGCCGCACAGCGGGCAGATATCGGGGACCGCATGGCGGGTCACAAACCGGCAGACCGGGTTCTCGCAATGATGGATCTCCATAAAACGCTTCCTTTCCCATAATTATATGTATTGTAGCATAATGGCTCGCCGAAAAAAAGCCTTGACGGTGTTTTTTCGGCGCGGCGTGTCCCAGCGGCGGTAATTATTGCCGTTTGCAAAGCTTTATCGGGTTTCCCCGCTCTGCGGCAAAAACAAACGTTTGGGCGTGGTATGGTATAGGCACCGATCGGCATAAACATAAACGCAACGCCGCAAATTATAAGTGCCGGAGCGGTGATTATAATTTGCGAAGTTGCCGTAAGGGGGACACGCTGTTATGGCTACTTACTTGGGAGAAAAACTGCATACAAACGCTGCTTTGCCCGCGCTGCTGCCCGGCGCACGCGGGGCGGCACTGCTGTGGCAGGGGGCCGCGGCCGCCACGGGGCTGGTGCTGGGGGCCGGGCGGGTCTACGGCGGGGCCGCACCGTTCGGGCTGGCGTTCGTCATGGTCTGCCCGCCGCTGTATCTGTTTGCCGCTGCGGGCGGGGCACTCATCAGCAGCCTGGCGTTCCAGCCCGCCGTGCTGGGGGTCAAGCTTGTCGCGGCGCTTACGGCCACGGTGGCTGCGCGGCGATTGCTGGCGGGCAGACCGGGCGTGGGCGTCTGGGCAGGGTGTCTTGCCTTGGCCGCGGCACAGGCAGCAGCACTTTTTTTCGCGGGGGGCTTTGTCAATCTCGCACAGGCGGCGGCCACAGGCACTACGGCCCTGCTGGCGGCGGGGGCCGCCTGGCTGATGCAGCGTTTCCCGTACCGGGAGCCGCGCGGGCTGTGCCTGTGGCTGGCCATCGCCGCTGCCTGCCTGCAACGGTGTGCCCACGGGCCGTTGGCTCCGGGCCTGGCGGTAGCCGCAGCGGCCGGGCTGTGCGCCGCCTTTTCCGGCACGCTGGAAGAAACCGCCGTGGTCAGCATCGCCCTGGCGGCAGCTGTCACAGCGGCCAGCCCCGCGCTGTGTTATGCGGCGCTGGCCGTGGCACTGGGCAGCTTGGCCGCTGCCTGCCTTTACCCCGGCGAACGCCTGCGCTGCGCGGGTGTGTTTGCGGCGGGCTGCATGCTGGGCGCGCTGGCTGCGCCCGATGCCGCCGGTGTGCTGCCGCTGTTTGTGGGCGGGGCTGTGGGCTTGACGGCGGCGCTGGCCGTGCCGGGGGCATGGCTGCGGGTAATCTTTCCGCCGCCTGCGCCGCCCGTGCAGACCCAGGGCCTGAGCGGTGCCGCCCGCCGCCTGGCCGGGGTAGCCGACACGCTGAGCGACATCGCCGATACGGTCAACGCCGTCTGCACGCGGCAGATGCCGCCTAAGGGCGAAAACTTTGATTTTGTGGTCGAGCACATCGCCCGCACGACCTGCCAGACCTGCACCCGCCGCAGCCGCTGCTGGGTGCGCGGCTACGCCACCGCGATGGACGGGCTGTACCAGCTAAAGCCCACGCTGGAAAGTCGGGGCAGGGTGGAGGTTGAGGACCTGCCGGGGCAGCTCTCGGTCTGCATCCACCCGGCGGACCTGTGTACGGCGGCCAACCATGGCTACCGGCTTTGGCGCAGCCGCCGCCAGACCCGGGCGCGGGCCTCGATGCTGCGCACGGCCCTGACCGAGCAGTACAGTGCCATGGCGGGCGCACTGGCGCAGCTGGCGGGCAAACTGGGCCAGGCCGGGCTGCCAGACCCCCGGCGGGAGGAAAAGGTCGCGCAGCTCTTCGCGGGCCTGGGGCTGGACGCGCTGGAATGCAGCGTGACCGCCGACCTGGCCGGACGGCTGACAGCGGCGGTCACGATCGCCCGCACAAGATTTACCGAGGAGGAGATCCGGGCGCTGACTGCTGAGGTCAGCCGCATCTGCCGCCGCGACATGGACCTGCCGGAAGTCACCCACTGCCGCACGGTCACGATGCTGAGCTTCGGCGAACGGCCATTGTTTACGGCGACCTTCGGCACGGCGGGCCGCCCGGCCAAGGGGCAGACGGTCAGCGGCGACGCGCTGGACAGCTTTTGCGATACGAGCGGCCGCGCCCAGCTGCTGCTGTGTGACGGCATGGGCACGGGCCGCGCTGCGGCGGTCGACGGCCAGATGGCCGCACGCCTGACGGGTCAGCTGCTGCGCGCCGGGTTTGCCGCCGAAAGTGCGGCCCGGCTCGTCAATGTGGCGTTGGGATTAAAAAGCGCCGAACAGGAATCCGGCGCCACGCTGGACCTGCTGACGGTCGATCTTTACACAGGCCGGGCGGGGCTGTTCAAGGCCGGGGCCGCGCCGAGCTTTTTAGTACGCGGCGGTGTGCCCCGCATGTTGGAGGGGGCCAGCCTGCCCATGGGGGTGATGGAAAGTCTCGTAGGCCGCAGCACGACCTTTGCGCTGGACAGCGGCGACTGGGTGGTGCTGGTCAGCGACGGTGCCCTGACCGATGGCAGCGAATGGCTGATGCAGCAGCTGCAGCTTTGCGCGCGGCTGGGTCACACCCCCGCCCAGGCTGCCCAGACCGTGGCGGATGCCGCCGCCCGGCGGGCCGGCGAAAAACAGGATGATATTACGGTGGCGATTTTTGCTTTAGGAAAAGCCGGGTAAATTTGCGGCCCGGCAGAGCGATCCCACCGGGGCCAAAAAACTCTATAGGGGGTAGAGGATGGCTCCCCGCAAGGGGAACCCTTCGGTAGCACCGCCTATAGTGGCTTCCCTTGCGGGGAGCCGTGACAACCTGGCTTATTATAGGGGACGAGCCCCCTCCCTGCGAACCGGCATATAGGGCATCCAACACGAAAAGGCGATCTGCACAAAGCACAAATAACCACTTTCACAAAATATTTTCAGAAATTTTAAAAAAACTGTTTAAAATTCTGCAAATCTGTGGTAAAGTAGTATCAATCGGTGAGATGTGTTCAAATTCACCACTAAGAGAGCCTGCTCTCTGTAAAATTTAAAACGCCGCAGCGGGCACGCAGCGCATGGCGGGCCCCCGGCGCGAAAAGAGGTTTGATTGATCCATGGACTATGCAAGCAAAGACATCCGCAACATTCTGGTAGCCGGCCACGCTGGCTGCGGCAAAACGACGCTGACCGAAGCCCTGCTGTACATGAGCGGCGCGACTGAGCGCATGGGCCGTGTTGAGGACGGCACCACCGCCAGCGACTTTGACCCCGAAGAAGTCCGCCGCAAGGCATCGCTGAACTCCAGCATCGTGCCCGTTGAGTATGAGGGTGTCAAATATAACCTCATCGACGTGCCCGGCCTGTTTGATTTCGAGACCGGCGCAGCCGAGGGCATCATGGCCGCCGAAAGCGTGCTGATCTGCGTGTCCGGCCGCTCCGGCGTCACCGTCGGTGCCGAGAAAGCCTACCAGCTGGCCCTCAAGCACAACAAGGCGCGGATGATCTTTGTCACCAAAACTGACCTGGAAAATGCCGACTATTTCAAGATCCTGGAGCAGATGAAGATCAAGTTCGGCCCCAGCGTCTGCCCCTGCGTCGTGCCGGTCCGCCTGGACGACGGCACCGTCGCCTACATCAACCTGTTCAGCCAGAAAGCCTTTAAGTACGAGGGCGGCAAGCAGATCCAGATCGACCTGCCCGATATCGGCCACCGCTTTGAGGGCTTGATCCAGGCCATGAGCGAGGCCATCGCCGAGACCGACGAAGCCCTGATGGAAAAATTCTTCGAGGGCGAGCCTTTCACCACCGAGGAAATCGTCCAGGGTATGGCTGCCGGTGTCCGCAGCGGCCAGATCACCCCCGTATTCTGCGGCAGCGCCGTCAACAATCAGGCGCTGGATATGCTGCTGTACAACATGAATGTTCTGCTGCCCGGCGCGGATACCGCCGCTGCCGTGGGCGAGGATAAGGACGGCAGCCCCGTCGATATCACCGCCGACCCTGCTGCCCCGCTGTGCGCCTACGTCTTTAAGACCGTCGCCGACCCGTTTGTGGGCAAGATGAGCTTTATTAAGGTATTGTCCGGCAAGCTGACCGCCACCAGCAACACCATCAACGCCCGCACCGCCCAGCCGGAGCGCATGGGCAAGACCCTGATCGTCTGCGGCAAAAAGCAGACCGACACCCCCGCCATCACCACCGGTGATATCGGCGTTGTCTCCAAACTGGCCACCGCCAAGACCGGCGACACCCTGTGCGACCCCGCCCGTGTGGTGGCGCTGCCTGTGCCCGCTTACCCGGCTGGCTGCTACCGCATGGCCGTCAAGGTCGCCAAAAAGGGCGATGAGGGCAAGGTCAGCGGCGCGCTGGCCCGCCTGATCGAAGAAGATCCCGCCATCACCTTTGTGGTCGATCCCGAGACCAAGCAGCAGATCATCGGCGGTCTGGGCACCCAGCACCTGGAAGTCGCCCTTGCCAAGCTGAAGAACAAGTTCGGCGTCGAGATCACCCTCGAGCCCCCGCGCGTGCCGTACCGTGAGTCCATCCGCAAGAGCTGCAAGGCCCAGGGCCGCCACAAGAAGCAGACCGGCGGCCACGGCCAGTTCGGCGATGTCTGGATCCAGTTCGAGCCCATCGAGGGCGAGGGCATCGAGTTTGCCGAGAACGTGTTCGGCGGCAGCGTGCCGAAGAACTTCTTCCCCGCCGTTGAAAAGGGCGTCCGCCAGGCTGCCGAGCATGGCGTGCTGGCTGGCTACCCGATGGTCGGCCTGAAAGCTACCCTGCTGGATGGCAGCTATCATCCCGTCGATTCCAGCGAAATGGCGTTCATTATGGCTGCGAAGCTGGCCTACAAGGCCGCCATCCCCGAGGCTGGCCCCGTTCTGCTGGAGCCCATCGGTTCGCTGCAGGCGCATGTCCCGGCGGACAACACCGGTGATATCATGGGCGAAGTCACGAAGCGCCGCGGTCGCGTGCTGGGCATGAACCCCGACGAGGACGGCCTGCAGGTCGTCGAGGCCGAGGTGCCTATCGCCGAAATGCAGGACTTCACCACCTTCCTGCGCCAGCTGACCCAGGGCCGTGGCTGGTATACCTTCGATTTCGTCCGCTACGAGACCCTGCCCCAGATGCTGGAATCCAAGGTCATCGAGCAGGCCAAAGCCCTCGGCAACTTTACCGACGAGGACTGACCTACTTTCTTTGAAAAGAAAGTAGGCAAAGAAACTTTAATCAAATAAACAGAAAGAGCGATGCAGCGGTATGGCTGCATCGCTCTTTTTGGGTTGGTTGTGATAGGTTGGCTATGGTCGTAGGGGCGAGCCTTGCTCGCCCCTGCACCACAACCAGCAAAAGGCTTCACGCCTTTTTACTATAATCTCTTGCGCCGTAAATTGCGGTGCCTACACGCACGATGGTGGCACCTTCGGCGATGGCAGCGGCGTAGTCGTGGCTCATGCCCATGGACAAAATGTCCATCTGCGCATTCTCGTACCCACGGGCGGCGGCCTGCGCCAGCAGTTCCCGCATCTCGGCAAAAAAGCGGCGGGTGGCGGTGTCGTCGGCGTCGGCCGGGGGAATCGCCATCAGACCGCGCACCTTAACGTGCGGCTTTGCGGCGGCAGCGTCCAGCAGCGGCCACAGGTCGGCGGGGCCCACGCCGCTTTTGCTTTCCTCGGCACCGATGTTGATCTCCATCAGGATTTCCTGCGTGATGCCAAGCCGTTCGGCGGCGGCTTCTATTTTATCCAGCAGCCGCGTGCTGTCTACGCTCTGGATCAGCGCGGCGCGGCCCACCACTTTGTTGACCTTGTTGGTCTGCAGGTGGCCGATAAAATGCCCCGGCTTGCCGTTGTAGGCCCCGGCGTCGGTCTTTTCCACCAGCTCCTGCACATGGTTCTCACCAAACAGGTCAATAGGCAGATCGGCGCTGTAGCGTACTTCTTCCACCGTGCGGGTCTTGCAGGCGGCGCACAGCAACACTTCACTGGGGTCGCGGCCTGCGGCCTTGGCGGCAGCGGTCATGTTTTCGCGGATTTTGGCGACGGCTTCGGCCATCGCCTGCTTTTGTGCTTCGTCCATCAGCGTACCTCCGTGTCAGAGTACACCGCGCGGGAGCCGCCGATGAACGGCGGGCGGGTGCGGGCGCAGAGCAGGATCGCCTCGCCGATATGGTCCAGCGAGAGACGCACCGGCACGGCCACGCGGCGCAGGTGCATGCCGATCAGCGTGCCGCCGATGTCCATACCGGCGGCAGCCTTGACTTCCTCGACCAGCACAGGATCCTTGAACGTGCGCCAGCAGTTGGTGGCCCAGCTGCCGCCCGCGTGGGGCTGCGGCACGGCAGCCACGATCTGATAGCCGTACTTTTTGGCGGCTTCGCGTTCAATGACGATCGAGCGGTTCAGATGCTCGCAGCACTGCGCGGCCAGGTAGACGCCCTGCTCTTGCAGCGGGGGCAGCACCCCGGCCAGCACGGCGGCGGCAACCTCCATGCTGGAATCATGGCCGATGCGCCCGCCGCGGATCTCGCTGCTGGAGCAGCCGACGACGAAAACGTCGCCGGTCTCCAGATGGGCGGCTTCCAGTAATTCTTCGGTGGCCTTGCGGGCCTGGGCAGTCAGTTCAGAAAGTTCCATAATAAACCTCCTTGATACGTTTTATTTTGTAGGCGGAAACGAGAACACGAAAACACTTCCACCGTTTTGCTAAGGTTATTTGCGGGCTGTGCAGGTCAAATCCCGGATGGTCAGCCCGCGGCAGAATTGCAGCGGCAGGGTCAGGGTGCCGGTTTCGTTTTCCACGGTCACGGCATCCAGCGTCACGTCGCGCAGCTCGTGGCCTGGGGCGTCAAACCCGGCCAGCTCGATAGGCTCGACGTTTTCAAAGCCACCGTCGCGCAGGCCGCGGCCCGTCAGGGTCAGCCGTTCAAAGCTCATATGGCTGAACATCGGCTGGCTGGGGGCAGGCTCACCGTCGTTGTTGTAGGGCACGGCGTGTACCATCAGGCGTGGGGCGGTGCAGTCCCGCACGGTCACACCGCGCACATAGCCGCCGCGCTTGGGCGTGCCCTTGATCTCAATGCCCGACCAGCTGTTGGTCAAATCGCAGTCCCAGATCTGCACGTCCTCAATGCCGCCGCTCATCTCGCTGCCCAGGCAGATGCCATGCCCGGCGGTGCTGCGGCAGTCAAAAATATAAATATGTGCGCTGGGGCGATTGATTTGATTGCCCTCGGGGTTCTTGCCGGACTTGATGGCCACGGCGTCGTCCCCGGTGGAAAACTCGCAGGCGAACAGCGTGCAGTTGGTGCTGGAATCCGGGTCCCAGCCGTCGCCGTTCCATACGCCCTCCGAGATAAAGCGGCAGTGGTCAGTGATGATGTTGTCGCTGTAGATCATGTGCTGGTTCCAGCTTGCGCCGTTTTTCAACGTCAGGCCGTGTACCCAGACGTTGCGGCAATTGCTCATGTTGATGAGCCGGGGCCGCACACGGCCGGGAATCGTCCGCTCGTTCTCGCACTCGGCCACCAGGGCGGCGTGCTCGGCCAGGTAGTCCTTCAAATGCTCGCGCTCGTCGGCAATGATCTTGTCGGCCAGCTCGCGCCCGCCGCTGGCGATGACGCCCTTGCCGCGGATGACGACGTTTTCGCAGTTCGGCCCGGCGGTGTGGTCGAGCGTGCCCAGGTTCAAAAGGCTGGAATAGCAGCGCATCTCCACACCCTCAAACCGGCTGGGGATGCGGGGCTGGTAGTCCACGATCTCGGCCGTACCCTGCAGCACTGCGCCTTCGTCAAGGTAGAGCTCCATGTTGCTGTGCAGCCGCAGTGCGCCGGTCAGGTAGGTGCCGGCGGGCAGGTAGACGGCATCCCCTGCGCCGCAGGCGTCAATGGCACGCTGCAAGGCAGCGGTGTTTTTGGTTTTGCCGTCGCCCTTGGCCCAGAACGGGGCCTCGGTCACATCAATGCGGTGCTTGACCGGCGTGGTGCGAAATTCGCAGCTGCCCACGCACCGCCCGGCAAAAAATACGTCGGCGCGGTAGTCGGCCTGGCTGCGCAGGTCAGTCAGGGTAAGGTGGGTGCGGTCACAGGTGGCAGCGGGCTGGCCGTCCAGGTAAACGGTATATTGCGCCCCGGCCTTGGCGGCTGCGGGCTTATCCCAGTACAACACGGAAGAATGTGCGGCACTGCGTGCAAAAACGTGCGATTCAAACATGCGGGGTTCCTTTCCATGATGCAAAATTTCGGTGCATACGCCGCTATCTTTGCTTTTATTGTAGCACAGAAAATCTATGGGGGAAAGGTGCAAAACTTGCCAACATTTAGGGGCCACTAGGGGCATTTTTTCTCCAAAAAGCAGCCGGGCTCGTGGGCGTACAGCACGCCGACGGCCTGCAAATAGGCATAAATGATCGTGGAGCCGACGAACTTCATGCCGCGCTTTTTCAGGTCTTTCGAGATCGCGTCGGACAGGGGAGAGGTCGTCGGGCCGGATTCCACCAACGTTTTGCCGCCGGTCCACTGCCAAAGGTAAGCATCAAAGCTGCCGAACTCCTGCCGGATGGCGGCAAACACGGCAGCGTTGCCTACGGCAGCCGCGATTTTGCGCCGGTTGCGGATGATGCCGGGGTCGGCGTAGAGCGCGGCCAGCTTGGCGTCGTCGTAGGCGGCGACCTTGTCCCAGTCGAAATCATCGAACGCCCGGCGGAACGCGGGCTGCTTATTCAGCACGCACTCCCACGAAAGCCCGGCCTGGAAGCCCTCTAAAATCAGCATTTCAAACAGCTTGCGGTCATCATGCACGGGCGCGCCCCATTCTTCGTCGTGGTAGCGGATATAGCGCGGGTTGGCCGGGTTCGCCCACCGGCACCGGCATTTTCCATCGGACCAGGTCATAAAGTTGGCTCCTTTTTGTGGGGTGGTGAGATTTTGTGCGTTATGAGGATGTGGGGGCGAACAGTGTTCGCCCGTGCAATCTTGCGTAGGCGTATAACGCGGCAGGCGGATATAGAATCCGCCCCTACGGTAACGGGATGGAGGATGCCTTACGGAATCCGTAGGGGAGCATTCTATATGCTCCCGCGGGCGCGCACTGTGCGCCCCTACTTATAATTATAGTATATCACCCCCATCAAGGCTTGCGTAATACCCCCAAATTGTGTATAATAAGATGTTACTATAACTAATCTGGGGAGGTGTGCCGTATGAGCCTGCAAAGCTTTGGCTTTTTCGGCTTTTTGCTGATTGTGGCTGCGGTGTACCTGCACCTGCCGCAGCGCTGGCAAAACCCGTTTTTGCTGGCGGCCAGCTGGTATTTTTACGCTAAGGCCATGCCCGCCATGCTGCCCGTTACCATCGCCATCGCGGTGTTTGCCTATGCCTGCGGCCGCGCGATGCAGCGGCACAAAACGGCGGCGCTGCGCGTGGGCGTTGTGGGGCTGCTGGCGATCTTGGCTTTCTTTAAATATAACGGTGCGTTTGCCACGGACGGCGGCTGGCAGGCCGTGGCCATGCCGCTGGGCATCAGCTTTTACAGCTTTGCGGCCATCAGCTATCTGATCGACGCCGCGCGCGGCGACTGCGACGTCGAGACAAATTTTATCGACTGCGTGCTGTATCTCAACTTTTTTGCCACCATCACGCAGGGGCCTATCTGCCGTGCCGGGGACCTGCTGCCCCAGTTTAAACAAGAGCACCGCTTTGATGCCGCCCGCACGGTGCGCGCCTTACGCCTGCTGGCGCTGGGCCTGTTTAAAATGGTAGCCATCAGTGATGTGCTGGGCCTGTTGGTGGACGAGGTGTTCCCCAACTACCGCAGCTACGGCGGGCCGATGCTGATCTTGGCGGCAGTGTTTTACACGTTCCAGTTGTATTTCAACTTCTCCGGCTATTCCGAGACCGCGCGCGCCGTGGGCCTGCTGCTGGGGCTGGACCTGCCCGAAAACTTCAAGACCCCGTTTTTTGCCACCAACTTTTCCGGGTTCTGGAGCCGTTGGCACATCAGCTTTTCTTCCTGGCTGCAAGACTATTTGTTTATGCCGCTGGCCTGGGCCGATGTCTCAGGCCTGACGGGTGGTAAAATGCAGCGCCTGCCTGTTGAAATTTGCGTGTTCACGGTGTTTTTTGTTTCCGGCTTCTGGCATGGCAACACACTGCCGTTTGTCATCTGGGGCCTGCTGCAGGCCTGCTACCGTGTGGGGGAAGAGCTTATGCACCGCCGCTTCGGCAAGCCCAAAAAGAAAGCCCCGGCCAAAACGCTGTGGGCCAAGCGCGCAGGCGTGTTTGTACTGTGGACCGTCAGCATGGTATTTTTCTGCGCGGGTATGTCCGGCGCCGGGCTGACGGCGGGGGACGCATTCGCCTATTTGGGCGGCTGGTTCACCGGCTGGTCCCCGGCCCGCTTCACCGCCGAGCTGTACGGCGCGGCCTACAACGGATTTTACGCAAACACCATTATGGTGGCGGCCTACTACGCTTTTGCGGTGGCTGTGCTGGTGATCGGCCTTGCGCTGGATGCCCGCCGCGCGTTTGCCTATAAAAACAAACCGGCTGAAATTTGCCTTGCCAATGAAAAACACCGTTGGGTGGTGTATTATGTGCTGGTGATTTGCCTGCTGATTGGCTATATCATGCAAAGCGGCGGCTTTGGCGGTGCATCCGGGTTTGGCATGTATGCTAACTTTTAAAATGCCGCAGCCTTGCGGGCGCATATGGAATGCGCCCCTACATATCCCATGAATTTGTGCTCCGTAGGGGTGGATTCTATATCCGCCCGTGCAATAAAACGATAACAAAGAGAAAGGGGGCTTCCACCCAATGAAAAACATCCTGAAAAAACTCGCGCTGCTCTGCATTCCGGTGGTGGTGTGGTTCGCGTTTTTTGCGGCGTTTGAGCCGAATAACTATTTTGGACTGAAAGCCTCCGCCACGTCCAGCCAGCCGGTGGCCCGCGTGCGCGCCTACCAGCAGGAGCCGGGCACCAACCTGATTCTGGGCGACAGCCGCCTGGCCCATTTTGACATGGCGCAGGTCGAACAGATCAGCGGCAGGCCGTGGCAAAACCTTGCGTTCGGCGGTGCATCGCTGAAAGAAACGCTCGATCTGGCAGATTACGTGCTGGATTCCGGCAATAAGGTCGATAGTCTGCTGGTGGAGGTTTCGTTCTACACCCTCAACGCCGGGTACAATACCGACCGTTTCCAGGCGCTGGAAGAAACGCTGCAAAACCCGTTGGCCTACTGCCTGAACCTGGAGTACAACGTCAACGCCTTGACCGTGGCGATGGACACCATAAAAGGCACGCCGGATACGATCGAATCCGGTGACTGGACCGCCGCTGACTACCTGGCCGACGACGGCACCACCCTGCCGCTGCACCGCAAGCTGTACGACTACCCGGCCACCATCACCCCCAAATGCCGCAATTGGGCGCTGAACGAAGCCCAGCTGACCCGCCTGGGCGAACTGGCTGCCCGCTGCCAGGCCAGGGAAATCGCCCTGACCATTGTGCTGCCGCCGATGGCTGAAAACGTGCGCACCGAGGTATGCGATAAATTCGGCATCACCGAGGCAATGCAGGGGGAGGTATTGCCCGCACTGCACGCCATCGCCGCCGAGACCGGCTGCGCCCTGCTGGATTACGAGTGGGGCGGTAGTTGCATTACCAACGATGATACGCAGTTCTTCGACGGCTTCCACCTCGACGAAAAATACGGCCTGCCGGATTGGACCAAGGAATTGTTTGCGGATATTGGGTGAACAAAACGGGCGGATATGGAATCCGCCCCTACAGAAACAAGCGATAAAACTTAGAGGCACAACATGGCATTAGACTTCCTGATTTTATACGAGCACACCGTGCGCGAATACGAGAGCGACCTGCTGCTCAAGCTGGAATTGGAGCGCCGCGGCTATACCGCCGAGATCCGCCAGCTGCTGGACCCCAAGCACCTGCGGCTCTTCGGCAAAGATAAGCCCGAGGTGCTTGTCGCCAGCTGCATGTATGATAACGAGGCCATCAACAGCCACGTCTACAACAACATTGGCAAATGCAACAAGATCGTCAACCTGCATTGGGAGCAGATGCTTTCTGACACGCAGGAAGAGGGCGACTGGTTCAACATGAACGGCAACGCCAAGCGCTGTGTGCAGACCTGCTGGGGCAAGCGTACGGCCCAGCGCTTGCAGGCCCACGGCATGGCCGCCAAAAACACCCCCGTGACCGGTGCGGTCATGATGGATTTTCTGCGCCCTGAGTTTCAAGGCTACTTTAAAGAGAAAGAAACCCTTTGCAAAGAGTTCGGCCTTGACCCCAACAAAAAGCTGCACCTGTATATTTCCAGCTTCGGCTATGCGAGCATGAACGATGACGAGGTGGCCGAGCTTTCCAAAATGGCGGGCACCGATTTTACCGGCTTTGCCAAAACCAACCGTGTCTCGATGAAAGAAACGCTGCGTTGGTTTGAGCAGTACCTGACCGCCCACCCCGAGGTGGAGTTGGTCTACCGCCGTCATCCCAGCGAGTGGAACAGCCCTGCGCTGGAAGCACTGGCGAAAAAATGCCCCAACTTCCATGTCATTTTTGCCGATTCGGTCAAGCAGTGGATCGTCGCGGCGGACTCGATCTCTATCTGGATGAGCACCGCCATCGCTGAGGTGTACATGGCAGGCAAAAGCTGCCGCATCCTGCGCCCCGTGCCCATCGAGCATGAGTACGACCCCGTCATTTATAAGGATGCCGCCTACATCACCACCTACGCGGACTTTGCCGCCGCCATGCAGCAGGACGACCCGCCGTTCCCCATTGCCAAAGAGGTCATCGAGGGCTACTTTGACCCCAGTGCAACCCCGGCGTATATCCGCATGGCCGATCTGCTAGAGGATGTGTACAAAAATCCTCCGCGCGATGAGCCGATGGGGGAGGGCTTTACCCCGCACTTCAACCTGCTCAAATTCTGCGCGCTGGCCGGGGTGCATTTCCTGTACCGCCGCGGATGGGAGCCGAAAAAGGTGTTTGCGTTCTGCCCGCCGCTGGCCAACTTTGCCCAGCGCATCTACGGCTACGTGGACAAAGCCCACGTCACGCCCGAGCAGGTAGAAGCCATGACTGCGCGCATTAGACCGTACGTAAAATAATTACGGGAACCACCGTAGGGGCGGATTCCATATCCGCCCGAACAAATTTCCGCACAACGCAAAATGGCACGGGCGCATATAAAATGCGCCCCCTACGAAAAGGGAAAAACGCATCCCGCATAATCCATTCTATATTGTTTAAAGTTTCTTCGCTTCCTTCTTTTCAAAGAAGGAAGGAAAGGACCCTGCCATATGCCAGAAAAAAAATCCGCCGGGGAATCGTTCGCCGGTAACGTTATGAAATACTCGGTGGCGACCTACCTGGGGTTTGCCATCACGGGGCTGGCGCTCATCGTCAAGGGGCTGCTGCCGGCCGAGGTGCTTGGCGCGCCTGTCACCTTTATGACCTACACCGCCACCGTGATGAACCTTGGCATTTTGGGCTTGGACCAGACGCTGCTGCGCTTTTACCATGAGCCGCCCGCCGAGGCCGAGCCCCGCCAGCTGTTTGCCGCCTGCACGCGGATGTCGGTCGTGTTCATGCTGATGCTGGGGGCCGTGTGCAGCCTGTTTGCTGCGCGCCCCATGGCGGCGGCGTTCGGCTTTGGCACCGACGGCACGGGCCTGGTTCCGCTGCTGTTTGTAAACGCCGCGCTGTATATGCTGGTGCGCTATTTAAACGTGCTGCTGCGCCTGGAAAACGACTTAAAGGCCTACACTGCCGAGACCCTGTGGATGCAGGGCTGCTACAACCTTATTTATCTGCTGCCCGGCTTTTTTACGTCCAATGTCTATCTGCTGGCAATGGCGGCAATCATCAGCTTCGGTGTCGTGGTCATCGCGTTCGGGTACAAGTACCGCAGCGCGTTTTTCTGCCCGCTGCCCGGCAATAAGCTCGGCGGCATCGCCAAGGTGGCCGTGCCCTACGGCATCGCACTGGCCCCGGCGCAGATCTTGTTCAGCCTGTCCAGCGGCATCTGTCTTTCGTTCGTCGGCAATGTGTGCGGCGAAAGTGCCCAGGGCCTGTTTGCGTTCGGCTACAGCCTGGCGCAGCTCGTTACGGCTATCCAGGCGGGCTTTTCCACCTACTGGGGGCCCTATGTCTACGCCCACTACCGCGAGGAACAGGAACGCATCGGCCGCGTGCACGACGTGCTGAACCTGTTGATCTTCGGCTTTTTCTGCGTGCTGGTGATGCTTGAGGATATTGTATTCCTCATCTTCCCCAACAAAAAAGACTGCCTGACCATCTTCCCGCTGCTGATGCTGGCGGTCGTGTTCAATATTCTGTGCGAGGGCACAGTCTACGGCAACTCGATCGCCCGCAAGCCCTGGCACGATACCATCGGCATCGGCATCGGTGCGATGTCCAACTTTGCGCTCTGCGCGGCCTTTGTGCCAAGCCTTGGCATGACGGGCGCGGCCCTGGCGCTGGCCGCCAGCAACGGCCTGGCGTTTTTGTACCGCAGTGTCACCGGGCAGATGTACTACCGCACGATCCCCAGCTTTGCCAAAACGATCTCGGGCTTTTTGCTGGCGTTTGCGGTCACGGCCATCGGTACGTTGCTGTGGCAGCATTTCTTTATTAAATTTGTGCTTACCGGTGCGGTGCTGTTCATTTACTGCACGCTCTACCGCGCACAACTGCTGAAACTGTGGAATATGGGGCTGGGCATCCTGCGCAGCCTGCTGAAAAAGTGAGGACGACCATGAAACATTGCGGCACACAGGAACTGGAGACTGGGCGGCTGCTGCTGCGGCAGCTGACCATCGACGACAGTGAAATGATGTTCAACAACTGGGCCAGCGACCCCGAAGTGACCAAGTACCTGCGCTGGAACGCCCACCGCAGCTGGGCCGAGACCGCCGAAACGCTGAACGAATGGGAAAAACATTACGGTGAGCCGACCTTTTACCAGTGGGGCGTCGAAAATAAGCGCAGCGGCGTGCTGATGGGCTCCATCAGCCTGATGCCTGCCAATGAGCTGCGCACCGGCTGGCACCTGAACACCGAGCTGCTTGGCCCCGCGTGGGAAGTTGGCTATGCACTGGGCCGCAAATGGTGGGACAACGGCTATATGACCGAGGCCCTCTGTGCCGTGCGGGACTACTGGTTCAACACCGTGGACGCGGCCTGGCTGGCGGGTGTTCACGCCAACGAGAACGTAGCCAGCGGCGCGGTGCTGCAAAAGGCCGGTTTTGTTTACGACCATGACGTGGTCGACCACAAATTTGACGGCACGGCGGTGCCCTGCCGCGCCTACCACCTTGTAAAAGAGGAACTATGAGCGATAATACGATTGATTTAGACTTTGGCACCACAGCCCAGAAACAACAGGACGGCGAAAAACTGCCCGTTGTGCTGCTGGCCTTGGACCAGGGCAAGTACGATATGGCCCGCAGCCTGGACGAGCTGCGGGCGCTGGCCGACGCCAACGGCATGGACGCTGTGGCCGAGGTGGTGCAAAAGCGCGCCACCCCCGAAGCCGCTACCCTGCTGGGTGAGGGCAAAGTGGCCGAAGCGCGGCTGGTATGCCAGAATCTGAACGCCGCAGCGGCTATTTTTGATGGCGAGCTGACCGGCAGCCAGATCCGCAACCTGTCGGCTGCGCTGCAAGTGGAAGTGCTGGACCGCACGATGCTGATCTTGGAGATCTTCCGCGCGCGTGCCACCACCAACGAGGGTAAGCTGCAAACCGAACTGGCGACCCTGCGCTACCAGCTGCCCCGCTTGCAGGGCCTGGGCGAATCGCTGAGCCGCCAGGGCGGCGGCGGCGGGGGCGGCGGCGGTGCCCGCCGTGGCGCCGGTGAGACGAAGCTTGAACTTGACCGCCGCCACCTGCACCACCGCATTGAGCACCTTGAGGGCCGCTTAAAAGAAATGGAAAAGCGCCGGGGTGAGACCCGCCGCGCCCGCCAGAAAAACAATGTACCCGTCGTCGCGCTCGTGGGCTACACCAACGTGGGCAAGTCCAGCTTGCTGAACGCGCTGTGCGGCGAGCAGATCTTTGAAGCCGACATGCTGTTTGCCACGCTGGACCCCACAGCCCGCAAGCTGACGCTGCCCAGCGGACTGCAAATCATTCTGGTCGATACGGTCGGCTTTGTCAGCCGCCTGCCGCATCACCTGGTCGAAGCGTTTAAAAGCACGCTGGAAGAAGCAGCCTTTGCGGATGTCATCGTCAAGGTGGCCGACGCCGGGGATGCGCAGGCCGCCGAGCAGCTTGCCGTCACGGACGAAGTGCTCGGCAGTCTGGATTGCGAGGGCATCCCGCAACTGGTCGTCTACAATAAGTGCGATACAGCGAACCTTTTGCCGTTCGACCCGGATGTGCTGCTGACCAGCGCCAAGACCGGTGTCGGCCTGCCCGCGCTGCTGGCAAAACTCGACGACGTGCTGGCCCACCGCGTGCGCGGCATCGAAGTGCTGCTGCCTTACGATAAGCTCGCGCTGGCCGATATCTTGCGCAGCCGCGGCAGCGTGACCGAGGAAGCGTACCGCGAGAATGGCGTCTACTACCGCGCCACCGTCAAGGTCGACGACCTGCACCGGTTTGAGCCGTATCTTTTGTGAGGTTGACACCTGCCACCCGGCGCTTTATAATGAAAACGCCAAAGCCGCGAAAACCGCGCTCGTAGGGGCGGAAACTATATCCGCCCGCAAGGCGTGCGGCATTTTACGGGCGGATATGGAATCCGCTCCTACGCAGTAACGATAAATAACATTTCAAAATAAAAGGGGTTTTCACCATGTCTAACGTTCGTACCCGGTTTGCGCCGTCGCCCACGGGCTATATGCACGTCGGCAACCTGCGCACCGCACTGTACACCTACTTGCAGGCACGCCATAACGATGGTACGTTCATTCTGCGCATCGAGGATACCGACCAGGGCCGTTTGGTCGAGGGCGCTACCGATATCATCTACGGCACCCTGCGCGCAACCGGCCTGACTTGGGACGAAGGCCCTGATATCGGCGGCCCCGTCGGACCCTATGTGCAAAGCCAGCGCATGGGTATGTTCAAGCAGTATGCCGAGCAGCTCGTCAAAGAGGGCAAGGCCTACTACTGCTTCTGCACCGAGGAACGCCTGAACGAGATGCACGAGGCCCAGCGCGCCGCCGGGGAGATGACCCACTACGACGGCCACTGCCGCCATCTGACCCAGGAAGAGATCAACGCCAAGCTGGCCGCAGGCGAGCCCTACGTCATCCGCCAGAAGATCCCCGAGTCCGGTGTGGCCGGGTTTGACGATGTGGTCTACGGTCATATCGAGGTCGACGTTAAGGAACTGGACGACCAGATCCTGATCAAGACCGACGGCATGCCCACCTACAACTTTGCCAATGTTGTGGACGACCACCTGATGGGCATTACCCACGTTATCCGCGGCAGCGAATACCTGTCCTCGACTCCCAAGTACAACCTGCTGTACGAGGCATTCGGCTGGGAAAAGCCCATTTACGTGCATTGCCCGCCGGTCATGAAGGATGCCCAGAACAAGCTGTCCAAGCGCAACGGCGACGCCAGCTATCAGGACCTGGTGGCCAAAGGCTACCTGCCCGCCGCCGTGCTGAACTACCTGCTGCTGCTGGGCTGGGCACCCGAGGGCGAACAGGAGATCTTCTCGCTGGACGAGATGATCAAGATCTGGGATCCTGCCCGCATTTCCAAATCTCCCGCTATTTTTGACCCGCTCAAGCTGCGTGCCATCAATGCCGCCTACATCCGCGCCCTGCCTGCTGAAGAGTTCCGCCGCCTGGCCGACCCGTTCATCGACAGCGCCGTGCACTGCGAGATTGACCGCGACCTGCTCTGCGCCAACCTGCAGCCCCGCTGCGAGGTGCTTGAGGATATCCCGCCGCAGCTGGATTTCTTCGACGCCGTGCTGCCCATCGATGCCGAGATGTACCGCAACAAAAAGCAGAAAACCACGCCCGAGTCCGCCAAGGAAGCCTTGACCGCCCTGCTGCCTGTGCTGGAAGCCCAGGCTGACTGGAACCGCGACGCCATCTTTGAAGCCTGCAAGGCGCTGGCGGAGCAGATGGAGAAAAAGAACGGCTGGCTGCTCTTCCCGCTGGGCATTGCCCTGTCCGGCAAGGCCCGCACCCCCGGCGGCGGCACCGACCTTGCCGCTATGATGGGCAAGGAAGAAACGATTGCCCGTGTAAAGGCCGCACTGGAAAAGCTGTAAGAAAAACCGGAACGCGCACTATACGCAAATAGATAGCGGCTGTAGGGGCAAGCGATGCTCGCCCCTACGCGAAAGAACATAAAATAAAATGTCCACCACATCGTGCATGTGGTGGACATTTTTGCTCTGTTTATTCTTTACTTCTGATGCGCCTGCAACGCGGCCAGCAGGGACGGGATCAACTGCTTTTTGCGGCTGACGACCCCCGGCAGCCAGGCCTTGCCGTCTTTCGGCTCTACATGGAACGCCTCGCGCACGATCTGCTCGGCAATGCTGCCGCAGTACATCAGATCGGTGCTCTGGGTCTTCATGTCGGTGAACATGTAAAAAATCATCGGCAGGCCCTCACGGCGGCTGGCTTCGGGCAAAAACGGCCCCACAAGCTCTTCGGCAGCAGCGCGGGATTTGTCGGTCATGTAGATGGACTGCCCCACGCCGAATTTGGCATCGCCGCGGCTGAACACCTTGAAGTCGGAGCGGAACACATCCTCGGCGTCGCGGCCGGTCAGGTCGGCACCCGCTTCAAACATCTGCTCGGCGTAGGTGGGGATATCCTCACCCGCCAGCACAGCTAGCTCCTGCGCGGCAGCTTCGTCCTGCGGGGTCGAGGTGGGGGAGCGGAACATCAGCGTGTCGGACAAAATGGCCGAAAGCAGCAGCCCGGCGATCTCTTTCGACGGGGTCATGCCCTGCTCGCCGTACATCTGGTACAGGATCGTGGCCGTGCAGCCCACCGGCACATTGCGGAAATAGACCGGCCCGGTCGTTTCCAGGTTGCCGATGCGGTGATGGTCAATGATCTCCAGAATATCGGCTTCCTCCAGCCCGTCCACAGCCTGCTGGCGCTCGTTGTGGTCGACCAGGATCAGCTGCTTGCGGTGCAGGTTCAACAGGTTACGGCGGCTGACCACGCCGCAGTATTTGCCGTTCTCGTCCAAAATCGGGAAGTAGCGGTGGCGCACGCTGGCCATGACCTTGCGCGCGTCCTCGATCGGCGTATTGACGCTGAATTTCAGCAGCTCCTTGGTGCGCATAAAGTGGCGTACCGGCGCGGCGGTCGAGGTCAGCCGCGCGGCAGCGTAGGTGTCGTAGGGGGTGGCCAGCACGGCGCAGCCTTTTTCCTGCGCGCGGGCCACGATGGTGCGGGGCACTGCCGAGCCGCAGCAGACGATGATGGCGCGCGCACCGCAGTCGATGGCGCACATCTGGGCTTCGTACCGGTTCGAGACCAGCACCAGATCGCCGGGCTTGACCAGTTCTTCCATGATCTCGGGGCTGGTGCCAATGCAGATGTTGCCGCTGTCGATGCGGGCATCGGCGTTGCCAACTATCAGTTCGGCTTCCAGCGTTTCCAGCAGGTTCGAGCAGCGGGTGTTGGCCGCAGCCAGCACGGCGGTGTCAAACAGATCCATGTTCGCATCGGCAATGTCTTTGATGGTGATCAGGCCCTGCAATGCGCCCCCGTCATCCACAATGCACAGCGTGTCGATCTCGACATCGCGCATCAGGTTCCAGGCGGCGCGCACGCTCATCTCGCCATCAATGCCAGCCTGCTTGCGGATGTCGATGTCCTTGATCTGCGGGCTGACATCGGTGCACAGGCGCGGGGCTTTTATGCCAAAATGCTGCAGCACAAAGCGTGTTTCGCGGTTGATGTGCCCGGCGCGGCGAGCTTCGTACAGGCCTTCCAGGCTGCCGCGGTTTTTCAGCCAGGCATAGGCAAGGGCCGAGCAGATCGAGTCGGTGTCGGGGTTCTGGTGCCCGATGATGTTGATGCGGCGCATCGGTTTTGTTGCCATGTGTTCTTTCCCTTTCTTGTCTTGTTTTTTGGGGAAACTGCGTCCTTCCCCACGGAATGTACAAAATCCCTTTGAATTACTATCCAACATTTTATATTATAGCATACTATTTTATATTTTGCGATTCTTGACAAATACTACATGATAGCGTATTATAAATAAGTGTGTGAATATTAGGGTTCATCCCCCTATAGATAGGCATTCAATCGCAAACCAATCAGAGAGGGAACGTATATGATTCAGGAAAATTTACGCAATGTGGCAATCATCGCCCACGTTGACCACGGCAAAACCACCCTGGTCGACCAGATGCTGAAGCAGTCCGGTGCTTTCCGCGCTAACCAGCAGGTCGCCGAGCGTGTCATGGACTCCGGCGATATCGAGCGTGAGCGCGGCATCACCATCCTGGCCAAAAACTGCTCCTGCGAGTATAAGGGCGTCAAAATCAACATCGTCGACACCCCGGGCCACGCCGATTTTGGCGGCGAGGTCGAGCGCGTGCTGAAGATGGTCAACGGCGTGCTGCTGCTGGTCGACGCCGCCGAGGGCTGCATGCCCCAGACCCGTTTTGTTTTGCAGAAGGCTCTGCAGCAGAACCTGTCTCTGGTCATCGCCGTCAACAAGATCGACCGCCCCGACGCCCGCATTGCCGAGGTCATCGACGAGATCCTTGAACTGCTGATGGACCTGGGCGCTACCGACGAACAGCTCGACAGCCCGATGGTTTTCTGCTCCGGCCGTAACGGCACCGCCAGCTACGACTGGACTGATCCTTCCTCCGGCACCGACCTCAAGCCCCTGTTCGATACCATCCTCAAGTACGTTCAGCCGCCGGAGGGCGAGCCTGAAGAGCCGCTCCAGATGCTGGTCTCCAGTGTCGACTACAACGACTTCGTCGGCCGTATGGGCGTGGGCCGTGTGCAGAACGGTGTCATCAAGGTCGGCTCTGCCATCCAGGTGTGCGACTGGCACAACCCCGATGTGCATATGAGCGGCCGTATCACCAAGCTGTTTGACTTCAAGGCCAACGGCCGTGAGCCCATCGAGAGCGCCCAGGCAGGCGATATCGTCGCCTTTGCCGGTCTGCCCGACATCTCCATCGGCAACACCATCTGCGATCCCAGCAAGGTGCAGCCGCTGCCGTTTGTTAAAATCAACGATCCTACGGTCGAAATGACCTTCTCTGTCAACGATTCTCCGTTCGCTGGCAAAGAGGGCAAGTATGTCACCTCCCGCCAGATCCGTGACCGCCTGATGCGTGAGCTGCTGAAGGACGTCGCCCTGAAGGTCGAGGATTCTGCCACCAACGATTCTTTCCGTGTCATGGGCCGCGGCGAAATGCACCTGTCCATCCTGATCGAGACCATGCGCCGCGAAGGCTATGAGCTCCAGGTCAGCCCTCCGCACGTTCTGACCCACGAGGAGGACGGCAAGGTCATGGAGCCTATGGAGCGCGTTGTCATCGACGTGCCCGAGGTCTACCAGGGCAATGTCATGACTGCCCTCGGCGCCCGCAAGGCCATCCTGATGAACATGCAGATGATGAACGGCCGTTCCCGCATCGAGTTCCGCATGCCCAGCCGCGGCCTGTTCGGCTATCGCAGCCAGTTCCTGACCGACACCCACGGTGAAGGCATCATGAACACCATCTTTGACGGTTACGAGGAATGGTGCGGCGATATCCAGACCCGTTCTACCGGCTCTCTGATCAGCTTCGAGACCGGCGATGCCGTTACCTACGGCCTGTTCAACGCCCAGCAGCGCGGCACCCTGATCGTCAACGCAGGCGAGAAGGTCTACGCGGGCGAGGTCGTCGGCTATACCCCGACCGGCGAGGACATCACCGTCAACGTCTGCAAGACCAAGCACCTGACCAACACCCGCGCTTCCGGCAGCGACGATGCCCTGCGCCTGGTGCCGGTCAGCAAGTTCAGCCTGGAGGGCTGCCTGGAATTCCTGGCCCCCGACGAGCTGCTGGAAGTCACCCCCGAAAACCTGCGCATCCGCAAGCGCATCCTGGACCACGACCTGCGCATGAAGGCCGCCAGCAAGAAGAATAAGTGATTTTTTTCACGCTAACCCAAAGAAGGCTGCTGCACCGCACAACACCGGGCAGCAGCCTTTTATTTATTTAAACAATAAACAATAGAGGACCCGATGAGGAAACTCCGCTTTGAAGAATTTGAACGAAACAGCTTGACTGTATCTGCTATTTCCATGATTGCCAATGTGCTTTCTTATCTGTATCAGATCGTCATGGGTAATATGCTTACTCCGGCGGATTATGGTACGGTGAACACAATGGGCGGCGGGTTGCTGCTGGTGCAGGCAGCCAACCTGATCTACATCGCCCTTACGCCGGAAAAAGAAAAAGCAACGGTATAAACCAAGCTCCCCATCCAGGGAGCTTTTTGCTGTTTATGGGGTCGGACGTTGCACAGCTTTTGCGCGAATAGTATGGGCAACACCGCACAATTCCCGCCTTACGGCTTAAGCACCGCTTCGGCGGCTGCGGCACGGCCGCTGCGTTGCCAAAATGCTCGATAATACACAAAGTATTATCTGCGCTTTTGGCTTAGCAGCTGCCGCACCTCGCTCGCCGTATCGGCACTTAGAATTGTGCGGTATTGCCTATGATTTTTTTCTTGCGCTTTTGCACAAAGGGGGGTATACTATAGATGGAATAGTTTGCACCGGGGCTTGCGCACCGTGCAGCAAATTGAATGTGAGGTGTATCAGTTATGAAGGAACCTATGGTTATTACAATGGCACGTGAGTATGCTTCCGGCGGCAGCGAAATTGCCCAGGCAGTGGCCGATAAATTGGGTATCCCGCTGTACAATAAGGAGCTGATCACCCTCGCCGCCAAAAAGAGCGGCCTGACTGAAGAGGCCATCGCCGCCAGCGAGAACCAGCGCAGCGGCAGCCTGATCTACAGCCTGTACATGATGGGCAACACCATGCCCCTGGCCGATCAGGTGTATATCCTGCAAAGCAATGTCATCAAGGAGTTGGCCGCCCAGGGCCCCTGCGTGATCCTGGGCCGCTGCGGCGACTATGTCCTGCGGGAACGCCCCAATGTGCTGCGTACCTTCGTCTACGCGCCGGTGGCGGACCGCGTAGCCCGCGCAAAGGCCCGCCCGGACGCCAAGGAAATGCCTGACCGCATGTGGGAGACCCAGTTGGCCAAGCATGACCGCGCCCGCGCCAGCTACTACAACTATTACACCGAGAACCGCTGGGGCGAAGCCAAAAACTACGACCTGTGCCTGAACGCCGCGCTGGGCCTGGACGCCTGTGCCGACCTGATCGTGGATGCCGCCAAGGCAATGAACAAGTAAGGAGCGTGCTGCTATGCTGCGCTATGTCAAAAGCGGAATGATGCTGATGAGCATCGCCTATATCGTGCTGGGGCTGATGCTGCTCATCATGCCGGAAACCAGTCTGCTGTGGATCTGCTACGCCTTTGGCGTGGTGGTGCTTGTCACCGGCATTGTCTGCCTGATCCAGTACGCCCGCATCCGGGGCACCGGCTTTACCGCGCCTTTTATGCTGGTAGGCGGCGTCATCACGGCGGGGCTGGGCCTGTTTACCCTGGCAAAGCCCCAGGTGGTGGCCAGCTTTCTGCCGGTTGTGTTCGGCATCTTTATCGTGGTGGATGGTTGCAGCCGCATTGGCTCGGCCATCGACCTGGCAAAGCGCAAGGGCGAGAAATGGTGGCTGCTGCTGTTGTTTAGCCTGGTGTCCATTGCACTGGGCGTGCTGCTGATCTGTCACCCGTTCGGCGCAGCCGTCAGTGTTGTCATGCTCTGCGGTGTGCTGCTGATCGTCGAAGGTGCGCTGAATCTTGGCTGCATTCTCTATGCCGCCATGGAGCTGCGCACGCTGGACCGCATGGCTAACGCCGCTGTCAACGCAACGCTGACCGCCCTGGGTGACGCCCTGGACGAAGCGGAAGCCGCCGGCACCGACATTGTGGATGTGACCAGCGACGGCGAGCCCGTAGTATACGACGCCGAAAGCACCGATGTGTCCGACGAGGACCCCGACAAAACCTGACCGGGTGCCTGCACCCTGTAGAGACCCCATATAAATTATAAGGAGAGAACCCCCATCCATGTATGACCTGATCATCGTAGGCGCCGGCCCCGCCGGTATTTTCACCGCGCTGGAACTGCTGCGCAAAAGCTGCAATCCCAACAAGATCCTGCTTGTCGAAAAGGGCAAGCCTGTGGAAAAGCGCCACTGCCCCAAGGATAAAACCGGCGTCTGCGTAAATTGCAAGCCGACCTGCGCCATCACCACCGGATTCTCCGGCGCAGGTGCGTTCTCGGACGGCAAGCTGTCCCTGTCTTACCAGGTCGGCGGCGAGCTGCCTGACCTGATCGGCGAGGATTTCGCCCAGGAACTGATCGACTATACCGATAAGATTTACCTGGAATTTGGCGCTGATCCCAAGGTCGAGGGCGTTTACGAAGGCCCCGATATCAAGGATATCCGCAAGCGTGCCATCCAGGCTGGTTTGCAGCTGGTCGACTGCCCTATCCGCCATCTGGGCACCGAGAAAGCCCAGCAGCTGTACCTGAATATCCAGAACTATCTGGCCGATGCCGGGGTCGAGATGCTCTTCAGCACCGAGTGCGAGAACATCATCCTCGAGGATTCCACCTGCAAGGGTGTGCGCATCCGCGAGAAGGACGGCGTGCGCGACGTCTACGCCAAGCAGGTGGTCATCGCCACCGGCCGCCGTGGTGCGGACTGGCTTGAGCGTCTCTGCGCCGAGCACAACATTGCCCACAAGCCTGGCACCGTTGATATCGGTGTCCGTGTTGAGTGCCGCAATGAGATCATGGAGAAGATCAACCAGGTCCTGTACGAAGGCAAGCTGATCGGCTACCCGGCCCCCTGGCACAACAAGGTGCGTACCTTCTGCCAGAACCCCGGCGGCTTTGTGGCGCAGGAAAACTACGACAACGACCTTGCCGTCGTCAACGGCCACAGCTTCAAGGAGAAAAAGAGCAACAACACCAACCTGGCCATCCTGGTCAGTCATAACTTCACCGAGCCGTTCAATCAGCCCATCGCCTACGCACAGAAAGTTGGTGAGCTGACCAACATGCTGGGCGCCGGGCACATTCTGGTGCAGCGCTATGGTGATATTCTGGACGGCAAGCGCACTTGGGCCAACGAGTTGGCCCGCACCAACGTGCGCCCCACCCTGAAAGACGCCGTGGCCGGTGACATCACCGCTGCCATGCCGTACCGCGCCATGGTCAATATCATCGAGTTCATCAAGATGATGGACGAAGTCGTGCCCGGCTTCGCCAGCCCCGAGACCCTGCTGTACAGCCCCGAGCTGAAGTTCTACTCCAACAAGGTCAAGATGGATACCGACCTGGAGACGAACATCGTGGGTCTGCACTGCCTGGGCGATTCCTCCGGCTGGACACGCGGCCTGATGATGGCTTCCGTCATGGGCGTGCTGATGGGCCGCAAGCTGATGGAAAAGCACGGCTTTTAAGGTAAAACTGCACTACTCAGCAGCCGACCCGCGGGTCGGCTGTTTTTGCACCCTGCTTTTGGCGGGGTGCAAATTTTTTTACAAAATCTGCCGCCTTTCCCGGATTGTATTTTCTTTGACAAAATGATACACTATTCTTAACTAGTATCCTACTAAAAGGGCACGAAAGCGACGTGCAGGGGCGGGTGTTCGCATCGACCCCTGAACGCGTCTCCATACGCCGGTGACGGCATATTTATATCTTTCCGCACATTTTTATATATATGGCAACACCGCATAATTCCCGCCTTACGGCTTAAGCACCGCTCCGGCGGATCTCCGCGCCAAGAGCCGCCGCAAAGCGTCGGTTGCGCTCCGAAGCGCCTCGCTGCGGCTCGGTGTGCGGCACGGCATCTGCGTTGCCAAAATGCTCGATAATGTCGGGTTGCGGTACCCGCATCGTGCTTCGGGGACAAAAGCCCCTCGCACTCTGCGACCGCGGAATCATCGTGGCAGACGAACGTACAGTATATCGCAGTCCGGCACGCGCGCAAAAGGCTGCTTCTGCGGGCAATCCGCGTCAGGGCGGTCAGCCGCCCCGTACCCCCAAGCAGGCGCCCCGCCGTGGCAGCAAAAAACGACGCAGCCGTGCCATTTTAGGCATCTGCGCCGCCTGCCTGGTGCTGACGGTGGGCATTGCCGTGGTACTTACCCGCTGCTCAGCCGGGCCGACCGGGCCCGCCAAGGCGGATTTCGGCACTCCGGCGGCTGCCTGGCAGAAAAACGAACTGGGCTACTACTTCAACGAAAGCGGGGAAGCTGTGCCCGCGGCCGTCTTAAAAGGCATTGATGTATCGAAATATCAGGGCGCAGTCGACTGGGAAAAAGCCAAAAACAACGGCGTCGATTTTGCCATCATCCGCTGCGGTTTCGGCGGCGAGTGGGACGGCCAGGAAGAGGGCTGGAACCAGGACGACCCACAGTGGCGCCGAAACGCCGACGAATGTACCCGCCTGGGCATCCCGTTCGGTGCGTACATCTACTCCTACGCGACGACCGAGGACGAAGCCCGCAGCGAGGCCGAGCATGTTGCCCGCCTGCTGGGGCTGGTCGCGCCGCCGCAGGAGGGACTCGAGGATTACACCGCCGCGCCCTACCAGCTGTCCTACCCGGTCTACTACGACCTTGAGGACAAGAGCATCAGCGGCATCTTCCCGGACGAGATGGCCGCCATCACCCAGGCGTTTTTTGACCGCCTGACCGAGTTGGGCTACACCGGTGAGCAGGGCATCTACGCCTCGCTCAACTGGGTGCGCGCCCGCTTCAGCGATGCGGCGTTTGACCCCTGGCGCGAGAATCTCTGGATCGCCCGCTTTGCGGACGAACTGGGCTACACCGGCACCTACGATATGTGGCAGTGCAGCTATTCCGAGCCGGGCGCGGACTACGGCGTCGAGAGCGAGACTGTTGACATTGATCTTGTCATGCGGCCGTTTGCTTTTGGTGAAATTTCCGGCTGCAACGGAAAAACGGCCACGCCGACGCTGCTTAACGATACCCGTCAGACGGAACTGCATCTGGACGGCAAGGATGCCTACGCGAACCTGACCACCAACCAGCCGGACGAGGAAAATGGCGGGCAGAAAATTTTCTGGACCACCAGCGACAAGAGTGTGGCGACCGTGGATAAGCACGGCCTTGTGCGCGCCAAGGCTGACAGCGGCGAGTGTACCATCACCGCCACGCTGGCCGACGGCACCGAGAGTATCCAGTGCCTTGTGCGGGTGGGCGATATTACCGTGCCCGTCTTTGCGACCGGCTCCCTTGCGGGCCAGCGCGCCAACGATACCGTAAGCCTGGCCGATGTGGCCGCGCTCAAAGCCAGCACGCCGGATTCAATCCTCGTGGACGCGGGCGGCAGCCTGCACGGCACCACCGTGGCCAGCATGACCGGCGGCATGGATATGCTCAGCAGTTTTTCCGCTGCCGGGTACGACCTGCAAGCTTTCGGGGCCGAGGACCTCGCCTACGGCATCGCCCGCCTGCGCAGCGATGCCAACATGGGCAGCGGACCCTCGCTGGCCGCGAACCTGCGCGATTCTGACGGTGCAGCGATCTTCTACCGCTCGACCAGCTGGAACCGCAACCGCATTACCAACGGCATGAACACGATCATCACCCGCGCGGGCTACCGCATCGGGTTCTTCTCGCTGGCCGATGCCGACGCTGTCAACGGCAAGATCGGCTTGGTCAATGAGGAAACGCCCTTCGCCAACGACCTGGCCCAGACTGCCAGCGAGCAGGTCGCCGCCTTGCAGGCACAGGGTGTGGATGCCATCATCTGCATCACGACCCCCGGCGTGGATACCGCCGCGCTGCAAACCACGCTGAAAGATCTGGGCGTGACCGCCGTTATCGACGGCAGCGGCACAGCCGCCACACAGGATGGCGTTTACAGCGCCGGGGCGGCACTGGGGCTGGACGGCGTGGCCCGCTTTGACCTCGTGTTCACCCAGGGCGGCGGTGTGGCTGTGCGCGGCGCGGACAATGTGACCGCTGCAACTTTGCAAGCCAGCCGTGCCACCTGGGAAAGCCTGGCCGCAGCGGCTGACACCACCACGACCGGCAGCGACGCCGCCGACCCCGACAAGGACACCGAAGCTGTGGGCGGTAAGGACACCAGCGCCCCGGCCGAGACCACCGACGAAGCCCAGCAGCAGGGGGCCGAGGCCTACGCCTACGCCGCCGCCAAGCTGGCCGGGCTGGACGCCGATGACCAGAGCATCTACTACACGCCGCTGTTCACCTACGCCGCCAACCCGGACGCTGACAAGACGATCAGCTTCGCCAACTATCTGGCGGCGCTGTACCAGGAAATTGCGGAGAACGATCGCGATCACTGGCCCGAGGGCTGGACCGACAGCGAGGTCACGGCGCTGGCGGGCAATGTGGGCGAGCCGGAATACGGCGATATCAGCCGCGGCACCCTGCTGGACCTGCTGCCCAAGGCTGCGCGCGTGCAGCTTGTCTCGGTCAGCGCCGATACGGCCCGCGCGATGGTTGAAACGGACGGCATCACCCGCACCTATCAGGAATCGCTGAGCGAGTACGAACCGGCAGGGGATACCGTGCTGATCGTGACCGACACCCAGACCCTTGCGGCCATTGGTGCTGAGAATTATACGGTGCTGCGCGATTACGGCGATGTGTACTGGGATGTGCGAATGAACATCAACGATCTGACCGCAAACTTTACCACCGATTTCACCCTGCCCGAAGCCCCGCGCTATGGAGTGGGCAGAAATAACAAATAAAGGCGATATGCCACGGGCGGATATAGAATCCACCCCCTACGCCTTTTTGCAAGGTGATTGTAGGGGGCGAGCCGTGTTCGCCCGAGGAAGCCTGCGGCCGCGCAAAACTGCACGGGCGGGCAATGCCCGCCCCCACAACAAATATATGACCGTACCGTAATTGCAAAACGATTGTATACAGGGAGGCGTATTCTATGAAACTCACCTTTTTAGGCGCGGACCGTGAAGTGACGGGCAGCTGTACCCAACTGGAGGCCGCAGGGCATCGTTTCCTGATCGACTGCGGCATGGAGCAGGGCCGCGACGTCTACGAAAACGCCGATCTGCCCTATGCCCCCGGCACCTACGAAGCCCTGCTGCTGACCCACGCCCACATTGACCACTCGGGCCGCATCCCGTACCTGTACAAAAACGGCTACCGTGGCCCCATCTACACCACCGATGCCACCCGCGACCTCTGCGCCATTATGCTCGAGGATTCCGCCCACATTCAGGAACAGGAGGCCGAGTGGAAAAACCGCAAGGCCATGCGCAGTGGTGCCGCCATGATCGAGCCCGACTATACCGTCGAGGATGCGCAAAAGGTCATGCAGCAGTTCGTGCCCTGCCCGTACGATGCGTGGCAGCCCCTGTTTGACGGCCCAATGGGAAAAATCGAGATGCGCTTTACCGATGTGGGGCATCTTTTGGGCAGTGCGTCCATCTCGCTGCGCGTGACCGAGCCGGGCAAAAAGGCCGAGGTCATCGTGTTTTCCGGCGATATCGGCAACACGCACCAGCCGCTTATTAAGGACCCGGCCAACCCCGGCCATGCCGACTACCTGATCATGGAGTCCACCTACGGCGACCGCAGCCACGGCCCCAAGCCGGACTACCTCGGCGAACTGACCGATGTGCTGCAAACCACCTTTGACAAGGGCGGCAATGTGGTCATCCCCAGCTTTGCGGTGGGCCGCACGCAGGAGCTTTTGTATTTCCTGCGCCAGATCAAAGCCGAGGGCCGCGTGACCGGCCACGGCAACTTCCCTGTGTATGTCGACAGCCCGCTGGCCAGCAAGTCGACCACGATCTTCCGCGAAAACTTCAGCGAGTGCTACGATGAAGAAGCCCTTGCTCTGGTGCAGGCAAGGCAAAACCCGCTGCAATTCCCCGGCCTGCATATCAGCGAGACCAAGGAAGAATCCATGGCCATCAACACCGACCCTGTGCCCAAGGTCATTATCTCGGCAGCGGGCATGTGCGATGCGGGCCGTATCCGCCATCATTTAAAGTATAACCTCTGGCGGCCCGAGTGTACGGTGCTGTTCGTTGGCTACCAGAGCCCCGGCACGCTGGGCAACGCGCTGGTCAACGGCGCGCAGGAAGTCAAGCTGTTCGGCGAGCCGGTGCAGGTCAAGGCAAGCATCCGGCAGCTGAGCGGGCTTTCCGGCCACGCAGACAAGGACGGCCTGGCCGACTGGCTGCACGCCTTTGACGAAAAGCCGAAGTTCGTCTTTGTCAACCATGGCGAGGATGCCGTTGCCACCCACTGGGCCGAAAAGCTGCGTGCCGATGGCTACGAGGCCGACGCGCCCTATAACGGCGCTGTCTGGATCGTCAGCGATGGCCGCGCCGCCTGCGCCGAGACCGGCAACACGCAAAAGATCGTCAAGACCCGCACCGAAGTGGCCGTGCGTACCAGCGCTGCCTACGACCGCCTGGTCAACATGGGCCAGCGCCTGATGGAAGTCATCCGCCACAACCAGGGCGGTGCCAACAAGGACCTGGCCAAATTCGCCAGCCAGATCGCCAGTTTGTGCGATAAGTGGGATAGATAAAATATGTGAGCCGTGCATCTTTGGCCCCCTCTGGCGCTTTGCGCCATCTCCCCCGTACGGGGGGTGTCTGTCTCGCAGAGGGAGACTTTTAGAGATACGCTAGAGCAAAGATTTAAGGAATATTCAATTTATGCCGATTCATCAACCATTTTCCCGCCTGCCGGTGTGGCTGCGGCGGGTGCTTACCCTGCTGGCCGTGATGGTGCTGGCGGCACTGCTGACCCACTGGCGGCAAAACGCCAGCACCTACGCCACCGGCTTTTGGGATACCGGCTCGCAGCCGCTGGTGTTTGGCCGGATGCTGCAGATCGAAAATCACCAATCCGCCCCCGGCGGGTTTATGGGCGTCTACACCCAGGAGTGGAGCGACGGCCAGAACCGCACCTGGTTCCGCGAAAATGCCCCAGTCAGGGCCGACGATTTCCAGTCATACACCCACCAGTCTGGCTTGCAGGGCTGGGCGTTCGGGCAGCTCAACCGCGTATTCCGGCTGGTGCAGCCCAGCGGCGAGGTGCGGGAAACCTGGCTCTACACCACCAACTGTATCCTGTTTTACACCGCCGAACTGCTGCTGGCGGTCGCCGTCTGGCAGCAGGCGGGGCCGGTAGCTGCGCTGGTCTGGGTGCTGGCCGCTGTCTTTGCCCCTTGGCCGCAGCGCGGCATGAAGGATTTGTACTGGTGCCTGTGGACCTGGCTGCTGCCGGTGCTGGCCTCGCTGCTGCTTTGCCGCGTTACCGCGCGCAAAGGCCGCACGCCCGGCTGGTGCTTTGCGCTGGTCGCGCTGGCGGTGCTTGTCCGCTGTATGTGCGGGTTTGAGTTTATCTCCACCTTTTTGATCCTGTGTGAGATCCCGCTTTGCTGCGCACTGGTGCAGACCCTTTGCGTTGACCGCGACCCGCAGGCTGCCCGCCGCTGGCTGGGCCGCACGGTCGGCACCGGCGCGGCGGCACTGGGCGGCATGGCGGCGGCACTGGGGCTGTGGCTCTGGCAGGAGGTGCAGTATTTCGGCACCGCTGCCGTGGCCCTCGCCAGCATGACGCAGGCCGTCACCAGCCGCGTCAGCGTCAGTGATGACGCCGTGCGCGCCGTCACCATCCCCGAAGTGCTGCACCTGTATTTTGCGGAAAACCAAGAACCGCTGCTGCAATTTGGCCCTGTTACCGTCACGTTGCTGCCGCTGCTGGCCGTGGTGTTGGCGGAAGCGGCCGTCTGCGCCGTATTGTTGGCGCGCCGCAGGCAGCTGGCAAAGCTGGCCCCGCTGGCCACGGCCTGGTTGCTCAGCCTGGCCGCGCCGGTATCGTGGATGGTGCTTTCCAAGGCGCATGCCGCCATACATACCCATCTGGTGCCGATGCTCTGGCACTTTGCGCTGGTGCCGGTCAGCTGCCTGGCGCTGGTGGTCATGACAAAAGAAATCGCAGTTTTGCTTTTCAGGAGGAAACCCGACCTTGTGGCATCCCATTAAACATTACAAAACGATCCACCACCACAAAATGCTGGTGATGAAAAACTGCTTCCACTGCGGGCTGTACTGGCAGGGGCTTACGCATGATTTAAGCAAGCTGGCTCCGGTGGAGTTCTGGGCCGGTGCCAAATACTGGCAGGGGACGTGCAGCCCCAACAACGCCCAGCGCCAGAAAGAGGGCTACAGCGCCGCCTGGCTGCACCACAAAGGCCGCAACAAGCACCATCTGGAATATTGGATCGACTACGCGCCGGACGGCGACCACGCCATGGCCGGTATGCGCATGCCCGAAAAATACGTGGCTGAGATGGTGTGCGACCGCATTGCCGCCAGTAAAAACTACAAAGGCAGAAACTATACCGATGCCGCCGCGTGGGAATATTACGACCACAGTAAGGACCACTATATCCTGCACCCCGAAACGCGCAAACAGCTGGAGGCCTGCTTGCTGATCTTGCGTGATGAAGGGGAAAATGCGTGTTTTGCGTATATCCGTAAGGAATTGTTGGGGAAGGAGAAGTAATACGGCAAGACGGTGCGGGTCGATGCCAAGTATCGATCCACGGGGCGTCGAGGACGCCACCCCCTACAAGCAACGGTATAAGGGGGCTATTCCGCTACAACACAAAAAACGCCCCTGCCCGGATTGGCGTGAACCATCCCGAACAGGGGCGTTTTCTGTTTTGTTTGTTTAAAGTTCTTTCGGTTCCTTTCTTTCAAGAAAGGAACAAGAACCCCCGTAACTTACAGGCTAAAATAGCGCTTGGCGTTGTAGTAGCTGATGCCCTCGACGATCTGCTTCAGGGCTTTCTCGTCGTTGGGGTACTGGCCGTTCTCGACCCAGTTGCCGATCAGGTTGCACATCAGGCGGCGGAACAGCTCGTGGCGGGTATAGCTCAGGAAGCTGCGGCTGTCGGTCAGCATACCGATAAAGTTGCCCAGCAGGCCCAGGCGAGCCAGGGTCTTCATCTGCTGGTACATGCCGTCGTCGGTATCGCAGAACCACCAGGCAGAGCCCAGCTGGATCTTACCGGGGATCTCGTCATCCTGGAAGGGACCCATCAGGGTGCCCAGCATGTCGAAGTCGGCGGGGTTCAGGCTGTACAGGATGACCTTCGGGCACTCGCCGGTCTCGGTCAGCTTGCTCAGCAGGCTGCTGATGGTGGCGCTGCAATCGGTCACGGCGATCATATCGTAGCCGGTATCGGGGCCCAGCTTGCGGTACATCTTCTCGTTGACGTTGCGCAGGCAGCTGTAGTGCAGCTGCATGGCGACATTGTACTTTTTGTACAGGCGGCCCAGGGCCAGCAGCACGTAGGTGGTGTACTCGTCGCCCTCTTCTTTGGTCAGGGCTTCACCGGCCATGGCCTTCTTGAAAGCAGCGGTAGCCTTCTCGGCGTTGGTGTCCACGTAGGGGATGTAGTCCAGGCCGTGGTCAGAAGCGCGGCAGCCCATCTCCACAAAGAACTGCAAGCGCTCGTCCAGGGCACTGACAACGCAGTCAGCACAGGCAAACTTGCGGCCGACAACGTTCTCCAGCTTGTGGATGTAATCCGCAAAGCCCTCCTTACGGATGTTCAGGACCTTGTCGGGGCGGTAGGAGGGGGCGACGACGACCTTGATGGACGGGTCAGCCTTGATCTTCTTGTGCCACTCAAGGGAGTCAATGGGGTCGTCGGTGGTGCCGACCATCGCAACGTTGCTCTGCTCGATCAGGCCGCGGACAGTCAGCTTCGGGTCGTTCTGGAGCTTGTCGTTGCACAGGTTCCAGACCTCCTCGGCGGTGTCGCCGTTCAGCACGCCTTCATAGCCGAAGTATTTCTTCAGCTCCAGATGGCACCAGGTGTACATCGGGTTGCCAATGGCCATGGGCAGGGCTTCGGCAAATTTCTGGAAGCGCTCACGGTCGGGCTTGTCGCCGGTGATGTACTCCTCGGGCACGCCGTTGGAACGCATCACGCGCCACTTGTAGTGGTCGCCGAAATAGTAGTCAGAACCATCGGCCAGAACCTGATGGCCGCCCAGCCAGACCTGGGCGATGTTCTCAAAGCGGCGGTTCTCGTAGATCTCCTGCGGGGGAATGTGGCAGTGGTAGTCCACGATGGGCAGCTTGGCCGAATAATCATGATACAGGTGCTGGGCAGTAGGGGTCTCCAGCAAAAAGTTCTTGTCCATAAAAGCTTTCATGTACAGACGCTCCTTATGAAATAGTAAAAAGATGGTCGGGATGCACTTCTTTGTCAGTTAAATAACAAACAATCCTTGCACAGCTGACTGACGACAAAAGCGCATGCTCTGCTATTATTATACATAATTTACAGCAATTCAACAAGTTGTAAAAATTGCGCGATGCAGGTTAAAACTACCCCAAAAATGCAATGTTTTCCTGTGCAGAATGCCAAGAAGAGATAGATAAAAAAATAACTTGCAAAATATGCACGCTTTGCCCGGAATTTTGCTTGACGGGACCCGAAAAAATATCTACAATGATAAACAGCAAGATATGCGCTAGGCGCACATCACAACAAAGAAGTGATAAGGAGAAAGCGATATGGAAACTCTGAATTACGAAGTTCTGGAAAAGTCCGGTTATGACGGATATATCCTGAAGGATGCTCCCGAGAAGGTCTTGCAGTTTGGCGAGGGCAACTTCCTGCGTGCTTTCGTTGACTACTGGTTCGACCTGGCCAACGAGAAGGCTGACTGGAACGGAAAGTGCGTGCTGGTCCAGCCCATCGCCCCCGGCCTGGCCAAGATGATCAACGAGCAGGAGGGCCTGTACACCCTGTACCTGCGCGGCAGCGAAAACGGCAAGAAGGTCGATGACAAGCGCGTCATCTCCAGCGTGTCCCGCTGCCTGAACCCGTATGAGAAAGAGGATTACGAAAAGATGATGGCCGTTGCCGCCAGCGACGACCTCGAGATCATCGTTTCCAACACCACCGAGGCCGGTATCGTCTACGATCCCGCCTGCAAGCTGGAGGATGTTCCCGCATCCAGCTTCCCCGGCAAGCTGACCCAGGTGCTGTATCACCGCTATAAGGCAGGCAAGAAGGGCATCATCATGCTGGCCTGCGAGCTGATCGACAACAACGGCAAGGAACTGCTGAAGTGCGTCAACCAGTACATCGAGCAGTGGGGCCTGGAGGACGGCTTCAAGAAGTACGTCAACGAGGACTGCACCTTCTGCGGCTCTCTGGTCGACCGCATCGTTCCCGGGCGCATCCGCGACCCGAAGGAAGTTGCTGAGCTGGAAGAAAAGCACGGCTATGCTGACCCCCTGCTGGACGTCGGCGAAGTCTTCGGCGTCTGGGTCATCGAGGGTGACACCAAGCTGAACGACGTGCTGCCGTTCCGCAAGGCTGGTCTCGAGGATCACGTCTTTGTTACCCCCGACATGAGCCCGTACAAGAAGCGCAAGGTCCGCATCCTGAACGGTGCCCACACCGGCTTTGTCCTGGGCGCTTACCTGGGTGGCTACGATATCGTGCGTGACTGCATGCACGACGATACCATCTTGGGCTATATGAACAAGATGCTGCTGGATGAGGTCGTGCCCATCCTGCCCTTGGACCAGGACGACTGCAAGAAGTTCGCTGCTGCTGTTGAGGACCGTTTCAACAACCCGTTCGTCAACCACGAGCTGATGAGCATTTCCCTGAACTCCACCTCCAAGTGGCGTGCCCGCAATATGCCCTCCTTCCTCGAGTACATCGAGAAAAACGGCAAGCTGCCCACCTGCCTGACCATGAGCTTCGCTGCTTACATTGCTTTCTACAGCAATGATATCCAGGAGCTGAACGACAAGGGCCTGGTCTGCAAGCGCGCCAAGGGCAACGAGTACACCGTTTCCGATGACCGCTGGGTTCTCGAGTTCTACAATGCCCACAAGAACGACGACGTCCCGACCCTCGTCCATGCCGTTATGACCAACGAGCAGATGTGGGGCCAGGATCTGACCAAGGTTGCCGGTTTCGAGGACGCCACCGTCAAGAACCTGACTATGATCCGCGAGCAGGGCGCTCTGGCTGCTTACAAGAGCTGCCTGTAATTCCCGCGTAACAAACGCACAAAGAAAACCCCACTGGGGCCGGAGGATGCCCTCCGGCCCCAGTTTTGATTAAGAGGCAAAGGAGAACGCTTATTATGCCGATCGCCATTAAGATCAACCCCAAGGATAACGTGGTTGTCGCCCTGCACCCCATCGCCAAGGGCACCGCTGTTCCCGTTGAGAACACCACCGTTACCGCTGTGGAGGATATCCCCCAGGGCCACAAGATGGCCATTGCCCCCATCAAAGAGGGCGAAAACGTCATCAAGTACGGCTTCCCCATCGGCCATGCCACCGCCGACGCCGTGCCCGGCACCTGGATGCACACCCACAACATCAAGACCAACCTCTCCGGTGAGATCGAGTACAGCTACCATCCCAATGTGCACCCCCTGACCCCGGCTGCACCGGAGACTTTCATGGGCTACCGCCGCAAGGACGGCCGCGCCGCCATCCGCAACGAGATCTGGATCATCCCCACGGTCGGCTGCGTCAACGACTGCGCTAAAGCCCTCGTGCGCGATAACCAGGACCTTGTCACTGGTTCTATCGACGGCCTGTACACCTTCACCCATCCGTTCGGCTGCTCCCAGACTGGCCATGACCACGCCCAGACCCGCAAGCTGCTGGCCTCGCTGGTCCGCCATCCCAACGCCGGTGCGGTGCTGGTCCTCTCCCTGGGCTGCGAAAACCTGACCCACGAGCAGTTCCTGGCCGAGCTGGGCGATTACGACGCCGACCGCGTCAAGTTCCTGACCTGCCAGGACGTCGAGGACGAGCTGGTTGCAGGCCGCGAGATCCTGAAAGAGCTGGCTGCCTACGCTGCCCAGTTCCAGCGCGAGCCGATCCCCGCCAGCGAGCTGGTCGTCGGCATGAAGTGCGGCGGCTCGGACGGCCTGTCTGGCATCACCGCCAACCCGACCATCGGCCGTTTCAGCGATATGCTGTGCGCCCGCGGCGGCTCCACTGTGCTGACCGAGGTACCCGAGATGTTCGGCGCTGAGGGCTTCCTGATGGATCGCTGCCAGAACGAGCAGGTCTTTGAAAAGGCCGTCAAGATGATCAACGGCTTCAAGGAGTACTTCATCAGCCACAACGAGGTCGTCTATGACAACCCGAGCCCGGGCAACAAGCAGGGCGGCATCACCACCCTGGAGGACAAGTCCTGCGGCTGTGTCCAGAAGGGCGGCTCTGCCCCGATCATGGACGTCATCGACTACGGCGAGCCTGTCACCACCAAGGGCCTGAACATGCTGTATGGTCCCGGCAACGACCTGGTCTCTGCCACCGCACTGACTGCCGCCGGTGCCCACATGGTGCTGTTCTCCACGGGCCGCGGCACACCGTTCGGTGCCCCCGCCCCGACGCTGAAGATCGCCACCAACAGCCAGCTGGCCGCCAAGAAAAAGACCTGGATCGACTTCAATGCCGGTGTGGTCGCGGACGGTGAGCGCACCCTGGACGAAGCCGGTGCTGACCTGTACCAGCTGGTGCTGGATGTTGCCTCCGGCAAGCAGACCTGTGCCGAGAAGAAGGGCTTCCGCGAGATCTCCATCTTCAAGGACGGCGTCGTGCTGTAAGGACGGGCGCTTGCTCCTTCTTTGAAAAGAAGGAACCGAAGAAACTTTTAACCACGGGTCACAAAAATGTGAAGGAAAGCGCCATATGACGCGGAAAAGTTATAGTGACCTAAAGTACAGAAGGTTGTAATATGGCTAAATTGAACGAGGGCGTCTACGAAAAGTACGGCGTCAGCTACAAGACCCTGACCCTGACGGACGGCGATTTTGCGCTGACCGTCACCCCGGAAAAGGGCGGCATGGCAACTTCTTTCACCAAGGCAGGGGACGAGTATCTCTGGCTGCGCGACAAGAACTTTGAATCCACCGACCGTCCCCGCTGCGGCGTGCCCATCCTGTTCCCCAACTGCGGCAAGCCGGACGGCGGCGTGCATCACTTTAACGGTGCCGACTATCCCATCGAGAACCACGGCCTGGCCGACCTGCTGCCCTGGCAGGTCAAGTCCGCCACCGACGAGGCTATCGAGCTGACCCTGACCCCGAACGGCCTGACCAAGTTCGTTTATCCGTTCGAGTTCTGCCTGACCATGCGTTACACGCTGGCGGGCGGCAAGGCTGGCTTGGCCCTGACGGTTGAGAACAAGGGCGACAAGGCGATGCCGTTCAGCGTGGGCTTCCACCCGTACTTTGCGGCCAGCAAGCTGGAAAATGTCAACTTTGACATCAAAGCCGCCACTTGTAGCGAGAGCGCCAAGGGCGAGCAGCCTGCCGCCCCCGCCCAAATCACCCTAACCAAAAAGGACGGCGCGGCCGAGTCCATCCGCCTGTTGACCGGCGTCAAGAGCCCTATGGTCCTGACGGATTCCGGCAGCGGTCACAAAGTCACGGTCGCCTTTGACGAAGCTGTGTTCGGCAACGGCGTGCTCTGGCAGCAGAACGCCGAAACGTTCGTCTGCATGGAACCCTGGAACGGCTGGGCCAACTCCGTCAACGAGGATAGCAAACACGAGACCCTCGCGCCTGGTGCAAGCAAGGTTTTTGCGTGGTCTATTACCATCGAATAATAATTGCCATTACGGGCGTCACCACCTTGCGGTGACGCCCTTTTTTATTTGAGCGGCACCGCTATGCCTTCTCCGGTTGACCTCTCCAAAAAGTCTTGCCATTATTGCAACTTTGTAAACCACACAAAAAAGGCACCTGACCATACGGTCAAGTGCCTTTTTGATGAAAGCTTCTTTGGATACTTTCTTCTCCGAAGAAAATATTAGCCCGGCTGCTTGCCGATGTAGGCGAGGATGCCGCCATCGACGTAGAGGATCAGGCCGTTGACAAAGTCGGAAGCCTCAGATGCCAGGAAGACAGCGGGGCCGCCCAGATCTTCGGCGTTGCCCCAGCGGCCAGCGGGGGTCTTGGCGATGATGAACTGGTCAAACGGATGACGGCTGCCGTCCGGCTGGATCTCACGCAGGGGTGCGGTCTGCGGGGTGGCAATGTAGCCAGGTCCGATGCCGTTGCACTGGATGTTGTACTGGCCGTACTCAGAAGCAATGTTCTTGGTCAGCATCTTCAGGCCGCCCTTGGCAGCAGCGTAGGCAGAGACAGTCTCGCGGCCCAGCTCGCTCATCATGGAGCAGATGTTGATGATCTTGCCGCCGCCCTGCTCGATCATATCGGGGATAATGGCCTTGGCAACGATGAACGGGGCGTTCAGGTCAACGTCGATGACCTGACGGAACTGAGCGGCGCTCATCTCGCACATCGGGATACGCTTGATGATACCGGCGTTGTTGACCAGGATGTTGATGTGGCCGACTTCAGCGGTGATCTTCTTGACCATATCATTGACGGCGTCCTCGTTGGTAACATCGCAGACATAGCCATGGGCGTCGATGCCAGCCTCTTTGTAAGCGGCCAGGCCCTTATCGACCAGCTCCTGCTTGATGTCGTTGAAAACGATGGTAGCACCGTTGTTTGCCATAGCGGTAGCAATGGCAAAACCGATGCCGTAGGAAGCGCCAGTGACCAGGGCAACCTTGCCGGTCAGGTCAAAAGATTTCGGGGTGCAAACAGACATGTTTAAAACCTCCTAAATTACGGTGTACATTTATCCAAACGCCTGCAAGCAGGCGCGGGTAACAAAACAGTTGCGCAGTATGCGTAAATCTTGCGGAAAACCTACCGCAAAATATGTGCGGTCAGCGCAGGTCGGTGGTGGCGATGTTGTCCATATCGTCAAACTCCATGTTCTCGCCGCCCATGGCCCAGATGAAGGTGTAGTTCGAGGTGCCGACACCGCTGTGGATGCTCCAGGACGGGCTGATGACAGCGTCGTAGTTGTGCATCACGATGTGGCGGGTCTGCTGCGGCTCGCCGCACATATGGAACACAACCTGGTCATCCGGCAGGTCGAAGTAGGTGTAGATCTCCATGCGGCGTTCGTGGGTGTGGCTGGGCATGGTGTTCCAGTTGCTGCCGGGTTCCAGGCAGGTCATGCCCATGGACAGCTGGCAGGTTTTCAGTACGCTCGGGTGGATGAACTGGTTGATCGTGCGCTTGTTGCAGGTCTCCAGGCTGCCCAGGGGGCGCTTGGCGGCTTGCTCCAGGGTGATCAGGCGGGTCTCGTAACGGCAGTGTGCCGGGGCAGAGACCATGTAGAACTTGGCGGGATGCGCAGCATCATCGCTCTTGAAAGTGACTTTCTGGGTGCCCTGGGCAATGTACAGGCAGTCCTTGCGGTTCAGGTGATATGCCACACCGTCGGCCGTGATGGTGCCAGCGCCGTCACCAATGTTGAAGATGCCGATCTCGCGGCGCTCCAGGAAATAATGGGTGCCGAAGTTGGCCCAGATGTCGATGCCCTTGTCGATGGGAACCTCCTCGTGCACAGGCATGCAGCCCAATGTGACCATGCGGTCCACGTGGCTGTACACGGCAACGACCTCGTCAGCCTTGTACAAGCCGGTAATCAGCATTTCATCGCGGACTTCCTCCGTGGTGTAACGCTTGAAATCGCGCTGATTGCAGGAATAGCGGATATCCATAAAAGCGAATCCTCCTTACCGCCAAAGCGGATGTATTTTGCTCTCATAATCTTTATTATACCGCATCTGTCAAGGTAAACATAGGCGACATAATACACAAAAATCCGCGCAAAATGTTGTGCAGACTGACGACAAAATTATGTATGAAATATTTTCACTTTACAAATTACAAAAACTCAACTATAATCAACAGTACAACCCAGCTGCAACGACGCAGCCGATGCCCGATCCTGTACGCAGGGTCGGGCTGAACTATTGCAATTTCAAGGGGGAGCAGCCCAATGCTGACACTGGATAAGATCTACCACGCAAAATTTGTACTGAAAAAAGTCGTCCGCAAAACCGACCTCATCGCCGCGCCCCGGCTTTGCCCCGGCACGGACCTCTACCTGAAAACCGAGAACTTGCAGGTGACGGGCAGCTTCAAGGTCCGCGGCGCGTACTATAAAATCAGCCAGCTGACGGAGGAAGAGCGCGCCAAGGGCGTGATCGCCTGCTCGGCTGGCAACCATGCGCAGGGCGTGGCGCTGGCCGCCACCAGCATGGGCATTAAAAGCGTGGTCTGCATGCCCGACGGCGCCCCCATTATGAAAGTGGAAAGCACCAAGCGCCTGGGCGCTGAGGTCGAGCTGGTCAAGGGCACCTACGACGACGCCCATGACCGCGCGGTCGAACTCCAGCAGCAGACCGGTATGACCTTCATCCACCCTTACGATGACGAGTTGGTCATCGCGGGCCAGGGCACCATCGGCCTGGAAATTCTCGACCAGCTGCCCGATGTGGATGCGGTCATCGTGCCCATTGGCGGCGGCGGCCTGATCTCTGGTGTGGCGTTCGCCATCAAGAGCCTGCGCCCCGAAGTCAAGGTTTACGGCGTGCAGGCCGCGGGCGCGCCCAGCATGGAGCACGCGTTCCACGACCACAAGTACGAAACGCTTGACCACGTGGACACCTTCGCCGATGGCATCGCAGTCAAGACGCCCGGCGAGACCACCTACGAGATGGTCAGCCAGTACGTTGACGACGTTGTCACGGTCAGCGAGGACGAGATCGCGGCGGCCATCCTGGCGCTGATGGAAAATCAGAAGCTGGTGGCCGAGGGCGCGGGCGCTACGCCGGTCGCGGCGGCGCTCTTCAACAAGCTGCCGCTGGCGGGCAAAAAGACCGTCTGCCTGATCTCGGGCGGCAACATTGATGTGAACATCCTGTCCCGCGTCATCACGCGCGGCATGGTCATGAGCGGCCGCAAGACCAACCTGATGATCGCCCTCGAGGACAAGCCCGGCCAGCTGAGCCTGGTCAGCGATATCGTCTCGGACTGCGGGGCCAACGTCGTCAGCGTCCACCACGACCGCAGCGACGCGAACATGGCGATTACGAGCTGCTTCCTTAAGCTGGGGCTTGAGACCCGCGACGCTGCCCAGATCGAGCAGATCAAGAAAAAACTCACCGATGCCGGGTTTAAGCTGGTGACGGAACGGGCGTAAACAAACGCGATATGGACTGTAGGGGCATACCAGTGTCGTAAAAGATGTAGGGGCGAACATCGTTCGCCCGTGGAATCCTGCGCTGCCGTCAAACCCCACGGGCGAGCACTGCTCGCCCCTACACGCTATCAGATTGTTTACACCTTCACCCCAGCTGCCAGCAATTCTACAAACTGCTTGGCTACGCGGGGGCTGCGGCCGCCGGCGCGCAGGGCAAACGCCTGGCCCTTGATGAACAGCTGGTCGCTGGGCATCTGCACGCCGTACTGCTTGGCAAGCTCCAGCAAAATGGCATCGTAGCGGTCCTTGTCCGGCTGCTGGAACGTCACCGTCAGGCCGAACCGCGCTGCCAGGCTCATCAGCTCCTGGCGGGTATCGGCTGCATGCAGGTCGTCGCCATTGCGGTCGTTCATGCTTTCCTTAACCAGATGACGGCGGTTGCTGGTGGCGTAGACCGCTACATTGTGGCTGCGCCCGCCGACGCTGCCCTCCAAGATCGCTTTCAGCGCGGCAAAGTTGTCGTCGTTGGCCGAGAAGCTCAGATCGTCGATGAACAAGATGAACTTCAGCGGGTTTTTCGCCAGCTCGTCCATCAGGGCGGGGATCTGGTACAGCTGGTTCTTCTTCACTTCGATCAGGCGTAGGCCGTCGGGTGCAAACTCGTTGGCAATGGCCTTGACCGTGCTCGATTTGCCCGTGCCGGCGTCGCCGTACAGCAGTACATTGTTGGTGGGCTTGCCATCCAGCAGGGCGCGGGTGTTGGCAATGACTTTTTCGCGCTCCCGCTCATAGCCGGGCAGTTCGCTCAGGCGCTGCGGATCAGGATAGCGCACCGGCACAAGGTGCCCGTCCTCGATGGTAAACACATGGTGGCGGGCAAACATGCCGTAACCCTTCTGGCCCATGGCCGCGCGGCGCGCCTGGTAGGCGGCTTTATAGTCTGCCTCGGGGGTCGTCTCCCAGCGCGGCAGAAAGGCCGGGGCCTCGGGGCACAGGTCGTCCAGCGCAGCGGTGCCCAGCTGCTGCAAAAATTCCAGTTCGTTTTCCAGCGTCTTTTCCAGCACCGGCCCGGCGTCCCCGCCGGCGGCGGTGCGCAGGCAGAGGTTTTCATCCTCCAGCACGGCATCCAGCAGAACCTCAGTCCAGTTGGTGCCCTGCAAAAAGAGGGTGCTTTCAAACGCAGCCACCGCGCCGGTCAGATCGGCAGCATCTGCTGCCAGAGCGGTGCGCAGGGCCGCGAACGGCGCGGCAGAAAGCAGGCCGCGGAATACGACCAGCCCGTCCACACGGGCGGCCCAATCTTTACGTTGCATAATATTTTATCATCCTTTTCCAAAGAGACTTACACACTCAGTATAAACGTCACCGCAAAAAGTTGCAAGATTTCCACAAAAAAACTTGACAACCCCGGAAAAGTGCGGTATAGTTTAACACAAACCGAAATGCTTGGATGGGAAGTTAGTAACAGACACGCCCCCTACAGAGAACTGCCGGTCGGTGCAAGGCAGAAGGGAGAGCAGGCTGCGAACTGATCCCGGAGCAGATCACCCGAACGAGAACTATTAGGGCGATACGGGCGCACCCGTTACAGTGCCGGGCTTTGTTGGAAGCCCATGAGGTGGGGGCAAACGCTCCAAAAAGAGTGGTACCGCAGAGCGCTGATTCACAGCCTTTGTCTCTTTGGACGAAAGAGGCAAAGGCTGTTTTTTTATCCCTTTAGGGAAGTGCAGGAAGGAGCAAGCACGATGAAATTGACCGGTTCGCAGATCTTCGTCGAAGTTTTGGTCGAGCAGGGCGTCGACACTCTGTTCGGGTATCCCGGCGGCGCGGTCCTGAATCTTTACGATGAGCTGTACAAAAATTCTGACCGCATCCGCCATGTGCTGACCGCCCACGAGCAGGGCGCGTCCCACGCGGCCGATGGTTACGCCCGCGCCACGGGCCGTACCGGCGTGGTGCTGGCTACCAGCGGCCCGGGTGCCACCAACCTGGTCACGGGCATTGCTACCGCTTACATGGACAGCGTGCCGATGGTCGCCTTTACCGGCAACGTGGCCACCACCCTGCTGGGCAAGGACTCCTTCCAGGAAGCCTACATCGAGGGTATCACGATGCCCATTACCAAGCATAACTACACGGTGCGCCGGGTCGAGGACCTCGCCGACACGATGCGCGCGGCGTTCCGCATTGCGCAGTCCGGCCGCAAGGGCCCCGTACTGGTGGACATCCCCAAGGATGTGACCGCCGCAGTCTGCGAGTTCACCCCCAAGGAGCCGGAGCTGATCCGCACCGTTACCTCTTATAATGAAACGGACGTGGAAAAGGCCGCCGAGATGATCAACGAGGCCAAGCGCCCAATCGTCTACTTCGGCGGCGGCGTCCGCAGCGCGGCAGGCTGCCAGCCGCTGCGCGATCTGCTGATCAAGGCCGACATCCCTGCCACCTACACCCTGATGGCCGCCGGTGTGCTGAGCTACGGCGAGGAGCATAACCTCGGCCTGCTGGGCATGCACGGCTGCTACACCGCCAACAAGGCCATCGACGAAGCCGACCTGGTCATCGCCGTAGGCACCCGCTTCAGCGACCGCGTGGCGCTGAACCCTGACGCGTTTGCCAAGCGTGCCAAGATCATCCAGATCGACATCGACCCCAGCGAACTGGGCAAGAATGTGGATATAGACCTGAGCCTGAACGGTGACGCCAGCTATGTGCTGCAAGCCATCCTGCCCCACGTCAAACCAACGAAGCACACTGACTGGATGGACCAGATCCACGCCTGGCAGGCCACTGACTACAAGCCCACCGACAGCGATACCGAGCTGAAACCACACCAGATCATCAACGAGATCTGCGAGCAGGCTGGCCCCGAGGCTGTCTATGTTACCGACGTAGGCCAGCACCAGATGTGGGCTGCGCAGTATCTGCACCACACCAAGTCCCGCGGCTTTTTGACCAGCGGCGGCCTGGGCACGATGGGCTTCGGCTACGGTGCCGCCATTGGCGCACAGATGGCCCTGGGCCGCAACGCCCGCGTCGTCATGCTGACCGGCGACGGCTCCTTCCACATGAACCTCAACGAAGGCTGCACGGCTGTCAGCTACGATCTGCCGATCATCACCGTCATCTTTAACAACCAGGTGCTGGGCATGGTCCGCCAGTGGCAGACGACGTTCTACGAGAAGCGCTACTCCGACACCGACCCCCACCGTAAGACCGACTTCGTCAAGCTGGCCGAGGCGTTCGGTGCCAAGGGCTACCGTGCCACCACCCCCGCTGAGTTCAAGGCCGCACTTGCCGACGCGATGAAACAGCACGGTCCCAGCTGGATCGACTGCCGCATCGGCAAGGACGAAAAAGTGCTGCCCATGATCCCCGGCGGCGGCACGATCGACGATATCATCATGGAATGAGGTGAGCCGACATGGAACATACACAAAACCCTAACAACCAGCGCCGGGTCATCAGCCTGCTGGTGGATAACAGCAACGGCGTTCTGGCCCGCGTGGCCAGCCTTTTCTGCCGCCGCGGCTTCAACATTGACAGTCTGACGGTCTCGGCTACCAATGACCCCTCCATCAGCCGCATTACGGTCACGCTGCGCGGCAGCGAGCAGGCGCTGAGCCAGCTGATCTTGCAGACCGAGCGGCTCGAAGTCACCCGCCAGGTCTTTGAACTGGATCCCGAAAAGAGCTTGCAGCGCGAACTGCTGCTGCTGAAAGTCGCCTGCGACAACCACAATCGCGCCGAACTGCGGGAGATTTCCAGCATCTACAAGGCCAAGATCATCGACCTTTCGCCGGACAGCATGGTCTTTGAACTGACCGGCAAGCCCGATAAAATCGACGCGTTCCTGACCATGTTCAAGGGCTATGAGATTCTGGAGCTCTGCCGCACCGGTGTTACCGCCCTGGAGCGCGGCGGCAAGCACCAGCACATGCAAAAGCCTGCGCAGGAAGTCCGCGATGCGCAGCTGCCATTGCCCGGCACGCATTGCCCGCAGTGACGACAAAAAAGTAAGCAGCCTACTGCAGGGGCGAGCATTGATCGCCCGCGGGCGGCCAAGGACCGCCCCTACACAAATTCGTTCCCCAATTTAAATTTTAAATATAAAAATTCAACATTAAAAAAGGAGACACCCATCATGGCTATCAACAAGTACTACGATTCCGACTGCAACCTCGGCGTTCTCGACGGCAAGACGGTTGCCGTTATCGGCTTTGGCTCTCAGGGCCACGCCCACTCCGAAAACCTGGCCGAAAGCGGCGTCAACGTCGTCGTCGGCCTGCGCAAAGGCTCTGCCCACTGGGAGAAGGCTTCCGAGTTCGCTGCCACCCATGAGAACTTCAAGGTCATGGAAGTTGAGGACGCTGCCAAGGCTGGCGACATCGTCATGATGCTGGTTCCCGATGAGCTGTGCGCCGACATCTACAACACCCAGGTTGCCCCCTACATGACCGAGGGCAAGGCCCTGGCCTTTGCTCACGGCTTCAACATCCACTTCAAGACCATCACCCCGCCGAAGAACGTCGACGTCATCATGATTGCCCCCAAGGGCCCCGGCCACATCGTCCGCCGCCTGTACACCGAGGGCGAGGGCTGCCCGTCCTTGATCTGCGTTGAGCAGGACTACACCGGCAAGGCCAAGGAAATTGCCCTGGCCTACGCTTCCGGCATCGGCGCTGGCCGCGCAGGCATCCTCGAGACTACCTTCCGTGAGGAGACCGAGACCGACCTGTTCGGTGAGCAGGCAGTCCTCTGCGGCGGCGTCTGCGAGCTGATCCATGCTGGCTTCGACACCTTGGTCGAGGCTGGTTACGCCCCCGAAATGGCTTACTTTGAGACCTGCCACGAGATGAAGCTGATCGTTGACCTGATCAACGAGGGCGGCTTCTCCAAGATGCGCTACTCCATCTCCAACACCGCCGAGTACGGCGACTACCGCACCGGCAAACGCCTGATCACCGAGGACACCCGCAAGGAGATGAAGCAGGTCCTGAAAGAAATCCAGGACGGCACCTTTGCTTCTGAGTTCCTGACCGAGATGAGCCCCAAGGGCGGCCGCAAGACCCACTTCCTGGCCCAGCGCCGCATCGCTGCCGAGCACCCCATCGAGAAGGTCGGTGCCGAGCTGCGCAAGATGATGAGCTGGCTGAAGAAGTAATAAACAAGCAGAACTTAACCCTATGGCCCCCTCTGGGAGGGGGCTCCGCCCGCAGGCGGTGGGGGAGAAAAACACATCCAAACCAGAAACTTTGGATATTGATAAGGCTCTCTCCCTCCGCCCCTTCGGAGCACCGCTCCCCCTCTGGCGCTTCACGCCACCTCCCCCGTATCGGGGGAGTCTGTCTCCCAGAGGGAGGCTTTATTTTACAAAAACGGAGAGAATAAAATGAACAGCGATAACGTCAAAAAAGGCCCTGAACGGGCACCGAACCGCAGCCTGTTCTATGCCCTGGGCTACACGCCCGAGGAATTGGATCGCCCACTGATCGGCGTGGTCTCCGCCTACAGCGAGATCGTGCCTGGCCATATGAACCTGGACAAGTTGGCCCAGGCTGTCAAGGACGGCGTGCGCATGGCAGGCGGCACCCCGATTCTGATCCCTGCCATCGGCGTGTGCGACGGCATCGCTATGGGCCACGTGGGCATGAAATATTCCCTGGCCAGCCGTGAGCTGATCTGCGACAGTGTCGAGACCATGTACATGGCCCACCAGCTGGACGGCCTGGTGCTGGTGCCCAACTGCGATAAGATCGTGCCCGGTATGGTCATGGCGGCGGTGCGCATGGACGTGCCCGCCATCGTCTGCTCGGGCGGCCCCATGCTGGCAGGCCGTTACGGCGGCGAGGAAGTCAGCCTGTCCAAAATGTTCGAAGCCGTCGGTGCCTACAAGGCCGGGCTCATCAACGACGAACAGCTCGAGGACTGCACCTGCAACTGCTGCCCCGGCTGCGGCTCCTGCTCGGGCATGTACACTGCCAACAGCATGAACTGCCTGTGCGAAGCCATCGGCATTGCGCTGCCCGGCAACGGCACCGTTCCGGCGGTCTACTCCAAGCGTTTGCAGCTGGCCAAGCACGCTGGCATGGCCATTATGGATTTGGTCAAGCGCGGCGTCACTGCCCGCCAGATTATCAACGAGCGCTCCATTCGCAACGCCCTGACCTGCGATATGGCGCTGGGCTGCTCCACCAACACAGTGCTGCATCTGCTGGCCATCGCGCAGGAGGCGGGCTGCCCCATTGACCTGAACCTCTTCAATGAGATCAGCGCCAAAACGCCCAACCTGTGCCATCTGGCCCCGGCGGGCCCTACCCATATGCCCGACCTGTACGAAGCAGGCGGCATCCCGGCCGTGCAGGCCGAGCTGGCCAAGGCCGACCTGCTTGACCTTGAGGTGCCTACCGTCACCGGCAAGACCCTGGGCGAGAACATCGCAGGTGCGCGTATTCTCAATGACAAAGCCATCCGCTCCATCGACAACCCCTACTCCAAGACCGGCGGCTTGCAGATTTTGTGGGGCAACATTGCCCCGGACGGCTGCGTAGTCAAGCGCAGCGCTGTTGCGCCCGAAATGCAGGTGCACAGCGGCCCGGCCCGCGTCTTTGACAGCGAGGATACGGCCATTGCCGCCATCTATGCGGGCGATATCCACCCCGGCGACGTGGTGGTCATCCGTTACGAGGGCCCCAAGGGTGGCCCCGGCATGCGTGAGATGCTCAACCCCACCAGCGCGCTGGCGGGCATGAAGCTGGACACCACCGTGGCACTTATCACGGACGGCCGTTTCTCGGGTGCGTCCCGCGGTGCGGCCATCGGCCATGTCAGCCCCGAAGCTGCGTCCGGCGGGCCTATTGGCTTGGTTAAAGAGGGCGACACCATCGAGATCGATATCCCGAATGCGTCCATTCATCTGGCCGTCAGCGACGAGGAACTTGCCGCCCGCAAGGCCGTCTACGTCCAGCCCGAGCCGAACATCAAAACCGGCTGGCTGGCCCGGTACGCCCGCCTTGTTACCAGTGCCAACTTGGGTGCTGTGCTGAAATAAGCTTCTTCCTTTCTGGCCCTGCCCACCTTGCGGCAGGGCCTTTCTTGTATCTCGCCACTCGCCTGGCGAGTGGCGAGATACAAGAAAGGCTCCCCTTGAGGGGAGCCTTATTTGTTGATTGCTTACCTCATCTAGGGATATACATCCTGCTCCTATCAGGCTCGCCGTCGCCCTGCACCATGCACAGAAATTCCCAACCGTATCGCTCGTAAAAACCTGTATGGTCCGTAACCAGATAAATCGGGGTGATCCCCTTGGATTTCATATCATCCACAACGATAGTAAGCAGCTGCCCCGCAATGCCTTTGCAGCGGCAGGCTTCTTCCGTATATACCGCGCAGACGTTGGGGGCAAGGTCCTTTCGGTCGTGAAAGTCGTTTTCAATAACGCCCATGCCGCCAACGATTTTGTTGCCATCCAGGCAAAGATACCAACCGTATTCTGTTTCTCCGCTTAAATAGGCATCCATGCAATCCAGATACGCCTCGATTGGAACATTCCACTTACTATGGAACCATTCTGCGGCGGCTTGCTTCAATTCCGGGCGCTCCCGCAATTTGGTATAGGTATAGTTCTCCATTTTTCTCTTCTACAAACTGGAATTTATTTGGAAGATTTTATTATCCATTCATCAAGAAATTTCATTTGTTCATCCGTATGAAACCAATGCTCTCCATTTTTCATAATAGAAAGTGTTGAATTAGTCCTCTGTGCAAATTCAAATATCGTTCCATAAGCGGTAAGATTATCTTTTTCACCATACAAAATGTGCGTTGGGATTTCCCATATAATAGGATTTTCTCTTGCATAGCAAAGATAATCCCATGAAAGGGTCTCTCCAAAGGTCGTCTGAATTTCTTTTTTCTCTTTGAGTTCATCCTCTGTAACATTTGCCCAAATCATCATATCAGCAATAAGCCTTTCCATATCTACAACGGGCGAAATAAAATATGCTTTCTCTATTTGCTGATTTGATAAGGCATTGATAGCAAAATACGCTCCAATGCTATTGGCAATTACTTCAACAGTCTTGTAGTTTCTATAAATTGAATTAAAAAGTAATGGAAATTCTTCTTTTGCTTCCCATGGAAACTGTGCAGTATAGTCGAGACCAATCACATCACAATTACTAAAGAGCGGTTTGTAATGAATAGCTTCTTCAGCATTACCACCTTTTCCATGTATATAAATAACTGCTTTATCCACAATAGTTATCCTCCACAAATTCCGATTTGTTGAACTAAGCCGAGTATACCACACTCTCCCATGAAAGAACAGGCAGATATAGCACAAAAGGCAGGATACCATCGCCATGATGATATCCTGCCTTTGGTCGTTGCTGTTCGGGGTCAGCGTTCGGACATTTGTTGGACTTCGATAGTGCTCTTGTTGGAGAGCGTCTGCCCCAAACCCTGCTGGAACCGAGTACGGCAAATTGGAAATTGTAAGTTTCTTTACTATCATATCTTTAAAACTTGTTTTGCTTTCGCATTAACAAATTGGAATTTGTCTATCTATCCAATAAATGGTTTTAAAGAACCATTACCATAGTTCCCATTCCAATAAGTATGCAACCTATCAACGATTTCGTTGTAAATTGCTCATGTAGGAATACAAATGCCAAAACCAATGTAATTACAACACTTAATTTGTCGATTGGAACAACCTTTGAAGCATCACCTAACTGTAATGCTCTGTAATAGCATAACCATGAGGCACCCGTTGCCAAACCCGACAGAATTATAAACAACCAGCTTCGTTTGCTTATTTCAGCAATTCCGTTTTGTGAATTCGTGAGGAACACCATTCCCCAAGCCATAACAACTACAACAACGGTTCTTATTGCTGTTGCAAGATTTGAGTTGACGCCTTCTATGCCGACCTTTGCCAGTATAGAAGTAAGTGCTGCAAATATTGCAGATAGTAATGCAAGCACAAACCACATACAATATTACCTCCGTAAAATTCCAGTTTGTCTACTTCAAAGTATACGCGGCTTTCCGCGTCTCGTCAACAAAAAACAGCCGCCCGGTTCTGTGCCGGGCGGCTGTTGGTCTATCACGAAAACTTACTTCAAGAACCCGTTCACGATCTGGTCCTCAGCTTCCTTTTCGGTCAGGCCCAGGGTCATCAGTTTGATGAGCTGTTCACCGGCGATTTTGCCGATGGCGGCTTCGTGGATCAGGCTGGCGTCCACGCTGTTGGCAGTCAGGGCCGGGCTGGCAATGACCGACGCGTGGTCCATAATGATGGCATCGCACTCAGAGTGTCCCGCGCAGGCGCAGTTGCCGTTGATGTGGCTGATGAACTCCTGCTTGCTCACGTCCTTCGCCACGCTGCGGCTTACCACGTTGGCCGAGCATCCCTCACCGTTCAGGTCGACGTCAAAGTCGGTCACGGCGTGCTGGTCGCCGGTGGTCATGATCTTTTCGTGGATGACCAGGCTTGCGCCCTCGGCCAGATCGCCGCTGGTTTTGCGCAAGGTATCGTCAATACCGGCGATCTGGGTGGTCTCCATCTCCATCTGCGCACCTTCGGCCAGGTGCACGATGGTGGTGGGGTTCATCACCTGCTTGCCGCGGCCGTCGCCCTCGCCGTAGTGCTTCTCGACATAGCGCAGCTTGGCATTTTTTGCCAGGTAGAAGGTGTGGATGCCGTCGTGCTGGGCATTGCCGCCGCCGCAGTTGTGGATGCCGCAGCCTGCGATGATGGTCACGTCCGCACCCTCGCCGATGTGGAAATCGTTGTATACCAAATCGGTCAGGCCGGTCTGGCTCAGAATGACGGGGATATGTACGCTCTCATTTTTGGTGAACGGGCGGATGTAGATGTCAATGCCGGGCTTGTCATCCTTGGTCACGATATCAATGTTGGCGGTGGTGTTGCGGCCTGCCAGCTGGCCGTTGGCACGGATATTGTAAGCGCCCACGGGCAGGCTGTCCAGGTCGGCGACCTCCCGCAGCAGGTTCTGTTCAATTGCGTCGATCATTTGCGCACCCCTTCCACTTTGTCAGCCAGCACACTGCAAGCCGGGCTGCCAGCGTCGGCACTGCCCAGCAGGGCGGGCAGAATATCCGCGCGGGCACCTTCTTTTTCCACCTGACCATTTTTGATAACAACGATCTTGTCGGCAATGTTCAAAATACGCTCCTGGTGGCTGATGATCAGGATGCTGCCGCGCGTCTGCTCGTACATTTTTTCAAATACGCGGATCAGGTTCTGGAAGCTCCACAGGTCGATGCCCGCCTCAGGCTCATCGAAAATGGAAAGTTTGGTGCCGCGCGCCAGTACCATGGCGATCTCAATGCGCTTCAGCTCGCCGCCGGACAGGCTGTCGTTCAGCTCGCGGTCTACATAATCGCGGGCGCACAGGCCGACTTCGCTCAGGTAGCTGCAAGCCTCGTTGACACTGGTGTTTTTGCCGGCGGCCAGGCTCAGCAGGTCCTTGACGCGCAGGCCCTTGAAGCGTACCGGCTGCTGGAACGCATAGCTCAGCCCCAGGTTGGCGCGCTCAGTGATGGACAGATGGGTGATATCTACGCCGTCCAGCAAGATCTGGCCGCTGGTGGGCTGGTAGATGCCGGCGATCACCTTGGCCAGCGTGGACTTGCCGCCGCCGTTGGGGCCGGTGATGGCTACAAAACGGTCCTGCACGGTCAGGCTGACATCGCGCAGGATCTCTTTATTGTCGTCGGTCTCAAAGCCGACGTGACGAAGCTCTAACATAAAAAAGCGGTTCCCTCCGTTATTATGGCAACACCACGCAATTCCCGCCCTACGGGTTTAAGCCTCGCTCGCCGTATCGGCACTTAGAACTGCGTGGCGTTACCATTTATAATGCTCTGCCGCCTATTGTACCATGCCCAAAGCTCCAAAACAAGATAAATCCCTATAAAAAGGCGGATTTTAGGAAAATAAATGTCCGGTCGGTCTATTGGCCGCATCCGCAAAAAACGCTTGACACGGCCCGCAAATAGTGCTATGCTTTAGCTGATAAAAGCGATGACAGGGAAAAGTACCGCCCAACATCCGCACAGAGAGCCCGGCATCTGGTGTAAGCCGGGACGGGGACGGGGCGCGAAAGAACACCCGACAGCTGCAAACTGAAACCACAGGGAGTAGGGGATGCCGCAGGCCGTGCGTTACAGCGGCAGCGTTTCAAAGGTGAACGTGTACGGAAAAAGTGACCGTATGCCGTTATTTCGGCTGCGGTAATTTAGGTGGCACCGCGGATCCAAGACAGCGATTCGTCCTAATTGCAGGGCGAATGGGCTGTCTTTTTTATTGCCGTTCGGGAAAAATGGTGTTGGAAACAACAAAGGAGTGTCATCAAATGTGCTGTATTATGGGCTACGCCGGGCATGACCTGCCCAAAGAAACATTTACCGAGTATCTGCTGCGCACCACCAGCCGCGGCCCGGACGATCAGCGTGTCGCCGAGACCGAGTTCGGCCTGCTGGGCTTTGGCCGTCTGGCCATCATGGGCCTTACGCCCGAGGGCATGCAGCCGTTCTTCCGCGGCGCGGACTGCGTCGCCTGCAACGGCGAGCTGTACGGTTTCCGCCCCGTCAAGGCCGAGCTGGAAGCCGAGGGCTACACGTTTGAGTCGGATTCTGACTGCGAGATCATCCTGCCGTTGTACTATAAGTACGGGCTGGACATGTTCAAGCACCTGGACGCCGAGTTTGCGATGATTCTGTACGACAGCCGCAAAAAGCTGCTGATCGCCGCGCGCGACCCCATCGGCATCCGCCCGCTGTTCTACGGCTACAGCGAAAGCGGTCACATTGCCTTTGCGTCTGAGGCGAAAAACCTCATCGGGCTGTGCAAAAAGATCTACCCGTTCCCCATTGGCAGCTACTACTGCAACGGCCAGTTTGTGCGCTACTGCGATATTGCCGATACCCCGGCCTACAGCCAGGACGAACTGCCCGAGATTTTGACGAACATCCGCGAAAAGCTCGTTGCCGGTGTCGATAAGCGGCTGGACGCCGACACGCCGGTCGGCTTCCTGCTTTCCGGCGGCCTGGATTCCAGCTTGGTCTGCGCCATCGCGGCCAAAAAACTGGGCAAGCCCATCCGCACCTTTGCCATCGGCATGAGCGAGGACGCCATCGATCTGAAATACGCCAAGCAGGTGGCTGATTACCTCCACGCTGACCACACCGAGGTCATCATCAACAAACAGATCGTCCTCAACGCGCTGGAAGATGTCATCGCTATGCTGGGCACCTGGGACATTACGACCATCCGCGCGTCGGTGGGCATGTACCTCGTCTGCAAGTACATCCACGAGCACACCGATATCCGTGTGCTGCTGACCGGCGAGATCTCCGACGAGCTGTTCGGCTATAAGTACACTGACTTTGCTCCCAGCGCCGCCGCGTTCCAGACCGAGAGCCAGAAGCGCATCCGCGAGCTGTATATGTACGATGTGCTGCGCGCTGACCGTTCGATCAGCGTCAACAGCCTGGAAGCCCGCGTGCCGTTCGGCGATCTGGATTTTGTGAAATATGTCATGGCCATCGACCCCGAAAAGAAGCTGAACACCTACGGCAAAGGCAAGTACCTGCTGCGCAAGGCGTTCGAGGGCGATTGGCTGCCCGAGAGCATCCTCTGGCGTGAAAAGGCTGCCTTCAGCGATGCGGTCGGTCACTCGATGGTCGACGATCTGAAAGAGTACGCCGAGACCGTGTACACCGACCGCGAGTTTGCCGAAAAGTGCGGCAAGTACACCTACGGCCGCCCCTTTACCAAGGAAAGCCTGCTGTACCGCGAAATTTTTGAGAAGTATTACCCCGGCCAGGCCGAGATGATCGTGGATTATTGGATGCCCAACAAAGCCTGGCCCGGCTGCAACGTCGACGACCCCAGCGCCCGCGTGCTCTCTAACTACGGCGCAAGCGGGGTGTGATGGGAGCAGAGTGCGAAAGCCTCCCTTGTGTAAAGGGAGGTGGCACGGCGTAGCCGTGACAGAGGGATTGAGACCTTACGGATGTAGACCGATTCCCCCATAAGGTCACAATCCCTAAGTCTGCGCTATCGCGCAGCCAGCCCCCTTTACATAAGGGGGCCTCTACGGTTCCCCGTAAAAATACTTGCAAATCCTATCATTTCTTGTATAATAAACACGTATAAACCTATTCGCAGAGTAGGGACACGCGCGTAAAGTGCCTGACCAACGGGGAGTTGTGGCAGGACGAAAGGCCAAACGGCCTGCGGTGCGGGTCCCGCATCCCACTGCTGCATGAACGGTGTGCAACGGCGGGTGTGCCTTGCACACCGCTTTTTTGCCTCCTTGCTTGTGCGGCATCCGCATACGTAAGGAGGTTTTTTGTATGCAGGAAGCAAAACTGTCCGTCTTTTCCCCCGCTTACTGGCGCGCCGCCCGCGCGGAATTTAAAAATGTCCGCGTGCTGGCCTTTGCGGGCCTGGTCTGCGCCATGGCCATTGTCCTGGAAGGCTTTCCCATCTACCTGTTGGGCCCGAGCCTGAAAATTTACTTCAGCTTTCTGGTCGTAGGCCTGGGCTGCATGTGCTACGGCCCCTGTGTGGGCATGATGGCCGGGGCCATCATCGACTCGGTGGGCTTTCTGCTCTCGAGCTACGGCGAGCCGTATTTCCCCGGCTACCTCATCACGGCGGTGCTCTCCGGCCTGATCTACGGGCTGCTGCTGTATAAGCGCAAACCGACGCTGCTGCGCATTATTGTGGTGCGGCTCATCATCAACTACGGCAGTAACGTGCTGCTGGGCAGTGTGTGGAAAGCCATGCTCTACGGCAAGGGGTATCTTTACTACCTGACCTCGGGTGCCATCAAAAACACGATGATGCTGCCCATCGAAGTGTTTTTGATGTGGGTCGTCCTCAATGCGGCCGTCAACTACGGGCTGGACCGCAAATACATCCATAAACGGTAACCCGGCAGGGGAGTCTCGCCCGACAAAACGAAAAGCATCAGCAAAAGTCATACTTTTTGCACAGGGAAAGTATGACTTTTGCTGTTTTTGTTTGTGCGTCCTGCCCACTGCGGTGCGCGTGAAAGCAAAACATTTACCTCTTTCGCCGAAGTTTTTGCAAAAATGTAAAAATCATTGCAAAGCGTTTGTAAAGTGGCTACAATTGGTCTTGCAAGGAAACAAAATGCGTCACTCCCCGGCAAAAGCTTGGAAGAAGCGACGCATTTTTGACGTTTTATGCACACATAACAGGGAGGAACAACACACATGAAGAAACTGATGGGCATTCTGCTGGCCGCCTCTATGGTGTTCAGCCTGGCCGCCTGTGGTTCCACCGCTGACACTGCTGCCAGCAGCGCCGCCGGTACCACTGCTACTGCCGAGGGCAGCAGCGACAATCAGGCACCCGATGTCAAGGTCGGCGCCATCATCCTGGGCGATGAGACCGAGGGCTACAGCGCCGCGCACATCAACGGCATCAAGGAAGCCGCTGCCGAGCTGGGCATGAGCGAGGACCAGATCGTCTGGAAGTACAAAATCCCCGAGGGCGGCAAGACCGCCGATGCGGCTGAGGATCTCGTCGGGCAGGGTTGCAATCTGATCCTGTCCAACTCCTACGGCCATCAGACCTACATGGTCGAGGAAGCCGAGAAGTACCCCGATATCAACTTCGTGGCCATGACCGGCGACTTCGCCGCTATTTCCGATCTCGATAACTTCTACAATGCTTTTACCGCTGTTTACCAGAGCCGCTATGTCTCCGGCGTTGTCGCTGGCATGAAGATCAAGGAACTGGTCGAGTCCGGCACTCTGACCCCCGAGACCCAGCCTGACAGCTTCACCGCTGACGGCAAGGTCAAGATCGGCTACGTCGGTGCTTACAACTACGCCGAGGTCGTTTCCGGTTACACCGCTTTCTTCCTGGGCGTCCAGAGCGTATACCCCGATGTTGAGATGGAAGTCATGTACACCAATTCCTGGTTCGACATCGACAAGGAAGGCGCTGCCGCTGAGGCTCTGATCGCCAATGGCGCCGTCATCATCGGCCAGCACGCCGACTCCACCGGCGCTCCCGCTGCTACCCAGAAGCTGAAGGACGCTGGCAAGATCTGCTACTCTGTCGGTTACAACATCGACATGCTCGCCACCGCTCCCACCGCAGCCCTGACCTCCGCCACCAACGTCTGGAAGGTCTACTACAAAGAGCTGTTCGAGGGTGCCCAGGCTGGCAGCATCCCGCAGGATTGGTGCAAGGGCTACGAGGATGGCGCTGTTGCCATCACCGACCTTGGCCCCGAGTGCGCTGACGGCACTGCCGAGAAGGTCGCCGAGGTTGAAGCGGCCCTGAAAGACGGCAGCCTGCATGTCTTTGACACCAGCAAGTTTACCGTGGGCGGCGAGACTGTCACCACCGCTCCTATTGACCTGACCTACTACGATTACAGCACCGGCGCTCCCGTTGCTGTCTACGAGGGCGAGACCAAGGAGGCTATCTCCGACGGTTACTTCCATGAGGGCGAGCTGCGTGCAGCCCCCACCTTCTCCCTGCGCATTGACGGCATCATCGAAGATGCTGACCCTGTTGCTTAATAGCTGACGGGGATCCAAGAGGGAAGACTGCGGCGATCCGCAGCCTTCCCTTTTGGTGGTTTTATAAATTGTTCCTACCCTATATTAAATAACCTTGAGAGGAGCCTGCAAAATGGCGCAGACCGAATACGCCGTGCGTTTGCAGCACGTCACCAAGACCTTTGGCCCCGTGGTAGCCAACAAGGATGTCTCGCTGGGCGTGCGCCGCGGCGAAATTCTGGCCCTGTTGGGCGAAAACGGCAGCGGCAAAACTACCCTGATGAACATGATCGCCGGCATCTACTACCCCGATGAGGGCGAGATCTATGTGGGGGACAAGGTTGTTACCATCCGCTCCCCGCGCGATGCGCTGGACCTGGGCATCGGCATGATCCACCAGCATTTCAAACTGGTGGATGTGTTCACCGCAGCGGAAAACATCGCCCTTTCGATGGGCAGCGGCAAGTATGACCTGAAAAAAGTCCAGGACAAGGCCCGTGCCATCTGCGAAAAATACCAGTTTGCCCTCGACCTGAACCAGAAGGTCTACGAGATGAGCGTCAGCCAGAAGCAGACGCTGGAGATCGTCAAGGTGCTGTACCGCGGCGCGGATATCCTGATTCTGGACGAGCCCACCGCCGTGCTGACCCCGCAGGAGACCGAACGCCTGTTCACGGTCATCCGCAACATGAAAGCCGACGGCAAGGCCGTCATCATCATCACCCACAAACTGCATGAAGTGCTGTCCATCAGCGACCGCGTAGCCATTCTGCGCAAAGGTGAGTATGTGGGCGATATCACCACTAAGGATGCCGACGAATCCACCCTGACCGCCATGATGGTGGGCGAAAAGGTCGAGCTGAACATCGACCGCCCCGAGCCGGTCAACCCGGTCAAGCGGCTGGACATCCAGCACCTGACGGTCCGCAGCCCTGAGGGCATCACTGTGCTGGACGACGCCAGCTTTGATGTGTACGGCGGCGAGATCCTCGGCATCGCCGGTATCTCCGGCAACGGCCAGAAAGAGCTGCTCGAGGCCATCGCCGGTTTGCAGCCCACCCAGCGCGGCGCGAGCGTGGAGTATTACGCCCCCGATGCCGCCCCGGTGCAGCTGATCGGCAAAAGCCCCAAGGCCATCCGCGAGGCAGGCATCCACCTGTCCTTTGTGCCGGAGGATCGCCTCGGCATGGGCCTGGTCGGCTCGATGGGCATGACCGACAATATGATGCTGAAAAGCTACGGTAAGGGTCATTCGCCCATCGTCGACCGCAAGGCCCCGCACGACCTGGCCGAGACGATCAAGAAAGAACTGAACGTTGTAACGCCGGATCTGAACACCCCGGTCTCCCGCCTGTCCGGCGGCAACGTGCAAAAGGTGCTGGTCGGTCGTGAGCTGGCCGCCGACCCCATTGTGCTGATGACCGCCTACGCCGTGCGCGGCCTGGACATCAACACCTCCTACACGATCTACCACCTGCTCAACGAGCAGAAGAAAAAAGGCGTCGCCGTCATCTATGTCGGCGAGGACCTCGACGTGCTGCTGGAGCTGTGCGACCGCATCGTTGTGCTTTGCGGCGGCAAGGTCAACGGCATTCTGGATGGCCGCAAGACCACCAAGGAGGAAGTCGGCAACCGCATGACCAATCTGGTAAAGGAGGCTAAGGCATGAGTCAGTCTACCACCGCAGTGCGCGAACCGCTGCTGCGTATCGCCAAGCGCGAGGGGACCACACTGCCCCAGAAAATCCTCGTGCGTGCCGTTGCCATTCTGCTGGCTTTGGTCGTAGATGCGCTGTTTATCTTCTTCGTCACCGGCCTGAACCCGCTGGCCGTCTACGGCGTTATGTGGGGCGGCACCTTCGCCAACATGACCCGTTTCAGCTGGATGCTGCGCGACCTGTCCATTCTGCTCTGTGTCGGCATCGCACTGGCACCCGCCTTTAAAATGCGTTTCTGGAACTGCGGCGGCGAGGGTCAGATCCTGATCGGCGGCCTGATCGCTGCGCTGGTCATGGTCTACCAGGGCAACAACCTGCCCGCCCCGGCCCTGTTTGCGGCCATGGCCATCGGCAGTATGGCCGCCGGTGCGCTGTGGGGCTTTGTGCCCGCGTGGTTCAAGTCCCGCTGGGGCACCAACGAAACGCTGTTTACCCTGATGATGAACTACGTTGCTACGAGCATTGTTGCCTGCATGACCAACATCATGCGCGGCCAGGCGTCCAGCCTGGGTACCCTGAACAAAGCTACCAAGGCGGGCTGGTTCCCCGTCATTATGGGCCAGCGCTACACCATCAACATTATCGTCGTCATTGTGCTGACCTTTGCCATGTACGCCTACCTCAAGTTCTCCAAGCAGGGCTATGAGATCAGTGTCGTGGGCGAAAGCGAGAACACCGCCCGCTATGCGGGCATCAACGTCCGCCGCGTCACAGTGCGCACCATGCTCATCTCGGGTGCGATCTGCGGCCTGTGCGGCTTCCTCATCGTGGCCGGTAAGGATCAGACCATCGCCACCACCTCGGCAGGCGGCCGCGGCTTTACGGCCATCATCGTGGCGTGGCTCGCCAAGTTCAACACCTTCTATATGGCGCTGATCTCCTTCTTGCTCGTCTTTCTGGAGCGCGGTGCATCCGAGATTGCCTCGGCCTACTCGCTGAATGAGTATGCTGCCGACATCATCACCGGCGTGATTCTGTTCTTCATCCTGGGCAGCGAGTTCTTCATCAACTACCGCCTCATCCTGCGCGGCGCACATAAGGAGGGCAAGTGATATGCACAGCAGTTTAATTGCATGGATCATGCGCGCCATCCCGTTTGGCACCATCATCATGTACGGCGCTTTGGGCGAGACCGTGACCGAGAAGTCCGGCAACCTGAACCTTGGCGTGCCGGGCATCATGTACCTGGGCGGCTTTGCCGGTTTTGCCAGTGCCTGGGCGTATGAGAACACCGCAGCCAACCCCAACGGCCTGGTCAGCATCCTGATCGCCATGATCTGCGCTATTGCAGCCTCGATGCTGGGCGGTCTGATCTATGCGTTTTTGACCATCTCCCTGCGCGCCAACCAGAACGTCACAGGTCTGGCGCTGACCACCTTCGGCATGGGCGTGGCAAATTTCTTTGGCGTCTTTATCCTCAATGGTGCCAGCTATTCCGCCGCTCCTGTGGCCAACAAGGCTTTTGCTGCCAAGATCCCGGTGCTGTCGGGACTTGGCGCGGTCGGGCAGGTCGTGTTCTCCTACGGCTTTTTGGTTTACGCAGCCATTGTGCTGGCAATCGCCATGCACTGGTTCCTGACCCGCACCCGCGCGGGCCTGAACCTGCGCGCCGTGGGCGAAAACCCCGCCACCGCGGACGCCGCCGGTATCAACGTTACGCTGTACAAGTACCTGTCCACCTGCATCGGTGCGGGTATCTGCGGCATTGGCGGCCTGTACTACGTGCTGGACTACAACCAGGGCATCTGGGCCACCACCGGCCAGATCGAAGCCCTGGGCTGGCTGGCTGTGGCACTGGTCATCTTTACGACCTGGAAGCCGCTCAACGCTATCTGGGGTGCGTATCTGTTCGGTATGCTGTACTGGCTGTACCAGTTCCTGCCCACGCTGCTGGGCGTCACGCTGGCCAGCTACATGACCGACCTGGTGCAGATGCTGCCCTACGTTGTCACCGTACTGGTGCTGATTGCGGTTTCTATGCGCAAAAAGAAAGAAGACCAGCCCCCGGCACATCTGGGACTGGCGTATTTCCGCGAAGAAAGATAATATTTTATATGCGCTTACCGGCCCTGCCTACCTCGCGGCAGGGCCTTTTCTAATGGGCAGCACCTATTTACGGAAACTGTAGGGGCGCACATTGTGCGCCCCTACACCCCTTATAAAATTGTTTGTAGGGGGCGGCGTCCCCGACGCCCCGTGCCATTTTAAGTTGTTGTCAAAACAAAAAGGCGTCACCGCATCGCGGCAACGCCTTTTGTTTGTCTTAATAATTTTTGCTCTTCAACTCAAAATAGCTCTGCGGGTGGGCGCACACGGGGCACTTCAGCGGGGCATGCTGGCCGATATAGGTGTAACCGCAGTTGCGGCACCGCCAAACCTGCTCGGTCTCGCGGGCGTAGACCTTGCCAGCCTCAATGTTTGCGGCCAGCTGCTTGTAACGCTCCTCATGGTCTTTCTCGATCGCAGCCACCATCGTGAACAGCGCGGCGATCTGGGTAAAGCCCTCTTCTTTGGCTTCGGCGGCCATGCGCGGGTACATCGAGGTATGCTCCTCGTTCTCGCCGGCGGCGGCCATCTTCAGGCAGGTCAGGGTGTCGGGGATCTCACCGTTTTCCATCAACAGTTTAAACCAGATCTTGGCATGCTCTTTCTCGTTGTTTGCGGTCTCAGTAAAAATGGCGGAAAGCTGCTCGTATCCCTCTTTTTTTGCTTTGGATGCAAAGAAGGTGTATTTGTTGCGGGCTTGGCTCTCACCGGCGAAAGCTTCCCACAGATTCTTTTCGGTCTTGCTGCCTCTTAATTCCATAATTGCTGCCTCCATTTATAATTATTTTTAAAATTAGGAATGAATCTTAACTTGTCTATATTATACTGCATTTCCGGCATTTGTCAAGCCAAAAATTAGGAACAATTATTGTTTACTTTGCTCAATACTTGACAGCGGTGCGCCTTTCGCGTATTGTATATTTAAGATGCTATCTTAATTTGAAAGGAGTGCTTTCCATGACCCGCCAGCGTGCCCTGATTTTGGACATCATGCGTGAGAAAAGCCCCCAGCACCTTACGGCGGACGAGTTGTTCAACGAAGCCCGGCTGCGGATGCCCCACATTGCCCGCGGCACGGTGTACCGCAACCTAAAAATGATGGAACTGGACGGCGTAGTGGGCCATCTGGAAATGCCCGAGGGCCCCGACCGTTACGACTACAACCCCAGCCCCCACGGCCACCTTCTGTGTGATGGCTGCGGCAATCTGGCAGACCTGCCCGTCGTGGGCCTGATGCGTGAGGTCGAGGCGGCCATCGGCACCGAGGTGTGCGGCTACACGCTGACCATCCATTACCTCTGCCCAAAGTGCCGCACCCCTAAGCCCGGGGACGGGCAATCATAACCAGAAAGGATCTTTGCCATGGCCAAACAGCGCGACCCTGTGTTGGACAGTATGCGCGGTATCGGCATTGTGCTGATGGTGCTGGGGCACGCGGGCTTCCCGGGTTCCGGCTTTATCTATTTATTCCACATGGCGCTCTTTTTTATGCTTAGCGGGTGGTTTTTCTCTCCCCACACAGGCGAGAGCGCACACCGGTTGGCCTATTTTGCGCGCCGCAAGGTGCTTACACTGTGGCTGCCCTTTGTGGCGGCCAACACTGTGTACACCCTGCTGACCAACCTGTTTTTAAAGCTCAATATCCTCACGGCGGATCCGCGCATTGCGGACCTGCCCGGCAATAGCGTGACCACACCGGTCACGGCCAAGGATATCATCGGACGCACCGCACACTGGTGCGTGTTTGACGGCGGCACCCAGCTGGGCGGCGCGATGTGGTTCATCCAGGCGCTGTTCCAGATCTCTCTATTGTATGCGGCCATTGAATTTTTGTTGAAGAAGCTGCTGCGCGGCGGCGATACCTTTATTCCGCAGGGGATTCTTTCCGGTGTGCTGCTCTGGCTCGGCTGGCAGGCGCAGCGCGCGGGGTGGAACGTCTGGGGCCTGGGCATTGTAGCCAGCTGCTACGGGCTGTTTTACCTGGGCGGTGTGCTCCACCGCGTGAAGCATCCCCACGGACCGGCGCGCGGCGCACTGTGCTGTGCCGGGGCGTTTGTGGCGCTGCTGGTATTGGGCCAGCTCGGCAGTGTCGGCCTGGCGGACAACAGCTATACCGGCCCGCTTTACCTGCTGGCTGCCAGCCTGGCTGGATGGATGCTGGTGTATGAGGGCGCACATCTGCTGGCGCTTGTGCCCGCTGTGGGCGGGGTGTTCAGTACACTAGGCCGCGCCACCATGCCGATCGTGATTTTACATTTCCTTGCGTTCAAGCTCGTTACCTGGCTGGGCCTGCTGGCTACCGGCGGCGAAAGCTACCTGCTGGCCGCGTTCCCAATCTACTTTACCGGCGGGCTATGGTGGGTGGCCTACACGGCGGTGGGCCTGGCCCTGCCGCTGGCGGCGGGTGCGGCGTGGCCGCGCATAAAAAAGGTGGCGCACCGTGGCTAAGCAATATTATCAGGGCGAAGTATTCGACAATGTGTCGCCGGATTTTCTGCACGATGCCGAGTTCAATGACTGCACGTTTCAAAACTGCCGCTGGAGCGGCGCGCGCATTGCGGCGTGCAGCTTCCTTGGCTGCACGTTCGACCGCTGCGCCTGGAGCGATGTGGTGTTCAGCTTTTGCCAGATGAGCGATGCCTGGCTGCTTCACAGCGCATTCCGATCCATCGCCTGGGGCGGCTTGCAGGGCCGCAGTGCCCTGGTGCAGCCCTTTGGCAAGGCCGAGCAGTGCGAGTTCCGCTACAATGAGTTTTCCGGCATGGCGCTCAAGCAGTTTGATTTCAGCAAATGTACGTTTGGCGACTGTGTGTTTGACGACTGCAAGCTGGCGGGAGCAAATTTCCGCGGCGCAGCGCTGGGCAGTACCGCGTTCAGCCGCTGCGACCTGCAAAAAGCCGACTTCCGCGAAGCAAGTGCCTACCGGATCGATCCGGCAGATAACCAGATGAAAGGGGCCAGGTTCAGCTTCCCGGACGTGATTGCGCTGTTGAGTAGGTTTGGATTGATGATTGAATAATTGTCTGCTTTACGGGCGTTGCCACCTTGCGGCAACGCCCTTTTTAGTGGGCGACTACCCGCTATTCCTTCTCTTTTGTGACCAAAAGGGAAGCAGAAAAGTCCCGCTGCTTCCGGGGCGCGGGGCACGCCCCAGAGGGGAGCCAAGACTGCGCGGCGGCCCCTACGCTCCTTTTTCCATTGGCCCTGTAGGGCGGGGCCTTGCCCCCTCCAAAGCACCTTTACGCTATTACAATCTTACGCGTAAAGCGTAGGGGCGGATTCCATATCCGCCCGTGCAATTTCACGCAAGAGCGCAATTGCCGGAGGGGTCAAGACCCCTCCGTACGAACGGAGCATACAAGGGCAACACCCTTGCGGGACGGCAACAAAAATAAATCAAAAAATCCATATAAAACCAGTTGACAAATCCCCACCGGCATGGTATAGTATCATCGTTAGTTAAAACTAACTAACGAACCCCTTACAATGAATCTCCTGCAACCATAGCCCGCACAGTGCGGCTCTCTCCCCGTGCTGTGCGGTTTTATGGGGGTTATGGTTAGCAAGAACTAACTAATGAGCTTTAAAGGAGCCGAGCCTATGCCTGCCCCCACTCACGTCACGGTCAGCCCTCGCAGCTTCGCCTGCGACCTTGCCACGATCTGCGCGCCTACGCTGGCAGATCTCAAGCCCGCCAGCCTCTTCCGCTACCAGCCGGCGCCCGGCCAGAACGGCACCGCCATGGCAGCGGCGTGGCATACGCTGCTGGCATCCCGCGGCGTCACGGTCCGGGTGCTGAAGACCTGCCCTGTTACCGGTGCGGTGCTGGTCTATGTCTACCGCCCCGCCCAGGTGGCCGCCATCCTGCAGCGCGGCGATGTGCAGGACTTTTTGCAAAGCGAGGGCTACAACCCCGGCAATGCCGAGTCTATGCTCGAGCAGCTCTCCCAGCGGCTTTGCTGCGAGGAGGTCTTCCCCCACGAAATCGGCGTGTTCTTGGGCTACCCGCTGGCAGATGTCATCGGCTTCATTCAAAACCGCGGCAAAAACTTTACGGCCTGCGGCTACTGGAAGGTCTACACCGACCCCGCCGCTGCTCAAAAAGCCTTTGACCGCTATAAAAAGTGCGAGCGTATCTACGCCCGCTGCTATCACAACGGCACCCCGATCCGGCAGCTGACTGTAGCTGCCTGACCGTGGACATATTGCACCAACGAAAGGAAGAAACGATTATGAGCAAAATCGCAGTAGTTTATTGGAGCGGTACCGGCAATACCGAGGCTATGGCTGACCTGGTGGCAAACGCTGCACAGGCCGCAGGTGCCACTGTAGACAAGATGACCAGCGCCGAGTTTAACGTGGCTGATGCCGCCAACTATGACGCTTTCGCCCTGGGCTGCCCCGCCATGGGCGCTGAGCAGCTCGAAGAGAGCGAGTTTGAGCCGCTGTACCAGGATCTGCGCGGCTCCCTGTCCGGCAAGCCGGTCGGCCTGTTCGGCAGCTACGGCTGGGGCGACGGCGAGTGGATCCGCACCTGGGCTGAGGATGCGCAGGCTGCCGGTGCCCGCCTGGTTGCTGACCCCGTCATGGCCAACGGCGCACCCGACGGCGATGCTTCCGATGCCTGCAACGCCCTGGGCACTGCCCTGGCCAATGCTTGATCGAGCGGCCCTGTTTAAGGCAACACCGCAAAATTCCCGCCTGACGGCTTAAGCACCGCTCCGGCGGCTGCGGCACGGCATCTGCGTTGCCAAAATGCTCGATAATGTCGGGTTGCGGTACCCGCATCGTTATCTGCGCTTTTGGCTTAGCAGCTGCCGCACCTCGCTCGCCGTATCGGCACTTAGAATTATGCGGTATTGCCTTAAATTTTCAACCATTGCCTTTCTCCTGAACATTGATCCCATGCAGAACCGGCGCACTGTGGCAGCAGCGCGCCGGTTTTGCTGTTGCCGGGGCGGGGGAGAGGGCGGTATCCCAAAAGTGCCTGCTTGACAAACGACCTCGGTTAGTGTATTCTAAACTGGAAATTAGCAGGAACTAACTTAGAGGAGCGAATCATATGGCAAACGTCATTATTGTACTGATTTTGCTGGCCCTGGTCGGCTATGGTATCTACAGCTTTGTGCATCACCTGACCCGCGGCGGTGGCTGCTGCGGTGAGCGCGACGCCGCCGTGAAAAAGGTCAAGGTCGAGGACCGCAACAAGGCCCACTACCCCCACACGCTGGTACTGGGCGTGGACGGCATGACCTGCCAGAACTGCCAGCGCCATGTGGAAAACGCGCTGAATGTGCTGCCCGGCACCTGGGCTGCTGTGGACCTTGCCGCCCGGAGCGTCACCGTCCTGACCAAAGACGAAGCTGACGAGGACGCCATCCGCCAGGCCATCCGTGATGCAGGCTACCTGCCGCTGCGCACCACCAGCAAAACCTGAGACAATACAACCTCGTGCGTGTGCCGTCACCGGCAGCGGTGACGGTATTTTGCTATGTAAAGGAATTTTGTTATGATGATTGACAAACGCCTCATCGGCATGATGGGGGATTCAAAACGGTATATCGCCAGAAATGTGGCGCTGCAATGGCTGGCCCTGGCCGCCAGCATCGCCATGATCTTTGCTGTAAGCCGCTATCTGGGCGCGCTGTACGACCAGTTGACCATCGGTGACTGCATGGCCGGTGCGCCCAACCTGCCGCTGACGCTTGCCGTCATGGCGGCGGCGCTGCTGGTGCGTGCGGCCTGTACGCGCGGTGCGGCCGATGCCAGCTACAACGCTAGCCGCACCGTAAAAAAGACGCTGCGCAGCGCGATTTATGAAAAACTACTGCGCTTGGGCGGCGGCTACACCCAGGCGGCGCCCACTGCCGAGGTCTTGCAGCTGGCGGGCGAGGGGGTCGAGCAGCTCGAGACTTATTTCGGCGCGTACCTGACGTAGTTTTTCTATGCGATGCTTGCGCCCGTCACGCTGTTTCTCGTGCTGGCCCCCGTCAGCCTGAAAGTGGCTGTCATTTTGATGATCTGCGTGCCGATGATCCCGGTTTCCATTGTGGCTGTGCAGAAATTTGCCAAGCGGCTGTTGGGCAGATACTGGGGCCAGTACGCTGCACTGGGCGACAGCTTTCTGGAAAACCTGCAAGGGCTGACCACGTTGAAAATTTACCGGGCCGACGAGGCCCGCCATCAGGCGATGAATTGCGAGGCAGAGCACTTCCGCAAGGTCACGATGAAGGTGCTGACCATGCAGCTCAACTCTATCATCGTGATGGACATCATCGCTTACGGCGGCGCGGCACTCGGCATCGGCATCGCGGCGCGGGAGCTGGCCGCAGGGCGTGTCAGCCTGGCCGGGGCGCTTTGCATTCTGCTGCTCTCGGCGGATTTCTTTTTGCCGATGCGTGCGTTGGGGTCCTACTTCCACGTGGCGATGAACGGTATGGCCGCGAGCGACTAAATTTTCAAGCTGCTGAACCTGCCCGAAGCGACCGGCAAGACCGCCGAGCCGGACGCCGACTGCGCCATCCGCTGCCGTGACCTGCATTTTGGCTACACCGAGGAAAAAGAAACGCTGCACGGCCTGAATCTCGACTTCCCGCGCGGCAGCTTTACCGCACTGGTGGGCGAAAGCGGCTGCGGAAAATCCACCATCGCTGCCGTGCTGACGGGCCGTGCTGCGGGCTATACAGGCAGTGTGACCATCGGCGGGCGGGAGCTTTCAACGGTCAAGGAATCCGCTCTGCTGCAAAACGTGACGCTGGTCAGCCTGGGCAGCTACCTGTTCAAAGGCACGGTGGCCGACAACCTGCGCATTGCCAACCGGAACGCCACGCATGAGCAGGTCGTCGAAGCCTGCAAAAAGGCATCCATCCACGACTTTATCATGACGCTGCCGCAGGGCTACGACACGCCGGTGGGCGAGCTGGGCAGCACGCTTTCGGGCGGCGAGCGCCAGCGCTTGGGCGTGGCACGGGCTTTCCTGCACGATGCACCGTATATTTTGCTGGACGAGCCGACAAGCAACCTCGACAGCCTGAACGAAGCAGTGATTTTAAAGAGCCTGGCCGAAGAGCGCAGGGACAAAACGGTCGTGCTGGTCAGCCACCGCGCGTCCACCATGCGCATCGCGGACCGCACCTATTCTGTGGAAAACGGGAGAATGAGCTGATGCCGACCACGACGCCCGCCCAGAAGCGCGAACAGGAAAAACAGACCGTGGGCTTGATGATCGAGCTGTACTGCCATGGCCACCACGGCACGCGCGGCCACACCCTGTGCCCCGACTGCGAAGCCCTGCGCAATTACGCCGACGCCCGGGTCGACCATTGCCCGCATATGGAAACGAAAACCTTTTGCAGCGCCTGCAAAACGCACTGCTACAAGCCCCAAATGCGCGAAGCTATCCGCCAGGTCATGCGCTGGAGCGGCCCGCGGATGCTCTTTCACCACCCTGTACTGGCAGTACGGCATCTGATTGAAACGAGGAAGCAGAAAAAGTAATAGGAAAACGAGAATTTCCCCATTATCCGTAGGGGCGGATTCCATATCCGGCCGCGGGCCGATGCAAGCATCAGCTCCTACAAACTAGCCGAAGTAGAGACGTAGGGGCGCACATTGTGCGCCCGTGCGGTTTGGCGGCAACGTAAGACTCTACGGGCGAACACTGTTCGCCCCTACACCTTACGGCAATACAAAAGGCTCCTCGATGGGAGCCTTTTTATTTTTCTGCGCCATTTTTCCAAAAAAGTTTTTGCAAATTCTATGGCAATGCCCTGCATAATATGGTATTATAGTAAGCTGAAGACTTGTAGTGTGTCTGTATATAACTGTTGAGGGAGTCTTTCCATCATGAATCAAACTGCAAAACTGCGCGTGGCGTTGTTTTTTGGCGGCGTGTCCAGTGAGCACGAGGTCAGCTGCGTTTCGGCCTCGACCTGGCTGCGCGCCCTGGCACAGCACCCCTGCGCCGAGCAATACGAGGTTTTCCCGGTAGGCATCACCAAGCAGGGCCGCTGGCTGGCCTGCCACCCCACGCCCGAAGCTATGGCCGACGGCAGCTGGGAGCAGGGCGCTGACTGCACCCCCTGCGTGCTGAGCCCCGACCGCAACGACCACGGCATCTGGCTGCTGAAGGACGGCAGGGCCGAGCTGGTCCGCATTGATATCTGCGCCCCCGTCATGCACGGCAAAAATGGCGAGGACGGCACCATTCAGGGCTTGTTTGAGCTGGCCCGCATCCCCTACGTGGGCTGCGGCGTGCTGGGCAGCGCTGTCTGCATGGACAAAGCCGTTGCTAACACCATTATGGATGCCGCCGGTGTGCCCCACTGCAAGTGGGCCAGCGCTATCCGCGCCGAGCTGGAGGGCGACCACAAAGCCCTGCTGGACAGCATCGAGCGGCGCCTGGGCTACCCCATCTTCGTCAAGCCCGCCAACGCAGGGTCGAGTGTGGGCATCACCAAAGCGACCGACCGCGCCGTGCTGGAGCAGGCCATCGAAACGGCTCTGAAGGAGGACGACAAGGTCGTCTTTGAGGAGTTCATCGACGGCCAGGAGGTCGAGTGTGCCGCCATCGGCAACCCCGACGACCCTGCCACGGTCTCTACGACCCGCCCGGGTGAGATCCTGGCCGGTGCCGAGTTCTATACCTACGATGATAAGTACAAAAACGGTGTTTCGCAGACCGTCATCCCCGCGCATCTGAGCGAGGAAAAACTCGACGAAGTCCGCACGGAAGCCCGCCGTGCCTACCTGGCCCTGGGCTGCGCCGGGCTGTCCCGCTGCGATTTCTTTGTCGAGCGCGGCACCGGCCGTGTGCTCTGCAATGAGTTGAACACCCTGCCGGGCTTTACGTCCATCAGCATGTATCCCAAGCTGATGGAGCATGAAGGCCTCGGCTACGCCCAGCTGGTGGACCGCCTGCTGCAGCTGGCCCTGCACCGCCGGAAGGGGGCTTATTGATGGACACCCGCCCTATTGGAGTATTTGACAGCGGCCTGGGCGGCCTGACCGCCGTGCGCCAGCTGCGCCGCGTGCTGCCCGGCGAGGATATCGTGTATTTTGGCGATACCGGCCGCGTGCCCTACGGCTCCCGCGGGCGGGAGATCATCCGCCAGTATGCCCGGCAGGATATCCGCTTTCTGCTTTCCCACGATGTAAAGTTTATTATTGCCGCCTGCGGCACGGTGTCCTCCACTTACCCGCCCGAGGAAGCCGCTCGCCTGCCCGTGCCGTTTACCGGCGTGGTCGGTGCCACGGCGCGCGCGGCGGTGGATGCCACCCGCAACGGCAAAGTCGGCATCATCGGCACAGCGGCCACGGTGCGCAGCGGGTCGTATGCGGCGGTCATTAAAGACATGGTCCCGGAAGTGGAGATCGTCGCCCGCGCCTGCCCGATGTTCGTGCCGCTGGTCGAAAACGGCTATGTGGACGACGGCAACCCTGTCACCAAGCTCATCATTGCCGAATATTTGCAGTCGGTCAAGGACGCCGGGGTCGACACGCTGATTCTGGGCTGCACCCACTATCCGCTGCTGAAAAAGATGATCGGTGATTTCATGGGCGATAACGTCACCCTCATCGACTCCGGCAAGGTCACGGCCCAGGCGGCTGCGGCTGCGCTGGCGGATCTCGGCCTGTTGAACGGCCGCAGCGAGGGCGGCAACGCCCACTACTATGTCAGCGACACACCGGATAACTTTGACGAGCTGGAACACCGTTTCCTCGGCGAGTTTGCCGGTGGCCCTGTTGAAAAAATTGCAATCGAAACTTACTAAGGAAAAACCATGCAGGAAAATTTTCTCATCACCATCAAAGGCACCATGGAACAGCGCGGCGACAGCGACACCGTTGAGCTGATGACCCGCGGTTCCCTCGTCCACAAAGAGGGTGCCTATTATATCGTCTACAAAGAAACCGAAGCCACCGGCTACGAGGGCTGCACTACCACCGTCAAGGTGGCCGACGATGCCCGCAAAGTCTCGATGCTGCGCTACGGTAAGGTGCCCAGCCAGCTCATCATCGAAAAAGGCACCCGCCATCTCTGTCATTACGAGACGGGCTACGGTGCCGTCAGCCTGGGCGTCGCCGCGGATATCATCGAGCATGAACTCACTGAGGATGGCGGTAAGCTGAAATTCAGCTACACGCTGGATTCCGGCGCGGAGAATTTCATCAGCCGCAATCTCGTGGATATCACGGTAGAAGCCCTGCCCCAGAACGCCGAAAACGCTGAACAATAAATGCAAAAACCCCACAGGAGGCCACCCATGGACTATAAAAACTACAACCCCCGCCAGGCCGCGCTGGCCGAAGCCCGCGCCCTGCTGACCGATGCCGCCAAGGCCGCCGTGGCTGACGGCACCCTGCCCGCCGCCGACCTGCCCGATTTCATCGTTGAGATCCCGGCGGATGTAAAAAACGGCGATGTGGCATCCAATATCGCCATGGCCGGTGCGCGTGCTTTCCATAAGGCGCCTCGCCAGATCGCCGAAGCCATCGCCGCCAAGCTGGATCTGAACGGCACGCTGTTTGCGGGCGTCGAGATCGCAGGTCCCGGCTTTATCAACCTGTTCTTGGGCCAGGACTGGTTCACCAGCGTTGTCCGCGCTGCCTGCGCCAACCCCGAGTACGGCCGTACCGATGCCGGTGCCGGCAAAAAGTATAATGTCGAGTTCGTTTCTGCCAACCCCACCGGCCCCATGCACATGGGCAACGCCCGCGGCGGTGCTTTGGGCGACGGCCTGGCCGCCTGCCTGGACTGGGCCGGTTACGATGTCACCCGCGAGTTCTACATCAACGACGCGGGCAACCAGATCGAAAAGTTCGGCAAGAGCCTGGCCGTCCGCTACTTACAGCTCTACAAGGGCGAGAAAGCATACCCTCTGCCCGAAGAATGCTACCAGGGCGCGGACATCATCCAGCGCGCCAAGGAGTTTGCCGAGGTCCATGGTGACAGCTATGTCAACACCGACTTCGACGAGCTGAAAAAGGCCATCATCGCCGACGCCCTGCCCAAAAACATCGCCGGTTTGCAGCGCGATCTCGGCAAATACCGCATCGACTATGATGTCTGGTTCCACGAGAGCGACCTGCACAAATCCGGCGCCGTGCAGGCGGTCGTGGACAAGCTGCTCGAGATCGGTGCCTGCTACAAGGCCGAGGACGGCGCCATCATGTACCGCAGCGCCCAGTACGCCGCCAAGTATGGCGTTGTCAACAAGAAAAAGGCCGACGACGGCAGCGAGGAAGAAGCCAAGGACGAGGTCCTCGTCCGCGCCAACGGCATCCCCACCTACTTTGCCGCCGATATCGCCTACCATTATAATAAGCTGGCCGTGCGCGGCTTTGACAAGGCCATCGACGTCTGGGGCGCTGACCACCACGGCCACGTGGCCCGTATGAAAGGCGCAATGGATGCCATCGGCCTGGACGGCAGCCGCCTGGATATCGTGCTGATGCAGATGGTCAACCTGATGCGCGACGGCAAGCCCGTGCGTATGAGCAAGCGCACCGGCAAGGCCATCACCCTGACCGACCTGCTGGACGAGGTGCCCATTGATTCCGCGCGCTTCTTCTTCAACCAGCGCGAAAGCTCTTCCACCCTGGATTTCGACCTTGATCTGGCTGTGCGCAACGACAGTGAGAACCCTGTCTACTACGTGCAGTACGCCCACGCCCGCATCTGCTCGGTGCTGAAAAAGCTCGAGAGCGAGGGCGTTACCTTTAACGGTGTGGACGGTGTCGATGCCGCTGTGCTGACCGACCCCACCGAGCAGGCCCTGATCCGCCTGCTGGCCGCTTTCCCGGCGGAAATCGTGGCCGCAGCCGACAAATACGACCCCGCCCGCATCACCCGCTACTGCATCGACGTGGCCTCGGCTTACCATCGCTTCTACAACGCCTGCCGCATCATGGATGCCGAGGGCGCTGTCCAGCAGGGCCGCATCGCCCTGTGCCTCGCCGTGCGCGGCGTCATCCGCAACATCCTGACCATGTTCAAAGTCAGCGTGCCGGAAACGATGTAAAATTATATAATAGATATGCACAAATTATATGCCTTTAAATTGACAAGATGAAAACAGGGAGCGTAAAAATTAAAATCATACGCAGCATAAAAATCTCTTGACAAGGCACAGTTTGTGTGGTAAACTGTTGCCTGTAAAAAAAGCAGCAACCGGCAGTAGGCCGTCGGCTCACCTTGTGAACGAATAGTTCCGGGTCATACCAGATACGTACATTTCGTGCGCAACTACGTATGTTCGGCGGCTGCTTTTATGGCAGCCGCTTTTATCATTTATCATACACTTGTGGGAGGTGTGTTCCAATCGCCAGCAACAGCAATTCCAAGGAACTGGAAATCAATGAGCAGATCCGCGACAAAGAGATCCGCCTGATCGGGGCGGACGGCGCGCAGATGGGCATTATGAGCCCGCGCGACGCACTGCGCATGGCTATCGACAAGGATCTTGACTTGGTCAAGGTCGCGCCGCAGGCCAAACCGCCGGTGTGCAAGATCCTGGATTACGGCAAATATCGGTTCGAGATGCAGAAAAAGGAAAAGGAAGCCAAGAAAAACCAGAAAGTGGTTGAACTTAAGGAGATCCGCCTTTCCCTGAACATCGACACCAACGACTTCAATACCAAAGTGAACCAGGCTGCCAAGTTCTTGCAGCAGGGTCACAAGCTCAAGGTGAGCATCCGGTTCCGCGGCCGTGAAATGGCACATACCAGCCTTGGTCTGGAAGTGCACAAGCGGTTTGCCGATGCGTTGGCAGGCAAGGCCGTCGTCGACAAGCAGCCCAAGCTTGAGGGCCGCAGCATGATGATGTTCATGTCCCCCGCACCCAACAAGTAAGAAGTAACTCTTTAGGAGGAAACAACAATGGCTAAAATGAAGCTCAAGACCCTTTCCGGCGCAAAGAAGCGCTTCAAGATGACTGCTTCCGGCAAGATCAAGCGCAATGCGACCAAGCGCCGTCACATCCTGACCAAGAAGACCACCAAGCTCACCCGCGGCCTGCGCATGCCCAAGTATGTCGACAAGACCAACGAGGCTGCTGTCAAGAAAATGATGCCCTACGGCGGCTAATCGCCCGCGGCAAGGTCAGTTAACTTAAGAGTGTATAAAGGAGATATAAACCATGGCTCGTATTAAAGGCGCTACCATGACGCACAAGCGTCGTGCTAAGACTCTCAAACTCGCAAAGGGCTACTACGGTGCTAAGTCCAAGCACTTCCGCATGGCCAAGCAGGCCGTCATGAAGTCCGGCAACTACGCTTTCGTTGGCCGTAAGCAGAAGAAGCGTCAGTTCCGCAACCTGTGGATCACCCGCATCAACAACGCTGTTCGCGCTCAGGGCATGAACTACTCCAGCTTCATGAACGGCCTGAAGAAGGCTGGCGTCGAGCTGAACCGCAAGATGCTGTCTGAAATGGCTATCCACGATCCCGCCAGCTTCAATGCGCTGGTCGAGACCGCCAAGAAGGCTCTGTAATAATTCTTGCAAAAAGACTCACGCGCATGCGTGAGTCCTTTTGTGTTTAAAGGGAAAAGAGGAAAAAAGGCTGTTTTGGCTGGCTTTCCCGCAGGGAGATTCCCTGCTGTTCATAAAACAACATTGATTTTACGGGAGAGGGGCGCTACAATGGATATGATCACCAGCCGCGATAATGCAGGTGTAAAGTATGCCTGCACACTGCGTGACTCCGAGAAGCAGCGTGCGGCGGACGGGCTGTTCTTTGCCGAGGGACCCAAGCTTTGCCTGGAACTGGCTAAAAGCTGCACGCCCCGCACGGCCTACGCCACCGAAGCCGCCATGGCAAAAATGCCCGCGCTGGAAAGCCTGCACCCCACGCTGATCGCCCCACATGTGGCTGAAAAGCTGGCGGGCACCAAGACGAGCCAGGGCGTGTTCGTGCTGTTTGAGCAGCCCGCCCCGCCGGTAGAACTGCTGGACACCGCCACCCACATTCTGGCGCTGGAGGGCGTGCAGGACCCCGGCAATGTGGGTACCCTGCTGCGCAGCGCCGCCGCCTTTGGGTATGACCTGGTTCTGTTGGGGCCGGGGTGCGCTGCGCCGTTCTCGCCCAAAACGCTGCGTTCTTCGATGGGCGCTGCCGGGCGGCTGCCGGTGCTGCATGCTGCTGACCTGCCTGCTGCGCTGCAAAGCCTGCGGGCACGCGGCGTAGCCTGCCTGGCGACCGCACTGTACAACTCCCGCCCCTTGGGCGAGGCCGGGCAGACGTTCCCGCAGGGACTTTGCGTGGTCATCGGCAGTGAGGGGCAGGGCCTGACGGATGCTACCGTGGCCGCGTGCGATCTGGCTGTGCGTATCCCGATGACCGACCGTGTCGAAAGCCTGAACGCCGGTGTGGCCGGCAGCGTGCTGCTGTGGCAGTTCCGCAACGTATAATTTTTGCATATACTGAAACCATCCGGCGGGAGAGGAGAGAAGCGCATGGACAAAACACTGGCCTGGCTCTGGCTGGCGGATGCCGTTGGCTCGGCGTGCCAGAACGCCCGGGATCTGCTGGCGCTTTACCCCGACCCCGAGGCCTTGTATGACGCCCTGCACGCCGGACGCGAAGCCCCGCCCTACTTTTTAAGCGACCACGCCGCCGCCCAGCTGTGCGACACGACCCCTTTCGATTACGAGGAGCGGCTCGACCACTGCCTGCTGACCGGCGTCGAGATCATCACCCCCGACGATGCCGCCTACCCAGACCGGCTGCGCGACCTGTCCGACATGCCTCTGGTGCTCTACATCACCGGCGACCCTGCCTGCCTGAACGGGCGACGTTATGTGGGTATGGTGGGCACCCGCCGCCCCAGCGCCTACGGGCGGCAGGCCGCGTTTGATCTCTCGCAGGAACTGGCTAAACAGGGCACAGTCATTGTCAGCGGCCTGGCTGACGGGCTGGACAGCGAGGGCCACCGTGCGGCGGTCGAAGCCGGTACACCCACCGTGGCGTTTTTGGGCACAGCCATCGACACGACCTACCCCGCCGCCAACCTTAAACTGCGCTGGCGCATTGAAAAAGACGGCGGTGCCGTTTGCAGCGAGTACCCGCCCGGTTATCAGGGCAAGCAAAAAGGCACGTTTTTAGCGCGCAACCGGCTTATTGCAGGCTTGTCTGAGGTTCTCTGCGTGGCCGAAGCGCGCATCCGCAGCGGCACGCTGAACACTGTCTCCCACGCTGAACGGCTGGGGCGCCCGGTGCTGGCCGTGCCGGGCAGCATCTACAGCCCGCAGAGCCAGGGCACAAACGAACTGCTGCGCACCGGCCGCGCCGGGGTGCTGAGCAAGGCATCCGACGTGCTGGACTGCATGGGCGTGGCTGTTGAAGCCGCCGCGCCGCAGCAATCGGCCTTTGCGCCGGAAGAAACCAGCCCCGACGCGCAGGCTGTTTACGCCGCACTTGGCCCCACGCCCAAGGGCGTGGACGAGCTGGCCGCTGCCACCGGCCTGCCCGCCAGCCGGGTGCTGGCCGCCTGCACCGAACTGGAGCTGTACGGCGGCGCGCAAAGCCAGCCGGGACGGCGCTACGTTGCGCTGTAAAATAGAAAGTTAAGTTGAGGTTAACCTATGCCGAAATTAGTCATAGTGGAGTCCCCCGCCAAGGCAAAGACCATCAGCAAATACCTGGGCCGGGGCTATAAAGTTACGGCCAGCATGGGCCATGTGCGGGACCTGCCCGCCAGCCAGCTGGGCATTGATGTGGACAACGGCTTTGCGCCGAAGTATATCACCATCAAGGGAAAGCAGAAACTGGTCAAGGAGCTGAAAGCCGAAGCCAAAAAGTGCGACGGCGTCCTGCTTGCAACCGACCCGGACCGCGAGGGCGAAGCCATCAGCTGGCATCTGGCCAATATTCTGGGCCTGGACCCCACCGCGCCCAACCGCGTGACCTTTGACGAGATCACCAAAAAAGGCGTCAAAGAGGGCATGGCCCATCCGCGTGCCATCAACATTGATCTGTTCAACGCCCAGCAGGCCCGGCGTGAGCTGGACCGCCTGGTGGGCTACAAGCTCAGCCCGTTTTTGTGGCGCAAGGTCCGCCGCGGCCTTTCCGCAGGCCGTGTGCAGAGCGTGGCCGTGCGCCTGATCCGCGACCGCGAGCTGGAAATTGAAAACTTCAAGCCCGACGAATACTGGAACATCGACGCCGCGCTCTACCCGCAGGGCAACAGCAAAAACGGCTTTACGGCCCGCTTGGCTGCGACCGCCGACGGCAAAAAGCTGACCGTCAACAACAAGGCTCAGGCCGATACCATCGTGGCCGCGCTGGACGGCAAAAGCTACACGATCTCCAAGCTGGAAAAAGGCAAGCGCCGCCGCCAGCCCGCGCCGCCGTTCATCACCTCCACCTTGCAGCAGGACGCCAGCCGCGCGTTTGGCTTCTCGGCCACCCGCACGATGCGCGCCGCCCAGACACTGTACGAAGGCGTTGACATTGCGGGCCACGGCACCGTGGGTCTGATCACCTATATGCGTACCGACTCGCTGCGTATCGCCGCCGAAGCCAGTGCCGCTGCCAAAAAGTTCATCGCGGGCCGCTGGGGCGAAAACTACGTCTGCAACACGCAGCGCAAGTGGAAGTCCCGCTCGGCCACTGCCGCGCAGGACGCGCACGAAGCCATCCGCCCGTCTATGCCCGAGCTGACCCCCGACGAGGTCGAGCAGAGCATCAGCGGCGATACCGCCAAGCTCTACCGCCTGATCTGGAGCCGCTTTATGGCCAGCCAGATGGCCGACTGCGTGCAGGATACCGTCTCGGTGTCCATCACGGCGGGGGACTACCTCTTCCGCGCTTCGGGCTTCCGTGTTTCGTTCGACGGATTTACCGCGCTGTATGAGGAATCGACCGACGACAAGCAGAAAAAGGAGACTGCCCTGCCCCCGCTGGAAGAGGGCCAGACGTTGAAACTGCGCAGCCTGACGGCGGACCAGAAATTCACCCAGCCGCCGCCGCTCTACACCGAGGCCACGCTGATCCACGCACTGGAAGAAAATGGCATCGGCCGTCCGTCCACCTACGCGCCCATCATCACCACCATCGTGGACCGCGGCTATGTGGAAAAGGACCAGAAAAAGCTCAAGACAACCCCGCTGGGCCAGGCTGTCAACACCGTGATGATGGAACAGTTCCCCAACATCGTGGACGTGAAATTCAGCGCGGATATGGAGAAAAAGCTCGATATCATCGAGGCTGGCAAGGCCGATTGGGTCGCCACCATCGACGATTTCTACCAGGGCTTTGCCAAGAGCCTGGAGGATGCCGAGAAGAACATGGAGGGCAAGCGCGTCAAGGTCGAGGACATCCCCACCGACGAGATCTGCGAAAAATGCGGCCGCCCCATGGTCATCAAATCGGGCCGGTACGGCAAATTTGTTGCGTGCTCCGGCTTCCCCGAGTGCCGCAACGCCCACCCGCTCATCAAGGATACCGGCGGCATCTGCCCCGAGTGCGGCGGCCACATGCTGGTGCGCAAAAGCGCGAAGGGACGCATTTATTACGGCTGCGGCAACTATCCCAAGTGCAACTTTATGACCTGGGACGAGCCCGTGTCCGAAAAATGCCCCCAGTGCGGCCAGACCTTGTTTAAAAAGAAGGGCCAGCTCTACTGCGCCAAAGAGGGCTGCGGTTTCACCAAGCCTGTGGAGAAAAAATAAACGCTCTTTCGTTGACTATAGGAAGTGACTATGCAAGTAAACGTGATCGGTGCCGGTCTGGCGGGGTGCGAAGCCGCGCTGTGGCTGGCAGACGCCGGCGTGCAGGTGGACCTGTACGAACAAAAACCGGGCAAGTTTTCGCCCGCCCATAAAAGCGCCGGCTTTGCCGAGCTGATCTGCTCCAATTCGCTGAAAGCCGAGCGCCCGGATTCTGCATCCGGTCTGCTCAAGCTCGAAATGAAGAAGATGGGCAGCCATCTTTTGCAGGCTGCCGAGACCGCCCGCGTGGCGGCAGGCGGTGCGCTGGCCGTGGACCGCGATGTCTTTTCCGCCGCCGTCACGGAGATGGTGGAAAAGCACCCGAATATCACGGTACACCGTGAGGAAGTGACCACCCTTGACGAAAGCGCCCCTGTGCTGGTCGCCAGCGGCCCCTTGACCGAGGGTGCCTTGGCCGAAGCAGTTGCAAACCTCACCGGCGACCACCGGCTGAGCTTTTTTGACGCAGTAGCGCCCATCGTCACCGCCGAAAGCCTGGACTACGAGAAAGTATTCGCCGCTTCCCGCTATGGCCGCGGCGAGGCCGACTACCTCAACTGTCCCTTTAATAAGGAAGAGTACGAGATCTTCCATGCCGCCCTCATCGCGGCCGAGCGCGCGCCGCTGCATGATTTCGATGGCGACCTGACGGTCTACGAGGGCTGCATGCCCATTGAGGTCATGGCCGCGCGCGGGGCTGATACCATCCGGTTCGGTCCGCTGCGCCCGGTCGGCCTGCGGGATCCGCGCACCGGCCACCGCCCTTGGGCGGCTGTGCAGCTGCGCGCCGAGAACACCGCCCGTACGCTGTACAACCTCGTCGGCTTCCAGACCAACCTCAAATGGGGCGAGCAGAAGCGCGTTTTCAGCATGATCCCGGGCCTTGAGCATGCCGAGTTCGTGCGCTACGGCGTTATGCACCGCAACACTTTTTTGGAAAGCCCCAGCGTGCTGACCAAGCAGCAGTTCTTAAAAGAACACCCCAACGTATTTTTTGCCGGGCAGATCACCGGTTTTGAGGGGTATATGGAAAGCGCCGCCAGCGGCCTGCTGGCTGCCCACCAGATTCTGGCCCGCTTGCAGGGGCGCGAGCTGCCCCCGCCGCCCGCCAATACCATGTGCGGCGCGCTGCTTGATTACATCACTACGCCCAACAAGGACTTCCAGCCCATGGGTGCCAACATGGGCATTTTGCCCCGGACCGAAGAAATCAACGCCATCCGCGATAAACGCGAGCGGTACGCCGCACTTTCGCAGAACGCACAGGACGCCATGCAAGCATGGGTGGAGGAAAACAAATGAAAATTTTAGTGGATGCAATGGGCGGCGATAATGCCCCGCTGTGTGTGCTGCAGGGTGCCGCCCAGGCCGCAGCCGAGTTTGGCGACGGCATGGAACTGGTGCTGCTGGGTGAGGAGGCTGCCATCAAGGACTGCGCCGCCCAGAACAAAATTGACCTTGCACCGTTTGAAATTATCAACTGCACCGAGAACATCGACATGCACGACGACCCCGTCAAATCGGTGCGCCACAAAAAAGATTCCAGCCTGGTCAAAGGCCTGACGATGCTGAAAAACGGCGAGGGTGATGCCTTCGTCAGCGCCGGTTCCACGGGCGCACTGCACGTGGGCACCAGCCTGATCGTGCGCACCATCAAGGGCGTCAAGCGCCCGGCGCTGGCCACCCCGATGCCCGGTGCCAAGCAGAACTTTCTGCTGCTGGACTGCGGCGCGAATGTCGAGTGCCGCGCCGAAATGCTGAACGCTTTCGGCACGATGGGCAGCGTCTATGCCGAAAAGATCATGGACCGCACCACCCCCAAGGTTGCGCTGGTCAATAACGGTGCCGAGGAAACCAAGGGCACGCCCATCTACCGCGAAGCCCATCAACTGCTGAAAGCAAACCCCTGCATCCACTTTGCGGGCAACATCGAGCCGCGCTACATCATGGACGGAGAGGTCGATGTCGTCGTCTGCGACGGTTTCGTCGGCAATGTCGTGCTCAAGCTGACCGAGGGTGTTGCCAAGGCGCTGCTGGGCATGCTCAAGAAAATTTTCCTGCAAAACCTTGTCACCAAACTCAGCTACCTGGGCATCAAAGGCGGCCTGGGCGAGCTGAAACGGATGATGGATTCCGAGGAAGTCGGCGGTGCGCCGCTGCTGGGCGCAGCCAAGCCGGTCATCAAGGCACATGGCTCCAGCCACGCCAAGGGCATCAAAAATGCCATCCGCCAGGCCAAACTCTGCGTTGCCAACGACCTGTGCGGCACCATGCAGACAGCCCTGGCCGCCGTGGCCGAAAAGGCCGAGCCTGCCGAAGCTGAGAAAGAATAAACGCTATCGTACTGTTTTAAGAAAGGCATGAGACAGATGGCAAAAAAACCGGAAGAATTGCAGCAGGTGCTGCATTACACCTTTAAAAATCCTGCGTTGCTGCGCATTGCACTGACCCACACCAGCTTTGCCAACGAGAGCAAGGTCGCCACTACCCACAATGAGCGGCTGGAATTTTTGGGCGACAGCGTGCTGTCCGTCGTAGTGGCGGACTACCTGTTCCACCAGTCCGGCCAGCCCGAAGGCGAGCTGACCCGCATGCGCGCCAGCCTTGTCAGCGAGGATGCGCTGTTCCAGTTCGCGCAGGAGATCCATCTGGGCGAATACCTGCGCCTGGGCCATGGCGAGGATCTTGGCGGCGGCCGCAACCGCCCCAGTGTTGTGTCGGATGCGTTCGAGGCCGTCATCGCCGCGCTGTATCTCGACGGCGGCATGGAAGTGGCCCGCAATTTCATCCTGCCCTTTATCACCGAGGGTAAGACCGCCGAGGAGGACTACAAGACCCAGCTGCAAGAGGTCGTCCAGCAGGATCCCAACGCTGTGCTGCGCTATGAAGTCACCGGTGAGACCGGCCCCGACCACGCCAAGCAGTTTACCGTCTGCGTATGGCGCAACGGCGAAAAGCTGGCCGAAGCCGTCGGCCGCAGCAAAAAAGCCGCCGAACAGCACGCCGCCAAACTGGCGCTGGAAAAATTGCGGTAATATAAGGAAAAGCATTTCTGTAGGGGTGAGCATGGCTCGCCCGCTAAACAGCATCCTGTCGTAACCAACCAACCTACGCGAAAGGTTTTAACCATACATGCGCCTGAAAGAACTGGAAATCCAAGGTTTCAAATCCTTCCCCGATAAAACGAAAATCACCATCGGCGAGGGTATCACCGGCGTGGTCGGGCCGAACGGCTCCGGCAAATCGAATATTTCCGACTCCATCCGCTGGGTGCTGGGCGAGACCAGCTCCAAGCAGCTGCGCGGCTCCGGCAAAATGGAGGACGTCATCTTCGGCGGTACCCAAAGCCGTGGTGCCATGGGCTTTGCCTCGGTCGCGCTGACCATCGACAACAGCGACCACGGTCTGGATATGGACGCTGACGAAGTCACCATTGGCCGCCGTTACTACCGCAGCGGCGAGAGCGAGTATTCCATCAACGGCCAGAACGTCCGCCTGAAGGACGTCTACGAACTGCTGCTGGATACCGGCATTGGCCGCGACGGTTACGCCATCGTCGGCCAGGGCCGCATTGCCGAGATCGTCGGTGCCAAATCGGCCGAGCGCCGCGAAATTTTCGAGGAAGCGTCCGGCATTGCCAAATACCGCTACCGCAAAAACGAGGCCGAGCGCCGCCTTGAAGCCGCCGAGGGCAACCTCGAACGTCTGCGCGATATTTTGGGCGAACTGGAAAAGCGCGTCGGCCCCCTGAAGCGCGACAGCGAAAAGGCCCAGCAGTTCCTGGAACTGTCCGAGCGCCGTAAAAGCCTGGAAGTCACCCTCTGGGTCGATGCCATTCGCCGCGCCAACGATACCGTGCGCGACCAGCAGCGCAAGTTTGAAGCTGCCCAGGCCGACTACGAGCGTTTGAGCCGCCAGCTGGACGAGTTCGACGAAAAAAGCGCCGCCCTGCGTGAAGAGGCCCAGCAGCTTGTCTTGCAGGTCGAGCAGGCCAATGCTGATATCCGCGCCGTGACCGAGGCCAACGCTGGAAGCGAGAGCGAAATCGCGGTTTTGAAAAACGAGAGCGAGCACAGCCGTTTCCGCATCGACGAAGCCACCAGCGAACTCGAGCGTGCCGGGCAGGGCCGTCAGTCCATCGAGACCGAGGCCGCAGGCCATAAAGCTGCCATCGAAAAACTGCACGGCGAGGTCGCCGCGCTGGATGCCCGCGTGACCGAACTGCGCGCTGAGCTCCACGCGCTGGAAGAAAAAGCCGCCGCCAGCGGCCAGCGCCGCGATGTCATCGACGCCGCCATCGCACGCTTGCAGGATACTGCCACCGCCGCCAAAGTGCGCGCCGCGTCGGCCCAGTCGGCCCGCGAAGCCGCCGCCCAGCGCCTGGCCGAAGCGCAGCAGCAGGCCGCAGAACTCGAAACATCTGCCGCCGCCGCCGAGGAAGAAAAGCGCCGCGCCGAGCGCCGCTTAAAGGATGCCGAGGACGCCGTTACCCGCAACGATAACATCAAGGCGGGCTTAAAGCTCAAGCTCGAAAGCCGCCGCCGCCAGCAGGCCGAAGCCGCGGACGCCCTGCAAAAGGCCGACAAAGAGCGGTCCAACACCTCCCAGCGCATCCATATCCTGGAAGATCTGGAGCGCAACATGGACGGCTACCAGCAAAGCGTCAAGGCCGTCATGCGCGCTGCTGCAGGCCGCCGTCTGCGCGGCATCATCGGCCCCGTGGCGGGCATCCTGACCGTCGAAAAAGGCTACGAGGTCGCCATCGAGACCGCCCTCGGCTTTGCGCTGCAAAATATTGTGGTCGAGGATCAGGGCTGCGCCCGCGCCGCCATCGGCTTTTTGAAGGACGAGCGCGCAGGCCGTGCCACCTTCCTGCCGCTGGACACCGTGCAGGGCTCCCGCTTCACCGGGCGGTTGACCGGCACTGCCGAAGTCGCCGCCGATCTGGTCAAGTGCGATCCGCGCTACCAGCACATCATCGACAACCTGCTCGGCCGCATCATTGTGGTCGAGGATCTGTCCGAAGCTTCCGCCGTGGCCAAAAACCTTGGCTACCGCAACCGCATCGTCACGCTGGACGGCCAGGTCATCAACGCCGGCGGTTCGTTCACCGGTGGTTCCACAGCCCGCAGCGTCGGTGTGTTCAGCCGCAAGCAGGAGTTGGACGAGCTGCGCGCACGCCTTGTCAAGCTTGATAAAAAACGTGCAGACGCTGAAAAGGAACTGGAAGCCCGCAAGGCTGAGGTCGATAACCTCACCGCCCAGCTTTCCGGTGCCGAGGCCGAGGGCATGAACGCTTCGTCCGAACGGCTGCGCGCTTCGCTGGAACTCGACCGCCTGACCGCCGCCGTGGCCCAGCACGAGGAAAACACCCGCAGCCTGACCGCTGAGATCGAAGCCCAGCAGGCCGCCGTGACCCAGAACGAGACCGCCTGCGCCGAAGCCGAAGCTGCCCGCGCCAAGGCCGAGGAAGAGCTGACGACTTACAACGACGAGCTGGCCGAACTGGGCGAGAGTACCGGCAGCCTGACCGCCGAGCGCGAACGCATCACGGGCGAGCTGAGCGAAAACCAGATGCAGCGCCTGGCCAACGAGAAGGACATCGGCCTGCACGAAGCCGCGCTCGAGGGATTGCAGAGCCGCACCGGCGAGGCCGAAGCCCGCGCCCGCGAGTTGAACGCCGCCATTGAAGCCGCCAAGGCCAAGATCGAGGCCAACGCCCTGAAGATCGCCGAGATCGAGCGCACCCGCGCCGACAATAAAGAAAAGATCGCCGCAGCGGAAGAAGCCATCCGCGCCGCCAACGCCGCCCGTATGGAAAAGGAAGCCGCCGTGGCCCGCTTAGGGCAGGAGAACCGCGCCCTGACCGACGAGCGCGAGCGGATGAGCGGCGAGATGGCCCGCCTGGCCGAGCGCCGCACCGCTGCTGAAAACGAGCTGAACGACACCAATACCAAGCTGTGGGAGGAGTACCAGCTCACCGCAGGCGAAGCGAAAGACCTCTGCGTCGAGTTTGAATCCCTGACCGAGCTGCGCCGCAGCGTGGCCGAGGTCCGCAGCAAGATCCGCAGTTTGGGCAACGTCAACGTCGGCGCCATCGAGGAATATAAGGAAGTCAAGGAACGTTACGACTTCCTGAAAGCCCAGGTCACGGACGTCGAAAAGGCCAAGAGCGAGCTGACCCGCATGATCGCTGAACTGTGCAGCGAGATGGAAGAGCTGTTCACGACGAGCTTCAAGCAGATCAACAACCACTTTCAGCAGATCTTTAAAGAACTGTTCGGCGGCGGCCATGCGCGGCTCTACCTCTCGGAAGAAAGCAATGTGCTGGAATCCGGCATCGAAATCGAAGTCTCGCCCCCGGGCAAGGTCATCAAAAACCTGAGCGCCCTCTCCGGCGGCGAGCAGGCATTGGTCGCTATTTCGATCTATTTTGCCATTCTCAACGTCAATCCCGCGCCGTTCTGCTTCCTCGATGAGATCGAAGCTGCGCTGGACGACGTCAACGTGGCCCGTTACGCGCAGTACCTGCGCCGCATGACCGACCACACCCAGTTCATCGTCATCACCCACCGCCGCGGCACGATGGAAGCCGCCGACGTACTGTACGGCGTCACCATGCAGGAGGACGGCGTTTCCAAGATCCTGCGCCTTGACCTTGACAAAGTCAGCGCAGACCTCATCACCTAAGGTAGCAAAGCACAATTCCCGCCTGACGGCTTAAGCACCGCTCCAGCGGATCTCCGCGCCAAGAGCCGCCGCAAAGCGTCGGTTGCGCTCCGAAGCGCCTCGCTGCGGCTCGGTGCGCGGTACGCCGTCTGCGTTGCAAAAATGCTCGATAGTACACAAAGTATTATCTGCACTTTTGCTTGGCAGTCAGCGCACCTCACGCGCCGTATCGGCACTCAGAATTGTGCGGTATTGCCATGATAAAAAGGGAGGTTTCCCATGGGATTTTTCAACTTTTTCAAGCGCGATATCTCGGAGCAGGAGTTCCAGGAACAGCAAAAAATGAAGTATGGCCTGGAAAAGACCCGCACCGGCTTTTTCCAGAACATCGTCAACACGCTGACCCATGCGCAGATCGACGACGACCTGTATGATACCCTGGAAGAGCAGCTCATTTTGGCCGACGTCGGCCCCATGTGCGCCGTGCGCCTGGTGGATGAGCTGCGCGATGCCGTCGCGGAGAAGCACCTCAAGACCGGCCAGGAAGCGCTGGACGAGCTGCGCGAGATCATCTGCCGGGAGCTGACCCCCCGCTACCCGATGGACCTTGACGGCAAGCCCGCCGTCATCCTTGTTATCGGCGTCAACGGGGTCGGCAAAACGACGACCATCGCCAAGCTGGCCCATCTGTACAAGGATAAGGGCAAGCGCGTCATGCTGGCCGCGGGCGACACCTTCCGCGCCGCCGCCAGTGAACAGCTGGAACTGTGGGCCGACCGCGCCGGTGTGCCGTTGGTGCAGGCCGGGCAGGGTGCCGACCCCGCCGCCGTCATCTTTGACGCCGTCAAAAGCGCGACCGCCAAGGACTATGACATGGTCATTGCCGATACCGCAGGTCGCCTGCACAACAAAAAGGGCCTGATGGACGAGCTGGCGAAAATTTCCCGCAGCGTCAAAAAGGCCAGCCCCGAAGCCAGCCTCGAAGTGCTGCTGGTGCTGGACGCCATCACTGGCCAGAACGCCATCAGCCAGGCCGAGGAGTTCTGCCGCGCCGCCGGTGCCACCGGCATTGTGCTGACCAAACTGGACGGCACTCCGCGCGGCGGCTGCGCCGTTTCCGTGTGGGAAAACCTCGGTCTGCCCATCCGCTTCATCGGTGTGGGCGAGAAGATCGACGATCTGATGGAGTTCAACGCCCAGACCTTTGTCGAAACGCTGCTGCCCGAGGAAGCCTTGCAGAAAAAGAACGAAGAAGTGGATGAAAACGCCGGGGAGGAACAGGCATGATCGTATGCGCCGCCAGCAACAACGCTGGCAAACTGAAAGAACTGCGCCGCATTCTGGAGCAGATGGGCCACGAGGTCAGGAGCCTGCGCGATTTGGGGATAGACCTTGACCCCGAGGAAACCGGCACCACCTTTGCCGAGAATGCCCGCATCAAGGCCGAAGCGTTCTGCAAGGCCAGCGGCCTGCCCACTGTGGCTGATGACTCCGGCCTGTGTGTTGACGCGCTGCACGGCGCGCCCGGCGTTTACAGCGCCCGCTATGCAGGCTGCCACGGCGATGACGCCGCCAACAACGCCAAACTCTTGCACGAGATGGAAGCTGTCCCGGTGGGCGGCCGCGCCGCGCAGTTTGTCTCGGCCATCTGCTTTATGCTGCCCGATGGCCGCACGCTCGAAGTGGCAGGGGAGTGCCCGGGCTCCATCAGCTTTGCCGAGACCGGCACAAACGGCTTTGGCTACGACCCGCTGTTTGTGCCCGACCGCATCGGCCTGCCCGACGGCACCACCACCGAAAACACCGCCCGCCGCAGCTATGCCGAGCTGACCGACGCCGAGAAGGACGCCATCAGCCACCGCGGCCGCGCCATGGAAAAACTGGCCGAACAGCTGCCCGCGTTTTTACAATAAGATTTTACAAAAAAAGGAGACCACTATGGCTTTAACCAGCAAACAGCGCGCCGCTCTGCGCAGCGCTGCCAACACCATCGACCCCGTTTTCCAGATCGGCAAGGGCGAGATCGACGAAACGCTCATCCAGGGCCTGGCCGACTGCATCGCCGCCCGCGAACTGATCAAAATTAAGGTGCTGGAAAACAGCGAGTATTCGGCCCGCGAAGCCGCCGACGCCCTGTGCGAAGCGCTGGGCTGCGAGTGCGTGCAGGTCATCGGCCGCAAGTTCGTGCTGTTCAAGCAGAAGAAAAAGGAAAGCGCCTTTGACGCCATCCTGGCTAAATAATGGGTGCCGCTAAAAAAGTGCTGCTCTACGGCGGCACGTTCGACCCGCCCCACAACGGCCACATGAATAATCTGCGCGCCGCGCTGACCTGCGTGCGGCCCGATAAGGCGATCGTTATGCCTGCCGGTATCCCGCCGCACAAAAAGGCAAGCACTACCCCCGGCGATGTACGCCTGGCGATGTGCCAATGCTTTACGGTGCTCAGCCCGGCGGTGGAGGTCAGCGACTGGGAGATACGCCAGGGCGGGCGCAGCTACACCGTGCATACGCTGGAAATGCTGTGCGAAGCCTACCCCGGGGCCGAGTTGTACCTCTGCGTTGGCAGTGACATGCTGCTGACCTTTACCGCGTGGTACCGCTGGCGGGATATGCTTTCGATGGCCGCGCTGGTGGTGGAAAGCCGCGAAGCGGGTGACGAACCCGCCTTGCAGGCCGCTGCCGCCGCGCTGACCGCCGAGGGAGGCAGGGTGCTGTTTGCCCGGGCTGAAGCCTACCCCTGTGCATCCAGCGACATCCGCAGCGGCAGGATCCCGCCCGAACGCTGGCCCGAAGTGCTCCCCCCCGAAACCCTGCGCGTGGTGCAGGAAAAGCATTTGTACAGGCAGAGACCGTAAGGAAAGGCTCCCCTCTAGGGGAGCCTTCAGGTACGCGTAGTAATACATCCCACAACCCCCCAAAAAAAGAAGGTTCAAAACCCATGACCTGTGAAGAAGCCAAAGCGTTGGTGAAGCCGCGCCTGAGCGAAAAACGCTGGACGCACACCAAAAATGTAAAAAAAATGGCGGTAAAACTGGCAAAGCAATGGGGCGCAGACCCGGAAAAGGCCGCTGTGGCGGCAATTTTGCATGATTCTGCCAAAGAACTGCCAAAATCAGAGTTGTTGCAGATTTTTGCCGATAATGCTATAATAACAGAAAATGCCCCTGCGCGCCCATCGCCCGTGTGGCATGGCATCGCCGCAGCCATCCTGGCCGAGACCCAATGGGGCGTTACCGATCCCGAGATCTTGTCCGCCATCCGCTGCCACACCACCGGCAAGCCGAACATGAGCAAACTGGACAAGATCATCTATCTGGCCGATATGTCCAGCGCCGAGCGCGACTGGCCCGGCGTGGACGACCTGCGCAAACTGGAAATGCAGGACCTGGATCGGGCTTTGTGCGACGCACTCAAGCGCAGCATAGATTTTGTGGAAGAAAAGGGCGGCACACTGGACCCTGAAAGTGTAGCCGCTTACGAGTATGCAAAAGAGCATTTGCAAGAACCGTAAAGGGAACCCAACACGCTTTGCCTGCGCCGGAATTTCGCGCTGCATCGTGTCCGTTCCCGCCGACTCCAAAAACAGGGAGGAAACACAATGAGCGAACCGCGTAAGCTCAATACCGGCAGCGCGTCCGGCAGCTTTGACCAGTCCCAGTACGAGGCTGCCCGCCGCCGTGCACAGGAGCAGGCCAACCAGAATGCCCGCCGCCGTACCATCCAGCAGCCCATGCGCACCCAGCAACAGGCACGGCAGATCCGCCAGCAGATCCCGCAGCAGCCGCCTGTGCAGCAAGCCCCGGCTCAGCCTGTGCAGCAGGCCCCCGCACAGGAGGCCCCGCGCGAGCTGACCCATGCCCAGCGCCAGGCCCTGGCCTACCGCGCTGCGGCCGAGCGCAAGTACGGCAACACCGTGCAGTTCCCCACGCGGGAAATCCAGATCAGCCGCCAGAACCAGCCTGCGGCCCAGCAGCCGCAGCAGCGCACCATCCACCGCGAGGGCACGGCACAGCCTGCCCGCCCGCGCGCCCAGGTGCAGCAACTGGATGTAAACAAGGCCCAGGGCAGCCGCCCCGCCTTTAATTATGACGAGGCGGTCCCCGCCGGCGGCATCCAGATGGAAGAAGCCCCGCGCGCCCGCAAGGCCCGCCCGGCAGAAGAGGACGCCCCCCGCACCCACCATGCCTCCGGCGGCGGCCGCCGCAAACCGCCCCGCGGCGGTGAGCCTGCCGACGCCAAGCCCCACGGCAAAAAAGGCGGCAAAGGCGGCGGGAAAAAGAAGAAAAAGAAAGGCACTTGGTGGAAGATCCTGCTCATCACCCTGCTGGTGATCGTGCTGATCTTCGGCGGCGCATATGCGCTCATCATGGGTGCCATCGCCCCCCAGGGCGGCAGCATCAAGCTGAACCAGCTGGTCAACACCCCCAAAGAGTTCCAGGACGACGAGCTGAACATTCTTGTCACCGGTGTCGACCGTTCTTCCACGGGCAACCTGGCCGCCGGTTCCTCCAACGACTCCGATGTCAACGACGGCATGACCGATATGATCTTGTACGTCCACTTCAACAACAAGACCGGCGAGCTGAAGATGCTGCAAATCCCGCGTGACACGATGGTCACGACCGATGCAAGCGTTTCCGGTAACTACCGCATCAACGGCGTCGCCAAGACCCAGGGCAGCGATAACAACAACAATATGGCCGCCCTGTGTGAGCTGGTCGCCGACCAGTACAAGATCCCCATTGATGGTTATGTCACCATCCGCCTGGAAATGCTGACCGAACTGGTCGACCTCTTTGGCGGCATCGAGATCTATGTCCCGCAGGATATGGACTACCAGGGCAGCCACATTTCGCAGGGCTACCAGACGCTGAAGGGCGATGCCTGCGAATTCCTGCTGCGTGCGCGCCACATTTACAACAATGGCGACCTGGGCCGCCTGAATATGCAGCGCCAGTTCTACGCCGCTTTGTTCCGCCGCCTCAAGAGCATCGACAATGTCTTTGACGTGGCAAAGCTGACCCCCGCCGTGCTGAATTATATGGAGACCGACCTCTCGGCGTCGAAGCTCGTCAGCTTTGCAATCAGTATGCTCAAGATCGATTCCAGTAAGATCATGATCTGTCAGATGCCGGTGTTCAGCGGCCCGCAGTATCAGGGCCAGGCGCTGCTGTATGCAGCCCGACAGGCCGACGCCGACCTGCTGAACGAGTATTTCCGCGAGAATACCGGCCCGGTCGATGCCAGCCAGCTCAACCTGTGCGACAACGTCGTTGATACATCCGGCCTGACTGCTTCGGATCCCAATATTCAGGTCCTTGGCGGCCTGATGAGCGAAGCCGACGACGCTCAGAAGCACGATAACATCGACGGTTCCAACCAGGTGCAGGACGTTATGGCGAACGAACCCGCCGCGTCTGAATCCGAATCCACCAGCGAACCGGCCGCTTAAAATAAGGAGAACCCTATGGAAAGCAGAGAACTTGCCATCCGTCTGGCCCGCGCGCTGGACGCCAAAAAGGCCTTTAACATCCACATTCTGGAGGTTGAGGACCTGACCACCGTTACCGAGTATTTTGTCATCGCCACCGGCAACTCCACCACCCATGTGGGTGCCCTGGCCGATGAAGCCGAGTTCCAGCTGGGCCGCGAGGGCGTGCAGGTGCTGCGCACCGAGGGCCACGACGGCAAGCGCTGGGTGCTGCTGGACTACGGCAGCGTTATCGTCCACGTCTTTACCCAGGAAGCCCATGACTACTACGACCTGGAACACCTGTGGGCCGATGCCAAGCCCGTGCCCGCCAGCGAATGGCTGCCGGAAGAGACCGGGACCCCGGCTGAATAACCTTACAGCAAAACCCGTTTACATTATCAACGTGGGGAGAAAAGATAGAGTATGAAATACGATTTCAAAACCGTTGAGGCCAAATGGCAGAAGGTGTGGGAGGACGAAGATACCTTCCATGCCGGGATCGACCATTCCAAGCCCAAATTCTACGCCTTGGTCGAGTTCCCGTATCCCTCGGCCGCTGGTCTGCACGTCGGTCATCCGCGCAGCTACACCGCGCTGGATATCGTCGCCCGCAAAAAGCGCCAGTGCGGCTACAACGTCCTGTACCCCATGGGTTGGGACGCTTTCGGCCTGCCGACTGAGAACTACGCCCTGAAAAACCACATCAACCCCGAGATCGTCACTGCCCAGAACGTGGCCCGCTTCAAGAGCCAGCTCAAGGCCCTGGGCCTGTCCTTTGACTGGGACCGCGAGATCAACACCACCGACCCTGAGTATTACAAGTGGACCCAGTGGATTTTCATCCAGCTGTTCAAAAAGGGCCTGGCGTACAAGAAAGAGACTACCGTCAACTACTGCACCGGCTGCAAGGTCGTGCTGGCCAACGAGGAAGTCGTCAACGGCGTCTGCGAGCGCTGCGGCAGCCCCGTTGTGCAGAAAAACAAGAGCCAGTGGATGCTCAAGATCACGGCCTACGCTGACCGCCTGATCAACGATCTGGACGATGTCGACTACATCGATCGCGTCAAGACCCAGCAGCGCAACTGGATCGGCCGCAGCCATGGTGCCGAGATCAACTTCGACACCACCGCCGGCGATACCCTGACTGTCTACACCACCCGCGCGGACACGCTGTTCGGCTGCACCTACATGGTCATCAGCCCCGAGCATGCCTTCATCAAAAAGTGGACCGACGCCGGGCTTATCAAGAATGCCGACGCTGTCTCCGCTTATCAGGAGGAAGCCGCCCGCAAGTCTGACTTTGAGCGTACCGAGCTGAACAAGGAAAAGACCGGCGTCGTTATCGAGGGTGTGCAGGCCGTCAACCCTGTTAATGGCAAGCAGGTGCCCATCTTCGTGTCTGATTACGTCCTGGCTACCTACGGCACCGGCGCCATCATGGCCGTGCCCGCCCACGATACCCGTGACTGGGAGTTTGCCAAGAAATTCGGCATGCCCATTATCGAGGTCGTCAAGGGCACTACCGAGAGCAATCTCGACAAGGAAGCCTTCACCGACGTTGCCACCGGCACGCTGGTCAACTCGGGCTTCCTGGACGGCCTGTCTGTCGAGGATGCCAAGAACAAGATGTACGCCTGGCTGGAAGAAAACGGCAAGGGGCACAAGCAGGTCAACTTCAAGCTGCGTGACTGGGTGTTCAGCCGCCAGCGTTACTGGGGCGAGCCCATCCCCATGGTTTACTGCGACAAGTGCGGCTGGGTGCCCCTGCCCGAGAGCGAGCTGCCCCTGCGCCTGCCCGAGATCAAGGACTTCGAGCCTGGCGAAAACGGCGAAAGCCCGCTGGCCCGCCATACCGAGTGGGTCAACACCACCTGCCCCTGCTGCGGTGCCCCCGCCAAGCGCGAGACTGACACCATGCCCCAGTGGGCCGGTTCCAGCTGGTATTTCCTGCGTTACTGCGACCCCCACAACCACGATGCGATCGCCAGCAAAGAGGCTTTGGAATACTGGAGCCCCGTCGACTGGTACAACGGCGGCATGGAGCACACCACCCTGCACCTGTTGTACAGCCGTTTCTGGCATAAATTCCTGTATGATATCGGCGTAGTGCCCAGCAAGGAGCCCTACCAGAAGCGTACTTCTCACGGCATGATCCTGGGCTTGAACCCCCATGCCTTTGAAAACCAGCCCGATGCCGAGCGCAAGCGCCTGCTGGCCGAGTACGGCGACGAAAAGGGTGCCCGCAAGGCCCTGGTCGAGAAGTACGGCGAGATGGCTGAGCATCCCATCGTCAAGATGAGCAAGTCTCTGGGCAACGTCGTCAACCCCGACGATGTCGTCAACGAGTACGGTGCCGATACGCTGCGCCTGTACGAGATGTTCATCGGCGACTTTGAAAAGGCCGCCCCCTGGAACACCTCTTCCATCAAGGGCTGCAAGCGTTTCCTCGATAAGATTTGGTCCATGAGCGAGAAGCTCGTGGACGGCGACGGCATCCGCCCCGAGCTGGAAGCCGTGGCCAACCGCACCATCAAGAAGGTCGGCGAGGACATCGACGCGCTGAAAGCCAACACCGCCATTGCGCAGCTGATGATCTACGTCAATGCCCTCAGCGATAAGGGCGGCGCGACCAAGGCCGAGTACGAGGTCTTGCTCCAGTTGCTGAATCCGTTCGCCCCCCACATGACCGAGGAGCTCTGGCAGCAGCTTGGCCACACCGAGCAGCTGGCCTACCACGCCTGGCCCACCTACGATGAGGCCAAGTGCGTTGAGCAGACCATCGAGATCGCGGTGCAGGTCAACGGCAAGGTCAAGGCCCGCATCAACGTGCCTGCTGCCATCGAGAACGCCGATGCTATCGCCCAGGCCAAGGCCGAGCCCGCGGTGGCCGAAGCCATCGCTGGCAAGACCATTGCCAAAGAGATCTACGTCAAAGGCAAGCTGGTCAACATCGCCGTGAAGGGTTGATGCGATTCTTTCTTTGAAAAGAAAGCACCAGAGAAACTTTAAAGCAAAAGGCAGAACGCGCGCGTTCTGCCTTTTTTGTTTACAAACGGCGAAAAGTACGATATAATAAAAGACACAAATTCGTTACGAAAGCAGGTCACAAACCATGCTCATCAGTCTAATCGTACCTTGTTATAACGAGGAAGAGGCCATGCCTCTGTTTTATAAAGAAGCTAGCCGTGTGGCGGCCGAAATGAAAACCAGCCACGGCGCGGATTTCGAGTTCATCTTTGTGGATGACGGCTCCCGCGATGGCACTCTGCGTGTGGCGCGCGAGCTGCACGCCCAGGATGACCGCGTGCGATATGTTTCGTTCAGCCGCAACTTTGGCAAGGAGGCTGGTATCTACGCGGGCCTGCAAGCCGCCAAGGGTGACTATGTTGCCACGATGGACGCCGACTTGCAGGATCCCCCGGCGCTGCTGCCCCAGATGCTGGATACGCTGCTGACCGGCGAGTACGACTGCGCCGCCACCCGCCGCACCACCCGCAAGGGTGAGCCGCCGCTGCGCAGCTGGTTTGCCCGCAAATTTTACCAGATCATCAACAAAATGTCCGATACGGAAATTGTCGACGGTGCGCGCGATTTCCGCCTGATGAGCCGAAAAATGACTGACGCCGTGCTCAGCATGGCCGAGTACAACCGCTTCAGCAAGGGCATTTTCAGCTGGGTCGGCTTCAAGACCAAGTGGTTCGACTACGAGAACATTGAGCGCGTGGCAGGTACCACTAAGTGGAACTTCTGGGGCCTGTTCAAATACTCCATCGAGGGTATCGTCGGCTTCTCCACCACGCCGCTGCTGGTGGCCGCAGGCGTGGGTGTGCTGTTCTGCATCCTGGCGTTTATCGGCATCATTTTTGTTATCGTCCGCGCGCTGGCCTTTGGCGACCCCACTTCCGGCTGGCCGAGCCTTGTCTGCATTATTCTGCTGTGCAGCGGCGTGCAGTTGTTCTGCACCGGCATTGTGGGCGAATACCTAGCCAAGACCTACCTCGAAGTCAAGCACCGCCCCATCTACATTGTGGCCGAGACTGAGGAAGATAAATAACGTATATGCGTGATATGACAAAGGGTGCCCCGCTGGGGCACCTGTTCTTTTATGCGGTGCCGCTCCTGCTGGGCAACTGGCTGCAACTGGCCTATAATGCGGTCGATTCCATCATCGCGGGCCGCTTCATCGGGCAAGACGCCCTCGCGGCCGAGGGCATTGCGGGCCCGGTGATGAACCTCGTCATCCTGGCCATCAGCGGCTTGTGCATCGGTGCCGGTGTGCTGATGAGCGAAGCATTTGGTGCCAAAAACGAGGAAACCTTGAAAGAAACATTGGCAACGACCCTGCTGTTTGGCGCGGCGCTCTGCTGCGCCGTGGCGCTGCTGGGCGTTGCCGCTGCACCGCTGATCCTGCGCGGCCTGGCCGTTCCTGACGAAATCATGCGCAGCACCGACGTTTACCTGCGTATTACCTTTTTGGGTGCGCCGTTTACGTTTTTTTATAACGCGCTGGCCGCTGGGCTGAAAAGTGTCGGCGACTCCAAAACGCCGTTGAAATTCCTTGCATTCTCGGCGGTACTCAACGCCGCGCTGGATATCGTGCTTATCGGCGGGTTGGGCTTTGGGATTGTATGCAGCGCCGTCACCACCGTGGTGGCCGAAGCCGCCAGCGCCATCATGGCCGCGTGGTACATGGTGCGCCGCGTGCCGCAGCTTTGCCCCGCGCGCAGCCAGTGGCGCATCCGCCCGGCGCTGCTGGGCCGCATTTTGCAGTACGGCGCAGTCACGGCCTTGCAGCAGGCGGTGCAGCCTGTGTGCAAGGTGCTGATCCAGGGCCAGGTCAACGCACTGGGCGTGCAGGCCATCGCGGCGTTCAACGCCGTCACCCGCGTGGATGATTTCGCGTTCACCCCGCAGCAAAGCATCGCCACCGCCATCACGACCTACATCGCCCAAAACCGCGGTGCCGGGCAAAAGCAGCGCATCCGCCCGGGCTTCCGCGTCGGCATCCGGCTTGAGTTGTGTTACTGGCTGTTGGTCGGCAGCCTGACCTGGCTGCTGCGCGCGCCCATCGTCAGCCTGTTTGTGGCAGGGGAGGGCGCCGCCGAGATCGTTGCGCTTGGCAGCCAATACCTGGGCTACATGGCGTTGTTCTACGCCCTGCCCGCGCTGACCAACGGCTTCCAGGGCTTCTACCGCGGCATGGGCAAGATGACCACTACCCTCATCGGCACCTGCCTGCAAGCGGGTCTGCGCGCCGCCGGTGCCGCCCTGCTGGCCCCCCGCATCGGCCTGCACGGCATCGCCTATGCCTGCGCCTTTGGCTGGTGCGTCATGCTCTGCTTCGAGATCCCGTACTATTTCTACACCTGCAAGAAACAAACCCTGTAAAAAACGCCCCCGCCTGACATCGCAACAGTAGGCGGGGGTGTTTTAAATATTTTGAAAATTACAGATGCAGCACGCGGTCTTTGATTTCGGCGGTGCGGCCCTGGTTCCAGAACTGGGTGCCGATGTAACCGCAGGTGCGGCGGGCAACATTCAGCTTGTTCTGGTCACGGTTGTGGCACTTGGGGCACTCCCAAACAAGCTTGCCGTCCTCCTGTACAATGCTGATCTCACCATCGTAGCCGCACACCTGGCAGTAGTCGCTCTTGGTGTTCAGCTCGGCGTACATGATGTTCTCGTAGATGAACTGCATCACCTTGATAACAGCCTCAAGGTTATCCTGCATGTTGGGTACTTCCACGTAGCTGATGGCACCGCCCGGGGACAGGCGCTGGAACTCGCTCTCGAATTTCAGCTTGGTAAAGGCGTCGATCTGCTCGGTCACGTGGACGTGGTAGGAGTTGGTGATATAGTTGCGGTCGGTGATGCCGGGCACCATGCCAAAACGCTTTTGCAGGCACTTGGCAAACTTGTAGGTGGTGGATTCCAGCGGGGTGCCGTACAGGCTGAAGTCGATGTTATGCTGTTCTTTCCACTTGGTGCAGGCATCGTTCATGTGCTGCATCACGTTCAGCGCAAAGGGCTTGGCGGCGGGGTCAGTGTGGCTCTTGCCGGTCATATACTTGCAGCACTCGTATAGGCCTGCATAGCCCAGGCTGATGGTGGAGTAACCGCCGTACAGCAGCTTGTCGATCGGCTCGCCTTTCTTCAGGCGGGCCAGCGCGCCGTACTGCCACAGGATGGGGGCGGCGTCGCTCAGGGTGCCCTTCAGGCGGTTGTGGCGGCACATCAGGGCCTTGTGGCAAAGCTCAAGGCGCTCGTCGAAGATCTTCCAGAACTTATCAAAATCGCCGCCGCTGGACAGGGCCACGTCCACCAGGTTGATGGTGACAACGCCCTGGTTGAAGCGGCCATAATACTTGGGCTTGCCGTTCTCGTCCACGTAGGGGGTCAGGAAGCTGCGGCAGCCCATGCAGGTGAAGCAATGGCCCTCGCCATTTTTGTCCACCTTGTATTCCAGCATCTTCTTTTCGCTGATATAGTCAGGCACCATGCGCTTGGCGGTGCACTTGGCAGCCAGCTTGGTCAGGTAATAGTAGGGCTGGCCCTCGTAGATGTTGTCGTTTTCCAGCACGTAAATCAGCTTGGGGAACGCGGGCGTGATCCAGACACCGGCCTCGTTCTTGACGCCCTGATAGCGCTGGCGCAGCATTTCCTCAATGACGATGGCCAGGTCGGACTTCAAGCGCTGGTTGTCACCGGCTTCGTTCAGATACATGAACACGGTGATGAACGGGGCCTGGCCGTTGGTGGTCATCAGGGTGACGACCTGATACTGGATGGTCTGCACCCCGCGTTTGATTTCTTCGCGCAGGCGCTTTTCAACGATCTCGGAAAGCTTCTCCTCGCCCGGGGCAATGCCCAGGTCCTGCATCTCGGCTTCGACGTCGCGGCGGATCTTCTTGCGGCTGACGTCGACAAAGGGGGCCAGGTGGGTCAGGCTGATGCTCTGGCCGCCGTACTGGCTGGACGCGACCTGCGCGATGATCTGGGTGGCAATGTTGCAGGCGGTGGAGAAGGAATGCGGCTTTTCGATCAGCGTGCCGCTGATGACGGTGCCGTTTTGCAGCATGTCGTCGAGGTTGACGAGGTCGCAGTTGTGCATGTGCTGAGCGTAGTAGTCGGCATCATGGAAGTGGATGATGCCCTCCTCGTGCGCCTTAACGATCTCCGGGGGCAGCAGCATACGCATGGTCAGGTCCTTGCTGACCTCGCCGGCCATGTAATCGCGCTGCACGCTGTTGACGGTGGGGTTTTTGTTGGAGTTCTCCTGCTTGACTTCCTCGTTGTTGCACTCGATCAGCGAGAGGATCTTGTCATCTGTCGTGTTGTGGGTGCGCTTCAGGCTCTGCACATAGCGGTAGGTGATGTATTTACGGGCAACCTCAAAGGCGCCGGTCCGCATGATCTCATCCTCGACCAGATCCTGGATCTCCTCGACGTTCATCGCGTGGCTGCGGGACAGGCAGCTAGTCTGCACGTGGTCGCTGATCTCGATGATCTGCTCCTTGGTCAAACGCTGGCTTTCCGGCACGACATGGTTGGCCTTGGTAATGGCTGCAATGATCTTGGTAATGTCGAAGACGGCCTCGCTGCCGTTGCGTTTGATGATTTTCATGCTTACACTCCTAAACAACGTTGAATCTATATCTGATATACAAAACGTATAAAAGTTCCAAACGTACAAAGCTCGTTCTGCGAGCAAATCTATCTTATCGCAGCGGGGGCGAAAAGTCAAGCGGCAACACCACAATATATTGTGGTGTTACATGAAGGAACGCCAAAATGTTGCATTTTATTCGTTCCAACGATGAAAAAGCCAAACCTACAACCACGTAGAAAATCAGCCGCAAATTTTAGCTATTTTGAGGAGAAGTTCACAATTGGCAAGATTTTATACGCAGCATCGTATAAAACAACGCTTCGTCCGTCCGGGCGGGGCTTGCAGTGTGCGGCATAAGCTGGTATACTGTTAGCAGATATTGAACCGTCAAAACAAAAAAACACAAGATATTGATACGATACTGCATAGGCAGTGATTCGGTATTTTATAAAGGAGAGCCTTGCCCTATGAACTACGCTACTATCAAATACTGCGATATCGCCAACGGCGAGGGGGTGCGCACCAGCCTGTTTGTCTCGGGCTGCCGCCGCCACTGCCCCAACTGCTTCAACGCTGTTGCGTGGGATTTTAACTACGGTGAGCCCTTTACCAAAGAGGTTCGCAACAAAATTCTGGAAAGCCTGGCCCCCGGCTACATCAACGGGCTTTCGCTGCTGGGCGGTGAGCCGTTCGAGCCGGAAAACCAGCGCGAACTGCTGCCGTTTGTCAAAAATGTCAAGGCGCTGTACCCCCACAAGACGATCTGGTGCTACACCGGCAACCATTTTGAGCAAGAGATCTTGCAACCCGGCCCCGGTCGCTGCGAAGTGACCGATGAGTTCCTACAATATATAGATGTCCTCGTCGACGGCGATTTTGTGCAGGACAAGTACGATATCAGCCTGCGGTTCCGCGGGTCCAGCAACCAGCGCATCATTGATATGAACCGCACCCGTGCCGCCGGGCAGGTGGTGCTGTGGCAGGACGACCCCCTCTTTGCAGACCACAAGATGTAGTAAATACACAAAGGCCCCCACCAGGAATGGTATCCCGGAGGGGGCCTTTTTATGCCTGTTATTTGGTTTCCTGGCGGGCTTGCTCTTCATCTTGGATGAACATGAAGCACAGACTCACCAGCAGCAGCGCGCAGCTGAACCAGATGGTTCGGTTGCCAAACACCGCCACGCCCTGTGCGCCCAGCCCGGCACCGATGGCAAACAGCAGAATCACGCCGAAATAGTGCAGCGCCTTATACAGCGCCTTTTTATCATGCAGGTGGAAGCAGACCACCAGTGATTCCATGCCGCTGCGCAGATTGCCGATGCACATGGTGCTGGCGAACGGGTAGCCGTGCACCTTGCGGAACGCCTGCACCTGCATCGCGCAGGCAAACGACACCAGCGCATTGGCGGCCATATCAAGCGTGTTGGGGATGAACCCGACGCCGAACAGCAGCAGAATTTCCACCACCAGCACCAGCTGCCGCCAGTGCAGGCGTTTGGCCTCGCGGTAGCGGATGCGGATGGCTTCGGCCACCGCTACGCCCAGCGCAAAGGAGAGCAGCGGCACCAGATAGTGCAGCACCCGCGCAAGGTTGCCGTCAAACGCGGCCTGGCTCATCAGCACGATGTTGCCGGTCTGCGCGTTGGCAAACACCTTGCCGCGCCCAATATAGGTGTAGGCGTCCTGCAAGCCGCCGGACGCCGAAAGAAACATCACGGTGCGGAATGCTTCGCTCATCTGCCCGCGATGGTGCCAGAGTTTTTGTGCCATGAATGACCCCTCTTACCTTATTATATAAATACATCTGATACGCTGCCCATTATAACGCGGCGGGCGCGCGGTGTAAAGCTGCAAAAAACAAAAGCCGCAGGTTGTACCAAAAAAGTAGCGAAAAGCAGGGAAGTAACCAACCGCCTGCTAACAGACGGAGATAACTTTTGTACAAAACGCAGAATCTTGTAAAAGGGTATTACACGGTAGACGTTTTTGCGGTATACTTGCTTCACTTTCCAACGCAGTGAGACAACAGCCGCCAGGCGTCGCAACGAGTTGTGCGATGCCGGGCGGCTGTTTTTTGCTGGAAAAAAATATATGGATAGAGGAGTCAATTACAATGCCGCAAACAAAAAAAACAGGAAATCGTCTACACCGTCATGATGGTCTGTGTCATGGTCTATGGCATGGTCTGCTACAATATCGCGCTGGATGTGGGCGGGATGCAGAACTTCATCTTTTTGGCAGCCTTCAGTGAGCTGCCCATCATGGGTGTGATCGCCTTTTTGCTGGATACCTTTTTGGTAGGCCCCACGGCCATGCGTATTGCCACAGGCTGGTTTACCCCCGGCAAGGATAAGCAGGTTTTTCTGGTCATGGCCATCTCCTGCCTGTCTGCCTGGATGATGTGCCCGCTGATGAGCTTTTTTGCCACGCTGCTGTTTAAGGACAGCCATAACGCCCAGTTCTTTGCCATCTGGGTGCAGACCACCATGCTGAACTACCCCGCCGCATTCCTGTGGCAGCTGGTGACCGCAGGTCCGCTGGTGCGTACGGTGTTTGGTGCGGGGCTGAAAGTAATCCGCAAAGAGTGATAAATAAAAAACACATTCCCGAATCTGTACTAATAAAAGTGCACAAAAGACACTTGCCATATTTGGTGAAAGTGCTATAATACGGACGAAACCCGGAAAATCCCAAAATTCCAGAAATGAGGTGCATGGGATGAAAGATGTGAACGATCTGATGCAGGCGATCCTCGAGATGGACGCCGCCCAGCGCAAGGCCAGCGAGAAAGCCAGGGCCGAGCGCGCGGCGCGGCTGGCCGCCCTGGACGCCAGCAAACAGGCGATCGCTGCCGAGTGCGACGCCAAAGCCCAGGCTGATGCCGATGCCGCTGCCAAAGCAGCCGATGCCGCCAACGCCGAGGCCCGCGCCGCCTTAGACAAAGAATGTGAACAGGCGGCTGCTGCCATGGCAGCCCAGGCCGAACAGCACAAAGCTGAGTGGACGGCGGAACTGGTGCGCCGCGCCTTGGCCGGGGAGGCTGCACAATGAACCACGCGAGCGGCAAAGCCAGCAACGCTGTGCTGGCAAAGGCCCGCGCACTGTATGGACGCCGCCTGCGGGCCGAGGATTACCGCCGCCTGGCGGATTGCCGCACGATGACAGAGCTTGCCAACGAACTGAAAGCTCTGCCGCTGTACGCCCACACGCTGGCCGAGGTCAACCCCACCTATGCCCGCCGCGCCCAGCTGGAAAACCTGCTGCGGCAAAGCCAGTACGAACGGTTCGACAGTCTGTGCCGGTACGACCGCAGCGCAGGCAGCAGCGTCTACCAATATCTGACGCTCTGCTGCGAGGTCGACGAGCTGACCGCCGCGCTGCGCTGCTTGGATGCAGGCCGCCCCGGCGATTACCTGTACCGCCTGCCGGACTTTTTGGAGCAGCGCTGCAGCATTGACCTGTACGCGCTGGCAAAGGCTACCGACCTGGCAAGCCTGCTGGCAGCGGTGCAGGGCACGCCCTGGCAAAAGGTGCTGGCCCCGCTGGAGAACGCCAAGCCGGATCGCGGCCTGACTGCCCAGGCGGAACCCTTACTGCAAGAGTACCGCCACCGCGCGCTGGTCGCCATGGCACCCAAGCCCGCCAAACAGGGCGAGCAGCCCGGCCTGCGCGAGCTGATCGAGCTTGAGTGCGATACCTCGGCAGTGTCCAACGCCGCGCGGCTTATCCGCGTGGGGGCTTCTGCCACAACGGTGCGCAATGCCTGCCGCCGCGATTGCAGCGCCCTGACGGCGCAGGAGTGGGATTACCTGCTTGCCGCGCCGGACCTGCCCACGTTCAAGCAGCGGTTCGCCCAAACCAGTTACGGCCCGCTGCTGGCCCACCACGATTACACCGTGCTGAAGGAAGGCTTCTTCCGCTACCGCACCGACTGGTGCCGGAAATGGCTGCGGTTCTCCACCGACCCGACGCTGGTCATGATGTGCTACATCTGGCTGGCCCAGTGCGAGGTGCAGAACCTCAACCATATCATCGAGGGTGTGCATTACAAACTGCCCGCCGATGAGGTTTTAGCCCTGCTGATCGGCTACGACGAACACGATTGAAAGGAGTGTGAACGGATTGGTTGAAAAGATGAAGCTGGTGCGGGTACAAGGCACCCTGCCCCAGCTGAATGACTTCCTGGATGCCTGCTGTATGGACGGCCGGTTTGACCTGGAACCTGCCACCCGTTATATGTCGGATTCGCTGGGATACGCCGCCCTTAATGGAGAAAACCCCTATCCCGCCACCCGCGACCAGATTGAAACCATGGCCAAGGAGGCCGGTGTGGAACTGCATGAAGAGCAGCGCCACACCGACCCGCCCGATGACGAAGCCAAAGCCTACCTGAGCGATCTGCTGGAACAGATCGACGACCTGTGCGCCGAGCGCCAGGGCCTGCTGGACCAGCAAAAGCTCTGCGAGGACGGCATCGCCCAGTACAGCCATTTCCTGAACTTAAAGGTCAACGTTGATGAACTGCTGGACTGCCAGCACGTTAAGGTGCGCTTCGGCTTCCTGCCCACCGAGGGGTATAACAAGCTGATGAGCAACTACGCCGATGACCCTTACATCCTGTTTGTGGAATGCACCCAGACCAAGACCGGCTACTGGGGCATCTACCTGACCCCGCGCGAGAAAGCGCTGGAGACCGACGGCATCTTCTCGATGCTTTACTTCGAGCCGGTGCGCGTGCCCGGTGCGGCCGGTTCGCCTGCCGAGATCATCGAGCACTTTAAAGAGAACCTTGAGGTCGTCAAAAAGGCGGTCGATGAGGTCAACGCCCGCATCGCAGCCCTGTGGCACGACCACGAAGCCAAGGTGCAGATGCTGTACGATACGGTGCGCTACTACGCCGCCATATATGACCTGCGCCGTATGGCTGCGGTGAAAGGTTCGCACTTCTTCTGCGTCGGCTGGGTCCCGGCGGCAGAGGTGGAGGAGATCGCCGGTAAGGCACGGGCCATCAAGGACCTGCGCGTTACGGTCGACGGCCCCGAGGCCGCCGGAAAAATGACGCCCCCCACCAAGCTGAAAAACCCCTGGTGGAGCCGCCCTTTTGAGTTTTTCGTCGAGATGTACGGTCTGCCCGCCTATGGCGAGACAGATGTCACCGGCTTCGTAGCGCTCACCTTCACCGTGCTGTTTGGCATGATGTTCGGTGATGTCGGGCAGGGCATTGTGCTGGCGCTGTTCAGCACCTTTATGTGGAAGGTCAAGCACAACGACCTGTTCCACCTGATGATCCCCTGCGGCATCTCCAGCACGATCTTCGGCCTGGTCTATGGTTCCTTCTTCGGCTATGAGGATGCCCTGGATCCGCTCTACCACGCCATTGGCATGGCAGGCAAGCCCGTTTCGGTCATGGATTCCATTACTGGTATCCTGATGGTCGCTGTCTACATCGGCATCATTCTGGTGCTGGCCGCGATGGCAATGAACATGTACACCCACGCCCGTCACAAAGAATGGGGCGAGTTCATCTTCTCGCCCAACGGCCTGGTGGGTGTCATCACCTATCTGTGCGGCGTGGATCTGGCTTCGGCCTATATGGGCGCGTTCACGTTCATGCCGCAGGTCGTCGCAGTCATTGGCATGGTGGCGGGCCTTGTGCTGCTGCTGTTTGCCGAGCTGCTTGCCCCGATGGTGGAAGGCAAGCCCTGGAAACCTGCGGGCGGCATGGGCAACTACCTGATGCAAAGCGTGTTTGAACTGCTGGAAACCGTGCTGAGCTACCTTTCCAACACGATCTCGTTCCTGCGTGTGGGCGCGTTCGTCATCGTGCATGCCAGTATGATGATGGTCGTCTTTACGCTGGCCGGTACGCCGAACAACCTGCTGGTGGTCATCCTGGGCAATATCGTGGTCATCTGTCTGGAAGCTCTGCTCTCCGCCATTCAGGGCATCCGTCTGGAGTTCTACGAGATGTTCAGCCGCTGCTACAAAGGCGGCGGCCGCAAGTTTACGGCATTTAATATTAAAAAGGCGTAAGCTGCCAAAGCCTCCCCTCAAAGGGGAGCCTATATAAAGGGAAACAACATAACAAAATCATGGAGGGTTCTATTATGAAAAGCAAATTCAACAAGCTGTTCGTTACCATTCTGCTGGTCGTGGCTGTAACCTGCTGCGGCGCGTTCGGCGTCATGGCAGCCGATAACACCGACGAAGCTGCTGCCACTTCCACCACCGAGACCACCGAAACCAACACCGACAACGACCACAACTCTTCTCTGAGCATCGGCCTGGTGGCTGCGGCTCTGGCAACGGGTCTGGCCGGTATCGGCGGCGGCATGGCTGTCGCTTCCGCTGCCCCCGCCGCCATCGCTGCCAACAGCGAGAACGAAAAGACCTTCGGTAAGAGCCTGATCTTCGTGGCCCTGGGCGAATCCATCGCCCTGTACGGCCTGGTCATCTCCATCATGATCCTGAGCAAGCTGGTGTAAGGCCATGCGGTTCTTTCTCATCAGCGATAACTCGGACGCCATGAACGGTCTGCGTTTGGCCGGTATCGAGGGCACCGTTGCCCGCAGCGAAGCCGACTTGCGCAAGGCGCTGGAAAACGCCGCCAACCAGCCCGACATTGCCGTGCTGCTTGTGACCGAAAAGATCGCCGAGACCTATACCGAGGTGCTGGATGCCGTGCGCGCTGCCAAAACGCCGCTGCTCATCACCGTGCCGTCCACCGGCGGTTCCGCTGCCGGTAAGGATCGCCTGACCCGCTACATCCGTGAGGCCATCGGTGTTAAAATCTAAGAGGTGTGACCATGAATGAATTAGATACCCGCGCCGAGCGGTTCCTCGAATCCATCCGGGCCGAGGGCGAAGCCGCCTGCGCCGCCATCCGCACCGAAACCGATGCCGAGATCGAGCGCCAGCTGGAAGAAACGCGCAAGGCCCAGCAGACCAAGGCCGAGCATACGCTCCACTTTGAGACCGACCGCGCCCATACCCGCGCCAACCGTGAGCTGAGCGCCGCCCGTATGCAGGCCCGCGCCAAGCTGGCCGCACAGCGCCAGCAGATCGCAGCCGATACTTTTGCCGCCGCCCGTACACAACTGGCCGCTTTCGCCGCCGGTAAGGACTACGCTGCTTGGCTGCAGGCCAGCGCCGCCGCCCTGGCCGATGCCATGGGCCAAAGCGGCACGCTGTATGCCCGCACTGCCGACCTGCCGCTGCTGCAAGGCAAGCTGCCTGCCGGTGTGGCCCTGGCTGCGGATGATACCATCACCCTGGGCGGCCTGCGCGCTGCCAACCCAGCCACCGGCCTGGCAGCCGATGACACGCTGGAAGCCCGCCTGGGCGCCCAGCACGACTGGTTCCTGCAAAATGCAGGGCTGGAGATCACGATTTGAGGGGCAAAGCTATGGAAAATAAAATTTACAGCATCAACGGCCCCGTTGTTACCATCAAGGGCAAAACCGACCTGGCTATGATGGAAATGGTCTATGTGGGCAAGGCCCGCCTGGTAGGCGAGGTTATCCGCATGAACGACAAAGAAACCACCATCCAGGTGTACGAGGAGACCGGCGGCCTGAAGGCCGGCGAGCCCGTCGAAAGCACCGGCGGCCCGCTGTCCGTCACCTTGGGGCCCGGCATCCTGCGCAATATCTACGATGGCATCCAGCGCCCGCTGCCCGCCATCGAAAGCCATATGGGCAGCTTTATTGAGCGCGGCGCGCACGAGCCCTCGTTGGATACCGCCGCCAAGTGGGATGTGACTGTCAACGTCAAGGCAGGGGATACCCTGACGGGCGGTCAGATTTATGCCACCTGCCCCGAGACCCCGGCCATCCAGCACCGCTGCATGGTCCCGCCGGAGGTTTCCGGCACTGTGACCTGGGCGGCTGAAAATGGAAGCTACACGGTCAACGACCCCATTGTCAAGCTGACCGACGCCAAGGGCCGTGAGCATATCCTGACCCTGTGCCAGAAATGGCCCATCCGCACCCCGCGCCCGGCGGCCGAGCGTATGACCTCGCCCCGCCCGCTGATCACCGGTCAGCGCGTCATTGATACAATGTTCCCGCTCGCCAAGGGCGGCGCGGCAGCCATCCCCGGCGGCTTCGGCACCGGCAAAACGATGACCCAGCACCAGATCGCCAAATGGTGCGATGCCGACATCATCATCTATGTTGGCTGCGGCGAACGCGGCAACGAGATGACCCAGGCCTTGCAGGAGTTCAGCGAACTGGTCGACCCCCGCACCGGAAAGAGTCTGATGGATCGTACGGTTCTGATCGCCAATACGTCCAATATGCCCGTCGCTGCGCGTGAAGCCTCGATCTACACCGGCATTACGCTGGCCGAGTATTACCGCGACATGGGCTACCACACCGCCATGATGGCCGACTCCACCTCCCGTTGGGCCGAAGCTCTGCGCGAGATCAGCGGCCGCTTGGAAGAGATGCCCGCCGATGAGGGCTACCCCGCCTACCTGCCCAGCCGCCTGGCTGAGTTCTACGAGCGCGCGGGTTACGTCAAGACGCTGAACGGGGCCGAGGGCTCGGTCTCGGTCATCGGCGCTGTCAGCCCGCAGGGCAACGACTTCTCCGAGCCTGTCACCCAGAACACGAAGCGCTTTACCCGCTGCTTCTGGGCGCTGGATAAGTCCCTGGCCTACGCCCGCCACTATCCGGCCATCAACTGGAACGACTCTTACAGTGAATATCTGGGCGACCTGGGCAGCTGGTACTACGATAATGTCGGCCATGACTTCATGTCCTGCCGCGAGCGCGTCGCCAACCTGCTTCTGCAGGAAAACAACCTGATGCAGATCGTCAAGCTGATCGGCTCCGACGTGCTGCCCGACGACCAGAAGCTGACCATCGAGATCGCCCGTGTTATCCGCGTCGGCTTCTTGCAGCAGAACGCATTCCACGCCGTGGATACTTACGTCCCGCTGGAAAAGCAGCTGAAGATGATGGAAACGATTTTGTACTTGTACGACAAGTGCACCGCACTCGTTGCCAAGCAGGTGCCGGTCAGCCGTCTGCTGGCTACCGGTCTGTTTGATGAACTGGTCAAGATGAAGTACGAGGTGCCCAACGACGACTTCTCGAAGCTGGACGCCATGCAGAAAGATATCGACGCCAAGCTCGCCGCTGTGGCGCAGGGCTGATGAGGAGGGAATAACATGATTCTGGAACATATCGGACTTTCCCAAATCAACGGCAGTCTGGTCGTGCTGGACGGCGTAAAGGGCGTGCAGTTTGACGAAATGGCCGAGCTGCACCTCGACGACGGCTCCACCCGCGTGGGCCGTGTCGTGCAGGTCGAGGGCGACCGCTGCATTATCCAGGTGTTTGAGGGCACGCGTGGCCTGAGCCTTGTCAACAACCGCACGGTGCTGACCGGCCACCCTATGATGATGGATCTGAGCCCCGAGCTGCCCGGCCGCGTGCTGGATGGCCTGGGGCGACCCATTGACGGCCTGGGCGACATTTACCCCGCCGCCCGCCGCGATGTCAATGGCGCGCCCATCAACCCCGTTAGCCGTGTCTATCCGCGCAACTACATCCACACCGGCATTTCTTCCATCGACTGCCTGGCTACGCTGATCCGCGGCCAGAAGCTGCCGATCTTCTCCGGCTCCGGTATGAAGCATAACGAGCTGGCCGTCCAGATCGTCCGCCAGGCCAGCGTGGCCGATGGCTCGGACTTTGCCATCGTCTTTGCCGCCATGGGCGTCAAAAACGACGTCGCTGCGTACTTCCGTGAGTCGTTCGAGAGCTGCGGTGCGATGGAGCGCGTGGTCATGCTGCTGAACCTGGCCAACGACCCCATCATCGAGCGTATCATCACCCCGCGCGCCGCCCTGACGGTGGCTGAATACCTGGCCTTTGACCTGAACAAAAACGTGCTGGTCATCCTGACCGATATGACCAGCTACTGCGAAGCCTTGCGCGAGTTCTCCTCCTCCAAGGGCGAGATCCCCGGCCGTAAAGGCTTCCCCGGCTACCTGTATTCTGACCTGGCGAGTCTGTACGAACGCGCCGGTATCATCAAGGGCAGCCAGGGCTCTGTCACCCAAATCCCGATTCTGACCATGCCCGGTGACGACATCACTCACCCCATCCCTGACCTGACCGGGTATATTACCGAGGGCCAGATCGTGCTGGATCGCGGCATGGATGCTACCGGCCTGTACCCGCCGGTCTCGGTGCTGCCCAGCCTGTCCCGTCTGATGAAGGACGGCATCGGTGCCGGTTACACGCGTGAGGACCACGTCACCTTGTCCAACCAGCTGTTTGCCTGCTACGCCAAGGTGCAGGACGCCAAGGCGCTGGCCAGCGTTATCGGCGAGGAAGAACTTTCCGAGTCTGATAAACAGCTGATGGCCTTTGGCCGCGCCTTTGAGCAGGAGTTCATCGGCCAGGGCAACACCGACCGCACGATGGAGCAGACGCTGGATCTTGGCTGGGAACTGCTGGCCGCGCTGCCCCGCGCCGCGCTGGACCGCTGCGACGATGCCACGCTGGACAAGTATTACGAGCCCGCCAAGGCTCGCATTGCCAAGCACGGCAATAAGTAAAAGGAGTTTACCATGGCACAGCAGGTTTTCCCCACAAAATCAAACCTGATGGCGACAAAGCGCAGCCTGGCGCTGGCGGAACAGGGCTATGACCTGATGGACCGCAAGCGCAACATCCTTGTGCGCGAAATGATGCAGTTGATCGACCGCGCCGCCGATATCCAGGACCGCATCTCGGCCGCCTATGCCGAGGCGTACGATGCCCTGCAAAAAGCCAACATCATGCTGGGCTCGGTGGGGGAGTACGCCGGTGGTGTGCCCGTAGAGCGCGGCCTGCGGCTGAGCACCCGCAGCGTCATGGGTGTGGAGCTACCCACCCTCTCGCTGCAAACCACCGCACCCATCGGGCTGTATTATGATATGGAGTCCACCAACGGCACGCTGGATGTGGCCTACCTCAAATTCAACGAGGTCAAGACCCTGACGGTGGAGCTGGCCGAGGTCGAGACCAGCGTCATCCGCCTGGCCGAAGCCATCCAAAAGACCCAGAAGCGCGCCAACGCCCTGGGCAACGTCCAGATCCCCCAGATGCAAAAGACCATCAAGTCCATCGACGAAGTTCTTGGTGAGCGCGAACGTGAAGAGTTCAGCCGCCTGAAAGTTATCAAAGCCCAGAAAGAAAAACAGGCCGAGGAAGCCTGATCTTTGCAGATTTATACCGCTCGGTTTTGCGCCGGGCGGTTCTTTTTTGCGGCCTTTCAAAAATTTGCAAAACCATCTTCCCAAACCCCAAAAAGCTTGCTATAATCAGGGATGCTCGCCCGTTCGGGGGAGTGTGTGTAGGAAAAAATCGAGGGAAATCAACCATGGAAAAAGCAAAAAATCTGACTGAGGGGCCGCTGGCGAAGCAGATCCTGCTCGTCAGCCTGCCGCTGGCGCTGTCCAACCTGCTGCAAGTGCTGTTCAACATGTCGGACGTTGCAGTTGTCGGGCGGTTCGCAGGTTCTACGGCGCTGGGCGCGGTGGGGTCAACCAGCATTTTTGTCACGCTGTTCACCGGTTTTTTGATCGGTCTCAGTAACGGCATCAATGTGCTGGTGGCGCGTTTTTACGGTGCGCGGCACCCGAACGATGTAAAAAAGACCGTCCACTCGGCGCTTATCATCAGCCTTGCGGCGGGCGTTATCTTATTGCTTGTCGGCCTGCTCGGCTCGCCCGCGCTGTTGGAACTGCTCAACACCAAGCCGGATCTGCTGCCCGGCGCCATTTTGTACCTGCGCGTGTACTTTTTGGGTATGCCCGCCCTGGCGCTGTATAACTTCGGCAATGCGGTGTTCAGCGCCATCGGCGATACCAAAAAGCCGCTGATTTATCTGTCCATCGCAGGTGCTTTGAACATCGTGCTCAACCTGTTTTTTGTCATCGTCTGTCAGCTCAACGTTATGGGCGTGGCGCTGGCCAGCGCCATTTCGCAGTGCGTGTCGGCCGGGCTGATCCTGCACGCGCTGACCAAAGTGCGGGACTGCTACGCGCTGGATCTGCACGCCATCCAACTGGACCTTGGCATGACCAGGCGCATCTTGCTGCTGGGCGTGCCCGCCGGTTTACAGAACGCCATTTTTGCCATTGCCAACCTGTTCATCCAGGCGGGCGTCAACTCGTTTGACTCGCTGATGGTTAAGGGCAACTCGGCTGCTGCCAACGCCGACGCCATGATCTACGACGCCATGGCGGCGTTTTATATGGCCTGCGCCAGCTTTATGAGCCAGAACTATGGCGCAGGCAAGATCGACCGCGTAAAGAAAAGCTACTTCATCAGCCTGGCCTACAGCTTTGGCGTGGGGCTGGTGTTGGGCGGCGGGCTGCTTGCTTTCGGGCGGCAGTTTCTCGCGCTCTTTACCACCGAGCCGGACGTGATCGACGCCGGGATGAAGCGTATTGCCGTCATGGGTCTGGCCTACTGCATCTCCGCCTTTATGGACTGCACGATCGCCGCCTCGCGCGGGCTGGGCAAAACCGTGGTGCCGACCATCCTTGTGATCTTGGGCTCCTGCGTGTTCCGTGTGGCATGGGTGTACACGCTCTTTGCGCACTTCCACACCATCCCGGCGCTGTATCTGCTGTACCCATGCTCCTGGGCGCTGACCGGCTTTGCCGAAATTCTCTATTTCGTCCACTGCTACAAGCAGTCGATGAAGATTTTTGCGCAGCAGACCACAGCAGTGTAATGGCACGCTAAGTAAAAAGCACGGGCGGATATGTGATCTGCCCCTGCGATTTACGCGTAAGATTGTAACAACAAAAAGGCGTTTTGAAGGGATCAAGACCCCTCCCTACAGAACCGTCGGTTAAGGGAGTGTAGGGGCGAGCAGTACTCGCCCCTACAAACTCAATACCAAAACAGGACTGGCACCGACAGTCCTGTTTTGCCGTCTGTTGTCTTTTTCCCTGTGTAAGAGTATAATCAAGCTATATTTCGACGGGAGGTCGTCTATGAAAAAGGTCTTACGATATCTGCACAGTTGTTTGGGGTATTTGTATGTCTGCTTCAAGTGGGTGTTTCTGGCCACGCTGGTGGGGTGCGTGGTGGGGCCGGTGGGCGCGGCGTTCGGCCTGGCGCTGAACCGCGTGACCGCCCTGCGCATGGCTGACCCGCGGCTGATCTGCCTGCTGCCGCTGGGGGGCCTTGTCATTGTGTTTTTGTACCGGCATTTTGACCCCGATGGCGGCGGCTCTACCAACCAGATCTTTGTCTCGGTGCGTGAGCACAAGCCCCTAGCCTTGCGCACGGCACCGCTGATTTTTGTAACCACGATTATCACCCACCTGTTTGGCGGTTCCAGCGGGCGCGAGGGTGCGGCGCTGCTGCTGGGCGGTTCGCTGTCCGGGCAGATCGGCAAGGGCTTGCAGCTCGAAGCGCGCGACTGCCGCTTAATGACGATGTGCGGCATGGCGGGTGCGTTTTCGGCGGTGTTCGGCACGCCGCTGGCTGCAACGGTTTTCACGCTGGAGGTCGTCGACGTTGGCTCGATGCAGTATGCTGCGCTGCTGCCCTGCCTGATCTCGGCGCTGATCGGCGTCTGGATCAGCAGCGGCATGGGGCTGGCCCCCACCGCATTTGTGCTGGCCGACCACGCCGACCCGTCGCCGGAAACCCTTTTCCGGGTATTGCTGCTGGGCCTGCTGCTGGCGGGGCTGAGCATCGCTTTCTGCGAGGTGCTCCACGCCGCGCCGAAGCTGTACGAAAAGCTGTTGCCCAACCCTTACCTGCGCGTCGTCGCGGGCGGCGTGCTCATCATTGCGCTGGCGACGCTGCTGGGTACGACCGATTATAACGGCGCGGGTGCCAATGTCATTGCGGCGGCCATTGCCGGGCAGGTGGTGCCGTATGCCTTTTTGCTCAAAATTTTATTTACCAGCATCACGCTGGGTGCCGGGTTCAAGGGCGGCGAGATCGTACCCATCTTTTTCACCGGTGCTACGTTTGGCTGCGCGGTCGCCCCGCTGTTGGGGCTGGCCCCGGGCCTGGGCGCGGCGCTGGGCATGGTGGCGCTGTTCTGCGGCTGCACCAACAGCCCGCTGGCCTCCATCTGCCTGGCTATCGAGGTGTTCGGCGGGCAGAATGTTGAACTTTTCGCGCTGGCTTGTGCGGTGTCCTACATGATGTCCAGCTACTTCAGCCTCTACCGCGAGCAGCACTTCCTGCACTCCAAACTGCGTGTGGTAGGCGTGCGGCGCGTGCATGGCCACTGGTCGGAGACTAATTCCGACGTAGAAAACTGACAGCGTACGATTGTACAGCGGCATAAAATGTGCTATAATATTTTTTTAAAGGAATAGGACAGGGAAAATAGGTTATAAAGGGGTGACTGGATATGGATTTTGAAAAACACTGCTGGGCGGAAATTGACTTGGACGCGATCCGCCATAATTTTGCCTACATTCAGCAGGCAGTCGGCGGGCCGGTCTGCGCCGTTGTCAAGGCGGATGCCTACGGCCACGGCGACGCAGTCACGGCCCGGGTTTTGCAGCAGGCCGGTGCCGCGGCCTTTGCAGTAAGCTGCCTGGGCGAAGGCCGCCACCTGCGCCGCCACGGCATTACAAAACCTATTCTGATCCTTGGGTACGCTGACCCTGCCCACGCGGCGGTGCTAGCGCAGGAGGATATCGCCACGGCCTGTTTCTCGACCGAGTACGCGCAGGCGCTTTCGGCTGCCGCCGTGCAGGCTGGCGTGCGTGTAAAAGTCCATCTGAAAGTTGACACCGGTATGGGCCGCATCGGTTTTGCAGTGCGTTCCGGCTTTGAGGATGCCATCCGCGAACTGGAAGCGCTCTACACGCTGCCGGGGCTGGATATCTGCGGCATCTTCCAGCATTTTGCCGTGGCGGACAGCAACGCCCCGGCTGATCTGGCCTACACCGAGGAACAGTACAGCCTCTTCACCCGCGTGGTCGACCGCCTGCAGGCCGACGGCTTTGCCACCGGCACCGTGCATTGCGCCAACTCGGCCGCGCAACTGCGCCACCCCGAATGGCGGCGCGATATGACCCGCGCGGGCATCATCGTGTACGGGCTCGACCCCAGCGGGGATGCCCATTTTCCCGCTTTGCGGCCTGCACTTTCTTTGCATTGCATCGTTACTTTTGTAAAAGAGCTGCGACCCGGCCAGTGCGTAAGCTACGGCCGCACCTTTACGGCGGAGCACCCCATGCGGGTGGCGACCGTCTGCGTCGGCTATGCCGACGGCTACCCCCGCACGCTTTCCGGCGGGCAGGGCCAGGGCGTTATGTGCATCCATGGCCGCCCCGCCCCCGTGGTGGGCCGTGTCTGTATGGACCAGACACTGGTCGATGTCACCGACATCCCCGATGTAAAAATGGGCGATGATGTGATTGTCTTTGGCCCTGGTGCCGGGGATGACGCCGACACCATCGCCCAAAAGACCGATACCATCAACTACGAGATCGTATGCGGCCTGGCGCGCCGCGTAGCCCGCGTATACAAACAAAACGGCACCGTCTGTAAGATCTGGAACGATTTGGAGGAAACAACCTGATGGCCCGCAAAAACATCCGAAACTTCTGCATTGTTGCCCACATTGACCACGGCAAGTCCACCTTGTCGGACCGCATGTTGGAGCTGACCGACAGCGTCGACAAGCGCACCATGACCGATCAGGTGCTGGACAATATGGACCTGGAAAAAGAGCGCGGCATCACCATCAAGGCCCGCGCCGTCACGATGCGCTACAAGGCCGACGACGGCGAGACCTACGAGTTCAACCTGATCGACACCCCGGGCCATGTGGACTTCCAGTACGAGGTCAGCCGCAGCCTGGCCGCCTGCGAGGGTGCCGTGCTGGTGGTCGATGCCAGCCAGGGCGTAGAAGCCCAGACGCTGGCCAACTGCTACCTGGCACTGGACCACAATCTGGAGGTTGTGCCCATCCTGAACAAGATCGACCTGCCCAGCGCCGACCCCGATGCCGTGGCGAAAGAGGTCGAGGACGTCATCGGCCTGCCCTGCATGGAAGCGCCGCGCGTGTCCGCCAAGCTGGGCATCGGCGTTAAGGATGTGCTGGAAAGCGTTGTGCGCGACATCCCCGCGCCCACCGGCGACCCCGATAAGCCGTTGAAAGCACTGATCTTCGACTCCATCTACGACAGCTATAAGGGCGTTATCGTCTATGTCCGCATTTTTGAGGGTACCGTCAAGCCCGGCGATACCATCCGTCTGATGAGCACTGGCGCCGAGTTCCAGCTGGTGGAAGTCGGCCACATGGGTGCAACCCAGTTGACCCCCTGCGATAAGCTCGAAGCTGGTGAGGTCGGCTATCTGACCGCCAGCATCAAGACCGTACGAGACACCCGCGTGGGCGATACCGTCACGCTGGCCGCCAACCCCACGCCGGAGCCGATGCCCGGTTTCCGCGCCGTCACCCCGATGGTGTTCTGCGGCATCTACCCGGCCGACGGCGCTGACTACCCCGATTTGAAAGATGCGCTGGAAAAGCTGCAACTTAACGATGCTTCGCTGAGTTTTGAACCGGAAACCAGTGCCGCGCTGGGCTTTGGCTTCCGCTGCGGTTTCCTGGGTCTTTTGCACATGGAGATCATCACCGAGCGGTTGGAGCGTGAGTTTGACCTCGACCTCATCACCACGACCCCGGGCGTTCAGTATCGCCTGACGCTGACCGACGGTGAGGTGCAGATCATTGATAACCCCTCGGCCTACCCCGACCCGACCCGCATTGTCAAGTCGGAAGAGCCGTTCGTCAACGCGCATATCTACACGCCCAACGATTACGTTGGCCCGCTGATGGACTTGTGCCAGGCCAAGCGCGGCGTGCTGGTCGATATGAAGTATATGGATGAAACGCGCGTGGATCTGCATTACCAGCTGCCGCTGGGCGAGATCGTCTACGATTTCTTTGATGCCATCAAGTCCCGCAGCCGCGGCTATGCCAGCTACGACTACGAGTGGGAAGGCTGGCACGAGAGCAAGCTCGTTCGCCTGGACTTTTTGCTCAATGGCGACGCGGTGGATGCGTTGTCGATGATCGTGTTCTCCGACAACGCTTACGCCAAGGGCCGCCGCATCTGCGAAAAGCTGAAAGAGAACATCCCCCGCGCACTGTTTGAAATTCCCATCCAGGCGGCGGTGGGTGGCAAGGTCATCGCCCGCGAGACCGTCAAGGCCATGCGCAAGGACGTGCTGGCCAAGTGTTACGGCGGCGACATCACCCGTAAAAAGAAACTGCTGGAAAAGCAGAAGGAAGGCAAAAAGAAGATGCGCCAGCTTGGCAGCGTAAACCTGCCCAGCGAAGCCTTTACCGCCGTGCTGAAGCTGGATTCGGATTCCTGATTTTGGTCTCCCTTTCCGCCCCTGCGATTTTTATTGTACCATACGGAAAAGAGCTGCCCTGCCGGGGCAGCTCTTTTCCGTAGTGCGTTATATTTTGCCTTTCAATTCCTCCAGCAACGCCGCGCACCCCTCGGCCACATCCCGCCAGGTGGCGTCAAAATCGCCGGTGTACCACGGGTCGGCCACGTCGCCGGGGCGGGCGGTGTGATCCATCAGCAGGCTTACCTTGCCCGCCGGGTCGCTGCCCACAAAGCGCTGCATGTTGCGCAGATTATTGCGGTCCATAGCGATCAGATAATCATACGCTTCATAGTCACGCCGCGTCATCTGGCGTGCCGTTTTGCCCGCGCAGCCAATACCGTGCTCGGCCAGCTTGCGCTGCGCCGGCGGGTAGACCGGGTTGCCGATCTCCTCGGTGCTCGTCGCCGCCGATGCGATCTCGAGCCGCTCCGCCAGCCCGGCCTTGGCCGCCAGAGCTTTCATTACAAACTCAGCCATCGGGCTGCGGCATATGTTGCCGTGGCACACAAAAAGAATTTTCACCATCTATTAAAATCTCCTTAAAACGTCATTTTTTACCGTTTTCTTGCATTCTGGAGTTTGTTTCTTGCTTGATTAGTGGCATAACATTGCCTAAAATCGCATACTTTTTCCTGCAAAAGTAGTACGAAAAGTAGTAAATTCGGGGTCATATTGGGATTTTACTACCCAGCCTTTACCAGCCGTTGCAGTTCGTCTTTTGCATCCTCATAGCCCAAATGTGTATAAGTATTTAGTGTAACACCAATATCAGAGTGCCCCATTAGATACTGTAGAGTTTTAGGATTCATACCACTTTTAGCCATATTGGAGCAGTAAGTGTGCCTGCAGACATGTGGCGTAATCAACGGTAATTGCTCCCTATAAATGGAATTATACTTTTGCCAAATATGCTTAAAGAAATGTTCCCAATGCATTGCCACCATTGGCTTTCCGTTTTTGTCAAGATATAAAAATCCGCAATACCCGCCAATGTTAGGCTCCCGTTCCAACTTGGGCCGTTGGTGAATGATTTTTACGAAGCATTCATACACATCATCGCTTAAGGGAATTGTCCGTACACCACATTCAGTCTTTGGATTTTCGATAATATAGTCCATCTTGCGTGTGCGCTGAAGCTGATGGCTTATAGTTAATTTTCGGTTTTGTAAGTCGATATCATTAACTGTAAGACCGACAAATTCAGAAATTCGTAATCCAGTTTTGAAAAGAATATAAATGCCCTCGTAGTATTTGCAGTAATATTTATCGTTCTTGACAAATTCCAAAAATGCTCTTTCTTGCTTTCTCGTTATAGCTTTTCTTGTAACACTGTCGTTTACAACGACAGTAGCCAGTTGAAAATCAAACGGATTTTTTCTTATCAAGTCATCATCGACAGCCATCTGGAATGCAGGGCGTACCACACCACGGATAGAATGTATGCTACTATACCCGCGTCCATCTTTTTGCAATTTGATAAGCCAGCACTTTGCATCGGAAAGTTTGACCTGGTCAATGTGCCGCTTGCCAAATTCTTCATTCTTTATAATGTTAAGAACAAAATTATAGTTAGCTTCTGTGTTATGACGCACGCCTGTTTTTTGGAGAAGATACTTTTTTACAAGGGCTTCTACGGTCATTTCTCCACCGCGTGGATTAATCATATCATCAATGTCTCGCTGAATGGATTTCTCTTTTTCTCTGAGCGAAAGTCCATCTCGTTTCCCGGCAGGAACTTTATCGTTCTTCTCCAACTTCCAACTATATACGAATCGTGCCGTTCCAGAACCATCAATATACTTGAATGAATACCGCCCGTCTTTGCGTTGGCTCTCTCCGTTTCTTAAGATGCGATTCTTATTATCGCGTCTTTTTGTACTCATTTTTGTGCTCCTTTCTTTCACATAAAAAAGAGCCTTAACAACGGTATATCGTCAGTATACCACAGTTAAGGCTCTTTATCTATACCCAAAACGGCACTTTTGTATACAAAACGGTTACGAATCTGTTTTGTCCTTACAGCAACAATATATCCAGAATAAGTCGTTCTTAAATTGCTGAGAGTTCAGTTAGAAAAGCTTCAAAGGGTTCTCGCTTTATCAGAATCTTAACGCCATTTTGGATTACAAATCCCGCATCTTGGTTTTCTGAAACAATTTGCCGTAGCTTTTTTGTTCCTATATTGAAATATTCTGCTGCCTCGTCAATTGTGAGACAGAACTTATCTTTAATTTGCACTTGATTTTCTAATGACATTTTTGCCCTCATTTCTACTAAAACAACACATTAAAGACGCGAACACATTTTAAACAGCCCCTATAATCGCATATTTAATCCTGTTAGATAAAGTTCGTATTGTAGGTTGGTTTTGGTGGTGATAAGTATTACACCATGCCTTTGAAAAAAGCGCAAAACTCGGTAAAGAATCGTTAAGTTGTGGCTGATTCGGTCAAGGCTTTCCACCATAACGGCATCTACACGCTTCTGCCGCACAGCTTTGAGCATGGTAAACAGCGCTGGTCTCCACAATTCGTTGCCGAACTTCTGCTCCATGCAGGAACCGATGACAATGTGGCCCCATCGGTCAGCTTCACGCATAACTTCTTCCAGCTGGTTTTCCAGTGCAGGCAGGTTTGGCACAGCACTGCGGGCATACGCCCAAACTTTGTATTCTGCCATAGCCACACCTCAAAACTGATCCATAAGCGGAAGTCGAACATCGAAGCGCGGCTTACCAAAAGAAGCCCGCGTGAAGCGGTCCCCAGCGAAGCGTTCCAGCCCGCAGTTGATGAGTTCCGTGTTCAGGTCACACTCGGTAGTAATAAGGTACGCATTCCGCCTGCGGAAGATTTCAATAACCCCAACCAGCAAATAGCTGTTGCGGCTGATTTGCTCCAGGTCTCGAACAATAACAGCTTCAACCAGGTTATTCTCTACCGCATCCAGCATAGCACGCAGACCGTTACGATCTTTCAGCGTATTGCCGCCGCAATGGTCAAAAGAGGTGCCGCGAACCAAAAAGCCGTGGCTGGCCGCTTCATCGATAAGGTCATACAGCCGATCAAAGGCCATTTGCGGGTTGCTGTTGGCGCACCGCACATAGATCCACGCGGGGTGGTCTTGTCTATAGTTCATCGTAAACCCTCTTTTACAAAAAGTAATCCGGGCGCTTCTGCTCCCGGATGAATTGCTGAACATCTTCGATTTTCTCGGTGGTTGGGCAAGTCGGCAGGGCTGCCAGTACGGCATCATGGTACTTGCCGTCGATGCCCGCGCGATCGTCCAGAATCGCTACCACGCAGGAGTCCTGCTCCGTGCGGATGGCACGGCCAAAGCCCTGCCGCAGCTTTTTCTGCATTTCGGGGATGATCTCGGCCTGGATGTAATCGCGCAGGTTCTGGTACTGCTGGCGCTCATAATCGCTGACCGGGTCAGGGATTGGAAATGGCAATTTTGCAATAATCAGCAGAGATACCATATCGCCAGGAAAGTCGATACCTTCCCAGCAGGCACCCGCGGCAAACAATACACCGTTGCCGGACTCCTTGAATTGCTGAATGCATCGGTTCTGCCCGCGTCCGGCCTGGAACACAGGGAACGCCAAACTCCCGCCCAGTGCATCATAGACATGGCGCATCTGGCGGTAAGATGTGAACAGCACCAGCGCATGGCCGTGGCAGGCTGCCGTCAGCAGACCAATCTGGTCAGCCAAGTACAAATTTTCAGGGATATTTCCTGCTCGTCTGGTCGGGAAATACAGCAGGCAGTTCTTCTGATAATCAAAGGGCGAGTCCACTTGGAAATGACGTAAGGACTTATACGTAGTCAGGCCCAAAAGCTGTTCTGTATGGTCGAAGTTTCCTGCTGCAACCAGGGTGCCGGAGGTAAGGATAGCAGGCTCCCGCGTGTTCCACAGGGCATTGCGAAGCAGCTGGGGCACACGGCTGCTGGCTGCGCAGAATGTCGGCTGGCCATTCGTGCCGTACTCCATATAAAGAATGCGCGTGGGAACATCCAAGAGAAAAAGCCGCAAGAAACTTTCTGTTTCTTCCAGCCTGTTCCGCAGGCGGCGCGGCACATCCAGCCGTCCGCCTACGTTTTGCAAAAGCGCAATGCAATCGGTCAGCGCATCGCGGCGGAACGGCGTGAGCGTGAACGGCACGGAGACTTTTCTCCCCAGCCTTGAAAATTCTTGTGCACAGGAAAGAAAAAGTGTCTGAAAAGCCGATTTTAATAGACGAGATTTTTTTAAAAAGTGCTCTTGTTGTAATAAACGGCACAATTCTTCTATGTCATGTTCCGAAAGAGTTTCCGTGTACATCTGCCGCGCCGCATCCGGCAACTTATGGGCCTCATCCACGACCAACGCCTGATAACTGCGAAGCAAAAGCGGACGATCTTCCAAACGATGGGAAGCGTCCGCCAACAAATAATTATGGTTGCAAATTTGGATGTCGGGTTTCATGGAATCCCGCAGATATTGCAGATAACGGCAATCATCACGCAAGGAACAATCGCGCGGGCAGGATTGCGGAACGCTGATCCTGCTGCGGTCAAACCGGGAAAGACCAGGAATATGGTCCAAGTCCAAGACATATTCTGCCATGCGCAGACTTTTCAACTGGCGCTGGCTATGATGGTTAATTTGCGCCTGTCGCTCCAAAAGTCGGGCATCACAGGCAAAGCGCTCCTTGCCTTTTCGGACAACAGCCGTAATCGGCGTTCCGATGATACCCTCATCCAGCAAAACAGCAGACAGATGGGGCAGGTATTCCATCAAAATAGCATCCTGCAAGGCAACGCTGGAAGTCGATACAACAATAGGCAGCTTGACCCTGTCGGATCGGTGCATCTGCCAAAGAATGCAGGCCACAAGGTAGGCCAGCGTTTTACCCGTGCCTACGCCTGCTTCACACAGAGATATTTCCTTATTATATAAGGTATCCAGCACTTCATGGCAAAGTGCAATCTGTTCCTCGCGCACAGCCATACCGTGCTGCGGGAGAATTTCTCGAAAAATCTGTTCAGCCATGCGATGGGATTCCGCATAACCGGTAGGGTAGGTTTGCATAATCTATACACCCCTGTTTTTCATCCCGTTTAAAGCAAAATGATGGGCAGCAGGCGCTTGGGTTCCTGCTGCCCATGATTTGCCCTAAACGGCAAAGTTGATGGTTCGGGATGTGTCATATTTGCCGCCCGCGCCCCTGACACCGGGAACACAACAGGCAGGCCATTGGCGGCGGCCGTTCACTGACTCTGCCATGATCTTACTGATTCCAACCATGACTCGGTCACCCCCTCTGACGCGGGAGGCAGCAGGCGTATCATTGTAGTCTTTCCCGCCGCAATTATGGTCAGCCAGACCAGCCCGCCGGGCTTGCCGGGAAAGGAACGTACCTGTTATGCTGGGTATTTAGATGTCAAAGATCGGCCGGCAAATTCAAATCGATTTACCTTCGAGCAAAAAGATTTAGGATTTCTCGAAGCGTTTGGGAATTTTCTGGGGTTGCAGTTGCAATCGCCGTTTCAATAGCTTCTTGCTGCTTTGGTGTAAGGTATATCCGATATGGCTTATAATTTTGCTGAATATATACACCACCACCATATCTTCCACAGCAGGTAGTAATTGGATAGTAGGGCATAAGATGCGTTATGTCACGTTGTATAGTCTTTATTGATACTGAAAATTCCATTGCAAGATCATGCATTGTGGCATAACCCCGAAGGCTCAGATACTCTATAAGACCCCTACGTCGATCATCCGCGTCAAGCCCCAACCCCTATCCTCCTTTCATTTTTGCTCTGGCGGTATCATAACAGATAACTACCCCACCATTTGGGGTAGTAAAAAATCTTTTTTAAATAACAAAAAACCTGCATAGCCACAACTGTGGTTATGCAGGTCCTTCATCAAAAGTTTTACTTTTGATTGACCATCTTGCCCATGTCAGGTTTTTTCAACGGGCGTTGGGGCTGATAGCTCCAAATATAGTGACACTCCGGATCGCGTGAAACTTCATTCTTTATCGCATTTTGCATAAATGCTTTAACCGCTGTATGAAGTTTATCATTAGACTTATTCATAGTAACCTCCTGCAAAGCACAAATTTATTGTATGCCAAATCCCATTTTTGATATTAGTAATAGGGATGCGACAACTACTGATGCTAAAGCAAAACCTCCAAAATATTTAGGCACTATAAGTAGTACTGCAAATGAGATTGCACTATATATTGCAATCCTTTTTCGAATTCCTTTTCGTAAGCTCTCCATTTCAAGCTCATCAAAATGTACTCTTTTATTATTTATCGGGGCAACCCATAAAATGAACAATCCGGAAAGCACAAATAAAATCACTAATATTTCAAAATGTAAATTCACGAGCAAAAGAAGCGCTAATATTTCACAGCAAATAGAAAACGTAACGCATCCCCAAAAAGTTTTTGCATGAAAGCCGTTTGCTTGGTTTCTCAGGTAGTATACTCCCCAATTTAAAATGATGACATCCATCAAAGGAGCAAAGAAACATCCGATAATAATCATAAGCGGTAGCAGTGTGATTGTATGGATATACCGTGCCAAAACATATTCGCACCAATCAATTTGGTTTTCTGAAATGATTTCTCTTTCCCTGAAATATTGGCTTAACCTTTTTACAAAGAACTCCATTTACAAAGCCCACATCCTTAAATCTCTAAATAGAAATTTAACGTAAAAAAGGCAGCAGTTCAATATATATGTCATGTAATACTGGTTGCATGTCATGAAATAAGAGTATTTGATATTTCAGTTGAGAATGAAAAGTAGCCGTTTTCATACCGCATAGAGTAATAGGCATTATACTTTTTCAAAATAGTTTTCACATTTTGTAATCCATAGCCATGCATTGATGGATTGCTTTTAGTTGTTGCAATCTGGTCATTAACAATTTTTGTAGGCAAAGATCTATTTCGTACAGAGAAGAAAAACTCGTCTTCTAAAATTGCTTGAACATAAATCATTCTTTCAGCCGGGGAAAGTTTTTGACAAGCCTCGATTGCATTGTCCATTAAATTGCTTATGATAACTGTTA
>SFKI01000013.1 GCA_004554775.1 Subdoligranulum variabile
AATCAATTACCGTTGGTTTCATTTTCTCTATCCTCGATTCTCGCTTTTGCAATTTCAAAGTAGGTTTCATCTAACTCCACCCCGATAAAATTGCGACCAGTTCTTTTGGCTACAACACCGGTAGTTCCGCTTCCCATAAATGGATCAAGAACCCAATCTCCTTGATTTGATAGTATCTCTATAAAATGTTGTATTAGACTTTCTGGTTTCTGTGTCGGGTGTTTCCCGTACTTTCTTTCACTATTTGGCGTAACAGAAGTCTCTACAAAATCATGGAACAAAGCTCCACCATTGTTGAATGTTCCTGTACGCGCTTTATATGTAAAATAGATCCAGGCTTCAGTAGAATTAACAAAATGTAAATTCATATTTCTTGGCATTGGATTTGTCTTATGCCAAATACCTGTGGTTTTATAATAAAAGCCATGTTTTTCAGCTAACCTAATAATTGTTTCCACCTTAATGATTGCCATGAAAACAATCATCGTTCCGCCTTTTTTCATAACTCTTGCAGCAACTTTGAAGAAATCATCCATTGATTTCTCCCATTCATCAAACTCCATATCGTCCCAACCCGCAGAACCAAAAAAATTGTCTCTCATTTTACTAAGATTGGTATCTCTATTTTTCATAAAATTTCCGAGATTGTATGGGGGATCAGTCACAATCAAGCTAACTGATTTATCGTCAATTTCTTTCATGGCTGCAATGCAATCCCCTTTGTATAATTTTATTTCCGGCATCATAAATCTTCCTTCCTTAGTGCATTTTTAATTATTCAGCACTTTTTCCGCTTGCAACCCATTCATCAAGTTCCGAACGTTTAAATTTCCAGAACTTACCGATACGATGCGCGGGAATATCTGGTTTTTTCTTTATCCAATTTCGCAAAGTAACAGTTTTTATCCCTAAATACTCTGCCGCTTCATCAACGCTAATGTAGTTTTCATCTAATATATATTCTTTAACCATAAAATCACCCCTACGGCTACTGGCTTCAAACACAGTGCTACAGTATAAATTATAGCAAAAAAGCATTCACTTTTCAAGTGTTTAATGATATTTGTTTATATTTAGTAATATCTAATTCTATACAAGTTCTCTCTATTCCATGTGATAATTTTTTATCAAATTTTCGTGCTTAATATTCTCATCAACTCACCCCTCCGCAAAGTCTTTCTATCAACTCAACCCTCGCCATTTTTATCCTGTCAACTCGACCTCTGATTTCGGCGGTTGATATGTTCCCAAAAAAGAAAAATCCGGGTATCCAGGCAACCCTCAAAAGGTTGTCCGAATACCCGGAAATGCTTTATTTTAAGTCTATTTACACGATTTACTTCTGTACTTTTGACAGCAATACTACTGTCTCCACATGCCGGGTCTGGGGGAAGAGGTCTACCGGGGTAAAGCCTTTGGCTTTATAGCCGTGGCGGGCGAAGAGGGCGGTGTCGCGGGCGAGGGTTTCGGGGTCGCAGCTGACGTAGACGACGCGGCGCGGGGCCATTTTGGCTACAGCGGCGATACATTCCGGCGTGCTGCCTGCGCGCGGCGGGTCGAGGAATACGACGTCCGGGTGCAGGCCCTCGCCTGCGGCGGCGGTCATCCACTCGGTAGCGTCTGCGCAGACAAATTTGGCGTTCGTAAGTTTATTATGCCGTGCGTTGGCGGCGGCGTCCTTGACGGCGGCAGGGTTGCGCTCCACGCCGATGACCTGCCCCGCGTGGGGCGCGGCGCACAAGCCGATGGTGCCGATGCCGCAGTAGGCATCGACCACGGTCTCTTTGCCGGTCAGCTTTGCGGCGTCCAGTGCGGCGCGGTAAAGCACCTCGGTCTGCTGCGGGTTGACCTGGTAAAAACTGCGGGACGAGATGGCAAATTGCAGCCCGCACAGCGTGTCCAGCACAAAACCGGGGCCATAGAGGATCTTTTCGCGGTTGCCCAACACGGCGCTGCTGAGTGTCGGGTTGATATTTTGCACGATACTGACGACCCACGGCGCTTTTTTGCGCAGTGCCGCGCAGAAATTACGGCTGCCAGGCAACTCCGGCCCCGGCGTGACCAGTGTGACCAGCACCTGCCCCTTGCGGGAGCAGCGCAGCACCACGTGGCGCAAAAGACCGGTGCGCTTGTCCTCATCAAAGGCGGTGTAGCGGCAGGCGCGGGCGGCATCCTGCACGGCGGCCAGTGTACGGTTGAGCACCTCGTTTTGCAGCAGGCAGTCGGCGGACGGCAGCACCTTGTGCGTGCCCTCGGCATACAGCCCGCAGACCAGCTTGCCCTGCTGGGTGGCAAAGCTGGCAATCGCCTTGTTGCGGTAGTGCCATGGCTCGGCCATCGTGCGCAGCGGGGCCACCGGGGCAAAGCCGCCTAGCAGTTTTTGCAGGCGCTGCTGCTTTTCGGCGGTCTGGCGCGGATACGGCAGCGCCAGCAGCGGGCAGCCGCCGCATTTTTTACTGAAATTGACACAGGTCTTGGCCATGGGGTGTTCTCCTTAAAAAAAGTTGCAGGGTGTGCTACAATAGGGGCAGAGCACTTTTGCGGCAGACGCCGCATATTGTACAAACGGAGGGATTTTGCATGAACGTATTGCTGATCAACGGCAGCCCCCACAAAGAGGGCTGCACCTACCACGCCCTGTGTGAAGTTGCCAAAGCGCTGAACGCAGCGGGCATTGAAACAACGATCTACCACATCGGCGCAGCGCCGGTGGGCGGCTGTGTGGGCTGCGGCGGCTGCACCAAGGCCGGGCACTGCGTGTTTGGCGGGCCGGTGGTGGATGTGCTGCCGCTGGTGGAAAAGGCCGACGGCATCGTGTTTGGTGCGCCGGTACACTACGCCACGGCGGCAGGCAGCATGCTGGGCTTTATGCACCGGCTGGCCTACAGCGCCGGGCGGTATCTGCGCCACAAGCCCGCGGCCATTGTGACAAGCGCGCGCCGTGCAGGCACCACGACGGCCCTGGAAGCGATGGAAAAAGTGCCGCAGTTTTGCGAGATGCCGCTGGTCAGCTCCACCTACTGGCCGATGGTCCACGGTGCCAGTGGCGACCAGGTCGCCCTGGATGAAGAGGGTTGCCAGATCATGCGCAACCTGGGCACCAACATGGCCTGGCTGCTGAAGTGCATCGAAGCCGGCAAAGCCGCCGGGGTGGAAGTGCCGACCGCCGAAAGCGGAAAGCGGACGAATTTCATCCGGTGATCCTTATACGGAGAGGGGCCGTTCTGCGGTTCCTCTCTTTTTCTTTCAGGATACCTGCGCTGCGGTCTCCGGCGTGGCACCCGTCGGCCAGACGTTTTGCATCAGGTCGATGATGGGCTGGTAATCGCTGGTTTTGGCGGCAGCCGTCATGTAGATGGTCTGGCCGCAGTCATAGTCGACCTGGGCAAAAATCGTCTGGTAGCTGCCGCAGTCATACCGCACGGCCTGCACGGCGGCGTCGGGCACGGTAAACGAAAAATCATATTTCACCGTGCCTGTGGTTTCTTCCAGCTCCTGGCCGGACTGTGCCAAAAAATCCGTGTATTGGTCCGTGACCTGCAGCAGCACCACCGTGTAGCCGAGTCGGTTGCCGCCGGTAACGGACAGCGTGTCGTCCTGTGCCATCGTGGGCTGCTGCCACTTGTTTTTGTCGTAGACTACCGTCACGCCATTATCGCCATCCCAGGAGGCATAGTCGGGCGTGTCGCTGGTGGTGAAGTCGTCGCCGCCGTAGAGGTAGAGCATCAGGTCGTTGAAGCTGCACCCGGTCAGGCTGAGCATCAGCGCCACGGCAGCCAGCAGTGCGGCCAAAGCATGTTTTGTTTTTTCCATAGCAATGTCCTTTTTACAGTATCATAATGGCATAATATCCCAGGGCGGACGCCGCCGCGATGTACGCAACGCGGCCCGCCACGGCGAATACCAGCCCAAAGGCCAGCCCGGCCAGCACGTCGCTGACAAAATGTATGCCGGTGATCACGCGCGAGACTGCAATGACCGCCGCCAGCACGGCCAGCACTGCGCCCAGCGGCGGCAGCACGTACCACACCGCTGCTGCGATCGCCGCTGCCGAGAAGCAGTGGCGGCTGGGCATGCTCTGACCGGTTTTATTTTTGGGGAACAACGGTACAAAGCCATATTTTGTGTAGGGGCGTGGGCGGTCAATGGCTGCGCGCAGGGCCGTGCCCACCACAAACGCTGCTGCCGGAACCACCACTGTGACCCCCAGCTGCGCCCACATGGCGTGCCACGCCAGCCAGGCCAGCAGGCCGAGATACAGCAGATACACTGCTGCCACAGCCCCTATACTGACAGCCCACAGCACCTTTTTTGCGGCCGGGCGGGCGTTGAACCAGCCGATTACCGCCCGGTATTGTTGCGCGTTCATGGGCAAACCTCCCTAGTATACAAATTTATACAGTATAAGGATAACACCGCGCAAAAGGGTTGTCAAACACCGCGGCACACAATATAATAAATAATAAAGGCAGCATAAAAAATGGGAGGATCCTGTTTTGTTTGGTTTTGCAAATGCGCTGTTGCTGGCCTTGCTTGCCGCAGCGGGTGTTGATTTAGTTTTGGCGCTGCGCCGCAAAGCGGTGGGGCAGCTGTTTACCGTACCGCACTATCTGTTTGGCGATTGGGGCGGTGAAGCCCGCGTCCGCTGGGGGCAGCGCGCCTTTTTGCTGGCGTTGATGCTGTATGAGTTCACGGTAGTATTTTGCAACAGCATGGCGCGGGAGAACTGGTCATTTTTGCAGGCGCAGCTCTCCCCTGTTCTGGACACTGTGATGTACACGCTGCTGTGCGGCAAGATCCTGCTGGGCACGCGGTACACCTGGCGCGAGCTTTTGTGCGCAGGGGCGCTGTATTTTGTGGCGCGGTGGGTGTATTTCAACGGACAGAATATCTGGTTTTTGGGGCTTGTGATGGTACTGCTGGCGGCCAAGGATGTGCCGCTGCGGCGCAGCATGCAGGCGTTTCTGGCCTGCGGTGTGCCCACGCTGGCTGCGGTGGAAGTGCTGCATTTTGCGGGTATCATCGCACCCGATGCGTTGAGCGAGCGCAGCGGCAGCTACCGGCTGATGTTCGGTTACGGGCACCCCAACACCTTTGGCGGCATCGTGTTTGGGCTGGTGCTGGCCTGGGTGCTGCTGCGCGCTGCCCGGCTGACCTGGGCAGAAATCGCCGCCGTAGCGGGCGCGGGGCTGTTTTTGTACAAGGGCCCGGCATCGCGCTCCCCTGCGCTGTGCGCATTTTTGCTGGCCGTGCTGTTGGCTGGCGGCAAGTTGGCCGGAGCACGCAAGGGACACAAGACAACAGCCGGTTTGTGTGTAGCCATGGTGCCGGTGGTGGCGACTGTCAGCTTTATTTTGCCGCTGTTTGTCATTAAAATCGGCCCCTGGGCGGACGAGATCGGTCCCGCCTGGCTGGCAAAGCTGGACAGCCTGCTGACCTGCCGCATCTCGCTGGCATGGGCGGCATACCGTATGTACGACATAAAAATTGCCGGCCAGATGCTGATGGACTGGCCGGCGATCGACAATATTTTTGTGTATTTCCTGTATCAGTTCGGCCCGGTGCTGGTAGTGCTGGCCGGCGTGCTGATGGCCGTAACGTTGTACCGCCTGGCCCGCCGCGGCCAATGGCAGGCGCTGGCCTGCTTGCTGGTGGTGCTGTTTTACGGGTATATGGAGACACAGGTTATCCATATCACCAGTGACCCCGCACTGTTGCTGCTGGTACCGGCGGTGTTTGGGGATGGGTTTTCAGATTGATTTTTGCGTTTATCGAGTGCCACTGCAAGGTGGTAAACCCCGATAAGCAAGAATCAATCCGCTGGATACTCAATTTCAACATCCGCAGCTTCCGCGGCGGTTTTTGCCGCCGTGACAAGCCCGCTTACCTCGCCGGAGGGCTTCTCCAACAAATACGCACCGATGGGTTTCGCCTTGTAAACCAGTAAAACGCAGTAGGTGTCCGCGTCGCCGGTGGAAAGCTGCGGGCAGAGCAGCGTCCATTTTTCGACGGTTTTGCCTTTGTAGCCGCCCAGGTCCAGCCCGCTTTCCTGCACCACCTGATTAAAGGCGGTAAAACTGTCGTCCCACTTTTTGGGGATCTTCACCTTATCCACCGCCGCGCTGGACAGGTCCGTTTCAAACCCGTAGCCGGTAAAGTAGGTGCCGATATCCTGGGTCGTTTCCACCGTAGCTGTCACCGGCGCGGCCGCAGCCACCGCATCACCGGAAAAATGCACCGCTGCCGCCACCGTGCCGCACAGGCACACCGCGCACAGGGCAAGCGCCCCCGCCTGCCGCAAGCCGGGTTTTGTTACCGTAAATAAAAACATACGCAGCCCCCCTGCCATTCGTTTTCACACAATGGTATGCGGGGGCTGCGTTTTGTATGTTTATTTATATTGCTCTTTCGGCTCGTACCACTGGAAGATCACGGCATCGTTGTCGGTTTCCAGCTTTTGGGTGTCATGCTCGGGCAGGGCAGTCCACATCACCGGCATGGCACCGGCGGCGATAGCCAGGCGCACGGCCCAGTTGCGCTTATCGGGGCACCAGGCAATAAAATCCGGGCGGCCCAAAAAGTTGCCAAAACAGTGGGACAGTGCATACGCCGGGATAATTTTGGTGCCGTCGTGGCGATAGCTGCGGTAACTGTCCGACAGCTGACCGCGCAGCACACCGGGGGCCTGGCGGCGGATGATGCCTACCACGCGGGGGTCGAAGCTCTCGATGCAATAGGGGCCGGGGTAGACTTTCAACTCGGCCAGAGTGGCGCGGCAAAGCTCTTCCAGGTAGGTCTTGCTGTACTCGTTGCGGCTCTTGATCTCGACGATCAGCGGCGTGGCGGGGTTTGCCTCGGCCACAGTGCGCAGCATGTCGGCGAACAACGGGGGGTGTTCCTCGCTGCCCGCCAGCGGCATGGCCGAGAAATCCGCCCAGGCGGCGTCATGTACAAAGCCCTTGCCAGGGGTCATGCGATCCAGCGTATCATCGTGGAAAACCACCAGCCGACGGTCGGACGTGAACTGCACGTCCAGCTCGATGCCGTAGCCGTGGCGGGCAGCAGCCGCAAAGGCGGGCAGGCTGTTTTCCGGCGGGCGTTGATCCTTGCCGAAGTAGCCGCGGTGGGCATAGTTGCGGCCATAGAACGGCGCACGCAGTTCTTCGCGCCTGGCACCCGGCCAGACAGCGAACAGCACCAGCGCGGCCAAAATCAAAAGAATTACCAGTAAAATCATAATTTTCACTCTCCGTCGCCATTGTACCGCGCGGCGCGGCAAAATGCAAGGTGGTGACACCCGCCAAGCGCAAACTTTTAAAACTTTTTTCCAAAAGTTTTCACAATTCTTCCACCAGGGTATTGTATTGTGTTATTATGGTACTTAGGGGTATATGAGGAGGTCATCCTTATGGCAAAAATATTGATTGTTGACGATGAACCGCGTATCCGGGATCTGATCCGGGAACATCTGCAATATGCGGGCTTTGTGTGCGAGGAAGCCGGGGACGGCGGCGCGGCGCTGGCGGTGCTGGCGCAGGGCGGCATCGACCTGGTGATTTTGGACATTATGATGCCCTTTATGGACGGCATGACCTGCCTGCGCGAGATGCGCACCCGCAAGATCATGACCCCTGTTATTATGCTGACCGCCCGCAGCGAGGAATACGATAAACTCGCCGGGCTGGAGGGCGGCGCCGATGACTACGTCGTCAAGCCGTTCTCCCCGCGGGAGCTGGTGGCCCGTGTCAAGGCCGTGCTGGCGCGTACCATGCCCAAACCGGCCGAGAATACCGGCGTATTCACCTTTGGCGACCTGATCATTGACACGGCCAGCCACAGCGTCAAGGTCGCCGGGCAGGAAGCCCCGCTGACCCCCAAAGAATTTGACCTGCTGGTCTTCCTTGTCAACAACAAGGGCATCGCTTTAAGCCGCGAGAAAATTTTGCAGCAGGTGTGGAACTACGACTACTACGGCGAGGACCGCACCGTTGACACCCACATTAAAATGCTGCGCGGCCACCTGGGCAGCTGCCGCAAATTCATCGTAACCGTGTGGGGCATCGGTTATAAATTTGACCCCGAAGTCTTATCGTAAGGGAAGTGCTGCGTTGTGAAAAGCGCAAAAAAACGCATCCCTGCCATCAGCATCCACGGGCAGCTGATGCTTTTCATCGGGGGCATGACCCTGCTGACGGTGGGGCTGATCTGGGGCATCATCACCTACGCACTGGCCCCGAAATATAACGCCACCATCCGCCAAAACCTGACCGACAAAGCCAGCGCCATCACGGCCATTTTTGACCAGACCGACTCGGAAATTTCCAGCCGCGATTTTGGCGTGCTGCAACTGGACGATGGCTTCTGGGACAGCCTGGGCCAGACCTTTGCCGACAAACGGATCAACATGGACGGCTACTGCGTTGACTTCAGCGATTCGACGCTGCGCTGTTTAAAAGCCTACGAAAGCATGTACCCCTGCCTGCTGCACGAGAGCACCGGCGCGTTCAGCGGGGAGTTTGGCTACAACCTCAACACCCGCCAGCTTATTGCATTCCGGCAGCAGTTGTTTAAGGATGGCTCGCTGTACAAGATCGTGCAGATGGGCTCCAACCGGCAGATGGTTGTTGGGCAGCTTTCGGCGGACGGGCAGTACGGCATTATCGTGTCGACCAGTCTGGCGCAGATCGCCACGGCGGCCGAAGTGCTGCGCAGCATCCTGTGGCCGGTGGCACTGTTTTTGCTGGTGCTGGATCTTGTGTTTGCGATGCTGTTCAGCCGGTGGTTCACCCGGCCCATTCGGCAGCTTTCCAGCGGCGCAAAAGAGATCGCCGCCGGCAACTACGACATTCAGCTGCCAGTCGTTCATCATGACGAGATCGGCCAGCTGGCCGAGGATTTCAACCACATGGCCGCCGAGGTCAAGCGCAGCGCGCAGCTGGAAAAAGACATTCTGGCCAACGTCAGCCACGACCTGCGCACCCCGCTGACCCTGATCAAAGGCTACGCCGAGACTGTGCGCGACCTGACCGGCACCGACGCCGACAAGCGCACCGAGCAGTGCAACATCATCGTTGACGAGACCGACCGTCTGTCGGCGCTGGTCAACAGTGTGATGGAGCTGAGTAAGGTGCAGAGCGGTGCCGAGAAGCCCAGCCTTATCGACTTTGACATGGGTGAGCTTTGCTTTGAGGTCGCGGGCCGTTACGATGCCTTGTGCGGCCAGAACCACTGGCATCTGGAATTGCAGGCCGACGAAGCCGCCCCTGTGCGCGCCGACCCGGCCATGATGGAGCGGGTGCTGCACAATCTGCTGGGCAATGCGTTCCACCACATTGGCGCGGACGGCCAGGTCGTGCTGCGGGTGCTGCCCCAGCCGGACGGCTGCCGTGTGGAGATCGAGGATCACGGCCCCGGCATTCCGCCCGAGGATCTGCCCTATATTTTTGACCGCTACTACCGCGCGCGGCAGGATTCCGGCAAAGTGGGCACCGGGCTGGGGCTTTCGATCACCAAAGCAATATTACAGCAGCATGGCTTTGCCTTTGGCGTAAACAGCGCTTTGGGGCAGGGCTCCACCTTCTGGTTCGTGATGCGGGACATCCGCACCGGGCCGCACGCCTGAAAGGAGATCCCTTATGGATGAAAAACTGGACCGCAAGATGGATGAACAGCTGGAAACCCGCGTAGCGGAGCTGACCGCCAACAACGACGAGACCGGTGACGGCAAGCTGGACGCCGCCGACCTGAAAGCCCAGCTGAACCGCATTGAAGCGCAGCTGGAATTGCAGGACGCACAGAACCGCAGCATTATGAAAAACCAGCGTCTGCGCATGCTGCTGAGCATTGTCATTACCGTAGTGCTGCTGGTGGTGCTGGGGCTGTTCTGGAACCGGATGGACAGCGCCTACAACGAGGTCATGGCCGCCTGCACCCAGGTAAACGAGTTGGCCGACACCTTGCAGACCAGCCTGGACACGCTGGACCCCGACGAGCTGAACAGCATGATGCAGGACCTGCCCGCCATCACCGAACAGTTGAAGCAGCTGGACGTCAACAGCCTGAACACCGTTTTGCAGGGCCTGCCCACCCTGATGGACAACGTAAATAAGCTGCAGCAGCAGGTGGAAAGCATTACCAGCACATTTAACAGCATTGGGTCGCTGTTTGGAAGATAACAACACCGTAAAAGGCTCCCCCTGCGGGGAGCTGTCACCGAAGGTGACTGAAGGGTGGCCGGGGGGGGCGGTTCGTGCTCCGGGGACCACCCCTCACCCGCTGCGCGGGAGCTCCCCTCAAGGGGAGCCTTTTCACATTCTGCACAAGACTTGCACACAAATATGTGTTACAATACGAAAGTTAAAATTTACCACCCTGTTGAGGGAGGAACGAAAAACCGATGGAAGATACCGTAAAGACCCGGCGCAATCCACTGGCGTGGTTCGGCAAGCATAAGAAGCTGACGGCTCTGCTGCTGGTGGTGCTGATCGCAGCGGTGCTGGTGCTGCGCGCTGTGCTGGGCGGCAAAAGGGCTGCCGGCACCACCTATCGTTTGTGCGCACCACCACCTTGCAGAAAACCGACCTGACAGATTCGGTCAGCGTGAACGGCACCGTAAAATCCGGCTACGAGGCCAGCGTCACCGTGGCAGATTCGGCCAAGCTGTACAAGGTCAGCGAAGTCAAGGTAGCCGTGGGCGACACCGTCAAAAAAGGCGATGTGATTGCCACGCTGGACACCAGCGACCTGGAAAAGCAGATCGAAAGTGCCGAGGAAAGCTACAGCGATACGCTGCAATCGGCGCAGACGAGCAACGACCGCGCGGTAGCTGATTTGGAAACTTCCACCGTGCAGCATGAGAACACCCTGATTGATTTGCAGGCCAAGATCGAGCAGGCCGACGAATCGTTGCAGGATGCCAAGGACGACCTGACCAAAGCGCAGGAAGAGCAGCGCAAGGCCCAGAGCACCTACGACAGCGCGGTGTCTGACTACAACACGCTGGAATCTGCCTACAATGCGGCAGTGGCTAATGTCGAAGCGCTGAATGCCGCCTACACAACCGCCCAGCAAACCTATGCCCAGGCCAAGAACAACTACGAAGTGGCCGTGGAAATTTACAATAACGACGGCGGCTCCCCCACTGAGGCGCACACCCAGGCCAAGAACGACGCCGAAGCCGCGCTGAACACGGCGCTGGCTGACTACAACGCCGCCGACGCAGCTTTGAACAGTGCCAAAAACAACTGCTCTGTTCCCTCCTTGAACCTGTACGGCTATGATGCCGTCAAGCAGGCATATTCGCAGGCAGGCACCACCAAGACCCAGGCCGAAAACACGCTGGAAAGCGCCAAAAATGCCGTTGAATCTGCCGCCAAACAGATCGACACCTGTGAGCAGCAGGTCAAATCGGCCCACGACAGCTATGACCAGGAGAAAAACTATTCCAATCTGCTGAACAAGACCCAGAACGTTGAGGACAGCGCCACCAAGCTGGAACAGGCCCAGCGCACACCGGACAACCTTGAAACGCTGCGCAGCACATTGGACGACTGCACCCTGACCGCCACGATGGACGGCACCATCACCGCACTGGATGCCACGGTCGGCTCGGTCTGCACCGGCACGGTCGCCACCATCCAGAACACCGACGCACTGGTGGTGGAAGTGACCATCCCCGCCAACAGCGTGCCCAAGATATCCACCGGCATGATCTGCCGCATCACCAGCGATGCCACCGGCGATGCCATCATCAACGGCACGCTGACCCAGATCGACCCCGTTGCCAACGATAAGGGCTCGTTCGGTGCCAAAGTTATGGTCAACGGCGACGACGGCGGGTTGCTGATCGGCATTTCCGCCAAGGTGGAAATCGTTGTCAACGAGAAAAACGATGTCTTTACCGTGCCGCGCGACGCCGTAGGCACAGCCGACGACGGCAGCAGCTATGTGCTGCGCCAGACCGGCGGCGAGGGCGTGGACATGACCTTTGAGGAAGTGCCCGTGACCACCGGCGACACCAATGATTTTTACGTCGAGATCACTGGCAGCGACCTGAACGAAGGCGACGTGATCCGCGCCACGGCTGATTTGACCCAAGGCATTGAGACCAGCGACAGCACCCTGCCCGCCAGTGTGCAGGAGATGGCCAACGGCGATTTGTACGTAGGCGACCCCAGCGACATGCCCGAGGGCACGGTCATTGTAGGCGGCGGCGACGCCCCGGCAGGCGGCCCGAGCGGCGGCCCCGGCGGGCCGGGAGGCGGACAATGAGCCAGACCCCGACCCCCATCCGCCGCGGTGATGCAGCCCGCGACACCGAAGCGTTTGCCAAGCAAATTGCGGCCAACCTGCTGGAGACGGGAAACCAGCAGGCACCCGCCCCTGCCCCGGACGCGAAAGCGCCGCTGATCGAGATGCACGGCATCCGCAAAAGCTACTACATCGGCAAGCCGAATGAACTGGAAATCCTGCACGGCATCGACCTGACCGTCTACCCCGGCGAGTTCGTTGCCATCGTGGGCGAGTCCGGCTCGGGCAAGTCTACCTTAATGAACATCATCGGCGTGCTGGACAAGCCCACCACCGGCGAGTACACGCTGGACGGCGTGAACATCCCCGACGCGAAAGACAACCAATTGGCCGATATCCGCAACCGCAAGATCGGCTTTGTGTTCCAGACCTACAACCTGATTGGGCGGCAGAGCGCCCTAAAAAATGTCGAGCTGCCGATGCTTTACGCCGGTGTGTCCGGCAGTGAGCGCACCCGACGCGCCAAAGAATGGCTCGAGCGCGTCGGCATGGGCGAGCGGATGAAGCACCAGCCCAACGAGCTTTCCGGCGGCCAGAAGCAGCGCGTAGCCATCGCCCGCGCCATGGTCAACGAGCCTGCGCTGATTTTGGCCGACGAGCCGACCGGCGCGCTGGACAGCCAGACCAGCCGCACTGTGATGGACCTGTTCCATGAAATGCACGACACCTACCACAAAACCATCGTGCTCATCACCCACAACCCTGAGCTGGCCAACGAGTGTGAACGTGTGCTGACCCTGCGGGACGGGCTGATCGTGGGCGAAAGAAAGGGGAGTGGCAAGCGTGCAGCTCTTTGAGAATATCAGCATGGCGTTTGCCAGCGTGCGCAGCAACAAAATGCGCAGCCTGCTGACGGTGCTGGGCATCATCATCGGCATTGCAGCGGTCATCGCCATCGTCACGGTCGGCAACAGCATGACCGGCTCGGTCACAGACTCGATGTCCGGCATGGGTGTAAGCAACATTACGGTGAGTGTGCAGCAGAAAAGTTCTTTCAATACGCAGGGCACGGCCCAGGGCGTGACGCTGCGCCGTTTTATGGACACGACCCCCGGCGATTCCGACCTGATCACCGATGCCATGATCAACGATTTTTACGCGGCGTTCCCGGACAAGGTCGACCACTTTGAATACACGGTGGACGTCGGGCAAGCCACCATTGCTAAGTACGGCGACCCGACCACGACCATCAAGGCTTCGGTCAGCGGTGTGAACCACGCCACGCTGACTGCCAAGGACGATGATTCGCAAATTTTATACGGCCGCTGGCTGGACGACGACAAGGACGCAGGCCGCATGCTGGCCTGTGTTTCGGAAAAATTCATCACGCAGGCCATCGGCGGCAGCGCGCAGGATGCCATCGGCAAATCATTCACCTTGACGGGCAGTGACGGCAATTTGTATACCTATTTCATCGTAGGTGTGTACAAATACACCGAAGACAGCTATTCCAGCATGTTCGGCTCCACCAGCGACGACGACATTCAGACGAATATTTACATTCCGCTGGATGTAGCCCGCAGCATCGCCGGGACCGCCAGCGGCTACCAGAGCTTTACGGTGGTGGCCGCCGGCGGCGTGGATGTGACCAGCTTTGTGGACACCGTGGGCGACTTTTTTGCCAGCTACTACACCTACAATGACAGCTGGACCGTCAGCGCGTCGAGCATTTCGAGCCTGGTGGAAAGCATGACCTCGATGCTGAACACGGTATCGCTGGGCATCTCGGCCATTGCAGCCATTTCCCTGCTGGTCGGCGGCATCGGTGTCATGAACATTATGATGGTCTCTGTCACCGAGCGCACGCGCGAGATCGGCACCCGCAAGGCACTGGGTGCCCCGGGGTCGGCTATCCGAATGCAGTTTATCACCGAAAGCGTGATCCTTTGTCTGATTGGCGGCGTGATCGGGGTGGTTTTGGGCATTGCTGCCGGCGTTGGGTTAAGCACGCTCATGCAGGTGCCGGGCAAACCGTCGGTTGCGTCGATTCTGGTCGCTGTTGGGTTCAGCATGGCCATTGGCGTATTTTTTGGGTATTACCCCGCCAACAAGGCTGCGAAGCTTGACCCGATCGAAGCACTGCGGTATGAGTGATTTTTGATTTGTTTTTGCTTTACGGGGCGCGGGGCGCGGCTTAGGGGCTGCTCCGGGTAGACGCCAAACTTGCATGCAGGCCGTAGGGGGCGGCGTCCTCGACGCCCCGTGCAATCTTCCGCTGCCGCTAAATCGCACGGGCGAACACTGTTCGCCCCTCCCCCCTTACCCATTGGTTCTGTAGGGAGGGGTCTTGCCCCCTCCAAGGCGCTTTATGAGCCACCATACCACAAAAGGCTCCCCTCCCGGGGAGCCTTTCCTGTATTCTCTTATTTTCTTTACGCGGCGCTTTCCGGGGTGGCGATTTCTGCGCTGCCGTACAAAACCGCAAACTGGCGGTCGGTTTCTTCGGTCAGGTAGTTTTCGTCGGGGTAGGTGCCGTCATGCTCGTCGGCGTAACGTTCAGCGATCTTGTCGCGCAGGTCGTACTTGATGGCGTTGTCGCGGTCAGCCTTTGTATCGTATTGGCTGTAGTTATAGTAGTAGCCTTTTTGCACACGTTTGGCAAGCTGCTCGGTGGTCAGGCCGTCGGCAAAGGCGGCCGAAAATTCCGCGCGGTAGGTATCATACACGCCGCCGGTGTCTTCCTCGGTGGCAAAATTCATCGTGGTAAAGTTCCAGCCCGCATCCCGGGCGGCTTTTACGATGGCGGCGCAGTTGGCGGCAAATTCCAGTTCGTTCCCGGCGCTGTCTTGGCAGAAATTCAAGTGCAGCATCAGCGTATCGCCCGGCTCCAACGTGTAGTCGACATTTTCCATGTCGGTGTGGTTAAAGCTGGCACTGGCATACATCGAGGTAATTTTGGCTTTCAGTTCCGGGTCGGCAGAAAGCTCCTGATACATGCTGTCCACGACCTGCTGTTCGATGCGGTTCTCGGCGTTGCGGTCCGCGCCGCCCAGCCAGCGCCAGGCCAGCGGCATCAGGGACGCCGTGCCGATCACGACCAGGATGAACGCGCAGCCCAGCACGCCGAGCCAGTCGAATTTGAGTTTCACATCGGGCTTGGCGCTGTAGACAAGCACCTCGATCCCCAGTACGATGAGGATGGCAGGCGAAAATTTCAGCACAGCCAGCAGGTTTGCCTTGGGCATAAACTGCTGCGCCAGCAGCAGCACACCGCCCGCGATGAGCAATACGGCAAATGCAATCGTGCCGACGCGGCGGACTTTTTTCGGCGGCTCCGCCGTGGTATTTTTCCCCGACGGGTTGGTTTTAATTTCATCCATTTTGTTATACCTCAATTTTTATTTATACAAATCGTATTGTTTGTAGAGAACAGCTCCCCTTTTACTTTTCCTCCCCGGGATACGGCGGCAGCACGTCATCCTCGGCGGAGGTGTCTTTTTTGGCGGGGTGCAGGCCCAGCAGCTTGATACCGGCAAATACCAGCAGAATGCCCACCATGATATTGGGGAGGCCATGGATAAAATCATACACGATGCCATAGCCGAAATAATGCGTCAGCGCAGTAGTCAGCCAATCGGAAATCAGGATATCATACAGCGCCCAGATGCCGAAAGCGATCAGCCCCCAGCCCAGCAGTTTGTTATGCTGGGGCAACATGGCCTTGATGTCGTCCCAACTGCCGGGCAGCAGCAGGTCATCGTCCTTGGGCTCTCCTGCCGCCAGATGACGGATAAGGTCGTAGGTGTCAAAAAAGCTGTACATCCACACGATGATGGAGCCGACAACCAGCGCGTCCACCAGCGTGCCCGCCATGATAAACAGGCAGAAAAAGGTGATCAGCGACAGCCCGCGCTTCATATAGCCGTAGTACATCTGGCCTGCGCCCGGGATGCAGGCGAAGATAAAGGTCAGCAGTGCGTTCTTTTTCATAGGTTATTCCCCCTTGGCGGTACCGCCGCCGATCGGTTCTGTTTTTAACTGGTTCAGGCCGCTTTCGGCGGTCAGGGTAAAGTTTTTAAAGGTGTTGTCCAGGCTTTCATAAAAACCGCTTACCACGCTGTTGACGCGCTGGCGGAAGCTGGGCTGCGGCTCGGTGGGTGTGGGCTTGGCAACAGGCAGGCCCGTGCCGTTTGCCATGCCGAAGGTCGTGACGTTCCACAAAAGGAAGCCCAACGCCACCGCCGCTGCCGTGGATACGTAGCGGTTGGTCATGATGCGGAAGCTGCGCAGCCGCATCAGGTTCTGCACCTGCGGGATCAGATCGCGCATCGGCTGCTGCAGGCATTCCGGCGCAGCGTCGATCATTTTGGTGTAGCGCAGCAGGCAGTAATCGCAAAAGGTCAGGTGCTCGGCAGCTTCCAGCGCGCCCAGATCATCCAGGGTACCGTCCTTTAAGGCGTACAGGCCGTCGTCGGTCAGGTGGCCTTCGGCGTCAAACAATTTTTCGTTATCAAAATAAAGGCTCATTCCCTTTGCCTCCTCTCGATGATCTGCTGGCGTAGGATGTTTTTGGCGCGCCAGAGCTGGTTGTTGACCGTGGCAGGCGGGCGGCCTACGGTCTCCGCGATCTCTGCGGTGGTCTTATGTTCTAAAAAATACAGCACGGCGATCTTGCCGTAGGGCTCGCGCAGGTTTCGCACCATTGCTTCCACCTCGGCGGCACCGGCTTTGTCGGTCAGCTGTTCGAGGGGGTCCTGCGCGTCGCCGGGCGGTGCGCCGCGCGGTTCGGGCAGGGCGTCGTCACCCGGGGCTTCCACCCGGCGCACCCAGCTGCTTTTCAGGTGGTCTTTGCATTTGTTCGCGGCCACGCGCACCAGCCAGGCTTTGTAATACTGCGGCTCGCAGCGGTCAATGGCCGAATAGGCGGAGAGGAAGGTATCCTGGGTGATGTCCTCGGCGGTGTGGGGCTCGTGCACGAATTGCAGGCAGACGGTGTAGATCAAACGCTGATATTGCTGCATCAGCTCGGTAAATTCTCCGTTTGTCAGCTTCCACACCCCCTTTGCCTTTCCTTTGCTTTCACTCTCTGTTCATTAAAACGAATCCCCCGCGCCGAATTTTGCAACGCGAGGGAAATTTTTTAAGATTTTTTAAATCTCAATGTCCAGGCTGACGGGGCAATGGTCGCTGCCCATGATGTCCATTAAGATACCGGCTTCTTTAATGTTGGTGGCTACGCGGTTACTGACGAGGAAATAGTCGATACGCCAGCCTGCGTTCCGTTCACGCGCGCGGAAGCGCATGCTCCACCAGCTGTACATGCCGGCAGCGTCGGGGTGCAGATGGCGGAAGCTGTCGGTAAACCCGGCGGCAAGCAGTTCGTCCAGCTTGCCGCGCTCCTGGTCGCTGAAGCCTGCCGCGCCGCGGTTGGGACCGGGGTTCTTCAAATCAATATTCTCGTGCGCAACGTTGAGGTCACCGCAAAGGATGACCGGCTTGACGGCGTCCAGCTTTTTTAAGTAGGTACGCAGATCATCTTCCCACTGCATACGATAGTCGATGCGGGCCAGTTCGTTTTGCGAGTTGGGGACGTAGAGATTGACAAGGTAGAAGTTTGGGTATTCCAGTGTGATGGCGCGGCCCTCATGGCTATGGGCTTCGCAGTCAATACCGTAGTTGACCGACAATGCCGGGGTCTTGGCCCAGATAGCCGTGCCGGAGTATCCTTTTTTCTCGGCGCTGTAAATATACTCGGTATAGCCTGCCGGGGCGAAATCCGCCTGGCCGGGCTGCATTTTGGTTTCCTGCACGCAGAAAAAGTCGGCATCCAGGGCGTTGAAGGTATCCTCAAACCCTTTTTTCAAACAAGCCCGCAAGCCGTTGACATTCCAGCTGATGAATTTCATGGTTTTGCCCTTTCTTTTGGTTTTATCTTCGTGGTTTGGTGTAGCGGGTGTCACCACCTTGCGGTGACACCCTTTTATAGTTGGCTACTACCCGGGGCCAACACTCTACGATTGGACGGTTTGCAATTTCCATTCTTTGTTGCTGCTTTTTGGTAGTTCGTAGGGGCGGGCAGCCGCAGGGTGGCGGCAAGCGGCAGCTTTCCTCACCCCGGTGTTTTCATTGCCTTTTTCTTCCAGGCACCGCTGGCGAAGCGGCCTACAAAGCAGACGGTGCGGCAGGCCCAGTCAATGACCATGGCCCACCAGACACCGACGGTCCCCCAGCCGAGATTGACGCACAAAATCCAGCTGAACGCCAACCGCCAGTCGATCATCGAAGCGATCGACGCGATCATTGTAAACTTTACGTCGTTGGCGGCACGCAGGGCGTTGGGCAGTACAAAGGCCGCAGGCCAGATCAGGATGCCCATTGCGCAGTGGATCGTCACAAGCTCAGCCGAGAGTGCCCGCGTTTCGGGCGAGAGGGTGTACATGTTCAGCACCACGCCCAGCGACAAAATCACCGCCGCGTTGGCAACGCCCTGGGCGATGTAGTCCCACAGCATTAGCTTTTTGGTGTAATAAACGGCCTGGTCCAAATCCTGCGCACCCACGCAGCGGCCCACGACCGTAATGACCGCCAGACCCATGGCCGTGCCGATGATTGCACCCACGGCGTCCAGGTTGTTGGCCACCGCGTTGGCCGAGATATGCACCGTGCCGAACAGCGAGATCATCGACACCACCAGCACGCGGCCCAGCTGGAACAGACTGTTCTCGCAGGCCGAGGGGATGCCGATGCGCAGAATGCTTTTGACGATACCGCCCTCCAGATGGGTGACGGACCGAGGCGTGATGTGCAGCACATACTCATGCTGTGTCGCCAGCCCCAGGATGATAAACGCGCCCACTGCGCGGGAGATCAGTGTGGGGATGGCTACGCCCTCGACGCCCATGCCCAACACAAAAATGCAGATGGCATTGCCGCAAAAGTTGATGGCATTGACAATGACCGATACCTTCATGGATACCGCACTGTTGCCGGTGGAGCGGAAAATCGCCGCGCCTGCGTTATACAGTGCCAAAAACGGGAAGGACAGCGCCGTGATGGTAAAGTACACCAGCGCCGCGTCCATGACGTCGTCGGTGATGCTGCCAAACAGCAGGCGCAGCATCGGGCGGCGGGTCAGCAGGCAGAACGCAGCTACGGCAAGGCCCAACAGGGCGCTCAGCCCTACCAGCTGCCCGGCGCTGCGGGCGGCCTGCTCGGGCTTTTTGGCACCCAGATACTGGCTGGTGACGACCGCGCCGCCGGTAGCCAGTGCGGCAAACACCGTGATAATGAGCTGGTTGATCATATCCACCAGCGACACGCCGGAGATCGCGGCCTCGCCTACCGAGGAGACCATGACCGTATCCGCCATGCCCACCAGTACGCTGAGCGTCTGCTCAATGATCAGCGGCCAGAGCAGCGTGAGCAGTTGATGGTTTGTAAAAATTTTTTCCTGTTTCAGTGGCTGCATCGCAGCGTTCCCCTCTTTATACATATATAATAAAGTATAGCACAAAACCCCGGGGTACGCAATGTGCAGAAAGTTGCATCTTGCACAGCCACGGGGCTTGTGCTATACTGACGGCGGAGATAAGTTAGAATGTTCAAACTTTTAAAATAAAGGACGGAAAATCATGACACTCGCAGAGATAAAAGTCGGGCAGGATGCCGTGCTGCGCACCATCGGTGGGCAGGGGGAGCTGCGCCACCACCTGCTGGATATGGGCCTGACCCCCGGTACCGAAGTCACCCTGCGCAAAGTAGCCCCCATGGGGGACCCGATCGAAGTAGAACTGCGCGGCTACGAGCTGACGCTGCGGCTGGCCGACGCCGCCAAAATTGAGGTAGACAACGTCCACGAGACGGACCGCGCCGCCCGCAGCGAGGCACGGCACGCCGCTGTCCCCCACCCCGGCGTGGGCGAACTGCGCAAGGCTGCCAGCTATCACGACCGCAAGGCAGGCAGTGAGATCGCCAAGGGGCAGCCCTTGCATTTTGCGCTGGCCGGCAACCAGAACTGCGGTAAAACGACGCTTTTCAACCAGCTGACCGGGTCTAACCAGCATGTAGGCAACTTTCCCGGTGTGACGGTGGACCGCAAGGATGGCATCATCCGCGGCCACGCCGAGGCTACCGTCACCGACCTGCCAGGCATCTATTCCCTCTCGCCCTATTCGAGCGAGGAGATTGTCACCCGGGATTTTCTGCTGAACACCCACCCCGACGGTATCATAAATATCGTCGATGCAACGAACATTGATCGCAACCTGTACCTGACCATGCAGCTGATGGAGCTGGGCATTCCGATGGTGCTGGCGCTGAACATGATGGATGAGGTGCGCGCCAACGGCGGTACCATCATGGTCAACAAGCTGGAGGAACTGCTGGGTGTACCGGTGGTGCCCATCTCCGCCGCCAAAAACGAGGGCATCGACGAGCTGGTCGAGCATGCTTTGCATGTGGCCCGCCACCGCGAAACGCCGGGCCGCATTGATTTTTGTGATGCCGCCGATGGCAAAGACGGCGCAGTGCACCGCTGCATCCACGCCGTCACCCATTTGATTGAGGACCATGCCCAGCGTGCCGGGCTGCCGCTGCGGTTTTCCGCCACCAAGCTGGTGGAGGGCGACCGGTTGATCGAGCAGGCCTTGCAGCTGGACGAAAACGAGACCGAATTGCTGGGGCATACCATTGCCGAGCTGGAAAACGAGACCGGGCTGGACCGCGAAGCCGCCCTGGCCGACATGCGCTTTACTTTTATTGAACGCCTGTGCGACAAAACCGTTGTGCGCCCCGGTGAAAGCCGCGAGCACAAGCGCAGTGTAGCCATCGACAAGGTGCTTACGGGCAAATATACCGCCCTGCCGTGCTTTATCGGCATTATGGCGCTGGTGTTCTGGCTGACGTTCGGCGTCATCGGCGCGGCGCTGTCCGATTTGCTGACACTGGGCATCGACGCCGTGACCAACGTTGCGGACCATGCCCTGACGGTGTACGGCATCAACCCCGTGGTACACAGCCTGGTCATTGACGGCATTTTTGCCGGTGTGGGCAGCGTGCTCAGCTTTTTGCCGGTCATTGTAACGCTGTTCTTCTTCCTCTCGATTTTGGAGGATACCGGCTACATGGCGCGCGTGGCCTTTGTCATGGACCAGCTGCTGCGCCGGGTGGGCCTTTCGGGCCGCAGCTTTGTGCCGATGCTCATCGGCTTTGGCTGCTCGGTGCCAGCCATTATGGCAACGCGCACGCTGTCCAGTGACCGCGACCGCAAAATGACCATTCTGCTGACCCCGTTCATGAGCTGCTCGGCCAAGCTGCCGATCTATGCGCTGTTTACCACGGCGTTTTTCCCGCGGCAGTGGCGCGCTGTGGTTATGGTGGGGCTGTACATAACGGGCATCGTCTGCGGCATTTTGTATGCACTGGTGCTGAAGCTGACCCGCTACAAGGGCGAGCCCGTCCCCTTTGTGATGGAGCTGCCGAACTATCGTTTTCCCTCGGCCTGCAGCGTGGGCCAGCTGATTTGGGAAAAGGCCAAGGACTTTTTGCAGAAAGCCTTTACGATCATTTTTGTAGCCACTGTGCTGATCTGGTTCTTGCAGACTTTCGACACGCGGCTGAACGTTGCCACGCCGGACAGCAGCCTGCTGGCGCTCATCGGCAGCTGGGTCGCGCCGCTCTTTAAGCCGCTGGGCTTTGGCGACTGGCGTGTCTCCACGGCGCTGATTACCGGCTTTACGGCCAAGGAGAGCGTGGTTTCCACCCTGACGGTGCTGCTGGGCGGCGATACAGCGGCGCTTGCCACGATGTTTACGCCGTTTACGGCGATCGTATTTTTGGTGTTTACGCTGCTGTACACCCCCTGCGTGGCGGCCATTGCCGCCGTAAAGCGGGAGCTGGGCGGTGCCAAAGCAGCCGCCGGGGTAGTAATTATGCAGTGTGCTATTGCATGGGTGGTGGCCTTTGTGGTACACTGTGTGGGTACACTGCTGGGGTTTGTATGACCCTGTGACCCGGAGGTAGAGCTATGGCAAGTGCAATTATTGTAGTGGTGATTTTTGTGCTGCTGGCGCTGGCGATTTTGTTTATCTGCCAGAACGGCGGCTGGCAAGGCGGCTGCGGCGGCAACTGCGCCAGCTGCCGCCAGCATTGCAGCGATAAAGAGAAGCAGACGAAGAAAAAGTAAAAAAGCAAAACCTAAAGGCTCCCCTCCAGGGGAGCCTTTTTATTCTCCCGTGTACATTGTTACCGGGGTATAGTCGGTGCTGCCCGCCAGGTAGGCGGCGCAATCCATTACGGCATAGGCCTTGCGGTCAATGCCATAGACATTGACATAAGAACCGTTGCTGACCAAAATCTTATCGTTTGCCAGCAGTTTTTCCGGGTAGCCTGCGTTCCAGCCTTCCACTTTATTCCACTCAATTGCCCGCGTGTAAGTCTGGCCGTCCGCAAGGTCGAATATCTGGATGCTCGTTTCCCCCTTTTCGTTCAGCTGGGTGATCCAGCGCAGTTCGTCCTGCTGCTGCATGGGGGATACGTTGGAACTGTTAAAGGGAAGTGTAAATACGGGGGTCATTGTTCCGTTTTCCAGTTTGTCCACCGTGGCCGGGTAGAAACCATCTGTGCCATCTTCCTTGGCCATATAGTGCAGAAAATAAAGGCTGCCGTCCCGTTGGCCGCAGTAGTCATAGCTCTCGTCTGTCGTAGAAGATTCGTAAAGCTTTTCCATCTCCCCGTTGGCGGGGTCGTACAGAACAATTTCCGCCGTGGAGTTCTGCCAGGTGGCGTTGAAAGCGTCCTCTTCGTTGATTGGGTCAGGCACTGGAGCCGAACTGTTGATGCGCACCAGCAGCCAGCGGCCATCCACCGCACCCCACACAGTATAGATCTGCCCCGGCAGATTTTGCAGGGTCAATTCTCCGGTGGTGCGGTCCAGCCGAGTAAGGCTTTCGACCCAAAGGTTTGCGCGGTTTTCCTGGTAAATGGCGGCATCATCATACCAGGTCGTGGCAAATGCGCCATCCAGTTGCTGCTCTTCCACGTCGCCGATTGCGGTGTCAATGGTATAGCGCAGGCTGGGCCGCTCGCCCTCGGTCGTGTTCTCTTGCAGATACAGGTCTACTGCGTCATTCCAGACGGCCATACCGTAGTAGCCGCCATCCAACGCAATGCTTGCCACTTTTTCCTGCACGGCCGTATCAATGTTCGTTTTGACAACACAGTAAACATCTTTATTTGCAGCTTCGTTGAAAAACTCGTGCAGGGTATACAGGCCCGTGGCGGTTTCAACCTCGGTACTGCACGGCCGCACCTGACCCGTGATGCCCAACTGGGCAGTGTCCTCTGCCGAGGTAGTTTCTCCACTTTCTGCAGTCGCTTCAGTGGTCAATTCCGAGGGTTGGGTCGGCTCAAGCTGTGCTGTCTGTGCCCCGCAGGCGGCAAGGGCGAGGGGCAGGGCCAGCAGGCAGGCGAGGAATTTTTTCATAGCGCTTCTCCTTTTTTATTCTCCCGTGTACATTGTTACCGGGGTATAGTCGGTGCTGCCCGCTAGGTAGGCGGCGCGGTCGATAGCGGCGTAGGCGGTCTTGTCAAAAAGGTCTGTGTTTCCCATGCTGCCGTGGGTGACAATTACCCGCCCATCGGGCAGCAGCATTTTCGGGAAGCCCGTGGATGCAGACCGGCTCGTTTCCTTTATAAACGCCGGGCGATAACTCTGCCCGTCATCCAGATTATACACCTGCACCGTTTCGCCCGCATCCCAGACGATCCATTGCAGCTCGCCCTGCTCGTCCTCCAGCAGCTGCTGCCTTATATAAGGGTCGTCCCGTGGCAATACCTGTACCATTTCACCATCTTCCAGCTTGCATACACCGGTCGGGAGTGCATCCTCATCGGAACGGGCGAAGTACAGTGTACCGCTGCGTTGGCCGCAATAGTAGTAATCTTCCCCTACCGCCGGGTAACTGTATACTTTTTTCATCTCGCCGGTGGCGGCATCAACAAGGTCAAATTCTTTTTCCGAGTTCTGCAAAACAGCGTTGTACATATCGCCGTCCTCTGGGCTCGGCAGCGGACTGGGGCTGACGATGCGCTGGATGAGCCATTTATCACCCACGCCGCTTATCGACTGCGTCTGATCCGGCAAGTTGATATAACTCACCTCGTTCGTGGTACGGTCACGCCGGTTAATGCGCTTCCCGCTGTCATAGTCCATCTCATACAGCGCGGCGTCATCGTACCACGCGGGGAAAAAGAGTCCCTCTATGGGAACCCGTTCCACATTGCCGGTGGAAGTATCCACGATATAGCGGCATTCCGTGGGATTGTCCGTATCCGCATCCTCAATCAGATACACCTCTACCGTATCATCCCAGGCGGCCATGCCATAATACAGGCCGCCTGGCAGCTCGATTTCTGCCAGCTTTTCCTGTGCGGCAGTGGCGCAGTCCGTTTTTATAACATAAAAAGTGTCTGTGTTGGTGGTTTCGTCATATTTCTGGTTCATGCCGTACAGCCCGGTGTTGGTATACATCATATAATACGACGCTGTGCTGCGCAGCCTGCCCGCAGTAGCTGCCGCCGGGGTGGTAGCTTCCGGGGCGGTCTCGGTGGTCTGGGTCGGTTCAGTGGGCGGTGTGCTGCCGGTGTCCGCAGTCTGCGCCCCGCAGGCGGCAAGCGTTAGCGGCAGAGCCAGCAGGCAGGCGAGGATTTTTTTCATAGGTGTTCTCCTTTCGTGTTCGGTTTAGCTGAAGAATACCCTACAGTTGTGACAGAGTTGTTTCAATTTTGCCCTTTCTCGGGGCAGATTGCAACTTTTTCCTTCGGATTGTACGCCATATAAATACACTTGACTTTATTTAAAAAGCATAGTATAGTAGTTACATTGTCCGCGCCAAGCGGGCAGTGGTAAGTGTAGAAAAGACAAGATGTAAGAAGAGGGGTATTTTTTCATGGCAATTTTTACGGCGGCCATTGAACGGGCCAGCGACATTTTGTGGAACTCTCTGCTGTTGTTCCTGCTGGTCGGCACCGGCGTGTTTTTTACCATCCGGCTGCGGGGCGTACAGCTGCGCCGCTTTGGCAAGGGGTTCCACCGCGTGTTCGGCGGCTTTACGCTGCGCGGCAAAAAGGCCGATGACCAGGGCATGAGCAGCTTCCAGGCGCTGGCTACCGCCATTGCGGCCCAGGTGGGCACCGGCAACATCACCGGCTGCGCCACGGCGCTTGTCAGCGGCGGGCCGGGCGCACTGTTCTGGGTGTGGGTGTCGGCATTCTTCGGCATGGCGACGATCTACGCCGAGGCCGTGCTGGCCCAGCGTTACCGCACCACCGTCAACGGCAAAGTTACCGGCGGCCCGGCGTACTACATCCGCGCGGCGTTCAAGGGCACGTTCGGCAAGGTGCTGGCGGGCGTATTCTCGGTACTGATCATTCTGGCGCTGGGCTTCATGGGCAACATGGTGCAGTCCAACTCCATCGGTGATGCGTTCCACAACGCGTTCGGCATCAGCCATCTGGCCGTGGGCATTGTGGTGGCTGTGATCGCGGCGTTCATCTTTTTGGGCGGCGTGCAGCGTATTGCCGCCGTTACCGAAAAGATCGTGCCCATCATGGCGGCGTTTTACATCCTGGGCTGCATCGTGATCTTGGTCATGAACCACAAGGCCCTGCCCGGCGCGTTTGCGCAGATCTTTGTGCTGGCGTTCAACCCGCAGGCGATGGCTGGCGGCGTAGCCGGTGTGACCGTGCAGCAGGCCATGCGTTTTGGCGTGGCCCGCGGCCTGTTCTCGAACGAAGCTGGCATGGGCTCGACCCCGCACGCGCACGCTTTGGCCAAGGTCGACCACCCGCGTGAGCAGGGCGCCGTAGCGATCCTGGGCGTGTTCATCGACACCTTTGTGGTGCTGACCCTGACCGGCCTGGTGCTGATCACCTCCGGCCTGATCCCCGATGGGCTGACCGGCACTGCCCTAACGCAGGCGGCATTCAGCCAGGCGTTTGGCGGATTTGGCCCGGTATTCATTGCCATCTGCATGTTCTTCTTTGCGTTTTCTACCATCATCGGGTGGTATTTCTTCGGTCAATCGAACTTTAAAGCCATGTTTGGCGAAAAAGCCCTGCCCGTTTACAGCGCCATTGTGGTGGTGTTTATTTTGGTCGGCTCCACGCTGAAGGTGGACCTTGTCTGGGCCATGGCGGACTTTTTCAACGGCCTGATGGCGGTGCCCAACCTGCTGGCCCTGCTGGCCCTGTCCGGCGTTGTGGCGGCCATTGATAAAGAATAAGTTGTTCATTTGGGGAGCGGCCTTTCTGCAGCCGCTCTCTTTTTTTACCCTCTTTGTCACAAAACCGCGCCCGGCGGCGTTATAAGGGTGAAAACCACACGAAAGGAGGCCCGCCATGCAGACAGAACAGGATCTGGAACAACTGGTCCGCGCCTACACCCCCGCACTACTGCGCTACTGCACCGGCATTCTGGGCAATGAGCACGACGCCCAGGACGCCGTGCAGAAAACGTTTATCAAAGCCTGGCAGCGCCGTTACACCCTGCGCGATGGGGAAAACAACACCCGCGCCTGGCTGTACCGCATCGCCTACCGCACAGCGCTGGACATGCTACGCGCGGCCAAACGTGCCGCCAGCTACTCTACCCCGCAGCCGCTGGAGCAGGACCCCGGCATCAGCGACGAACTGCGCGCCGAACTCAATACGCTGTCTCCTTTGGACCGCGCGCTGGTGCTGGAGCGCGTGCTGGACAGCATGGACTATGCCGCGCTGGCACGCATCCACGGGGTCCCGGCGCCGTACTTACGCACCCGCTACAGCCGGGCCAAGGCCAAACTGGCCGCCATTTTACAGGAGGGTGAACACGATGACCTTTGACCGCGACGAACAATTTTTGCACGAGAAACTCTCCTCCGAGCTGCACCCTGCCCCGGTGGACCTGTGGCCTACGGTGGCCGAAGCACTGCCCACAAAGCCGCATCACCGCCACTTGTGGCTGTGTCTGGCTGCGCCGCTGCTGATCGCTGCCGGGGTAGCTGCCACGGGCGCGCAGTTTACCGACCTGCGCGCAAACCCTCGCCCCAGCTTTGCGCCCGACGCCACCGCCGGGTATGCCATCAGCTACGAGCGGCAGTATTATACTTTGCCCGATACCCTGTGGACCGGAATGCAGGCAAACCATAATTTGGAAGCAGCTGCGGACGGGACCCGCCCCGCCGGGGGGATCATGCACAGGCGCATTTATCCCAACAACCACGATAAGCAGAACATCTACAGCAAAGCCGCCCGCGGGTACGAAACCTGGTCTGCCATGGCCGAAGCCACCGGCCTGCCGCTGGCGGAAAACAGCGTGCTCGATGCAGGCGAATCTGAACCCGCCGTGCAGCTGTTTACCAGAATCACAGCGGACCCCGGCTATTGGGAAGAAGGCTCCATGGCCCAGGTCGGATTCATCCCGGTTGGCAAAGAGACTCCCGAGAAGCTGTTTTTAAAGCGGATGGACAATCTGGACAGCCCGGACGGCCGTCGCTACGAAATAGAGCTGATGGCGCTCGCTTACCTGGGGGATGCCCCTGCCGAGACCGCCGCCGAAACCTATTTGAGTAAAAAAGCCGGGTTGACCTGGGATTGCGAACCCTACGAGATGCCCAACGGCTGCACCGCCCTGCTGCCGCTGTGCAGCAGCAATCCCACCAGTTACACCTGGTACAGTACCTGGGCCTTTTTTGAAAAGGACGGTATTTTGTACCAGCTGGGCTGCACAGCGGTATCCGGGTATTTTAGCAGCGGCCTGGAAGAAGACCGGGCAATGCTAAGATATGTGTTGGATGGGTTTGCATGACGCCAGCACCAAAGGCCCCCTTGTGCAAAGGGTGACTCCCCACAGTGTGGGGAGATGTCGCGCAGCGACAGAAGGGTCCGGCCGCGTAAGCGGTGTCAGCGAAGCGGCCTGGGGGATTGTGACCTTACCCGTATATCGGCCTACCCTCGCAAGGCCACAATCCCTCCGCCCCTTCGGGGCACCTCCCTTTACACAAGGGAGGCTTTTTTACGTCCATACAGTTGCACCCACACTCAAAAACGGGTATACTATAAATAAGTATACTTTGCAGGGAGGGCAACTGAATGAAAGCGGATTCGTACCGTTTTGACGGCAGCGAGAAATGCCGTTTGGACAAACTGGCTACCAACAGCAAGACCGATGGGGTCGACAAAGAAAAGATCCTGGCCAAAACCGCCGAAAACCTGCAAAAAATGGCCGCTTTGCAGGATGCTTTTTACGCCGATGGACGCGAAGGGCTGATCTTCGTCTTGCAGGCCATGGACGCTGCGGGCAAGGACAGCACCATCAAACACGTGATGTCCGGCCTGAACCCCCAGGGTGTGCAGGTGACAAGTTTTAAACAGCCCAACAGCGAAGAGTTGAAGCATGACTTTCTCTGGCGCGTCAACAAGGCGCTGCCCGCGCGCGGGTCGATTGCCATTTTCAACCGCAGCTATTACGAGGATGTGCTGGTGGTGCAGCTGCACGACCTGCAAAAAGGCTACCAGATGGCCCCGCGCGTGCTGGAACAGGACAAGGGCAAATTCTTTACCCAGCGCTACCGCCAGATCTGCCACTATGAGCAGTACCTGTACGAAAACAGTTACCGCGTGGTCAAGATCTTTTTGCATGTATCCAAGGGCGAGCAGAAGAAGCGCTTTTTAGAGCGTATCGACACACCCGCCAAGAACTGGAAGTTTTCGGCCAGCGACCTGGCCGAGCGCGCCTATTTTGACGACTACCAGCACCTGTACGAGCAGGTCATCGACGCTACCGCCACCAAAGAGGCCCCGTGGTACGCCCTGCCCGCCGACCAGAAATGGTATACCCGGTATCTCGTGAGTGAAATTGTCGTGGACGCGCTGGAACATACCAGCCACGACTACCCCACCCTAACCGCCGAAGCACAGCAGAACTTGCAGGACTGCCGCACCCGATTGGAGGCTGAGAACAGCTGATGGCACCCATCCGCATTTTACAGATCATGCCCGCCATGGACGCCGGCGGCATGGAGACCTTTGTGATGAACGTCTACCGCACCATCGACCGCGATCAGGTGCAGTTCGACTTTTTGTATCATTACGATAAGCCGTGCTTTTTTGACAATGAGATCCGCACATTGGGCGGCAGCATCTACAAGCTGACCGTGCGGCAGGACAATAACCTGCCCCGCTACCTGCGCGAACTGCGCGCACTGTTCGCCGCCCACCCGGAGTGGCGCATTATCCACGGCCACTACAGCGGGTTTGGCATGTTTTACAATCCCGTGGCACGCCGGGCGGGCATCCCCGTGCGGGTGGGCCACAGCCACAACACCGCCTATGAGCCGAACCTGGTCGGGCAGCTGGACAGGCTGATGAGCAGCCGCTTCAGCGCGGGCCTGACCGACCGCTTTGCTTGCAGTCAGAAGGCTGGGGAAATGCTGTTTGGGCAAAGCCCGTTTACTGTGCTGCCCAACGGCATCGACACCGCCCGGTTTGCCGCGCGTGATGCCCAGCGCCGTGCGCTGCTGCGCGGGGAGTTGGGCGTAGCCGATAACGAGATTTTGTTCGGGCACGTGGGGCGGTTCTCAGCCCAGAAAAACCACCCTGGGCTGTTAAAAATTTTTGCTGCCGTGCGCACCCGCCTACCCAAAGCCCGCCTGGTGCTGCTGGGCGGCGGCGAGCCGGGCTACATAGAAGAGATGCAGAATTTAGCCCGCAGCTTGGGGCTTGGCGACAGCGTGATCTTTGCCGGGGTGCGCAGCAACATGCAGGGCTTTTATGACGCGATGGACGCTTTTTTGCTGCCCAGCCTGTTTGAAGGCCTGCCCGTGGTGCTGGTGGAAGCCCAGACCGCCGGGCTGCCCTGCTTTGTGGCCGACACCGTAGACAAGGGCGCAGCCTTTACCGACCGCGTACGCTTTTTGCCGCTGCACGATGAAGCCGCCTGGGCGAACACGATTGCCGGGGCCAGCCTGCGCCGCGACCCCGATGCCCGCCGCAAGGCCGTGGACGCCGGGTATGACATCCACCACAGTGCCGAGATTTTGCAGGCGTTTTATCTGCGCCGCTATGCCGAGGTGACACAATGAGCGCCCCGGCCTGCACCATTGCGGTGATCGTGCCCGTGCACAACGCAGCGCGCTACCTGCCGGACTGCCTGGAATCCATCGCAGCCCAGCAGTTTGATGATTTCTGCTGCATTCTGGTGGACGACGGCTCACAGGATGAATCGCCGGTGCTGTGCGACAACATGGCCTCCGGGGATGCACGGTTTACCGTCATCCACCAGCCGCAGCGCGGGGTAAGCGCAGCGCGCACCGCCGGGCTGCGCCGCGCACTGGAGATCGGTGCCGGGTGGATCGCGTTCTGCGATGCGGACGACCTGTACCATCCCGCGTTTCTTGCCACCTTATATAAGGCCGTGCAGGAGACCGGCCTGCCGCTGGCCTGCTGCCGGTACGATACCTTTGCCGATGCCGTGCCCGCCGAGGCTGCGCCGCCCGCCGCCGTAAAGCGGCTGGACGGGCCCGCGCATCTGGACGCACTGCTGCACGACCACGCCGTGGACTACGGCCTGTGGAACAAGCTGTACGCGGCTACCCTGCTGACCCCCGCGATGCTGGACAACGACCTTGCCTACAACGAGGATCTGCTTGCCAACTGGCAGGCGTTTTGTGCCGCACCCGGCTGCGCTTTTTGCGATTACGCGGGCTACCACTACCGCCAGCATGCCGACAGCGCCAGCCGCCGGGGCCTGCCGCCGCAAAGCCTGGACGACCAGCGCCGCGCTGCCGCCCTGATACGCGGCAGTGTGCCCCCGCAGTGGCCCGCCTTGCAGCAAAGCGCCAACGCGTTTTATTATGAAAAGCTCGTGTATCTTGCCAGCATGATTTTGCGCCGCGCTGATATCATGCCCTACCGTGTGCAGCTGGGCGAACTGCGCATTGGCATTACGGCGGGGCTGAACGACCGCCAGCTGGGGCGCAACCCGCAGCTGCCGTTTGCCATTAAGGCATCGGCCTGGGCCACCGTGCACGCCCCCAAACTGTGGCGCTGGGTGTGCCGCAACTTTTTGAAAGATCGACAGTAATGCGTATTTTATTTGTACTAGACCGGGTCGAAAATCCCGCCAGCGCCAACGCGCAGCTGGCCTGCCGCCTGGCTGAAGAATTGTTGCAGCAGGGGCACACCATTCACCTGTTAGAGCTGTGGGACGGCGAGACCCCGCCCCCTGCGCCGCCCGCTGGGGCCAGCCAGCACACGCTGCCTTTTGCCGACGAACGGCTGATGAACCGCGCCCTGGAAAACGGTGCCAAGACCGGCAGCCCGGTGCCGCTGCGCCTGCTGCGGCTGGCCGCGCACCCCACGGCCGTGGCGGCGGCGTTCCGCCAGCTGGTGCTGCATAACCCCCGCCGCACGGTGGACAGCCGCCGCAAGATCGAACGGCTGGACGCGGAATTTCACTTTGATGCGGTGTGCGCCGTCTGCGCGCCCTACCGCACGGCCTTTGCGCTGGAAACCGCGCAGATCAGCGGCAAAAAGCTGCTGTGGCAGCTGGACCCCTACGCCAGCAACAAAGATTACACGGCCCCGGGCGGGTACGCGCGGGAGGGGCAGCTTTTGCAGGCCATCGACACCGCGTTCATCACACCGCAGGCTCTGCCGGATTACGAGGGCGGGCCACTTTCCGCCTGGCGCGATAAGGTACAGGTACTGGGCTTCCCGGTGTTGCTGCCGGGCGGGCCTGTGCCGCCGCATACGGGGCTGCGCTGCGTATTTTGCGGCAGTTTGTACCCCACCCTGCGGGAACCGGATTTTGCACTGAAGCTCTTCACCGCGCTGAACGCCCCCGACCTGACCCTGACAATGGCGGGCCGTGGGTGGGGGCCGTTTGAAGCCGCCGCCCAGGAGGCGCAGGCGGTTTTGGGCGCGCGCTTCACCCGCCCCGGACTGCTGCCGCCTGCCGAGGCCGCCACGCTGGAGGCCGGGGCCGATATCTTGTTGAGCCTTGGCAACGCGTTTGACAACCAGATGCCGAGCAAGCTGTTCAGCTACCTGGGCACGGGCAAGCCGCTTTTGCACCTGGCCGTGACCGACACCGACCCCACCCTGCCCTACCTGGCCCGTTATCCGCTGGCGCTGGTGCTGCACGAAAAAGACGGCGCAACGCCGGAAGTTATTGCCGCCCTGCGCCGCTGGCTGACCGACGTACAGGGCAAACAGTTGCCGTATGCGCAGGTAGCCGCCCTCTACCCGGAGTTTACGCCGGGCGTGGTGGCGCAGATGTTTGTGGCGCGGATCTAATATGTATAGCACCGCTCTTTGGCTCCCTCTGTGAGGGAGAGAGTCTAACGATTGCTCAAGGCTTCGGTCAAGAGCTTTGCTCTCCCCCACCCGCTTCGCGGGAGCCCCCCTCACAGAGGGGCCATACCTCATCCCATGAAAGGAACACACTCCTTATGCACATCCTTTGGCTTGTAAAAACTGTATTGCCGCAGGCGGCGGCTGCCTGCGGGCTGGCGGGGGCCAGCGATGTAAGCGGCAGCTGGCTGACCGGCCAGCTGGCAGCGCTACGCCCGCATGGCGAACTGCACCTGACCGTTGCCTGCACCGATGCCCGCCAAAAGGCCGCCTTGCAGGGTGAACAGGACGGCGTTGCCTACCGCATCCTGCCCGGGGCGGACGGTTTTGCCGCCCTGCTGCAAGCAGAACAGCCCGACCTTGTGCATATCTGGGGCACCGAGTATCCCGAAGCTTCCGCGATGCAATCCGCTGCCGCCAGTGCCGGCCTGCCCGTGCTTATCAGCATCCAGGGCGTGATGCGGGACTGCGCGGTGCATCTGTGCGACGGCGTGCCTGACGCCTACCGCCGTTCCGGCAGCGTGTGGCACGCGATCGACAAAGTTATCCCCGGCGAACTGCTTGACAATATGCAGGCCAATTTTAACGCGCTGGCACAGAAGGAAGCCACCGTTCTGGGCCAGGCTCGCCATGTCACCGGCCGCACCAGCTTTGACCGTTGTGCCGCCGCCGACCTGGCCCCCGCCGCACATTACTACCCCTGCAACGAAACGCTGCGCCCGCCGTTTTACACGGGGGCGCTGTGGCACGCACGGGAGTTTGGCCGCGCACCGGTGTTGTTTTTGCCGCAGGGCAACTATCCGCTGAAAAACCTGCACACAGTCATCCGGGCGCTGCCCGCCGTGCGCCAGCGGTTCCCGGGCGCTACCCTGCACATTGCGGGCTGGGCCCCGCTGGACAAGGGCCCGCTGCTGCGGCCCATCATTGACCGCATGTTCCCGTATAAGCTCTACTGCAAGCGGCTGGCCGCACAGCTGGGCGTGGCTGATGCACTGCACTACACCGGCCCGCTGGACGCCGCCGCCATGCGGCAGGCGTATCTGGAGGGGGATGTATTTTTGCTGCCCTCCAGCTGTGAGAACAGCCCCAACAGCCTGGGAGAAGCCATGCTGCTGGGCATGCCGTGCGTGGCCAGCAACGCCGGGGGCATCCCGGACATGCTGGCCGATGGGCGCGAGGGCCTTATTTATGGCGAAAGCCAGGACGCTGACGCCCTGGCCCGCTGCCTGCTGCAAGTGCTGACTGCCCCGGACGGCGGCACTGCCTTGGGCCAGGCGGCCCGCGCCCGTGCGCTGCACACCCACGATGCCGCCGCCAACGCCGCCGCGCTGGTAGGCATTTACCAGACGATTCTTAAGGGGGATGCACCGTGAAGCTTGGCTCTGTCACCATCATCATCCCCTGCTACAAGGCCGCAGCCACACTGCGCCGCGCGGTAGGATCTGCGCTGCACGGTGCACCCGCCGATACCCAACTGCTGCTGGTCGACGACGGCAGCCCCGACGATACCGGCGCGCTGTGTGACGAGCTGGCCGCACAGGACTCCCGCATTACCGCGCTGCACCGTGCAAACGGCGGGGCGGGCGCGGCCCGCAATACCGGGCTGGATGCCGCCGACGGCGACTGGGTACTGTTTCTGGATGCCGATGATGAACTGCTGCCCGGCCTGTGGGACGAGCTGAACGCGCTGGACGCGACCGCCCAAAAAGCGAACCTGCTGCTGTTTAACCTTTGCCGGGCCAGCGGCGGCGATACCGCCGGGGTGCTGGCCCCGGGCTTTTACCCCAGCCTGCCCGCCCTGGGCGATGCACTGGAGCCGTTGCTGTTTACCAGCGGCCTGCTGGCGGCACCTTACCCCAAGCTGTTCCGCCGGGAGCAACTCGGGACGCTGCGGTTCGACGCACGGCTGCAAATCAACGAAGATGTTTTGTTCAACTTACAATTTTTACAAAATGGCTCTGCCATTTATTGTCTGCATGGTGTATACTATAAGCAAAACGATGTGGGCGCAGGCAGCCTTTCCCGCTCCCTGCGGGGAGATCTGCTGGACGCCGAGGCCATTACCCGCCCGGCGCTGGAAGCCCTGCTGACGCAAAACGGCATTGCCCCTGCGTCTTATCTGCAAACCAGCCGGGTGCGCGCGTGCCTCAACCAATACGGTCTGCTGACCGGCTGCAAGGGCAGCTTATCGTACGCACGGCGGCGGGCGCTGTTCGGGCGTATTTTGCAGGACACCGACGCCCGCGCAGCGCTGCGGGCACGGCTGCAAGCCGACCCCAACCGCCTGCTGGCGCTGCCCTACAAGCTGGGGCTGGCGCTGCGCGCACCGGGATTTTTAGCCGCCTACACGCTGGCAAAACAGCGATTTTTATAAAAGGAGTCTGCCATGGCGATGGATCACCCCAAAATCAGCATTATTACCTCGGTGTACAAAACCGGGCATTATCTGCCGCTGACCGTGCAAAGCATCCTGGCACAGACATTTGCCGATTTTGAACTGCTGCTCGTCGATGACGGCAGCCCCGATGACAGCGGCGCAGTAGCCGACGAGCTGGCCAAAACCGACGCCCGCATCCGGGTCTTTCACAAAGAAAACGGCGGGCCCGCCAGCGCCAGCAATGTGGGGCTGGACAATGCCCGCGGGGATTACATCGGGTTTGTCGACTCGGACGATCTGATCGAGCCGGACATGTACGAGAAATTGTACGCCGCCGTGCAGGCCCCCGGCGTGCGGCTGGCCGCCTGCGCGGGTGACTGCATCGACGAGAACGGCAGCAAGATCGAGGGCCGCGTTGTCGCCAGTGCGCTGCGCGGCGTGCGCGATGCGCAGGAGCTGCTTTTAGATGCGTTCCAGACCGGCAGCTTTTACGGACCGCTGAGCTGGAATAAGCTGTTTGATGCGCGCCTGTTCAAAGACAAAGGCATCCATTACGATGAAACGATGCTTTTCGGCGACGACGCCAGCGTTTTGCACCGTGTGTTTGAGGGCGAACAGTGCAACTGCCTGGGCGATGCGCTCTACCATTACCGCACCCGCGCGGGGCAGATCACGACGGCGGGCTTCCCGCCGCGCAAGCTGGACGATCTGCGCATGTACTGGGACTGGCTGCAATATTTTGCCGCTAAGCCTGACCGCAAAGAGTATGTGCAGTGGGCGTCGGTATGTTTCTGGCGGCTGTTTTACCAGTTCTGGTGCCAGTCCGGTGCCGCCGGGAATCTGAACGATTTAAAAGACCAGTTTATGGCGCACAAAAAGCATCTGGATGCCCTGCTGCCGGACCTGATGCGCAGCCCGCTGCTGTCGGCGGGGGAAAAAATGCGGCTCGTCCTGTTCAGCGCGAATCCGTCGGCCTTTTACGGGGCCGCCACAGCCTGGGGACGCCTGACAGCAAAGAGGAAGGGGAACTAACACGATGGAGCATATCGGAATCAGTGTGATCGTACCGATCTACAATACCAAACCGTACCTGAAAGAGTGCGTGGACAGCATCCTGAAGCAGGAAGTTGAAGTGCCGTTTGAAGTGCTGCTGGTGGACGACGGTGCCACCGACGGCTGCGGCGAGCTGTGTGATGAGATTGCCGCCAAGGACAAGCGCGTGCGGGTCTTCCACCAGGAGAACCAGGGCTTGTCCGCTGCGCGCAACACCGGCATTGATGCCGCGCGCGGCCGCTACTTTGCCTTTGTGGACTCGGACGATGTCGTCTGCCCCGGCTACCTGCACACGCTGTATGCCGCCTGCGAGAAAAACGACGCCTACATGGCACTTTGCTCGGTCGAGGATGTGCAGGAGAATGGCAAAAGCTGCGACCCCGCCAGCTACACCCGCCCCAACGCCGAGGGTGTTTTCTGCGGCAAGGACTTGCTGAATGATTTTTACACCCCCAACGGCACCGTGTATACCGTGGCGTGGAACAAGCTGTACCGTGCCGAGGTCTGGAAGCTGCTGCACTACCCGGAGGGCCGCCTGCACGAAGATGATTTTGTCGCCCACCGCCTGTTCTGGCGCTGCGACAAGGTCGTGTGCGTGGACAAGGTGCTGTACCATTACCGGCTGCGCGGCGGCAGCATCTGCCGCACCAACACCAAGCCTGAAGCATTTGACGCCGTGGACGGCCTGGCCGACCGCTACCGTTTCTACGTGGAAAACGGCGCGGACCGCGCGGTGATCGACGCCGCCTATGCGGCCTGCTGGCGACGGTATCTCTTCCTGTGCGCGAAGGTACGCCAGAACCCCACCCCGCAGCTGGTAAAGGCCATCAGCAAAGAGCAGTTTTTGATGCAGGGGCTGATCAGCTATCTGCCCAACTGCCGCCAGATGAAGATGACCGAGAAGCTTTCCGCCGCCCGCTGGGCCATGATGAGTGCGGAGAGCTTGTGCCCGATCAAGAAATAATTTTAAAAGCAATTCTGTATGCCGCCCCTGTTTATACGGGGATGTATGCGCTGCTGCGTTATTGCCAACCTTGCTGTAGGGGGCAGTACACAGCATCCGCCCCTACAGAATGATGTGACCACAACAAGGAGTTGCCCCCTTTGCCCATCCTGAAACCCGACAAAGAGAAAGAAAAATCGAAATTGCCCCGCGTGCTGTTGATCCCGCCGCCGGAACTGCCGGTGCCTGCGGTGCAGGGCGGCGCGGTGGAAACGCTGCTGACCCATCTGATCCGTGAAAACGAGAAGCAGGGTCGGCTCGCTTTGCTGTGCGCCAGCGTGCCCGATGAGGCCGCCCGCCGTGCAGCCGAGGGCTTGCAGCACACCAAAATGCTGTACGTTGCGCGCCCGCACGGCCACCGCCGCTACTGGCCCATGGTGTTTTTGGAGCGGTGCGTGGGCATTGCCGCGCCCTATGACCCGTGGTACCAGAAAGTGCAGCTCTCGCTGGCGCTGGAGCTCCCCGCCCCCGATGTCATCGTGGCCGAGGGCGGCAACCTGACCCAGTGCAGTGCCATCAGCCGCATGTTTGGCCGCAAGCGCTGCCTGGCGCACCTGCACGGGCAGACCAGCGGCAGCCCCGCTATGGATACCATTTACGGCGGCGTACTGGCGTTAAGTGAGTTTATCCGCGACGATTACCTGCAAGGCAGCAGCCTGGACCGCCGCAGCGCCTACATTTTATATAATTGCATCGACACCGCGCGGTTCCGCCCCGCCCCGCCGCCGATGGCCCTGCGCACCCGGCTGGGCTTTGCGCCCAAGGATTTTGTGGTGCTGTTCTGCGGGCGGCTGGAACCGGACAAGGGCATCCACAAGCTGATGGAAGCGCTGACGAAATTACCGGTGCCGAATATCCGGCTGTTGATCGTGGGCAGCCCGTTTTTTGGCCGCACCCAGCAAAGCAGCTTTTTGCGCAAACTGGAACAGCAGGCCAAGGCACTGGGCGACCGCGTGCAGTTTACCGGCTATATCCCCAACGAGGATCTGCCCGATTACTACCGGCTGGCAGATCTGGTCTGCGTGCCCACGCTGGTAGAGGAAGCCGCCGGGCTGGTGGCGATGGAAGCCATGGCCTGCGGCCGCCCCGTGCTGGCTACCCGCAGCGGCGGCATGCCTGAATACCTTGAGGGTAGCCAGGCCGTGCTGGTGGAGCGCGGCGAGAACATCGCCGACCAACTCGCATGGAGCATCCGCATGCTGTACGAGCACCCCGCCCTGTGTGCCGAGATGGGCGCCGCCGGGGTTAAGCGCGCGCAGGATTTCTCAATTGCGCGTTACTATGATGAATTCGTGCGTATTGTAACCGAGATTGCACAGAACGGAGGGACGCCATGAGCAAGGCGACGATCTGCGTGGTAGTGCCCGTATACAAAGCCATGGCTACCCTGGACCGCTGCGTGGAAAGCGTGCTGGCCCAGCAGGTGGACGGCGGGCTGGCCTGCATTCTGGTGGACGACGGCAGCCCCGACGAAAGCGGCGCCATGTGCGACGCCTGGGCCGCAAAGGACGACCGTGTGACGGTCATCCATCAGGACGACTTGGGTGTTTCGGGCGCACGCAACAGCGGCGTTGCCGCAGCAGACAGCGAGTTCATTGTGTTTCTGGACTCGGACGATGCGCTACGCCCCGGCGCTTTGCAGGCGGCATTGACTGCCCAGCGCGCCGCCCCGCAGGACTTTGTGGTATGGCACTACACGACCGACGAGCACGACCCCGCCGCCGTAACGGCTGACGCCGCCCTGCGCCCCCAGGCAGGTCTTGCACGGCTATGGCTGGACTGCCTGCTTGCCATGCCGTGGAACAAGCTGTACCGCACCGACCTTGCCAAACAGCTGCCCTTTGACGTGCAGTACACGTTGGGCGAGGATTTGCAGTTTGTGCTGGATTATATCGCACTGTTGGGGCAGACCGCGCCGGGCTTTGGCTACCGCGTGCTGAACAGCCCGCTGACCTTTTATGATTGCAGCCGCGGCGGGACGCTTTCGACGCGGTACCACGCCAATTACTGCGATATCTGGCCCAAGCACTTTGCCAAGCTGAACGCAGCCTGCCATACGGCAGGCTGCCCGGCCGAGGATTTGCGCCCCCTGCACCGCGCCGAGCTGCAGGTGTTCGCGGAGGGCGTGGCCGACATCATGCGGCGCGACCCCTCCCCCACCAAGCGGCTGAGGGGCTACAAGGCCGAGGCCGCCCTGCGCAGCCCCTGGCTGCGTGCGCTGTTGGAGCGCATGAAGATTGAGGGCTGCTACAGCGCCTACTACCTGCCCTGCCGCTGGCGCAATGTAGGTCTTGTGTGCCGCTTGGCCAATGCACGGCTGGCGGACAGCCCCCTGTACGGCAAGCTGGATTGGGCCGGGTATTATCTGCTGTTGGGGCGGATGAGAAGAGATTAAATAAGGAGCAGGGTCGATACACTTTCTATCGTGTGCCGACCCTGCTATTTTGTAGAATCTAAAGGCTCCCTTGTGCAAAGGGAGCCCTTTTAGGCTGCGGGCATAAAAAAATCCCGCATCGTCCGGAGCAGAGAACGATGCGGGCGTAACGCAATAAGCAGACCGCTAAAAAGGCGCAGAGCAAAACGCCATAACGGAGGCGCAGCCTGTTATTGGCAGGAACCGCACCGGTGAGGCAATAGGCCGATGGGGTTCGAGATTGGTTATGGTTAGTATTAGCTAACTGCGGTTATACTTTACCATACGAAAGCTATAATGTCAAGCATTTTTTAAAAATAATCCCTGTATTTTTTGTAGGATTTTTTCGCTCACTCTTTCGGCGCGTCGGGGTAGTCTTTTACATGCAGCAGGGCTTCGGCCTGGGCTACTTCCTCGGCGGTGGGCACGCGCACGCCGTCCAGCGGGTACGGGATGCCCAGGTTCTGCCACTTGAACAGCCCCAGCGTGTGGTAGGGCAAGATCTCCACGCGGCGCACGGTGGGCAGCGTTTTAATAAACGCATCCAGCCGGCGCAGGCCGTCGGTGTCGTCGGTCAGGCCGGGCACCAGCACGTGGCGGATCCAGAGGTCAACGCCTTTGGACGCGACGTACTGCGCCATCGCCAGAATATTTTTGTTGCTGTGGCCCGTCAGCTTTTTGTGTTTTTCGTCGTCGATCTCTTTCAGGTCCAGGATGACCAGGTCGGTATTTTCCAGCAGCTTGTCAAAGCGGGCCATCCAGTCGGCGTTGTCAGGCGCAAAGGGCTGGGCGCTGGTGTCCAGCGCGGTCTGCACCTTTTTTGCGTGGGCCAGGCGGAACACCTCACTGACGAAATCCAGCTGGCGCAGCGGTTCGCCGCCGCTGATGGTGAGCCCGCCATTATTGCGCCAGTAGTTGCGGTAGCGGTAGGCCGCCGCAAACGCTTCCTGCGGGGTCTTGGCGTTATCCTGGGTGAAGGCCCAGGTCTCGGGGTTATGGCAATACTGGCAGCGCATGGCGCAGCCCTGCAAAAAAATAATATACCGCACGCCCGGCCCATCGACCAGGCCGAAGGTTTCGACAGAATGGATATAGCCTAAGGTTTCGGACATAAGGGTTGCCTCCGTTGGTGGTTTAGAATACGTGCAGGCTCCCCTGGAGGGGAGCTGGCAGCGAAGCTGACTGAAGGGTGGCCGGGTGGTGGTTCGTGTCCCTGGGGCCACCCCTCACCCGCTGCACGGGAGCTCCCCTCAAAGGGAGCCTCTAATTATAGTATACCATACAAAAGGGCCCGCAGCCGCACGCTGCAGGCCCTTTATTTTTTTATAGTTCTTTCTTTTCAAAGAAAGAACCGCAAATCACAGCACCTTGTGGCAGGTACGGGCGATAACATCCAGCTGCTGCTCTTTGGTCAGGTCGATGAACTTGACCGCGTAGCCGGAAACACGGATGGTGAAGTTGGCGTACTCCTCCTTCTCCGGGTGCTCCATGGCGTCGATCAGCTTTTCGGTGCCAAAGACGTTGACGTTCAGGTGATGTGCGCCCTGGTCAAAGTAGCCGTCCATGACCTGTACCAAGTTGTTGATGCGCTCGCCCTCGCTGTGGCCCAGGGCATCGGGGTTGATGGTCTGGGTATTGGAGATGCCGTCCAGTGCCCAGTGATAGGGCAGCTTGGCGACCGAGTTCAGGGATGCCAGCAGGCCGTGGGTCTCGGCACCGTAGGACGGGTTGCCGCCGGGGGCAAACGGGGTGTAAGCCTTGCGGCCGTCCGGCATAGCGCCGGTAGCCTTGCCGTAGACGACGTTGGAGGTAATGGTCAGGATCGAGGTGGTAGCCTCGGAGTTGCGGTAGGTGTGGCGGCGCTTGATCTTCTCCAGAAAGCTGCGCAGCAGCTCGACGGCGATGTCATCGGCGCGGTCGTCATCGTTGCCGTACTTCGGAAAATCGCCCTCGATCGCGTAATCGGTGACAAGGCCCTGCTCGTTGCGGATGCACTTGACCTTGGCATACTTGATTGCAGACAGAGAGTCAACTACATGGCTGAAGCCTGCGATACCGGTCGCAAAGGTGCGGCGGACATCGGTGTCGATGAGGGCCATCTCGGCAGCTTCGTAGTAGTACTTGTCGTGCATATACTGGATCAGGTTCAGGATGTTGACGTACAGGCCGGCCAACCAGTCCATCATGACATCATACTTGGCCATGACCTCGTTGTAATCCAGATATTCAGCGGTGATGGGCGCGTATGCGGGGCCGACCTGCTCGCCGAGTTTTTCGTCGACGCCGCCGTTGATGGCGTACAGCAGGCACTTGGCCAGGTTGGCGCGGGCACCGAAGAACTGCATCTCCTTGCCGGTCTGGGTGGCAGACACGCAGCAGCAGATGGAGTAGTCGTCACCCCAGACGGGCTTCATCACATCGTCATTCTCGTACTGGACGGAAGAGGTGTCGATGGAGATCTTGGAGGCGTAGTCCTTAAAGGTCTTGGGCAGGGCCGAGGAGTAGAGCACAGTCATGTTCGGCTCGGGGGCGGGGCCCATATTTTCCAGCGTGTGCAGGAAACGGAAGTCGTTCTTCGTGACCATAGAGCGGCCATCCATGCCGATGCCGCCGACTTCCAGCGTAGCCCAGACGGGGTCGCCGCTGAACAGCTGATTGTAGCTGGGGATACGGGCAAACTTGACCATGCGGAACTTCATGACCATATGGTCGATCAGCTCCTGGGCCTCGGTCTCGGTCAGGGTGCCGTTGTCAAGGTCGCGCTGGATGTAGATATCCAGGAAGGTGGAAACACGACCGACGGACATAGCAGCGCCGTTCTGGGTCTTGATAGCAGCCAGGTAGCCGAAGTACAGCCACTGCACCGCCTCGCGGGCGTTGGCAGCGGGGGCAGAGATGTCGAAGCCGTAGGCGGCAGCCATCTCTTTCATGCCCTTGAGGGCATTGATCTGCAAGGCGATCTCCTCGCGCTGGCGGACGACCTCCTCGGTCATGGTGCCGTCGCCGCAGTTGGCGAAGTCGTTCTGCTTGGCTTTGATGAGGTAGTCGATGCCGTACAGGGCCACACGGCGATAGTCGCCGACGATACGGCCGCGGCCGTAGGTGTCGGGCAGGCCGGTCACAATGTGGCTGTGGCGGGCCTTTTTCATCTCGGGGGTGTAGGCATCAAACACAGCCTGGTTGTGGGTACGGGTGTATTTGGTAAAGATCTCGTGCAGCTTTTCACTGGGCTGATAGCCGTAGGTCATGCAGGCCTGCTCTGCCATCTTGATGCCGCCGTAAGGCATGAACGCACGCTTGAGGGGTTTATCGGTCTGCAAGCCGACGACTTTTTCCAGGTCCTTCAGCTCGGGGTCGATGTAGCCGGGGCCGTAGGCGGTCAGGCCGGAGACAACTTCGGTCTCCATGTCCAGCACGCCGCCCTTGGCGCGCTCTTCTTTTTGAAGCTTTTGCAGGGCACCCCACAGCTTGTTGGTAGCGTCGGTGGGGCCAGCCAGGAAGCTTTCGTCACCGTCGTAGGGGGTGTAGTTCTTCTGGATGAAGTCGCGGGTGTTGACTTCCTCTTTCCAGATACGGCCTTCAAAACCTTCCCACTGTTTGAAATCTGTCATATTGCACCTCTTTTAAAATTAGGGATACCAGATATTGTTCTTGCAGATGCCATTATACACTATAAGCGGTATAATGCGCAACTGGAAAATTGTGTACCCGGATGGATTTTCCATCCGGCACGGATATCATACCAAAAGTTCAGTATTTGGTATGTTGTCCGGGCAACATTTTTAAAAACTATTTGGATGCCTCCGCGAAAGGCCCCCTCTGGGAGGGGGCTGCCGCGCAGCGGGTAGGGGAGAGAGATTAGAAATCATCCGAAGTTTCGGGTTCGGGCAAGACTCTCTCCCTCAGTCAGCTTCGCTGACAGCTCCCTCTCAGAGGGAGCCATCCACGCGCACTTACCGTTTGATATTGAATGCACCAAAGCCAGGGTACTGGGCGGCACCGCCGAGCTCTTCCTCGATGCGCAGCAGCTGGTTGTACTTGGCAACGCGCTCGCTGCGGCTGGGGGCGCCGGTCTTGATCTGGCAGGTGTTCAGGGCAACAGCCAGGTCGGCAATGGTGGTGTCCTCGGTCTCGCCGGAGCGGTGGGACGCAATGGCGGTGTAACCGGCCTTGTGGGCCATCTTGATGGCCTCGAGGGTCTCGGACACAGAGCCGATCTGGTTCAGCTTGATCAGGATGGAGTTGCCGCAGCCCAGGCTGATGCCCTTGGACAAACGCTCGGTGTTGGTGACGAACAGGTCATCGCCAACCAGCTGGACCTTGCCGCCCAGCTCCTTGGTCATATGCTGCCAGCCTTCCCAATCCTCTTCATCCAGGCCGTCCTCGATGGAGTAGATGGGGTACTTCTCGACCAACTGCTTCCAGTGCTCGACCAGCTCTTCACTGGTAAAGACCTTACCGCACTTGGGCAGCTTGTACTCGCCCTTCTTACTACCCTTCCACTCGCTGGAAGCGGCATCCATGGCCAGCACAAAGTCCTTGCCGGGCACGTAACCGGCCTTTTCGATGGCCTCGAGGATATACTGGATGGCTTCCTCGTCGCTGGCCAGGTCGGGGGCAAAGCCGCCCTCATCGCCCACGGAGGTTGCCAGGCCCTTGCTCTTGAGCAGTGCCTGCAAAGCGTGGAACACTTCGGTGCACCAGCGCAGACCCTCTTTGAAGCTGGGGGCACCGGCGGGCATGATCATGAACTCCTGCACATCGACAGTGTTTGCTGCATGGGCACCGCCGTTCAGAATATTCATCATGGGCACAGGCAGCTTATTGCCGGACACGCCGCCCAGGAAACGGTAGAGGGGAATGTCCAGCGAGATCGCCGCAGCGCGGGCGGCGGCGATGGAAACGGCCAGGATGGCGTTGGCGCCCAGGTTGGACTTATCCTTGGTGCCGTCTGCTTTCAGCATGGCAGCGTCGACGGCGTAGATGTCGGAAGCATCCAGGCCGACCAGCACTTCATTGATGGTGGTGTTGATGTTCTCAACCGCCTTGCTGACGCCCTTGCCGCCAAAACAGCTCTTGTCGCCGTCGCGCAGCTCGAGGGCTTCAAACTCGCCGGTAGAAGCGCCGCTGGGGGCAGCGCCGCGGCCGATGGTGCCATCTGCCAGCCAGACCTCGGCTTCAACGGTGGGGTTGCCGCGGGAGTCGATGATCTCACGGCCGATGACCTTTTCGATTTCCAAATAACTCATGGTGCACGTTCCTTTCTATCTATAGCAGTGTAACAGGGATAGTATGGGTGGAGCGCCCCGCAAACATGCCGATGCACAGGGAAATGGGCGCGCTTTTGGTTAGCTTTTGCTAACCAGTGCAGATACGATACCATGCCAGGGGGCAGTTTGTCAACAAGATAACAGGTTTTTGCCTAAAATAAAATCACAAACGGTCTTGTTTATAACCATTTGACACAATATCGTGTGCAGCAGCGGGTTTCAGGCAGCTGTACGCTTAACAAACGCCCCAAAACGCAGCAAGATAGTCTACGCTAACGGTTAATGTATACTAACCTCTTATTTCTATTAACTTGTAAGGAGGTGCGTCCCATGACGGAGCCCGCAGCCGCTTCCCTGCTGGAATACCATGACCTGATCCAAAGCATCATCGCCGCCCTGGACGCACGCGATGCCTATACAGCCCAGCACTCGGACCGAGTGGCCGATATGGTGCTGGTGCTGGCCCACGCCCTGCATTTGAGCGAGGATGAGACTACGACCCTCCACATTGCCGCCCACCTGCATGACATCGGCAAAATTGCCGTGCCGGACACGGTGCTGCGCAAGGCAGGGCCGCTGACCGATACCGAGTGGGAAGAGATGCGCCGCCATCCGATGACGGGGTATGAGATTTTGCGCAAGGTCGGGCAGTTCCAGCAGGTGGCCGTCATCGTGCGGCACCATCACGAGCGTTGGGACGGCCGTGGCTACCCGGACAAGCTGGCCGGGGCTGCCATCCCACCGGGGGCGCGCATCATTGCGGTAGCGGATTCCATCGATGCCATGATGAGCAGCCGCAGCTACCGCCCGGCCATGACCGCGCCGGTCTGCCGCCATGAGATCGAGAAAAACCGCGGTGTGATGTACGACCCGCAGGTCGTGACCGCCGCGCTGGCCCACTGGGATGAGCTGGTTGGCCGCTACAGTAAACTGGAAACGCCGCCCACCCCCTACTTTGACCGCTTGCAGCTGGAGCACACCCGCCAGGCGCACGATTACCTGCTGGTGAACCAGGGCAGCCGCATTACGCTGGCTGAACTGGCCGCGCGATTCCGTCTTTCGCAAAGTTCGCTGAAAATTTGCTTCAAGGCGCTGTACGGCGTGCCGGTAGCCAGCTATCTGCGTGGGCTGCGGATGGACACCGCCGCCAATTTACTGCGCAGCAGCGACCTTCCGGTGGCGGAGATTGCCCACCGCGTGGGGTACGAGGATCCGAGCCGTTTTGCCGCTGCGTTCCGCCGCCACACCGGCTGCCGCCCTACGGAGCTGCGCCGCGTGCCCTGCCCCACCCCACCCAAAAGCGAGGGCAATGCCAGCGCGTGAGAAAAATCCAAACAGCACATTTTCTGCCTATTTCCGTATAACCCAGTTATCACTAACCCTAATACATATTTTTTACACCAACAACATCACTGTTGTGACTTAACATAGAGAGTGGAGGACTAAAAATTATGAATTGGGCTAAAGTTGCATTGTTCGCAGGCGGCGCACTGTTTGGTTCCGCCGGTATCGAGATCCTGACCAGCAAGGACGCCAAGAAGCTGTACACCCAGTGCACCGCCGCTGTGCTGCGTATGAAGGACAGCGTGATGGAAACCTCTACCACCTTGCAGGAGAACTGCGGTGATATCCTGGCCGACGCCAAGGAGATCAACGAGGAGCGCGCCGCTGCTGACGAGGCTGCTACCGTTGCCGACGAGGCCGCTGAAGATCAGGCAGCCGAATAATTTTCACTGAAAAGTACTGCCCGCTTGTACGGTGGGCAGCTTTTTCTTTGTGGGAGAGTAATAGCATATGAAATGGAAAATTTTGCATGAATGCAAAGGCCGCATGCGCCTGCACCTGAACAAGCCGCGCATGAGCCTTGCCGAAGCCGACCAACTGCAGGATTATCTGGTTGCGCTGCCCGGCGTGCGCACCGCCGCCGTGTATGAGCGCACCTGTGATGTCGTGGTCGTCTACATCCAGGACCGCGCCGGGCTGGTCAATGGGCTGGCCGCGTTCCGCTTTGATGTGGAAGCGCTGGCCGAGGTGCCCGCCAACAGCCCCGCGCTGTCAATCGCGAATACCAGGAAAAGCTCGTCAATATGACGATCTTCCACTTTGCGCGCAAGCTGTTTTTACCGATGCCGCTGCGCATTGCCTACACCGCCGTGCGCAGCCTGCCGTATCTGTGGCGCGGACTGACCTGTCTGCTGCGCCGCAAGCTGGAAGTGGAGGTGCTGGATGCACTGTCCATCGGCGTTTCGATGCTGCGTGGCGACTTTTCGACTGCCGGGTCGGTCATGTTCCTGCTGCGGCTTGGCGAGCTGCTCGAAGAGTGGACCCGCAAGAAGTCGCTGGGCGATCTGTCCCGCTGTATGTCGCTGAACGTTGACCGCGTCTGGCAACAGACTGCCGAGGGCGAAGTACTGGTGCCCATCAACCAGGTACGCCCGGGCGACGCCGTGGTCGTGCACACCGGCAGCGTCATCCCGCTGGATGGCCGCGTGCTGGACGGCGAAGCCAGCGTGAACCAGGCCTCCCTGACCGGCGAGGCCGAACCTGTGCGCAAGAGCGCCGGTGCAGTCGTCTACGCCGGTACGGTGGTCGAGGAAGGCCAACTTGTCATGACCGTGAAGCAGCAGGAAGGCAACGGCCGCTACGACCAGATCGTGCAGATGATCGAGGCGTCCGAAAAGCTGAAATCTTCGAGCGAGACCCGCGCTGCTGCCCTGGCGGACAAGCTGGTTCCCTACAGCCTGCTGGGTACCGCCGTTACCTACGCGCTGACCCGCAACCCCACCCGCGCGATCTCGATTCTGATGGTCGATTTCTCCTGTGCGCTGAAGCTGTCGATGCCGCTGGCTGTGCTTTCTGCCATGCGTGAGTGCGGCAGCTACCACATCACTGTCAAGGGCGGCAAGTATCTGGAAGCCTTGGCCAAGGCTGATTCGTGTTCGACAAGACCGGCACCCTGACCCATGCCACCCCGACCGTCGTGGACGTTGTGCCGTTCGGCGGCCGCAACACCGACGATGTGCTGCGCATTGCCGCCTGCCTGGAGGAGCATTATCCCCACTCGATGGCCAACGCCGTCGTGCAGGCCGCAGCCAGCAAGGGCATCAGCCATGAGGAGATGCACAGCGAAGTGCAGTACGTTGTAGCACACGGCATTGCCAGCAGCGTGGGCGGCGAAAAGGTCGTCATCGGCAGCCAGCACTTTGTCTTTGAGGATGAGGGCTGCTATATCCCGACCAGCGAGAGCGATAAATTTGACGCCCTGCCGCCGCAATATTCGCATCTGTATCTGGCCATCGACGGCGAGCTGGCCGGTGTTATCTGCATCGCTGACCCGCTGCGCAAGGAAGCTGCCGATGTGGGCATTGCCATCAGCGACGGCGCGGCCATTGCGCGTGAGATTGCCGACATGACCGTGGCCGCCGACAGCCTGAATGAGCTGGTGGTGCTCAAGCGCATTGCCAACGGCTTGCAGAAGCGCACCCACGCCAACTACCGCTTTATCATGGGCTTTAACGGCACGCTGATCGTGCTGGGCACCATGGGTATTTTGCAGCCCGCCACCTCGGCTCTGCTGCACAATGCCTCGACCCTGGGCGTAAGCTTGAAGAGCATGACCAATCTGCTGGATGAGTATAAGTAAGGCGCAACGATAAAAAGCCCCCGCCGGTGTCCGTATGGAACTTGGCGGGGGTTTGGGTTTTATGGTATCTGCCATTTGGCTATAGGGGGCGATGCACAGTATCTGCCCCTACAATAAGGCAACGGCAGTACCGGAAGGTACAGCAGCCCAACATATTTATTATAGCACCACGAGCATGCACTTATCAATCCTTAATATGCACAAATATTTCACGTAAGGATTGTTTGCTCTGCGAATAGACGAAACGCCAGGGCTATGCTATAGTATAGTTACAGAAAGAAAACAGCCGGAGATAAGGAGATAAGAACTCCAAGCGAAGCCACTTTCTTAAAGCACTTCCCAACAAAGACCGATCGTGAACAGACCGCCA
>SFKI01000048.1 GCA_004554775.1 Subdoligranulum variabile
TTTGGCTGTTCGCCAATTAAAGCGGTACGCGAGCTGGGTTCAGAACGTCGTGAGACAGTTCGGTCCCTATCTGTCGTGGGCGCAGGATATTTGATGGGATCTGTCCCTAGTACGAGAGGACCGGGATGGACGCACCTCTGGTGCACCAGTTGTCACGCCAGTGGCACAGCTGGGCAGCTATGTGCGGATCGGATAAACGCTGAAAGCATCTAAGCGTGAAGCCGGCCCAAAGATAAGATATCCCACTGAGTCAATCAGGTAAGACCCCTTGAAGACTACAAGGTTGATAGGCACAAAGTGTAAGTGCGGTGACGCACTCAGCTAGCGTGTACTAATAGGTCGAGGGCTTGACCACAATCTTTAGGTACTCCATTTGCGAGTTCGCAGTAATATTCAGTTTTGAGGGTGCATCCCTCAGGTAAAAGAGAATATGTGAAGGCCAGGCTTGAAGCATATTTGGCCGGTGCCGATGACGCAGAGGTTCCACCTGTTCCCATTCCGAACACAGAAGTTAAGCTCTGTTGTGCCGAAGATAGTTGGTTGGAGACGACCTGCGAAAATAGGTAGGTGCCGGCTTTCTCTTTTAGCGATGAGGTTTGCGGGAGTATTTCCGAAAGCTGATTCGCTTACCTGCACTCTTAGCTCAGTTGGTAGAGCAGCTGACTCTTAATCAGCGGGCCCAGGGTTCGAGTCCCTGAGAGTGCACCAGAATAAAGGTCGTGCAACCTAACGTTGCACGGCCTTTTCTTTTTGTTTTGTGCTTGCGTGACGATGCTGCCGGGTTTGCCTGGGGATGGTGGGCTTTGGGCCTTTACGGTTGAGCTATGGTACTGATTTGCGTTCCACCTCATCCGTCACGGCTGCGCCGTGCCACCTTCCCCTCGAGGGGAAAGCTTTTGCCATGGCGAATGCGGCTATTATATGGTGGTTGACTGTACCACAAACACAGGATATGATGGAACCAATGAAGCCTACACAGGAGGTGCGAGCTATGACGGACGACGCGGCCAGAGCGGAAATCTTACGCAATCGGACGGAGAAGGACGAGAAGGAATTCCAGAATTACTACGCAACGTTGAGAACGGGAGCGGACCGGGAACTGGCTCAGATGATCTGGAAGAGAGGGGCACCGCTAGAGGAAGTCAAGTACTTCGTGGATTTTTAACGGCATCCCCCGAGGCGCAGAATGCTATTAAGCAGAGCGGTGCTACCCCCCTTGAGCTGAAGAGCTAGCAGGATAACAGGATTAGCATGACAGTTTGGTGTTGATGGTAAAGTATGTAAATCGGCTAAATCGGCGCAAAAAGCCAGAAAACTGCACGAGATAGGTTTATGGTGCTGATTTGCGCCCCACCTCATCCGTTACGGCTGTTCGCTGTGCCACCTTCCCCTCGAGGGGAAGGCTTTGGCTTTCTGCGGCGGTTCTGCATTCTGACGAGCCACAGGCTTCCTCTTGATTTGCCAAAATGACAAACCAAAACCGGCAGCTGCGCGGAGAGAAACGCTCTCTGGCAGCTGCCGGTTTCTTTATCGTTATCGTTTCTTGGGGAATGTGCAGATCGGTGCTATACGGCAGGGGCAGCCGCAAGGGGGCTTGCCGGACGACCCGCACACATCACCAGAACCACACATCCCGAGGAATTGCGTCGGAATAGGCATAAATGATGCGGGGGATCACAAAGCCCTCGGTCAGCTCGAAACGGATGAGCTGGCGCACGAAATCGTGCTCTTCCTGGCACAGAGGGCGGCAGACCAGCCCCTCGCTGGGGGCGCACACGGCCGCGTACAGATTTTTCATGCCGCCCTGGCGCTGGCCGTCCGTAAACAGCAGGTACAGGCGAGTTTCGCCGGTGCCGTCCCATAAATAGGCCCCGGCAACGGTGCCCTCCATCTGGGGGCGGTCGCTCCATTTAATCAGGGCCTGTTTGCACTGGCTCAGCCAATCCATGCCGCCCTGCACGTCCCGCTTCAGCAGGGCGTTCAGGGTGGTCAGCCACTTGCCTGCGGGAATCTGCTCCGGCGGGGCAACGTGGGCGATGGTTTTGAACAATTCAGCTTCCATGTTTTTCTCCATGCCGTTCAAGGGGCATCAATGGTGGGCCGGTGCGATCAGAAGCCGCCGCAGGTGCGGGGGAAGGGCAGCACGTCGCGGATGTTGGGAATGCCGGTCAGGTACATCACCAGGCGCTCGAAGCCCAGGCCAAAGCCCGCGTGCTGGGCCGTGCCGTACTTGCGCAGCTCCAGATACCACTCGTAGCCCTCGGTGCTCATGCCGATCTCAGCCATGCGCTGCTCCAGCACATCCAGACGCTCTTCGCGCTGGCTGCCGCCGATCAGCTCGCCGATGCCGGGAACCAGCATATCGGCGGCGGCCACGGTGCGGCCGTCCTCGTTGGCGCGCATATAGAAACTCTTGATCTCCTTGGGGTAGTCGGTGACGAACACGGGCTTGTGGAACACCTGCTCGGTGATGTAGCGCTCGTGCTCGGTCTGAATGTCGGTGCCCCAGTCCACCTTGTACTGGAACTCGTCGTTGTGCTGCTTCAGCAGCTCCACGGCGTCGGTGTAGGTAATGCGGCCGAAGTCGCTGTTGGCCACCAGTTCCAGGCGCTCGATGAGGCCCTTGTCAAAGAACTGGTTGAAGAAGGCCATCTCGTCGGGGCAGGTGTCCAGCACGCAGCGGATGACGTACTTGGTCATGGCCTCGGCGGTGTTCATGTAGTCGTTCAGATCGGCGAAGGCCATCTCCGGCTCAATCATCCAGAACTCCGCGGCATGGCGGGGGGTGTAGCTCTCCTCAGCGCGGAAGGTGGGGCCGAAGGTGTACACCTTGCCGAAGGCCAGGGCCATGGCCTCCGCCTCCAGCTGGCCGGAAACGGTGAGCTGGGTGCTGCGCTTGAAGAAGTCCTGGCTGAAGTCCACCTGGCCGTCCTCGGTTTTGGGCACGTTGTTCAGGTCCAGAGTGGTCACGCGGAACATCTCGCCCGCGCCCTCGCAGTCCGAGCCGGTGATGAGCGGCGTGTGGACATAGACGAAGCCGCGCTCCATGAAGAAGCTGTGGATCGCGTAGGCCGCCAGGCTGCGCACGCGGAACACCGCCTGGAACAGGTTGGTGCGGGGGCGCAGATGGGGCATGGTGCGCAGGAATTCCACGCTGTGGCGCTTTTTCTGCA
>SFKI01000014.1 GCA_004554775.1 Subdoligranulum variabile
AAAGACCCGGTATTACTACTACTGCAAGAACACGGTCACGCCGACAGGCCATGAGTGTACCTTCCGCATCAATATTGAGCAGACGGAAATGAATCAGATGGTGGCGAATATCATCTCCGCCATGGTCAAAGACCCTCGTTTCTCTGAAGCCATCAAAGAAAAGATTGGTACCGCCGTTGATACGGCAGATATGGAAAAGCAGCTGGAGGCGCTGCAGACACAGCTCCGGCAGGCGTTGGGAACAAAATCCCGACTGGAGCGGCAAATGGATACCCTGGATGTGACTGACCCGTATTATGACCGAAAAATTTTGGATTTACAGCGTCGTTACGATGAACAGTATAGTAAAATAGAAGATATTGAGATTCAGATTGAGGAAGTCCAGAGCCAGATCAGAAGTATCCGGCAGGAGAAGATTTCCGGCGATAACATTTACCAGCTCTTGCTGGCATTCGACGAGGTCTACAATTCCGCAACAGAAGTGGAGCAGAAAGAGTTCATGAAAGCATTCATTGAGCGGATTGAGCTGTTCCCGGAAAAGCGGAAGGACGGCTGCTGGATCAAGAATATTGTCTTCAATTTCCCCGTTCCTGTGAACGGTGAGGAAGTGAAAAAACTGCCCTTGGAAAATGAAACAATGCTCGAGTGTGTGGTCAAGCTGGTAAAAGTATAATACGCGAAATTTGCAGGGACTATTGTGAAGAGCCACAATGTGGTCAAATATTAGGAGGTTCAATTATGAATAACTTACTAAACGGAGACCGTGCCCCAGAATCCACATCATTTTCTTCTGTTGATATTCCGCCAAAGCCGCATCGCCGTAATAATGTAACTGTCATAATCAGCTGTATAACTATTATTATCGTTGCCCTTGCTGTTGCTTTTTCGATTTATACCCTTAAGCAACCCACTTCTGTTGTCGAGCCTCAATCAACCCCTGTCCCGACACCGCAAATCACAAACACTCTCTTGGCTGGAAAAATTGAGGGCATGAGTGAATTAACGACCGCAAAATTATCATATAACGGTTTCTTGCAATCCGCCGACGGAAATATACCATTCCTAACTAAAAAGACGTTCTTCATGACCTATCATGCTGATATAAAAGTAGGTTTTGACCTGTCCGCAGTTAAAGTTAATGTTTCCGATACCTCAATTACCGTCACATTACCTCCCATAAATGACCCAGATATTACAATTGACCCCGATTCCATCAAATTTTACAACAAAGATGCCGCCATCTTCAACTGGACAACCAAAGAAGATGCTGTAGAAGCTATTAAGGCCGCAACAGCTGATGTCAACGAAAATGCTGACATCGCTTCGCTTAAGGAACAATCTGATTCGCAGGCTCGTACTTTGCTTGCATCTCTTTTAAAGGACTACCTTGACGGGCGAAATCTCATCATCAATTAACCCATTTGTTCAAACTCTTTTCCCCTCCTGTTCACGATTTGCCAATATTTGTGTGGGATAATAACCTGTAGACTATAACAAAGGTGGTTTTCTTTTATGCGAAGCTGGTTTCAGCGGTTTATGTCCGGGCGGTATGGGTTTGACCAGTTGGGCGGGTTCCTTTGCATTGTTTCGTTTATTCTGGTCATTGTGGGGGCCTGGGTCAGCCCGGTGCTGTACTGGCTGGGGCTGATTTTGCTGATCTACAGCTATTTCCGGGTGCTCAGCCGCAATCGCTCCAAACGATATGCGGAAAATTTAAAATATCTCACCCTGCAAAACAAAGTCGTGGACTGGGCCAACCGGCACATTTTGCGCTTTAAGCAGCGCAAGCAGTACCGCTATTTCCGCTGCCCCCAGTGCGGGCAGCAGCTGCGCGTGCCGCGCGGGCGCGGTAAAATTTCCATCACCTGCCCCAAGTGCCACAACCAGTTTATTAAAAAGAGTTGACGCACGATGTTCGGGTATGTTACCATCTACCACAAAGGGCTGGCAAAGCCGGAGCTGGACCGCTACCAGGCCTACTACTGCGGCCTGTGCCGCACGCTGGGCCAGAAATACGGCCTGCCCGGTCAGTTGACGTTAAGCTACGATTTAGCGTTCATCGCCATTTTGCATTCGGCGCTGTATGAGCCGCAGACGCAGTTTTCCGCCGGGCGGTGCGCGCCGCACCCCATCAAGGCACGGCCCCGCGCCGCCAACGAATTTTTGGACTACGCCGCCGACATGACCATCGCGCTGGCGTACTACAATTTTTTGGACAACTGGCAGGACGATCACAGCCGTGCCAGCCTGCGGCAAGCCAAAAAGCTGGAGGGGTATCTGCCCGCCATCCGGGAGCGCTGGCCCCGCCAGACAGCAGCCATCACGGCACAGCTGGACGCGCTGAACGCACTGGAAAAGGCAGGCTCACATGATCTGGATGCCTTATGCCGCGCCTTTGGCGATCTGCTGGGCGCGGTGTTTGCCTGCCGGGACGACGTCTGGGCACCCACCCTACAGGCTATGGGCCGGGGGCTGGGCGGGTTCATTTATTTGATGGATGCCTACGACGACCTGCCCAAAGATGCCCGCAAGGGGCAGTTCAACGCGCTGCAAGAACTGCACGACACCCTGCCCCCTGCCGAGTTTGAGGATCGCTGCCACGAGCTTTTGACCCAGCAGATGGGCCTGTGCGCCCAACAGTTTGAACTGCTGCCCATACTAAAAGAGACCCCGGAGGGGAAACTATTGTACAACACCATTTATTCCGGCGTGTGGAGCAAGTATGCGCCGATCCGTAAGCACAGAGAGGGGAAACAGAAATGACCGATCCATACAGTGTTCTGGGCATCACCCCCGGTGCCGACGATGAGACGATCAAAAAAGCCTACCGTCAGAAATGCAAGCAGTACCACCCCGACCTGCACCCCAACGACCCCACGGCCGAGGAACACTTCAAAGAGGTGCAGGCTGCTTACAGCGAGATCATGCGGATGAAGCAGGGCGGCCAAAACTACGGCAGCGCCCAAAGCAGCTACAGCCAGCAAGGATACGGCCAGCAAAGCGGGTACAGCCAGCAGTACGGCAACCCGTTTGGCGGCGGGGCTGGCGGGTTCGGCTTCGGGCCGTTCGGGTTCGGGTACTACAGCACATCCGGCGGGGCGCGCCAGACCTATACCACCGGCCAGGAAAGCCCTGAGCTGCGCGCCGCAGCTAACTACATCCGCAGCGGGTTTTATGAGGAAGCCCTCAACACCTTAAACGGCATGGCCCAGAACGAGCGTACCGCCCAGTGGCACTACTACGCCGCGCTGGCCAACCAGGGCCTGGGCAACAACATCCGCGCCCGGGACGAAGCCCGCACCGCCGTGAACATGGAGCCCAACAACTACGCCTACCAGAACCTGCTGGACCAGCTGCAAACCCCGGGCCAGACCTACACCGGCTACCAGCAGCCCTACGCCCAGCCCAGCGGCAACCCCGGGCGGTTCTGCCTGTCGTTCTGGCTGTATATGATGTTCTGCCAGCTTTTGAGCTGCTGCTGCACCGGACGTCCGGGGGGATTTTTCTTCTGTTGATTTACCCCTACAACCATACGGTAATGTGCATACCCATCCGGGAATTTGCACGGGCGAACGCTGTTCGCCCCTACATCCCCATAAATAAAACGCCACCCTGGACAATAAGGTCCGGGGTGGTATTTTTATACCAATACTCTATCCAAAACCAGCTGCAAGATTTCGATGTTTTGCTGGAACTGCGGGTAGAAATCGTCGCCGAGTTCGTAGTCGTAGTACAGCGCGCGCTCAACGCGTTTTACGGCGGCGGCAAAATGCGGGTGGTCAGCAGCGGCTTGCAGCTGCGCCGAAAGCCGGGTACACACCACGGCCCACCGCGCGTCGATGCCCGCACGGTCTAAAATCGCGGCGTCGGTCAGGTAATCGTTCAGGGTGCGGCCCTCCCCTGCCCGCGCACCGCAAAGCGGCGTCTGTACGTAATATTCTATCTGCGCCGTCACAGGGTCGATGCTCTGCCCCAGTGGGTACAATGCGCAGGCCAATGGCCGCGCGGCGTGGATAGCGCAGGCGCTGCCCTCAAAAAAGCGGCAATTGCCGGTCTTGGGGTCGGGCGTCAGCCGCACGGCGGGCAGCAAAGTCTGCGGTGCCACGTAACTTTTGCAAAACGCCGACGCCACAATGCGGGGCGAAAGCCCCAGCCGCCGGGCAATGCGGTACAAATCATACCCGGACAGCACCAGATCGCGCCGCCCGCGGCAGCAGCCGCCGCACCCGGCACAGGCAAAGTCAAAGCTGTCCTGCGCGCCAATGCGCGGCAGGCTGTCCCAGGTTTCGCCGCTGCGGCCGGGTTCCACCGTCACAGCTGCACCTCGCAGGGGTTGGGGCGGCCTGCGGCAAAGTCGGCCAGTTCTTCAAAGCCGCTGCGCACCATGCTGGCCACGTTCACGTCGGTGTAAAAGGCGTTGTGCGGGCTGACGATGACGTTGGGCATGCTGCGCAGGATGTTCATGGTGCGGTGCGGCAGCGCAGCCCCGGTGCGGTTGAAGTAGACCAGGTCGTTTTCGTCCTCGACCACATCCAGCCCGGCGCCGCCGACCTTGCCGCTTTCCAGTGCGGCGATCAGCGCGTCCTCGTCGATCAGCGCGCCGCGCGCGATGTTGACGATCAGCACGCCGTCCTTCATCCTGGCCAGCGAGTCAGCGTTGATGAGGTGGTGGTTCTCGGCGGTGGCGTTGGTGTGCAGGCTGATCACATCGCTGCGGGCGTAGAGCTCGTCCAGCGAAACATACTCGGCCATCTTGGCGACCTCATCGCTCCGGTAGAGGTCGTAGGCCAGGATCTTACAGCCGAAGCCCTGCAAATGGGCAATGACCGTGCGGCCGATCTTGCCCGTGCCGACGATGCCCACCGTGCAGTTGGAGAGGTCGCGCCCCATCTTGCCGGGCAGCGTGTAGTCCTGTGCGGCGGCGCGCAGCATGGTCTGGTTCATCTTGCGGGTACACATCAGCATCAGCATAATGGCGTAGTTGGCCACACCCTCGGGCGGGTAGTGGCTGTGGGCCACCCGCATGCCCAGCTTTTTGGCCGTTTCCAGCGGCAGGTGGTCGTACCCGATGCTGCGGCAAAGCAGGTATTTGACGCCCATTTTGGCCCAGGCTTCGACGTACGCGGGCAAAATTTCGCAGGGGTTCTGGCTGACGGCGTCGCAGCCGGCGGCTTTGTCGAGGTTCTCCGGGCAAGGCGCGCCGGGGATCATGACATAGTCGATGCCAAATTCTTTGCTGAACTGTTCGATATACGCCTGCTCGTCAAAGGGGCGCATCTGGTAAAACGCGATCTTCATATACATTTTCTCCCATTACAGATGAAAATTCAGGGTTTCGGCCAGCCAGTCGGTACACAGCGGCACCCAGGCGGCGTTGTGGCGGTTGGGGGTGTTGACCTCGTTGGTGCAGGTGCTGGACCCGTGCCCGCCGTGGGTGAAAAGGTGCAGCTCATACGGCACGTGGTTTTCGGTCAGGGCGCTGGCCAGCATCAGTGAGTTTTCAACCGGGACGGCCTGGTCAGCTACGGTATGCCAGATGAAAAACGGCGGCAGGTCGCCGCGCACCTGGTTTTCGAGGCTGAACGCAGCCTGCAAGGCGGCATCGCCACCGGCAAGGTTTTCGATGGAACCGCGGTGGGCCTTTTCCCCTGCCGTGATGACAGGGTAGCCCAGTACGACGGCATCGGGGCGGGCTTCCTCAGCCGTGATGCCCAGGGCTTTCTGCACGGGCTCGGCGTCCCACAAAATGGCCGTGGATGCCGCCAGATGCCCGCCTGCCGAGAAGCCGCAGACCGCGATCTTGAACGGGTCGAGCCGCAGCTTGGCCGCGTTGCGGCGCAGATGCAGAATGGCACCGGCCGCGTCGGTCAGCGGCTGCCAGCGCAGCGGAGCCTGTTCGGGCGTGCGGGCGCAGGTGTATTCCAGCACAAAGGTCTGGTAGCCCGCCTGCAAAAACTGCATGGCGACGGGGTCAGCCTCCCGCGCGCTGCAATACGCATACCCCCCGCCGGGCAGAATCAGCATCGCCGGGCGGGTATTAAAGGCAGGCATTTCGGTGGTTTCATCCCGCAGGTAGCCGGTAAGTTTCGCCCCGCTGGGGAGAGAGTGGGTGTATAATTGCATGATGGCATGCTTCTTTCTTTTTATATTTTTTATATTTCGGCTTTCGGGGGCCGCTGCCTTGCGGCGTCCCGGCCCCCCTCACCCGCTGCGCGGGAGCTTCCCTCAAAGGGGAGCCTTCCGGTGCTTACTCCAGCGGATGCTTCTCGATATATTCCGCCATAATATCCGCCGCCAGGCGAACCAGTTCTGGGCAGGGGCGTTTTTTATAATACTCGGGCGTGCGGGGGCTGGCGACCGGGCTGCCCTCGGCTTTCTGTAAGCCAAGCAGCTCCCGGCAGATGATGCTGCTGCCGCCGTTGCGGGCCTTGTATTCAGCGGCAAGGGCCTGCACATCGGTATACAGGGCGGTCTTTTTAGCCGGGTCGGCACTGCCGTACAGCACGCCCAGCACCAGCGTAATACCGGAAAATCCCCCGCATACTTCCCGCAGGCGGCCAAACCCGCCGCCGAAACCGGACGCCATCTTCAGCGCCTGTTCCTCGGTCATCTTCATCTCTTTGGCAAAGGCCAGCGCCACACACTGGCTGCAATTGTAGCCTTTAAAAAATGCCTCATAGGCGGCATCGCCGTAGCGGCTCACTGCGCCATCCCCTTTCACTGTATATAAAGTAAGCATACCGCAAATTGCGGCGTTTGAAAAGAGGATTTTAAAATTTCTGTTAAATCCGTTGTAAAGGGTTGCAGTTTGCGTGCAAGAGTGCTAAACTATCGTTAGCAGTTAAATTAAAAGAGTGCTAATTTCATATAAAAGTGAGGTCCTTTCACTATGGCTATGCACCAATTCAAAGCTGAAAGCAAAAAACTGATGGACTTGATGATCAACTCCATCTACACCAACCGCGAGATCTTCCTGCGTGAGCTGATCTCCAACGCATCCGATGCCTGCGACAAGCGCTATTTCAAGAGCCTGACCGACACCAGCATCGGCATTACGAAGGACGACTTGAAGATCCATGTCCAGCCCGATAAAGAGGCCCGCACCCTGACCATCTCCGATAACGGCATCGGCATGACCAAGGAAGAGCTTGAAAAGAACCTGGGCACCATTGCCAAGTCCGGCTCGCTCGATTTTAAGACCGAAAACCAGAGCGATAATATCGACATCATCGGCCAGTTCGGCGTTGGCTTCTACTCCGCCTTTATGGTGGCCCAGAAAGTCACCGTCATCTCCCGCGCGCAGGGCGCCGACACCGCCTGGAAGTGGGAGTCCAAAGGCGTGGAGGGCTACACCCTGGCCGAAGCCGACAAGGATGATGTCGGCACTGAGATCATCCTGGTACTGAAAGACGACACCGATACTGAGAATTACAGCGAGTACCTTGACGATTACACGCTTGTCAACCTCGTCAAGAAATACAGCGACTACATCCGCTTCCCCATCACGATGTACCGCGAGAAATCCCGTCAGAAGCCGAAGCCCGAGGACGCCGGTGACGACTACAAGCCCGAGTACGAGACCTACACCGAGCTCGAAACGCTGAACAGCATGGTCCCCATCTGGAAGCGCGCCAAGAGCGAGGTCAAGGACGAGGACTATAACGAGTTCTACAAGAACAAGTTCATGGATTATTCTGACCCGCTGCGCGTCATCACAAGCCGCACCGAGGGTACTGCCACCTACACTGCCCTGCTGTTTGTGCCCAGCCGCACCCCGTACGACTACTACACCAAGGAGTACGAGAAGGGTCTGGCCCTCTATGCGTCCGGCGTCATGATCATGGAGAAGTGCGCCGACCTGCTGCCCGACTACTTCAGCTTCATCAAGGGCGTTGTCGACAGCGAGGACCTGAGCCTGAACATCAGCCGTGAGACCTTGCAGAAGGACAGCCAGCTCAAGCTCATCCGCAACTCTCTGGAAAAGAAGATCAAGAACGAGCTGCACGCAATGCTCGTCAACGACCGCGAGAAGTACGAGACGTTCTGGAAGAGCTTTGGCCGCCAGATCAAGTTCGGCGTCTACGGCGATTACGGCATGCACAAGGATCTGCTGGGCGATCTGCTGATGTTCTTCTCCGCCAAGGAGCAGAAGATGGTCACGCTGGACGAGTACATCGAGAAGATGCCCGAGGGCCAGAAGTGCATCTACTTTGCCGCCGGTGACGATACCGACCGCCTGGGCAAGCTGCCCAACGCCCAGCTGGTGCTGAGCAAGGGCTACGACCTGCTGCTGTGTACCGAGGATGTGGACGAGTTCTGCCTGCAAATGATGCACGACTACAAAGAGAAAGAGTTCAAGAACATCAACTCCGGTGACCTGGGCCTGGAGACCGAGGAAGAAAAGAAAGCCGCCGAGGAGACCGCGACCGAGAACAAGGACTTGTTTGAAGAGATCAAAAAGGCCCTGAACGGCAAGGTCAAGGAAGTCAAGGTCAACCCCACCTTGCAGGAGCACCCCGTTACCCTGTCCAGCGAGGGCGGCATCTCGATGGAGATGGAAAAGGTCCTGCGCAAGATGCCCGGTTCCGGTGACGTGGAAAGCACCAAGGTGCTGGAACTGAACCCCAACCACACGGTATTTGCCGCGCTGAAAGCCGCCCACGAAGCTGGCGACACCGCCAAGGTGGATCAGTATGCCGAACTGCTGTATGACCAGGCCCTGCTGATCGCGGGCCTGCCCATCGAGGATCCCGTCGCCTACGCCCAGCTGGTTTGCGGCCTGATGAAGTAATTTTATAAGCCGCACCCCTGAAAGCAAGAACAGCCCGCCCCGCAGCCATAAAAAGCTGCGGGGCGGGCTTATTCTATTGCAAAAGACGGAGATTTAGCTGCGGTGCTTCTTTTTCAAAACCAGCAGCGCGGCAAAGTCTGCCAGGGATGCCAGGCAAAGCACCGTCCACAGGGCCAGCAGGGCGCTGTCCCCCGTTGCGGGGATAGCCGCACTGCGGGCGCAGTCTGCGCTGCCGCGGCGGCGGAAGCCTGCGGCAACCCGCTTTTTGTTTGATTGCACAACAAGATGACTGATTGATGATTGATTTCGCGCTATTTCATCGGGAGTGGCAGTATCAAAAGAACAGATGCACCATGCGGGGTGTTGGTGGTAAAGGTGGCGGTGCCGCCGTGGGCGGCCAAAATCTGCTCGACCACGTGCAGGCCCAGGATGTGGGGGGTGTTTTCCCCCGTTTCGCCAGTGCGCAGCGCGGCCAGCACGGCGGGCGGGTAGCCCCGGCCGTCGTCGGTAATGCGGACAGTCAACGCGGCGTCCACGATTTCAGCCCGGATGGTGATATGCACGGGGGCCGGGTTATGGGCGGCAGCGTTGTGCAAAACATTTTCCATCGCGCGCAGCAGCAGGGCTTCGTCCGCCTGCAAGGTCGTCTGCTCAGCGGCAGGGGTCAGTTCCAGTTCCACGGTGCTGGCACCGGCGGCGGGGCTTTCGTAAAACTGGGCGGCGCAGCGGCGCAGGAATGCCCCGACCGGAACAGCCCTGCGGCGCAGCGGCTGCGCGCCGTATTGCAGTTTGCTGGTCAGGTTCAAATCACCAATTAAAGAGCGTATCTTCTCGCTTTGAGTGCAGATGCCTGCGGCCTTTTGGCGGGCGGCGGCGGGCAGCGTTTCGTCCTGCTGCAGCTGTTCGCCCCAGCCCAGGATCAGCGCGAGCGGGGTGCGGATATCGTGGCTGATGCCCGCGATCCAATCAGTGCGGGCGGTGTCCCGCCGGGCGATGATCTCGTTGCGGCGGCGCAGCTGTTCGCCGGTCTCGTTCAGTTTTTCGGCCAGTTCCCCGGCAAAGCCGGTAGCGGGCAGCTGCACGGTACCGCCCTGGGCCAGCGTGTCCAGCCCGTCGGCCACAGCCTGCAAGTGCCGCGTGCCGCGCCAGCTGAACCAGAGGCAGCAACCCAGCACCACAGCCAGCAGCAGCGCCATCATCGGTAGCAGGCCAGCGACGACCGCCTCCATCTGTGCCTGCGGTGTGGTGATGTTGTACTTCCACTGGCTGCCGATTGGCTCGGCCAGCACAAACAGGCCGTAGTCCGCCGCCCAGCACTGCACAGGGTAATCGGCCAGATACCAGCGGGAAAATACCGCGATCTCGCGGGCCGTGTAGCGGTGGTCGAGCGCAGCGGGCAGGTTCTGCTGCCAGATGATGTTGCCGTCATCGTCCAGCACCATGGCCCAGGCGTAGCCCTGCATCCAGTCGGCGGCGGTTTGGGCATCGTCCCATTGCAGGCCGTCAGCGGTAGGGCGCAGCGCTTCGGCCAGCGTGCCTACTTTTTGCAGGTCGTCCGATGCCGCGCTGTACCGCACGCCGGTGTAGACCGTCATGCCCAACAACAGCGCCACCACCAGCAGAATGATGCCCGCCGTGGCCAGCACATAGCGGCGAATGAGCCGCGCGAAGGTTTTCATGCCTGCACCTCCCCCGCCAATTTGTAGCCGATGCCCCGCACGGTCAGCAGCCACTGCGGGCGGCTGGCGTTTTCCTCAATTTTTTCCCGCAGATGGCGGATGTGTACATTCAGGCTGTTCTCGTACCCGTAATAATCCGCGCCCCAGACGGCTTCGCACAGCGCGTCATAGGTCACGATATGCCCACGGTTGTCGGCCAGTTTCTGCAAAAGCGCGCGCTCGGTGGCGGTCAGCGGCAGGATCACACCGCCAGGGCGGTACACGGCGGCATCGGCCAAATTGACGCGGCAGGGGCCTAAAATCAGTTCCGCCGGGGCGGCGCGGCGCAGCTCGGCCCGGTAGGCGCGCTGCAAAATGCGCTGCACCCGCAACAGCAGTTCCTGCATCAAAAACGGCTTGGTCAGGTAGTCGTCCGCGCCAAGGCCCAGGCCCAGCAGCCGGTCGGCGTCGGCATCCCGGGCCGAGAGGAACAGCGCGGGCACATCCGCCGCCGCGTGCAGCTGCCGCAGCAGCGTAAAACCGTCGCCGTCCGGCAGGTTGATGTCCAAAATCATCAACTCGGGCGGCGCCGCGGCAAACAGCGCCCGCGCGTCGGCACAGGTGGCGGCAGCGCGGATGCGGGTATACCCCGCCGTGCGCAGGCTGTCGCTGACCAGCGCGAGCAGGTCGGGGTTATCGTCCACCAGCAAGATGGACACCTCATAAATCGTTTGCATGGTATCAGCTCCCTTAGGCAGCACCACACAATTCTACGTGCCGGAATTGTGTGATGCCGCCTTACTTATCATTATACACGCGCGGCGCGGTGCCGCCAGCGTTCGCGGTCAATCTTAAGGCAAAATTAAGCTGGGCTTACCGGGTAATTAAGGTAGCGCGCGTATACTGGGTTCATTACAAAAAACGAACAAGGAGCGTGTACTTATGCAAAACGTGATCGAAACCGACGCCCTGTGCAAAACCTACGGTAGCCACCGGGTGGTGGACCATCTTGCCCTGACCGTGCCCGAGGGCTGCGTCTACGGCTTTTTGGGGCCAAACGGCGCGGGAAAATCCACCACAATGAAGATGCTGCTGGGTCTTGTACACCCCACAAGCGGCACTGTGCGGCTGCTGGGTAAGCCGATGACCGACGCCAACCGGCTGGCCCTGCTGCAGCAGACCGGCAGCTTGATCGAATCGCCGTCTGGGTATCTTCACCTGACTGCGCGGGAAAATCTGGAAATCGTGGCTGATCTAAAGGGCGTTTCCCGCAAAGACATTACCCGCGTGCTGGACATTGTGCAGCTGACCCGCGACCAGCACCGCAAAGTGGGGCAGTATTCACTTGGGATGAAGCAGCGGCTTGGCATTGCGATGGCGCTGCTGGGCAGCCCGAAGCTGCTGATCCTGGACGAGCCGACGAACGGGCTGGACCCTGCAGGCATCCAGGAAATGCGCGAGCTGATCCGCACAATGCCCGCCGCCACCGGGGCCACGGTGCTGATCTCGAGCCATCTGCTGGGCGAGATGGAGCAGATGGTTGAACAGGTGGGCATCATCGACCACGGGCGGATGCTGTTTGAGGGGCCTCTGACCGAATTGCAGCGCCACAGCCGGGGCGATCTGACCCTGCGGCTGCTGCACCCGGCCAAGGCACTGCCGGTGCTGCGTGCCAACGGCCTGCCGACGGCGGACACCGGCAGCACCCTTACCCTGCCGCCACTGCGGGATGACCTGCTGGCGGGGCTGGTGCAGGCACTGGCCGACAGCGGTGCCGGGGTGGTGGGACTGACCCAGCACACTAAGACGCTGGAAGAGATCTTCCTGACGCTGACCGCACCGAAGGAGGTGGGCTGACATGCTGCAAGCCCTGCATGCCGAGTGGCAAAAAGCCCACCGCCGCCACGACCTGGTACTGTGTTTTGGCTTTGCCGTTATCACCTACTTGTGGCTGGGCAGCACCGCGCCCACCGGGGCGGACGAACGGGCCAACGCCTACAGCGCCCTGTTTTACGCGGTGCCCATTATCAACACTATTTTGCTGCCCGTGATGATGGCTGTGCTGGCCAGCCGACTGTGGGATGTCGAGGAGAAAGGCTGTACAGCCAAACTGCTTTACACCCTGCAAAGCCGCCGCAGCCTGTTTTTGGGCAAGGCGGTGTTCGGCTTTGGCGAGGTGGCGCTGATGGTCATACTGGAAGCCGCCGTCATCGTGGTTTTAGGCCGCACGCAAGGCTACACCGAGACATTCCCTGCCGGGCAGTTTGCCTATCTGAACACCTGCACGCTGGCTGTGAGCACGATGCTTTATTTCTCGGAGCTGCTGCTGGCGCTGTGGTTTCGTAATCCCCTGCCCGCTGTCTGCACAGGCATTGTGGGGGCGCTGCTCGGGTTATTCTCGGCCTTTATGCCACCCGCTGCGGGGTACTTTGTGCCGTGGGGCTACTATGTGCCGCTGTGTAGCTACGAGGTGAAGGTCTGGGATCAAGCCGCCCACACCGTCACCTACGGCACGCGGCCCTTCAACTGGGAGCTGCTGACGTTCACCGTAGGGCTGGCTGTCTTTTTGTTTGGCGTGTGCTGGCGCGTGATGCGTAACAAGGAGGTATAAACTATGCTGAAACGTTGTATTCTGGCCGAAAGCCGCAAACTGCGCCGCTCGCCTATCTGGCTGCTGTTTTTTGTGATGCCGTTGATATCGGCCAGTTACGGCACCTTCAACTACCTGCAAAATCTCGAAATCCTGCACGAGCGCTGGTACAGTTTGTGGACGCAGCACACACTGTTTTACTCGATGCTGTTTTTCCCCGCCATGGTGGCAGCGTACGCGGCATATTTGTGGCGGCTGGAACATCTGGGCCATAACTGGAATTTGATCATGGCTGCGCCCGTGCCGCCGCTGGATTTATTTTTTGCCAAGTTCTGCGTGGTGTGCAAGCTGGCGCTGCTCACCCAGGTTTGGGAGCTAACACTGTTTGTTGCCTGCGGCAAGCTGTTTGCCCGGTTTGGCGACTGGCCGCCCGTGGAATTGGTGGTATTTGCGCTGCGCGGCACACTGGGCGCGCTGGCGGTGATTGCCGCACAGCTGCTGCTTGCGATGGTCATTCGCAGTTTTGCGGTGCCGATCTTTTTGGCCATTGTTGGCGGCATCGCCGGGATGCTGTTGGGCAGCAAGGGGTATTCCCTTCTATGGCCCTACTGCTTGATGCAGGCGGGCATGAACGCCAACCGCAGCGAGGATGTGCTGGCCGGGCAGGCGGTACAGTTTGCCGCGGCAAGTGCCCTGTGGCTGGCCGCGATGTTTGTTATCGCCTACTTACTTTTGAAGGAGCGGGACGTAAAAGCCTGATTTTTGTTGCCAACGCCCTTTTTGTGCGGTATAATGTAAAGAAAAACCGCCAAGGAGGGCTTTGCCATGGCCTGGACTGCCGCCGAATTTGCCGGGCGCGGATGCGGACGCCGGTACGAAAAAGAACTGGAAACACATTTCCGCGATTGTATGTTGTTTTATCTGGATGGTCGCATCCGGTTTGAGCGGTATTGCTACGGTGAGGCCGCGTGCCTGGTGTTCAGCGTCTGGGGGCACGGTATCGACGCCGACGGCAAACTGCTATGGGACCGCGAGCCCGAATTTGAAAGCCAGCAGACCGCCCTGCCCCGCTATCTGACCGACGTGCAGGAAAACGGGAATGCCTTGCAGTTTGACAGCGCGAGAAAGCGGTATGTACTGACCGAGGAATTTGCGGAAGATAGGCTGAATGGGTATTCTAAGTTTAAAGTGTTTTGGTTGAAGCGGAAGAAGTAATTGTAAAGAGGCTCCCCCTGAGGGGAGCCTATAATAAAAAGGCATGCAGCCAAACGACTGCATGCCTTTTTGTAATATTGTTTAGCGTTCCTTCTTTGCAAAGAAGGAACAAAAAGCGTCTCCCGTTAACGGCTGCCCTTATCGTAGGGGATGCCCTCGGCCTTGGGAGCCTGAGAATTCTTGGAGGTGAAGATCAGCACGATCATCGTGACGATATACGGCAGCATCTGGTAGAAGTTGGAGATCTCCTTGACGCCCTCGAACTTCGGCAGGAAGGGCAGCGACGAACTGTACGCCGCAATGACCTTGAACAGCGCGAAGAACACCGAGGATGCCAGGATCGGGAACGGTTTCCAGTTGCCGAAGATCATAACCGCCAGCGCCAGGAAGCCATAGCCGCCAACGTCCGAGTTAAAGCCGGAACCGGCTGCCACCGTGTAGGCCAGGCCGCCGATGCCGCCCAGAAAACCCGAGATCAGCACGCCGGCATAGCGCATCTTGTAGACGTTGATGCCCACAGAGTCCGCCGCCTGGGGATGCTCGCCGCAGGCGCGCAGGCGCAGGCCGAAGCGGGTCTTGTACATGACAATATACGCCGCGATGAACAGCACGACCGCCACGGGGGTGGTCAGGTAGAAATACTTGAAGATCAGATTATTCCAGAAGCTGGGGCCGTCCACCGGGGCAAGGCCAAAGGTATCGCGGGTAATGCGCACCCAGCTGGGGATGGCAATGGTAGTCAGGCCCTGACCCTGGATGGCCCAGGTCATAACGACCGCGAACGCCGGGGCAAACTGGTTCAGCGCCGTGCCGCCAATGGTCTGGTCGGCTTTCAGGTTGATGGCCGCGAACCCTAAGAAGAACGAGAAGATCATGCCCGTCAGGCCCGCGACCAGAATGGCCGCCAGCATGGCCAGCTGCGGATGCGCAGGGCCGAAGCCGCTCTTGTCGAACGCCTGCAAGGTAAAGCAGGCAAACAGCGCGCCAATGATCATCATGCCTTCGAGCGCGATGTTGATAACGCCGGAATGCTCACTGAACATACCGCCCAAAGCAACCAGCAGCAGCGGCACCGCGAACAGGACGGTCAGACTGATAATGTTAGCAGCGATCATCATTTGGCAGCGCCCCCTTTCTCTTTGCGGCCCGAAACCGCCTTGGCAATCACGCCGCGCATCAACAGGGCGAACGCCGCCAGGTAGATGATGACCGCAATCACGATGTCAATCGTCTCGGAGGAGTAAGCAGGCTGCATGGCAGCGCCGCCGACCTGGATATAGCTGATGAACAGCGCCGAGAAGATGGTGCCGACCGGGTTGGAGCTTGCCAGCAGCGCAACAGGGATGCCGTTAAAGCCCATGCCCAGGATGGATTTTTCGATAACATACTGACCCGTACCGGCCAGGTAGTAGATGCCGCCGCCGATGCCGGACAGCGCACCCGCAATGACCATGGACAGCACGATATTGCGCTTGGCATTGATGCCCGCATACTGGGCCGCGTCACGGCTCAGGCCGCAGGCTTTCAACTCATAGCCAAAGGTGGTTTTTTGCAGCACGACCCAGACGATCAGCGCAAAGATGATGGACAGGATGATGCCGATGTTGATCCAGCTGGAATTGCCGAACAACCCGGCAAACGGGCCCTTGGGCAGAATCGCGCCGGGGTTGGCGGCGGAGAGCGCCGCAGTACGGTCCGAGTTGGAAGCGCCCCAGCCGGAAGCCAGCATATGGGGCGAGTTGGCGAGGATCAGGTTGACGAGGTACATGCCGATCCAGTTGAACATGATGGAGGTGATAACCTCGTTGACGTTGAAGTAGGCCTTGAACAGACCCGGGAAAATGCCCCAGATCGCACCGCCGATGGCCGAAGCCAGCAGGCAGACGAACCACGGCATCTGGAACTGGATGCCGCACAGCAGGGCGAAAAACGCGCCCATGGTGTACTGGCCGGGCGCGCCGATGTTGAACAGGCCGGTCTTGAACGCAAAGCCGACCGACAGGCCGCACATCATCAGGGGCGCAGCCTGGTAAAGCACCTTGCCGAACTTGTCCATGCTGGCAAAGCCGGTGGTCATCATGGCTTTCATGCCGTCCAGCGATGCGCCGGGGTTCAGGATGACCAGCAGGATAAAGCCCAGCACCAGGCCAATGACGATGGACAGCAGACTTGCCAGAACACCAACTACGCCGGGGTTCTGCAAAAGCGGCTGTTTGGATTTTTTACTCATGCTTTCGCCTCCCCTTGCTTTTTGGCGCCTGCCATATACAGGCCCAGTTCTTCGACCGTCGTGGTCTTGGGATCGAACTCACCGACGATCTCGCCCTCGTACATGACAAGGATGCGGTCGGACAGGTTCATGACTTCGTCCAGCTCAAGGCTGACGAGGAGAACAGCCTTGCCCTTATCGCGCTCGGCCACGATCTGTTTGTGGATATACTCAATCGCGCCGACGTCCAAACCACGGGTGGGCTGCACAGCGACCAGCAGGTCGGGGTCCTTATCGACCTCACGCGCGATGATGGCTTTCTGCTGGTTGCCGCCGGACATGCTGCGGGCGATGGTGATGGGGCCCTGGCCGCTGCGCACGTCATACTGTTTAATAAGGCGCTCGGCGTAGTCCATGACCGCGCCCTTTTTGATGAAGCCGTGGTTCTGGAACTCGGGCTGCCAGTAGCGCTGCAGCACCATGTTATCCGCCACGGTGTAGTCCAGCACCAGGCCGTGCTTGTGGCGATCCTCGGGGATATGGCTCATGCCGTCCTTGGAGCGCTCACGGATGGGCGCGTTGGTGATGTCCTTGCCGTTGAGCTTGATGGTGCCGCCGGTGACTTTTTCCAAGCCCGTCAGGCCGTAGATCAGCTCGGTCTGGCCATTGCCTTCGATACCGGCCACGCAGACGATCTCCCCTGCCTTGGCCTCGAAGCTGACACCGCGCACGGCGTTGTTCTTGTGTACCTTGCTGGGCACGACAAGGCCGTTCACTTCCAGGATGGTCCGGCCCGGCTTGCAGGGGGCCTTATCGACGGCAAACTGCACGTCGCGGCCGACCATCATGCGGGACAATTCCTCTTTGGTGGTGTTGGCGATATCCACCGTGCCGATGCCGCGGCCTTTTTGCAGGACGGTGCAGCGGTCAGCAACGGCCATGATCTCGTTGAGTTTGTGGGTGATGAACAGGATGCTCTTGCCCTCGGCCTTGAAGCCGCGCATGATCTCCATCAGTTCGTCGATCTCCTGCGGGGTCAGAACGGCTGTAGGTTCGTCGAAAATCAAAATCTCATTGTCGCGGTACAGCATTTTGAGAATCTCAACGCGCTGCTGCATGCCGACCGAAATGTCGCTGACCAGCGCATCAGGGTCAACTTTCAGGCCATACTTCTCGCTGAGCTGCATGACCTTTTTGCGGGCTGCGTCTTTTTGCAAGAAGCCGTGGCGAGTATCCTCGACACCCAGGATGATATTGTCCAGAACAGTAAAGCATTCGACCAGCTTGAAGTGCTGATGCACCATGCCGATACCAAGCGCGTTGGCATCGTTGGGGTTCTGGATCTTGACCTCTTTGCCATTTTTCTTGATAACGCCTTTTTCCGGCTGATACAGACCGAACAGTACGCTCATCAGGGTAGATTTACCGGCGCCGTTTTCGCCCAGCAGCGCATGGATCTCGCCTTTGCGCAGCTGCAGCGTAACATCGTCGTTGGCCTTGATACCGGGGAACTCCTTGGTGATATGCAGCATCTCGATAACGAAATTATCTGCCAATCGGTACACGCCCCTTTCTATTTTCATAGTTTATTAACTTATATTATATAAAAAATTCGCGTAATGTACAAGAGAAACTGCGCAAAAAGCAGAAAAAAGTTGGGTGGGGTGTACTTTGAAGCGGCTACCCTTTGGCTGTAGGGGCGAGCAGTGCTCGCCCCTACACCCGCTGCACAGATTGCCCATACAAAACAAAAACCGCCCCGCGCGGTTGGGCGCGGGGCGGTGAGGATCATTCAGTTACGAATTAGCCCTGGTAGTCCACGGTCACGTTGGTGACGGAAGGAGTAACAGCGGTGTCGAAGCTGTCGTCGATGACGAGGGTGCCGTCAACGATGGAAGCGTACATGGCGTCGTACTGCTCCTGGGTGAACTTGTTGAACTTGCTGGTCTCCATGGGCAGGCCAACGCAGTTCTCGGCAGCGCCGAGCTTGGTCTCCTTGCCGGAGTAAGCCTCGGTGAACTTCCAGCCATTGTTCAGGGAGTCGGTCAGAGCCTCGTTCACAGACTCGGCCAGGCCCTTCATGGCGGAGGTGATAACGGTATCGAACTGGCCGGACTGGTCGACGTCAACGCCGATCATCTTGCCGCCGTTGGCCTGAGCAGCAGCGTCGCAGCTCTGGCAGACGGGGCCGCCGCAGGCAAAGACGACCTCGGTACCCTCAGAGTACCAGCCGTCCATCTTGTTCTTGACCTCATCGGTAGCAGCGAAGCCGCCGGAGTACCAGTACTTGATGTTGACATCGTTAACGCCCAGCTCCTTGGCAGCAGCGTCAGCGCCCTGCACGAAGCCGTAGCCGTAACGGATAACAGCGGGAACAGCCATGCCGCCCAGGAAGCCCAGCTCTTTGTAGCCGTCGTAAACAGCAGCGTAGCCAGCCAGATAACCGGCCTGCTCTTCCTTGTAGGTGATCAGGGCAGTGTTCTCAGCGGGGGCAGTGTCGCCCAGGTCGCTGGTGGAAACGTCCAGTGCCAGGAACTCAACATCGGGGTACTTGGTCTGGGCCTCAGCGATGGAGGAACCGAACAGGTAGCCAGCAACGACGATGGCCTTAGCGCCGTCGTTGACAGCGTTGTCCATCTGCTCCAGGCGGGCAGCGTCGGAGTCCTCAGTGGGACGGTAGTAGTTGGCGTTCAGGCTGTTTGCAGAGCAGAAGTCCTGCACGCCCTGCCAGGTGTACTGGTTGAAGGACTGGTCGTCGATGTTGCCAACGTCGGTAACGAAAGCGACATCGGTCTTGCTGCCGGAAGCGGCAGCTTCAGAGGTAGCCTCGGTGCTGGTAGCAGTGCTCTCGGCAGTGCTGGCGGAAGAACCGCCGCAGGCAGCCAGAGAGAGGGCCATGCAGCCGGCCATCGCCATAGAAATAAACTTCTTCATGGTGTAAGCTCTCCTTTTGTCGTAAACCAAAAATGGTTTTTTCAGGGCAGGGGCTTTCCCTGCCACAGTAAGTTCAGTATACCGCATTTCGGGCAGTATTTCAACGCATTAAAAATCACAATTTCATTACAAAACCGCTTTTTTGCGCTGATTCATCAATTTTGCTGATCGATCGTCACACTGGGGGTATCGGGCAGGGTGCGCATATCGGCGTAGGAGTCCACTTTCAGTACGCTGTTGCGCAGCTGTTCGTACAAACGCTCGTAGTCGCGCTGGCTCAGCTGTTCATACCGCCAATACGGCCCTGCCAGGGCCACGGCACCGGTGGTGTAGCCCACCTTTTTGCTTTGGCCTGCGGCGGCCTGGCCCCAGGTGGCATTGCCGGAGAAGAACTCGTACAGCTCCTGCTGCACGGCCGAGTTATAGCACTTGATGGCGCTGCCGAGCATCACGTCCGAAAGGCCGGTCTGGTCGTAGTCAGCCGCCAGCACGCGGACGGTGTTTTCGCTGCTGGTCTCGTTGGCGGCGTCGATCGCGCTGGCGACCAGGTTGCCGCCGCTGACGAACAGCAGCGTGGTGCCATTATTGCACCAGTCCAGCATACGGTTGGTGGTCTCGTCCCCGGCCTGATAGGTGCCGGTGAACCAGGTGCGCAGGTTGACCGTTAAGCCCTGCTGCTCGGCCGCGTACTCAGCCCCCTGCATAAAGCCGGTGACATAGCGCACGATGCCGGGCACTTCGTCGGCCCCGATGAAGCCCAGCTGGGTATAACCCTCGGTCACAGCGGCGTAGCCTGCCAGATAACCGGCCTGCTCCTCCTGGAAGAGCACGCAGTGGACATTGGATGCCGAGGTGTAGTTGGTGTAGGTGTCGTTGTGCGGCTCGCCGTCAAACAGCAGGTAGTGTACACCGGGGTAGTTGTTCTGGATATTGAACATCGCCTGGGCCATCGCCTCGCCGCGGCAGACGACCAGCGGCGCGCCGCTCTCGGCGGCTTCGCGCAGGGCGGCTTCGGCGGCTTCTACCGACGAATCCGCGGCAGGGTAGCTCTCGGCCGTATAGCCAAAGCTGCTGGCAAAGGTCTGGATGCCTTTCCACAGCAGGGCGTCGGCACCGTTGTCCAGGCTGGTCTGCTCGGCCGCCAGAGCGATCACCGACCCGCCGGGCAGCGTGACGGTCTCTCCGTCCGCGTCCGTGGGGGCCGTATAGGTATAGGTGCTGTCATCCATCGGCACCGTAAAGGATGCAGTCTGGCCGGCGGGCTTGTCGCTGCACGCACACAGGCTTACCGCCAGCGCCAGGGTCAGGACCAGCGCAATGAATTTTTTCATGGGATTCGGGAAACTCCTTAGCATTGGTATCAGTTCAGTCCAGGCAATACCGCACAATTCTAAGTGCCGATACAGCGAGCGAGGTGCGCTGGCTGCTAAGCAAAAAGCGCAGAGAATACTTTGTGTATTCTCGAGCATTTTTGCAACGCAGACGGCGTGCCACAGCCGCTGGAGCGGTGCTTAAGCCGTCAGGCGGGAATTGTGCGGTGTTGCCTTTAGTTCAGATTGGCCGGGCCGAAGCCGTAGGGCAGCAGCTCGCCCAGGGTGGTCACGATGTAGTCGTCCTCGCTCTTGGCCATAATGACCGTCAGGCCCGGGCCGCCGAACTCAAACAGCGCCTGGCGGCAGACACCGCACGGGCCGGTGACGAGGGTGTTCTTCTCCCCCACCTTGCTGCCGACGATGGCAATGGCGGCAAACTCACGCTCGCCCTCGCTGACAGCCTTGAACAAGGCCGTGCGCTCGGCGCAGTTGGTGGGGGTGTAACCGGCGTTTTCGATGTTGCAGCCCTTGTAGACCGTGCCGTTTTTGCCCAGCAGCGCCGCGCCCACATGGAAGCGGGAGTACGGCACGTAGGCAAACTTCTGGCCCTCAAACGCAGCGCGGATCAGGCTTTGGATCTCTGCTTTTTCCATATTATTTCTCCAGGTAAGCGTCCACGCCCAGGGCCACCTTCATCATTTCGGTAAAGCTGGTCTGGCGCTGTTCGGCGGTGGTGATCTCGGGCGAGACAAAGCTGTCCGAGATGGTCAGCAGGCAGGCGGCGCGCTTGCCCAGCACCTTGGCGTTGTGGAACAGCGCGAAGCTCTCCATCTCAACGGCCAGGCAGCCTTTTTCGTCGCGCAGCTTTTCCCAGTAGGTGGGCTTGGCGTCGCTGGGCTGGCGGTAGAACACATCGGAAGAATGGATGTTGCCCTCGATCAGCGGGATATTCTGGGCGGCGGCGCTGGCGCGCAGGGCATTGTTCAGCTCGTCGCTGGGCTGCTGGATGTCGTCGGTGTCGCCGCTCTGGGTCACGGCGTAGTTGCTCTCGGAGTAAGCGCCGGTGGACAACACCACATCAAACAGCTTGGCTTTGTCGGTGTAGGAACCGGCAGAACCGATGCGGATGATGTTCTCGACACCATACTGGCTGAACAGCTCGTAGGAGTAGATGCCGATGGACGGCATGCCCATACCGCTGCCCATCACGCTGATGGGGCGGCCCTGATAGGTGCCGGTAAAGCCGTACATGCCGCGCACATCGGTGACGAGACGCGGGTTCTCCAAAAAGGTCTCGGCGATGAATTTGGCACGCAGCGGATCACCGGGCATCAGGACGGTCTTGGCAAAATCGCCTTTTTCGGCGCGGTTGTGGGGGGTAGACATAAACGTACACTCCTTTTCAGGTTATTGTAATATAATAGTATACCACATTTCGGGCGTTTGTGGTAAAATCAAATGGAAAAAAGTTGTGAAAGAGGTATGAACCATGCAGCTGCCGAATGCTTGCACCCTTTGCCCCCGTGCCTGCGGGGCTGACCGCGCCCATGGGCAGCGGGGCTTTTGCGGGGCCGACGGCACCCTGCGGGTGGCCCGCGCCGCCCTGCACCACTGGGAAGAACCGTGTCTGAGCGGCGACCCCGGTGCCGCCACCGGCAGCGGCACGGTGTTTTTCTCCAACTGCGCGCTGCGGTGCTGCTACTGCCAGAACTATCCCATCAGCCAGGGCAATGTGGGCAAAGAGATCTCGGTGCAGCGGCTGACGGAGATTTTTGGGGAGCTGCAAAAGGGCGGCGCGAAGAATTTAAACCTTGTCACCGCCACGCAGTACCTGCCCTGGGTGCTGCCCGCGTTGGATGCCGCCCGGGCAGAAGGATTTTCCCTGCCGGTCGTGTACAATACCGGCGGGTATGAGACAGTGGAGACGGTCAAGGCGCTGGCCGGGTATGTGGATATCTGGCTTGCGGATGTGAAGTATGCAAGCCCGGCGCTGGCCGGGGAGCTTTCCGCTGCGAAAGACTACCCTGCCGTGGCCGAAGCCGCCCTGCGGCAGATGCTGCGCCAGACCGGCGCGCCAGTGTACGATGCCGACGGCTACTTGCAAAAAGGCGTCATCGTGCGGCATCTGGCCCTGCCCGGCCATACTGACGACAGCTTTGCCGTGCTGGCGCTGCTGGCGCGCATCCGGGACGAAGAGGGCGTGCCGTTCATCCCGAGCCTGATGAGCCAGTTTACGCCGTTTTACAAGGCGGCTGAGCATCATCTGGGGCGGCGCATCACGACCTACGAGTACCGCAAGGTCATTGACGAGGCCGTGCGCCTGGGCCTGACCGACGGCTACATGCAGGAAAAAAGCAGTGCGCGGGAGGAATACACCCCGCCGTTTGACCTGGAGGGTGTGTGATGCTTTTTTCTATCGCGTATCTGGTGCTGTTTCTGGCCGCCGGGCTGGGGCTGGCGCGGCGGGCCGTGCCGGATGGTGCCTCCGCCGTGGTGCTGCCGCTGGGGTGCGGGTTCGGTATTTCGCTGCTGGCGGCGCTGCCTGCCGCCTTTGCGCTGGTGTGCGGGTTTACGCTGCGGGCCGTTTTGCTGGGCGGGGCCGGGGCCGCGCTGCTCTGCGCGGTGCTGGTGTTTACCGGGCGCGGCCATGCCCGCTTTGCCAAAGACCCTGACCGCGGCGCGATGTGGCTTTGCCTACTGCCGCTGCTGGCCGTGACGCTGTACCTTTTGCACACCCATGTGCTGCACACGGTAAACGGCACGCTGCACACCGGGCAAAGCTGCTACGGCGACATGCCGATGCACCTCGGGTTTATCGAGTACATCGCCCAGAGCGGACAGTTCCCGCCGCAGTATCCCCTGCTGGCCGGGACACACCGGTTCGGCTACCCGTTTTTGTGCGAGACCGTGTCCAGCGTATTCCGGGTGCTCGGGGCCGGGCGGCGGGCCGCGTACCTGCTGCCGATGGTGCCCGCATGTATCAGCGTGTACGGCATGTTCTGGCAGCTGGCGCGGCGGGTGCTGGGCAGCGCAGGCAAGGCAAGCCTGGCGTTTTACCTGTTTTTTATGGGCAGCGGATTCGGATTCGTCTATTTTTTGAAAGATGCCGAAACCTTTAAAAGCATCTTTACCGGGTTTTACACGACGCCCACCAACTACACAGCGCAAAACATCGTGTGGGTCAACCCCGTTGTGGACCTGCTCATCCCGCAGCGGGCGACGCTGTTCGGGTGGTGCGTGCTGTTTGCGGCGCTGTACCTGTTGTGGCAGTTCGCATTTGAAGGTGAGCGGCGCCTTTGGGTATGGCTGGCCGTGCTGGTGCTGCCGCTGCCGTTGTTGCAGACGCACAGCGCGCTGGCGCTGGTGCTGTTTTGTCTGACGGGCGGGCTGTACACACTGGTCTGCCGCCCGCGTACCGCGCAAGTGCTGCTGCCCTGGCTTGGGCTGGCGGCAATATGCGGCGTGTGCTGGCTGGCTGAGATGTCCGGCACGGTGCTGGCGCAAAGCCTGGACGGTGCCAATATGCTGCGGCTGCATTTCAACTGGGTCAACGGCAATGGGGACGGCACGCTGAAAGATCCGTGGCTGTGGTTTTATGGGAAAAATATCGGGCTGGTGTTTTTGCTGCTGGTCCCGGCTGTGTGGCATGCCGACACCCGCCAGCGCTGGCTGTACGGCGGCGGGGCGGCCACCTGGCTTCTGGCCGAGCTGGTCGTATTCCAGCCCAACAATTACGATAACAACAAGCTGCTGTTTCTCTGGCACGCACTGGGCTGTATGCTCGTGGCGCAGCTGCTGATCGACTGGGCAAAGCGCTTGCGTGTCCCGGCTGTGCGGGCGGCGCTGCTGGGTGTTTGCTGTTTTGCGGGCATGTTCGGCAGCGTGCTGACCGTGGGGCGCGAAGCCGTGAGCGACTACCAGCAATGGGACGCCGAGGATATCGCGCTTGCGGATTACATCAGCGAAAACGCCGAAAGCGACGCGCTGTTTTTGACGAGCGACAGCCACTTAACGCCGGTATTTGCCCTGGCCGGGCGGCGCATCGTCTGCGGCTCGGCCAGCTGGGTATATTTCCACGGCATGGAGTATGCGGCAGAACAGGCCACCATGCAGGCGATGTACGAAACACCGGATGAAGCCACGCTGGAGCAATGGGGCGTGGGATATGTGGTGTTTGACGGGTCTGCGTTTGCCAAATATGATGCAGATGAAACATGGTATGCGGAGAGGTATCCTGTGTGGTATGAGGGCAATGCGTGTAGAGTATATAAAATAAGTCGTTGAGTCAAAGCCTCCCTTGTGCAAAGGGAGGCAGCGCGGTGCAAGCAAACAAATCGTCCCGGCTGGGAACTGCCAGCCGGGACGTTGCTTTATTTGCTTTTTCTTGTCGTCCGCCGTTTGGTCTGTGTTTTGCGGGCAGGCTTTTTGGGGGCGGGCGCGGGGCGCATGTGGACAAACTGGATGGGGTTGCCGTTGGCCAGGATGCGCTCTTCCACTTCCAGCTCGGGCAGGGATGCCAGGAACTTGTTCAGGCTCTTGGAGCCGAAGTTGCGCACATCGAAGTCCGGGTAGCGCTTGATGAGCTGGTCACCCACGCGGGAGGTGCGCACCCAGCCGGTGCCGTCGTCCATCTCGTCGATCATGCCGTCGATGATGCGGCCGATAGACTCGCGGTTGATGGCGGTGTCATCCCCTGCTGCCGCGCGCGCGCCTGCTTCGGCGGCAGGTACCACCGGGGCCGTATCGCCCTCGCCGTGATCCAAAATCAAATCAAGATATTTGAACTGGTCGCACGCTTTGACGAACGGACCGAGCGCCTTGCTCTCGCCCATGCCGATGACGATTTTGCCCGCTTCGCGCAGGCGCGCCGCCAGCCGGGTGAAGTCACTGTCCGACGAAACGATGCAGAACCCGTCGAGGTTGCCGCTGTACAAAAGGTCCATCGCGTCGATGATCATGGCGGAGTCGGTGGCATTTTTGCCGGTGGTGTAGCTGTACTGCTGGATGGGGATGATGGAGTTGTTCAGCAGGGCGTCCTTCCAGCTTTTCAAGCGCGCATCGGACCAGTCGCCGTAAATGCGCTTGCAGGCGGCCACGCCAAAGGACGCAGCTTCGTCCAGAATCACCTTGACATATTTCGGCGAGATATTATCCGCGTCGATCAAGATCGCCAATTTCAGGTCCTGCATGGCTTACCTCTTCTCGCGTTTGGGCTGCTCAAAATACATATAGAGCTGGCACGGGATCATGCCGTTGTAAATTTTGCGTCGGCGCGCAGCTTTTTTGCCAAAGTGCTGCTCAAAGTCGGCGTCGGCGGTGATGGCATACAGCCCCTGCGCCGGGTGGCGCTGCCAGACCTGGCCCAGTGTTTTGGCCAGGGCGGCGGCTTCGCCGGCATCGCCCAGGCGTTCACCGTAGGGCGGGTTGGTCAGCACGGTGGCACCGTCGGCAGCGGTAAAGTCTTTGACGTCGGCCACCTCAAAGCGGCAGCGCTCCCCTACACCGGCCAGCTTGGCGTTGGCGTTGGCCAGCGCCACAGCGGCGGGGTCGATATCGTAGCCGATGCCCTCAAATGCGGCATCGGCGCGCACTTCGGAGAGGGCCTTCTGGCGCTGCTCGGCCCAGATGGAGGCGGGCACAAAGTCGAAATGCTCGGCGGCAAAGCGGCGGCGCAGGCCGGGGGCCAGGTTCAGCGCCTTCTGGGCAGACTCAATAATGAGCGTGCCGGAACCGCAGAACGGGTCCTGCACGAGACTGTCGCGGCGCACGCGGCCCAGGTCGGCAATGGCGGCAGCCAGCGTTTCCTTGATGGGGGCCAGCGTGGCGTTTTTGCGGTAGCCGCGCTTGTGCAGGCCATCGCCGGAAGTATCGAGATAAATCTCCACGGTGTCTTTGCGCAGGGCAAAGCGCACTTTGTACAGCGCGCCGCTCTCAGGCAGGGTGCTGGTCTTGTGGCCAGCCATCAGGCGCTTGACGATGGCCTTTTTGATGATGCTCTGGCAGGCGGGCACGCTGGAAAGCTGGCTGGACAAGCTCGAACCCTTGACCGGGAACGCCGCATCGGCGGGCAGCAGTTCTTCCCATGCAATGTGGTAGCAGCCGTCGAACAGCTCGTCAAAGGTGGTGGCCTTGTAGGTAGCCAGCAACAGCAGCACACGCTCGGCCGTGCGCAGGTTCAAGTTGGCGGCTGCGATGATATCGGCCCCGCCCTGGAACGCCACGCGGCCATCCGTGACCTGGATGTTCTGCGCGCCCAGGCGCTTGACCTCAAAATTCAGCGTGGATTCGGTGCCGAAAAAGCACGGCGCCACCATGGTATACAGTGTAGGCATAGAGATCCTTTCGTTTTTATAAAACAGGGTTCATTCACAAAAAGGCCCTGACCCCGGCGCTGTTGCTGCCGGAGCAGAGCCCATTTTTATTGATGCTGGATGCAGGCCAAATCAGCCGCGGCGGCGGGAATAACCCCCGCGATGGTTCTCGGTCACGCGCTTGAGGTCGGCGATCTTTTCCTCGCTGCGGGATTTGTAGCGGGCCATCATATCCTCAAAGCTCATCTCGCCCTGGGGTGCTTGGGGCTTGGGCTGCCAGACACGGGGCTTTTCCTCGCGCTTTTGGCGCGGCTGGGCCGGGCGCTGGCCGCCGTTGCCGCCCTGGGGGCGGGGCCCACGCTCCGGCGCGGGCTGCGTGCGCTTGATGGACAGCGCGATCTTGCCGTCCGGTGCGATCGAAAGCACCTTGACCTGTACAGTCTGCCCATCGCTGAGCACGGCAGAAAGATCCTGCACGAACTCATACGAAACTTCAGAAATATGGACAAGACCCGTCTTGCCCTCGGGCAGAGAAACAAATGCGCCGAAAGGCTTGATGCCAGTGACCTTCCCCTCGACAATATCCCCAACTTGTAATGCCAAACTCAGATACCCCTTTTTCTTTAAAACTGAATATTCAGAGGGGTTGCCGCAAAGCGCCCCCGCTAAAACAAATTATTTGCCGCTGATATCCACAAACACCCGCTCATTGGGGCGCACATAGCCCTGCTCGCGGGCATAGCGCTCGATAATAGCGCTGTCGCCCTGATCCAGCGTGCTGGACAACTCGGCGTTGGTGGTTTCCTGCACGGTAAGCTGGTTTTGCAGGCTTTGCAGCTCCTGCTGTTTGGAAGCTATCGACACCTGGTACTGGATAAGCAGGAAAAACAGGTAGCCGCACAATGCCAGAAATGCCAGCGGAACCAGCCAGGCCGGGAGCAGTCCTTTCCGCTTTTTCATCTTTCAGACCGCCCCCTTTCCGCACGATTCCATACGATAGCTTACGTATGGATTAATTATATAATATCTTCGACTTCTTTTGCAACTGGTTTTTTCCAGTTTTTTTGGATTTTCCCGCTTTTTTCCGCGCAGCGCGGCAGTTCCGGCTCTTTTTCCGCATTGCCAGCCGGGTGTGCAGGGTGCTGCGCAGAGGTGCAGCGATATGGCGCTGGCACCAACGGGCCGGGGCCAGCAGCAGCCGGGCGGCGGCTGCCGCCAGGTGATGCAGCGGCGGCACCACCGCTTTTTGCCAGGCAAGCGCGCCTGCCGCCAAACCCGCCGCCATGTACCAGCGGGCCAGCCCTGCGGCGCTGACCCCGGCCGAAAAGCCGACCAGCAGCACCGCCCCCGCCGTAAACGCCAGCAGGTCCAGCACAAAGCAGCGCACCGGGCCGCGGCCCAGCAGCAGCTCGGCACCATCGCGCACGGCCCATACAAGGCAGCCTAACCCTAAGCACCACAGCACATCCGCCCAGACAGCCGCAGCAGCGGGCGCGGCGGCCATCAGCGGAACAGCCGCGCCAGCAGGCTGCCGCCGGACTGGCGGTTCTCGGCGTATTGCAGGTATTCGATCTTGCCGGAAAGCTGCACTTGGCCGCTGGCTACCGAAAGCTCGCTGACCTGCAGGCCCTGCCCGCCCACAGTCAGGTTGCCCAGCGGCGTTTCCAGCACGGCGGCGTTCTCGTCGCAGCTGATGATGCGGGTCACGCCGGTCAGCGCCAGGCGGCTGCGGTCTTTCAGTGCCAGGCTGTGGCTGCGGGGCGCATCCGCCGGGGCGGCGGGTTGGCGCAGCGGTACGGTTTTGCTTTCCTGCCTTGTTTCCTGCATGGGCATGTTTCCCTCCCGCATGGTAAATTCCCTATAAGATATGCGGGGCGGAGCGAAAATATTACTCGATCACTTCAAACAGCTCGCGGGCGACATCCTTGCCCTTGGGCTCCTCAACAGCCAGCACGCGCACCTTTACAGGGCGGTTGCCGAAGGTGATCTCGATCACATCGCCCACCTTGACGGCGTAACTGGCCTTGGCGGGCTTATCGTTGACCATCACGCGGCCGGCATCGGCGACCTCGTTGGCCAGGGTGCGCCGCTTGATCAGGCGGCTGACCTTTAAGTATTTATCCAAACGCATGAGATTTTTCTCCTTACAACATTAAAAATGCACCCCGCAGCCGAAGCGACGGGGTGCAGAACTTTGTGACAGCTTACTGAACAGCGTCCTTCAGGGCCTTGCCAGCCTTGAATGCGGGCAGCTTGGAAGCCTCGATGGTGATCTCGGCACCAGTCTGGGGGTTGCGGCCCTTACGCTCGGGGCGCTCACGGACCTCGAAAGTGCCAAAGCCAACCAGGGTGACTTTGTCGCCGCCCTTCAGGGACTCGGTGATGACATCGAGAGCACCGTTGACAGCAGCCTCGGCGTCCTTCTTGGTCAGATTTGCTTTTTCTGCAACAGCAGCGATCAGTTCAACTTTCGTCATGGTTTGTACCTCCAAAAAATTATCAGCAAAAAGCGAACGCGAACACGGGGCAAGCCCGGTTTGGCTATGCTTCTTGTCTCGGTTTCAGTGCGGGGCTGCGGTAAAGGCGGCGTTGGCCTTTTGCAGCGCCTGCTCAGGGTCAAGGCCTACCTGGCGGGCCAGAGCAGCGGCCTTGAACAACAGCTCACCCAACGCGGCTTCGGCGTTCTCCCCTGCTGCGACCTGCCCGGCCAGCGTTTCCAACTCAGCGGGGGTGGTTTCGACTGTTACCCCGGCGCGGGCGGCACGCCTTTGCAGCTTGGCCGCGCGCATTAAGGCAGGCAGGGCTTTGGGCACGCTGTCCAGGTCGTCCTGCAAGGTAACGCGGCCCTTTTCCTTATTCTTGAGCGCATCCCAGTCTTTTATACTGGTGGCACCGCCAAAAATGTGCGGGTGGCGGTCGATAAGCTTACGGCAGACGCCGTCGCAGACCTGCTGCCAGGTAAAGTTCCCGGCTTCCTGTTCGATCTGGGTGTGGAAGCCCACCTGCATCAGCACATCGCCCAATTCCTCACACAGCAGTGTGGGGTCGTTAAGGTCGATGGCATCCACGGCTTCATACGCTTCTTCAAGGAAATTCATGCGGATGGACGTATGCGTCTGCACCTTATCCCAGGGGCAGCCGTTGTCCGGGTCGCGCAAAATTGCCAGGATGGCCAGCAGGTCGTCCGCCGTGTAATGGTCTTTTTCAGGATAGGTCAGCGGATCTGCGTTCATAGGCTCCTCTGGCTGCGCCGTGGGCGGGCAGCTCGTAACATTGTACTCCCAAATCGGGATTTGTCAAGCCTTGCGGGCGGAGCTGTGTGGACAGCGCCGCCCGCGGGGCCGTAAATCATTTCGTAACTGCGTTATTTTTGCACCACAGATGGCGTGCCGCAGCAGCCGGAGCGGTGCTTAAGCCGTTAGGCGGGAATTATGCGGCGTCGCCCTTAAAGCTGGGCACCGCAATGGTTGCAGAAGAGGGCATCGCCGTCCACTTCGGCTTTGCAGACGGGGCAGGTCTTGGTCTCGCCGCGCAGCTTGATGGGCTCTTCCTCAATTTCCTCTTCGGCAGCTTCTTCGGCGGGGGCTTCCTCGGCCGGGGCAGCGGGTTCATCCACGACGAACTGTTCCTCTTCCTCGGGCTCGCAGGCGGCGCACTCCTCGGGGGTCATGTTGGCTTTCAGCTCTTCGATGGTCTTTTCGACCTCGGCCACGGCGTCGATATATTTATCAACCAGGGGCTGGTTCTTCTCGCCCGCTTTATGCAGGCTGTAGACCAGCGCGCCCAACTGACGCTGCGCCTTGGACAGACGTGCCTGCTGGTTCAGCAGCTCCAGCTGGTTCTTGCCCTTATCTGCGATATCCTGGGCGGTCTTTTTGGCGGTGTCAAACAGCTGCATGCCCTGCTCTTTCAGCATATCAATATCGAGTTCAAACATAAGGTAACACCTCTTTCTCTAAGCCTGCGCGAATCTGCTCCTCGCGCTTTGTAGCCTTATTATAGCCGATTCCGGCGCGGTTTGCAACGCGCAAATGTATATTTTCCGTGAATTATGCGCCAATAAATTCCCGCAGCATGCTATCCGACGGGACAAGGGATGTATCCAGCGGCGGGAAAGCCGCAAACCGCGCCCGCAGTGCGTCAAACTGGCGGCGCTGCGTAGTGGTCAGATCTTCGTCCTGCGGCATGGTGTCCAGCAGCGCATGCCACAGGCAGACCTCGTAGGTGTGGGTGGTGTCCAGCAGCAGGTCGGCGCGCGGTTTGAACGGCTTGATGTACTGGTCCTCGCCCGCGCAGACCTTGCCCCACAGCCCCAGCGTAAAGGCCGCGCCGTGGCCGCGGAACAGGCAGTCCCGCACCAGGCGGCGCGCCAGGCGCACATCGCGGGTGGCCAGGCAGCGGGTGCCATCGGGGGCGGCGTATTCTTCGCGCAGGCCCGCGTACAGGCACAGGGCGGCATCGGCAGGCAGGCGTTCGGTCAGGGCGGGGTTCAGCGCATGGAGCCCCTCTATGATGACGACGCCGTCGCGGCAGTCGATGGTCTGGGTGCCGTTGGGCTGCTGAATTTTAAAATCAAAGATCGGCGCTTCGCAGACGCCTGCCGTGTGCAGTTTTGCCAGGCAGTCCTGCAAGACCGGCAGGTCGAGCGAGGCAAGGCTCTCGTAGTCGTCGGTGCCGTCGGGGTGCTTGGGGTAGCGGCCCGCACCGACGTAAAAATCGTCCAGGCTGACCACCGCACTGCGGCGGCCCCGGGCAGCGATGGCATCGGCGATCTTGTGAGCCGAAGTCGTCTTGCCGGCGGCGGATGGGCCGGTCAGCATAACGATGTGCCGCCCGCTGGACAGCACTTCATCGGCGATGGCCTCGATCTGGGCACGGTACTGCCCCTCACTGTAGTCAGCAAACGGCTGGGGCTGGGCGGCAGCCAGGGCGATCAGCTCCCGGCTGACGAAACGTTTACGTTGTTGTGCAGCGCGCATAAAAGTCCTCCACGCCCTGCTTGCGGGCGAGAATCTCCTCAAAGCGGTCAATATATTCGGTCGGATACTTGAAGTTGAAGATACGCTCGATTTTGCCGCGGCGCTGGCCGGGGATGACCAGCTTGGTGGACCCGCCTGCACCGGCGGACAAAATCGTGTGGATTTCTTCCATGATATAGATATTATACAGGCATTCGCAGCCGGGCTTGGCCCAGCCGATGTTTTCGAGGTTTTGCAGCGTGCCTTTCTGGCGGTACATGTAGTAGGGGCGGTAGCCCGCGTCGGCCAGCTCGTGGCAGCTTTCCAGCATGGCGGATACATCATCGTATGCAGCGGCGCGGTGTTCAACCACCAGGTTGCTGGCGCGTTTGAGCGTTAAGGTGTGGACGGTGATGTTCTCGGGGTCCAGCGCAATGGCCTGGCGCAGACTGGTGGTGAAGCCCTCGACCGTATCGCCGGGCAGGCCCGCGATGAGGTCCATATTGATGTTGGTGTGCCCGGCTGCGCGTGCGGCGGCAAAGCAGTCGATGATATCCTGCGCGGTGTGGCGGCGGCCGATGTTGCGCAGCACCTCGTCGGAGAAAGTCTGCGGGTTGATGGAGATGCGTGTTGCGCCGTATTGCTTGATGATGCGCAGTTTTTCTGCATCCGTGCAGTCAGGGCGGCCCGCTTCGACCGTGTATTCATCGAGGGATTTTAAATCAAACGTGCGGGCAATGTGGCTCATCAGCTGTTCGAGCTGGGGGGCCGAAAGTGCGGTGGGCGTGCCGCCGCCGATGTAAAAGGTGCGGATGTGCAGCCCGCAGCGGTCAGCAGTTTCACGGATGGCGGTCAGCTCTTCGCACAGTTTATCCACGTAGGGCTGCACGAGGGCGCGGGTGGCCTTATCCCCCACCGTGCGGGAGACAAAGCTGCAATAGCTGCACCGCGTGGGGCAGAACGGGATGCCCGCGTAGACGCTGCAATCCATCGGGTCAGCGGCATCCAGCACGGGGCGCTGCAAATCGGCAATGCCGAGCGCGAGCTGGAATTTCTGCGGTGTGCAGCCAAAATGGCCGAGAAATTTCTCAGCGATGGCGTCCTCGTTCTCCCCCGCTGCGCGCAGGTCGTGGATGATGCGCACCGGGCGCACGCCGGTCATCATGCCCCAGGGCGGATTGATGCCGGTCACTTCACGCAGCAGGCCAAATTCGAGCTTGCACAGGGCGTATTCGGGGTCAGCTTCGGGGCTGCGCAGATCGGTGCGCCAGTACAGGCGGCCGTCCTTGCGCAGCAAGATCAGGTCGGTCAGTTCGTGGCTTTCCGCCAGGACAAAATCCTCGGTCTCGGGCAAAATTTCTGCTTTTTCAGCACCGGGGAAAAAGATACGCGCCGTGTGCTCGGCTTCATAACCGGCAGCGAGACCGCGTAAGATGATCTGCATAGAGCCACCTCCTTATAGAATCAAGTTTCTTTTGCTTGGTATCGTTTAGTAAGCCCAGTCGCCGCCCATGTAGGGATTGGCGCGGCGCTCTTGCCCGAGGGTGGAAAAATCCTCGTGCCCGGGCAGGACCTGGGTGTCATCGCCAAGCGGCAGGTTTGCCAACAAGGACAGGCTTTCCTGCATCTGGCGCATGCTGCCGCCGGGCATATCGGTACGCCCGCAGGAGCCCGCAAACAGCGTATCCCCGCTGAAAAGCAGATTGCCGCAGCTGATGCACACGCTGCCCTGCGTATGGCCGGGCGTATGGTAGATTTTAAACGTCAGGCCGTCGATCACCAGTTCCTTGCCGACGGGCCAGTTCTCGTTGATCTGTTCCGGCTTCAGCGGCAGCAGCTGGGTGCCCACGGCATCCACGGGGTCCATATAGACGGTGCAGCCGGTGGCCTGTTTCAGTGCCGCCACCGCACCGACGTGGTCATAGTGGCCGTGGGTCAACAGGATATGGGTCAGCGCGGCATTCTCGGCTTTCAGGGCGGCGAGGTAGGTCTCCGGCGCCGCAGCGGCGTCGATGAGGATGCCGTGCCCGGCGTCGGTGGTGATCAAAAACGTGTTGGTATACAGCGGCGGCAGGCCGTGGATGTGCTGGATCTTCATAAGCAGCTCCTTACTTCTTCCACTCGTCGGTGTCAATGACGATGGTCACGGGGCCATCGTTGACAAGGTCGATTTTCATATCCGCGCCGAACTCCCCGTGTTGGACGTCTTTCAGGCCCTGATGGGACATTTCCTCGAGGAATTTTTCATAGCACGGCACGGCCAGGTCGCCCTTGGCGGCATGGATAAAACTGGGGCGTTTACCCTTGGCGGTATCGCCGTACAGCGTAAAGTTCGATACGACCAGCGCCGAGTAGCCCAGTTCGACCGCGCTGCGGTTGAGCTTGCCGTTTTCGTCCTCAAAAATGCGCAGATGCGCACATTTCTCGGCCAGCTTAGGCACAATGGCAATGTCGTCGGTATCGCGCACGCCCAACAGGATAACAAGTCCGGGGCCGATGGGCCGGGGCGCACCGCCGTTGACAGCAACGCTGGCACGCGTTACGCGCTGAATGACTGCTCGCATACAGGTCAGCTCCTTTTTGAATCAGTTGCGGTTCACGCTGACAACATCCTTGACCTTTTTCAAGCGGGCGACCACGCTGTTCAGGTGTTCGGTGTTGGTAATGCCCACGGTCACGCTCATCCGCGCGCGGCCCTGCTCGGCCGAGCGGGCGGTCAGCGAGTAGATCGGCACGCGCATGTCGCCCAGTGCCAGCGCCACATCGGAAAGCAGGTTGGCGCGGTCCATGCAGAGCAGATCGAGCGTAGCTTTGTAGTTTTCCTTGGCATCGTCAGCCCAGTAGGCGTTGACCCAGCGGTCAGCGTTTTCGCCCTGGCGCATGCTTTCGCGCACGTTGGCACAGTCCCGCTTGTGGATGGACACGCCGAAGCCTCGGGTGACGAAACCGATGATCTCATCGCCGGGCAGCGGCGAGCAGCACTTGGCAAACTTGATGGGGCAGTTGTCGATGCCCTCGATGACGACGCCATCGGTGGAGTGCATCCGCTTGATGTCCACCGTGACGGGCTTGACCTCGGTGGCTTTGAGCTTGGTGTATTCCTCTTTCAGTTTGGGCAGCATGCGGCTGATCTGCAAGCCGCCGTAGCCGATGGCCGCGTACATTTCATCGACCGAATTGCAGCGGTTGCGGCGGGCCAGCGCCTCCATAAAGGCTTCGTGCTGCTCGTCGGTCATCGACATGAGGTTGCGGCGCAGCTCACGCTCAAGCGCGTCGCGGCCCTCCTCAATATTCTCTTCCCTGCGTTCTTTTTTGAACCAGTTGCGGATCTTGTTTTTGGCTTCGCTCGTCTTTACGATGTTCAGCCAGTCGCGGCTGGGGCCGCGGTTTTCGGGGCCGGTGATGATCTCGATGATCTCGCCGGTCTGGACCTTATGGTCGATGGGCACGATGCGGTTGTTGACCTTGGCACCGACCATGCGGTTGCCGACGGCGGAATGGATGGCATAGGCAAAATCAATGACCGTGGCACCGGCGGGCAGATTGATAACGTCGCCGCGCGGGGTGAACGCAAACACTTCCTCGGGCAGCAGGTCGCTCTTGATATCGCTGAGCAGGTCGGTCGCGTCGGCGCTGGAGCGCTGGCTTTCCAGCAGCTGGCGCACCCAAGCAAGGCGCTCGTCGAGTTTATCGCTGCTGCCGTTGGTGATGCCGGCCTTGTATTTCCAGTGCGCGGCGATGCCGTATTCGGCCATGCGGTCCATATCCCAGGTGCGGATCTGCACCTCAAACGGGATGGCCTCGCGCCCGATGACGGTGGTGTGCAGGCTCTGGTAGCCATTGGGTTTTGGCGTAGAGATGTAATCTTTAAAGCGGTTGGGCAGCGGATGATACATATCGTGGATCAGGCCCAGCGCGTTATAGCACTCCGACACATTCTCCAGGATGATGCGCACGGCGTAGATGTCGTAGATCTCCTCGAAGTCCTTATTCTGCATATACATCTTGCGGTAGATGCCGTAGATGCTCTTGACGCGGTGGCGGATTGTGGCCTTCTGGATGCCGTTTTCAGCCAGATGCTTGGCGATGGTATGGCAGACCGTGTGCAAGAACTCGTCGCCGTGCTTGTTCAACAGTTCGCGGATGGTCTCGTAGCCGACGGGGTCCAGGTAATGCAGGCTGCGATCCTCAAGCTCTTCTTTGATATTGCTGATGCCCAGGCGATGCGCGATGGGGGCGTAGACCTCCATCGTTTCGAGTGCCTTGTCGCGGCGCTTCTGCTCGGGCCAGGCGTCACCGGTGCGCATATTGTGCAGCCGGTCGCACAATTTTATGATCATAACGCGGACGTCCTGGCTCATAGCCAGCAGCATCTTGCGCAGGTTTTCGGCCTGGCGGTCCTCGACGTTCGAGAATTTGATCTGGGTCAGTTTGGTGACGCCGTCAACGAGCAGAGCCACATCGGGGCCGAATTTCTGCTTGATCTCGGCCACCGTGACGGGGGTGTCCTCGGCCACATCGTGCATCAGGGCGGCGGCGATGCTCTCGCTGTCCATACCCAGTTCGACGAGGATGGACGCCACCGACAGCGGATGGCAGATATACGGCTCGCCGCTGCGGCGGCGCTGGCCGCCGTGGGCTTTTTCGGCCAGTGCGTAGGCACGGTCGATCATATCGAAATCATAGGGGCGGCCGCTGTCGACCAGCGCCTGTTTCAAGTCCTCATAGGTGATGGGCATTTTTTCCTCACGGGTTTCAGTGTTTTCCATATGGGATTCCCCTCTTTACAATATTTTTCCGCTTAACCGGGAGATTGTAGGGGGCGATGTTCGCATCCACCCCTACAAGGTGTTGGCAATACCGTTATTTTACCACTGCCGCCAATTTTTGCAAAATCGGCGCGCTGGCAAGGTCCTGCTTGGTGCTGACAGGCACGGGTAGCCAATGGCCGTTTTGCTCCTCGATCAGCCCCAGCTCGTGCAGGGCGGCCAGGCTGGTCAGCGTTTTGCCGGTGTTCTCCGGCCCCTGGGCGGCAAACACCGGCTGCAAATCGCCCGAGACGACCTGCCCGCCCCGGATACGCTTGTACAGCATCACGGTGTCGGCACGGTCCGGCAGCAGCGTAGCGGCACGGGCGGGTTCCAGCGTGCCGCCGGTGCGGAACGCCTCAAACCAGGCGGCCTGTTCACTGGGCAGGTTGCCGAGCCCCGCCGGGCGGATGGCCCGCAGATGAGCCGAGACCATCGGCCCACTGCGCCCGGTAAAGATCGAAACTTCGAGCGCGGCTTCCACCGCCGTGCCCACCGGGTAGGCAAATGCCTGCGGTGCTACGCCGAAAATCGAGGCAAACACCGTGTCATTGTCCTGCCGCAGCCGCACACGGGTGTGGCGTCCCTCAGCGCCCATCGGCCAGATGCCGTCGATCACGGCATCGCAGACCAGCAGCACCGGCATGGGGTTTTCGCGGCCAAACGGGGCCAGGCGGCTCAATTCCTGCACATTGGGCAGCGTCAACTCGGAAAGCTGCACGGCAGCGTCCAGATTCAGCGCGGGTGCGCCGGGGCGCGGGGCATGCTGCGCAGCCCAGGCGTTGATAGCCTGGCGGAACGCGGGCAGCTTTTCTTCCTCGATCTCCACACCGGCGGCCGCCGCGTGCCCGCCGAAGCGGGTCAGGTACTGCGCGCACCCGGCCAGCGCGCCGTGCAGGTCAAACGGGTCGGGCGCACGGCCGCTGCCGCGTCCCTCGCCATTTTGCAGCGAGATGACAATGGCGGGGCGGTTGTACTTTTCCATCAGCCGCGCGGCCACGATGCCGATGACGCCGGGGTGCCACCCCTCGCCCGAGACGACCAGCACGCGGTCGCGCTGGCGGGCAGGGTCGGCTTCAAGCGTTTTCTGCGCGGCAGCGAACACTTCCTGTTCGGTCTGCTGGCGCTCGGTGTTGATCTCGGCCAGGCGGGCGGCGATACCTGCGGCCTGGGCTTCGTCGGTGCAAAGCAGCAATTTCAGCGCTACAGCGGCGTTATCCATGCGGCCCGCTGCGTTCAGGCGCGGGGCCAGGCTGTAGCTGACCGTGTCCGCCGTGACGGGCTTGCCCGCAACACCGGCGTTTTCCATCAGCGCCTGCAAACCAGGGCGCATCGTGTCCTGCAAAAGCGCCAGGCCCTCACGCACAAGGGTGCGGTTCTCCCCCACAAGCGGCATCACGTCGGCCACAGTGCCAAGTGCGACCAGCTCGCCGTACATCTCAAGCAGATCGGCGGGCGCGCAGCCCTCGAGCGCGGCGCAGAGTTTGAACGCCACGCCCGCGCCGCACAGATCCTTGAACGGGCTTTCATCGTCGGCCCGCTTGGGGTCGACCACCGCAATGGCATCGGGCAGGGTTTCGCCGGGCAGGTGGTGGTCGGTCACGATAAGATCAAGCCCCAGTTCTTTGGCGCAGGCTGCTTCCTCGATGGCTGAGATGCCGTTGTCCACGGTGACGACCAGCGTAAAGCCTTTCTCTGCCAGCAATTCCAGCGCCGGGCGGGTCAGGCCGTAGCCGGTGCCGCGGGTGGGCAGCTTGCAGCGCACATGCGCGCCCATGCTGCTTAAACATTCGTACAGAATCGCGGTGGCGGAGATGCCATCAACATCGTAATCGCCGTAGATAACGATGGTCTCCTCGTTCTCAACGGCCTGCTCGATGCGGGCCACGGCTTTGTCCATATCGCGCAGCAAAAATGGGTCCGAGAGCTCGGCCCCGGCGCCCAGCAGCGCCTGCACTTCGGCCGGGTTGGTACAGCCGCGGGCGGCCAGTACCCGGCGCAGCAGCGCCCCGCACCCGGCCCCGGCCAGTGCTTCTTCGGCGGCGGGGTCGGTGCTTTTGATCTGCCAGGCGGGATAGTTCATAAACGGGTTCTCCTTTTATCTTTCACTTTGCCTTAAAGTCGGCGTCAAAATCATGGGTCAGGCCATCCTGGCGCAGCATCGCTTCGAGGGTGTCGATCTCGGTCGAAACGTCCATGCTGACATCTTGCAGCAGGGTGTCGTACAGCTTGGTGTAGGCTTCGTTCAGCGTGTGCAGGATGGCGGTGATGTCCCGCCGGATCTCGGCGGCGTTGGCGGTGTCGCTCTCGCCCAGGCCCTGCGCGGTGTCCAACAGCTTGCGGGTGGTGGGCAGGTAATACTCGCGGAAGCGGCGCACCCGGGGCCGCTGCTCGGGGTGGTTATGCACGAAGCCCAGGATCGACGCGCAGGTTTTCTGCATTTTGGCAATTTCCGCGTCGGCTTCAGGGCCGAGCTTGCCGCTGCAGATTTTGAGATAGTTCAAAAAATCTACACCGTCACGGTTGAACTGCTCGCCATCGGTCAGGGTCTGGGCGGGCGCAGGCTGCGGGGTGGGGCTGTGTGCCGGGCAGAGGGAGTCATCAAGGTAGAGCGTTCTGTAATCGTCGCTGATGGCCGCGTTGGGAAAGTCGCCGTTGGCAACGGCCTTGGTCACGGTCTCGTAGGCTTTTTCCTGTTTGATCTGCGCCTTGCGGGCAAGCGTGGGCAGGTCGCAGGTCCAGTCGTTGGCGGCGCGCAGCAGCTTGCGCAGGCGGGAAAAGTAGCTGAGCTTTTTCATGCCCACAACGGCCATGAACAGAAAGCCGAGCGTGACCGGAGTGAATACGGCGGTTAAAATCGGGATGGCCATGAACTCCTCGGCCGTCAGGCCCAGCGGCCCTGCGCCGACGGCTGTCAGGATGCCGAGTACGAGCGCCGCGATGCCGAAGCAGCCGACAAAGGTCCAGCCGACCGCCGTCAAGGTGGCGCCGACGGCCTGCCCGCCGCCCCGCCATTTTTGCTCCAGGCGGCGCTTCCAGGCGGAAAAGCTGTCCGGCTGGGCTGTGGCGCGGGTCATGGCATCCCCGGCCTGTTCGAGCGCTTCGGCGATGCTGCCCAGCACCGACGAGCCGACCTGCGTGCCGAACTGTATGGCGGAGTCAAGTATATCGCCGAGGTCGTAGTTATCGTTATTTTTGCGGTTATCTGACATTTTGTTTCCTTACCTATGTCACTCACACGGTTTATATTTCTTCATCAGCTCGGCGGCACAGCGGACGCCGTCGACGGCGGCGGTCATGATGCCGCCCGCGTAGCCTGCACCCTCGCCGCAGGGGTACAACCCGGGCAGGGCTTCGCAGACCAGCGTTTCCTTGTCGCGCACCAAGCGCACCGGGCTGCTGGTACGGGTCTCCAGACCCGTCAGCACGGCATCGGGCGCGCGGTAGGCGGCCAGCTTGCGGCCAAAGGCGGTCAGCCCCTCGCGCAATGCCCCGCTCAACTCATCCGGCAGCAGCGCACTCAGATTGGCGGGGGTCACGCCGCGCGGGTAGGTGGGCTGCACAGCACCCAGGTTCAGTTCGCCGCGCCCGGCCAGAAAGCTGCCCACGGTCTCCGCCGGGGCGAGGTATCCCCCGCCGCCCGCGCGGTAGGCGGCCTGTTCCAGCTGGCGCTGGAATGCGACGGCTTTGGCGGGGTCATTGTCAAAATCGTGGCCGTCCACGCTGACGACCACCGCCGCATTGGCGTTTTTGCCGTTGCGGGCGTGCAGGCTCATGCCGTTGGTGACAACGGCGTTTTCCTCGCTGGCAGCGGCGCAGACCGAGCCGCCCGGGCACATGCAAAAGGTATACACGCACCGTCCGCCGCTGACATGCTGACTGAGCTGGTACTCACCCACCGGCAGCACCGGGTGGCCGGCAGCGGCGTGGTACAGGCTTTTGTCGATCTCGGTTTGCAGGTGTTCGGCCCGGAAGCCGACCGAGAACGGCTTGCATTCCAGCGGCAGGCCCAGGCCGTGCAGCATGGCAAAGGTATCCCGCGCACTGTGGCCGACGGCTAAAATCAGCTGCTGGCAGGCAAAGTCGCCTGCTGTGGTCTCGATACCCGCCAGCGCGCCGTTTTCGATCTTGAGGCCGGTCAAGGCGGTATGGAACCGCACCTCACCGCCCAGGGCAATGATCTCCTGCCGGATGCTGCGGATGATGCCGCGCAAAAGATCGGTGCCCACGTGGGGCTTTTGCCGCCATGCGATATCCGCCGGGGCGCCGTGCTGCAAAAATGCGTCGGTCACAAAGGCACAGAGCGGGTCGCCCACGCGGGTGGTCAGCTTGCCGTCCGAGAAAGTGCCTGCGCCGCCCTCGCCAAACTGGATGTTGGCGTTCAGGTTCAGCTCACCGGTCTTTTCAAAATGTTCTACGGCCTTGACGCGCTCGTCCAGTTCGGGACCGCGTTCCAGCACCAGCGGGTGAAAACCGTTGCGGGCCAGCAGCAGCGCAGCGAAAAGCCCCGCCGGGCCAAGACCGACGACGACCGGGCGGCTTTTTAACGCTGTATCGCCCACCGGGAAAGAAAACCGGGCGGGCTGTGTGAAACAGACACAGGGCGAGGCCCCGGCGTATGCCGATTCCTCACCCTCGTCTTTGAGCGTGATCGCCATCGTGTAGACCAGCACGGGCTTGCCGTGCCGGGCGTCTACCGATAATTTTGCCACCCCGCAGTGCGCCGCCTTGCGGGCGGGCACGTGCAGGATGCGTAGGGCCTGGGCTGCTGCCTCGGCGTCCGGGTCGGGGCAGCTCAGCGGCAGGCGGATGTTGCGGACAAGTAACATTTATATTTTCCTCTGTGGGGGTTATTTCGCCGTCACTTCGCACTGGACGGTGTAGCTGCCGGTGGCGAAGATGCGGGTCGAGGACGGGATCTGGATGGTCACGGGGATGGTCTGCTGACCCACCGTCAGGCCGATGCTCTGGCAGTCGATCTGCGCCACGACACTGTCTGCCGACAGTTCCTCGATTTCCTCCTGCGGGCCGTAGAGTTCCACGCCGCTGACAAGGCTGGACAAGATCTCCATATCGTAGTTGCTGGGCACATTGATGAGCCGGATGTTGGAGATGTTCAGCGTAGTGGAAGCCATATTCGACGTGTTAAAGCTCAGCGTCACGTTGGTGACACCATCCAGCGAAACGACGCTGGCGGGCAGCTCAATCAGACGCTGGTAATCGCGGCCAAGCTCAAACTCGCGCGCAAGGTCAAAGTCGGTCACAGTCAGGCTTTCCAGTGCGCTGACGGTGCGAGCCGGGCCTGCCACACGCAGTTTTTGCTGGCTCAGCGTGTAGTGCAGGCTACTGGTATCAAAGCCGTTGGGCACGCCGATAAAATCCACTTCCAGCGGCAGCTCGCGCACCTGGTAGATGGTCAGCGTCACGTTGGCGGAATCGCTGTCCATCGTGGTGTACTGCGGGGTGATGGTGTTGCCGTTCTCGTCGCGCATTTCCAGCGTCGTGGGCGTCGTGGTCGTGTCGGCCAGTGCATCCTCATTGACGACGGGGGCTACCACCTGGCTGATCTGATCTAACTCGCTCGTTGGGCCGCGCAGCGTGATCTCGGCAGGCACGGCGGCGGTCTTGTTCAGCATATAGCCGTCCGCGATCGACACGGCGGAGGCATCCACCGTGATGGGCACGGTCTTTTCGCTGACCTCGTCAAACATCACGTCGATCGTATCATAAGGCGCTTCGACCGTACACTTGATGTTGCCGGAATAGTCGGTGGTATTGGTGACGCGGGCCTGCAAGCGCAGCGTGACCTTGCCCGCACCGCTGACGCCTGAATAGTTCGGGTAGACCATGATGTCCGAGCTGGTCATCTTGCCAATATTGGTGATATTGCCCTCGACCTTGACAGTCACACCGGTGACAGCCGGCCGCTCGACAATATCCAGCCCCTGATTGGTGTAGGTGGTGGCAGAGTTGGCGTAGTTGATGGGCACATCGCGGATGGTGATGCTACTTTGCGGGTCGATGTAGATGGTCACGATCAGCCAGGCAGCCAGACCGCAGGCCAGCGCCATCAGGATAGATCCCACACGGTTATCCAGGAGGGACTTGCGCCCCTGTGGTGTGTTATTCGGCTTCGGCATGGGACGTGTTCCCTCCTTTGCGCAGCAGTTTTTTCAGCATGGATTCGTCATCTTCCTCGGTCTCTTCGGGCGGAACGATCTCCTCCTGCAAGAGATTGAACAGGTTCTGGCGGTCCAGGCGGCGGATGAGCACGCCGTTTTTCGCCATCGAAATGATACCGGTTTCCTCCGACACGACAACGACGATGGCGTCGGAGTTTTCGCTCATGCCCAGGCCCGCGCGGTGACGGGTGCCCATGTCCTTGCCCATATCCAGGTTGTTGGAAAGCGGCAGCACGCAGCCCGCCGCCACAATAACGCCGTCCCGGATGACGACTGCACCGTCGTGCAGGGGCGTGCCCTCGTAAAAGATCGTTCCCAGCATTTCAGGGATAACATCGGCGTGCATTGGCGTGCCGGTGCGGATGATCTCATCGAGGTTGTTGCGGCGTTCCAGCACCATCAGTGCGCCGGTGCGGGTGTCGGAAAGCTGCTCGGCAGCATCGCAGATAGCGACGACGGCACTTTGCCATACCCCGCGCAGGGACGGATCGCTGCGGCGGCTGCCAAACAGGCGGTTGGCCCAGACCGTTGTCTGGCCCATGCGCTCCAGCGCACGGCGCAGCTCCGGCTGGAAGATGACCACCGCCGCCGTAAAGGCCACGGTGACAACGTTGTTCAGCACCCAGGTGACGGTGCGCAGATTGAACAGCGCCGCAAAGCCGTAGAACAGCACCAGCAGCGCAATACCCTTGACCAGCTGACCCGCGCGGGATTTGCGCGCGAACTGAATGAGCTGGTAAAACGCAAAGGAAATGATCAGGATATCAAGCGTGTCTGAAAACAGATCAAACGCCCGCAGGCTGCTGATGATAGCGGATAATGTCTGGTTTTGCAGCATGGGTAAGGCCTGTCCTTTCCTTTAACTAACGGTTGGTTGCTTTCACTCGATCAGGGCAACGGCGTGGGCCGCAATGCCAAGCCCCTCACCGGTAAAGCCGAGGTGTTCCTCGGTGGTGGCTTTCACGCTCACTGCGTCCAACGGCAGGCCGAACGCATCGGCGATATTCTGGCGCATAGCCGGGATGTGCGGCGCAAGCTTGGGGCGCTGGCACAGGATGGTGGCGTCGATGTTGCCCACCTTGTAACCGTGGGCGGCGATGATCTTTGCCACTTCACGCGTCAAGGCCAGCGAGTCCGCGCCCTTGTAGGCAGGGTCTGTATCGGGGAAATGCTGGCCGATGTCCCCCAGTGCTGCCGCGCCGAGCACGGCGTCCATCACCGCGTGCAACAGCACGTCTGCATCTGAATGGCCCAGCAGGCCCTTCTCGTAGGGCACCTCTACCCCGCCCAGGATGAGCTTGCGGTCCTCGACTAAGCGGTGCACATCATATCCGTGGCCAATACGCATGGTTTTCTCCTTTTGTAAGTCCTCTTTGGTGGTGATTTTCAGGTTGGCGTAGTCGCCCGCCGTCAGCGTGACAGGCAGGCCGGCCAGCTCAAACAAGCTGCAATCATCGGTGACAAGGCTGGCTTTTTCGCCGCTGACAGCTTCCAGCGCCTGCAAGTAGAGTGCCCGGTCAAAGCACTGGGGCGTCTGCACGGCGTACAGCATGGCGCGGTCCGGCGTGGCAACGACTTTGCCGTCCTGATCCGCTATTTTGATGGTATCCTTGACGGGCACCGCCGGAGCGGCGGCACCGCTCTCGGCGGCAGCCTGCAATGCGGCGGTGATGATCTCTGCGCTGGCAAACGGGCGGGCCGCATCATGGATGGCTACGAGCTGCCCTTTGGCGGCCGCAAGGCCGCTGCGCACGCTGTCGGCACGGGTCGCGCCCCCCTGCACCACCGTGCAGGGCTTGGGGCAGGCGGCGGCGATAGCCTCGCACTGGGGGCGGTTGCCGCCCGCGACCAGCACCAGCTCATCCACCGCCGGGTGGGCGGCAAACAGGGCGCAGCTGGTTTCCAGCACCGTGCGTCCATCGGGCAGGCGGTAGCTGAGCTTATCAAACCCCATGCGGCGGGATGCCCCCGCAGCAACGATGATGGCCGTAACAGACGGCAATGCCTTTTGCGGCATACGGTTGTGCCCCCCTTAGGATAGGTATATATTTATCATTATACAGGGTCAGCATAAAAAAATCCACTAAAATCCAGAGGTTTTTTCCGTGAAAATTCACAACCCGCTTTCCTTGCCCTCTATGTCTTGACGGAACCGCCTGTACCTTTTATAATAATAGTACATAGAAATAATAAGGGCAACACTGCACAATTCTAAGTGCCGATACAGCACGCGAGGTGCACCAGCTGCTGGAGCGGTGCTTAAGCTGTCAGGCGGAAATTGTGCGATGTTGCCCCAGCCATAGAACCGGAGGCTTCTGCCCTATGTCGTGGATGATCGTATCTGACAGCTCCTGCGAGATCCGGGAGCTGGCGCACCCCAGTGCCGGGGTGCAGTTTGCCCTTGTACCGTTTAAAATTCGTGTGGGTGAGCGCGAGTATGTTGACCTTGCCACCCTGAATGTACCCCAGATGCTGCAAGCCATGACGGACTACAACGGTGCCAGCACCACCGCCTGCCCCAGCCCCGAGGAATGGGCCGAGTATTTTTTGCAAGCCGATTATTGCATTGCGCTGACCATCAGCAGCAATCTTTCCGGCAGCTACAATGCCGCCGTCGCCGCGCGCGAGATGGTGCTGGAAGAGCACCCTGAAAAGAAAATTTTCATTCTGGATACGCTCAGCTGTTCCGGCGCACTGGCTGGTGCGGCCGAGCTGGCGAACAAGCTCATCGGCGAGGATCAGACCTTTGAGGACATCTGCTTTGCACTGCAAAAATTTGTCGAAAGCACGCACATTCTATTTTCCCTTGCCAGCTTTGACAACCTTGCCAAAAACGGCCGCGTCAGCAAAGTGGTCGGCTTTATTGCAGGCCGTTTGAACATGCGCGTGCTGGGCCGCCGCACGCCCGATGGCAAGATTGACTTTTACTTCAAGACCCGCGGCGAGACCCGCGTGCTGGCCAAAATTCTGGAACAGATGGACGAGGACAGCTACGACGGCGTACACCCGGTGCTGATCAGCGAATGCGGCAACCAGACCGCCGCCCGCCTGCTGGAGCATGGTATTCTGGCTAAATGGCCCGAGGCCCCCGTGCGCATTGTACCGTGCAGCGGTCTGTGCAGTTTCTATGCGCAGGATCAGGGCATTATTATTACCTATTGATTTTTACGAAGCATCGTCAAAACAAGTCGCCCCCGCACAGCCATGCGGGGGCGTTGTTTTATTTAGGGCAATACCGCATAATTCTAAGTGCCGATACGGCGAGCGAGGTGCGGCAGATGCTAAGCCAAAAGCGCAGATAATACTTTGTGCTGCAAAGGTGAG
>SFKI01000015.1 GCA_004554775.1 Subdoligranulum variabile
AAAGCCCCCGCCCGCCGCGGCATGCCGTGGCAGCGCAAACCAGGGAAAGGGACTTTGTAGTTTTGTAGAGGTATAGGGGTGCCTGTGACGGGCGGATAGGGAACCCGCCCCAAAATAGATTGAACGAGAGGGTGCAGGGGGCGGCATCCTCGACGCCCCGCGGCGGGCATGCCGCCAAATGGCCCCCTTGCACAAGGAGGGCAGCTCTTACAATTCTTGGATCGCTGCCAGCACCCGGTCGTTGGCTTCCACCACCGGGGGCCACAGGGCGGGGTCGGTCAAGGGCTTGGGGCCGCGCAGGGCTTCACACAGGGCCGAGGATACCTCGTACAAGTGGTCCATTCCCAGATTCTGCGCCACGCCCTTCAGCGTGTGGGCGGCGCGGAACGCGGTCTCCCAATCCTGGGCGGCCAGGGCGTCTTTCAGCTGGTTAAAGCTGGGGTCGCCGGTATACTTTAACACAAACTTGCGCACCAGTGCTTCACTGGGCAAGCGGCGGATGGTCGTCTCGTAATTGCCGCCGATGCGGGCGTAAAATTCCTGCAGCGTCATCGTGTGAAAACTCCTTTTCCATTCCTTTTTTACGTGGGTAAAATGTTTTTAATCTATGTCAAAATCCCGCTGCGGGGGAGGAAAAAATGGACACGGCTACGCGGTTTTTGCTTTGCTTGGCTTCGTACATCTTCAAGTCGGCGCGGTGGATGGCGTCGGCCAGCGGGTGCGCGCCGTACACACCGCCGATGCTTACGGTGGGGTGCCAGCTCGGGCAGCCGGGCACCGCCGTGCTTTCCACCCGGCGGCGGATCTCCTCCAGGCGGGAAGCAAAGATATCGGCCGGGATGTTCTGGAAGAACAGCAAAAACTCATCGCCGCCATACCGCACCAGAATATCCGTGGCGCGGATACACTCGGAAATGCCGCGTACAATTAACCGCAGCACTTCGTCGCCGTTCTGGTGGCCGTAGGTGTCGTTGACGGACTTAAAATTGTCCACGTCGATCATCGCCACACCTTCGGCATTGGCGAAGGACTCACTCTGCTCGGTGTAATAGCGGCGGTTGTAGGCGTTGGTCAGGGGGTCGCGGTACAATGCCTGGCTGTAGGCGCTCATGTTGTCGGCCAGCATGCTGCGACCGTCCACGGTCATCAGCGGGTTTTCCTCCAGCTTGCTCACCAGCTCCAGCACGCAGGGGATGCCGTCGACCTCAATGTATTTGGAAAGCACATGAAACGTGTTGCCTTTGTTGAACTCCAGCTTGGAAACCTGGCTTTGCTGGGTAAACGCGCGGTAGGACGAACAGTTGCTGCAAGGCATGGCCTTGTTCCATACCGCATGGCAGGGGTGGTGCGTGGCCTTGAGCTTGCCCTGCTCATCAAAAGTCCATATTGTGTTGTTCTTTACATCGACCAGACGGACCACGTCAAAAATCTGCTCCATGCCGTGCATCATGGCCTGTACGCCGTCGGCGCTGCCCAGGCTGACGTTATCGCCCTTGTCCGGCAGGTTCACGCCCTGCACGTCATGGCACTCGCCGACCGAGCCCAGATAGACGGGGCTGGTATCGTCCGACCAGATGGCCCGCGCGTAGATGCGGTGCCAACGGAACTCGCCGTCCACCGGCAGCTGGGCCTTCATCTTGATATCGGGGGCCTTGGGCGTGGTGGCACGCAGCAGCTTTTGCAGTTTGTGTATGTCATCTGCCGAGATGAAATACTGCGATGCTTCGTCTGTTACATGCTGTACCTTGGGCGCATGCAGGTGGCGCACCGCCCAGTCGGACAGGGTCAGCACATTGGTGGCGGCACTGTAGTCATACTGCACGGCGTGGGTGTGGTGGAAGAAGAAATCCGTCTTGAGCGTGGTCGCCGCCAGCGCGCGGCTGGTGTTGTCCTGCTCGGGCAAATCCTTGCCGTGCAGCACCTTGGCGGAAATCTGCTGTGCTTCGGCCATGAAATCGCGGCCGTCGGCGCCGGGCTGCAGCTTGTGGCGCAGATCCTCGCTGATCTCGACCAGGCATTCCATCAACAGCGGGTTAAAGGTGCCGCACTCGCCGTCCATGATCATATGCAGTGCGGTGTCGTGGTCAAAGGCTTTTTTATAGCAGCGCTCGCTGGTCAGTGCGTCGTAAACGTCGGCCAGCGCCACGGCCTGGGCACCAATGGGGATATCGTCGCCCTTCAGCCCGTCGGGGTAGCCGCGGCCATCGTACCGCTCATGGTGCCAGCGGCAGATCTGGCGTGCGACCTTGACCAGCGGCGCGTCCTGCTGGAACGGCAGATCATGCAGGATTTTGTCGCCGATGGTGGTGTGCGTTTTCATGATCTCGAACTCTTCCCGCGTGAGCTTGCCGGGCTTGTTCAAAATCGACTCGGGAATATTGATCTTGCCGATGTCATGCAGCGCCGATGCCGTTGAGATCAGCGAAATCTCCGGCTCTGTCAGCGGGTACTTGTCAGTCAGTGTGATGAGCTTGCGCAGGATCATCTCGGTGAAAGTGCGTATGTGCAGCACGTGCAGGCTGCTTTCACCATTACGGAACTCAACGATATGGCTGAGAATGGTGATCATCAGCGAGTTGCTTTTTTCGTTTTCGTAAATCTGGTCAGCCACCAGCTGCATCAGGCGCTTTTGCTTGCCGTACAGCATCAGGGCGTTGACGACGCGGCGGCGCACGACCTCCATATCGAACGGGCGGCTGATGTAGTCGGTCGCGCCAAGGTCATACGCGCGCTCGACAAACGAGGTCGCGCTCTCGGCTGAGATCATAATGACCGGCAGCTCGTCGATCCAGTGATATTGGTTCATGGCGGCCAGCACATCAAAGCCGTCTTTTACGGGCATCATAATGTCCAGCAACAGCAGGTCAATGTCGCTGTTCCGCTCGATCATTTCGATGGCCTGCTGGCCGTTTTCTGCTTCCAGGATCTCGTATTTCTCACCCAGCATTTCGGTAAGAATCGCGCGGTTCATCTCCGAATCATCGGCAATCAGGATCCGTTGTTTATAGCTCATGCAGTACCTAGACTTTCTTGTGGCAAATTAACAGGTTTGTACAATATTATAGTATACTATATGGCATATATGGCATCAAAGCAATAGAAGCAGCAAAATAAAGTCAAAAACTGTCAAAAAAGACAAAAACAGAAAAAGATTGGCAATAAAAAAGCCCCCGGGTGGGGGCTGATGGACGGGAGGCTTTATGCGTGCAGATGATTTTCGGGCGTAGGGGCGGATTTCATATCCGCCCGGGCAGCCGCAGCCTGCCGCATCAAATAATATAATCATTTCCGACCTGATCCGTGCTCATCAGGTCGGCCAGGGTGATGCCGTCAAAAAAATCCTGGATCATCGTGTTCAGCTTGCGCCACATGGGCAGGGTACGGCAAGTAGCCATGCGGGGACAGTCCACGTGCTCTTGCTCCAGGCAGGCCACGGGGGCCAGGCTGCCCTCGATAATGCGCAAAATTGCGCCGACGGTGTAATCCTCGGGCGCGCGGGTCAGCCGGTAGCCGCCGGACTTGCCGCGCAGGCCGGTGAGGTAATGCTCCTTCACCAGCCCCTTTACGATGGCCTCAAGGTATTTTTCCGAGATATCCTGCCGCTGGGCAATCTCCTTCAGGGGAATGTAGCCATCGCACTGGTTCTCGGCAATATCGACCATGACCCGCAGCGCGTAACGGCCCTTCGTTGAAATCATCATGTTAGTAAGCTCCTTTGCTCTGTATTCCTATTATACAGGTTGGTAAATGGGAATGCAACAGCCCGGGACAAAATATTTCTGCAAAAATTCCTCTAAACCCTATTGACAAATAGGAAATAATGCGGTACAATCCAATCAACCTACAAGTGAGGTATGAATATATGAAAAAGCAGTATGGGTTTCGATGTTGACTACCCACGAAATAAAGGCTCCCTTGTGCAAAGGGGGCTCCCGCGAAGCGGGTGGGGGATTGTGACCTTGCGAGGGTAAGTCGATTCCCGGGCAAGACCACAATCCCTCCGTCAGCGCTGACGCGCTGCCACCTCCCTTTTCACAAGGGAGGCTTTGAGTCTGTAATAAACTATCTACCTTATATATAACAATCAGGAGGAACCCACCATGAGCAAGATTTATACTTCCGCAGACCAGCTGATCGGCCATACCCCGCTGCTGGAGCTCACCCATATCGAAGCCGCCGAGGGCTTGCAGGCCAAGGTCCTGGCGAAGCTCGAGTACTTCAACCCGGCCGGCTCCGTCAAGGACCGTATCGCCAAGGCCATGATCGACGACGCTGAGGCAAAGGGCATCCTCAAGCCCGGTTCTGTCATCATCGAGCCGACCTCCGGCAATACCGGCATCGGCCTGGCTTCCGTGGCAGCTGCCCGCGGCTACCGCATCATCATCGTTATGCCCGAGACCATGAGCGTCGAGCGCCGCCAGCTGATGAAGGCCTACGGTGCTGAGCTGGTTCTGACCGACGGTGCCAAGGGCATGAAGGGTGCCATCGCCAAGGCCGACGAGTTGGCTAAGGAAATCCCCAACGCTTTTGTGCCCGGCCAGTTCGTCAACCCGGCCAACCCCGCTGCCCACAAGGCAACCACCGGCCCCGAAATCTGGGCGGACACCGATGGCAAGGTCGATATCTTCGTGGCTGGTGTTGGCACCGGCGGCACCGTGACCGGTGTCGGCGACTACCTCAAGAGCCAGAACCCCGGCGTCAAGGTCGTGGCTGTCGAGCCTGCCACCTCTCCTGTGCTGAGCAAGGGCACCGCCGGTGCGCATAAGATCCAGGGAATCGGCGCAGGCTTTGTGCCTGATGTGCTGGACACCAAGATCTACGACGAGGTCATCCCCGTCGCCAACGAGGATGCTTTCGCCACCGGCAAGCTGGTCGGCCATAAAGAGGGCGTGCTGGTCGGCATCTCCTCCGGTGCTGCTGTCTGGGCTGCCATCGAGCTGGCCAAACGCCCCGAGAACGCTGGCAAGACCATCGTGGCGCTGCTGCCCGATACCGGCGACCGTTACCTCTCCACCTCGCTGTTTGCAGACTGATTGCATCCGCGCGCATAATTTGCTATAATGCAAGGGGCAGACCCGTGTCTGCCCCTTTTCTCGTTGCCGCAATGGCATTGCAACCTATCAAGGAGGGGATACCCCATGGAAAACACACCCGGCGCGCTGATCGCTATGAGCGGCGGCGTGGACAGCTCGGTCGCGGCCTACCTGATGAAAGAGGCGGGTTACCGCTGCATGGGCGCAACCATGCGCCTGTACCAGAACGAGGATCTTGGCCAATGCGGTTTTCACACCTGCTGCTCGGCAAAAGATGTAGAGGATGCCGCCGATGTGGCGTTCCAGCTGGATATCCCATTTGAGGTCATCAATTACACCGATGAATTCCGCGAGAAAGTCATAAAAAAATTCATAGCAACGTATGAAGCTGGCGGCACGCCCAATCCCTGCATCGACTGCAACCGCTACATGAAGTTCGATAAAATGCTCGCCTTTGCCCGCGCGCATGGGCTGGATTACGTTGTCACCGGCCACTATGCCCGCATCGAGCAGGACCCCGCCACGGGTCGCTGGCTGCTGAAAAAGGCACTGTACAGTGAAAAAGACCAGAGCTATGTGCTCTATGTGCTGACTCAGGACGAGTTGGCGCACACCAAGTTCCCGTTGGGCGGCATGGACAAGCCCAGCATCCGCATGCTGGCCGCGAAAGCCGGTTTCTGCAATGCCCACAAGCACGACAGCCAGGATATCTGCTTTGTGCCGGACGGCGATTACGCCAGCTTTATGGAACGCTACACCGGTAAATTTTACCCAGACGGCGATTTCATCGACACCACCGGCAAGGTGGTGGGCCGCCACCACGGCGCGGTGCGCTACACAAACGGCCAGCGCAAGGGCCTGGGCCTTGCCCTGGGTGCGCCGGTCTACGTCTGCGATAAGGACATGGAGAAAAACACCGTCACCGTCGGCCCCGAGAGCGAGCTGTTCACCACCAAACTGGTGGCCGGGGATTTCAACTGGATCTCCATCCCCGAGCTGACCGCGCCGATGCGCGTCAAGGCCAAGGCGCGCTACCGCCAGCCCGAGCAGCCCGCCACCGTGCGCCCACTGCCGGACGGCAAGGTCGAGGTCGAGTTCGACGCCCCGCAGCGCGCCATCACCCGCGGCCAGTCCGTAGTGCTCTACGACGGCGACATCGTAGTCGGCGGCGGCACGATCTTATAATACGCACCACAGGGAGGGGAAACCTCCCTTTTTTTGCTTAAAAATCCCATTTTCCCTATTGACAAGGCAGTTTATCCATGGTATTATACAAATAACCTACAAAGCATATAGGTTTGTTCTTGAAACGAGCCTGCCTATGCTACTAAAAAGGAGGTGCAAAGCGTATGTCCACTGTGTTCGGCAGCTTGCTGCGGCAGAATTTCCGTTGTGGACGAATGTGTGGCTCCCGGGCGGAACAGGCCTGGTGCGGGGCGCACAGCGCTTTGCATTGTCGGTAAAAAAACGACGTTGTCCTGTTATTTTGCCCGGGAGCTATACCAAATAGCTGGCCGGGCATTTTTGATTTGCCCAAAGCCCTTTGGCCCTCTCTGCGAAGGTGGGGAAGCCTTTCCCGATACGAATTAAATAATAACAAAAATAATAAAAATAACAGAAATGAGGAACATATCATGAGCGAGCGTAAATACCATTTTGAGACCCTTCAGCTGCACGTTGGTCAGGAGCAGGCCGACCCCGTTACCGACTCCCGTGCCGTGCCCATTTACCAGACGACCTCCTACGTTTTCCATAACGCTCAGCATGCGGCGGACCGCTTCGGCCTGAAAGATGCCGGCAACATCTACGGCCGCCTGACCAACACCACCGAGGATGTGTTCGAGCAGCGCATTGCAGCCCTTGAGGGCGGCGTCGCAGCCTTGGCTGTTGCTTCCGGTGCTGCGGCCATCAACTACACCATCCAGGCCCTGGCCCAGAACGGCGGCCACATCGTCGCCCAGAAAACCATCTACGGCGGCACCTCCAACCTGCTGGAGCACACCCTGCCCGCTTTCGGCGTGACCACTACCTTTGTCAACGCCCATGACCTGGCCGAAGTAGAGGGGGCTATCCAGGATAACACCCGCGCCATCTATCTGGAAACGCTGGGCAACCCCAACTCTGATATCCCAGATATCGACGCCATCGCCGAGATCGCCCACAAGCACGGCCTGCCGCTGGTCATTGACAACACCTTCGGTACCCCGTACCTGATTCGCCCCATCGAGCACGGCGCGGACATCGTTGTCCACTCCGCTACCAAGTTCATCGGCGGCCACGGCACCACGCTGGGCGGCATCATCGTCGATTCCGGCAAGTTCGACTGGAAAGCCAGCGGCAAGTTTCCCGCATTCTCGGAGCCGAACCCCAGCTACCACGGCGTAAGCTTTGTGGATGCTGCCGGCCCTGCCGCTTTCGTTACCTACATCCGCGCCATCATCCTGCGCGACACCGGCGCCTGCATCAGCCCGTTCAACGCCTGGCTGCTGCTCCAGGGCACCGAGACGCTCTCCCTGCGCCTGGATCGCCACAACGAGAACACCAAGAAGGTCGTCGAGTTCCTGACCAAACACCCCAAGGTGGCCCACGTCAACCATCCCAGCCTGCCTGACCATCCCGACCACGCCCTGTACGAGAAGTACTTCCCCAACGGCGGTGCGTCCATCTTTACCTTTGACATCAAGGGCGGCCAAAAAGAGGCCTTCGAGTTCATCGACCACCTGAAGATCTTCTCGCTGCTGGCCAACGTTGCCGACGTCAAGAGCCTGGTCATCCACCCGGCCACCACCACCCACGCCCAGCTGTCCCCCGAGGAGCTCGAGGATGTGGGCATCCACGAGAACACCATCCGCCTGTCCATCGGCACTGAGCACAGCGACGATATCATCGCGGATCTCGACCAGGCTTTGAATGCTGTCGAGTAATTTGTAGAGCAATTTAGAGGAAATAGGGATCACATAGCCGCCGCACCCGCGCCGCCCGCCGGGTGCGGCGGCCTTTTTGCGGCCTTGCGCTTGAGACAGGTTTGCGGTATTATTTGTTTAAAAGTTTCTTCGGTTCCTTCTTTTCAAAGAAGGAATAAAACCCCCGTAAAGGAGCCTTTCCATGCCCACCATCATCGAAATCACCGACCTCTCCGCGCCGGAGCTGGCCGTGTATACCAAACTGACCGAGGCGCAGCTGCGCAATAAGCTCGAGCCCGAAAAGGGCATTTTCATCGCTGAAAGCCCCAAGGTCATCGGCACGGCACTGGATGCGGGCTGTGAACCGCTTTCCTTTTTAATGGAGCGCCCGCACATCGAGGGCTCGGCCACCGGCGTGCTGGCCCGCTGCCCGGACGCGCCCGTCTACACCGCTCCGCGTGAAACGCTGCAAACGCTGACCGGCTACGCCCTGACCCGAGGCGTGCTGTGCGCCATGCGCCGCCCCGCGCTGCGCACCGTAGAGGATTTGTGCCAGACCGCCCGCCGCGTGGCCGTGCTGGAGGGCATCGTTGACTCCACCAACATCGGGGCCATCTTCCGCAGCGCCGCCGCGCTGGGCATGGACGCCGTGCTGCTCTCGCCGTCCTGCTGCGACCCGCTGTGCCGCCGTGCCGTGCGTGTCAGCATGGGCACGGTGTTCCAGGTGCCGTGGGCGCGCTTGGGCGAGAAAAGCGCCGACTGGCCTGACGCCGGAATGGACCGCCTGCACAAGCTGGGATTTAAGACGGCCGCCATGGCGCTGGACGACCGCGCCGTCAGCGTCGAGGACCCCGCCTTGCAGGCTGAGGACAAGCTGGCGATCGTACTGGGCACCGAGGGTGATGGCCTGGCCGCGAACACCATTGCGCAGTGCGATTACACCGTCATGATCCCGATGCAGCACGGTGTGGACAGCCTGAACGTAGCCGCCGCCAGCGCCGTGGCATTTTGGCAATTGAGAGCGCACTAAGAGAGGCTCCCCTCGAGGAGGGCTCCCGCGCCAGCGGGTGAGGGGTGGACCCAGGAGCACGAACATATGCCCAGCCACCCTTCAGTCGCCTTCGGCGCCAGCTCCCCTCCAGGGGAGCCTTTTCTTCTATGTACAACCTGCCACAAAAATATGACAAAAGTTTTACACCCTGCTGACGAAAACGCTGACGGGGTGTGTTGTGTTTGGGGCATGCGCATGGTACAATATTTACACACACATCCCCCATGCGTGTAATAACTTGGCGGGAGGAACCTACCTATGGGCTTCTTGAAAAAATTTACCAAGCAGGAGATCAGCTGGATGATGTACGACTGGGCCAACAGCGCCCACTCGGTCATCGTCGTGACCATTCTGCCCATCTTCTTTGACTCGGTGGCAAGCTGCACGGCGGACAGCGTTTCCAGCATGTCCACCTGGGGCTACGCCACCAGCATCGCCATGGCCATCGTGGCGCTGGCCGCGCCGTTTTTGGGCGTGTTCGGCGATATCCGCGGCATGCGCAAAAAGCTGTTTACCGCGTTTCTGCTGCTGGGCGTCGTGTCGGTCACCGGGCTGGCCTTTACGCCGCTGATGGACTTTACCTCGTCCACCGCCGCTGCCAGCAAGGTCGCCATGCTCGTGCTGGTGCTGTATATTTTGAGCACCATCGGCTTTGATGCGTCCTGCATCTATTACGACGCATTTTTGACCGATGTCACCACCGAGGATCGCATGGATTCGGTCTCCACGCTGGGGTATGGTCTGGGGTACATCGGCGGCTCCACCATCCCGCTGCTGATCTTCCTCATCATGAACGCCGTCGGCGTGCCGATGCTGACCAGCCTTGCGATCATCTTTGCCATCACTGCCGTGTGGTGGCTGGTGTTCAGCCTGCCGCTGCTGAAAAACTGCGAGCAGACCACCGGCAAACCCTACGAGAAGGGCGATGTGGGCGCCAGCATCAAAAACGTGTTCACCACTATGAAAGAGATCGGCGCCGATAAGCCGATGCTGGTGTACATCCTGTCGTACTTTTTCTACATTGACGGCGTGCATACCATCATCAGCATGTCGACCAGCTACGGCACCAACCTGGGGCTGGATTCCGCCGGTATGCTGCTGGCGCTGCTGCTTGTGCAGGTGCTGGGCCTGCCGTTCTGCCTGCTGTACATGAAGCTGGCCGCCAAGTTCGGCGCGCGCACCATGGTCGGCGTGGGCATCTGCGTTTACATGTTTATCTGCGTATTTGCGTACTTTATGAACAGCCTGTGGCAGTTCTGGATGCTGGCCGTGCTCTGCGCTACCAGCCAGGGCGGCATCCAGGCACTGAGCCGCTCGATGTTCGGCAAGCTCATCCCGGACAAAGCCCGCAGCGGCGAGTTCTTCGGCTTCTTTGATATCTTCGGCAAGTTCTCGTCCATCCTCGGCCCCACGCTGGTGGGTATCGTCAGCGCCTTTGCCGCCAACAAAATGATGGCCGACCAGGGCCTGACCGCCGCCACCGCGACGGCAGAGCAGGTGGACGCCATCAACAAGGCCGCAGGCCCCTACGGCATTTTGTCGGTCATCCTCATTATCATTGCGGGCGCAGTGCTTTATTTTGCCGTGCTGCCCCGCACGCTGCAGGGCGACCAGCGCAAGATTTGACAAAAGCGCCGCTGCGGTTTACAATAAAGGCCATGCTGAACAACAGGAAGTGAACCACCATGCCGGAAGGCTATACCCACGTGCGCACGGCGCAAAAGGCCGCGGCGGCTATCCATTATAAGGTGCAGTGCCCCGCAGCGTTTGCGGCGGGGGCCAACGGCCCGGACAGTTTCTTTTGCTACGAGGTCTGGAAAAAGCGCGCCAAGCGCCATTTTGACCTGCCCACCCTGGGCAACCGCATGCACGAGGAGCAGACCGGCGCGTTTCTGCGCAGCCTGTGCCGCCACGTCAAAAGCCGCCAGCAGGTCGAGTACGCCCTCGGCTTTTTGAGCCACTACGCCGCCGATACCGTGGTGCATCCGTTTGTCTACGCGATGTGCCAGCCCGGCAAGCCCTACGCGGGCAAGGGCGGGCACGGCTACCTGGAAATTGCGCTCGACTCCACCCTGCACGAGGAGGACACCGGCAGTGCGCTGGTGCAGGTCGACGATGTCAGCCCCCTGCCCACCGGTGAGGAACTGGCCGACATCACGGCGCTGTTGCACACCTGCCTGTTGGAAGTGTACGGCGTGGATGTATCGGTCGAATACTTGGCCGATGCGTTCTACCACACCAAGGTGCTGCGTGGGCTGTTCCCGACGAAAAATCCGATAAAGCGTGGATTCTTTTGGACGGTAGAGCCGCTTTTCGGCGGGCGCGGGTTCATCACGGGGCATGTTTCGCCCCGTAAGCTGGCCCCCGGCATGCCCGATGCCTGGACGGATCCCTTTACCGGCACCGAGCACACGGGCGGCGTGTTTGCGCTGCTGCCCAAGGCTGAGCGCCGCAGCGAGGAATTTATGGGCGCGGCCCTGCTGCTTTGGCTGCACAAGTACACCGAAGCTGAATTTGCCGAGAAAATCGGCAGTATGAGCTACACCGAGGGCCGCGCGACCCCTGCCAGCGACCCTCAATCCACCGATGAAAAGGAGACAACAACATGATCCGCATTACGATGCAGAACGGCAAAACCATTGATATCGAGCTTGACCCCAAGGCGGCTCCCATCACCTGCGAAAACTTTGAAAAGCTCGTCAAGCAGGGCTTTTACAACGGCCTGACCTTCCACCGCGTCATTCCCGGCTTTATGATTCAGGGCGGCTGCCCCGAGGGCACCGGCATGGGCGGCCCGGGCTGGCACATCAAGGGCGAATTTTTGCAGAACGGCGTTGCCAACCCCATTAAGCATACCCGCGGCGTTATCAGCATGGCTCGCGCCATGGACCCGAACTCCGCCGGCAGCCAGTTCTTCATCATGCACCAGGACGCCCCGCACCTGGACGGCGGCTACGCAGCCTTCGGCCACGTAGTTTCCGGTATCGAGGTCGTCGACGAGATCGCCGCCGTCCCCACCGACTGGAACGACAAGCCCCGCACCCCGGTCGTGATGGAAAAAGTCGAGATCGTCTGATACAGGGGCTGCGTTCCTTTTTTTGAAAGAAAAGGAACTAAAATATTGCCTTTGTGAATGGGCAATAGAGCATCGGCTCTTCGTACCCCGCCGGGTAAGGGAATCCACCCATGCCCGGCGGGGGCTTTTTACTTTATGGTTGAAATCTTTGCCGAAATCGGTTATACTATTTTGTAATAATTGAAATCGTGGGGGCATACCCCTTTCTACTTGTATAGAAGTAAGGAGCAAACAATGGCACATACCGTAATGGTTACTGGCGCAGACGGCTTTATTGGCAGCCATCTGACCGAAGAACTTGTCAAGCGCGGCGAAAAGGTCCGTGCGTTCTGCCTGTATAACTCTTTCGGCTCGCTGGGCTGGATCGATACCCTGCCGCCGGAGATCCGCAAGGAAATCGACGTTTTCATGGGCGATGTGCGCGACCCCAACGGCGTGCGCACTGCCATGCGCGGGCAGGAGCGTGTGTTCCACCTGGCCGCGCTCATCGCCATCCCGTTCTCGTACCACAGCCCGGACAGCTACGTCGACACCAACATCAAGGGTACCCTCAATGTGCTGAACGCTGCGCGTGAGCTGGGCACCCAGCGCGTGCTGGTCACGTCTACCAGCGAGGTCTACGGCACCGCCCAGTATGTGCCCATCGACGAAAAACACCCGTTCCAAGGCCAAAGCCCCTATTCGGCCACCAAGATCGGCGCAGACCGCTTGGCCGAAAGCTTCTACCGCAGCTTTGACCTGCCTGTTACCATCGTGCGCCCGTTCAACACCTACGGCCCGCGCCAAAGCGGCCGCGCCATTATCCCCACCATCATCACCCAGTTGCTGGCAGGCCAGACCGAGATCAAGCTCGGCAGCCTGACCCCGACCCGCGACTTCAACTACGTCAAGGACACCGCTAACGGCTTTATGACCATCGCCGACTGCGATGCCGCCATCGGCCAGGAACTGAACATCGCCACCGGCGTTGAGCATTCCATCGGAGACCTTGCCAATGAGTTGATCGCCCAGATCAACCCCAACGCCAAGATCGTCTGCGAGGCCGAGCGCCTGCGCCCCGAAAAGAGCGAGGTCAACCGCCTGCTGGGCGATTCCACCAAGCTGCGCAACCTGACCGGCTGGGCACCCCAGTACACCTTCGAGCAGGGCCTTGCCGCGACCATCGAGTTTTTGCGCGGCAACCTGGACCAGTACAAGGTTGGCCAGTACATCCTGTAATCTATGAAAAATTCGTCAAACAAACGTAAATTTTCACCCACCGTATGGTACCCCGCCGCACGGTGGGCTTTCGTGTTGGCGCTGTGCGCCGTTGTTGGCGTTGTCATCAGCTATTACTGGCGTGTGTTCTACGGGCTGGATCCGCGCGGCGTTTCGCCGTTGCAGGTCACCGGCTTTTGCGTTGTGCTGGCTATGGCGGCGGGCGCGGCGGCACTGCTGCTGCGGCGCTGCAAAGATTTTGCCAGGCGCGGGGCCGTCTGCATTTTGCTGTGCGGCACGCTGTTTGCCTTTGCCGACCCGCCGATGCAGACGCCCGACGAAACAGACCATTATCTGCGTACCTACGCTATATCCATGGGCCGCTTTGACTTTGACGCCCAGCGTACCTACCCTGAGGATGTCGACGAGCTGATGGCTGCGTTCCCCGGCGCGTGGGTCAACGCGCATACATCGGCGGGCCTGGGCACCGACCCCGACACCCACGCCGAGCAGCCCTACAATTCCGCCGGTCACGCCCTAAAGCAGTACGGCAAGGACGGCAAGGTCGAAAGCATCTGGGACAGCTTTACCCGGTATCTGACCTGGCAATCCCGCGATGCAGCGGCAAAACCTGTCACCGAGCCGATCAGCTTTCTGATCCTGCCGTTCCTGCCCGGGGCGCTGGGCATGGCGCTGGCGCGGCTGCTGGGCTTCGGCGCGCTGGGCTGCCTGTACGGCGGGCGGCTTGCGAACCTTGCGGTCTACACGCTGCTGTGTTACGCGGCGCTGCGCAGCGCCAAAAAGTGCCGCCCTGCGTTTTTGGCTGTGATGCTGCTGCCCATGTCGCTGTACATGGGGGCGTCCTTAAGTTATGATGCTACGCTGTTAGCCAGCTATTATCTGATGTTGGCACTGCTGACCCGCCCACAGTGGGACGCCCGCACCGCCGCCCTCTACACCGCCGCCTGTGTGTTTGCCAACGGCACCAAACCGTACATTAACCTGCTGTGGGTGCTGCTGCCGCTGGTGGTTGTACACAAGGACGCGTGGAAAGCCAGACTCAGCCGCGCGTGGTACACCGTGGGCACGCTGGCGGGCGCGCTGCTGATGACCCAGATCGTTGAGCAATACGGCACGCTGCTGCGCCGCAATTACGGTGCCATTGCCCGGCAGGGCGGCACCACCGTCAACGGCGCAGAGCAGCTTTTGTTCGTGTTGAAAAATCCGCTGCGTTATATTGCGGTTTTACTGGGCACACTGTATGAGAACGATGGTTTTCTCGGCCAGCTCGGGCTTTTCGGCTGGAAGGATATGCCCATTGCCTTTTTGAACCTGACCGGCCCGCTGGTGCTGCTGGCCGCCGCACTGCTTTGCACCCCGGCCCAAAATGCCCTGGGCCGCCGCCGTACTAGGTGGCTGGGGGTGTTTGCTGCTGTCTACGCTGTGGGTGCGATGACCGCCATGTACATCACCTACACGCCAGTGGGTATGGTGCGCATCGTGGGGCTGCAAACGCGGTACTTCCTGCCCGTCTGGCTGCTGCTGATCGTGGGCATGGCCGCCCTGGCCCGCCGCGCCTTGAAACCGGCCCTGACCGCCGAAAGGGGAGAGGCCCTGGCCCTGCCCCTGTGCGGCTGGTACGCTTTTGCGGGGGCGGTGCTGCTCTTTCAGCATTACTTTATTGGGCCTGTCTACGTTATTTATCAATAATTACAGGGGGTGACTTGTACTGTGCTGACCTTGGCCTGGGGGCTGTTCCTGCTGGTGCTGCTGGCGGGTGCCGGCGCGGTGCTGGCCGCCCTTTTTGATTTGGATGCCGCCCTGCTGCCGCTGCCGCTGCTGAGCGCCGCCGCGCTGGTGCTGTACCCGTTCGGCATGTTGGGCAGCCTGCGCATCGGCGCGGTGCTGGCCGTGCTGTTGCTGGCCGCTGCCGTGGCGGTCGGCTTTGTGCGCCTGCGCCCGGCAGGCGTGGCGGGGGCGGTAAAAACCGCGTTGGCCCGCCCCGGCTTTGTGCTGTTTTTAGGCGGTGCTGCGTTTATCTGGTGCCTGTTTGCATTGCACCAGCCGATGTTTACCCAGTGGGACGAGTTCACTGCCTGGGGCCTTGCGCCCAAAATGGTGGTGGAGCGCGCCGCGTTTTACGTGGCCGACCCTGTCAACCTGAAAGCCAGCTTCACTTACCCGGCCACCAGCCTGGTGACGTTTTTGTGCCAGCCGTTTGGCACCTGGGCCGAGTGGGCCTGCCTGGCCGCGCTGGATACGCTGGCCCTGGCCTGCCTGGCGGCGGCTTCGGCCCTGCCGTGCGCGCAATGGGCAGGCGGCGTGCTGGTGTTCGGGGCAGGGTTCGTGCTGCCGTTTTTCTTCTCCAACAATCCGGCGGGCAGCTACGCGCCGCAGTATGCCAACGCCATGGCCGACCTGCCGCTGACGATGCTGTTCGGCGGGGCGCTTTGCCTGTACTATGCTGTGGCGCACCGCAAGTACGCGTTCTGGCTGGCGGCGCTGCCGCTGGCGCTGCTGACGCTGACCAAGGATATCTGCTTTGCTTACGGGCTGATCGCGGCATTTTTGATTGGGCTGGACCAGCTGGCAACAGCGGACAAGCCGCTGAAGCAGGCGTTCCCGCGTGCTTTTTTGCGTGCCGGGGGGCTGGCCGTCTGTGTGCTGGCCGCCTTTTTGAGCTGGAGCCGCTACACCGCCGCCGTGACCCCCACGGCGGACACCGGTGCCAGCGTGGGCAGCGAAGGCTTAAGCTACGGCGCGGTGCTGGCTGGCGGCGTCAGGCAGCTGCTGGGCATCGGCCGCGATGACAAATTTGCGCAGATCATGGCCGCAATGGGGGATGCGTTCGCCACCCGGCGCATCTGCCTGCTGGGCGGCGGCATCATGGCGGTGATTGCCATTACCATGGTTGCTGCTGCCGCGTTTCTGGCCGCCGAAAAAGGCCCGGCCCGCCGCCGCGTGCTGACGGCGCACTTGGCGTTCGCGTTCTGCTTTGCCGCGCTGTATGCGTTCCATCTCATCCTGTACTACTACAATTTCTCGGACGTTGAGGGTCTCGCGCTCAAGGACTACGATCGTTATCTGGGCCCCTACTACCAGGCGTGGATGCTGGCAATGCTCTGCCTGCTGGCGCGCAGTGCCGCCGCCCGGTGGAGCCGATGCGTGCTGGCATGCGCGGCTACGGCGGTGGTGGGCATCTTCTGCTGGCGGGGTCTCCCGGCGGCAGGCTTCTGGTCAGATGCCGACAGCCTGTACACCCTGCGCGCTGACGTGCAAAACCGCGCAGATGCGATGAATGCCGTGCTCGACTGGCCTGACCGCGTGCTGGTGCTGAGCCAGGGCGACGACGCTACCCGCTGGTACTACTACCGCTACGAGCTGACCGCCCAAGTGGTCAACGGCTTCGGTGGCTTTTACGGCCGCCTGGGCGAAACGCAGGACCGTTGGGACAGCGATTTTATGAACCTGGTCGAAAGCGAAAATTGGACGCTGTACGATTATAAAGCCGTCTGCGTGCCTGCCACGCTGGCCGCGTATATGCAGGAAAAAGACTGCGATTATCTGCTCATCGACCGCGCCGACGATTACCTTGAGAGGGAGTTCAGCCCCTACTTTGAGGGCGGCTTGACCGCCGACATGCCCGCGGCCCTCTACCATTTTGAGGGCACCGATGCCGCTGTGCCGTTCACGCTGGCCGCGGTGGCAGAAAGCGGGGTGGCATGATGCAGAAAAAACCGCTTTTCAACCCGCGCCAGACACTGCTGCTGGCCTACCTGCTGGCGGTGGTGCTGTGGCTGGTGCGCTGCCTGGCGGGCAGCGCTGTGATGCTGAACTACAAAATGCAGGGCAAAATGCCGCAGCAGACGCTGGCCCCGGCCGAGCTGACGACCGAGAGTTTTGCCCCCTATTCCGGTAACGAGTGGTGGACCGCCCCGGACAACGACCCCAACTGGTATCTTTCCACCGACAGTGACCCACACATTTACTGGCAGGGGCAGGGGTATATAGAAACGGTGCGGCTCGATGCCGCGCACCATCTGCCCCCGGGCGGCGTGGCGCTGTATTATCTCAAGCCCGGCCAGACCGATTACACCGAGGCACAGAAAGTCTACGCCAAGGTCACGGCCCCCGGCGTGTATACGTTTGATCTGGGCGGGCAGTGGGTCACGGGCCTGCGCATCGACCCAGACAGCGTGGGCGGCGTGCCGACGCTGTTTACCGGCGTGACGCTGAACCCTGACACCGCGTGGTACCTGCGCTTTCTCCCTACCGCCGGCCAGCTGCTGGCCCTGCTGTTTGCCCCCGCGTTCTGTGCGGCAGTGGTTTGCTCCTTCTTTGAAAAGAAAGAACCGAAGAAGCTTTCAACGGAATAAAAAGCATGGTGCAAACGGCATCCCGCAAAATGGCTCCCCTTGAGGGGAGCTCTGCCGTTAGGCGGTGAGGGGTGGCCAGCTCTGCAGGATGGCGGCGCTCGTTGTGCGGCTTTATGTTTGTTGCTCTCATCCCGCGTCGCTGCAGCCATTCCTTTACCACAAGTCGTATTTATAGTAAAAATTCTTTTGGCTCCTTTTCTTATGAGAAAAGGAACAGACAAGGATAGAAAATGGAACTTCTCTGCGTAATGGCGGCGCTGGCGGCGCTGTTTCTGGGCAGCGCGGCGCTTACGCTCAAAGCCCGGGTCCCGGCCGGGCTGGCCCCGCTGGTCACGCTTTCCTGCATTGCGGCGGTGCTGACGCTGGCCGGTATGGCCGGGGGGCTGTACCCTGCGGCATGGGCGCTGTATGCCCTGTGTGCGGTGGGCGGCGTGTGGGCGCTGCTGCCGCCTAAAGAGAATAAAAAGCGCTACTACGCGCAATTGGCAACCCCCGGCAGCGTGACCTTCTGGGTGCTGGCGCTGGCGTTTGCCGTCTACTTCTTTGTGCGCCAGCCGATGGCAACGGTGTCCGATGAATTTTCGCTTTGGGCTACTGCCGTCAAGGTCACCAAGGTGGATCACAGCCTGTACACCACCGCCACGCTGGGCACGCCGTGGGCCGTTACCCAAAACCCCGGCTTGCCGCTGATCAGCTACTTCTTCCAGTTCCTTGGTCAGTATGCGGACTGGAAAATTTATCTTGCCTACGATGTATTGTTCTTCGCCGTCTATGCCGCCGTGCTCAGTGCCCTGCCGTGGAAGCAGTGGCGCGTGGCCGTGCCGATGGCGGCGGTGCTGTGGGTCACGCCGTTTTTCTTCACGGTGTACAACCATACCATCTACCTGACCACCGTCTATCTGTCGTCCTACGGCGATATCCCGGCCGGGCTGGTGTTCGGCGGCGCGGTGGCCGCGTGGCTGGCGCTGCGCCAACAAAATGGCCCGCACTGGGCCGTGCTGCCCGTGCTGGCCTTGGCCGCAAACCTGAAGGCCAACGACTTTGTGCTCTCCCTGGCCGCAGCCGGGTTGATCGCGGTCGATGCCTGGCTGTTCTGTGATGGCAGATTCAAGCAGGGCCTTGTCCGCCGCACCGGCTTTGCCGTGGCCTGCTTTGCCGCGCCTATGGCCGTGTACTACCTGTGGAATGTCCGCTATGTCGGCTGGCTGGTCAGCCGCAACGCCAGCGAGGGCGGTGTCGGCGAAACGACCGCCTCGATGGGCGCGGTCGTCGTCAATGGCATCAAAATTTTGCTGGGCCAGCCCGTCACCGGCTTTTTTGCCGAGCGCGAACCCCAGTTCCGCCAGGCGATGGCCGATATGGGCCACCAGTTCTGGACCAGCGACGGCAAGCTCGGCATGATCGGCCAAGGGCGCAATATTGTGGTGCTCATCGCGGCGGTATTCGTGGCCGCGCTGTTCACGGCTGGTTCGCGCCGCCTGCGGGTGCGCATCGGCAGCATGGGGGTGCTGTCCGCCGTCTGCTTTTTGGGGTATAACCTCGAGCTGGCGCTCAGCTACGGCTTTATTTTTAAGCCGTTCCAGGCCGAGCGGCTCGATGATTATAATCGCTACATCGAAAGCTATTACATCGGCTGGTTCCTGATGGCGCTGGCCTGCCTGGTGGTGGCCTTGCAGCCTCAGCTGGAAACGGTCAGCGAGGTCAACGGCCCCTCGGCCACCTTTACCACCAGCCGCTATGCCCCCAAGCGCCCGCTGGCGGCGCAGGGCATTGTGCTGCTGCTGGCCGTTGGCATGCTGGCACGGCAGAATCAGATCGTGCTGCCGCAGCTCAGCGTGCTCGGCTTTGCCGACAGCGAGTTTGCCGACCGCAAGCTCGCCCGCGCCGAGGCCGCCTATATCTGCGAGAATTTGCAGCCCGACGACCGCGTGTTCTACGTCAGCCAGGGTGATAACGGCGAGGGCTGGTTCAGCGCCGTGTTTGATTTTTACCCGGTGCTGGTCGATTACTCGGGCATTATGTCCGAGATGAACGGCGGCGGCGGTACGTTCGGCCTGCCGGAGCTCAAGCCTGATGAGGGTGTAAAAGCAACGTATTATCACGCCTTTACCGCGCAGCAGCTGGACGAGATCGTGCGCGGCAATGGCTGCACGGTGCTGTACCTGCAAAAAATCGACGATATTTTTGTACAAAGCTACAGCGATCTGTTTACGGACAAGCTGGCCGCCGCGCAGGCAGGGGAGACGCTCCTCTACCGCGTGACCGATGCGGGCTATGCCCCGGTGGAAATGCAAGGGGGTGCCGCATGAAACGGTTGAAAGCTTTCTTCGCTAAACGTGGCGCGGTGCCGGCGGCCTGCTATATTCTGGCGCTGGCCGTCTGGCTGGTGCTGAGCGCGGCCCATGCGGGCAGTGATGCCTTGGCCAAAGCGCAGGGACGTATGACCGAGCAGGTCATCCCGGTGGAAAACTGGCAGCTGGTCGGCCTGGAGCCCACCGACGCGCAGCCCGGCGAGACGACCCTGACTACCACGAACGGCGACCCGCAGATGATTTTAGAGGATGTCGCGGGCCAGGTGGTGCGCACGCTGAGTTACACGGTAACGTTTGACGGCGATGCCCGCGAGATGTGCCTGTATTACACGACGAAGGTGGGCGAGGATTACAGCCAGGATCGACGCGTGTTCCCGCAGAATCTGGGCGATGGGCATTACCTGTACACGCTGCCCCGCACGAGCATTGCGGCACTGCGGCTGGATCCGTGCAGCCCGGACGAGAACAAGACGGTCGTCCTGACCTTTGCTCCGGCGGCCCTGACTCTGAACGCCGTCTATACCCTGCCCAGTTGGTGGCAGTACCTTGTCCCGAGCTGGTATCAGGCGTTCTGTCTCATCCTTTACCCCGCCCTGTGCGCAGCGGCGGTCAGCCTGATTCGTTCCTTCTTTGCAAAGAAGGAACCGAAGAAACTCTAAACAAAAATGGGAGATACGGTCGCAGACCGTATCTCCCATTTTTAATTTAAAGTTCTTTTGGTTCCTTTTCTTTCAAGAAAAGGGACAAATCAGGTGATCTTCGCCGCGCGCTGGATGCGGTAGATGATGTAGCGGAACAGGCCGACGATCAGGCTGCATTCCACCCAGATATAATTGGGCAGGTTCCGCCACGTAAACTTCGGCTTGTTCAGCTTCGGCAGGGCGACCCACGCTTCGTGGAAGCCTTTCGCGTAATCGTTGCCAAAGCCGCGGAACCGGAACATCACCACTTTCAGCAGATATCCCAATACCATCGGGATCAGATTCAGCAGCAGCATCAAAGCCGGTTGATTTTTGTACGGCAGCAGAATGCTGTTCCGCCCGCTCTGGATGCTCTTGAACGGATTGTACCGCACCGCGCCCGTCGTCGCACCGCAGATGTGCCGACACCGCGCCGTCGGGCAATAGACGTTCTTGTACCCGAAATTGTTTGCGCGCCAGCTCAGGTCCACGTCCTCATAATACGCAAAAAACAATTCGTCAAAAACGCCGATTTTATCCAAAATGGATTTTCTGTACAGGGCCGCACCGCCGCAGGCGCTGAAAATGCGGCAGGGCTTCGTGTAACGGCTGGCGCGCAGACCATCGCCGCGTTTGCAGGCAAACCCTAAAATGGTTACATAATCGCCTGCGTCGTCGGCCAGCTCCGGCTCATAGTAGCGCAGCATCAGGCTGCTGACGGCAAAAATTTTGGGGTCCGCGTCGGCGGTGCGGATCAGCTCGGCCAGCCAGGCTGGCTCAGCGAACGCATCGTTGTTGAACAGGGCCATGTACTCGCCCTTGGCAATGGCAATGCCCTGGTTGACGGCATGGGAAAAACCGGTGTTCTCGGCGTTTTCAATCAGGGTGTAGCGGTCGCGGCCGCAATAGCTGCGGGCAATTTCCAGGCTTTCATCGGTGGAGCCGTTGTCAATGACGATCAGCTCAAAATCCTGCTCGGTCTGCGCCCAGATCGACTCGATCGAATCGCGCAGCCAGCCCGCGCCGTTCAGGTTCGGGATAATGACACTTGCTTTCATGCGGCCTCCTTAGCGCAGGTAGTAGTACATGCTGTGGGTGACGGCGGCCAGCCCAACAGCCCCCAGCAGCAACAGCGCAGCAATGACCGCCGCCACGATCAGCGTGCGGGTCAGGTAGGCGCGGGCCAGCCGCTTTCGGGCGTTATCCGGTGCGTCGCTGAAGCTCCACACCAGCATCATGATAAAGCCCACCAACGGGATGGCGAAGATGATCAGCGTGCCCAGCGTGCTGCTGTATCCCATGGCAGGGACGTCGTGGGGGCCCTCGGCGGGGTGATACTGCGGGGCGGCGGGGGCGGCTTCATGCGGCGGCTCGGCGTGGGGCATGCCGCATTTGGGGCAGCAGGGCTCGCCCGGGCGCGCCAGACGGCCGCAGTTCTTGCAAAAGTACATAATGTCCTCTTTCGTTAAAATGCCAGATTGCGGTCCAACTGGGTGTTCAGGATGATCTGGGTGTTGGTGGAACCCATCTTCTGCATCTTGGTCAGCAGATGTTCCAGCGCGTCAATGCCGGTGCAGCTTACCTTGATGATAAAGTTGTAGCTGCCCGTCACGCGGAAGCATTGCAGCACCTGGGGCTCCTGCTCGATCATCGCCAGAAAGCTGGCGCGGGTAGCGGCGTCGACCAGCACCGAGATCAGTGCTTCGACCCGGGCGGGTGCGCCGGGATGGCGCAGCACCACCGTGTAGCCGCCGATGATGCCCTCCTGCTCCAGCCGATGGATGCGGCTGGATACGGCCGGGCTGGTCAAGCTGACCCTCTGCGCGATATCTTTAACGGGCATACGTGCATTTTCCGATAAAAGCTGTACGATTTTATGGTCTAAATCATCCATGAAATGATTCTCCTTACCAGGCTTTGTGTAATGCGCACAAAAAAATAAAATGAAGAAAAGAGCCGTTGTGCGGTTTGACAAAATAGAAAAAGTGTGATTTTTGAGCTGTCCACTAAATAATATTAAGCATTTCCTGATTTATTATAATGTTTTGAAAAACAAATTGCAAGGGGAACGTTTGACAAATTAAGAAAAAAGGCTATAATAATAACTGTAATCAATCAAGTAACGCATCCGCACGGATGCCCTTAAAATTGACATTCACTGACCTTTATATACTTTCCCACCCCTCTATGCACAAAAACCCGCAGGCAACTGCGGGTTTTTGTGTTTGTGGGGGATAATTTAAATATATGCAGTTTACGCGAGGCTGCACATATTGTATTTGGTGATTATTTATGGTGGTTTGCAGGGAGGGGCCAAGACCCCCTACAGAGCTAAGGGTAAAGGGGGAGCGTAAGGGCGAACAGTGTTCGCCCGAGGAGCTTTACGGCAGCGCAAGATTTCGCGGACGAGCAACGCCCGCCCCCATGGTCACCGTATGGCTGCACGTAGGAGACGGCGTCCCTACGGCCTGCCAAATACAAATAAAAGTCAAACAAACATCTCCGCACTTCTTGGCGGCAGCTTCGGCACCGCTGGCAGCGGCGCGGCGGCTGCGCGCCAGGCGGCAGGGGATACCCCTACTTCCCGCTTGAAAACCCGGCAAAGATAGTTCGCCCCCGAAAAACCCGTCATTCCGGCAATCATCTCTAGATTGTACTCGTCACTCAATAGCAGCGCTTTCACGGCTTCGATCCGTACATTCGTCAGGTACTTGCCCGGCGGCACGCCGATCTCCTGCTTGAATGCCCGCACAAGATGGCTTTTCGTCACGCCAAGCTGCTCGCTCAACTCCTCGACCCCGTACAGCGCCATGTAATTCTGCCGGATGGCTGCTACCGCCTCGGCCACCAGCGGCGGCAGGGGACGGGCGGTCTCGTCGGCTTTGCCAAGGGCGCACAGCAGGCCGTAGGCCAGTGCCGCATTGCCGCCGCCGTGCAGCTGGGCAATCAGCTCCGCCGCGCCGGGGCAGGCCGCGCCGTCAGCCCAGCGGGTAGGGCCCATACTTAAAAGGTAAGCGTCGGCACACAGCCCGGTCAGCCGAACGGCCACCAGATGGCAGTCGCTTTGCGGCGTCAGGGTCAACGGCGATGCTCCCAACAGAATATCGCCGCTCTGTCCGGGCCGGGCGGAACCATCCAGCAGGCAGGCCCCGCAGGAAAGCACCCCCGCCCACAGCCCTGCCCCGGCCAGTGTTAGGGGGGCGTTTCCGTCCAGCTCACGGGTCTCGGCAGTCGTGCAATAAATTTCCGGGTCAAATATCAATTTCGACACCTCTATATCAATAAAATGCTATTTTCAAACCAATTGTAACCTGTTATTATAGTCTTGTCAAGAAAAACAGCCCCCTCTACCCGGGCTGTACACCACTGTAAAATTATTGGAGGATATGTCTTATGGCTTCCATTAGCTGCCGTCACGTTAAGAAAGTCTATCCCGGCAATGTTGTTGCCGTTCCCGATTTCAGCCTTGAGATCGCTGATAAGGAATTTATCGTTTTCGTCGGTCCTTCAGGCTGCGGTAAGTCCACCACCCTGCGTATGATCGCCGGCCTGGAGGAGATCTCCGGCGGTGAGATGTACATCGGCGACCGTCTGATCAACGATGTTCCCCCGAAAGACCGCGACATCGCCATGGTGTTCCAGAACTACGCTCTGTACCCGCACATGACCGTGTACAAGAACATGGCTTTCGGTCTGGAGCTGCGCAAGATGCCCAAGGACGAGATCGACAAGCGCGTCCGCGAGGCTGCTAAGATCCTGGAGATCGAGCACCTGCTCGACCGTAAGCCGAAGGCTCTGTCCGGTGGTCAGCGCCAGCGTGTTGCCCTGGGCCGCGCTATGGTCCGTAACCCGGCCGTCTTCCTGCTCGACGAGCCTCTGTCCAACCTGGATGCTAAGCTGCGTACCAGCATGCGCACCGAGATCATCAAGCTGCACAAGAAGCTGGCTACCACCTTCATCTACGTTACCCATGACCAGACCGAGGCCATGACCATGGGCGACCGCATCGTCGTTATGAAGGACGGCCTGATCCAGCAGGTCGATACCCCGCAGAACCTGTACGATTATCCCTGCAACATCTTCGTCGCAGGCTTCATCGGCAGCCCGCAGATGAACTTCCTGGACGGCACCCTGAAGAAGACCGGCGATCAGTTCATCGTTGACCTGGCTGGCGCTGACATTCCTCTGCCCAAAGAGAAGACCGCCGACGGTAAGCTGGATGCTTACGTTGGCAAGACCCTCAAGGTCGGCATCCGTCCCGAGGATATCAAGGATGACGAGGAGTTCCTCGAGAAGCATCCCAACAGCCACATCTCCGCTGAGGTCGAAGTCTCCGAGCTGATGGGCGCTGAGATTTACCTGTACCTGACCTATCAGGGCCAGAACCTGATGGCTCGTGTGGCTCCCACCTCCAAGTCTCGCCGCGGCGACAAGATCGTGGTTGCCATGGATACCAACAAGATCCATCTGTTCGACCCCGAGACCGAGTTGACCCTGCTCAACTAATCGCGTAAACAGTATAAAGCGGCTCCGTTTTGGCGGGGCCGCTTTTTTCGGATTCTACAAAATCGCCCAAAGGGGGACATCCTGATGCACATCACAGATCACCTGCGGCCTTGCTGCGTGGCGCTGCGCCAACAGGCAGACTCTCTGCCTGCGGCGATCCACCAACTGGTGGAACTGGTGCAAAAAAGCGGCTGCCTGACCGACGCCGCACAGTTTGAACAGGATGCCCTGGAACGTGAAAAAATGGGCGGCATCTGCATGGGCCGCGGGTTGGCCATCCCCCACGCCAAAAGCGCGGGTGTGGCCCACGCCGAGCTGGCCGCGCTGACGCTGGATCCGCCGCTGCCCTGCGATACGCCGGACGGCGAGCCGGTGCGCCTTTTGTTTTTGATTGCTGCACCGTCGGATGCCAACGACCTGCATGTGCAGATGCTGGCAGGCCTAGCCACGCTGCTGCTCGACGAGGAATTCTGCCGGCAGATGCTGGCGGCCCCTACGCCCGAGGCGTTTTGCAAAATGATCGCCCGGCACGAGCAGCCCGCCCAGCCTGCCGAAGCACCGCCCGCCGAGACCCCGACCGCCCCGGCCCAGTACCGGCTGCTGGCTGTCACGGCCTGCCCCATGGGCGTGGCGCACACCTACCTGGCAGCCGAAGCGCTGCGCAAGGCGGCGCAGGAGCGTGGCCTGACGATCAAAGTGGAGACCAACGGCGCAGTCGGTGTAAATGATGAACTGGAAAGCGACGAGATCGCCGCTGCAGACTGCATCATCATTGCTGCCGATAAAGGCGTGCCGATGGCGCGCTTCGTGGGCAAGCGGCTGCTCTCTGTCTCCGCCGGTGACGCGGTGCGCAGCGCTGACGCCGTGCTGGACCGCGCACTGAACAGTAAAGTTCCGGTTTACCGCGGCGGCAACGGCTTCCGCACAAGCGACTGGCGGGAGCTAGGACGCGAAATTTATCGCCATTTGATGAACGGCATCTCCCACATGATCCCCTTTGTGGTGGTGGGCGGTGTAATGATCGCTCTGTCGCTGCTTTTTGCGCAGATGAATGTTCCGCAGCGGTACTGCGATTTGCTGAACAATGTAGGCAAGGAAGCCTTTGTGCTGATCTACCCAGTGCTGGCGGCGTTTATTGCGGTCAGCATCGGTGACTCGCCCGCCTTTATGCCGGGCCTGATGGGCGGCTACATGGCGCAGCTGGGCACCACAGCAGGCAATAAGCTGAGTTGGGTATCATCAGGATTCTGGGGGGCGCTGATCGCCGGGTTTGCGGCCGGGCTGCTGGTGCGCTTTTTGAACTGGCTGGGCAATAAAATGTCCGAAAACTTGCAGCAGGTGCGCAGCAGCTTTTTGACGCCGCTGTGCAGCTTCCTGGGCATTGCGGCGCTGATGGCGCTGGTGGTCAACCCGCCGTTGGGGCGGTTCAACCAAAGGCTGTACCACATGCTGGATACGATGCGCGGCGGCAGCCGCCTGCTGGTAGGTGTCGTGCTGGGAGCGCTGATGGCAACCGACTACGGTGGGCCGATCAACAAAGCGGCCTACCTAACCGGCACACTGGCGCTGGTCAGTGACCAGATGGACATTATGGCGGCAGTCATGATCGGCGGTATGGTGCCGCCCATTGGGGTGGCGCTGGCCTGCCTGCTGTTCCCGCATCGGTTTACTAAGGCAGAGTGCCGCACTGCACCGCAAAACCTGCTGATGGGGGCATCGTTTGTCACCGAGGGTGCGCTGCCTTTTGCGCTGCGCGACCCGCTGCGCGTGGTGCCCGCCTGTATGGCAGGCAGCGGCCTTGCGGGCTTTTTGGCCGTGCTGTTTGACTGCCGCTGTCCCGCGCCCCACGGTGGTTTATTCCTGATTGCCGTGATCGAAAACCCGTTGGGATTTTTGGTTGCGCTGTTGGCGGGGAGTTTGCTAGCGGCGCTGATTATGGGCGTGCTGAAGAAGCCTGTTAAATAATTTAGTTCGTTGCTTATCGGGCGTTGCCACCATGCGGCAACGCCCTTTTTTAGTGGGCTTCTTCCGCGAGGTGGTCCTTTTTGGCGCCAAAAAAGGAAGGACTAACGGAAGTACGACACCCGCAAAGCGGAAATTATAAAAATCTCACCCCACTACCTCGCATCCGGGAAAATAATACTCCAAAATCTCCCGCCAATCGGCGCCGCCTTCGGCCATGGCCTGGGCACCGTGCTGGCTTAGCCCTACGCCGTGGCCGTACCCGTGGGTAGTAAAAACGAACGCTCCATCTTCATATTCGACAGAAAAACAGGCCGACCGCAGCGCCAGTGCGCGCCGCAGACGTGTGCCGGAAAAACGTTCGCCGCAGACGGTCATTTCCGCCACATACCCGGCTTCGTCCCACTGCGCTGCGCCAAACCACGCGGCAGGGGCCGTGTCGGCCAGCGTGTCTGCCGTCAGGCCCAGGTTCTGCAAAATCGCATCCACCTGTTCCAGACTGTAAGTAATGGCGGTCTCGTACCCGTCGGCGGTTTTGTCCCAGGGCGAGGGCACGCCCTGTAAATAGGGCAGGGCCGAGGTCCAGACGTTCTGGCTGGCCTCAGTCACGCCGCTGCTGATGCTGTGGTAGCAGGCGGCAGCCGGGGCACCGTGGTAGCAAAGCAGCGCCCCGGCAACCTTGTCCGCCAGCGCGGCAAAACGGGCATAGTTGGCATCGAAATCATCGCCCCAGCGCGCCTTCAAAACGTCTGCGTCTGTCCAACCGGCACAAAGGGCTGCGTTGACCTGCATCGGCTCGCCCAGCGCCAGCGCATAGCTGTGGCTGGCTGCCATCTGGGCCAGCAGGGCGTTATCATTCCAGGAGGGCGGCATCTCACAGGCGGCGGCACCGATCAAAAAATCCCGCACGCTCACCACACGCTCGCTGCCCGTGTCGGCGTCGTACAGGGTGATGTCCGCTGCGGCCAGTGTAGCATCCGGGGTGGGTGTCTCCACTGCGGCGTCGGTGGGCGGCACGGTGGGCAGGGGCTGCGGCGTCGCGGCAGGGGAGAGGTCGTCCGCCTGCACAAGCGGCGCAGGTGTGGTGGGCGGTGCCAGCAGGGCGGCAAAGGGCGCAGCGGCGGCCAGCAGGGCAAAGGCAAAAACGGCAAGGGACGATTTTTTCATAGATGGGCACTCCATGCTTGCAATTTGGGGCGCAGGGCGGTACAATAAATTGTATCGGCGCTTGTACATTCTATGAAACAAGCCTGCCAACTTATGAAAAACGGGGGACAACCCATGAAAAATAAACGGTTCTATGCGGTTCTTGTGCTGGCGGTCGGCATTGTGCTGGCGGTGCTGCACATGGCGGACCTGCTGCAATGGATGGACGCTTCCACCGGCTTTGCGCTGCGCGGTTCGGTCTGGGCGCGGTATCTGCCCTGGCTGGCGGCGCTGGCGCTGCCGTATCTGCCCGCCCGGCAGGTGGCTGCGCAGCCAACGGAACTGGCCGACACCAACCTGCCGCTGGGCTGCTGCATGCTGATGGTCGGCGCACTGCTGCTGGGCAGCGGCCTGCTGGCGGTACCCACGGCGCAGATGATCGCGGCCTACCCGGCGCTGCACGCCACCACCCCGGTGTGGACTGCCTGGGCCGATGTCATTACCCCGGTGCTGGCCGGTGTTTGGCTGCTGGTGTACGGTTGGCACGCACTGACGGGCTTCGGCGTGCGCCGTCAGCGGCTTGGCAGTGCGCTGCCGGGGCTGGTTCTGCCGGTCGCGTTTTTGTGGCGGCTGGTGTGGCGATTCCAGTTTGTGCCTGCCTCGCTGGGGCGCATCCCCTGCACGCTGCGGGTGCTTAGCGCCGTGGCCGCGCTGCTGTTTGCGGTGGTGTTGCTCAAGGTATTTCTGACGCCGGGCCTGCCATGCGGGCACACGCTGTTTGCCGCAGGGGCCGGATGCTTTCTGCTTTGCACCTGCGCCGAACTGCCGCAGACGCTGTTTGAAGCCTGCAACGGCATGCTGACCCTGCCCGACCTGCTGACCGGCCTTGCCATGGGTGTTTTTGGCCTGTGCGGCCTGGCCTGCGCCTGGGCCGCCGCCGGGGAAGAGACAGAATAAAAGGAAAATAAAACCCCCTGCGCCTCTGGAAAACCCAGAAAGCGCAGGGGCTGTTTTTTATGTCCACTTTTGTAGGGGCGAACATTGCTCCCCCGCCGGATTCGCGCGGACAAAGGGCTGCACGGGAGCATATGGAATGCTCCCCTACGCGGCAAATAAGGCGGCAATATCATTACAGGCCGTAGGGGCGGATTCCATATCCGCCCGTGGCGTTTGATGCGAACGTAAGCTCGCCCCCACAGTCTCTGCAAGGCAAGTTACGCTTTTCTTCTCTGCCGCATCTTGTCCTGCACCTCGCCAACGGCACCATGGATGCGGGTGTTCAGCATGCTTATGCCGAACAGCGTCGGCCCGGCCAGACCCAGCAGCGCCACCAGCACCAACACGCCGCCCAGGTTCAGCTTGACCAGTCCCAGCCAGGGGGCCAGCAGCAGCGCGCCGCCATAGCCGATAACCGCCATCGCGCCCCACAGCACCCAGTGCCAGGTGTTGAACGGGCGGCAGACGCCCCACAGCACCAGCAGGCCCACCGTCAGCACCACGATCGTGCTGATGGTGCCAAGGTAGTCGCTGGGCAGGTCAAACGCAAAGCAGAACCCTTGTGCCAGGAACACAAGCAGAAAATCTGTTACGCCGCCGGGCAATGCCGCGCGCAGCACATTGGAGATAAACCGCCCGTGCACCCGCTCGTGGTTCGGCTCCAGCGCCAGGAAAAACGCCGGTGTACCGATGGTTGCGGCCGACAGCAGCGACAATTGCAGCGGCAAAAACGGGTAAGTCAGCGGCAGCACCAGCGACACGACGCTGAGCAATACCGAGAAAATATTTTTGACCAAAAACAGCGATGCCGACCGCTGGATGTTGTTGATGACCCGGCGACCCTCGGCCACCACATGGGGCAGCGCGCCGAAGTCAGAATCCAGCAGCACCAGCTGTGCCACCTGGCTGGCAGCCTGCGCGCCGGACGCCATCGCAATGCCGCAGTCGGCATCTTTTAACGCCAGCACGTCATTTACGCCGTCGCCGGTCATGGCGACTGTATGCCCCTGCTTTTGCAGGGCGTGCACCAATTTGCGCTTTTGCTCGGGCGTTACGCGGCCAAACACTGTGCAGTGGGCAGCGGCTTTTTCCAGTTCACGGTCGTTTTTGATGGCAGCGGCATCCACCCATTGGCTGGCACCTTGAATGCCCGCCTGCGCGGCCACATGGCTGACGGCACGCGGGTCGTCGCCCGAAATGACCTTGACATCCACGCCCTGCCGTGAAAAATAGGCAAAGGTTTCAGGTGCACTCTCGCGGATGCGGTTTTGCAGCGGCAGCAGCGCCAGAAAGTCCAGCGTCTCCGGGTCCAGCCGGGCAGGCGGGTCGGGCAGCTCGCCCCGGCAGCGGGCCAGCAGCAGCACGCGCCGCCCCTGCGCCAGCAGCGGGTCAAGCGTAGGGCGCAGCTCTGGCAGGCGGGTGCCGGCTAAAATATCCGGCGCACCTACGACATAACTGCCCTGCGTACCAAAGCTTTTGGCGTTGTATTTGTAGGCCGTGTTAAACGGGATGCTGCGTGCGGCAAGCCACCCGCTGCCGCCTTGGCCGAACTTTTCGCACAGGGCGCGGGCAGTGTCGTTATCCGGCTCCTCGCCGCTGTAAAAAGCGTTTAAAATGTCGGTGACAGGCGCAGCTTCGTCCAACACGACCGGCTCGTCGGCCTGCATCGCGCTTTCGGTGATCGTGCCGGTCTTGTCCACGCACAGCACGTCCACCCGGGCCAGCGTTTCAATGCAGTTCATGTCCTGGGTCAGTACCCGGCGGCGCGCCAGCCGCATCATGCCCACGGCCAGGGCTACGCTTGTCAGCAGGTACAATCCCTCGGGAATCATGCCGATCAGCGCGGCCACGGTGGCCTCCACACTGCCGCGCAGGGGCACTTCCAGCTGCCAGTGCTGTTTGTACAGCAGTGCCGCGCCGATGGGCACCAGCGCAATGCCGATGGCTCGGATCAGCTTGTCCAGGCTGCGCATCATCTCGCCTTTTACTACCCTGTGGCCGTCGGCTTTGGCCTCAGTGGTCAGTTTGGCGGCGTAGCTTTCAGCTCCCACGCGGGTCAGCCGCGCCACGCAGTGCCCGGCGGCCAGAAAACTGCCGGAGCGCAGTTCGTCCTCGGGCGCTTTGGCGATGGGCTTTGCCTCGCCGGTCAGCAGGCTTTCGTTGGCCTGGGCGGTACCGTCCAGCACCACGGCGTCGGCGGCGATCTGCTCACCCGCGCGGAACTCGACCACATCATCCTGCACAAGCTCGTCAGAGAGCAGCTCCACCCACTGGCCGTCCCGCAGGCAGTGTACCTTGTGGGCGGAGACAAGGGTCAGTTCGTCAATGGTCTTTTTGGCGCGCAGCTGCTGGATGATGCCGATGAGGGTGTTCCAGAACACGATGCCCAAAAAGCCCATGTTCAGCCACGAGCCGACAAAGAGCAGCATCAGCGCCAGCACAAGGAACACGAGGTTAAAATAGGTACAGATATTGTCCCGCACAATCTCCCCGGTGGTTTTGGTGGGGGACTGGGGCGGGGTGTTGATTTGCCCTGCTGCGCGGCGGCTTTCCACCTCCGCCGCAGTCAGGCCGTGAATGGGCATACAAAAGCCCTCCTTCTGCAAGTTTGTTTTTAGTATACCCGCAGATTATGAATAAAGCATGGCGAAACACAAAAAACGGTACACACCGCAACGTGTGTACCGTTTTACAGCTGGTTGTTAGACCTCTTCCAGCTCACCGCGGGAGCTGGCTTTCAGGTAGGCGTAGATGAATCCGTCCAGGTCGCCGTCCATGACGGCCTGCACGTTGCCGCTTTCAAAGTTGGTGCGGTGGTCCTTAACCATCGTGTAGGGCATAAAGACGTAGCTGCGGATCTGGTGGCCCCAGGCGATCTCGTTCTGCACGCCCTTGATATCGTCGATCTTGTCCTTGTGTTGCTGCAATGCGATCTGGTACAGCTTGGCTTTCATCATTTCCATCGCGTACTCGCGGTTTTGCAGCTGGCTGCGCTGGGTCTGGCAGCTGGTCACGATGCCGGTGGGCTTGTGGATCAGGCGGACCGCCGAAGAGGTCTTGTTGATGTGCTGGCCGCCCGCACCGGAGGAACGGTAGACCTGCATCTCGATATCGGCGGGGTTGATCTCGATGTTGATGTTGTTGTCCAGCTCGGGCATGACTTCCAGGCTGGAGAAGCTCGTCTGGCGGCGGGCCTGGGAGTCGAACGGGCTGACGCGCACCAGGCGGTGGACGCCGTGCTCGCTCTTGAGCATGCCGTAGGCGTTGGCACCCTTGACCATCATCGAAGCGGACTTGATGCCGGCTTCGTCGCCGTCCAGCACGTCCAGCACTTCCACGCTGTAGCCGTGGGCTTCGGCCCAGCGGGTGTACATGCGCATCAGCATTTCGGCCCAGTCCTGGGCCTCGGTGCCACCGGTACCGGCGTGGAAGGTCAGGATGGCGTTACTGTGGTCGTACTCGCCGTTCAGCATCGTCATCAGCTGCAATTCGTCGATGGCTTTCTCAACAGCCTCAACGGCCTCTTCGCCCTCGGCGGCCAGTGCGGGATCGTTCTCCTCCTCGATCATCTCGAGCAGGGTCTCGGCTTCTTCGTACTGGGTGGCCAGTTTGCCGAAACGCTCGAGCTTGTTCTTCACTTCGCCCATCTCGCTGATGATCTTCTGGCTGCGGGCCTGGTCATCGTAAAAGCCGGGCATGGTCATCTGGTGCTCCAACTCGGCCAGGCGTTTTTCGCTGGCTTCGATGGAAAGCGCATCGCGCAGGTCATCTACAGAGGTTTTCATTCCCCCGAGTTTTGCTTTCAGTTCGTCAATGGTGATCATATCGTTACCCCTCGGTTTTGTCAGGTTGGCATAAAACTACATAATAATAGTATAAACCAAAGAAGGAGCGTTGTAAAGAGGAAGTTGTAGAGCGTAAAAGCCTCCCTTTACACAAGGGGGCCACTAAAAGGCCGCAGTTAGCCCTGGCTATTAGCAATAACCGCCCCAAAACTGCTAAACTTCATAAAAAGTTCTTTGCATTTATCTTATTGGTGCGGTATAATGTCTTTATGTTACTGGGAGGATAAGATTTTATGGCACGTTACACTGGCAACCACTGTCCTGTTTGCGAACAGGCATTTACCGATAATGACGATATCGTCGTCTGCCCGGATTGCGGCACCCCTTACCACCGGGCCTGCTGGCAAAAGGTCGGCGTCTGCATGCACCGGTCCGAGCATGCCGCCGGGTTTGAATGGCAGCCCGAGGTCGGCGCAGGTGCGGCCGAAGCTGCCCACGCGGCGGTCTGCCCCAACTGCGGCAACCACAACACCCCCGGGGCCGTGCGCTGCAGCCATTGCGGCTGCCCGCTGCCCAAACCGGGCGAGGAGCCCCAAAATGCGCCCGGCGCAGCCCCGCAGCCTCCGCAGAATCAGGGCCCCATCTACGCGCGCAGCCCCGGCGATGTAAACCCGAATGCCGCGCCCCGCAATGACCGTGCCGCACCCGGCCCGCACATTGACACTTACTCCAGCGGCCCTGACGGCATCCAGCGGCGCGAGATCGGCCCCGAGGATCCCATTGAAGGCATCAAGGCCAAGGACTGGGCCGCCTTTGTGGGCCGCAGCCCGATGTACTACCTGATGCAGTTTTTTCGCATGAGCGAGACAAAGCAGAAAGTCACCCTTTCGCTCTCGGCGTTTCTGTTTGGCCCGGCCTACCTGTTCTACCGCAAAATGTGGAAGCAGGGCCTGCTGGCGGCGCTGGTCATGGTGCTGCTGAGCATCCCCGGCTTTATGGAGATCATCGTCACGTTCAACCCCAGCTTCTTCGGCGCGCTGCCGCTGGGCTGGCTGCCCGCCGCCTACACGATCGGCGAGATCGGCACCTGGGCGCTGAAGGTGATTTTGGGCATGTTTGCGGTGTCCTGGTATCACGAGAGCAGCAAGGCCCAGATCGAAGAGATCTACATGGCCTGCCCCGAGGGCGAGAACCGCACGGAGCTGCTGGTCCAGCGCGGCGGCACCAACCTGCTGGCGGCGGTGCTGTACTTTGGCATCATGTGCCTGCTGCAAGTGGCTATCCTTTATATGGCTGGCCCCAGCGCCATCCAGTATCTGATGACGATGGCGGGTATGTGATTCTCTCGCAGGGATGTTAAAGTTGGTAACACGCCGGGAAACGCACCCGGCGATAATTTAGGAGGAGACTATGAAAACAGCTCTGGTTATTATGGCGGCCGGTATCGGCTCCCGTTTCGGCGGCGGTATTAAGCAATTGGCCGCAGTCGGCCCCAACGGCGAGATTATCATGGATTACTCGATCCATGACGCCATCGAAGCTGGCTTTGACAAGATCGTCTTTATCATCCGCCACGATATCGAGGAAGCCTTTAAGGCGGCCATCGGCGACCGCATCGAGAAGATCTGCGCCGACCTGGGTGTCGAGATCGACTACGCGTTCCAGGCACTCGAAAATGTGCCCGAGGGCTACAGCGTGCCCGAGGGCCGCTCCAAGCCCTGGGGCACCGGCCAGGCCGTGCTGGCCTGCAAGGGCATCATCAAGGAGCCGTTTGCCGTCATCAACGCCGATGACTACTACGGCAAGGAAGCTTTTGTGCAGCTGCACAGCTTCTTGCAGGGCTACACCCCCGCCGAGCCTGGCAAGCTGAGCATGGCCGGTTTCGTGCTGAAGAACACGCTGAGCGATAACGGTGCTGTCACCCGCGGCATCTGCCAGATGAACGACCAGCATTACCTGACCGGTGTGCTGGAGACCAGCGGCATTGAGAAAACTGCCGAAGGCGCAGCTGCCGGTGGCAAGAGCATCGACGTTGAGAGTCTTGTCTCGATGAATATGTGGGGCCTGACGCCTGAGTTCGTTGACCTGCTGGACGCCGGTTTTGTCGAGTTCTTCGAGAAAGCTGCCCCCGCCAACCCGCTGAAAGCCGAGTATCTACTGCCTATCTACATCGACGAGCTGCTGCATGCCGATAAGGTCAGCGTTAAGGTCCTGCCTACCCACGATAAGTGGTTTGGCGTTACCTATGCCGAGGACAAGCAGATCGTCATTGACAGCTTCGCCAAGCTCGTCGCCGACGGTGTGTACAAAAAAGACCTGTTCAGCGACTTGAAAAAGTAAGCTGCAAATCATACCCCACCCAGCCGCCCGGCTACCCCGGGCGGCTGTTTTTATTGACGAGACGCGGAAAACCGCGTATACTGGGAAATGGACAAATCGAAATTTGAAGGAAGTAAAAAACTATGCGAAGGAAAGATAGAGAGATTACCGATATTGATAAAATCGAGGCAATGATTGCGTCAGCAAGATATATGCATTTAGGAATGTTTGACGGTGAATTCCCTTATATTGTACCATTGCATTATGGCTACCAAATGGAAAAGGGAAAGCTGACATTTTATGTGCATTGTGCGAAAGAAGGACACAAGCTGGAGTGCCTCAAAGAAAACAGGAATGTATTTGTAGAAATTGATAGAGGTGAATCTCTTATTACAGCGGATATACCTTGCGAATATGGAGCAGAGTATGAGAGCGTTATGTGTCGAGGTAAAGCAATGATCATTGAGGACATAAAAGAAAAATGTAAAGCGCTTGCTGTTCTTATGAAAGTACAGACTGGCGAAGAACATGAGATCGACGATAAGATGGCAAGTGCAGTAAATGTGGTTAAGATTGACGTTGAATCCTATACTGCCAAAGCTTGTATCAGATAATAGACAACTTCCAGTTTGTAGAGCAATAAGGCTCCCCTCAAGGGGAACCTTTACTCTACAACTATATCTTATAGCAAAGCCCGGCATTGCAGGTTTTCTCCCGCAGCGCTGGGTTTTCCCGTTGTGCCAGACTCGTACATAAAAACAAATTATTGACAACCCAGCGCTAAAATGCGACAATAGAGACAGAAATTTGCGCGGTGCAAATCGCAGTTTGGTCAAAAACTGCAAAACCTTGGCACACAGCGCCATGGAAAACGAGAGGAAAAAGCGGTATGGTAAATACAACGGAATACAAAACACACCGCTACAGGAGGGCTTGTATCATGGCAAAGAACGATTTTGACTGCACCACCCTGACGCCGGAGCAGCGCGACGCGCGCCTTGCACTGGATGTGGAGCGCCTGCTGCGCTTCGGGCGTAAGCATAAGCTGATCAAAGAGCTGGACGAGCTGGTCGCCCGCAATACGCTGCTGGATCTGCTGCAGCTGGCCGCCCCCAGCGAGACCAAACCGCCGAAAGAGAATCCCGCTACCCCAGCCGCCCTGCTGGATGAGATGGTCGAGCTGGCTGCCTGCAAGGGCCTGTTTGACGGCGCTGTGCCGCAGTACCGCATCAATTTTGAGACCCGCCTGATGGGTGCCCTGATGCCCCGCGAGAGCGAAGTCTGCAAAAAGTTCCACAAGCTGTACGTCAAAAAGGGCGCCAAGGCTGCCACCGACTGGTTCTATGATTTCTGTGTGGTAACGAACTATATCCGCACTGCGCAGATTGCCAAGAACATCCAGTGGAGCACTGCCACCCCCTACGGCGAACTGGAAATCACCATCAACCTGACCAAGCCCGAGAAGGACCCCAAGACCATCGCGCTCGAGCGGCTGCAGCCCAAAAGCGGCTACCCCGCCTGCATGCTCTGCAAGGAGAATATCGGCTACGCCGGGCGCATCAATTTCCCGGCCCGCCAGACCCACCGCATTGTGCCCATCGAGCTGGCAGGGGAGCAGTTCTACCTGCAATACAGCCCGTATGCTTACTTCCATGAGCATTGCATCATGCTGCACGAGCAGCACAAGCCCATGGAGATGAATAAGCAGACCCTGGCTGAAATTTTTGATTTCGTCGGCCAGTTCCCGCACTACACCTGCGGCTCCAACGCCGATTTGCCCATTGTCGGCGGCAGTATTTTGAGCCACAGCCACTTCCAAGGCGGCCGCTATGTGTTCCCGATGCAGAAAGCCGACGTCGCCGTGCCGATGCGCGACATGCGCTATCCCGGCGTCAAGGCGGGCATCCTGAACTGGCCTGTCTCCGCCGTGCGCCTGGTAGGCCGCAGCAGCCAGCAGATGCAGATCGTGGCCAACAACATCCTGACCGCCTGGCGCGCGTACAGCGACGAGAGCGTAGGCATCCTGGCCCACACCGGCGATACCCCGCACAATACCGTGACGCCCATTCTGCATTACGACGAAAAGGACGGCTACATCCTGGATCTGGCCCTGCGCAACAACCGCACCAGCGAGGAGTACCCTGACGGCATCTTCCACCCGCACAAGGAATACCACAATATTAAAAAGGAAAACATCGGCCTGATCGAAGTCATGGGCCTGGCAATTCTGCCCGCCCGCCTGAAAGAGCAGGGGGCCCAGATCGCCGAGATCCTGAGCGGCCAGCAGCCCAATACCAGCCGCAGGGAAGGCTCCAACCTGGCCGTACACGCCGATTGGATCGACACGCTGATCGCCAAATACGGCACAGCCCTGCGCCCCGAAGAGGCCAACGAGGTCGTGAAAAAGGAGATCGGCATCGTGTTCAGCCACGTACTGGAAAATGCCGGTGTCTTTAAACAGGATGCCGCCGGCCAGCAGGCGTTCATCCGCTTTATGAACAGCGTGGGCTTTAAAGCTGCCGACTAAAAATTTTATAGAATTTTTTAGAAAAAACAGGCCCCCGGGGTTGACAACCCCAGGGGCCTGTGGTATTATAATACTCGCATCTGGCGGCAGCCACTATGGAGAGGTGTCCGAGTGGTTTATGGAACTGGTCTTGAAAACCAGCGATTCGCGCGAGCGGACCATGGGTTCGAATCCCATCCTCTCCGCCATTTTGTATAATAAGTGAATATTTAATATCACTTTGACTTGTGGAGTAATACTCAAGAGGTCGAAGAGGCGCCCCTGCTAAGGGCGTAGGGTGGGAAACCGCCGCGAGAGTTCAAATCTCTCTTACTCCGCCAACAAAAGCCATGGTAAATCGTAGGATTTTACCATGGCTTTTGGTTTTGTTTATGCAAAATATGCAAAAATAAATTTCGCGGGCCGCCGGTTTTTGGGGGATGGCGGGGGCGGTTTTATGCCAGCCAGTCAATGCCTGCTTCGCCGTGCGTCTGCAAAAAGGTGTTGATCTTGCCAAACGGTGCCGAGCCAAAGAACCCGCGGTAGGCCGAAAGCGGGCTCGGGTGGGCAGATTCCAGCACCAGCACCGGGCGGCGGTCCTGCACGGCAGCAAACACCGGAGCGTACTTTTGCGCGGGCTTACCCCAAAGCACAGCGGCCAGCGGGGCCGTGCTTTGCTGCACGGCGTATTCCAGCGCGGCCTTGGTAAAGGTTTCCCAGCCCTGCTTGGCGTGGGCAAAGGCGCGGCCCTGCTCGACCGTCAGCACGGTGTTCAGCAGCAGCACGCCCTGTTGTGCCCAAGGGGTCAGGTCATTGTGGGGGCGCTGGGTACCGGTCTCGCTTTCCAGTTCCTTAAAAATATTGCGCAGGCTGGGCGGCGCCTTGCAGGCGTCTGGCACCGAGAACGACAAGCCCATGGCCTGCCCCGGCTCATGGTAAGGATCCTGCCCCAGAATCACGGCGCGGATATCCGCCGCCGGGCAGGCGGCAAAGGCGGCAAAAATATTTTCGGCAGCCGGGTACACGGTGGTATGGGCGGCGGCATCGGTCACAAAAGCGTCCAGCGCGGCAAAGTAGGGCTTGGCGGTCTCGGCCGCCAAAAACGGGGCCCAGTCGCTGCCTTGCAGCCGTGTGGCCTGTTCAGTCAGAAGCATGGCGTACTCCTTATCATAAAGTGTGAAACTCTCGTGAAGCCAGTATACCACACCTGCCCCGGGGCTTGCAATACGCGGCTAAACGCGGTATAATATCATTTCAGGGTATTATACCCTGCCTAAGATTAGTATAAGGGGAGAACCACCATGCGTTCTATCAAAACCAAACTGTTCAGCCTGGGCATGGCTGCTGCCATGCTGCTGGCTTTGGGCGGCTGCGCCATGTCCACGCCCGCCAATGTCGGCTCCATCGGCGGGGTCGAGATCCCGGCCGGTGTCTACCTGCTGGCCCAGTACAACTCCTACAACACGGCTTCCGGCCTGGCCAAACTGGCGACCGGCGAGACCGCCAGCGATGTCAAGGCGGTGCTGAAGGCCGAGTGCACCGGCACCATCAATGGTGAGGAGGTCACCACCGACGGCGCTGACTATGTCAGCCAGCTGACCACCCGCGCCATCGAGTATTACGCCGCCGTCGAGAAGGAGTTCGACGAGCTGGGCGGCACGCTGGATGATGCTGCCACTGCCGAGGCTGCCAACTCTGCCGACAGCCTGTGGAGCTCCAACGGCGACCTGTACACCGCCAACGGTATCTCCAAGTCCACGGTGGAGACGTATTTGCTGAACGCCCAGAAGGCCAAGACCATCCTGAACCTGACCTACGGCGCGGACGGCACTACCCCCGTGACCGAGGCTGAGTACACCGACTACGTCAACAACGAGTGCTACTACGTCGAGACCGTGCAGTTCCCGCTGGTGAACTACTCCAGCTATTCTCTGGCGACCGACGACCAGAAGGCCCAGATCGGGGCCATCGCCGCGCAGTGCCAGGCGGAGCTGAACGAGCAGGCTACCGCCGAGACCGCCAGCAACAGCGTCCTGTACACCGCCGCCATGACCTACGTGCCCCAGGCGATGAGCGTCCTGGGCAGTACGATGGAATCCGCCCAGGCTGTCTACTACGCCGGTTCCCAGCTGTACACGCCGAAGGACCTGGCCAGCTTTGGCAGCGACAGCTACAATGACCTGACCGACCCGCTGGACGAAGTGCCCCTGGGCAGCTGGACGACCATCGACCTTGGCACCACCATGCTGGTGGCCCGCCGCATCGACCCGTTCAAGACCTACACCGTCGACGAGCTGAACAGCATGTACGATATGCTGACCAGCATGAAGAGCGACGAGATCCAGAGTAAGCTGTACGCCGACGGCGCGGCGCTGGAGCACAACCTGAACACCTCGGCCATCAACACCTACAGCGCATCCAAAATCAAAAAGACCGTGAAGTAAAAGAACGTCTGTGCAGCACACAGGGCGGGAGCATCACCGTATGCCCCTGCCCTTTTTTGTTAAGCAAGGAGGACCCTTATGACCAAAAACAAAACCATGAACCTGCTGCTGGAAGTGCTGGGCTGCTTTATCTCGGCAGCGGGCATCTACAGCTTTGCCGTGGCCTCGGGAGTGCCCGTCACCGGCGTTGCGGGCGTCTGCGCCATTCTTTATCGCCTGCTTGGCATCCCTATGGGCCTGTCCAACGTGCTCATCAATATTCCCATCATCCTGTTCAGCTATAAGGTGCTGGGCAAGTCGTTTTTGCTGCGCAGCCTGCGCTGCATGGTGCTGTTTGCCCTGTTTACCGACTATCTGCTGCCCGCCCTGCCGGTCTACACCGGCGACCGCCTGCTGGCGACACTGTGCGGCGGTGTTATCTGCGGCATCGGCGATGCGCTGATCTATATGCAAAATTCCAGCACCGGCGGCATCGACTTTATCACGATGGCGGTCAAGGTCAAGCGGCCGCACCTGCCGTTCGGCAACATCACCTTTGCCGCAGCGCTGGCTGTTATTGTCGCCAACGGGCTGGTTTTCCACGACGTGGACTCCATCATCTACGGTCTGATCTTCAACTTTGTGTCCTCGGCGGTCATCAACAAAATGATGTTCGGTTTCTCGTCCTCGATGCTGGCGATGATCGTGACCGACGACGGCGAGGCCGCCTGCCGGGAGATCGACCGCGTGGCGGACCGTGGTGCCACGATCCTGCAGGGGCGCGGCGGGTACGGCGGCGCGCCCAAGGATGTGGTGCTCTGCGCCTGCTCCAACAAGCAGTTGTATGAGATCGAACACGCCATGCAGGACATGGACCCCTCCTGCTTCATCATTATGCTGCAATCTAACGAAGTTCACGGCGAGGGCTTCCGCCAGCTGGAACTGGGCAAGGTCGAGGATTCCAAATAACAAAAGGCCTCCTCTGCGAAGGGGCTGTCAGCGAAGCTGACTGGGGGAGAGAGCCTTGCCGTTGCTTCTCAACTTGCTTTTATAGGGGCGGGTGCTCGCATCTGCCCACTTTTGCAACCTGCTTATATATAAAGGAAAGACCATGCCAACCAAAGAAGCCATCCAGATCCGGGGTGCCCGGGTCCATAACCTGAAAAACATCAATGTCGATGTGCCTCTGGGCAAAATTGTCGGCATCGCGGGTGTGTCCGGCTCGGGCAAATCCTCACTGGCACTGGGCGTGCTGTATGCCGAGGGCTCGCGCCGCTACCTGGACGCCCTGTCCACCTACACCCGCCGCCGCATGACCCAGGCTGCCAAAGCCAGCGTGGACGAGGTGCTTTACGTCCCGGCGGCGCTGGCGCTGCACCAGCGGCCCGGTGTGCCGGGCATCCGCAGCACCTTTGGCACCGGCACCGAACTGCTGAACAGCCTGCGCCTGATGTTCTCCCGCTTGGCGTCCCACCGCTGCCCCAACGGGCATTATTTGCCGCCCAGCCTGGCCGTGGCGGCCGAAAAACCGCTGCTCTGCCCCACCTGCGGGGCCGCGGTCCATGCGCCGTCCGCTGAAGAACTGGCCTTTAACAGCCAGGGCGCCTGCCGCACCTGCGACGGCACCGGCACGGTGCGCACGGTGGACCTGGCCACGCTGGTGCCGGACCCAACGCTGTCCATCGACGAGGGCGCGGTCGCGCCGTGGAACTCTCTGATGTGGAGCCTGATGACCGACGTCTGCCGCGCTATGGGCGTGCGCACCAATGTGCCGTTCAACCAGCTGACTGATGCCGAAAAAGAGATCGTTTACCACGGCCCGGCCGAGAAAAAGCACATTTTTTATAAGGCCAAAAACAGCCCCGAGGCCGGGGAACTGGACTTTACCTATTATAATGCGGTCTACACGGTCGAAAACGCCTTGGCGAAGGTCAAGGACGAAAAAGGCATGAAGCGCGTGGAAAAGTTTCTCAAGCAGGATACTTGTCCCGCCTGCCGCGGCACCCGCCTGTCCGAAGCCGCCCGTGCGCCGCGTCTGCGGGGCATCTCGCTGGCTGAAGCCTGCACAATGCCGCTGACGGAGCTGACCTGTTGGGTGGACGGCGTGCCCGCCAGCCTGCCGGAAGAGATGCGCCCGATGGCCGAAAGCATCTGTGAGTCGTTCCGCACCGCAGCCCGTCGCTTGATGGACCTGGGGCTGGACTACCTCTCGCTGGATCGTGCCGCGTCCACCCTGTCCACCGGCGAGCGCCAGCGTATGCAGCTGGCCCGTGCGGTGCGCAACCGCACCACCGGCGTTCTGTACGTGCTGGACGAGCCGTCCATCGGCCTGCACCCGGCCAACATCGTGGGCCTGACCGGCGTTATGCACGATCTGGTCGAGGACGGCAACTCGGTGGTACTGGTCGACCACGACACCCAGGTGCTGGCTGAGTCGGACTGGATCATCGAGATGGGCCCCGAGGCCGGTGCGGGCGGCGGTTATGTCATTGCGCAGGGCACCGTGCCCGAAATCGAGCAGAACCCTCGCTCGATGATCGGCCCGTTCCTGCGCCCGTCCGCTGCCGTGCTGCCTGCCGAGGCAGGGAAGAACAACCTCTTTGCCGAGGGGTGCATCCACCTTTCTACGGATGCCATCCACACGGTGCAGCCGCTGGAGGTGGACATCCCCAAGGGGAAGCTGACCGTCGTCACCGGCGTGTCCGGCTCGGGCAAAACGACGCTGATCCTGGAAAGCCTTGTGCCCGCGCTTGCCGCCAACACGGCGGGCAGGCCGCTGCCGCCCCACGTAAAGGCCGTGCAGGCCGAGGGCATCGAGCAGGTCAAGCTGATCGACGCCACACCCATCGGCATCAATGTGCGGTCTACCGTGGCTACCTACGTCAACGTACACGATGAGCTGCGCAAAATTTTTGCCCGCACCCCGGATGCTAAGGCGCAGGGGTACAAGGCGGGCGACTTCTCCTACAACACGGGCAGGCTGCGCTGCCCCGTGTGCGATGGCACCGGCGTCATCAGCCTGGACGTGCAGTTTTTGCCGGATGTGGAAATCCCCTGCCCGACCTGCCGCGGCTCCCGCTATGCCCGCGAGGCCGACGGCGTCCGACTGACCGACAAGCAGGGCCGCACGACCACGCTGCCCCAGCTGATGGACTGCGACGTACACACGGCGCTGGACCTGTGCAAAGATCTGAAACTGGTGCGCCAGCGCCTGCAAGTGCTGCAAGATCTGGGACTGGGCTACCTGACCTTGGGCGAGGAAACGCCGAGCCTTTCCGGCGGCGAGGCCCAGCGCCTGAAGCTGGCCAGTGAGATGGAGCGCACCCAGTCCCACGCAGTGTTTGTGTTTGACGAGCCGACCATCGGCCTGCACCCGCTGGATGTGCAGACGCTGCTGAGCGTTTTTCGTACACTGATTGGCAACGGTGCCACGGTCATCGTTATCGAGCACGACCTGGATGTGATCCGCAGCGCAGATTATATCGTCGATATGGGCCCCGGCGGCGGCGAAAAAGGCGGCCGTATCGTGGCCGCCGGCACCCCCGCCCAAATCAAAGCTGCCCCCGCAAGCGCAACAGGCCGCTTTTTATAAGCTGAAATCATAAAAAACCAGGCAAGACACAACAGGTTGCGCCTGGCTTTTCTTTTGCAACAATATACAGGGTGAACAAGAGCGGCGTCGGAAATCCGGCAAAAAAATCAAAAAAACTTGCTAAAAAGTGTTGACAAAGCAAACCGTGGTTGCTATAATAATAAAGTCGTCAGCGAGAGCGCACGGCGCACGAAACAAAATATTGCCCCATAGCTCAGTTGGTTAGAGCACCTGACTGTTAATCAGGGTGTCGTCCGTTCAAGTCGGACTGGGGCAGCCAACAAAAAAATCACCGAACAATTTCGGTGATTTTTTTATGCGGCCGTAGCTCATCTGGTAGAGCGCCACCTTGCCAAGGTGGAGGTAGCGAGTTCGAGCCTCGTCGGCCGCTCCAAGCAAAGTCCCCGGTTGAAACGTAAGTTTCAGCCGGGGACCTTTTGTTTTGCCGTCAGACCGTATGCCCATTCACTTGGCGGCAGAATCGGCTTTACGGCCTTGTGATTTCCGGCGGCCCTGGTGTAAGGAACGATGCTTTCCGGCGGAAACGGAGAACGCCCCTACACCGTAAAACCGTCCAGCAAAACATGCAGGGGACTGTAGCGGTCTTGCAAAAGGACCCCGGCAGAGGGCGGCTCGCGCAAAGGGGGGCGCGGTGCCAGCGGCAGGCGCAGGGCGGCGGCAAAGTGCGGAGACGAACCTGCTGCGTCTGCACCGCAGCGGGCGGGATCACAGCCAGCCCCGGTAGTCACGCAAAGGCCGCCTGTCAGGGCGGCAGCGCGCCGCAGCAGGGGCTGGGTATCACCGGGCACACTGCCCGGCAAAACGCCCTGCACACGGAACACCGCCACCGCCGCACCGCGCCCTGCGTGCAGTGTAACTACGGCCCGCCCGGCGGGCAGGGCACTGCGCAGCACGCACAGCACCGTTGTCTGCCACAGGCTGCGCGGCAGGGTCGTCGGCAGCGGGGAAGGGGCAGGGACGAAATACAGCCAGCCAGCCCGGCGGCGCACGGACTCGTTAACAGCGGCGCACAGGGCGGCAGTCTCGGCATTCAGGTCCAGGGCGCGGCGCGTGGGCTGCGCGGCAAGCCCCTCGGCCAGCATCAGCAGCCGCAGCTGGGGGCGCACATCGACCCCGGCCGCGGCCATTTCGGCCAGGCGCAGGCGGGGCAGGCTGTCGGCGCAGTGGTCCATGGGGCACCTCCTTTTTGCAGCTTTTTGCGGGTTGGCTGCTGTTAGTCTGTGCAAAACGGCCCGGCGGACGGGTGGAAAATGGTTCCAGCCAAAAAAAATCATGATTTTTTTGAAAAATTCCTGTTAAATGAATAACAGCCCCCTTGCAGATTTCGCAAGAATAGGGTACAATAATAGCATACGGCAGAGCGGGTAACCGGGCTGCCGGGTACAACAAAAATCTTGGGAGGATTTAACAATGGCTGTTAAAGTTGCTATCAATGGTTTTGGCCGTATCGGCCGTCTGGCTTTCCGTCAGATGTTTGAGGCTGACGGCTACGAAGTTGTCGCTATCAACGACCTGACCAGCCCCGCTATGCTGGCCCACCTGCTGAAGTATGACACCGCTCAGGGCTCTTTCCTGGGCAAGATCGGTGAGAACAAGCACACCGTCGAGGCTGGCGAGGACTACATCGTCGTCGACGGCAAGAAGATCACCATCTACGCTATCAAAGATGCCAAGGATTGCCCCTGGGGCGAGCTGGGCATCGACGTTGTCCTGGAGTGCACCGGCTTCTACACCAGCAAAGAGAAGAGCATGGCTCACATCGCTGCTGGCGCTAAGAAGGTCGTTATCTCTGCCCCCGCTGGCAACGACCTGAAGACCATCGTCTACTCCGTCAACGAGAAGACCCTGACCGCTGAGGATCAGGTCATCTCCGCTGCTTCCTGCACCACCAACTGCCTGTCTCCGCTGCTTCCTGCACCACCAACTGCCTGGCTCCCATGGCCGACACCCTGAACAAGACCTTCCCCATCGTTTCCGGCATCATGACCACCGTTCATGCTTACACCGGCGACCAGATGATCCTGGACGG
>SFKI01000049.1 GCA_004554775.1 Subdoligranulum variabile
GTCAGATTCCTCGGTCTCCCAGGAGTCCTCGTCCTCCTGGTCGGTATCATCCTCGCCGTAGTCATAATCGTCCAAATTGTCGTTGCCCTTGGTCTTGGGCTTATTCTTGATGAATTTGAAGTAGGCAAAGGCACCGCCGCCCAGCAGGGCCAGCACCACCAAAAGAATGGCCGGATTCAGTCCGGCGGGTTTCTGCGCCGGTTCCTCCGGCTCCGGGGTTTCCTCCGGGGTCTCCGGCTTCGGCTCCTTGCCCGTACAACTGCTCATATTGGTAGCGCACACCGGGCAGGCCGTATTCACCGCACCGGCCACACATTTCTCCGTACAGGTACAGGTGGCGGGCTGTTCCTGGGTGGTCTGGCCGTCCTCCATCAGCGCCATCAGGTCCGCCTCGTCCACCTGGTTTAAGAAGTGGACAGCGGTTTCCTTGTCCTCGTTAGCCCGGTCAATGAGAATGTAGAAGTAGTTACCCGCCTTGGTAGTGACGGTGATGAGCTGCTTGTTGCCGCCGAAATCATCCACCAGGGCGGCGTTGCCCTCCGGGGTCAGGGCCGGACTATCCTCAGTTTCCTCTACCACCACATTGCTGTCGTTGGTGGCGTCCTCCGCCAGAGGCTGGTCCGTCCCCTGGGCAAAGGCGGTCACGGAAAGGCCCATCATCAGCACCAGGGCGGTGCAGAGGGCCGAAAAGGTCTTGAAAATTCTCTTATTCTTCATGGTCGATCTCCTCCTGTTCGGTGTAGTCAGTAGAGGCAGCGTCCATGCCAGGAAGCATATTGTCAGACAGCATGGCTTTCAGCTGGGCCGGGGTCAGCCGCAGGGCGCGCACCATCTGGACGATCTCCAGGTTCTCCGCCTCGGTTTTCTGCGCCTCCAGAGTTTTCAGCTTGTCCTGATATTCTTCGATCTTCTCGCGGACTTTGGCAATCTCCTGGTCAATGCGCGAAATCTTATTCTTAGCCATTTCAATCACTCCTTTTTGAATAATTGGCCTTACCAGTTCATGAGGCCGTAGCCTTTGATACACTCGTAGGTCAGGGGATAACTCTTAATCTTACAGGCATCGCCGGAATTGCCCTCCACGGTGTAGACCCGGCTGCCGTCCGTGCCGACCACAAGGCCCACATGGTCGGCGCTGCCATCCAGGTCCCAATCGAAGAAGATAGCGTCGCCGGGGGCAATATTGGCGTAATCACGCCCGCCCCATTGTCCGTGGGACTGGAACCACGGGATGCCTTGGGACTGGCAGGCGGCAAAGCGCGGCTCAGACAGCCCCATCTGGTTATAGCACCAGGACACGAAGCAGGCGCACCATTCCACGCGGGAGTTGAAGCCGTACCAGCTCCAGTAGGGCTGACCGCCCACATTACCCACCTGGCTCTTGGCAATATCCACCACGGCCTGATTGCCGGGACGGGTGCCGTTGACGAATACCACGCCGGTCAGGTCCTCGGAATCGCTCGTATCCGGGGAACCTCCACCGAAGATCAGCGGTTTGTTGCCCAGCGTTTGCCGGTACACCTGATACATTTCCGACTGATCCGGCGTCAGCAGTTCCGTGGCAACAGAGGAAATAGGGCGGCTCTCCAGCTTGACATGGAGAATCCGGTACTCGTATTCGTGTTCATCCCCATCTTCATCTGTATAGGTGCGGATTTGGACTTCCTCGGTCAGTGTCAAGGTGTATTGGGCGGAAAACACACGCTCCAGCTCCGCCTGGGCGCTCTCCTGGGTATAGCCCTGCAAGACAGCGGACAGGTAGGCCGCCAGCTCATGGGGGTCGTGTCCGATCATATCCAGGTCATACTGGTACTCGTCATACCCTGGATGACTGCTTTCGATGTTGTCAATTTCAGCTTGCAGCGCCGTTTCCTTGGCTGCATAGTCGGCCTCTACCGCTACCAGCTCCGGGTCATCCGAGGGATAGGTGGTGCCGGACACCACAGACCCGATGCTCTGCGCCATCATGGAACAGGAGGACATGGTGTTGAGCAGCATACAGACCAAGAGGAAGATCGCGCCAGCAATCAAAAAGCCCTTTTTGTGACGAACAACAAAGGCTCCGGCCTCCTGTGCCTTTTCCTTGACTGTTTTGGCGGCCTTGCCGGTCTTTTTTGCGGTGTTGGCGGTATTCCCAGCAGCTTGACCGGCGCGCTTGGCGGCGGCGTATTCCTTCTTGATGGCCTGTTTCTGCTGCCAGCGGGAAATGGGGTTACTGGCAAGCTGAGGATTTTCCCGCAGGGACTTCTGATACAGGGCGTTCACATTGGCCTTTTCCAGCTTCTGCTCGGCCTGAGCTGCCTTGCGGTAGGGCTTCAACTTGTGGCTGCGGTAGCCCTCCCGCATCAGCCGTGCGCCGGTCTCGGCAGCCTCCTCGGACTTATGGGCGCTCTCCACGCCCACATTGTCCTGTTCGGTCTCCCGGATTTCCTTGTGAACTTTCCCCAGGGCGGCATTGGCGGGGGTATCCCGCACCGCATGGGACAGCTTGGAGGGCGGCTTCTTCTTGTCCTCCAGCACCAGCTTGGT
>SFKI01000050.1 GCA_004554775.1 Subdoligranulum variabile
TCACAAGGGGACTGTCCTCTATCTGGCGCTGGAGGACGATCACCGTCGCTTGCAGGAGCGGCTTTACCGGATGTTCGGCATGGACGGCACCAACGACCTCCTCTTTTCCATCTGCGCAAAGCAGGTCGGCAACGGGCTGGAGGAACAGCTAAAGCGATTCGTGCAGGAACACCCAGACACCAAACTGATTATCATTGACACCCTTCAGAAGATTCGGGAGGCTGGCGGGGATAAGTACAGCTACGCCAACGATTATGAGGTGGTAGGAAAGCTGAAACGCCTTGCTGACGCTTGCGGCGTCTGCCTCCTCGGCCTGTCGGGGGCAGCAGACGGGGCCTTTCTTCTTCAGAAGGAGAAGCGGACGGACGGCACCGCCACCTTGGATGTGGTAGGACGTGACCAGCAAGACCAGCGGCTCTATCTCATTAAGGACAAGGAACACCTGACATGGACACTGGAGCGGATGGAAACGGAGTTGTGGGTAGAACCCCCCGACCCGGTGCTGGAGGCCGTAGCCGCCTTTATCACGGCGGAGAGGCCGTCCTGGGGCGGTACGGCCACGGAGTTGGCGGCAGCCCTGCAAGTGGATATGAAGCCCAATGCCCTGGCGATGCGGCTGAACGTCCGGGCCGGGAAACTGGCAACGGACTATCATATCCGCTATGAGAACACCCGCACCCACGCCGGGAGAAGTATCAGCCTGACCCTGGATCCTCCCCAAGCGTGACGACCGTGACGGCTGTGACGGCTTTTTTGAGAGCGGGGGCGGTGTCCAAAACATCGTCACGGTCGTCACGGCTGTCACGGGGAGCGGGGTCAAATGTCAAGGGGGCATACCTGTGGGTGGAGATTGCCGCAAGGCAATACAACCCGAACCCCTTGATATTTGGCCCACGGAGGACACTTGCCGGGTGGTGGAAAGGCTGTGCCTTTCCACCTGCCCAACGGCGAGTGGAAAAGTTTAGGCGGGGTGCAGGGCGCCCTTTTCAAAGGGCGGCCCTGCTGGGGGAGGCAACCGCAGTTGCCGGGGGCAAAGCCCCCGCACCCCCTCGGAGAGCCCACGGCACTTTCGCACCAACGGGGCGAAAGTGTCATAGTGGGTTATTACACTTCCCGCAGGAAGTGCCTTCCCCGAACCCCCGTCCATTTTCAACAACCAAACATCTGAAATGGGAGGATTTTTGCCTATGGCGAGAGGCGACGGCATTGACCGCACCAACGCAAGAAATATGAGGCTGACCGCTGCTAAAATCGGCAACACCCAGCAGCACAACGAACGCGAGAAGGATTCCTATGTCAACCAGGACATTGTACCAGAGCGGACGTCGCTCAATGTCCATTTCAAGGTCCCATCCGCAGGGTATCAGGAGATGTTCTCCCAAATGGAGGCCGATGGTGTGATCTCCACCCGTGGCATTAAGGCGGACGCATTTCGATACGGTGAGTTGGTCTTTGATGTGAACTCCGCCTACTTCTACAATCACGGCGGCTATGACTTCGCAAAACAATTTTACACCGACGCATACAAATCCGCAATCAAAATCGTAGGTGGAGAGCAGTATATTTTGTCGGCGGTCATGCACGCCGACGAACGCAACCGGGCTATGTCCGAGGCGCTGGGAGAGGACGTGTACCACTACCACCTCCATGTGGTCTATATCCCGGTGGTGGAGAAGGAGATACGATGGACAAAGCGGTGCAAGGACAAATCCCTGGTGGGCAAGGTCAAAGAAACCGTTATGCAGGTCAGCATGAGCAAAAAGTGGGCATCCCAGCCCGCAGTAGACGAGGCCACCGGGGAGCCATTACGAACAGCAAAGGGCAAGCCTGTGCTGAGAAAGTCGTACAGCGTCTTGCAGGATGATTTCTTTCAGCAGATGCGCTCCGCTGGCTACACGGACTTGGAGCGTGGAGAGCGTGGCAGTTCCGAGGAACATCTGACGGTCACGCAGTTCAAGGTGAAGTGTGAACAGGAGCGGCTTGCACAGCTTCAGGAGGCGGCTGTGCTGGCCCAGGCCGAGGTTGACCGAAGGAACAGGGAGGCGGCAGCTGCCGAAAAGGAAGCGGCCCAGGCCAAGGCCAAACTAAACGATGTGGCCCACATGCTGAAAGGCATGGAGAAGCTGGCGGAGGAATTTTCCAGCGACCCGGAACAGGTCTTGCCAGAAGCGGGACCGCTGGAATCGGCCAGGGCCTACCGGGAGAAAAAGGCCAAGCCCTTATGGGCGAAGATCGTCAAGGTGCTGCGGTCTGTCTACCGGGCCTACTGCGACCTCAAATCCAAATTTGAGCGGCTGCAAGCGGACTATGGCCGGGAGGTCAGCAAAAATAGTTCCTTATCAGAAAGGATTTACGAGGTCTGCGCCGAGAGGGACAGTCTAAAGGGAAAGGTCAGGGACTATGAGCGGGTCAGGCGGGCCATTGGCCCGGAACAGGCGGACAGAATATTAGAGGCCGCTTACCAGCAGGAACAGGCTGAAAAGGAACGGAAACGG
>SFKI01000051.1 GCA_004554775.1 Subdoligranulum variabile
GTCGATGCGGTGCGAGCTGTCAAAGTCGCGGATCCGGCGCAGCAGCTGGATCACGGCCTGCGGCAGGGCGATGGTGTCCACCTGCGGCAGCAGGTCGGCAGCAACGCGCGATTTGTTGAGCAAGTGCCAGTAGCCGAGCACCGGCGCACCGGACACCTCGACCATCCGCGTCACGACGTCGTCAGACGGCATCCCGCGTCCGGACTCATACAGGCGCACACTCTCGACGGATATGTCCAGCGACTCCGCCCAGCGCTCCTGCGTCATGCCGGCAATGCGTCTGCCGGTTTGGCTGATATTGTGGTAGTTGTGCTGCATGGTGTTTTGTCACATCCTTTGGTAACATGATGATAGCCGGTCAGGCCGGCACGTTGTACAGGTCATCGATCGTGCAGCTCAGCGCTGCCGCGATCGCGGGGAGCTTATCGGCCGTGGGGTAATAGGAGCCAGCCTCCCACGACGCGATGCTGGACTGGCTGACGCCAATCACATGCGCAAGCGCTGCCTGCGTCAAACCTGCCGCCTTGCGGCGAGCTTCCAGCCCATTCATATAATCGCCTCCTCACGCAGAAATATTATTTACACTAATATTCTTATCACCGTTTTGCGCGCTTGTCAATAGTTTTATTAGATTTTCATTATCTTATCATCCTGATTATTGCAATAATATTAGTTCCGTGTATATTTTTTATAAGCGGAGGTGATATTTTGAACCATTTAAAGGCTGCCCGTCAGGCAAAACATATGACTCAAACCGATGTCGCAAATTACATTGGGCTGACGCAAGGTGCATACTCAAACTGGGAGCGCGGCGAGACAAAAATTGACGGTGTCCAGCTGTCAAGGCTGGCAGAACTGTTTGAAGTATCCGTTGACTATCTCCTTGGGAAGACAGACATACCGGGCAATAAATACATCCGCATCCCAGTCCTCGGCCGCGTGGCAGCCGGTATACCCATCGACGCGATTGAGGAGGTCATCGACTGGGAGGACATCAGCGCTGATACTGCCGGTGGCGGCGAGTACTTCGGCCTGCAGATCAAGGGTCACAGCATGGAGCCCAAAATCTCGGACGGCGACGTCGTGATCGTCCGCCGCCAGCCGGACGTGGACAGCGGCGACATCGCCGTCGTGCTGGTCAACGGCGACGATGCAACCGTCAAGCGAGCTGCGCGCAAAATTTTGATTGTGTCCAAAGTGGACACGGGAGGAGAGCCAAAAAATGAAAAAGTGGTATCAGTACTGGACGATCTGGGCAGCGATCGCATCGACGCTTGCGTGCTGGATGATCATGTGGATCACCGGAGCGCAAGAGCCGGGAGCAGTCGCAAGCACCTTGGCGACCGCTGCGTTTGCGTTTTTTGTTGCCTTTTTTGTCCAGCGCAGCCGCGCAAAAAAAGCGGCGCGCGAAGCTGCCGACGCAGCGCACGCAGCCGAGCTGCGCGAGCAGTGGGCGCAAAAGCAGGCGGACGCAGCCGCAGCCAAGGCAGCAGCCGCAAAAGCACCCGAAAAGCCCCGCGCAAAGTTTGAGCGCCACAAGGTCGCCGGAACGTCCTACCATCTGGATGCGATCATGGCGCTGGCTCAGGAAAATCCCGACTATGATCTTACAAAGCGCGAGATCATCGACGACGACCTAACGGACGAGCGCATCTATCAGTACACTTTTGCCGACGGGCCGGTCGAGCTGGTCGACGACCCGGACAACGAGTACGATCCCAACGCCATCAAGGTGCTGGTCGCCGGGCAGCACATCGGCTACATCAAGCGCGGCAGCACCGGCCGAGTCCATAACCTGCAGCGCGCCGGGCGCGTGCTCGGCGTCACGGCGGAGATCTACGGCGGCAAGTACAAGGTAGTGATCTGTGACGACGACGATGACGGCGCGGAGCGCTACGACCTGATCAAGGATGAGACGGGATACGGCGCAGCCATCGAGATCCTCGTCCGCCCGGAACAGGAGCAAGAGCCTGTGTCCACTTTGGACACATAACAATAAGCGCCCGGTGCATTCACACCGGGCGCGAAGTTTAAGAGCTATGCAAAATTATCTTAAAAAAAAGATCAAGGACGAGCGCGGCGTCTACATCGCCGTCTACGCAAAGACGCCGCAGGAGCTGGCACAAAAGGTCGCCGAGCGCACTGCGGAGATCGAGCGCCGCAAGCAGCTCGCGGAAAATCCGCTTGTGTGGCAGTATGCGCAGACGTGGTACAAGCTCTATACGGCGCACCTCAGCGACAGCCGCAAGTCCGACTATGCCATCGCCATCAACCGCCACATCTGCCCGATTATTGGCGCGCGGCACATGCTGGAGGTCTCCGAGGACGACATCGCCGAGGTGATGCGCGCCTGCGGCGACCTGTCGCGCAGCTCGCAGGACAAGATCGTCTGTGCGCTCAAAAAAATTTTCGAGGCGGGCGAGCGTGCCGGTGTCGTCCGGCACAATCCGTGCGCCGGGCTGCGCGCTGGCGGCAAAAAGGCCGCCGAAAAGGAGGCGCTGTCCCGCCAGCAGATGCAGACGCTGGAGACTGCCGTCGCAGGCACGCGCATCTATCCCTTTGTGATGCTCGGCCTCTATGCCGGCCTGCGCCGCGAGGAGATCCTCGGCCTGGAGTGGGACTGCGTCCATCTCGACGGCGCCGCGCCGTATATCTCCGTGCGCCGTGCGCTGCGCTGGGTGCACAATCAACCGGTCGTCTCGGACGAGCTCAAGAGCGCGGCCGCCCGGCGCGACGTGCCAATCCCGCCCACGCTCGTCGGCTGCCTCGCTGACCTGCAGCGCACCGCAACCGGCGACTATGTCATCAGCAGCAGCGACGGCCAGCCGTGGAGCATGACGGCGTACCGCAACGCCTGGCGCTACATCACGCGCCGCCAGACCGGCACGGCCAAGCGCACGGAGCACGGTGAGACCGTGCTCCGTGAGAAAAAGCTCGGCGAGACGGTGCGTAACTCCAAGGTGCAGATCACGATCGACTTTGGCGTCACGCCGCACATCCTCCGGCACACATACATCACCAACCTGATCCTGTCCGGCGCCAATGTCAAGGTCGTGCAGTACCTGGCCGGGCACTCCAAAGTGGAGACCACGCTCAACATTTACACGCACCTCATTGAGCGCAGCCCGGAGGCCAACCTCGGCACCGTGCTGGCAGCTTTCCCCGCGCCGGAAAGCGCGGAAAATGTATCCCCAAAAATATCCCCATGACGCCGCAGCGGGCATAAAATATCCGCTTTTTTATCCCCGCATAGCGGGCATCCTGGCGCAATGCGGACGTGCTGCAAAACGCAAAAAACCCGGCAATCTCAATGGATTGCCGGGTTTTCCGCTGGTGGACGATACAGGACTTGAACCTGTGACCCTCCGCACGTCAAGC
>SFKI01000052.1 GCA_004554775.1 Subdoligranulum variabile
GCCGACCTGCTGCCGCAGGTGGACACCATCGCCCTGCCGCAGGCCGTGATCCAGCTGCTGCGCCGGATCCGCGACTTTGACAGCTCGCACCGCATCGACCGCCTCGTGGACATTGCCGAGGATGGCCGCATCGACCAGGACGAGCGCCCGGACTTTGAGCAGATCACGCGCGAGCTCGACGGGATCGTACAGGCTGCCATGCAGCTTAAGTATGCGAGAGGAGGGGATGAGGATGGCCTTGCTGACGACTAAGGACGTGTGCGAGCAGCTGTCGATCTCGCGGTCGTCCGTCGGGCGGCTGGTGACGGACGGCGAGCTGCCATGCTACAAGCTGGGCAAGTCGCTGCGCTACTACCAGGCGGACATTGACGCCTATCTGGAGCGATGCCGTGTCAAGGTGTCTCCGGCCATCACCTGCGCGCCGGTGCAGCAGCCAGCGCCGCAAAAGCGCAAGCGCGGCCGCCCAATCAAAAACACTGTCCCGGAGTATTACCCCGGCATGAAAGTGGTGTGACCTATGCAGACGAGACAAAAAAAGAGCCGTGCCCGCGGCAACGGGCACGACTCAGGTGCAAAAAAGTGCAATAGCTATTGCACTTACATCTTACAGCAGATCCAAAACGATTGCAAGGGGGGATTTTGAGATGGCCGTGATGCGCGTCGAAAAGTCGGCAAATTACACTGTCATGAGCAACCGCCATCTTGACGACACCCGCCTGAGCCTCAAGGCGATCGGCCTACTGAGCAAGATCCTGCGTCTGCCGGACGACTGGGATTACACGCTCGAGGGCCTCGCCCACATCTGCAAGGAGGGCAAGGACGCCATCCGGTCCGCGATCGTGGAGCTGGAGCAGGCGGGCTACATCGAGCGCCGCCAGACGCACGCGGCGGACGGGTCCTTTGCTGGCAACGAGTACATCGTGCACGAGGCGCCGTTTGACGCAGATGCGACACCGTCGTTGGATAATCCCACAACGGTGTCACCGTCGTCGGGAAACCCGTCGACGGATAACCCGTCAACGGGAAATCCAACGCAACCAAATACTAAAGATACCAAGTACTTAGATACTAATACCCCCCTTACCCCCCAGAGGGGGCGGCGAGCGCCGAAAAAAGAGCAAGGGCGAGAGCCGACGTGGAAGCCGGAACGCTTCGCAGCATTTTGGAAGTACTACCCGCGCGGCGAAAAGCCAAGGGCTGCCGCGGCCGCGTGGGACAAGCTAAAGCCGGACGATGCGCTGATCGACGACATCGCCCGAGCGCTCAAGCGCCAGATGGCCAGCGAGGAGTGGCAGCGGGGTGTTGGCATCCCGTATGCGGCTACATACCTCAACCAGCGACGCTGGGAGGACGAGCCACACGCGCCGGCAGAGCAACCGGCGGAGGGAGGAGGACTGCCGCTATGGACGTAAAGCAGGCACTGATCGATGCGCAGGCGGCCGTGATCGGCAGCGTGCTGATCTCGCCGGAGATCGTCGGCGACGTGATGCTGCGCGTCTCCGCGGACGATTTTTTGACGCCGCAGTACCGGCATGTGTTTGATGCCGTCCATGAGCAGTGGGCAGCGTGCCAGGCTGTGGACGTGGTCACGGTGCTGCACCGCCTCGGCGATGCGTACCGGCCGCTGCTGGTGCAGATCATGGCCGACACGCCGACGGCCGCCAACTGGGAGGCCTATGCCGATGTGATGCGCGAGCAGGCAAGGCTGGCGCGCATCAAGGACGCGGCCGCCAAGATGCTGGACGCGGCCACGCTGGACGAGGCCCGCGCCGCCGTGGAGACGGCGAGCGAGTGCCTGTGCGACAGCAAGACGCTGCGCGTCGTCAGCTGGTATCAGGGGCTGTGCGAGTTTTACGAGCGCCATGCTGACGGGCATCAGCCGGACTATCTGCGCTGGGGCATCCGGCAGCTGGATGAGCGCCTGTATGCCGAGCGCGGAGATCTCATCATTCTGGGCGGGCTGCCGTCCAGCGGCAAGACGCTGCTGGCGACGCAGTTTGCGATGCACATGGCGCGGTCTGGCCTGCGGGTCGGGATATTTAGCCTCGAGACCTCGGACCCCAAGCTGTGCGACCGTATGGCCGCGCAGGAGGTGGGCATCAACTTTGGCCGCATCAAGCGCAACCAGATGGTGTTGGACGACTACAAGACGGCCTCGACGGCGATCCAGACCGCGCAGCGCATCACGCTGGACGTCATCCGTGCCTCCGGCTTTAGCGTCGCCGATGTGCAGGCGTTTGCCATGGCGCGGCGGTACGACGTGATCGTCATCGACTACGTGCAGCTGCTGCAGGCCAAGGGCAACACTCGCGTG
>SFKI01000034.1 GCA_004554775.1 Subdoligranulum variabile
TAAATATTAGAAAAGCAGCAAGAACCTCGACTTTTTATCGTTGTCCCTGCTGCTTATATCATTCTATTATATTTAATTCAGATTCAAACTCTTTACCCAGTCCTGAACCTCTTCTTCTGATGCACTAGAAGAAAATCTCTTTCCTTCCTGCCAGTCTCCAGTTCCAGCCATTTCCTCTAAGAGTTTTCCGCTATCTCCGAGTCCAGAAGATGCTGATGTACAGAATGGAATAACTGTTTTTCCTGTAAAATCATTGTTTTGGATGAACTGATTTACTGGCCATGCACTTACTTGCCACCATACGGGGTAACCTATCAGAATTTCATCGTACTCACCGAAATTATCAACTGTCGTGGAAACCAGCTCTACATCTCTTAAACTCTCATCGTCATGTTCACGAGATACTCGGCTGTCAGGATCATTGTAATTAAGATCTTCGTCCGTATACGGTTCCACTGGCTCCAGTTCAAATAAATCGCCACCTGTAGCATCTGCAATATAATTTGCTACTGCTTTTGTATTTCCTGTTGCGGAATAATATACAACCAGAACTTTACTGGTTTCTTCTGTGCTATCCTGTTCAGATGCTTCGGTTGCCGTTGTTTCTGCTTCATCAGACTTTTCTTTCTCTGAACTCTCCTGTTCCGTTTCTGTATTCTGTGCGGTTTCACTACTCTGCTTGTCTGAGTTATTCGATCCGCACCCTGTCAATAAAACTCCTGCTAATATGCAAATGGCAAGTAACATCCAATTTATGTGTTTCTTCACTTACAGCATCTCCTTTTCTATGTCATTCTCTATATAAACGCTGTACACATTTTTCTGCATCATCTGTGTATACCGTAGTTTTCAACCTCATAATTATAACTTGATACACGCTATACACTACTATAAACTATACTCCATTTTATGAAAGTAAAATGTAGCCGGGTACAGCAAGCTGCCAACCCCCATCGCCCGCCGCCTGCGCCGCAACAGCATTGAAGTCTACCTGGGTAATGAACTTGTCCTACCCGAGCCGACCAAGCCACAATACCGCTTTGGCCGCTGGGTGTGACCTTATTACAAACAACTCCCTCTGCCGATGAATTCAGCAGGGGGATATTTTGTTTATATACTTTTGCAAACGACGAACTCAGCGGTAAATCTCTCCCCTGCCCTACAGAGCGGTTTGCATTTGGTGCCGGGTGGGAGTGCCCTCGATGTCAACCGGGAGTCTCGGTGGCCATGGTCTCGCCGATCGGCAGTACTGTTTTCATCTGCGTTCCTCCGTAACCGGGCATGCCCGATTTTATAAGATAATTGTCGTTTTTTCGATGTTGTGGTATACTGATAGAAAACGCACCGGGAATCTGAAAGAAAGGAAAAATTATCATGCCGACACAAGAATTACAACAGCGGCAAATCTTATCACAGCGGCAACTGCAAGCCTTGAACATCCTGTCCCTGGACGGTGCCGCCCTGGACGAGATGCTGAAAAAAGAGGAGATCGACAATCCCTTGTTCGACCTGGACAAGATCCACGGCACGGTCGAGCGGCCCATCAGCGTGCAGACGCCGGATAAGGAGGGCAACCTGTCGGAGCGGGCTGCCCCGGACAAAACGGCGCAGGACCTGTACCTGTTTTTGGAGAGTCAGCTCCCCGCCAATGCCACGAAAGCCGAGCGCGGCGTCTTTCGCCATATGGTGGAGTTCCTTGAACCCGGCACCGGCCTGCTGCCCGAAACCGTGGAAGAGGTGGCTGAGATTATGGCTGCACCCTTGTATGTGGTCGAGCGCTGTCTGTCCTGGCTGCACCAGATGGAGCCTGCCGGTGTGGGCGCGGCCACGACCTCGGAAAGTCTGGTGCTGCAGGCATTCCACAAGGGGGTGACAGACCAGACGCTGCTGGGCATCCTGTTCGATCATCTGGAGGATGTGGCCGCCAAGCGCTACCGCACCATCATGCGGGCCTACGGCCTGACGATGGAGGAAGTGCAGCACTATGTCTCACTGATCCGCACGCTGGAGCCGTACCCGACGGCAGCCTTTGGCGGCGGTGAGAGCGCTGGTTTCATTGTGCCAGATTTGGAGTTCTATTGCAAAGACGGCCAGTGGGGTGTGCGCGTGCAGGACCGCTGGAGCAGCGGCGTGCCCTACAGCAGCTACTACGACCTGTCCGGCACGGACGCAACGCCGGAGCTGCGCACCTATTTGCAGGAGCAGCACCGCCACGCGGATTACATCGTGCAGTGTGTGGAGAAGCGCCGCAGCACCCTGCAGCAGCTTGGTCAGCTGATTTTGAACACCCAGCTTGCCTTTTTAGCCGAAGGCCAGCCCCTGCACACCCTGACGGCTGATATGCTGGCCGAGCAGATGGGCGTCAATCCGTCCACCGTCAGCCGCGCCATCAAGGGCAAATATGTCAAAACACCCACCAAGGTCTATCCCCTCTCCTACTTCCTGACAAGGGCAGGCAACCGCAGCGGGGACGCTGCACCGGACAGCCGCAGCGAGGTTCTGGCCGCCCTGCATAAACTGCTGCAGGAGGAAGATCCCGTCCATCCTCTCTCTGACGCACAGTTGGCGGATCAGCTGACGGCCCAGGGCATTACCACCACCCGACGCACCGTGGCCAAGTATCGGCTGCTGCTGGGCATCCCCGGCGCGTTTGAGCGCAAGCAGTGACCGCCAGCTTTGACTAAATACTTACAAAAGAATCGCCGATCAGAGCCTCATAGGTTCCGATCGGCGATTTTTATGAAGGATGCTTTTACGGTAATGGCAAATCAGTTGCGGCCGATGCGGCTGACCAGGTCACGGACATAGGCCTCGCATGTCTCCCAGTCGTTGGCAGCCACGGCGTCCTTGGGCATCAGGCTGCTGGCCAGACCTACGCTCAGGTAGCCGGCGTCAAAGAACTGGCGGATATTCTGCGGGTTCACACCGCCAATGGCCATGTAGTGGGTATCGTCGAAGGGACCCTTCAGGTCCTTCAGATAGCTCATCGGCATGCTGCCAGCAGGGAAAAGCTTCATGGTCTTAAAGCCATACTCCAGGCTGACGGCCACATCGGTGGGGGTCAGCACGCCGGGCAGTAGGGCAATATCGTTCTTGGCGCAGTACTCCAGCACGTCCACAGGGGTGCCGGGTGTCAGCAGAAATTGGGCACCGGCGTCCACTGCGGTGCGGCAGCGCTCGGTGGTGATGGCCGTGCCGCCGCCTACCAGGCAGCGGTCACCAAAGTGCTTGCGCAGCATGGTGATCTGCTCCAGCGCGTGGGGGCTGTTGAGGGCCACCTCAAAGAACGCTACGCCGCCGCGCACAGCGGCATCGGCATAGTCGATGGTTTTTTCCAGCGGGACATTGCGTAGGATGCCCAGCAGCGGGTGCTTTGCGGTAATTGCATACATATCCATAATGGTATTTCCTTTCCGGTCTGCTTACCACTCGGCCATGGTGCCGTCGTAGTTACGCCACTTGGGGTTGGTCCAATGCAGGCCCTCGGCGGAAACTTCCTTGACGAGATCCTCGTCGATCTCCAGACCCAGGCCGGGCTTGGTGGGTACATCCACATAGCCATCCTTGTACTGGAAGATGTCCTTATTCTTGACGAAGTCCAGCAGGTCAAAGCCCTTATTGTAGTGGATGCCCAAGCTCTGCTCCTGGATAAAGACGTTGGGAGAGCAAACATCCACCTGCAATGTAGCGGCCAGCGCAATGGGGCCGTAGGGGGCGTGGGGCGCGGCAGCCATATCAAAGGCCTCAGCCATGGCGACGATCTTTTTGGTCTCCAGGATGCCGCCGACCAGGGCAACGTCAGGCTGGATGATGTCGATGGCACCCTCACGGAAGAGGTTCTTGTACTGCCAGCGGCTGACCAGACGCTCGCCGGTAGCCAGCGGGGTGGAGACCTGGTTGGCGACCTCGCGGAAGCCTTCCTCGTTCTCGGGCAGGACAACTTCCTCCATGAACATCAGCTTGTAGGGCTCCAGTTCATGTGCCAGCACCTTGGCCATCGGCTTATGCACACGGCCGTGGAAGTCGACAGCGATGCCGAAATCATTGCCACAGGCCTCGCGGATGGAGGCAACGCGGTCCACAACAGCCTGGATCTTCGCAAAGGAGTCAATGTAGTGCAGCTCCTCGGTAGCGTTCATTTTGACAGCGTCAAAACCCATGGCACGGCGCTCCAGCGCGGCCTTGGCCACGTCGTCGGGACGGTCACCTCCGATCCAGGAGTAGACCTTGATGCGGTCGCGGGCCTTGCCACCCAGGAACTCATACACGGGCACGCCAAAAGCCTTGCCCTTGATGTCCCACAGGGCCATCTCCATGCCGGAGACGATGGTGCCGTTGATAGGGCCGCCGCGGAAGAAGGACTTGTACATCTCCTGCCACAGGCGCTCGATCTCGAACGGGTCACGGCCAAGCAGATACTCGCCCATTTCCTTGGCACCTGCCACGACGGTTTCGGTCTTGGTGCCGGAGATCATCTCTCCCCAGCCCTCGATGCCTTCATCGGTGGTGATCTTAACAAAGATCCAGCGGGGTTTGACCTCATATACGGTAATACCGGAAATTTTCATTGGGAAACCTCCTAACATACAGTGCAAAGGGGCAGCCGCAGACGTTTTACGGCCTACAAAACTGCCCTTTGCACTATCTTGAAATTCGTTAGCGGAATTGCTTAGTGGAACAGACCTGCAACAACGCTCAGCAGGTAGGAGAGCAGGTGGGTACCAGCATCCTCAGTGGAGACGAGAGCGGCACCGGCCAGGTCATAGCCGCCAGCTACAGCCAGTGCGGTGTGGACAGGAGCCAAAGAGGTGGCGATGAACAGCATGATGATGGTGAAGATCACGCAGGAAATATAGCTGCGGACAACATTGCCCTTGCTGAATGCGACCGGGTAAGCGGACAGCCACATGGCCTGGTAAGCAATATCAGAGATGGGCAGCAGACGGTTGAAGGGCAGGACCATGGCCAGGATGATGGTGGTAGGGACCATCAGGATGCCAACGGCGATGCAGCTGGGGTTAGCGATGGTCAGGGCAGCATCGATACCGATGTGGAACTTATTGCCGCTGAACTTCTTGTTCAGCAGCTCCTTAACGGCATCAGCAAACGGAATCAGGCCTTCCATCAGGACCTGCATCATCTTCGGGGTCAGGACCATAGTAGCAGCGGTGTACATAGCAACGGTCATAACGCCGGCAACATCGTTGCCGCCCAGGATGCCGAACACAGCGCCCAGGATGGTGCCGATCATCAGAGGCTCGCCGAGGACGCCGAACTTTTTCTGGATGCTCTCGGGGTCAGCCTGCAGCTTGTTCAGGCCGGGGATGTGGTCGTAAACTTTGTTCAGCAGGTAAGCCAGAGGTGCCCAGCTGATGCTGTTGGAGGTGGGGAAGGAAACGCCGGGCAGGCCGAACTCTTCCTCAACGACAGGCTGGGTCCAGTCGGCCAGCTTGAAGGTAACGATAGCGCAGATAGCACCGCAGATCAGGCCGATGATGGCGCTGCCGGAAGCATAATAGCAGATAGCAGCGCAGAAGATGAAGTGATTGTAGCTCCAGAAGTCGACCATGACGCAGTTGGTAGCCTTCAGAACCAGCATCAGGATGTTGATACCCAGGACGACGAAGACGACCACAGCGGCCAAGGGGTAAGCCCAGGTAGCGGCGGCACGGGCAGGCCAACCCACATCCATGATGTCGGTATGCAGGCCAAAGCGGGTGACCATGTTCTGCACGCTGGGGCCAACCTGTGCAACAAAGGTGTTGATGACCAGGTTGACACCGCAGAAGCCAACACCGGTGGTGATGCAGCACTTCAGCAGGGTGCCGATCTTAACACGCAGACAAATACCGATAACGAACATGATGATGGGCATCATGCACATGGGACCCAAACCACAGATCCAGTTCAAGGCGTCAATAACAACTTGCATTTTATAACTCCTCCGGTTTTATAATTTTGCAGCGGCCATTTCAGGGGCAGTGGTACCGCCGCGCTTTCCTATTTCTTTCTGCAATCAGCCGCGCAAGATCTTGATGATCTCGTCGATGGCCTCTTTCTCGCCAACGCCGGTCACGAAGCAGGTGCCGCGCACAACGGGAACGGAATCGGTCAGGCTATCCTTCAGTGCGCCGGTGGGCACGATAACGTCGGGGCGCTCGACCTTGACTTTGCCCTGGACCTCGGCGAACTTGCACTGAATGAACTTGACATCAATGCCAGCGTTGGCCATAGCGGTTTTCAGCTTGTTAATAGCGATGGTAGAGGTGATCATGGAAGAACCACAGCAAACCATAATCTTTTTCATAAGAAATCATCCTTCTTTCTTTAAAATGTTCATAACATCTTGCGGGGTGTCGGCCTTGACCAACTGTCCCATCACGTCCTTGTCCGCCAGGATCGCCATGATCTCCTGCAGGATGTCAATCTGCTTGCCGTTAACATCCAATGCAATGTTGAAGATCACATTGACATCCACCGTGGCTTCATCGTCATCCATGCGCTGGAACGTAACGGGCGTATCCAGGACCGCAATGCCCATGGCAGAATGTTCAACATGAGCCGGGACCACATGAGGAATTGCTGCATTGTACTCCTCCAGTTCAAGGCCGGTGGGGTAATTGCGCTCACGCTCCAAGACAGCATCGTAAAAACTGGTCTTTACCTTCCCGTTTTTCAAAAGAACTTCATACAGCTGGTGCAGAGCATCCTCTTTACTTTTTGCTTTCATGTGTGTAATCACACATTCAGGGAAAAGAATATCTCGCATAGCCATCTGTGTAGTTCACCTCCTTTTCTCTTGTACCGTAGTGCTGCATTTGCTCCAATACAAAAATGTGGGTGCAAGGGATCTGGAACCCTTACACCCATATATATAGCAAGTTACGTGCCAACTTTCTGGCAGAATTTGATCCTATTTTAGGAAATCGTAGATCTCCTTGGCATTTTTTGCAGATAATAGCTTCTTTACGTTATTTTCGTCTTTAATAATATCGCAGAAATTTTGTACAAATCCCTGGCATTTTTCGTCCAGCGCAAACAAAAAAACAATTTCAGCCACAAATCCGCCCGTCCAGTCCAACGGATGGCAGATTTTGGCGACGCAGATGGCAGGCTTTGTGACGTAGGCGGGCTCGCCGTGGGGGATGGCGATATGCCCCGGCAGGCAGGTTACGCCTAAGTTCTCTCGCTTGTAGACGCTCAGCAAAAATTCCGGCTTGACGCAGCCTTTCTCCATCAGCATCGTGCACATGGTGTCCAGCGCATCGTTCTTGTCCTGGAAATCCGCATCGCAAAGGATCAGCTGCGGGTCCAGCAGATCGCCGATGCCGCTGTTGTGCTGGCAGTGTGCCTCCAGCAGGTTTGTCAGCGCCATCGAGCCGCGGCCAGAGAAGATGTAGTTCATAGGCAAAAACGGAATGCCCGGCAGTTCCGGGTTGATGGTGCCTACCGCGGCCACGATGTCGTAGTCCCGGCGCAGTTCTTCCACGCGGGCCAGCATAGCATCGCGGTTCAGCAGGCCCACATCCACAATTTTGATGTCGCTGCACTCCACCACGGTGGCTTTCAAGAAGCTCTCTATGCGGCGGGCGTAACCCTCGCCGGTGATGCAGACCGTCAGGATCGCAGACGGCTTACCGGTACGCTGCTCCAGATCGGAGAATCCGGCGTGCAGACGACCGATTTCCAGCGTATCCGCTAGTTCATCCAGCGTGCATTTATCCCGGAAGCTGGCCCGGTTCACGGCGTCCAGCGCCATCAGCGTATCCACGCGGGCCACGCACCGCACGCTGACACCGGTGCGCAGGGAAATCTCCGGCGCAAAGGACGCCAGCGAACCCATATCCACCAGCAGCAGGCAGCCCAGCCCCTCATCCACCTGTTGGACCAGACGGATGGCGCGCTCCAACACCTGCTCGTTGGGCTCGTCCCAGCCCATGGAGAAGCCGATGGCGTTGTCGTCCTGCAGCACATGGTTCACAACCTCAGCCATGGCCGGGCCGACCTGGCCGTGAGCCATCAGTATGATCCGGATGCGCCGCTCCATCTTGCGGGCCGAGAATGCCACCAGGCACAGGGTGAGCATCTGCCGCTTGTAGTCGCTTATATTGCAGGGCCGCTTGGCGCGGAAACGGTCAATAAACTGTTGGGCCAGCTCCATCTCAGCCGGGTACTTTTCCGCCAGTGAAATCTGTGCACCGTTGGCGTTTTGGGGCACATCCGTGGTCAGGCTGAGCACTAACGCGTCCTCAAAGTCCTTGCGGCAGGAATTCAGGCTGTCCCGCATCTCGGCCAGCACAGCCAGCACGACCTTGCGCACTTCCTGCCGCTCCTGCTCCAGCGATTTCGCCGTGTTGTTATTGTGCAGGTTGTTCTGCGGCAGCACGCGGCCCAGCAGTACGGTCTGCAGGGCTTTCATCCGCGCTTCAGGCGTGCAGTCTTCCTCGGCAATTTCTTTCAGTCGGTAGTACATTTTATCCAGCGTTTGACTGGTGTCGTCCTCCACCTGCGGGAAGACCAGCTGCCGATCATAAGAGCTTTCCACTTCCAGCGAACGGGTCAGGCTGCCCGCCGAGATCAACTGCTGCACCAGTTCGGCACGGATGTAAACGGTGTCTTCACGCTTGGAGACGCTCTCCAAAAACGCGTTGGCGCAGCAGACCTGGATGTCGCTCTGCATCTGGCCGATGTTGCCGGGACAATCATATTGCAATAAGATGCGCACGGCTTCCCGCTCCACCACCAGCTTGCGGTCGATCTTCTTGTACTCTCCCGCAAAGATGCTTTGCAGCACGGCAAACCGCTCCGCCATCGGGCGGTCAGCGATGCCGGGCATCGAGATGACGATGGGGATACGGCGGCGGAACGTCAACAGCAGGGCCGACTCCGGCGAAGAGGTGGTAGCGGCGATCAGCCGCACATTGACCTTGCGTGCCGGGCCGGAATCGCCAAGTCGGCGGTAGCTGCCCTTGTCCAGCAGGTAGAAAAGCATTTCCTGCCCTTCCCCGGACAGACGGTGGATCTCATCCAAAAACAGGATGCCGCCGTCTGCCTTCTGCACCAGGCCGTCCTTGGTGGCGTTGGCGCCGCTGAACGCGCCGCGCACATAACCAAACAACTGGCTGTTCAGCAGCTGCGGGTTGTCGGCGTAATCGGCGCAGTTGAAGGAGACAAAGGGGGCATCCGGCGCCAGCAGGCCCTGCTGCACCGCATAGTGGTACATATTCTCTGCCAGAAACGTTTTGCCGGAACCAGACGGACCAATAATGAGTGTGTGCAGGCCGTTGGGCGGATAAGATACCGCCGCTTTCGCCTGATGGATCTGCGCTTTCAGGCCGCCATCGTAGCCGATCATCCCGGCAAACACGTTGGTGTCCTCGGTCTCCTCTTGCGTGGTGATTTCTACGGCCGGTTCAGGCTGCGGCTCTGCTTCTTTTTCTGGCAAATTGCTGTGCAGTTCCTTTACCAGATAGCGCGAGACATTGTAGCCCATCGCGTTCAGCCGCAGGGTCAGCGACCGATCCGAAAGCCCCGGCTCCTGCTCCAGAAGTTTCTGCATCTCTACCACCAGCGCCGGGCGCAGCCGCATCCAGGAGTTAGGGATGCCGTTGATCCGCCGCAGCTCCACTACCTGTTCGCGGCGCAGCTGCAACATCTGGGCCAGTTGTTCATCGGTATAGGGGCGTTTGGGGTCTTCCTGTCGGATCAGTTCAGTCAGAGTGGCCATTGCTGCCCCTCCTTTTTCTATGTTAGTCGTTATATTTCCAGGCGAAAATTCGTTTGGGGTTCTCTACCATCATTTTGTGGAAGTTTTCTTCGCCGATGTAAGGCAGCAGTTCCGCCTTCAGGTCGGTCAGGATATAGGTGAAGCCGGGCTTACCGCCGTAGGCAGGCAGATAGTTCTTTTTGCCCATATCGCCGGCCAGGGTCACGTGGTCTACGCAGCCGGCCTCCACCAGCGCCGTGACCATCCGCACGCGATAGGAATCGCGATCCTGCAGTTCTCGGCCAACATGGTCCAGGCAAATGGTAGCGCCCTCGAGGCAAAGCCGGATGGCATAGTCCGTATCCATCTTGCTGTCAATGTGGCACAGCAGCACATTCTTCGGATCGACACCGTGTTTTTCCAGCAGGCGCAGCTGGTCCATGCCCATTGTGCCCTTATCGCAGTGGGTGCTGATGGGGATGCCCGTGTCGCGGTGTACGCGGGCCACTGCCTCGATGGAGCGCTTTTCGGCGGCGGTCACTTCCTCAAAGCTGGTGCCCAGCTTGATAACACCCGGGTGGATCTCGGTGTCATCCAGGCCATTCGTCACTTCGTTCATCAGAATATCATACAGCTCACCGTCGGTTTTATCGCCAAACCAGGGCGGCATAAACAGCTGCTTGTGGAAGCCTGTGCAGCAGATGACATGCACACCGGTAGCCTGCGCAATGCGCTGATAGGCCTTTACGTTGCGGCCGTAGTTGATCGGCGTCATCTCCACCAGGGTCTCACCCCCGGCTGCGGAAAAACTGCGGGTCTCCTCCGTCGAAGCCGCCTCGTCATCCAGCGTATAAGGAATATAATACTCATCCGGCAGCTGGGGTTTTACCATCAGGTGCTCATGCACATAGGTAACGCCCAATTTGTTTACATTTAGCGGGCCACATACAGTAACGGCCGTATTACGAATCATCGTCGTATTCCTCCATTTTGGCAAAGCAAAGCCCTGCCCACATTTGAAAGCCAGGCAGATTCCAGATACCTAGGCAGCCCAAAAATGTGAAACTCGGAGAAATTATGCAGCACGTACATTGCCATTATTATAAATCGACAATTTTATATTGTAAAGAGATTCACGGTAAAATAGATGTCATTTTTCGTAATTGAACATCGTCGGGACGAACATTGTTCACCTGCGGATTTGCGTTGTCACTCGCTTTGCGGACGCATGAAACCATCTTCAATTGCATTCTGAAAGTGGCAAGCACAGTTTACAAGAATGCTCAAGAAGGTGGGATCCTTCATCTTTGCAGTAAGATTAACACCATTGACGGTCTTTGCCCCATCAGGAGCCTCCGGGAACCAAACACCGGCCTGCATCTGATATTTCCACGCATTATAGGTGGGAAAATCAGTGAATAGCAAATGTCCGATCTCATGGTAAAGAAGGCCGAGGACAGCACAGTGATTGAATTCACGCGCAGTCTGCAACTCAACGAGGTCACAGGCTGCGTTGATCCAAATGTTTTTGTCGTCGAACATGGATACTGCCGTGTAAGCTGTTTCGCCGCCAGGGATAAAATCCATGGAAGTGTGTAGCTTACTCAGGATTCGCTTTTCCTCATACTCGGATGCATTGAACCCTTCCTTACGCAAGGTGTAGAAGGCGCCGGTGATGATGTTCTGATAGTCCGACAAGAAACAGGCACAGGAGCGTAGCATATCTACGCCCTCCTGGGTGTTTTCGTCTGCCTTGCAGAATTCATCGAACTGCTTTGCGAAAACGGAATCATCCATCAGCACGGCAAAGATTGCCATGAAGAAGGGCGCTGCGGTTTCCGAACCAACCTTGTATGCAGAGCCGCTCATACTGGCCTTGAAATCACCGGTGGTGTAATCATAAGCCACACACACAACTTCACCGAAACCAACATCGGTGCCGGTAAAGTTTTTGTTCAGGGTTATTTCTGCGATAGCAGAATGATCGTTTTTCTCCCCAGTCGATTTGGAGTGCCTGACCAGGAGCAAACCTCAATGGAATAAAAACTTCATTTTCCTTGCGCTCTGCCTTGGCTTCATGAACTGCCGC
>SFKI01000053.1 GCA_004554775.1 Subdoligranulum variabile
CGCCGAGGGCGCCCTGGAAGAGGCCAAGAACTACACCAAGGGCCGTGTTCAGTTCGGCAAGCCCATCAGCAAGTTCCAGAACACCCAGTTCACCTTCGCCGACATGGAGATGGGCTGCGAGGCCGGCCGTCTGCTGACCTATCAGGCTGCTGTCCTGAAGGGGCAGGGCGTCCGCTACACCAAGGAGGCCGCCATGGCCAAGCTGTGGTGCTCCGAGCACGCCATGAAGACCACCACCAAGGCGCTGCAGATGTTCGGCGGCTACGGTTACACCAAGGACTATCCCATGGAGCGCATGATGCGCGACGCCAAGATCACCGAGATCTACGAGGGCACTTCCGAGGTCCAGCGCATCGTCATTTCCGCCAACATGGGTCTGTAAGAGGAGGAAGAAACGACTATGAAGATCATTGTTTGCGTCAAGCAGGTCCCCGATACCTCCGGTAAGGTGGCTGTCAATCCCGATGGCACCCTGAACCGTGCATCCATGCAGACCATCATCAACCCCGACGACATGAACGCTGTCGAGGCCGCCCTGAAGCTGAAGGACGCCACCGGCTGCAAGGTCACCGTCATCACCATGGGCCCCCCTCCCGCGGCCGGTATGCTGCGTGAGCTGATGGCCATGGGCGCCGACGACGCCGTTCTGGTGTCCGCCCGCGAGTTCGGTGGTTCCGATACCTACGCCACCTCTCAGATCCTGGCCGCCGCCATCGACACCATCGGCGTCGAGAAGGACGACATCGTCATGTGCGGCCGTCAGGCCATCGACGGTGATACCGCCCAGGTCGGTCCCCAGATCGCTGAGAAGCTGGGCCTGCCCCAGGTCACCTATGCCGCCGACATCACCAAGGACGGCGACACCATCACCGTCAAGCGGATGCTGGAGGATGGCTACATGACCATCAAGGTCCAGACTCCCTGCCTGATCACCTGCATCAAGGAGCTGAATCAGCCTCGCTACATGAGCATCGGCGGCATCTATGCCACTTACAGCAAGCCCCTGGAGGTCTTCGACTATGAGAAGCTGAAGGACCACCGCCTGATCGATGCCACCACCATCGGCCTGAAGGGTTCTCCCACCAACATCTTCAAGAGCTTCACGCCTCCCCAGAAGGGCGTCGGCATGATGCTGGAGGGCGACGGCAAGGAGACCTGCGAGAAGCTGGCCGGCATCCTGGCCGCCAAGCACATCATCTGAGAAAGGGGATAAACGACTATGTCTAATTTCAACAGTGCTGATATCGCCGCTTTCAAGGACGTGTGGGTCTTCTGCGAGCAGCGTGAGGGCAAGCTGATGCCCACCGATTTCGAGCTGATCTCCAAGGGCCGCGACCTGGCCAACGAGCTGGGTGTGAACCTGTGCGGCCTGCTGCTGGGCGGCGAGGGCATTGAGTCCGCCGCCAAGGAGCTGGGCGGCTACGGCGCGGACAAGGTCTATGTCTGCGAGAACCCCATGCTGGCTGTCTACAACACCGACGCCTACGCCAAGGTCATCTGCGACGTCATCGAGGACCTGAAGCCCGAGGCATTCCTGATCGGCGCCACCAACATCGGCCGTGACCTGGCTCCCCGCTGCGCGGCCCGCCTGCACACCGGCCTGTGCGCTGACTGCACCCACCTGGACATCGACGTGGCCAACTACATCCAGTTCCTGCGTGAGAGCTCCACTCTGGACGTTGACGCCCAGAAGTGGGACATGGAGGACCGAAACCTGAAGATGACCCGTCCCGCTTTCGGCGGTCACCTGATGGCCACCATCATCTGCCCCCGCTTCCGTCCCTGCATGGCTACCGTGCGTCCGGGCGTTATGAAGAAGGCTCCCTTTGATCAGGCCAAGGCTGACGCCTGCGAGATCGTGAAGCCCGCTTTCGCCCTGAGCGAGGCCGATGTGAAGACCGAGGTCGTGGAGGTCGTGAAGGCCGCCAAGAAGCTGGTCGACCTGATCGGCGCCGACTACATCGTCTCCGTCGGACGTGGCATCAGCAAGGACGTCGAGGGCGGCATCAAGCTGGCTGAGGAGCTGGCTGACGTTCTGGGCGGCGTTGTGGGCGGCTCCCGTGCCACCATCGACTCTGGCTGGCTGTCCGCCGACCATCAGGTGGGACAGACCGGCAAGACCGTGCATCCCAAGGTGTACATCGCTCTGGGCATCTCCGGCGCCATCCAGCACAAGGCCGGTATGCAGGATTCCGAGTGCATCATCGCGGTGAACAAGAACGACACCGCTCCCATCTTCGAGATCGCCGACTACGGCATCTGCGGCGACCTGTTCAAGGTCACCCCGCTGCTGATCGAGGCTAT
>SFKI01000054.1 GCA_004554775.1 Subdoligranulum variabile
GAGCGCCACAGACCGCGCGGAACTGGCGAAGCTGCTGAACATTTCCGACAACCAGCTGGGCTACGTCACCAACGTCCCTGCAGGCTGTGGGCTGATTCGGTGCGCGGGCAATATTGTTCCATTCACCAATTCTTTTCCCAAAAATACTAAGCTATATAAATTGATGTCGACCAACCCGTCCGAGAAAAGGGAGTAAATCTTTGCATTATAAAAATAGAGGACCGCCAAAGCAATCCTCAGGGGTGCTACAAACTGGAATTTATATATGTTTTTGCAAATACACCATCCGATGCAGTTCTCTATGCATCCGATGAGCTTTTTTCGGTAGCGTTTCCTTTTAAGCCACCTTGGTCTTTCGCAGATACCCCCATACTGCCAATCCAACGAGCAGAACGATCTTGATCGGTGCCGATGCCAGCAGTACATCTGCCTGAAAGAAGGCATGCCCGCCTGCATAGAGAAAATCAAAGCTGATCATTTTATACAGCAATGCATTGGAAAGCCCAATGCCCCCTGCCGGAAGCAGGGTGGACAGCCATTCTCCGAAGGAACCCGGCACGACCATATAAACAATCAGCGGTGCCACCACACTGATCAGCGCCACAGACAAAGCGGTCAGGTTGTTCTTGGCCCATGCGGATGCCATCAGCACAAAGGCCACCTCCGCAAAGAAGATCAGGAAGTTTGCCACCAGCATGACCCACTCCATCTGGCCAACGGTATACGGCAGCAGGCTGGTCACAGAAAACAGCCATTGCACGGAAGTTTGGGTACTTTCCCAGCCAAATAGAGCATTCGTGACCAAGATCCACACCACGCCGCAGAGCAGATACGCCGCCCCTGTGATACTGAACGCCGCCGCCAGCTTTGCCGCTGCTAGCCGCAGACCGCCGTTTTTTGTGCACAGTTGGATGTCCTGCGCACCGGTCTGTGCATCCGACGCAAACACCGGGGCCGCAATAACTGCACACAGCAGGGTGAGCAGCAAGTTCAACAGGGTCTGGTAATCCATTGCGTCTGAATTGACCCCAAACGAATAGGTGAAGGGGTTTTGTACAGCATCGAACTTTTTCTGTGCGATGGCCTGCGCCTGCTCATAGCCGGGCTTTCCGCTTTGCTCCAGCCAGATCACCGATTCCAGCCGTTTGGGGAGCTGGCTGTAAAAGTTCTGCATATCCTCTGCGGTCAGTCCCATCACGCCCGGTGCCATGCCGGTTTTCGGGTCGGCAAAGGCTTCCTTTGCATTGTTCACAAGAGGCTGATACCGGGCAAGTTCTTTATAAAACACCTCGACCGGGATGTCGTTGATGGAACTTGCGTCATACTGCCGGTACACCCGCTGATAGGCTTCCAGTGCTTCCTGCATGACATCCGGCGTGATGGTACCGGACACCTGCTGCTCCTGCCGTTTCCGGATTGCTTTCAGACCCGTGTAACTCACTTCGTTTCCGCTGGCATCCAGTTCCGTCCAGCCGATAAAGGTCACCGGCAGATATGCCATAACCACGGCCAGCACCAGTGCAATAATCAGCAGAATGGCTGTCATACGGGTTTTGCACACACGTTTCAATTCCAAACGATACAGGTTCATTTTGCTTCCTCCATTTCCTCCGGGAAAAGCCACAGATACAGATCTTCCAGCCTGGGCTGCGCCGAGATGCTGTCCGGCAACTGTGGTGCATCTGCCAGATACCGCAATGTTACCGTCCCATCCGGCTCGTTGCGCAGGTTCACCACCCGCAGTCGGTGCTCCCACCGGGAGAGCGTTTCCGTCGGGATATTTCCTTGCCAGACTTTGCCCTCAATCCGCTTTACCAGCCCTTCGGTGGTGTCCTTCGCAATGATCTTACCAGCCTTCATCACGGCATTTTCGGCCGCAATGTATTCCACATCCGAAACGATATGCGTTGAAATAAGAACGATTCGTTCCTGTGCAAACTCCGACAGCAGATTGCGGAACCGCACCCGTTCTCCAGGGTCCAGCCCTGCCGTGGGCTCATCTAGAATTAAAAATTCTGGGTCGTTGAGCAGTGCCTGTGCGATGCCTACCCGGCGCTTCATACCGCCGGAAAGCTTCAAGATCTTTTTGCGGCGCACCTCAGTCAGACTTACCCGCTCCAGCAGTGCGTCGATCTGCCGGGCAGCCTCTGTACGTGGCAGACCCTTGAGTGTCGCCATATATTCCAGATAGTCCTGTACCGTGAATTCCGGGTAAAACCCGAATTCCTGCGGCAGATACCCCAGCTTTTCCCGGTAGGCCGCACCAAGCGTCCCAATCTCCACCCCATCGCACAAAATCCGCATTAAAGTTGTTTTGCCTGCACCATTCGCCCCCAGCAGCCCCCACACACCCGGCGTGAGAGTGATGGACACATCATCCACCGCCGTTTTATCCCGGTATCGCTTTGTAATATTCTGAATTTTCAGTTCCATGACTTGCTCCTTTCAGCCTTCTACAATATATTCTGACCGGGCGGCAAGCCGGATGCACTGCAACACCATACAGAGCACCAGCACGCCCGCCGCCAGCGGCAGACCTTTCGGCAGTTCCGATAATTGCACGAACCGCAGCAAACACAGCTGCCCTGCAAACAGCGGTACAGCCCCGGTCATCATCCATTCCGGGCGCACCCAGCGCAGCAGCAGAAGCAGCTCATTGTTTGCGGTCAGGAATGGCACGGCCAGCACCACCAACAGTTGCCCGACGCTCCATGGCACGGCTGCCCGCACATTGAGTACCAGCACTCCCAGCAGGATCGTTTCCCCCGCCAGCAGTAGCAAAAACCGCATCGCCAGTGGACGACCGATTCCTGCATATGTGGCATGTTCCAGTTCAAGCATCTTATATTGACTTGCCCGGTATAAAAACGGCAGACCGAGCAGGGCTGTCAGCATGGCGAGTGTGCTCAGACCAAACAGCGCATTGCGTAATGTCCATGCCTTCTCCCATAGAGCAAGTTCCCGGCCCACACTGTACAACGCCAGTGCCGCCATTGCTTCCAGCGCCCACACCTTCCAGCCCAGCAATTTGAACTGGCAGTGCAGCAAATCGCGCCAACCACTCCGTTGTTTTACGATATGTTCCGCCCGGCAGCGGCGCAGCAGCGTTTCCGGGACAGCTGTGTCCGACTCTGCCGCCAGTGCTCTGGACAGTTCTTTTTCAAAGGCTCGATTCATCTCCAGTCCTCCTTTTCCAATTGCATTTTCAAGGTTTTCAATGCGGCACGCAGGCGG
>SFKI01000055.1 GCA_004554775.1 Subdoligranulum variabile
TTACGAGGACGCAGCCCACCACAACGCCGTATTTGTGGGGCGGGACGAGGACGGAATACCGCGCTACGCCCACAGCAAGGGAACGGCGGGAAACTTCCGGCTCGATGTGAAAGGCAGCGACAAAGCCTTTAATTTCTGTTACCGGGGCGAGGGCGACAGGCTTTTTGCCTTTGAAGCCCCCGTTGACCTGCTCTCTTTCCTCTGCCTGTTCAAAAAGGAATGGCAGAAGCAGAGCTATTTGTCATTGGGCGGCGTGGGAGAAAAAGCCCTATTGCGTTTCCTTTCTGACCGTCCGAACATCAAGACCGTTTACCTCTGCCTTGACAGCGACCAAGCCGGAAACGACGCTTGTAGCCGCCTTGCGGAGCTTGTGCCGGAGGGCTTGACCGTCCACCGCCTTGTGCCGCTGTTTAAGGACTGGAACGAGGTATTGCAGCACCGGGCAGAAATCACAGACGGGAAGTATATCCAGGAAGCAGTTTACGGCCTGAAAGAGCCGCCGCAGGAAGAAACCGTCGAGATTATCCGCATGAGCGAGGTTGACACGCAGACCGTTGAATGGCTATGGGAGCCGTATATCCCTTTCGGGAAAGTAACCATTGTGCAAGGCAACCCCGGCGAGGGCAAGACCACCTTTGCCCTACGCCTTGCCGCTGCCTGCACCACCGGGGGAACGCTGCCGGGAATGAAGCCCCTGCCGCCATTCCAAGTGATTTACCAGACCGCCGAGGACGGGCTGGGCGATACCGTCAAGCCCCGCTTGATAGAAGCCGAAGCCGACCTTGACCGCGTGCTTGTGATTGATGAAGCCAAGCGGGAGCTTACCCTCTCCGACGAGCGCATAGAAAAGGCAATCACGCAGAACGGGGCGCGGTTGATTATCCTTGACCCAATACAGGCGTACATGGGCGAAAAGACCGACATGAACCGGGCAAACGAAGTGCGCCCCATGTTCCGCCGTCTTGCCGATGTTGCCGAGCGTACCGGGTGCGCCGTTATCCTTATCGGACACTTGAACAAAGCTGCCGGAGGGCAGAGCGCATACCGGGGCTTAGGTTCTATCGACTTCCGCGCCGCAGCAAGGAGCGTCCTGCTGATCGGGCGCGTGAAGCGGGAGCCGAATGTGCGTGTTATCGTCCATGACAAATCTTCCCTGGCGCCGGAGGGCAAGCCCGTTGCCTTTTGCCTTGACCCGGAAACAGGCTTTTCATGGATAGGCGAATACGACATAACCGCCGACGAGCTGCTATCCGGCGCGGGCGGGAACACCGCCACCAAGACCGAACAAGCCGAGAAGCTGATACTTGACCTGCTTGCAGACGGGAAAGAGCTTGCCAGCGAGGACATTGTAAAGGCCGCAGCCGAAGCCGGAATATCCGAGAGGACGGTACAGAACGCCAAGCGCAACATGGGCAGCATTTTGGGCGCAAGGCGTGTCGGCGGTCAATGGTATAACTTCATCAAGAAGAAGCAGCCGCCCGAACCCGCAAGCTGAAAGTGCAAAACGCAGACCCTTTGCACTTTGCACTTTCGCACTTTCACAAGAATTTGCGTCAATAACTCAAAAAAGCACTTGACAAAACGCTTCATGGGGAAACGCCGAAGATATAAAGCCCTACATAGACCCGGATTTCCAAAACAACATCATTTTGACGCAGACGGAACGGCTTACCATGAACAGCCGCCCGAAGCAGCCGAAGTACGCGAGAAATAAGAACGTCGTCGTGATCGGCGGCAGCGGCAGCGGAAAAACAAGATTTTTTGTCAAACCTAATCTAATGCAGCTTCATTCCTCTTACGTCTTAACCGACCCGAAAGGTACGGTTTTGATTGAGTGCGGGAAGCTGCTGCAACGGGCGGGCTACCGCATTAAGGTACTGAATACGATTAACTTCAAAAAATCTATGCACTACAACCCCTTTGTGTATATCCGCAGCGAGAAAGATATTTTGAAGCTGGTAAATACGTTGATAGCGAATACCAAAGGTGAGGGAGAAAAAAGCGCGGAGGATTTTTGGGTAAAGGCAGAACGGCTTTTGTATTGCGCGTTGGTGGGCTACATCTGGTACGAAGCCCCCGCCGAGGAAATGAACTTTATTACCCTGTTGGAACTTATCAACGCCAGCGAAGCCCGCGAGGACGACGAGGAATATCAAAGCCCCGTCGATTTGCTGTTTGCCGACTTGGAAGAACGCGACCCCGACCATTTCGCGGTGAAGCAGTACCGAAAATATAAATTGGCGGCGGG
>SFKI01000056.1 GCA_004554775.1 Subdoligranulum variabile
CAGCACAGCAGGTTGCAGCGCCCGTCTTGTACTGTCGATATTGTACCATGTGCTGTACCGGATGTCAAGTATAATTTGGAGGTGGTGGAACGCGCGTAACGCACGCGCTGTGCCTTTAAAAACGGAAAACCCTGCGGGGGCATGGAATGCGCCCGCAAGGGCGCGGGCGGCGAGGGCTGCGCCCGAGCCGCCCTGCCCCCGCAGGGCAACGCAGCCCGCCCGTGGCGGCAGGGGGAAAGGCGGCAGCCAAAGAGGAAGCGCGCGGGCGCGCGACAGGGTGCGCCCCCGCGCGCGCCCGGAAGACCTGCGAGGTGTGAACACTGCCGCCTTGGGGGACAGCCGCCACGGATAGCGGGCAAGAGGCGCGCACAACAATGCGCAGGTGCGGCGGCACTTTTATGCCGCCACGCCTGCGCCCGCGCGCCGACCGCCGATGATGTGCCCACGACGAAGGGCGGCTCGCCGCCCTGAGCACGGGCACGAGACGCCCGGACGGCACCCCCGCCGAACGGCGGGCGATGCCTTAACGGGCGGCTTTGCTCGGGAGCGTCTCCCGGTTTCTATTACTTGATATAAGGCACAGAATTCCGTCAAAAAATGACGAATGGTATCGAATTATATCGACCCACAGCAGCAACCTTTTGCAATCGCCGGATAAAAATAAATCCCCTCACCGGGTCGGTGATAGAGGATGTTGTATTCAACCGGGATGTATTCAACCCGGAACGGTTGGTGACAGTCGAGAAAGCACAGAAAACCGTCAAGGCGGCGAGAGATTCAGAGGACGGAGACGGCGCAGCCAGAGCCGCCCGGCGCGCGCGTAAGCAGGTCTACGAACTGTGCGCGTGCAATGACTTTGACCTGTTCTTCACGCTGACCCTTGACCCAGAGAGGATTGATCGTTATGATTACAAAGCAGCCGTCCGAAAGTTTGGACAATGGGCTGACAATCAGGTTCGCCGCCGCGGCTTGCGATATGTTGCAGTGCCGGAGCTGCACAAAGATGGAGCCTTGCATTTCCACGGACTTTGCAACAGCGATGCCGTGCGCCTTGTGGAATCTGGCGTTGCGCATCGTGAACACCCCATTTATAATTTGCCCGGTTGGAAACTCGGGTTTACAACCGCAATGCACCTATACGGTGAACCGCAGGCTGCGGCAGCGTATGTAGCCAAGTATGTCACAAAGCAGCAGGGCGGCGGCACTATCGGCGGGCGGTATTACTACCACGGCGGCGATTTGCAGCACGCGCGTTGCGTGTACCTGCACGCCGACTACAACACCGCGCCGGGGCGCGAACTCACCGTAACCGGTGATGTTGTGGATAACGCCGGAGACGTTATCAAAGCCGGGCTTCGGTGCAAGTATGCCCTTGTTTGATGAGGGCAGACCCTCTCGGGGTCTGCCGTGATTGCAGCTTAGCAGAGAGCCTATATCGGTCAAGGACGGCGCACGCGCCGCTCGTGTAATCCTTGACAGATGTAGGCTTTTCTGCTATTCTGTGATATGTGAGTTGACATTTTTGGGAAAGGAGAGTGTGCACGAAAACGTGCGAACCGACTACGTAGACCCCCGTGTCTTTGATTTATTACTGACGGCATTGATGCCAGCAAACCGCCTTGCTTTGCAGCTTAGCCTTGCAACCGGGCTGCGCATATCGGATTGCCTCGCGCTCCGAACGGACGTTCTGATGCGCACGCAGCGCCCGACCGTGACCGAGCGCAAGACGCATAAGCGGCGGCGCGTCTATGTGCCTACCGCACTGCGCGAAGCGCTGCTGCGGCAGGCCGGGCGCTATTACGTGTTTGAGGGGCGCTTGAATGAGCGCAAGCCGCGAACTCGCGCAGCGGTGTACAAAGACCTCAAGCGAGTTGCGCGGCTGTACCGTCTGGACGGTAAGCCGATAAAGCGCAACATTGCGCCGCATAGCGCGCGCAAAATATACGCTGTGCAGGACTATCACGCGCACGGTAGTTTAGAGCGTGTACAGCGGCTGCTGAACCATTCCGATGAAGCTGTGACGATGTTGTACGCGCTTGCTGACGAGTTAGGCAAGAAAAAATGAAAAAACAAAGGATACCACTTGACCCGAACTGGGAAAATGTGGTATCCTTTGTTTGCGTTAAATGGTGTCTGGGAACAGCACAGCAGGTTGCAGCGCCCGTCTTGTACTGTCGATATTGTACCATGTGCTGTACCGGATGTCAAGTATAATTTGGAGGTGGTGGAACGCGCGTAA
>SFKI01000057.1 GCA_004554775.1 Subdoligranulum variabile
GTTTCTCCCACTATCATCGCCGCCATCAAAGACCTTGTGTGCAATTACACCTGCTGCGAAGGTCCGTGTGAATGCGAATCTGTGGAAGTCGGGGGTTATTCTCTCCCTGAGTGTACGAAGGGCCAGCCGTGGATGGGGCATGTGGCGTTCCAGGGTTCGATGCCTATGACCCTGGGGGCGAACGGCGCTCCTGCCTGGATGCGGGTCGAGACCAAAGCCAACACGGTCACACTGTCCGGCACACCGAACGTATCGGGACAGTTCTCCATGAGTGTGTGCGCCACGAACTGCAACGGAACGGCTGTGAGCAGTACCCCCATCACCATCACCATCGGCGAATAAACATTTCCGTCGTCCTGGTTTCACCTCCCGTTCCCCAGGATGCCGGATACAAAAAAAGCCCCCTCGTATCGACACTACGCCCGCATTGGTCGATACGAGGGGGCTTCACGTTTCTGTCTATGTCTGCACGAATTCCGAACGGTTTAGTTCATCTTGCGATACTTCCCCAGCAGGTTGTGGTCCTGCTTGAGAGCCAGCCGGAGTGCCTCGATGACTTCCACATGGTGGATTTTGATGGTGCCGTATTGGCTGTCTTCCTTGATGCGCGGGGAGAGGCCCATCCTTTCACCAAGCTGCGAGAGCTTGCGGCCCACCTGCGAGTACATGCCCGCAGACTCGTGGAACACCTCCAGCAGCCACGGGATGGCTTTCACCTGCTTGTAGTGCTTACCCTCACCCAGCTTATCGGCCAGAGCGTCGCGCTGGCGAATGGCTGCGGACGCCGTGGCCATGCTGGTAGCTTCGCGTCGGCTGCCTATCTCGGCCTTGGTGCGGATGGCTTCATCCCGCTGGGCTTCGGCGATTTGGCGACGCTCGTACTGCTCTGCCCAAGCACGCGCGGCAAGAGCCGGATTCTGGAAGTCAGGAATGGCCGGGGAAGCGCTGTGCAGTTGCTCATCCATCTCGTTGAAGCGGGCGATGTAGGCTTCCTTGACACGCATGGCTTCAGGCGTGGTGTAGCCCATCGTCACCATCATCAAGCCGTCCTTGCTGAGCAGATACAGGGGGAGCTTGCGGCCCGTGGAATCGGTGTATGCACTCAACCCAAAGTTGGGGGCAGTAAAAGATTCCGTACACTTAGCCATAACTTCGCGAATATCGCGGATAACATGGTCGTGCCGCTTCCCGAACGCCTCCGCCACCTGCTGGCTGGTGACAGCCGGGATTTGCTTACCATTGAGCTCTTTCAGTGTGATTTCGATGTTCATGCTCGACCCTCCTTTGGGGCCCGGTTAGAAGAGGCCCTGCTCGGAGATGATGAGCATCTCCTGCTCGCCACCGGGGGTCATAATCCAATTACGACCCTTCCATTCTCCGGGGATGTCCTGCATCCCGCCGGGGGTAGCAATCGGATTACTACCCTTCCATTCTTCCGGTACGGCCTGGAAAACTGTCGTCATATTGGTGCTGGCATAGCCCAGCGCCCGCGCCACGTCCTTGGCCACGAACCACGGTTCACCGTTCACATCCACGACGCGAACCTGACCAAACTCCTGCCGCTCAAAAACTTTGATACCGTTTTCCATGAGGTATCCTCCAAAAAAATGCGCCTGTCGGGGTAGTGCAGGGCCGAAGCCCTCCCAACAGGCGCAAATTTGTATCAGATTGTCCGTCTCGCACTACCAAGACAGGTATAAGATAACGCAGGGATGGCTAGTTGTCAATCACCTCCACCGCCACACCAGCATCCCGCAGCATCTCCAGCGCCATGCCGGGGGTGTAATTAGTAGTGACACCCTTTTCATCATCGTCGAGATAGGAAAGCGTCTGCGAGGTGTTTGTCAGTTCCAGACACTCACACACGTCCTTTGCCACGAAGCCAGGTGTTACAGGACTTTCACGTTTGCGGTGGCCGTCATTTCAACGCCCCTGAAATCTTTGGATTTTTCGCAGTGCATACGGATAGCCTGAGTGGTATCAACATACCCAAGAGCCTGCGCTCCGCCTGGGGTCTGCATAGTGTGCAGACCCTTTTCGTCATCATCAAGGCCACGCGCTCCAGATGCAAGGTCGAGCTCCAAACACTCGCACACATCCTTTGCCACGAAGCCAGATGTTACAGGACTTTCACGTTTGCCGTAGCCTCAAGGGCCGGGGCATCCTTGATGTCGAAGCCCAACCGCTTCACACTCGTGGCGTCCA
>SFKI01000058.1 GCA_004554775.1 Subdoligranulum variabile
CTTGTGAACTTTCCCCAGGGCGGCATTGGCGGGGGTATCCCGCACCGCATGGGACAGCTTGGAGGGCGGCTTCTTCTTGTCCTCCAGCACCAGCTTGGTAGTCACTTTGCCGGTCTCCGGGTCCACCGTCTTTTGCCGGACCTGTTTTTTCGGAATTTTAGCCTGCGCCTTATCCGCTTTGGCGGCGGCCTTGTCCACCTTACGGATGGGCTTCTCCAGCGCCGGGTCAGCCCGTTCCTCGTCCGTGAAGCGCAGGCGCGGTTCCTTATTCAAACCATTCCCCCAGCATGAGGGAGGCCGTCATGTAGCGCAGCTCCACATAGACAGCCAGCCCCACAGGGTCACGAAAATGATGCTGGAGCAGGTGGGCGTAGATCTGCGCCACCACATTAGCAAGCAGTTCGGACTGCCCGCCCTCGAAGATGACGATGGCCGGGACGCCATTCATGGCGCACCAGATTTCCGTCAGGCGCAGCAGGCCCGCCTCGCCGTCCTCAGTCAGTTCCGCCGCCTGATCTGCCGCCACGCGGGTCTCGCTGACAACATCAGCCAGTTCGGTGAGCAGCTGGGTGCGCTCACCCTCCAGGGCATTGTCAAAAAACATCATGGTATCCAGTTCAGTATTGGGGTTCATAATCATTCATCCTCCTTTTTCAGTTCCTGGGGTTTGGTGGTCATAATGCGGTACAGCTCGGTATTTTGGGGGAAGTGATCCACAAAAGGCAGAATCGTGGAGCCATAGAACAGCAGGCCCTCGCCCTCACTGGAGTGGGTAACATAGCTGAGCTGGTGCGTGGAAATACCCAACTGTTTGGCAAGAATCTGCCGGTCTCCGCCCGCCTGGTTGAGCATATACACGAAGTCGGAGTTCTCAAAGATGTTCTCCACCTCGCGGCTGGAAAGCAGGTCTTTGACATTCTGCGTGATCCCGGTGGGGATACCGCCCCATTTTCTGAACCGCTTCCAGATCTCCACCGTGTAGGCGGCGGTCTGTTCCTCTTTCAGCAGCAGGTGCATCTCGTCGATGTAGTAACGGGTGGACTTGTGGGCAGCACGGTTGATGGTGACGCGGTTCCACACCTGATCCTGAACCACCAGCATACCGATCTTTTTCAGCTGCTTGCCCAGCTCCTTGATGTCGTAGCAGACGATACGGTTGTTGATGTCTACATTGCTCTGATGGTTGAACACATTAAGGGAGCCGGTCACATAGATTTCCAGCGCCGTGGCGATGTACTGTGCCTCCTTTTCCTCCTGCACCCGCAGTAGGTTGTAGAGGTCCTCCAGGATGGGCATATTCTCCGGTCGGGGGTCACCCAGGTAGGTCTGATAGACCAGCCGCACACAGCGGTCAATGATGGTTTTCTGAACCGGCTGCAAGCCCTCTTTGCCGCCCACAATCAGCTCACACAAGCTGAGAATGAAGTCAGACTTGAGGGACAATGGATTGTCCTCGTCCGAGTAGTCCAGATTCAGGTCCATCGGGTTAATGTAATTGCTGCTGGTGGGCGAAATCTTAATGACCTGCCCATGCAGGCGCTCCACCAGGGGCGCATACTCGGCCTCTGGGTCACAGATGATGATGTCATCATTGGTGAGCAGGAAACAGTTGGCGATCTCACGCTTGGCCGAAAAGCTCTTGCCGCTGTTGTGGACGATCAGGCCATTGGCCAGCAGAAAATTCCCGTACTTGGGTACGGTGAGGTCATAGACCGGCACTTTCTCCGGCAACCGCTGAAAGGCCACCCGGACCGCCACATGGCCGCCGCTGAGCCGCTGGCCATCTATGATTTTGTTCGCCTCGATGAACTGACCATCTGCATCCATAATCAGGTGGGTGTCCGTACAGCACAGCCGGGTCCCGTCCTCCAGCTCGATCACCTTCAGCTCGTCCACATATTTCTCAATGCGGATGTCCTTGGCTCTGGCGTCCACGATCTCGCCGGTATCGTAGTCATAGGCTTTCACCATCGTTTCCGTGATACCGGCCTCCACCAGCTCGGCAAAGGACGGGGTGGACCTATCTGCCAGAAGAATCCGGGTCTTTCCATCGAAGCAGCCCGGTGTGCCGAGAATCAGGCCGTTGGGGTTTTTGAGCAGCTTGCGGTCCACCATGATGAGGTTGTTGGACAGGGCGTTGATCCCGTAGTACAGCGCCTCTTTGCCGTTCTGGAAAAGCTCCTGGGT
>SFKI01000035.1 GCA_004554775.1 Subdoligranulum variabile
AAATTTCTCAAGGCCCTCGGCATCGACGAGGACAAAATCGACGAGATCATTTCGGCGCACGGTGAAACCGTCACCGCGCTGAAGGACGAGATCGAAAAGGCGAAGCAGGGCGCGGAAGACTCTGCCGCCGTCGCGAAGGAACGCGATAGCTACAAACAGCGCGTGGAAGCGCTGGAAAAGGCCAGCGGCGACGCGGCCAAGGTACAGGCCGAGTACGACGCTTACAAAAAGCAGATCGAAACCGACAAGGCAAACGCCGGCAAGAAAGCCCTTGTCCGCCAGGCGCTTGAAAAGGCGGGCGCTAACAGCGCGGCCATCGATCTGCTGCTGGGCACGGTCGATCTAAGCACCGTCGAGGTGGAAAACGACGCGCTCAAAAATGCGGACGCGGTGCTAAAGCCGCTGCGCGATACGCACGCCGGGCTGTTTGGCACGATCAACAATCGCGGCACGGATAAGCTCAACCCCCCAAACGGCGGCGGCAACAGCACCATGACCCGCGACGAAATCATGAAAATCAAAGACGCAGGCGAGCGGCAGAAGGCCATCGCCGAAAATATCGAAGTGTTTCAAAAAGGAGAATAAATAATGGCTGTTCCCAAGAATCTGATTAAATCCGATGATATCAACGTAACCGCGCGCGAGATCGATTTCGTAACCCGTTTTGCCCGCAACTGGGAACATCTGCGCGAGATCATGGGCATTATGCGCCCCATCCGTAAGGCTCCCGGCGCGGTGCTGAAATCCAAGTACGCCGAGGGCACGCTGCAGTCCGGCACCGTCGGCGAGGGCGAAACCATCCCGTATTCCAGGTTTCTGGTCAAGGAAAAGACCTACGCGGAAATCACCGTTGAAAAGTACGCCAAGGCCGTTTCCCTCGAGGCGATCAAGGATCACGGCTACGATAACGCCGTACAGAAGACCGACGATGAATTCTTATATCAGCTGCAGACGCTGGTTACCGATCGGTTTTACAAATATCTGAACACCGGCGCGCTGGCCTCCACCGAGACAACTTACCAGATGGCGCTGGCGATGGCGAAGGGGCGCGTTGAAAACAAGTTTAAGGAGATGCACCGAACCGCTACCGCGATCGTTGGCTTCGCGAATATCCTGGACGTGTACGAGTATATCGGCGCAGCTAACATCACCGTTCAGAACCAGTTCGGCTTTAACTATGTAAAGGATTTCATGGGCTACGGCACGCTGTTCCTGCTGGCCGAAAATGAAATCCCCCGCGGTCGCGTGATCGCCACGCCCACAGAGAACATCAACCTGTATTACGTTGATCCCAGCGATAGCGACTTCGCCCGCGCCGGACTGGTGTACACCACCGACGGCGAAACCAACCTGATCGGATTCCACGTCGAGGGCAATTACTACAACGCAACCTCTGTATCCTTTGCCATCATGGGCATGACCCTGTTTGCTGAGTATATCGACGCTGTGGCCGTGATCGACGTGGACAGCACCCCGAGCCTGGGCACGCTGACCGTTAACAGCGTGGCGGGCACCGCCTCCGGCGATACCAAGCTGACCGTATCCCCCGCCAAGGAAAAGGCCACCAACATCTACAAGTATAAGGCCGCAGCATCCGCGCCTACCGTGACTTACGGCCAGAACGTGCGTGCCTGGTCTACCTGGGACGGCACCAGCGATCTGACCATCGCCAACGGCCAGAAGGTGACCGTGGTCGAGTGCGACAGCACCTTCAAGGCGCTGAACGCCGGTAACACCACCGTAACGGCGCATACCTAAGATCGGAGCGTGATGCGATATGGCGGTAACCATCGGCAGCGTGATGCGGCATTGCCGCAATTACTTCGAGGCCGGATATCTGGATGGTGATTTTACCATCAGCAGCGGCGCGCTCATGCATCCTGCGCTGGCCGATGGCCGCTATATCGCCATCACCGGCAGCGCGTTTAACGACGGCGTGCATAAGATCGGCGCGGATACGCTGATTGATGAGAGTTTCAACGGGCGGGTGTGGGTATTATCCCCACCCGCCGCTTTTGTCGATCTGTGCGCACAAATCGCGGAGTACGATACCAAAAACCCCGCCGGTGCGCTGCAGTCGGAATCATTTGGCAATTACAGCTATACCCGCGCGGGCGATAGCGCGACCGGCGGCACTGCCACATGGCAGACGGCGTTTGCCCGGCAACTGCTGGATTATCAAAGGCTGACGAGTGAGGTGATGGCGTGATGGCGCTGGAAGACTATTTCGAGGATTTTATTATCCAATCCAAGGTATACATTGATACCGGCTTTGGCACGTTTGAGCCGCAGTATACGGACGGCGCTAACTTCCGCGCGGGCATCAGCACAAACAGCAGCGTGGAGGCGCAGATCGCCGAGCGAAACGGCATGAAAACCATCTACACCATCGTACATCTGCCATCTATTACGCTGCATAAAGATGACCGCGTGCGCCGCATCAGGGACGGGCGCATGTACCGCATCACCTCAGACAGCGCGGACATGACCACCCCGGCCATAGCGGATGTGCGGTATGCCCAGGTAACGGCGGAGGTGATCTCATGACCGGCCTGCACAAGGCGCTCCATGCTTTTTGGAGCGGATTTAGCCACGGCGGCAGGAAAATACCCGCCTACCTGTCCGGGCGCGTCCCGGAGCGAAATCCGGCCACCGGCGAGGCATGGACGGACGAAGCCTTTTTCCCTTACATCACCTACGAGGCGCTTGAGGGCGCGGCCTTTGGCGAAAACGTGCTGACGGCGTTTGTGTGGCTGCGTAAAAGCGCCACGGCGGATGCTGCCCGCGCCCAAATCCTGGACACCATCCGCGCGGCGATCCCCTGTGAGGGCGTGCGTATCGCGTGCGAGGATGGATATATGGAGCTTTACCCCAACGACAGCGGATTTTTAAGCTATTACGACGATCCCGAGGACGGCGATGTTTTGGGGGCGCGAATCAGCTATGAAATCCGCTTTTTGATGTAAAAGGAGCTATTTATGGCACAGAAAAACACCACCGGCCTGCGCCCGGAAACCTTCAAGCGGCTGCAGCTTAACGCCGGTATTTTGCTCAAAGATTTTGCCTATTCCTCCGCCACCGACGCGGCCGCCCTGGCTACGCTGATCAAGACGGCCAAGGAAACCGGCACGGCGCTGCTGGGCGCTACGCGCGGAGGCGGTACGTTTACCTGCACGCCGGAAACCCGCGAGATCGAGGCGGACGGCAAGCGCAACGCCTTTGTCGGATCGACCATCTTCGATGGCTGGGAGATCAAGCTGAGCACCACCCTGCTTGAGATCACCCCCGGCAACCTGGCCATGGCGCTGCCCGGCGCGTCCGTGGCTGATGATACCGGCGGCAAGATGCATACCCTGACGCTGACCAACAACGTTGACAGCGCCGATTATATTTCCAACTTGATCTGGATCGGCGACACGTCCGAGGGCTATATGCTCATCGACCTGGAAAACGCGCTCAATACTAGCGGCGTGACCATGACGTACACCGATAAGGGCGAGGGCACGCTGCCCGTTGAGTTCGTGGCGCACGCGGCCACACTCAACGACGACACCATGCCGTTTAAGATCGTGCACTTCGACAAGGCTACCTAATCAATATAGGGAGGACAGCGTTACGATGAAACTTTCCGAGATGAATACCGACCAGATGGCAAAATGCATGTGCGAGCTGGTGGAACCTGCCGCCGAGATCATGGCGGACGAGGCCGTCCTGAAGGCTGTTGCGGGCTTTGCCAACACGAAGGATCGATCCTTTTTGCAGATGATCAGCAGCGCCGCGACGGCCCTTGTGCCGCTGCTGCTGAAAACGCATTATACGGCGCTTGTGACCGTGCTGTCCGCGATGACGGGAAAATCGGTTGCCGTGATCCGGAAGCAGAAGGGCTTGCAGACCATCAAGGACGTACGCGAGTGCTTGGATCAGGATTTGATCGATTTTTTCAAATCGTCCGCGCCTACGGAAAAAACCGAGTAATGCTGTCCTTGTGCCAGGGGCGTGCGGGGCTGTCTCCGCGCGCCCTTGCCACATACCTGGACGCGACGTTAGACCGCGAAAAACGCCTGATGTATTTGGGCGATCTGGTGTGGCTGGCCGCTGTGCGCGGCGCGCCGGAGCTGGCCGATAGCGTTGCGCAGTATTCGCGCTTCTGCGCCCGTCTGGACGGCGTGGAAGAGAAAGAAAAAACGGGCGCGGAAATATACGAAGACCTGCTCGCAGGTCTGGAAGGGCGGAAACCCTTATGAAACTGTTTGATTTATTTGCCACGCTGACGCTCGACAGCGGGGGATTTGAAAGAGGACTTTCCGACGCGCAGAAGCGCGTGAAGGCTTTTTCGGAAAACATAAAGGCCGGTGTACAGACGGCGATGAAGATCGGCGCAGCCGTAGCCGCCGCAGGCGCGGCTGTTGGCGGGTATGTCGCAAAAACCGGCATCGGCTATAACCAGCAGATGGACGATTACACCGCCAACATGCAGACGCTTTTGGGCGGTGTGGATAAGGCCGAAGCCAAGATCAAAGAGCTGTCCGATATGGCGGCGAAAACGCCGTTTGAGCTGCCTACGCTGGTCGATGCCACGCAGACGTTGCTTGCGTTTGGCGTAAAGGCCGATGACAGCACCGGCATCTTGAAAAGCCTGGGCGATATCTCCCTTGGTAATGCGTCAAAGCTCGAAACCTTAACCCGCGCATACGGCAAAATGTCATCCACAGGCAAGGTGACGCTCGAAAATGTACAAATGATGATCGATGCGGGCTTTAACCCGCTGAACCTCATTGCCGAGCGAAATCACATGACGATGGAAAGCCTGTACAAGGCAATATCGGACGGCAAGGTTCCATTTGAAGAATTAACTTGGGCTATCCAAAAAGCTACAAGCGAAGGCGGACAGTATTTCAACGGCATGGAAACGGCCAGCAAAACGCTGACGGGCCGCCTGTCTACGCTCAAGGAAAACTGGAGCGCGTTCCTTGCCCTGTTGACAAAGCCCGCCTATGAAACGCTACGCGATACCGTATTGCCATCGGCGATTGATATGGTGGATAAGCTCACGGCATCGTTTAACGAGAGCGGCCTGCAGGGTGTGCTTGACACCTTTAGCGACGAGGTCGGAAAGCTCGGAAAAAATATCGCATCAAAGATCACCGAATATTTCGACAGCGACCAGGCGAAAACCGATCTTCAAAATGCCACCGGAAAAATCGCGAAGCTGCTGACCGGCGGAAATATTGTGCTGTCGGATGTTACGTCGTTTATCACCAATATCCTATCCAAGATCGACGAGACGTTTGCAGACGACACCGTAAAGGCCAACCTTGCAAACACCGGCGAACAGCTAATCAAGGGAATTATGACGTTCGAGGCTGGAAAAATCAAAACGATCATTTCCGGCCTGACTGTTGTTACTAACGTTGCAACCGGGCTTTTGCAAGGTGTATCTGATTATTTTTCGAGCGAGGAAGGAAAGGCCGGAATAACAAACATTATTTCGTCGCTTGGAAACGCGATTGTTAATTTGGGGCAAACCGCGATTAACGCCGTACCAGCACTTGTAAGCGCTGGCGCAGCAATTTACGAAGGAATCGTTACAGCAGCCGCTAATAACATTATAAACTTTTTTGATAAATTTAGCGTTGATGATTTTCTTGCATCTGCGTCTGCGTGGTGGGCGAAGGTAAAGCCAGGCCTTGAAAAAATATTGCAGGCCAATGTAACGATTACCTATAAAATTTACAAAAAAGTTGCTGGCGCTGTTCTTGGCGAAGATACGGTACAGGAAATCGAATCAACAAATGAAAGAATGCAGCAAGTTTCAGACCAGTTGCAGGAGGATGGCGTTGATATCGTCTCTGGCGCTACTCCTACCGGCCAAGAAGTGTTGGACGCTGCTAAAAAAGTAAATCAAAAATATGGCTCTAACAATCCGCGCGGCTTCGCCACCGGCCTGTATAGCGTCCCATACGATAATTTCCCGGCCTTGCTGCATCGTAATGAAACCGTGCTCACCCGCGCCCAGGCCGATGAATACCGCAAGGGCAGGGGCGGAAACGGCGAATCCAAACAGGATATTTACAACATCAATATCCAGTCCACCGCCGAATCGCCCAGCGAAACGGCGGCGTATATCAAACAGGCCATGCGCACGCTGCGGTTTAATCAGGCGTAAGGGGGCGCTATTATATGCTGCATAAAATCATCTATGTGCAGGGGAATAAGCGCCTGCCGCTAACGCCGGAAAATGGCATCATCCTGACCAATATCGACGGCTTAACCAGCCAGAATATCACCCTCGATACCACAAAAACGGTTAACGGCATCGGCGTACAGGTCAACACCCAAACCGTCGAGCCGAAGAACATCTCATTAACCGGCGTGCTTTTGGGCGATTCCTCCGCGCGGCGAAAAGATTTGCTTCGCACCATCATTCCACGCGCCGTGTCGCGGCTGGAAATCGACGATCTGTACACCATCACCGTATATCCCACCCAAACGCCCGAGATAGAGCGCTATAGCCGCGATGCGGGCTTTTCCGTCATGCTGCGCGCCCCGTTCCCGTACTTCGCCGTCCAGGCGGAAAAAACGGAGGTGATGATGGGCGTGACCAAGCTGTTTAAATTCCCGTGTAAGCTCAATTCGTTTATTCTTGGCCAGCGCATGCAGCTTGTGTACAAGTTTGTCAACAACCCCGGCTCCGTCGCGTGCGGATTTACCGCCGTGCTTACGGCGGATGGCGATGTGGTAAATCCCAAGATTGAGCACATGGACACCGGCGAGTATGTGATGATCAAAAAGACCATGCACGATGGCGATACGATTACTTATTCGTATCTTAATGGACGCGCGTCCGTATACTACGCGCAGGGAGATAACGCGCCGGTGAACGCATTTTCGGCCTTGTCTATCGATTCCGTACCCTTTGAGCTTGCTCCCGGCGATAATCCGATCAAGATCACCGCCGCCGACGGCTATAGCCTGCTGGATGCGTTTATTACCTTTCATCCTGTATACGCGGGGGTGGAACAATAATGCTGCTGCATGTGTTTTCCGATACGGGCCAGTATCTGGGCCGTATCAATTCGTTTATTTCCGTCTCGTGGACGGAGGAATACATCGGCAAGGGAAAGCTGGCCATGTACTGCTACGATACCGACGAGACGGCCAAGCTGCTGCGCCATGGGTATCTGCTCTACCGCGCCGACCGCGGCACGGCCATGGAGATTGTGCGCATCGACCGCGACGACCAGACGCGGCAGATATACGTCGGCGGCTATACGACGCTCAATCTCCTGTCCCGCCGCGTTGTAACGGAGGCCTACGATGCCAACGTCGGCGAATCGTCCATCTATGGCCTTCTCTCGGCCAACCTGCGCGGCCTGCCCGTCGTAAACGCCGCGGCCAAGGGCTATACAGAAGCCCTTGGCGAAACCGTGACGTACGAAAAAGCGCGGCTGTACGAATCCATCCAGGAAATTTGCCAGGGCACCGGCCTTGGCGTCCGCATGCTGTACGACCCGGACAACAACAAAAACACGTTAGAAGTGTACAAGGGCGTCGATCACACCGTTGACAGCGCGTCCCCGTACATCGCAAGCGCGGAGTTCGGCAACCTCCTGTCGCTCAAAACGTCCGAGGATAACGACTACTACCGCAATACCTTGGTCGTTACCGGCACGCTCATCGGCGGCCAGACGGTATGGGTGCGCGTGTATGCCGACGGCGTATGTAACAAGGAGGCCGAGCAGCGCGAGACGCTGTGGGAATCCGGCCTGACCCAGCGCGAAGCCGTTACGGAGGAGATCAAGGAAAACAATTGGTCGAAGCCCAGCAGCGGCGGTAGCGGCGGTAGCGGCGGCTATTGGGCATCCGAATATGGCGGCCACAGAGATCCGGACGACCCGGCCACGCCATCTAAAGCCAATGCGCGCATTGCCAATACAACGTCCACGGAGGATCAGTACAAAAAGTATTCCGGCGGCTATAAGATCGTCGAGCCGGAAGAAACCGGCGCGGAGTTCGCCGACCGCCTGGCCAAGGCTGGCGTGGATAAGTTGAAAGAGTACGCCAAGGTACAAAATTTCGACGCGCAGATATCGCCGTCTGATTTCGGCACCCTGTATTCTTTGGGCGATATCATCACCTGCAAATCGTCGCGCTATGGCATGCAGTTTGATGCGCGCGTGTCCTCGTTCACCGAGCGCGAGGAGTCCGGCAAAACCACACTGTCCGTCGTGCTCGGTTCCCCCGATCAGAACGCTATAAAGGGAGGGATTTTGCTCTATGGCTGAGCGCTGTTTCCCGCTTGATAACATCACCTATTCCGCCGAGGATATGCAGCTATACCTTTGCACCCGTTCGTCCGGCGTGTATACGTTGGATTCCTGCCTGCGCGTTACCGCTGGAACCGGATTGGCCGTCAACGTCGAGCCCGGCCTTGCGTGGCTCAAGATCGGCGATTTCGCCGGGCTGGCGTATTGTAACGACGCGAACAACACCCTGACGCATGACGCGGCGGATACCACCTACCCGCGCATTGACCGCGTGATCGTGCGCTATTCGGCGGCGTTTACAAACAAGATGCCCAAGCTCATGATCCTAAAGGGCACGCCCGCGTCCACGCCCTCCGCGCCCAATATCACCCGCACCAGCAACATCCATGATATCAGCCTGGCGCAGGTGCTCATCCCCGCTGGCGCTACGGCTGTCGGCACGATCACCGACGAGCGTGAGAACGCCGCCGTGTGCGGCCTGATGACCGACGGCACGCGAAAGATGGATGTTAGCCTTACCGGCACGGCTACCGGCATTCTCAAAGCCCTTGCGAGCGCCGAGGCGCAAACCGTCTACCAGCTTCGCAATATCAGCTACGGTTCTTCCGCCATGACGGCCAAATCTACCCCGCTTGCCACCGGGGAGGTGTATCTACAGTATGAGTAAAAACGCCTACGTGGGCGTGGATAGCGTGGCGCGTCGTGTCAAAGGGATATATGTTGGCGTGGACAATGTAGCACGCCGCGTAAAGGCTGGGTACGTCGGCGTGGACAACGTAGCCCGGCAATTTTACCCCCAGGCCACAACGCCCACGCCCGTGGAGCCGGAATATCCGTCCAATACGTCCATATCCATCGCGGCCAGTAAGTGCATCACAGAAAACTATACAACGCTTAACCGCACGAATATGGATATCTGCTACGTTGGGCGCGCGGTGCTGAATTATGATGAGGATTCCCGCGCGGGCGCGGCGCTCAAATTTAACGCTCCCGCCGCTGGCTGGGGCTATTACGGCAAAGCGGAGCTGTATTTTTATCGCAACGGAGGTTCTGCTTCCGCTGCTGTTCGCGTCGGCAAGCTCAATTGTTCTTATGATACCGCTCTTGGATGGACGGATTTTTATTATGGCCGTCTGGATGCGGTGGAAATGAATCAGGATTATTCCGGCGCGCCCAATTGGTGCATGATGGATATTTCGTCCTTCCTGCCAAGCGGAAACGGTGAGCTTGGTATCACGCTGATGAGCAAAAACGCCTATATCACAATCGATGGCAACCCGTACAGCCCGACCGCGCCATATATCCAGCTTTCCCGCTAAGGAGGCGATAAGATGAAAATTGTACAACGCATCCGTAACGTGCTGACAATCACCTGTCAGGACGTTAATTTTTTGTCCGCCTCAAATATCGAGGTGTACGTCAAGCAGGACGGCTTTTTTGCCTCCTATGTGCCAACGGTGCTGGATGCCACAAGCGTTTCCGTCACCATCCCTCTGGCCGACGCTAAACGCCTCAATGACCGGCACACGGTAAAAATCCAGTTTGCGCTGACCAACACAAACGGCGACCCCATGGCCAGCAACGTATTGGAGCTAACCGTGCGCGAGTTCCTCAAGGAGGCGGGCTATGGCACTTAATTTTACCATCCGCAACCTCAGCCAAACCGAGGACGAAAAGACGTTTCACGTCGAGCAGACGGAAATCAAGCGCGTTGTAAACGTGGGCGCTACCTACACCCCCGCCGTCAGCGAGGAGGGCGTGATCAGTTGGACAAACGACCAGGAGCTGCCAAACCCCGATCCCGTCAATATCAAAGGACCGGCAGGCCCCGCGCCCGCCGTCACCGTGTCCAAGGTGGGCAAGGTAGCTACCGTCACCATCGGAACCGAAACGTTTACGCTAACCGATGGCGCGGATGGCGATGGCACTGGCGATATGCTCAAAGCCACCTACGACACGAACAATAACGGCATCGTCGATAACGCGGAAAAGCTGGGCGGAAAATCCGCGTCCGAGTTCGCCGCCGCCGTGCACAGCCATGAAATTGCGGATGTGAACGGACTGCAGGCCGCTTTGGACGGCAAGATCAACACCACCTATACCCTGAGCATCACCGGCAACGAAATCGTTTTAACGCCCAGCAGCGGGGATGCGCAGCAAATTACAATCCCCATTGCCACCGCCAGCGCCCTTGGTCTGGTAAAAGTCGGCACGGGGCTTGCGATTGCCGCCGACGGGACGATATCCAACGCCTACTCCATGACATATTCCAACGGCACGCTTGCTATCACCGGCCCGTCGTAAGGAGGGGATTCCATGGCTCTTACCTTCAACGGCAATGCTCCTTCCGTAGTCACTTACAACGGCCAAAGCGTAACGAAGATCACCTATAATGACGTAGCTGTCTGGAACGCCATCTCCATTTCCGCGCCGAGCAACCTGCGGGTCAACGGCAGCACCAGCAGCACCAGCTCCGCCTGTAAGCTGACATGGAATGCGTCCACCCTCAGCGGCGCTACGGGCACGATCACCTACTACATCTACAAAAACGGATCTCAGGTGGCCACCACGACCAGCACCAGCTACACGTTCAGCACGTAGCCTATAACAGCAGCGCAGGCTACAGCGCGTATACAAGCGCCGTAACCTTTACCTATAAGGTTTCCAGCACCAAGGTGACGGTTGCGGCCAGCAAGTATGCTACGAGCGACAACAGCTCTCTCGCAAACACCGGCGGAACGAGCTGCACCGTGGGGCGGTCTACGTCCGGCAGCCCTGTCGGAACGGCGATGAAGTTCAACGCGCCAAGCGGCGGGTGGTCGCAATATAGCAAGGCGACGCTGTATGTATATCGCAACGGCGGCAGCGCGTCGGCAAATATTGAGTTTGGCAAAATGAGCGTGGCCTATTCTACCACGCTGTACTGTACAGAGTTCTACCATGGCCAATATGCATCTTCCATGGGCTCTGTTGATGCAGGCGCGGCAAGCTGCTGGGTGTCCATTGACATTTCTTCTTACCTGCCGTCGGGCACAAGCGAGCTTGGTATTACGCTGATGAGCAAAAACGCCTATTGCATTGTGGACGGCACGAACGCCTATATTCAGTTGTCGGCATGATTGAAAGGAAAAATGATTGTGAACGAAAAAGCGCTTAAAATCATCGAGGCCGCGAAATCCCAGCTTGGCAACCCCTATGTATTCGGCATGTGGGGGCGGGAATGCACGCCCTCTGTGCGCCGCCAGTACGCGGGCTATAACCCCAGCCACAAGCGCGCCATCTTTGGTGGGTATCAAGATCAAGGGCGGCGGCGCAACGTCGCAGTACAATACGGCAGCCAACTGGGTGTGGCGCGGCGAGATCGGCGACATGCCCGATGTGGTCTGCTGTGTGTTCCAGCGCCGAAACGGCAGGATGCAGCACACCGGATTGCACATCGGCGGCGGCAAGGTGATTCATTGCTCCGCTGGCGTACAGTGGGGCGATACGTCCGA
>SFKI01000059.1 GCA_004554775.1 Subdoligranulum variabile
GGATAGAAGAAAAAAAGCACTCCGGGTATCCCTCCCGAAGTGCCACCACTAAATCCAAAGTAAATCAGTCCGGTCTTAGAAGAACAAGAACGAAAACGATTCAACTTTGATTCAGTGGCGAAGGTACTCATTTATTTCCTCTTCGGGGAATGTTTTCCCTTGTTTTTCACTTCGGGGAATACAAATACCGTGTTGTAGTCGGCATCAAAGGCGATAATGGCATCGAAACTCTTGCCTTGCTTGCTCTTGAAGCCTTTCAGCAGGGAGGTCTTCCCGGTGGTGAGCAGTTCCTTGATCTCCTCGTCCTTCAGGTCGCGGTTGGCTTTCTGACGGAACACGGGCAGACCGCATTCTGGATTGTCGCAACGCACCACCTTGCCGTAGAACTGCATCTGCCCTTTGCCGCACTTGGGACAGGTGCAGCCGGAGGGCTTGTGCCCGAAGATCTTGTCGCAGGAGAGCAGTTCGGCGGTGATTTCCGTGGTGTATCGCTCTATCTCCTCATGGAAGGCGAAAGCTTCCTTCTCCCCACGCTCGATGCGTGCCAGTTCACGTTCCCACTCTCCCGTTAGGGCGGCATCGGCGATGCGCATTCCTTTCACCACGGAGTAGAGGGCCAGCCCCTTCTCGGTGGGCACAAGCGACTTCTTGCAACGCTGTACGTAGCCTCGGGCAAAGAGGGTCTCGATGATGGCGGAACGGGTGGCGGGAGTACCGATACCGCATTCCCTCATGGCCTGACGCACTTCCTCGTCCTCCACGTCCTTGCCTGCCGTCTCCATCGCCGAAAGCAGGGAGGCTTCGGTATGCAGGGGCTTTGGCTTGGTCTTGCCTTCGGTGAGGCTGACGCCGCATACGGCAAGGGTGTCGCCGATCTTCCAATGCGGTAATACCTGCTCCTCACTCTCTTCGCCCAGCACGGCACGCCATCCCGCCTGACGGATGACGCAGCCCTTGGCGGCAAACTCCACCTCGCCACTGAGGGAGGTGACGGTGGTGAGTTCCTTGACGCACTTGTCGGAGAAGGCTTCCACCATGCGCCCGGCTATCATCTGATAGACGGTGTTGTCCTCCTTGGAGAGGAAGAGGGGCTTCTCGCCCGTGACAAGCAGGGCGTGGTGGTCGGTCACCTTGCTGCCGTTCACGCTGCGGCGGGTCAGCCTGTCCCTGTGAGGCACCTTGCCGATCCATTCGGGATAGCCGCCCAGGAAGGCGAGCAGCTTGGGGATTTCGGCAAAGACATCTTCGGGGATATAGCGGCTGCCGGTGCGCGGATAGGTGATGAGCTTCTTTTCGTAGAGCTTCTGCGCTATCTCCAGTGTCTTCTCCGCCGTGAGTCCGTGCTTGGCATTGGCTTCCTTCTGCAGGGTGGTGAGGTCGTAGAGCAGCGGCGTGTCCTCCACCTTCTCCTTGCACTCCACCTTGGTGACAAGCAGGGAGAACTGCGCCTTTACCTTATTATATATATGCTCCGCAGGGGACTTCTCCTTCCATTTCTCTGCGGAAGAGAACTTCACCGTCTGTTCCCCTGTGCCGTCCGTAGATAGATGCACCTGCCAGAAGGCTTCGGGCGTGAAGCGTTTGTTCTCCCAGTAGCGGGCGCACACCATGGCCAGCGTGGGTGTCTGTACACGTCCGAGGGAGTAGGTGCCCCTGCCTGCGGCGATGGTCATGGCCTGCGTGGCATTGATGCCCACTAACCAGTCGGCCTCGCTACGTGCCTTGGCGGCATGATAAAGGCGGTCGTAGCGGTTGCCCTCTTCGAGGTAGCGCAGTCCCTCACGGATGGCCTTGTCGGTGAGTGAGCTGATCCAGAGACGTACGAAGGGCGTGCGGCAGTTCAGGTAGCTGTAGAGGTAACGGAAGATGAGCTCGCCCTCGCGCCCGGCATCGGTGGCCACTACAATCTGCTCACTCTCTTCGAAGAGTTTGCCCACGATACGTATCTGCGTGACGACGCTGGGTTCGGGCTTGTAGCCTTTCTCCGTCTTGGTATGACGGGGTTGCAGGGTAAAGGTGTCGGGCAGTATGGGCAGGTGCTCACGGGCGAAGCCGTGG
>SFKI01000060.1 GCA_004554775.1 Subdoligranulum variabile
GTACCGCCGCGTCCTGCGGCGGATCTCCCGCACCCGGATTTCCGTCCTACCGGTCATAATCAAAACCTCCTTTCGCGTTTCGTCATCGGGGCGTCTTTTACACCCCTTTACTATCCTAAATACAAAAAATCAGAAATCCTCTCACCCAAAATCAAAATTTTTTCAAAAAAATTTTCAAAAAAATTGGAGCCGCCCCGATTTGGGACGGCTCCATGCGCCAGTCAGCGTATTATTTTAAAGGAATATTCAGGTTTGGTAAGGACCGCTTTACCGCGAACAGACAGGCGATCAGCAGCGACGGGAACAGGTAGCCCGTCATGTTCCACGGGCTGTCCGCCGTAATGAGCAGGTTATAGATGGCGTGAAAGCCGGTGCAGGCTCCGAGGATGCCCGCCGTGTTCTCCGCACCGTTCTCCGTCAGGTAACACACGTTTTCAAAGGTGGCAAAGCCCACGGCAATAGCGATGGCCGCAGACGGCAGCTCTTTTGGCTCCGGCTCGAAGATCAGAAAGTAGAACAGCAGCGGCAGCAGCTTCATCACTTCCTCGCAGACCGGCGTGATCTCAATGGCGGCAACTGTGGTATCCACGCCGTAATACCCCATGAAAAAGCTGCTGACGTAGGCACCCAGCAGACAAACGCCCATGCCGACGGTGAGAAACAGCGTAAAGCTGCGGGCGCGGCCTTTCGTGAAGAACAGGGACAAAATCAGCGGAATGGCAAGACAGATAAAGATATTTTCGATATAGGTCATTTCTCCGCCACCTCCCGCAAATTAAGGATCAGCAGCGCCACAAGGGAGAGCGTCAGCATAATGTCCACGGCAAAGTAGAGATTGAACCTTGTAAAATCCTCCATGAACGCAGACACAAAAAAGAGGCCCACCTGCAGCGCGGTGCAGACGGCAAAGCAGACATCTGTCCGCCGGTGCGCCGTACCTCTTTGCAGCCGGAACAGGGACAGATACGCAACTGCACTCACCGGAACCGCGAACAGCCCCGACACCAGATAGGACGCCATGAACCGGAAGATCAGGATAGACGCCGCAATCAGACCCGCACATACAGCGGGGACGGGCAAAACGCAAAGTTTCATGCCCTCCGTCCGCATAATTTGGAGCGAAAGAAAGAAAAACCACGATGCGATCCAGGATATTTCCGCCACATAGAACACACGCGGAGTGTCGCCGGTGATAGCGAGGTGCAGCACATAATACAGCGTTCCCATGAAAAAGCAGGCATAAGCAAGGGCGAGGATCAGGCAGCGGCGGTCTTTGTGCCGGAACAGGTGAACCACAGCCACCAGCACGGCGCAGGCCAGGACCGTCACCTGAAAAAGATTGTCAATGATTTCAAAGTTCATCGTCCCTGTCCTCCCGCTGCCTGCGTTCCTTCCTGCGGCGCAGACGGTACAAAAGCACCGTCACGCACACGCCCAGCAAAAAGGCCAGAAGTCCCATCAGGATATAGCCCAGCGCCGCATGGCTTCCCACAAGGCTTGCCGCGCCCGAAGCATGGCTTACGCCGCTTTCGGAGACACCCGCCATCAGGCCGGGCATCCACGCGCCAATGCCGACCACCAGCAGCAGACAGGCCGCTATGCAGGCCGCGTCCAGCCGACGCTGTTTCTTTTTCTGGTTTTCCCGTTTTATTTCTGCCGTCCGTTTGTGAATCAGACGGGTCCGTTCCTCATTCGTCCGCATAGGTAAATCCCTCCTGCTCTAAAATCGTTTTGAGGCTTTGCTTCCCCCGATAAACCAGATTGGAAATCTGCTTCTCGGTCTGCGCCATAACCGCCGCCGCGTCCCGGTAGCTCATATTCTCAAAGTAGACAAGGTACAGGGCTTCCCGGTACTCTGCCTTCAGCTTTTCCATTGCGGCGTAAAGCTGCCGGTCACGCTCGCTGCGAAGAAGCTCCGTATCGGCCAGCGTGTCGCTTTTGGGTTCAAAGGTCAGCTCGTCGAAGCGCAGGAAGCGGATGCGGTGTTTCTGCTTGTGCCGCAGGGCAAGGTTGCGGGCGGTTTTATATAAATACGCCTTAAAGCTGCCCTCGTCCTCAATCGGGCGTTCCTTTGCAAAGAGCTGGGAAAAGGCTTCGATCATCAAGTCCTCGGCCTCGTGAATGTCTTTCAGATAGCCGTTTATGTAGAGCGTCAGCGCATCGCCGTACTTTTCAACCAGCGTGTCGGCGGCCTTGTCCTCGC
>SFKI01000061.1 GCA_004554775.1 Subdoligranulum variabile
GTCTGCCAGGGACTACCCATCCGGGGGATTAGCTCAGCTGGCTAGAGCACCTGCTTTGCAAGCAGGGGGTCAACGGTTCGAATCCGTTATTCTCCACCCAAAGCTGGAGCGTGACAGACAATACACGTCACCACTCCGCAGCAGCTCATTGACATGATGGAACAGAAGAGAAGAGAGAAATCTTGACTCAACAAGCAAGCAAAAAAAATAAGCAACCAAGGTATGCGCCCGCACTTAACAGTGCGGGCGGGCGAAAGCAAGAAAGGGCGCACGGCGGATGCCTGTGGCTCAGGAAGGCGATGAAAGGCGCGGCAAGCTGCGAAAAGCCGTGGGGAGACGCAAGCAGTCTTAGATCCACGGGTTCCTGAATGGGGCAACCCGTCCGCGTGCAGCGCGGACATCCTCCCTAATGGAGGAGGCGAACGCGGGGAACTGAAACATCTTAGTACCCGCAGGAAGAGAAAACAAAACGTGATTCCCCCAGTAGTGGCGAGCGACCGGGGAACAGCCCAAACCGCCCGGGTTCCGGCCCGGGCGGGGTTGTAGGACCGCGGCACTGCAAGAAGATGGCGAGCGGAAGCGCCTGGAAAGGCGCGCCGCAGAGGGTGACAGCCCCTTACGCGAAGCCATCGGAAGCACAGCGGGATCCTGAGTAGCGCGGGGCACGTGGAACCCCGTGTGAATCCGGCGGGCCCATCCGCCAAGGCTAAATACTCTCCTGAGACCGATAGCGAACAAGTACCGTGAGGGAAAGGTGAAAAGCACCCCGAGCAGGGGAGTGAAAGAGTTCCTGAAACCGTGCGCCTACAAGCTGTCAGAGCAGACACGATTCTGTGATGGCGTGCCTTTTGCATAATGAGCCTACGAGTTGCCTGCACATGCGAGGTTAAGCGCCACGAGGCGCGCAGCCGGAGCGAAAGCGAGTCTGAACAGGGCGTCATGAGTATGTGCGGGCAGACGCGAAACCAGGTGATCTACCCATGGCCAGGCTGAAGTCCCGGTAACACGTGATGGAGGGCCGAACCGATAAGCGTTGAAAAGCTTCCGGATGAGCTGTGGGTAGGAGCGAAAGACCAATCAAACCTGGAGATAGCTCGTACTCCCCGAAAAGCATTTAGGTGCTGCCTGGGGCGTTCCCCGCGCGAGGTAGAGCGACCGGTAGGATGCGAGGGCTTCACCGCCTGTCAAGTCCTGTCGAACTCCGAATGCGCGCGGGCCAAGCCCTGGAGAAAGGGGGCGGGTGCTAACGTCCGCTCCCGAGAGGAGAACAATCCTGACCGCCGTCTAAGGCCCCGAAGTCATAGCTAAGTTAGTCTAACGCAGTCTCTTCCCCATGACAGCTAGCATGTTGGCTTGGAAGCAGCCATTCATTCAAAGAGTGCGTAACAGCTCACTAGTCGAGGGATCAGGCATGGATAATAATCGGGTATCAAGCTATGCGCCGAAGCCGCGGGATACGAAGTATCGGTAGGGGAGCATTCCGGCCGGCGCCGAAGCCGGAGGCGCGAGCCGCGGTGGAGCGGCCGGAAAAGCAGATGTAGGCATAAGTAACGATAAGGGGAGCGAGAACCTCCCCCGCCGTAAGACCAAGGGTTCCCGGGCGACGTCAATCGGCCCGGGGTAAGTCGGCCCCTAATGATAAGCCGAAAGGCGACGCAGATGGAAGAGACGGTCAACATTCCGTCACTTCCGGCGCCAGCGACGCGGGGACGCGGGAGTGAAACCTCCCCCTGCTGACGGAATAGCAGGGTTAAGGGTGTAGGTGATGAGGGCGGCAGTCAAGCACACCGCCCGAGCCGAACCTGAAAGTACGCGAGCGGCTCCGGCCGCGAGCGAGCGAGGGTAACCATGCCGCCGAGAAAATCCGCTAAGCATCCAATGGCGCCGGAAGCCGTACTCTAAACGGACACACGTGGTCGGGTAGAACATACCAAGGCGCTTGGGTGATTCGTGGTTAAGGAACTAGGCAAACTGACCCCGTAACTTCGGGAGAGAATAGGTCCAGGCAACTGTTTACCAAAAACACAGGACTGTGCGAAGCATAGAGGCCAAGTATACAGTCTGACACCTGCCCGGTGCTGGAAGGTTAAGAGGAGATGTCATCGCGAGAGAAGCATTGAATTGAAGCCCCAGTAAACGGCGGCCGTAACTATAACGGTCCTAAGGTAGCGAAATTCCTTGTCGGGTAAGTTCCGACCTGCACGAATGGTGTAATGATCCGGACACTGTCT
>SFKI01000062.1 GCA_004554775.1 Subdoligranulum variabile
TTGGGTATCTGTTTTTTTTTTTTATCTCTATCCTATGGGCCACCCCAAGGGGTACTTGTGTTACCCCGCGCAAGAGACTGATTACCCCAAGGGGTGGCAAAATGAACCTAACATCAACCATAGGAGGAATGAAAATTTGACAGAAATTACTGATTTGCGACAAACTTCGCGAGGAGGCCCACGGATTTTTCGGCAATGAAGTCGTATTCATCCGTTGTGTTTCCGTCTGTCCACTTTTCAAACCTGTACCCTTCATTGGGTATAGCTTCTACGTGTACAGATGTTCCAACGGGTACTTCTATAGCGTTTTCGCTTGTATCTAAACCACCCGTTTTGTAAACATGAACCGAGCCGCCCTCAATCGGGGTAGCTGAAGCCGTAATGTATACCATTTTAGGCGCGGGCTTCAGTGCCGGCTGAGCTGCAGAACCAGGCTCCAACATTGCGGTATCATCCACACCATAGGATGCAATTGCTTTCTTCTCTGCGTCTTCACCTGTCCACTGCTTCAGATAGACGTCAGAATTGAGGATGGCCGTTTCAGTGCTGACTTGAAGCGAGCCCTTTGATTGGCGCGTCAGTACGAAAGCAGCGAGTGCACCCTCGTAGTCCATTTCACCCATCAGGAAGCCATCCTCAGCGTACACAATGTCATTGTTCGGCAGGGAGGAAATCTTCACGGTACTCGATTTGTCCAGAGTGATTTCAAAGTACTCCGTATAGAAGCGGGGCACTCTGTCTACCGTGACGAATTGGCGCCAATAGACGTACGTGATTTGGTCGCCCTCAAGCAGGAAGCTGTTAGCTGCAAGCAAATCCGTAGAAAGCTCGCCGATTGTCTTAGCGGCCAAAGAACCCGTGAGAGTGCACTCAATGACGGATTTAAGGGCGCCAGCCTTATAACTATCAGTAATGCCACGGAGAGAACCCTCAGATACTCGCCAGCCATCAAGAACACATCCGCCCAGGGCGTAATCATTCTTGGTGAGCGCAACCCGCGCCGTAGGCAAGTTGACCGACATAAACTTGTTGTAGTCGGATTGATTTGGGTTCTTACTCTCAAACGCACGACGGAAGAAGGTTTTGTTGAGCTTGTAGAAGTTCACGAGATTTCCCCACTTAGAACGGCGGTTTTGTTGTGCTTCTGTACGGGTAGCCGACTCTCCATAGTTGGAGGAATTTTGAGCCACACGGGCTATCTGTCGCCCGCCTGTGGTCGTGTAGTAGCTGTACGCGCCTACACGACCGGTTAGTTTCATGCTAAGATTGTTCCGAGAGATTGCCATGATATTCAATTGATTGTTACTGAGCGCAAAGATAACGAATAATATGCGAATATGCAAGAATATTATGAATTTTTATATTCCCTGGTTATACGGCCGGCAACCTCTGACCAGCAGCTACTGCACTTCTGACCAGCAGCTACTGCACCTCTGACTAGCAGCTACCGCACCTCTGAGCAGCCACTACCTCACCTCTGAGAACACGCTACCGCACCTCTGAGAACACGCTGCCGCACCTCTGACTACCAGCTGCCGCACCTCTGAGCACCAGCCTAATCGGGGCGCTGGGGCGAGCACCTCGCGACTACACACACGACAGGCGGGCCGGCCGACGACACGCGCGAGGGGCGGGCTTAGGGGTGCGTCCGGGATGAGCGAGGGGCTTGGGGGGGGGGCGGGGCGGAGGGTCCGAAGGTCCGCGCGGGGCGCTGGGGCGAGCACCTGGTGACTACACACACGACAGCCGGGCCGGCCGACGACACGCGCGAGGGGCGGGTCGGGACGCTTGCGGCCCGGGCCGACCTACGCGCAGGGGCGGCGGACGGACCCTACGTCCCCGACCGGGCCCCCCCAAGCCCCTCGCTCATCCCGGGCCCCCCTAAGCCCGACCTACGCGCGGGGCGGCGGACGGAACGGCTGGCGGGGGGGTAGGCGCGAGGAGCACAGGCCCAGCAGTCCGCACGGGGCGATGCCCTCCATCCCTCTCGGGCCCCCCCTATCCCCTCGCTCATCCCGGGCCCCCCTAAGCCCGACCTACGCGCGGGGCGGCGGACGGAACGCCTGTCGGGGGGGTAGGCGCGAGGAGCACAGGCCCAGCAGTCCCGATTAGGCTGGTGCTCAGAGGTGCGGCAGCTGGTAGTCAGAGGTGCGGCAGCGTGTTCTCAGAGGTGCGGCGGTGAGTAGTCAGAGGTGCGGCGGTGAGTAGTCAGAGGTGCGGCGGTGAGTAGTCAGAGGTGCGGCGGTGAGTAGTCAGAGGTGCGGCAGTGAGTAGTCAGAGGTGCGGCAGTGAGTAGTCAGAGGTGCGGCAGTGAGTAGTCAGAGGTTGCCGGCCGTATAACAAGAGGCTGAAAAAATACATAATATTCTTGCATATTCGAATATTATGCGCTATCTTTGCGCTCAGTAACAATCAATTGAATATTATGGCAATCTCTCGGAACAATCTTAGCATGAAACTAACCGGTCGTGTAGGCGCTTATTCGTACTACACGACCACAGGCGGGCGTCAGATAGCCCGTGTGGCTCAAAACTCCTCCAACTATGGAGAGTCGGCAACCCGCACAGAGGCTCAGCAAAACCGCCGTTCTAAGTGGGGTAATTTGGTCAACTTCTACAAGCTGAACAAAACCTTCTTCCGTCGTGCGTTTGAGAGTAAGAACTCCAATCAATCCGACTACAACAAATTCATGTCGGTCAACTTGCCTACCGCGCGGGTTGCGCTCACCAAGAATGATTACTCCCTGGGCGGATGTGTTCTTGATGGCTGGCGCGTGTCTGAAGGTTCTCTCCGTGGCATTACAGATAGCTATAAGGCTGGTCAGCTCAAATCCGTCATTGAGTGCTCTTTCTCGGGTGCTCTTACCTCTAAGACGGTCGGCGAACTTTCTACGGATTTGCTTGCTCATAATAGCTTCCTTATGGCGGGCGACCAAATCACGTACGTCTATTGGCGCCAATTCGTCACGGTAGACAGAGTGCCGCGCTTCTACTCGGAGTATATGAGGGTGCACTCGCTGCTTTCGTCCTGACGCGCCAATCCCAGGGCTCGCTTCAAGTAAGCACTGAGACGGCTATCTTGAACTCAGACATCTATCTGAGACAATGGACAGGTGAAGAGGCAGAGAAGAAGGCAATTGCATCCTATGGTGTGGATGATACCGCAATATTGGAACCTGGTTCTCCAGCCCAGCCATCGGTGAAGCCAGCGCCCGCAATGGTAACCATTACTTGCGCAGGTATGCCCAACGATGGAGGAGATGCTTCTGTTGATTTGAACGAGGACTTTAGTGATGCAGGTTCTGAAAAGACAGTTTCCCCTGGTACCGTAGTGTATGCTAAAGCAAATCCATATGAAAATTATAGTTTCATTGGATGGTCGACAGGAGAAACTCAACAAAGGATAACCGTCAACACCGAACAATCCGTGAACCTCATCGCATTCTTTGAGAAAATCGGTGCGTAACTGCTGACATATCGCTTCCTCCTATGGTTAATGTTAGGTTCTCATGCCACCCCTTGGGGTAATCAGTCTCTTGCGCGGGGTAACACAAGTACCCCTTGGGGTGGCCCATAGGATAGAGATAAAAAAAAAAAACAGATACCCAACTGCCGGGATTTTTTTATTACCTTTGCCTCCAGCTTCAATCAATTTAACACTTACTACTATGGCAAGAACCTATGACCGCCTAATCAGGTTTTACGATAGCTGGTTCGGCGACCTCCTCGACCCCGAGAAGGAATTTACCCCGGAAGAATGCTGGCAGATAGTGCTGGCGATAAGAGAATGCCAAAGAGAGGCCACATTGGAGCCCCTGGCAGCGCTCCCGAAGCATCTACGGCGAGGACTACAGATGCGGACCCTTGAAACCCAAATTTTGAAAATCTTAGAGCATACCGGAAAAATGAAAGAAAGAGGAGCCGCCGGCGGAGCAGCCGCCGCCAAAGCTCGGGCCGAAGCCAACCAGGTGGCCGCCGAGCTGAGACAAAAGGAGAACCAGGAACTCCATGAACGATTAGATGAGCAGGCCAAGAACGCCATATCCAGGGAGCAGTACCTACTCTGGGTAAAGAATGGCGTCATTGACCGAATGGGAAATCATGGGCCGAACTGGGAAAAGCGCCTCCAGTTCATAGCCCCGCGCTCACAATCCGCTCCAAATCAAATCCCAATAGCAACAGGTTCGTAATGATTATATGCTGAGGGAAGCGGCCGATGGAATTTTGATCCATCGGCTGCTTTTTTTATTTCCTGGTCGTGCCCTGGTCGCGTCCGGATGAAACCCTGGTCGTGCCCTGGTCGCGTCCGGATGAAACCCTGGTCGTGCCCTGGTCGCGTCCGGATGAAACCCTGGTCGTGTCCTACCATTTCCCCAATCGGCAGGCCGATTGACGTGCCGCCAAAGGCGTCCCGTCCGCGCCGCGCGCGGCGCGCGCAGCGCGCAGCGAGCGCGCAGCGAGCGCGAAACGAGCGCGGAACGCGCGAGGTCGGCGGGTCGCTGTTTGCCGCGCGGCTTGGCGTGGTTTGCCGCGAGGTGGGCCGTGAACGGCTGGCGGGGATGATGGCTGTAAACGGCTGTTTGCCGCGCGGTGGGTCGCTGTTTGCCGCGATGCGGGACGTGAATGGCTTGCGTGGATGCTGGCTGTAAACGGCTGTTTGCCGCGCGGAGGGTCGCTGTTTGCCGCGAGGTGGGCCGTGAACGGCTTGGCATCTATCGGGGTTTCGCTCATGC
>SFKI01000016.1 GCA_004554775.1 Subdoligranulum variabile
TCAATGTCGGTGGATTCCATGTCATATTGGGACTGGCAGTTTTCCCGGATAGCATCCTTGATGCTCTGGACAGTACACATATTCATTCCTTTCCTTTCGTAGTGATGATGGGTTTACGGGTGGCGGCGGCGCTTGTCCGGTTTGAAGTCGAGAACATGGCCCTCGATCACACGGGCATACCGCTTGATTTTGATTTCCCGGCGCTTCTGGCTATGAAGAGCGGCCTGATACCCGTCCTCGGTGAGAAACAGCCGCATTTCATCTCCGGGGCTGCCGTAGGAACAGGGACGCAGGACGGAAAACTCGATCATCCTGCGGGTGTTGTCCTGGAAACGCTCCACGGCGAGAATGTTGTGTCCTTTCAGCTCACGGGCTGAAATGTCCCTCATAGGCGGCTCCTTTCATCGTTCCTGGTCTCTCTGGCGCTTTTTCTGCCATGCCTCCAGCAGTTTGATAATGGTTTCCTGCATCCGCTGGGGCGTGTAGCTCTTGGGAAAATACTTTCGCAGGGTATCGGAAGTGAAAGTTACCCGGTCCAGATCGCTTTTCTTTTCTTCGCCCATGATGACGCGCATCATATCGAGGGTCAGATGTCCTTCCTGGCTGTATTTCTTGAGCCGCTGGGCCTGGGAGAGAGAGGGGGTAGCCTGTTCACTTTCCATCGCGTCCAGCAAATCCCGCTGTTCTTCTTTTTTGAGAAAGGACAGCTCATAAGCCGGGTTGAGGGCGATTTTCTTTTCATCCACCATATCCAGCAGTTCGGGAATCAGCTCTGTCAGGCGAATGTAGCGGGAAATTTGGTTTCGACTTTGCCCAACTTGCTCAGCCAAAATTTCTCTGGATTCCTTTCCATCGAAATTCCGCCCAACTTGGGCGGAATTTTTAGAAGGTCTCCCAGCCTGCCGTTTCATGGCCTCCAACTTCATCTTGTAAGCAAATGCCCTCTCGCTGGGGAGTAGGCTTTCACGCTGCAAGTTGCTGTCCACCATGATGATAGTAGCGGCATCATCGTCCAGGTCCCGGACGATGACAGGCATGGTTTCTTTCTCAGCCAGCTCACTGGCCCGGTGCCGTCTATGTCCAGCTACCAGCTCATAGCCGCCCTCCGGGTCCGGGCGGGCAATCGCCGGAACCAGAACACCATACTGCCGAACACTGTCGGCGGTCTCCATCATGGCCTCGTCATCCTTGACTTTGAAGGGGTGGTTCTTGAACGGATGCAGCTCAGACAGCGGGATTTCCTGTATCTTCTCCAGCTTGGCATCCTGACGGCCTTCTTCGGTGGAGAACAGATCATCTACCGAGGCCAGCTCGACTTTTTTCGCGCTGCTTTTCAAGTTTCATCACCTCCTGGGTCAGATTTTTGTACCCCTCGGCCACCTTGCCGTTGGGGTCATGGGCAAAGATGCTCTTGCCCTCGGCGCTGATTTCCTTTGCCCGGACGGAATGGGGAATCTCGGTGCCGAACACCTTGATTTTGCTGCCGTAGGTCTCCCGCAGCAGGGCGGCGATCTCCTTGGCAAAGTTGGTGCGGTTGTCCACCATCGTCAGCAGTATGCCGTCGATCTGGAGCTTGGGATTGATTTGCCGCTTCACCTTATTGACCGTCTGGAGCAGCTGTTCCAGGCCCTTGGCGGGCAGATACTCTGCCTGGACGGGGATTATGATCCTGTTGGCGGCTGCCAGTGCGTTGACCGTGAGCATACCCAGGGAAGGCTGGCAGTCAATCAGGATATGGGAATACTGTCCCTTGAGTGTGTCCAGGTATTGCCGCAAGATTGTTTCACGGCTCATGGCGTTCACCAGGGAGACCTCCATGCCGGAGAGCTGAATGTCAGCAGGCATCAGGTCAACGCCTTCCGGGTGGTGCAGGATACCCTCACCGGGCTTGATTGGCTCATCCATCAGAATACGGCCCATAGCGTCGGACAGGGTAAAGGGCAGTTTGTCCGGCTGGGGATTTCCAAGGCTGATGGTCAGGCTGCCTTGCGGGTCCCCGTCAATCAGCAGCACTTTCTTCCCGGCCTGCGCCAGCCCGATCCCCAAGTTCGCGCAGGTGGTTGTCTTGCCAACGCCGCCTTTCTGGTTGGCGATGGCGATGATTTGCGTGTTCAATGACTTCACCTCATTTCTGAATTGTTCTATCGGAAACGCAAAAAGCGCCCAGTAGAAAAATACTGAGCGCTTGGCGATTAGATTTATTCTGTTGTATTCAAATTAGGTCAAATTATCTCAAACTAATCAGATGAAAATGGTCGATGAAGGAGAAGAAAAAGTCACCTCTCCAAAGGGCAAAAAAACGGCCTTCGGTTATCCTATTTGGTAACCACTTGGCCCTCTTTTTAGCCTGTTTTTTGCCGGTTATCCACTTGGTAACCACTAAAAATTGTGTTAAAATGGGTCTCGTTTCATCAAACTTCATCAAACTATATCAGCCATTCAGGGTATAGGAAAAGCCCGGAAAACCTTGATTTTCCGGGCTTTTTGAAGCATTTTGATACAGTTTGAACAGCTGATTATCTCTTGCTGAACTGAGGAGCACGACGTGCTGCCTTGAGACCGTACTTCTTACGTTCCTTCATACGAGGATCGCGGGTCAGGAAGCCAGCCTTCTTCAGGATGGGGCGCAGCTCGGGGTTGAACTGGAGCAGAGCGCGGGACAGACCGTGGCGAATAGCGCCAGCCTGGCCTGCACAGCCACCGCCAACAACGTTGACGACGACGTCGAACTTGCCCTCGTTCTCAGTCAGAACCAGGGGGCTGTTGACGAGCAGCTTCAGGGTCTCGAGGCCAAAGTAATCGTTGATATCGCGGCCGTTGATGGTGACCTTGCCGGTACCATTGAAAACGCGAACGCGGGCAACGGAATGCTTACGACGGCCAGTGCCGTAGAAATAAGGTTTCGTCTCGTACATATTCTATTGCCTCCTTACTCAAATCTCAACTGCTTCGGGCTTCTGGGCAGCATGTGCGTGGTCAGCAGCCTTGTAGCAGTGCAGGCGGGTCATAGCCTTGGTGCCGATGGTGTTAGAGGGAACCATGCCCTTGACAGCGTAGGTCATAGCCTTGTCGCTGTTCTCAGCCATCAGGGTCTTGTACTGGGTCTCTTTCAGGCCGCCGATCCAGCCGGAATGAGTGCGATGGAACTTCTTCTCCATCTTCTTGCCGGTCAGGACAGCCTGGTCGCAGTTGATGATGATGACGTGGTCACCGCAATCAACGTTGGGGGTAAAGGTGGTCTTGTTCTTACCGCGCAGGATGACAGCAGCCTTGGCAGCAACGCGGCCGAGGGGCTTGCCTGCGGCGTCGATCACATACCACTTGCGGTCAGCCATTTCAGCGGGCTTAGCGAGAGTCGTGCTCATAGTAGGAACCTCCATTGAAGAATTAACACGTCCGTCTTGTAACGGTATTTAACAGCGCCTTGGCGGCGCTTTTTCGCGCAAGTGTGATTATAGCAGAAACCGGCGGCAGAGTCAACGGTTTTGGAGAAGAATTTTTATTTATTCTTGCTATGCTCGTAAATACTTATAAATTCTCTTGTTTTCACTTGTTTTCTTGATTCCTATTTTGCAGTTATTTATAGGAGTCTCAAACGGGCGGATATGGAATCCGCCCCGAATATAGCTCCCATCAAGGGGAGCCCTTGTTGCACAGCTGCTTACACAAAAAATCGCCCCCTGCCTTGGCGGCGGGGGGCGGGTTTCATTTTACTGTTTCAGCGCGTTGACAACGCTGTTCAGATCGTGCTCGTTCTCGCAGACGATCTTAACGGGGTGGCTGTAATCCAGACTCATCATGCCCAGGATGCTCTTGGCATCGGCAATGCTGCCCTTCATATCGTGAACACCGACATCGTTATAGCACTTGGCGGCAGCAGACACGATCCCCTTTACCTCAGTAAAATTGGAAACCTTGACTTGTTTCACCATCATAATGACCTCCAAACATAAATCCCAGCCGCACCCATCTTGGCGCGGCGGTAAGGACCCCCGGCCAGCTACTGGCTCGGTTCTCTCGTCCTTACATTGTGCATTATAGCATAATTATGTCCGTTTAGTTTGTGTAACATGCACAAATCCGCTTTTTTCCATTTCCTGCACAGAAACGTCAAATCTTCATATCGCGGTTTTGGTGACTTTGCTACGCTTTTAACAGATCCCCTATCGAACTAACACATATTTTATGTTTTTGCGTATGTAGATTTATGCTTTTACAATATTTTCGTTTACTTTTGCGCAGTTCCCTTGCTGTTTGGCACAATAAACGGGCGATTTTGTTTTTCACCTTGCAACATATATACAAATTTTTGTTTGGTTTTCCATGCAATGGGTCAATGCAGGCCCTTCATTGTCAGGGCAATGCGCTTTTTGGCAGTATCGACGCTGAGCACCTTGACTTTGACAATATCCCCCACCTTCAGCACTTCGCCGGGGTGCTTAATGAACTTATCGCTGATCTGAGAAACATGCACAAGACCGTCCTGGTGTACACCCAGATCGACGAATGCGCCGAAGTCGATAACATTGCGTACGGTGCCGGTCAGTTCCATGCCGGGCTTGAGGTCCTCAAGGCTCATGACATCGCTGCGCAGCAGGGGCTTGGGCAGACTGTCGCGCACATCGCGGCCCGGCTTGCACAGCTCGGCCACGATATCCTTCAGCGTCGGCTCACCGATGCCTAAGATTTCGCAAAGGTTCTTGGTTCCCTTGGCCTTGACGGCGGCAGGTAGGCCCGCCAGTTTATCGCTGCCGATTTCGGCGGTAGTGTAGCCGCAGGCATCCAGCAGGGCCTTGGCGGCGGGGTAGCTTTCGGGGTGGACGGCCGTGGCATCCAGGCGGTTTTTAGCTTCGGGCAGGCGCAGGAAGCCCGCGCACTGCTCGTACGCTTTGGGGCCGAGGCCTTTGACCTTTTTCAGCTGGGCGCGGGAAGTGAACGCGCCCTCTTCCTCGCGCCAGGCCACGATATTTTTAGCCGTGGCGGCGCTGACGCCTGCCACACGGCGCAGCAGCGGCGCGCTGGCGGTGTTCAGGTCGACGCCGACCGAGTTGACGCAGTCCTCAACGACGCCGTCCAGCGTTTCATTCAGACGCTTCTGGGGCATATCGTGCTGGTACTGGCCCACGCCGACGGCCTTGGGGTCGATCTTGACCAGCTCGGCCAGCGGATCCTGCAAGCGGCGGGCGATGGACACCGCGCTGCGCAGGTTGACGTCATACTGGGGGAACTCCTCAGCCGCCAGTTTACTGGCCGAATAGACCGACGCGCCAGCCTCGCTGACGACCATATACTGCAAGTGCAGGTTCTTTTCGTCGGCCAACTCACGGATGACCTGGGCGGCGAATTCCTCGGTCTCGTGGCCAGCGGTGCCGTTGCCGATGGCCATGACCTCCACACTGTTTTTGAGGACCATCGCCTTGATGGTCTTTTTTGCTTGGTCTACGCGCTTGAACTCGGGCACAGGGTAGACAACGTTGGTGTCCAGCACCTTGCCGGTGGGGTCGACAACGGCCACCTTGCAGCCCATGCGGTAGCCGGGATCCAGGCCCATGACGGTTTTGCCGCGGATGGGCGGCTGCAGGAGCAGCTGGCGCAGGTTATCGCCAAAAACATGGATCGCGCCCTCGGCGGCGGCGTCCGAAAGCTCACTGCGCAATTCATTTTCGAGGCTGGGATGGATCAGGCGGGTGTAGGCATCCAGCGCGGCTTCTTCGACCAGCAGGGCGCTGGCACCGCCGGTCTTTTTGCGGGCGAACATCCATGCCACGATGCCCCCGGCGCGCTCGGCATCCACCTGGATGCTGACTTTCAGGAAGCCTTCGCGCTCACCGCGGTCCAGCGCCAGCACGCGGTGGCCGGGGATCTTGTTCAGCGGTTCGGCGTAGTCGTAATACTGCGCGTAGACGCTGTCCTCGTCCTTGGCTTTGGCGCTGGTGATACGGCCGAACGCGCGGTAGTAACGGCGCAGTTCGGCACGGCAGGCGGCATCGTCGGAGACTGCTTCGGCGATGATATCCTTCGCACCCGCCAATGCGGCAGCGGCGTCTGGGACTTCGTCGTTGATGTAGTCGGCGGCGGCAGCGCCGGGGTCAAGGGCGGCGTCCTGTTTGAGCAGGGCATCCGCCAACGGCTGCAAACCGCGCGCCTTGGCGATGCTGGCGCGGGTCTTGCGCTTGGGCTTGTAGGGGCGGTAGAGATCCTCGACCTCGGCCAGCGTTTTGGCCTTGGAGAGCGCGGCGGTCAGCTCGGGCGTCATAGCGCCCTGCTCGGTGATGGAGGAGGTGACTTCCTCCTTGCGCTTATCCAGCCCGCGCAGGTATTCCAGGCGGTCACCAAGGTCGCGCAGGACCTGGTCGTCCATCGAGCCGGTAGCCTCTTTGCGGTAGCGGGCGATGAACGGAATGGTGTTGCCCTGGTCGATCAGGTCGATCGCGCCCTGGACATTTTTAGCGGACAGGTTCAGTTCGGCAGCAAGCTGCTGTGCGTAATCAGACATTTAATTCTCTCTTTCTGATTTTGTATTAGTATGGATAGGCTACACGGGCGGATTCAAGCATCCGCCCCTACAGGGTGGGATACAATAGGATGCGTAACGTAGGGGGTTACAGCTTTTTCTTCTTTTTCAACACCACCAGATACGCAGCATACACCACCAACGCGGCCAAGCTTACCGTGGTGCCGGTGCGCAGACCGGGGGTGTGGTAGGTGCAGGTGATGCTGGCTTGTCCCGCCGGGACGCGCAGGGCCATCAGGCCGTCATCGACCTTTTCCATCCGGGCAGGCGTGCCGTTGATGGTGGCCGTAAAGCCGTCATCATACGGCACGCTGAAAAACACCAGCCGGTCGCTATCATAATTTGTCTCGGCGGTAAAGCCGGTGCAGGTGGCCGTAAAGCTTTGCACTGTGCCGGTGCGGCAGGCGGCGCAATCCTCGGCGTAGGCGTCCTGGGAGAAGTCGGTCAGCCGGTCGTCCGGGATGGGCTGCAGCAAATCGCCGTAGGCGGCGATCTGGTCCTCATCCAGCAGCACGGCTCGCAGCAGGGCCTGGGCGCGGTTCTCTTCGTTCAGTGTATCCAGCTGCTCCTGCGTGATGTAATACTGCCCGGCAAAGCCCATCGGCACCCAGTTTTCGTTTTCGTAAATCTGGTAGGCGGTCGTGCTGTTTACCAGTGTCCAGTCGTCCAGTTTTTCCGTCTGCCAGTCGGCTTCCTTATCCTTAGCGACCAGCGTATAGCGCACGCTCAGCAGGCCGCGCAGAGCGTAGTTTTTGACTTCCGGCTTGGAGTTGACATCCCGCTTGACGCCGACCTCGGGGTAAAACTCCATAATACTGGGGGCCACGGTGGAGTTGAAAAATTGCAGGCAGCTTTTATCAAACCACAGGCCCAGATTGTTGTGCGCGCCGTAGGCGTCTATGCGGTAGAAGGTGTCGTCCGGCAGGGCCGCGCGCACTTCCTCGACCGAGTCGTAGGTCTGCGCGATAAGGTCGCTATCGGTATCCCACTGGGCGTACTTGGTCAGCGAGAGATGCACGCTGCCGTAAACGAAACTGAACGCGAGCACCGCCGCCAGCAGCGCGGTCGGCCAGCGCTGGCGGTCGCGGAAAAAGTGCCACAACACGCCAAAAAGCAGCAGTCCCAGCACCGTAACGCCAAGGATGGCCCAGAAGCGGGCAGGCTCGTCGGTAACGCCGAGGGTGGTCACGCCGTCATCGTCGGTGTAGGGCACCAGGCCGAACGCCGCTGCCGAGAGCGTGACGGCCAGCGTCAGCCCCCAGGCACGCGGCAGCTCCCGCCGGGCCAGGTTGGGCCGCGCCAGCAGCGACGCCGTAGCCCCGCACAGCACGAGCACCGGCATGTAATACCACCGCGCGTAATAGCTGGAATTAAGGGCATAAAACAGGCTGTTGAGCACCGGCACAAACGCGCAGACGATGCACACCTTTAAAATGTAGGTGAACGGATGGCTGCGCCGCCCGCGGCAGAACGCCAGCCCACCCGCGGTGCCGACGACCGGCAGATAGGCTGTCAGGCTCGTATGCTTGAGGATGCCCTCGCTGAACATATCCTTAAAATACGGGGCGTCCGGCATCAAAAAGGCGCTGTAAAAAATGGCACCGTACTGCTGCGATTTCCCGTAGACCAGATACCCGATGCCGTTGAACGGGTCGATGGTACGCGGATTTTGCAAAAGCGACAGCCCCGCCGGGAGCAGCAGCACGCAGCCGAGCGCGCAGCCCAACACGGTCTCCCCTGCCAGTGCGGCGAACTTGCGCGGGCCGATTTTGTACGCGCGGCCCGCCAGCATACAGAAAAAGTAGATGACGAGAAAGACCGCCTGCCCCGCAAAAAAGAAGTAGTTGTTGAGCAGGTTCACCGCGACCCAGAACGGGAAGCGGCCTTTTTTGCCGCTCAGCACGGCATCGTCGAGCGATGCCAGCATGTAGGGGAACAGCGCTACAACGTCGATAAAATGGTTAAAGAAGATATTGTACACCGTAAAGCCGGAGAATGCGTACAGGCAGCCGGCAACCATGCTCCATTCCTCATCGCGGACCCAGCGGCGCGCCCAGAGGTAGGCCCCGCCCCCGGCGAGGGCGATTTTTAAACAGAGCAGCGGGACCATCATCCACGGCATGAACCGCGCAGGCACGAGCAGCGACAGCCAAAAAAACGGGCTGCCCAACAAATAGAACGAATAGGAGTTGACGAACCCGCTGCCCAGGTCGGTGGCCCAGCTGAAGGTGCCGCCCTGCTTGACGAAGCTGTTAGCGTACTGGTAAAAGTTGATTTGCTGGTCGTTGAAATCGCCCGCATAGTGGAAATAGCCGCCCCCTGCGGCGGCATCCGCGATGCAGTGCGGCAAAAACAGTGCTGCCGCCACCAGCAGGCAGAGCCAGAACACCTGCCAATATCTTGTTTTTTGACCGGGAAGCTGCAATTTCATAACAAACCCCGCTGAAAGTCCAGACTATAGGACTTTGTTTTTGGTAAAATCATGGTATACTGATAGTAACACCACAGAGAGGATCGTGCAAGATGAAAACTTACCCTTTTAGCGCCCTGTTGGGCCGCATGAAGTACATTACCCGCTGGAGCCTGATGCGCAGCGGCCGCGCCGAAAGCCTGAGCGAGCACACGGCGGATACCGCATTGCTGGCGCACACGCTGTGCCTGATCGGGCAGAAGTGCCTGTGCGGCGGAGCCGACCTGCGGCCCGAGATGGTAGCCACGGCAGCGCTGTACCACGACGCGCCGGAGATCCTGACCGGCGACATGCCCACCCCGGTAAAGTACAAAAACGAAGCCCTGCGCAGCGCCTACAAGGCGGTGGAGCAGGAAAGTGCCCGCCTGATGGCCAGCTTGCAGCCCGAAGCCCTGCGCGATGAGACCGAGCAGTTTTTGACCGGCCGCGTGCTGAACGACGCCGAGCGGAAGATCTTAAAGGCGGCGGACCGGCTTTCGGCATTGATCAAATGCTTGGAAGAATGCCAGAGCGGCAACCGCGAGTTTGAAGCCGCGCGCGAGCAGCAGCTGGCGACCCTGCACGAGATGGACTGCCCCGAGGCCGAGTATTTTATCACCCACATGCTGCCGTGCTATACGCAGAATCTGGATGAGTTGACGAGGGGGAGGTTTTAACGCCTTTGCGGCTCCCCTTGAGGGGAGCCATTATTTTCACTCCTGCAATTTATACACCGCGTCGATCAGGCGGTCTACATCGGTGAAATGCTCGAGCATCGAGCAGTAGCGGCGCAGGGCGGCGGCACCGCGCAGGCCCTTCATGTAGTGCATGGCCTGGCTGCGGGCCTGCGGCATGGCAAGCCACTCGCCTTTTTCCTCGCACATTTCGTAGATCTGCGCGCGCAGGGCGTTCATCCGCTGGTTCAGCGTTGGCTCGGCGGGGGCATCCTCACCCAGCAGCGCCGCGCGGACCCGGTCAAACAGCCAGGGGTCGCCCAGTGCTCCGCGGCCGATCATCACACCGTCGCAGTCGGTCTCTTTTAATAAGGCAAGCGCGCCCTCGGCGGTGGTGATATCGCCGTTGGCCAGCACCGGGATAGACACCGCCTGCTTGATGGCCGCAATGGCCTTAGCGTCGATGGGCGGCACATACATCTGCTCCCGCGTGCGTCCATGCACGGCAATCAGGTCCGCGCCGTTGGCCTCGCACTGCTTAGCGACTTCGATGCCGGTCAGGTGGTCGGCATCCCAGCCGATGCGCATTTTCACGGTCAGCGGGGTATCCTCGCCCAAGGCACGGCGCGCAGCGGCGACCATCTGCCCACAGAGCGGCGGGTCCAGCAACAGCTTACTGCCTGCACCGCTGTTGGTAATTTTGGGCGCAGGGCAGCCCATGTTGATATCCAGAATGTCAAACCGGATGCACTTTTCGCGCACGAGCAGGATGGCTTTTTCCAGCGCTTCCGGCTCGCAGCCAAACAGCTGGATGGCGTACAGCCCGTGGGGGTGTGCGTCTTTGAGCAGGGCAAAGGATTTTTGGTCGTTGAAGTTCAGGGCCTTGGCGCTGGCCATCTCACTGACGGTCCAGGCCGCGCCGTGGTCGGCCATCAGATGGCGGCAGGCGGCGTCGGTAAGGCCCGCCATGGGGGCAAACACCGCCCCGGTGGGGATCTGCAAATTGCGTAACTGCATGGTGGTTCCTCGTATTGTGTGTTGTGCTTGGCCCCTGCTGCGAGGGGGCTCTATGCGGCGGCACTTTTCTGAAATGAATTTCAAATCCTATTCTACCATAAATCCGGCTTTTGTGGTATACTAAAAGATAGATTGTTTACATCCGCTTTAAAAAGGAGCAACGCTATGAAACTGATGGTACTGGACGGCAACAGTCTGGTCAACCGCGCGTTTTTCGGCATTAAGCTGCTGACGACCAAGGACGGCCGCTATACCAACGCCATTTACGGCTTCCAGAATATTCTGCTCAACCTGCTGGCGGCGCATAAGCCCGACGCGGTCGCCATCGCGTGGGACCTGCGCGCGCCGACGTTCCGCCACAAGGCGTACGACGGCTACAAGGCCACCCGCCACGGCATGCCCGAGGAGCTGGCCCAGCAGATGCCCGTGCTGAAAGAACTGCTGACCGACCTTGGCTTTGTGCAGGTCAGCCAGGAGGGTTGGGAGGCCGACGACATTTTAGGCACGCTGGCCGCCGCCTGCGAGGCCGCCGGGGGCACTACCCTGCTGGCGACCGGTGACCGCGACAGTTTGCAGCTGGTGGACGACAGCACGACCGTGCTGCTGGCGACCAACAAAGAGACCATCCCGATGGACCCTGCCGCCATCCGCGAGAAGTACGGCGTCGAGCCGCCGCAGCTCATCGACGTAAAAAGTCTGATGGGCGACTCGTCCGATAACATCCCCGGCGTGCCCGGCATTGGCGAAAAGACCGCGCTGGCGCTGGTAGCCAAGTTCGGCACGATGGAAAATATTTACAAAAACCTTGAGGACAAGGCCATCAAGCCCGGCCAGCGCGCCAAGCTGGCCGCGAACCGCGACAAGGCCGACCTGTCCTACATGCTGGGCACCATCCGCAGGGATGCGCCAATCGAGACAGACCCTGCGGCGTACATCCGCCAGCCCGGCGACCCAGCCGCTGCGGCGCAGCTGCTGGCCACGCTGGAAATGCACAAGCTGGTCGACCGCTGGGGCCTGACCGGTGGCAGTACGCCCGCCGCGCCCGTGGATGCCGCCCCGCCGGAGACTGTGGAGCCCGCCCCCCTGCCGCTGCTGGTGGAGGGCCGGCTGTTTGTGGCGCAAAACGCCGACGGCAGCTGGTACGCCGTGCAGGGCCAGGACGTTTACCTGCCCGACGCTGACCGCCTGGCCGCGCTGCTGGACGGCGATGCCGAAGTCTGGGCGTTTGACGCCAAGCCGCTTTACCGCCTGGCGCTGGAGCACAGGCAGATCGGCAGTGCGTTGCACTTTGATGGCAAACTGGCTGCGTATCTCTTGAACCCGTCTGCCAGCGGCTACGAGGTGAAATCACTGGCTGCCGAGTACGGCGTAGCGGCAGCGTTCCAGTGCGAAGCCGCCCCCGACGCCGGGGTGCTGGCCGCGTTGCTGGAAAAGCTGGCCGCCGAACTGGATGCAAGCGGCCAGCGCAAGCTGCATGACGAGATGGAGCTGCCGCTGGCCCGCGTGCTGGCCGACATGGAGCGCATCGGCTTTGCTGTGGACGCCGACGGCATCCGCAGCTTTGGCGACAGCCTGCGCGGCGAGCTGGACGGCATTTTGCAAAAGATTTATGCCGAGGTCGGCTATACGTTCAACGTGAACAGCCCCAAGCAGCTGGGCGAAGCGCTGTTTGACAAGCTGGGCCTGCCGCCGCGCAAAAAGACCGCGCGCGGCTACTCGACCGATGCGGCCACGCTGGAAAGCCTGCGGCCCTACAGCCCGGTCATTGATGAAATTTTGAAGTACCGCACCTACGCCAAGCTACTTTCCACCTACGTGGACGGCCTGCTGGCGGCGCAGGCGGCGGACGGGCGCGTACACTCGACCTTTATCCAGACCGAAGCGCGCACCGGGCGCATCTCTTCGTCCGAACCGAACTTGCAGAACATCCCCATCCGCACCGAGCTGGGCAGCCGTCTGCGCGGGTACTTTGTGGCCGGGGACGGCTGGCAGCTGGTCGACGCCGACTACTCGCAGATCGAACTGCGTATTCTGGCGCATATCACCGGCGACGAGCACATGCAGCAGGCGTTTTTGCACGGGGCGGACATCCACCGCTCAACCGCCGCGAAAATTTACCACATCCCGGAAAGCGAAGTCACGCCGCAGCTGCGCTCGGCCAGCAAGGCCATCAACTTTGGCATCATGTACGGCAAGGGCGCGTATTCGCTGAGCAAAGATCTCGATGTATCGGTAAAAGAGGCCGACGCATTTTTGAAAACCTATCTCGACACCTTCCCCAAGGTGGACGGCTATATGCAGGACTGCATCGCCCACGCGAAGGACACCGGCTATGTGGAAACGCTGTTTGGCCGCCGCCGCGCGCTGCCCGAGCTGGCAAGCTCCAACTTCCAGGTGCGCGCCAGCGGTGAGCGGATGGCCCGCAACACACCCATCCAGGGCACGGCGGCGGATATCATCAAACTGGCCATGGTGCATGTGTGGCAGCGCCTGCGCGATGAAAAATTGCAGGCCCGCCTGCTGCTGCAAGTACACGATGAACTGATCGTGGAAGCGCCGGACAGCGAGGTTGACGCCGTGCGCCGCATTTTGCAGGAGGAAATGGAGCATGTGGTACACTACAGCGTGCCCCTGACCACCGAGGTAGGCACCGGCAAAACCTGGCTGGAAGCGCATTGAGTTCAAGCACGGCACAGCTTGCGGAACAGAGTGTAGGGGCGAGCAGTGCTCGCCCGTGGAACCCATGGCAGCGCAGGGCTGCACGGGCCGATATAGAATCGGCCCCTACGGATTTTGCCTGCCACGTGTAGGGGCGGATTCCATATCCGCCCGTGGGATTTGCTGTTACGCCGGACTCTGCGGGCGGGCACTGCCCGCCCCTACAAGGCTTTTTGACAGTTTGAGTCACAATAAGGGTGATTGTAATGTATGTTTTAGGAATTGAATCGACCTGCGATGAGACGGCGGCGGCGATCGTGGAGGATGGCCGCAAAGTCATCTCGAACGTGATCTCCACCAGCGTGAAAGAGCAGGCCCTGTACGGCGGCGTGGTGCCGGAGATCGCCAGCCGCCGCCATGCCGAGTATATCAGCGCCACCGTGGACAAGGCGCTGGCCGACGCCAACATGACGATGAAAGATGTGGACGCCGTGGCCGTAACCTTTGCGCCGGGGTTGATCGGCGCGGTGCTGGTAGGCGTCAACTTTGCCAAGGGGCTGGCCTACGCGGCAGGCAAACCGCTGGTGCCGGTGCATCATCTGCGCGGGCACATCGCCGCCAACTATCTGACCCACCAGAATCTGCATCCGCCGTTCCTCTGCCTGGTGGCCAGCGGCGGACACAGCCACATTGTAATGGTCGAGGACTGGTGCCGCTATACGGTCTTGGGCCGCACGGTCGACGATGCTGCGGGCGAAGCCTACGACAAGGTAGCCCGCACGCTGGGCTTGCCTTACCCCGGCGGCCCCAGTGTGGCCGCTGCCGCGCGCGACGGCGACCCCCACGCCTACAAGCTGCCGGTGCCGCATGTGGAGGGCAAGTACAATGTCAGCTTCAGCGGCCTGAAAACCGCCGTCATCAACGAGGTACACAACGCCGAGCAGAAAGGCCAGCCGGTCAATGTGGCCGACATGGCCGCCAGCTTCCAGGAGCGCATCGACCAGATCCTGGCGAAGAAGCTGCTTTCCGCAGCCGCCGACACCGGTGCCAAACAGGTCGTGCTGGCTGGCGGTGTGGCCGCCAACGGCCGTCTGCGCCAGCTGGTAAACGACGGTGCCCAAAAACTGGGGGCCCGCGTCTTTTTGCCCGAGCTGAAATACTGCGGCGACAACGGCGCCATGATCGCCGCGCAGGGCTACTACGAATATCAGGACGGCAACCTTGCCGACTGGACCCTGAACGGCCTGCCAACGCTGGGGATCGATTATCGGTAATTTTAGCATTATACATAAAGACACCCGCTTTCCCGGAAATGGGAGAGCGGGTGTTCTGTATTTTATAGCAATTCTTCCTTGCAAAGCTGGGCATCGGGCAAATGGGTCGCGCCGAAATAGACGGTCTGCCAGGCAGCTTCGCCCTGCTTTACGGTGTTGACCAGCTTGAACTGCACGCCCTGGGTGCGGTCCTCGGTGTTGAAGCTGCCGCCGTCCCCCAGCGTAAAGGTGGTAAACACATTGCTGTAGGTGCCTGCGGCCAGCATGCCGAAATCATACTTTGCCACCACACGGTTGCGGCCCTTGCGGATGTGCATGCCATACAGACAGGCCGTAGCAACCGGCACATCAAACTCGTCGTGTACCTCAAAGAAGATGCCGATCTGGTCGCGATCCTCGGTGGAGTCGTAGATGTACTCCACTTCCACGGGCCGGCTGCGTTCAATGGCTTCCAGCGTGTCTACGTGAAATTCTACGCTGCGCATTCGGATGCTTTTGCGTTCGATCCAACTCGGGCGGCGGAAATCGGTAAAGTCCAGAAAGCGCTCGCTGCTGTAGTTGTTGGACATGTAGATTGCAATGCCGGTGTCGACGTCGCCGTCAAAGACGACCTTGCCTTTGTCCAGGACGATGCAGCGGTCGCAGAGGTCGCGGATGGTGGCCATATTGTGGCTGACGTAGAGCACCGTGCGGCCGTCCTGCTTGGCGGCCTGGCGCATCTTGGTCAGGCACTTTTTCTGGAACTTCATGTCACCGACGGCGAGAACCTCGTCCATAATCATGATCTCGCTGTCCAGGTGGGCCGCCACGCTGAAAGCCAGCTTGACATACATGCCGCTGGAATAGCGCTTGACCGGGGTGTCGATGAAGTCGCCGACCTCGGAGAACTCGATGATCTGGTTCATTTTGGCGTCGATCTCGGCGCGGGTCATGCCCAAAATCGCGCCGTTGAGGTAAACATTCTCGCGGCCCGTCATTTCGGGATGGAAGCCGGTGCCGACTTCCAGCATCGAGGCCACGCGGCCGTACAGGTCAATATCGCCGGAGGTAGGGGCCGTCACGTGGGTCAGCAGCTTGAGCAGCGTGGACTTGCCCGCGCCGTTGGAGCCGATGATACCCACGGCCTCTCCTTTGTTTACTGTAAAGCTGACGCCGTTGAGCGCCATAAAGGTGGTGCCCACCAAGCGCTGGTCGGTGCCGATCTGGGTGTTGGGGTCCTCTTTTCCGCGCTTGCGGGCCCACCAGCTTTGCAGGTCGCCGCGCAGCGTGCCGCCGCCGATCTGGCCCAGGCGGTACTGCTTTTTGACGTCCTGCACGCGGATCATTAAATCCTGATTTTCCATGCCGTACCTCCCGTCAAACCGTATCGACAAAGGTCTTTTCCACCTTGCCGAAGAGCGAAATGCCCACACCCAGCAGCAGCACCGTCCATGCCAGCGAGACGACCCACATCAGCACCGATACCTCGCCGGAGTTGAAGCAGACCGCGCGGAAGCTTTCCATCGGGGCGGTCATGGGGTTGGCGATCATCACGGCGCGCAGCAGCGGATTGGAGATCATCGACAGCGGGTAGACCACCGGCGTGCCGTACATCCACAGCTGCACGCCAAAGGTGACAACGACCATCAGGTCACGGTAGCGGGTAGTGACGCTGGACACGATGATGCCGCAGCCCAGGCCCAGCAGGCCCACTTGCAGCACGATGGGCAGCAGCAGCGGCATGGCCGCCCAGTTGGGGGCCACCTCACCGCGCGCCAGATAAAACAGCAACAGGCAGAAGAACATGACGAACTGCACCAGGAAGTTGATCAGCCCCGAAAGCATCGTGGAAATGGGCATTGCCAGCCGCGGGAAGTAGACCTTGCTGAAGATGTTGGAGTTGGTGGTAAAAGTGCCCGACACCTTGTTGATGCAGGAGGAGAAGAAGGTCCACACGGCCGTGCCTGCCAGATAGAAAAGCGGCTGCGGCACGCCGCCTGTGGACAGGTTGGCGATCGTGCCGAACATGACCGTGTACATAGCCATGGACAGCAACGGGTTAATTAAGATCCACGCCGGGCCCAGCACCGTCTGCTTGTACAGCACGGTAAAATCGCGCTTGACAAACAGCCAGATCAGATCCTTATACCGCCACAGTTCGTCGAAATCCACACGGGTGCGGCCCCCGGCAGGGCCGTAATGCACATGGTACTGCTTTTTGGGTTGTGTTTGCTCCATGAGTAAAGCTCCTTACGCTTTATGTTTCAAAAATGCCCGGTAGGCAGGCAGACTCAGCCGCAGCAGGGCGGCACGCAACAGCATACTGCGGTTGCCGGTCTGCCGGGCCAAAGCGCGGTAAGACGCCGCACAGGCTTTGCAGTCAGCACGGTAACGGGCCCGCTGCGCAGGGGTGGACAAATCAAAGCGTTCTTTTTCGGCCAGATTGGCAATGGCGTCATTCAGCAATCCCTCGGCCCGGAGGTAATCCCCCTTGGCTGCGAAGCAGGTTGTCCACTCCAGCAGGTATTCGCTGCGGTCCAGGTAGTTGCGCGGGTCACCCTGGGACATGATGCTGTTGGAATGCTGCCGGTGATGATACCCTTGGAACCCAAGACAGGCAATTTTTTTGCACTGGCCTACCGTATAGGGCAGTATAAACGTATCCTCGTACCGTTTGCCCGATGCAAAGCGCAGATCTTGGAAAATCTCCCGCTTATAAAGCTTGCTGCAAGCAATGGCGTAATACGAACAGCGATCGTCCTGGGCAAAGAAATTTTGCCACAATTCTTCCTGCGTCAATACAGTATCCTGAAAAGTCGAAAAATCCGGCGTTTGCAGCGGGACGTCGTTTTCGTCCGTGCAAACTTCATTCACGATCACCATATCAGCATCTGTTTTTTCCTGTGCTTCCCATGCGCGCTGGATGGTATCCGGCTCGATCGTGTCATCGCTGTCTACGAAAAAGATAAACTTGCCCGTTGCAATATCCAGCCCGCTGTTGCGCGCAGCAGATTGCCCTTTGTTTTCTTCATGGATAACCCGAATCCGACTGTCTCTTTTTGCCCACGCATCACACATTGCCGGGCAATTATCCGGACTGCCATCATCCACCAGAATGATTTCCATATTTGTATATGTCTGTTTCACCACACTGTCTATACAGGCATCCAGATACGGTTCCACCTTGTATATAGGGATAATCACACTGATTTTAGGCATACGCGATCCTTTCGTTAGGGGTTTATTTGGCGGCGGGCTGCTGTTCAAGCTTGACGCGGGCTTCTTCCAGCAGGGCGCGCACCTTGGGTTTCCAGATAAAATGGCGGAATACACGGGTCATAAAGAACCAGAACGGGTTCTCGATTTCGCACCAAAGCCGGGCCAGTGCGTTTTCGTTGGTATAGTTCACGATGCGGCGCACACGGCCTGCGTGGCAGGCACGGATGTTTTCCTGATAGTTCTGCGCTTCTTTTGCCAGCTGGGGATCTTTGCGGTTCCGGAACAGCTGTTCGTACTCAAACACAAAGCGAACCAGACCGCTGCCAAAAAATCCCCTTGTTACGCGCTTTTGCTGGTACAGCATGGTAGCATTCAGGATATAATTCTGATACGGGCTTCGGCGATGGTAGGTGCTGCCCTCGACCTGGCGGTAGTTGAACATGCAGTCTGGCAGGTAGTAAATGCCGCCATAGGGCAAAAACTGGAACGTCAGCAGATTATCGTTAATCGGCACCCCGCTGGCGTAAGGGTCGATGCCCTGTAAGCCCAGGTTGCGGAACATTAAAGCATTGGTGTGGATGTAAAAAAAGCTCCAATACTCTTTGGCAGTCAGGCTGCACGCGCGGATGGGCTTTTCGATGGGCTTGGTTTTGCCCGTACTCTCCCAATAATAACAGCCGTTATGGCCGCAGGCTACGTACTGGTGGGCCGTGTCGGCATCCAGAATATCGGCCTGCTTTTGCAGCTTGTACGGGTCTGTGTAAAAGTCGTCGCCGTCCAGGTAGCAGACATAACTGCCCTTCGCCTCGCGGAACAAGCGGCCCCGGATGGCGTTCATCCGCCGGATGCGCGCCGTGGCCTCGTACTTGACGTTGGGGTCGCGGTCCATCACAAAAATACGCACGATATCGGGATATTTTTCTTCCCACACACGCAGCTTTGCTACCGTATCATCCGAGGAACCGTCGTCCGCGCAGATCACCTCAAACGGGAAGTTGGTTTTCTGCGCCAGCACGGTCTCCATGGTTTTGTCCACATAGGGGGCCAGGTTATAAAACGAGATCAGGACGCTGACCTTGGGTTGTGCCATGCGGTTTCCTCCTGTTTAAAAATCCTTTGCAAAGCTCAAATTCAGGGCATGGCGGCTGCCGTACCCCTCTTTGCTTTCCACCAGGCCAAAGTTCAGCACTTTGCCGTTATCTTCGGTCGAAATGCCGAAGGACAGTGCCTTACAGCCTTTGGCTGCAGCAGCGCAAAGCACCTGATAATACAGATACGCCGCCGGGCTGTACTTGCGGATGCTCAGGTCCGCCGAAAGGTACTGGGTATGAACGACATTAGCCTGCTCGAAGTAGAAAGTCATACCGCCGGCCACCATGCGTTCCCCCTCAAACACGCCGTAAAACTCGGCAATTTCAGGCAGGCGGCTGGACTTGAACTCCCACAATTCGGCAGCGGTATGCACCGGCTGGACACCGTACTTTTCCAGGTTTTGGGCCAGCAGACCATGGAACGTCTCAATTTCCTTTTGGGTCTCCAGCCCACGGAACGTCAGGTCATGCTTCATAGCCTTGCGGACGTTCTGGCGCTTATCCTGCCGGAACGACGCCAGGATATCCTCTGCCGATTTACCCGCCAGCGAGACCCAGGTGTTCAACTCGGTAAACTGGGTATAGCCCAAATAGGTAAAGGCGTAGAGCAGGGTCTGGTTTTCTTCCTTTTCCAGCAGACCTACGGTTGGGCGGAAGATAGCCGCCTCGTAATGCGCTGCCACATAGGCATCAACAGCCTGCAAAATGCCCACACTTCTAGCGGCGGTGTTGTACGCCTCCCGCAAGACCGGGCCGCCGTAGGTACTGCCCGGATGCGAAACAAAGGTGCGCTTTCCATCCCGCTGCTGCACGGCAGCAGGCACGACCGCCACGATGGCATCGTGCTCGTTGGTGACCACCAGCGAAGCATCCTCAAACCGCCCTGCCGGGTGGTAGTTTAAAAAGTTGCGGGTCTGCAAAAAAGTACCGTTGCCGCTTTCCTGCATCACAAAGCGATCCCAGGCAGCTTCCTGGTCCGCGGTATAGGGCTGCACTGTCCACTGCATTGTTTAGTCCAGATCCTTTCCTTTGATTGCATTCAAAAATTCATCATAATCGCGGATGTAATCCTCCGCCTCATAAAAGGAATCTGCCGCCACGCACAGCACAGAGTTATCCTGTTCCCAGAACATTTCACGCCACATATAGTGCTCTACTACCAGCCCGATCGTCGGGTCATCCAGCATCACATCGGTTTTTTCGCGGCCATTGTCCAGGCGGATGCGGATCTTACCGTAAGGGCACCACAGGACCTGGCGCAGCTTTTTGTGGGCGTGGCCGCCGCGCTGGACACCTGCGGGGACATCGTGGATGTAGTAGATGCGCTTGATGGCAAAGGGGACATCGTGCTCGGCCTCAAAGACCGAGAGGGTGCCCATGCCCTCGGCGGTGACGCTTTTCATGCGGATCGTTTGAATAATCATCGTTGTATCTGCCTTTCTTGTGGCATGTTAATCGGACAGTTTGACAACAGCCGCGCCATCCACCATGGCAATGCAGCCGCTGGCGGGGTAGCTGGGCATGGCCTGCACAGCTGGATTTTCGGCCCAGGCGTCCAGCTCGGCCTGAGTGTTTACGACCCTGGCACCGCTGCCCATGATGTTGGCAAACCACCATTTGATGGTGCCGTCGTAGGTGATAGCCGAGCCGGAAAGCCCGGTGTCGCCCTCCTCATACTGGCGCAGCAGGTCGTTGTGGTAGGTGAAGTTTGAGTCGGTAAAGTCGCCCGAGAACACCACGGGGGTCTCCCCCTCCACATAGCCGGGCAGGTCTTGCACTTTGGCCATGATGGTATACACCTGGCCGCGTGTGTTCTCGTAGACCAGCTTGCGGTAGGTGTAGGCACCGTTGGCGTAGATCACATTTTCCAGCGTGAGGAACGCGCACAGCACACAGGCCAGCCAGGCGGCACTGCGCGGGGCGGTGTCCGTTTCGGTCAGCAGCAGCACCAGCGCATACACCAGGTACACCGGGTAGAGCATCAGCAGCGTGGGGGCCTGCTCGGACAGCAGGAAAACCACATTCAGCCCCAGCGGCAGAAGCACCAGCAGAATGGCCGTCTGCGCCAAAACGCGGCGCGGTTTGCAGCGCAAAGCCAACACCAGGCAGGCCAGCGCCAGCAGCAAGCAGAGGGCCGTTGCCAGCCGCATGCCGCGGTTATTCCAGACATCGTAGCCCAACAGTGTGGTAAACACCTGTTTATAGGCCCCCGGCAGACGGGAAAGCCAGACCGCTGGGCCACTGCGGCCCATCTGCTGCAAGCCATTGTAGCTGTCGATGAGTTCGAGGTGCTTGTAAGCCAGCACAGCTTTCATCGACACAGCGTAGAGTACACCGCCCAGCAGCAAAGCCGCTACGGAGATAAAGCCCCGGCGCAGGTAGTCGGCCCAGGGCAGGTCACGGGTCAGGCAGTCACGCAGCAGGCAGAGCAGAAACAGGCCGATGGCAAACTCAATATACCCCTGATACAGTCCCATGGACAGGCAGAGACACCCGCCGCAGAGCACCACCCCAAGCCAGGGACGGCGGCAGCAACGCACGGCGTAAACACCCAGGAATGCCAGGAACATGGCGCAGGTGAAGGGATCACTTTTATCGTTGTAGGTAGCGTTCAGCAGGGTGATGCTGATGGCCGTGCCAAGCACCGCCGCAAAAGCCATGGTTGCCTTACGGCGCAGCTTCAGCATGTCGGAGACAAGATACACCGACAGTGCCGTCCACAGCACGCTGAACATGCCGGTAAGCCAGGGCATGCTGATTTTGCCACGCAAAAAGCGGTAATACGGCAGCTGCACCCAACGCCCCAGTTGCAGCATAACAACATCGGCGTCGAAAAACAAGATCGTGCCGTCATGGCTGGGGAATAAATTAAACCAGGCAAAGCCGTGGGCAAGCAGCATGCACAGGGCCGTGGCCGCAAAGCAGAGCTTCAGCCGGGGCCAGTCAAAGGCCTTGACCCGGCGCAGCAGGGCATCTTCCCCGCGCTGCAAAGTTGTCATGCGTGTGTTTCCTCCTCGGCATAGGCGTAGATTTTTTTCAGTTCGGCAAGGTCGCCGTTGACGGGCGGCTGCCAGCTGCGCTGCGCCTTTTTAAAAGCACAGTTCTGCGGCACCACCAGCCGCCCCACCAGCCCGCGCACCAGGCGGGACTTGCGGCGGTCGTTGTGGTAATACTCCCAGGCAAGGCGCACCAGGCGGTCATTGGGATAGAGTTCGCGCAGCAGGGTAAGCATGGCGCGCCAGTCGCGCAGCATACGGGCTTCGCTGGCGGCAGTCTTATCCGTAGAAACGCCCGTACCCATCTCGTACCAGGTAATAAGGCGGTCATAGTGGGCGATGGGAATTTTTTCCACTGTGAACAGCCGGGCCGAGAAATCCTCGGCCAGCAGCACCCGATCCTGCATTTTCGTCAGGGTGTTTTCGAGTAGTTCCCGCTCATAAAACAACGCTGCACCGCAGATGCCGTCGTCATACAACAACATATTGCGCTTGGCTCGCGCAGCGTCATAGCGGCCCGGCTGGTAGGGCGCTTTGTCAAAAGGGGTATCCCCCGGCAGTTGGCAGGGGGTGCCTGCCCTTTCGCAATAGGCAGCCAGCCCGCCAAAGCCCACGCGGGGTTCATCGCGTTGCAAAGTTTCCAGCAACCAACGCAGGGTATCCACATCGTACAGGTAGTCCCCCGGCGAGGGGGCAAACACCCAGCGGCCGGTCGATCTGCGCAGACCACCCAGCAGATTTTTCACTGTACCGCCGTTTTTTTCTGCTTTTACAAAAGCAGCCGGATGGATGCCGTGGGCTTCCAGATAGGCTTTTGTTTCCGCAAAATAATCCTGCTCGGACCCATCATCCGCCACAACGACTTCAAAATCCCGCGTTGTCTGCATGGCGAGAGATGCCAGCGTGCGGCGCAGGGCGGCAAAGTCCGGGCGGTATTGCAGTATGATCACCGTCAGCAGCGGCATGGCTGTTCCCTCGCTTTACTTTCTAAATTTGGCGTATTAGCGGCAAAAGGTCAAGTCTCCATCCGCCCCATCTTGCCGTGCCAGAAGTCCACCGCACCGCGGTAGGCACCGTAGCTGCGGCCTTTTTTGCGGCCAAGCGCCTTGGTCAAGGCATAGCGGGCCGCGCCGGTAAGCAGGGGTAGCGCGGTCTTACATTTGGCGTAGGCACGGCTTTTTCCCTTGCAGGTCAGATACAGCGTGTTGCGGGTGATGTAGTACACCGACAGCATGCCCCCTGCGCTGCCGCCCGCCTTGTGCCAGAGTCTGGCATCGGGCAAAAACCACAGCGGCACGCCCGCCTGGGCCAGACGGATGCAGTAATCCACATCCTCACAGTACATAAACAGCGTTTCATCGAGATATCCAACGCGTTCGATCACGCTGCGCGGCAGCAAAACGCAGCAGAACGTGATAAAGCTCACCTGCTGTTTTTCGCCAAAGGCGGGGCCATCCTTGGCGTGGCCGCCCAGATGTTTGACCTTGCCGGTGGCAGGATCCAGCGTACCGCCCGCGAACCAGATCGCATCCGGCGGATCCATAAACAGCATTTTGGGGCAGCTGACGGCACCGTCCGGGGTCTCGCGCAGCAGGGTCTCCAGCATATCCGGGGCAACGGCGGTGTCATTGTTCAAAAGCAGCACAAAGTCGCAGCCATCGGCCAGCGCGCGGCGTATGCCGACGTTGTTGACGGCAGCAAACCCCAGATTTTGCTGCTGGGGCAAAAACACCGTATTGGCGGGCAGTTTATCCCGCAGCTGCGCGACGGAGTCATTGGGCGAAGCATCGTCCAGCAGGATAATTTCAAAGTCTGTAAACGTCTGCTTTTGCAGACTGTCCAGGCAAACCAGCGTATCCTGCCAGCCGTTGTAGTTGGAGATCACGATTCCTACCTTGGGCATGGTCACTCCTTAAAGCTGTTGACGGCGTCGATGACGGCGGTGATCTGTTCGTCGGTCATGCCGTAGTACATGGGCAGGCTCAGCTCGGTGGCGGAGATCTCTTCGGCCAGCGGCAGCGCACCGGCGGGGATGCCCAGTTCTTTGTACGCGCCCTGCAAATGAATGGGCGTGGGGTAGTGTTTGTTGGTGCCGATGCCCTGCGCGTTGAGGTGTTTTTCCAGTGCATCGCGGTTTTTGCAGCGCACGGCAAAGATGTGGAACACATGCTCGCAGCCCGGCATCACGGTGGGCAGGGTCACGGCGGGGTTGGTGATCCCGGCAAAATAGCGCGCAGCAATAGCGCGGCGCTGGGCGTTCATCGCGTCCAGATGGGGCAGCTTGGCGGCCAGGAACGCGGCCTGCATCTCGTCCAGGCGGGAGTTCTGGCCCTTATAAATGTGATGGTACTTGTAATCGCTGCCGTAGTTGCCCAGGGCGCGGATCTGCTCGGCCAGGGCGGGGTCGTTGGTGGTCACACAGCCGGCGTCGCCCAGAGCGCCCAGGTTTTTGCCGGGGTAAAAGCTGAACCCGGCGGCATCGCCCAGGCTGCCCGCGCGGCGGCCCTTGTAGGTAGCGCCGTGGGCCTGCGCAGCATCCTCGACGACCTTTAAGCCGTGGGCATGGGCGATTGCAAGGATCGGGTCCATATCGGCACACTGGCCGTAGAGGTGCACGGCCATGATGGCTTTGGTTTTCTCGGTGATGGCCGCTTCGATGCGGGCGGGGTCGATGTTATAGCTGGCCAGCAGCGGTTCGACAAACACCGGCGTTGCCCCGGCGTAGGAGATGGCCAGCACGGTGGCAATAAAAGTGTTGGACGGCACGATGACCTCGTCCCCGGGGCCGATGCCCAGCGCCTTTAAAATAAGTACCAGGGCATCCAGGCCGTTGCCGCAGCCGACGCAGTATTTGGCGCCGCAGTAATCGGCAAACGCGGCCTCAAAGGCGGCATCCTCTTTGCCCTCGATATACCAGCTGTTGTCCAGCACGCGGGCAAAGGCAGCGCGCAGGTCGGCATCCAACTCCCGCTCCATGGGGCGGAAGGAAACAAAAGGCACGGTAATCGGCTGTGCAGCCATAATAAAACGCCTCACTTCGTCAAATTTATAGTACAGCGCCCGGCAAAGGGCGCACAGAACCTACTATATCGTCTTATTATACAACGAAATACGGTTTTTCGCAACTAAAAAAAGGCTTCCCGGCAGTGGGAAGCCTTTGGCATGTGGTCAGCGCGGGGCGCGGGTAGCGCAGGCAGGGCCGCAGCTGCACGTGTCCACGCTGACATGGCTGGCGCAGCAGCAGTGCCCCTGCTGATGGCGGCAGCCGCGGTCGTCGCAGGCGATCTCGGTCTCGGGGCTTGCGGGCTGGTTGTCGGTGGCAACGTTCCCGTAGCCTTCGCTGTTGCGGTAGCTGCTGCACACGGCGTCAGTCTCGCCGGTGTGGCGGACCTGAATGTCGTTCAGACAGCAGCAGCCGGCCTTGTTGTGGCAGCAATCATACTGTGCGCAATCCAGATAAGACATACAAAACACCTCCGTCCGTAGTATGCCCGGCGTACGGGGGTGGTATGCGTTTAAAGATCACGCATTCAGGATAGTTTTGAACAGGTCCGCCAGCTTTTACGGATACAGCGTCGCCAGACTGCCGTGACCCATGTTGTCAAATTTTGTAAAGGCAGCAGCCGGGAAATGGGGCTTTACATATTGGCTTTGGCGGTCTCATGTGCCCTATAGGCAAAAGCAAGCTCACGAACGGTAACGATAGCGAGGGCAACCAGCAAGAAGATTACTGCTGTTATAGCGGTGTCTTTTGCTGTGTCTTCCATGCTGCTCTGGGCAGCCTCGCTCGCAGGGGAGACTACCGTAATGGTGGCATAATTGGTAGCAGAAGTTACTGCATCGATGCCGGCATTCACGAGACTTGCGCAGCCTTCTTTAGCATCAGAAGCGTTATCTGCAGTTACAGTGACTTGAATGGTCTGTGTGCCATCAGGAACCGTGACATCGACATTGCTTACGGAAAATTTATTGGAAACAGGTGTCATGATGGAGTCACTGTTGACAATTTGGGAGAAAGACTTTGCCAGCATACTTAGGGTAGAAGTTTCGTAAATGTCGTTGCTTCCGGAATACTGCTCACGATTTAAATCCACAAATAGCAGTGCAGAGGAAGTGTATGCTTCGGAAGCGTCATGTTTTGCTTTCAGGCAGCCGAGCACGCTGCCAGCCAGAACGAAAATCAGCAGTAGAACGATATAGCGCTTTAAAATTAACACGCCCTTTTTGCAAAGGTCGATAATATCATAAATGTCCATTTCATCATCGTCATTGCCTTCATAACGGACATAGACATACTCGCGGTTGTCAGCCTTTTCCAAGGCTGTGCCATTATGATTTTGTTCCTTTTCCATACGATTTCCTTTCTGACGGTTTCCTTTTTGTGTCTGCATTACGCAGATTACTTATATAATAGCATATCTTTGAGCAAAAAGCAAATGAATAAAAAGTTGGGGTAAGGCATAGGAATGGACAAACCTGAAATGGGAGGGTGTTTGCATGAAAAGTGAGCAGGTAGTCCAGCAAAACAAGGCTTCTGGCAAGGTGCGGCGGCAGGCAGAGGTCTCCTTTACCTATACCTCCACCGGCTCCACGTTGGAAGCACTTTTAAAAGCCCTGCTGCGCACCGCAGTTCTGCCGGGGCAGGCGGTGTAATAGCATGGCAGCGCGCAAAAAGGGCAGTGCAGCCAGCCGGGAGATTGCTATCTATCTGCGGCTGAGTTCGGCTGACGGCACCGAGACCGAGAGCAACTCCATCGGCAACCAGCGCAGCTACCTGCACCAGTGGGCGGCGCGGGAGGGTTGGCAGATCGTAGCGGAGTTTTTGGACGATGGCCACACCGGCACCGACTTTGAGCGGCCAGGGTTCCGCGCGCTGATGGCCGCACTGCAGGAAAAGCGCATCACCACCTTTGCCACCACCGACCTTTCCCGCTTGGGGCGCAACTATCTGGAAGTGGGTCTTTTGCAGGAAAAGACCTTTCCCGCCCTGGGCGTGCGGTACATAGCGGTCAATGACGGGTACGACAGCGCCCGCGCGGACACAGGCAGCATCGACCCCAGCCTGTTCAAAAACCTGATGAACGATATCTACGCGCGGGATTGCAGCAATAAGGTGCTGCGTGCCAAGCGCACATTACAGCGTCAGGGAAAATATTTAGGCTCTGCCCCCTACGGGTACAAGCTGGACCCTGCTGACAAATATCATCTGGTGCCCGACCCGGACACCGCGCCCATTGTGCAGCGTATCTATGCACTGTTTTTGGCAGGCACGACCCGCACCCACATTGCCCGCCTACTCATGCAGGAGCATGTTCCCTGCCCGGCGCGCACCAAGGGCATGACCGGGCGGCGTTTTACCGGCGAGTGGACGCCGACCACGATCAAGCGCATTCTGACCCTGCCCACCTACTACGGCGCGGTGACCCAGCACACCCGCGAGATGGTGAGTTACAAGGTCCACAAGGCACGCTTTTTAGACAGCGCCGATTGGATCGTGGTCGAGGGCACCCACGAGGGGCTTGTGACAAAGGCCGACTTTTTGCAGGCGCAAAAGCTGCTGGAAACGCGCAGTTACACAGCCCCCGACACACAGTCGCATCGGCTGACTGGCCTTGTTTACTGTGCAGACTGCGGCGGCAAGCTGTTCGCCCACAAGGTGGGCGGGTATTTTTACCTGACCTGCTACACCTACAGCCGTCATCCGGGGCAGCATCTTTGCACGAGCCACGCCATCCGCGAGGATTGGCTGGAAGCACAGGTCTGTGCCCGGCTGCGGACACTGGCTGACGGCGCTGCAGATTTTGACGCTTTGGCACAGGAGCGCCAACGGCAGCTGGCAAAGGGCGGCAGCAACACGCTGGCCGAGCGCGACCGGCTGACAACCAAACTAACCAAAACAAAAAAGACCCGCCTGGCGGCCTACAAAGACCTGACAGACGGGTTATTGACAAGAGAAGAATTTACCGATATAACCTGCGATTTACGCAAAGAGGAAGAGCAGCTGACCGAGCGGCTGCAAGCCTTGGTCTGCGTTCCCAGCCCGGCCGCAGATGCAGCGGCGATCCGCCAGGAGATGGAAGATCTGCTGCAATTTGACACCTTAAATAAAGTACAGCTGCAGCAGTTTATCCGCCGCATCACCGTGGACGCCGACCGCAAGGTTACCATACAATTTGCATTTCAAGCTCCGCGCGGCAAAAATCCGGGAAATCAGCCCTGCAAATAGGCTTTTATCTCGGGCAGGCGCTTTTTGGCTGTCTGGCGGCCGATGGTATAGGCGGCTTTTAGATGTTCAGGGTCTTTTTCCACGCGGTCGACCGGCAATGGCTCGGGCGGGCGAAGCACCAGCAGACGGCCCGCGGCTTCCTCCTGCGCGATATAAGCCAGTGTTTCATTATACACCGCAGGCCGGTTTTCCATTGCCGCCACGAGGTTGGGATAGCGCTTATACTTCATGTGTATCAACGGCATGGCGCTGTTTTTCCCTTTTTGGTAGTCCTTGGGCTGGGTCAGTACGACTACGTTGCGGTCATAGCCGATGGACTGGAAATACCGCACGGGAATCGAATCAGCAATGCCGCCGTCCAACAGCTTGCGGCCCTCGATCTCCACAATGCGCGAAACCAGCGGCATGGATGCCGAGGCGCGGATCCAATCAAAACCGTGGTCATTTTTCCCCAGATATTTGTGGTAAACCGGCTGGCCGCTCTCGATGTCGGTGCAGACAACGTAAAACTCCTGCGGGTTGGCATCGTAGGCGGCAAAATCAAACGGGTCGATTTCCAGCGGTACCGTACTGTAACAGAAATCAGTGTTATAAATGTTGCCGGTTTTCAGCAGGGATCCAAGGCCGCAGTAGCGCTTATCAGCGCAAAAACGCGTATTATAACGGATAACGCGGCCAATCTGTTTTGACTTATAATTGCAGCCAAACGCCGCGCCTGCCGATACGCCAATCACGCCGTCAAAGTCCACATCATTTTCCATCAGCACATCCATGACACCTGCCGTGAACATGCCGCGCATCGCACCGCCTTCTAAGACCAATCCTGTTTTCATACATTACGCTCCACATCGCTTTGTTTTTGTCTATTATATCAGATTTTTATGAAAAAAGGAAGTGCTTCAGGCTTTCCGATTTACCAGTAAAAGTTGTACTCTTATGTCACCAACAAAAACCGAGTTGGTTCCCAAAACAGAGGGCAAGCAAAACGCCCCGGAAAAAGAAAGTAAGGGTACAAAATGAAGTACGAAATCGTAGGTATCGCACACGCAGTCGGCGACTTTACGCCCCCTGCGGGCAAAAACGCGGACACCGTCCGGCACTATGGCGTGCATCTGCACCGCAAAGGCACCATCCCGTTATTGCGGCAGCATAGGGTTTATGTTATAATTTAGCCTGTAAAATGACGGCGCTTGGGGTGGAAAAATCCGGCGCGGCACGCTAAAAAAGAAAGGAACCTTCTAAAATGAAACCCAAATTTGATGGCTATGCAGCCCAATATGATGCCTGGTTTATGGAAAACGACAACCTGTTCTAGAGTGAGCTGCGGTTGTTCCAGCGGGCACTGGGGGATATTTCCGGCCAGCGCGTGCTTTCTGTGGGCTGCGGCAGCGGCCTGTTTGAGAGTATGATCGATCACAGCGGCATCGAGGGCATCGAGCCTTCCCGCGATATGGGCGCGATTGCCCAGAAGCGCGGTGTGAACGTCATCGCTTTCGGCGCTATCGAGGATGCTGACCTGGAGGAGAATGCCTACGATGTGATCTACCTCAACGGCAGCTCCAGCTATATGGAGGATCTGCACAAGGCTTTCGCTGTCTGCAAAAAGGCTCTGAAACCGGGCGGGCGCTTCATCTCGTTGGATGTGCCCAAAGAGAGTGCTTTCGGCTTTATGTATCTGCTGGCTAAGAATCTGGGCACCTTTGACCATCCTTATCTGAACGGGGTAATGCCCCAGCTGCCCTACCCGCTGGAGCTGTGCAGCGCCGGTGTATGGCACTCCACCGAGGAGAAGATCCATGTGCTGAAAGACCTCGGTTTCCATGACTTTGACTACTGCCAGACTTTGCTGAAGAACCCGATGTACACCAACGAGGATGCCGAGGACGCTGTGCCCGGCTACCAGAGCGGCGGCTATGTTGCCATCATTGCCCGCAAATGAAGATAGAAGCAAGCGGGAAACTCTCGCAAAAGATCGCTGTCCTTGCGGAAAAACTCTGGCCACGGTATCTTTGCCACCCTTTTATCACCCAGATGGCAGACGGCACCCTGCCTTTAGAGAAATTCCGCTATTATATGCTGCAGGATTACCTGTACCTGCGGGATTACACAAAGATCTTAGCGGCGATCTTGCAAAAGGCTGATACGTTTGAACAGATCCGCTTTTTGAGCGGTGAGATCGAAAGCACCCTCGGCGAAACCTATCGCACCCATATTCCCTACATGCAGCGCCTTGGCATCACCGAAGAGGAGATCCGCCAGGCGCACACGCACATTGACAATTGTGCTTACAGTCATTATATGCTGTGCGAGGCCCAGAACGGAAATGTGCTGACCGGGTTGGTGGCGCTTTTGAACTGCTCCTGGAGTTATGCGTACATTGCCGAGCAGATGGTCCAGCGCTATCCCCAGGCACTGCAAAATAAGACCTACGGTGCCTGGTTTGCAGGCTATCTTTCGGAGGAATACCGCAAAGCCAACCAGGATCTGATCGACCGCATCGACGCGCTGGCGGCGTCCATTTCCCCGCAGGAGGAAAATCACCTGTGCGAGCTGTTTGAGAAGTGCTGTCTTTTCGATCTGCGCTTTTGGGATATGGCCTATGCCATGGGAAACCGCTGAAGGGTTTGCATTTTTCGATAACTATAACAAGGTAAATTGGTACTCACAAGGGCTTGCAGTAGTTCAGGATACTAAAGTATCCTGCTGCTGCGAGCCTTTTGTTTTGTGTGTAAACGTTACCCGCCGTTTACATCTGCTTTACCAGTCGCGGCCCGTCAGCCCGCCCGCCGGGCCAAAAAGCAACGCCGTATCATATGGTCAGGGCCGCTCTGACCAATTTGGCCGGCACCGGATTTTTACAATAACGCCCCGCGCCCCGCCAAAGCTTTACGCAAACTTGGCGGGGATTTGGTTGTTTGGGGGGCTTAATTTCCGTATAGTTAGAGATGTTCCGACGAAATATGAAAAAGAATGTTCAAAGGAGAACACAATGAAAAACAACCGCAAGAAAGCTGCTGCCGTACTGTGCGGCACGATGATGGCCGCTTCCCTTTCCCTGACTGCCTGCGGCGGCGCTGCCACTGCCGAGACCGTAGACCTGCGCGAAGTTCCGCTGGACACCATTATTGAAAAAGCCAAGGAAGAGGGCCAGATCAACTCGGTCGGTATGCCGGATGACTGGGCCAACTGGCGCGGCAGCTGGGCCGCTGTGAGCGAGAAGTATGGCCTGACCCATGAGGATACAGACATGAGCTCTGCCGAGGAGCTTTCCACTTTCGAGACCGAAAAGGATGCCGCCACGAAGGATATCGGTGATGTCGGCCAGGCATTCGGCCCCACAGCCGTGAGCATGGACGTTGTGCAGCCCTACAAGGCCAGCACTTGGGATTCCATCCCCGACTGGGCCAAGGACCCCGACGGCAAGTGGTGCATCAGCTATGTGGGCACGATGAGCGCTATGGTCAACGCGGACCGCGTTTCCACCACCATTGATTCCTGGCAGGCACTGAAGGACAGCGGTGCCACCATCACCATCGGCGATGTCGTGCGCGGCGCGTCCTCGCAGATGGCGGTGCTTTCCTGCGCGTATGCACTGGGCGGCGGCATGGACAACCTCGACCCTGCGTTCGACTTCTTTAAAGAGATGGCCCAGGAGGGCCGCCTGGACGCCGGCACCTACAGCCAGGAGCGCATGGACCGTGCCGAGATCGACGTGCTGCTGACCTGGGATTACCTGACCCTGCAATACCGCGACCTGACCAAAGCCAGCGTGCCCGATGCCAATATTGAGTGCCATGTCATGAGGGACGGCGCTTTGCAGTCCGGCTATGCGCTTGTCATCAACAAATACGCCCCGCACCCCTACGCTGCCGCCGCGACCGTGGAATATCTGCTGAGCGATGAGGGCCAGATCAACCGTGCCGAAGGGTATGCCCGCCCCATCCGCAGCGATGTAGAGCTGCCCGCCGAGCTTTCCGCCAAGATGATCGCCGACGATGAGTACACCGACACCATCCCCCTGACCGACAACGATGCCGTGACTGCCGCCTGCACTGAGATCGCCACCCGCTGGGAGGAAGAGATCATCCCCCTGATGGGCTGATGGGAGCAATTTTGTATGCTGCAACAAATCAAACGCACCGGCAGCCGCTGCCTGCTGCTGGTGCCCCTGGGGCTGATCGTACTGCTGTTTGAGTGCGTACCGCTTGTCAGCATGTTTGTAAAAGCCTTTTCCGAAAACGGGCATTTCAGCCTGGCGCAGTTTGGCACCATTGCCCGCCAGCTGGTGTACACCACGGCCATCGTCAACAGCCTGTGGGTCACGATGCTGTCTACCATCGTGGGGTTGATCATCGACTTTTTCCTCGCGCTGGCATTGTACAGCGATCACGGCCGCAAAAAGACGCTGTATCTTTCGCTGCTGAATCTGACCTCCACCTTCTCCGGTGTGCCGCTGACCATTGCATTTATCACGATGCTGGGCACTTCCGGCGTGCTGGTGCTGCTGGGCAAGCAGTTGGGCATCAGTCTGCTGGCCAACTACAACCTGTACTCGATGGGCGGTATGTTCATCATCTATGCGTACTTTCAGATTCCGATGGGCACGCTGCTGTTGCTGCCCACCGTGGATAAAGTGCGCCGGGAATGGAAAGAAGCCGCCCGCCTGATGAACGCAGGCAGCATCCGCTTTTGGCTGCAGGTGGGCATCCCGGTGATGATGCCGGGCATCCTGGGCACCTTCAACATGCTGTTTGCCAATGCCGTGGCCGCGTACGCCACGCCGTATCTGCTGATCAATAACAGCATTGCGCTGCTGCCCATCAAAATCGTTGACATGTTTGTGGGCGATATCCGCCAGCGGCCTGAGCTGGGCAGCGCCCTCTCGCTGGTTTTGCTGGGCATTGTGGTGCTTGAAATCTGCCTGAGCAACCTTGTAAAACGGCATTTTGAGAAAGGAACCCGGTAACCATGAACCAACATACACTCCCCAAGGCAATCTGGAAAACCATCGTTGCCGTGTTTCTTTTGATGCCGCTCGTCGTCACGGTGGTCTACGCGTTCTCGGAACGGTGGGTGCACATTCTGCCCGAGGGCTTTACCCTGCATTATCTCGCCGCCACGCTGACCAACCAGAAATTCCTGCTCGGCATCGGGCGCGGACTGCTGATCTCCTTTGTGCCGGTCGCTATCACAAATGTCAGCGTACTGCTGGCGTTGTACGTGGTCATCGTCTATCTGCCGGGGCTGGAAAAAATCGTGCAGCTGCTTTGCCTGATTCCCACCACGCTGAACGGCATCATCCTGGCAACCTCGGTGCTGGGCACCTACGCGGGTACCAGCACGATTTTGGCCAACCGCATTGTGATGCTTAGCTTCATCTACTGCGTGTTTATTATGCCCATGACCTATCAGGGCCTGCGCAACAGCCTGTATGCGGTCAACACCCGCGGCCTGCTGGAAGCAGCCGAGATGCTGGGCGCACGGCGATTTCACAGCTTTTTGACCATTGTGGTACCGGCCATTCTGCCGGGGCTTTGCAACTCGGCTCTGATGTGCCTTTCCGGGCTGTTCGGTGACTTTGCCATCATCAAAATCATCGCATCCTCGCAGTTCGAGACCGCCCAGTCCTACCTGTACCGCAACCGCGCACAGGACACCCAGGAATTAAGCGCCGCTGTTGTCATTCTGCTACTTATCACGCTGCTGATCAACTATCTTGTACACAAAAGTCAGGACCCGGCTGACCGGGTATCCTAAGGAGTCCGCCATGTCTTACATCACCTTTAAAAACATCTGGAAAAGCTACGATAAAGACCCCGTGCTGAAGGGCATTGACCTGGAAGTGGAAGAGGGCGAGCTGTTGACCCTGCTTGGGCCCTCCGGCTGCGGCAAAAGCACGCTGCTGCGCTGTCTGGCAGGGCTTGAGCATGTGCAGCAGGGGCGTATTTTGCTGGAAGGACGCGATATTACCGATTTAGACGCCCGCCAGCGACAGATCGGCATGGTGTTTCAGCAGTACAGCCTGTTCCCCAACATGACGGTAGCGCAGAACATGGCGTTTGGGCTGAAGATCCAGCGTCTTGGCAAGGCCGAGATCAACGACCGCGTCCGTGAAGCGCTGGCGATGGTGGGCTTGCAGGACAAGGCCGACGCCTACCCTGCCCAGCTTTCGGGCGGGCAGCAGCAGCGCGTGGCGCTGGCCCGCGCCATCGTCACCCGGCCCAAGGTGCTGCTGTTGGATGAGCCGCTGAGCGCCATCGACGCCAAGCTGCGCAAGAATCTGCAAAGCGAGATCCGCCGCATCCAGAAGCAGCTGAACATCACAACGATCTTTGTCACCCACGACCAGGATGAAGCCATGGTCATGTCGGACCGCATCTGCCTGCTGAACGGCGGCAAAATTGAGCAGATGGACACCCCCATTGCCATCTACACCCACCCGCGCACCAAGTTTGCAGCGGGCTTCATCGGCAGCTACAATGTGCTGGAGCCGCTCGAGTTTGGCCGCGTGACCGGGGACATCGACCTGCCCGCGCAGCCCATTGCCATCCGCCCCGAAGTGCTGAACATTGCCCGCGAGAAGCAGGGTCTGCCCGGCACCTACGATATCCAGGGTACGGTCATCGACAGCACCCCGCGCGGCAATGTGCTGCGCTACAAGGTGGAGGTAAACGGCGTGCAGCTGGCGGCGGACACCCTGTTCCGAAGCTTTTCGATCTACGAAAACGGCAGCAAGGTCTGGCTCTCGCTGGAAAAGCGCAACTGCCTGCAGGTGGAGGAAGCCGTATGAAAAAGGATTGCTTCGGCGGCCCCGGCCAGTGGTACAAGGGCAATTTGCACTCCCACACCACCAACTCAGACGGGCACTTGACCCCGGCGCAGGCTGTGGCGCTGTTCCGCCAGTACGGCTACAGCTTTTTGTGCCTGAGCGAGCACGACTATTATACCGACCTGCGCGCCGAGCTGGATCGGGACGATTTTATTCTGCTGCCCGGCGTGGAGGCATCCAGCTGGCTGGTGCAGCTGCCCAGTGACCCCGCCGCGTTGCAGGAGCTGGCCGCGCTGAAAGAGAAAAACGCCTCGATGCCCGAACTGGTGCAGTTCTGCCGCACCCACGGCGCAGGACTGCGCAAGACCCACCACATCCACGGCATCTTGGGCAACGAAGCCATGCAAAAGGCGGCCGGAGACAATGTTTTGCACCATGGCGAACGCCTGACCCCGCCGGTGGCTGTGGGCGATTGGGACGGCTTGCAGGCTGCACAGCAGCTGACCGACTACCTGAAAAGCCGCGGCTGCTTTACCACCTACAACCACCCCACCTGGTCCCGCGTGGAGATGGCCGATGTCGTCGGCCTGCAAGGGGCCTGGGCCGTGGAAGTGTACAACTACGGTACCGAGGTAGAATGCGGCGAGGGCTACGACACCGTGTTTTGGAACGCGATGCTGCAAAAAGGCACGCAGGTAGGCTGTTTTGCATCGGACGACAACCACAACCCCGCCAAGTTCTTTGACGCACTGGGCGGCTGGGTCTGCGTGAAATCTGAGGAGTTGACCCACGAGGCCATCGTCAACCACCTGCTGGCCGGGGATTACTACGCGTCCTCCGGCCCCGAGATCATGCGTTGGGGTGTGGACGGCAACGAAGTATATCTGGAGTGCTCCCCTGCTGCGCGCATCAACTTTATTGCGGGCGGGCTCGTAGGCGGCAGCGAGACGATCCTGGAGCACGAAAGCCCGCTGACCCACGGCCTGCACACGCTGCACGGCGGCGAAAGCTGGATCCGCGGCGAGGTCATCGACCACCAGGGCCGCCGCGCCTGGACAAATCCCATCTGGCTGTAAGCCTATTATAGTAAGGTATGTAAAAACAAACTGCCTTGCGGGGAGGTTTTCCCTGCAAGGCAGTTTGTTTTTACGTTTTGTATTATTTATTTATCATTATACAAAAGGATTATAAAAGCGGCCAAACTTGATGGTGATGGCCAGGCTGACCAGGAGCAGCGCGGCACCGAGAGCCAGGGCGATGAAATCACGCCGGGAGAAGGGGCGGCGGACGTACCAGGTACGCTTGCTGCCCTTGCCGAAACCGCGCAGTTCCATCGCGTTGGAGATGACGTCGATACGGTTGAGGCTCGTTAAGATCAGCGGCAGCAGAATGTTGACCGAATTTTTCAGCCGCTTAAAGAACGGCTCGCTGCGGCCAAGCTCCACGCCGCGGGCCTGCTGTGCCTGGCTGATGCTGTGGTAGTCGCGCTGGATATCGGGGATATAACGCAGTGCGATGGCGACCGAGTAGCCGATTTTGTACGATACACCGATGCTGTTCAAGCTTGCTGCAAACTCGCTGGGGTCGGTAGCCGAGATGAACAGGATCGCCACCGGCAGCGCCACGAAATATTTGAGCGAGATATTGAACAAATAAAATAGCTGTTCGGCCGTGATATCGTACCGCCAGAACAGGTGGCACAGCACCGTGCGGGTGCCGTACAGTGTGGTGCCCTGGTTGGGGTCAAACAGGAAGATAAACAGATCGTTCAGCAGCAAAAACACCAGCATGAAAACCAGCATAAAGCTGACTTCCTTGATTTTAATGCGGCTGAGCTTGAACGACACAAAGCTGACGACCATCAGCCCCAGCAGCACCCAGGTATTATAGGTGATCATGCTGGCAAAGGTGAACAGCAGAAAAAACGCCAGCTTGGTGGTGCCGGTAAGCTGGTGCACCACACTTTTGCGCGGCAGGTAGTTTAAAACGGTCTTAGCAGCCATGGGCGCGCACCTCCCTGTCGGCGGCAATGAACCGCTCCACAAAATCCTCAGCCGGGGCAATGCCGCAGCGGTTGGCCAGCGTGTACAGGCTGGTTTCCTTTAAAGCTGCACGCTCGATGAGTTCCGGGTCGCACAGCACGGCGGATGCACTGCGGTCGGCAATCAGCTGCCCATCACAGAACACCAGCGCGCGCGGGGTGTATTCCAGCATCAGGTGCATATCGTGGGTGATCATGACCACGGTCACGCCGCGCGCGTTCAGCCCCTGCAAAAACTCCATAATGTCGGTGTAATGGCGGAAATCCTGGCCGGCGGTAGGCTCGTCGAGCAGAATCAGTTCGGGGTCCTGCACCAGCACGCTGGCGATGGTAACGCGCTTTTTCTGGCCGAAGCTCAGCGCCGAGACCGGCCAGTTGCGGAACGGATACAGGCCGCAGACTTTCAGCGTATCTTCGACCTTTTTCTGAATCTGCTCATCGGTCATCCCACTGCCCTGCAGGGCCATGGCGACCTCGTCGTAGATCATCGTTTTCGAGATCATCTGGTTCGGGTTCTGCATCACATAGCCGATGTGCTTGGCGCGGCGGCGGATGTTTTCATCTTTCAGGTCCTTGCCGTTCAGGTAAATTTCGCCCGAGTCCTGCGTTTCAAACCCGCAGATCAGCTTGGAAAGGGTCGATTTGCCTGCGCCGTTGCGGCCCACGATGCTGACCATCTCGCCCTTGCCGATGGAAAAGCTGACGTTTTGCAGCGTGTGCTGGCCCTTGTTGTAGCCGAAGCAGAGGTTTTTCACTTCCAGCAGCGGCTCCGGGGCGGGTTTGGGGGCGGGCAGCGGTTCGGCCTGGAACCAGCTGTGCAAGCGGGCGGTGTCGGCCTCGTCCAGCACCACCGAATGGATGTGCGCAGGGTGTTTTTCGGGCGTGACGGCAATGCCCGCGTAACGCATGGCCGTGACATAGAGCGGCTCACGGATGCCGTTTTCGGCCAGCAGCGAACCGGAGAGCAGCTCGTCAGGGCACAGGTCAGCCAGAATGCGGCCCTCATTGATCAGCACGATGCGGTCGACATTGCGCCAGAGCACATCCTCCAGGCGGTGCTCAATAATCAACACGGTGGTGTCGGTTTTTTGTTGGATGGTGTCGATCAGCTCGATAGCCTGCTTGCCGGTGGCGGGGTCGAGGTTGGCCAGTGGCTCATCGAACAGCAGAATTTTCACGTCGTCCACCATGACGCCCGCCAGGCTGACGCGCTGCTTCTGCCCGCCGGAAAGCTCATGCGGGGCAAAACCGAGGTGGTTCTCGATGCCCACCAGTTCGGCGGCATGCTGCACGATCTCCTTCATTTCCGGCTGCGGGGTGCAGTTATTCTCCAGCGAAAAGGCAATGTCCTCCCCCACCGTCAGGCCGATGAACTGGCCGTCCGGATCCTGCAGCACGGTGCCCACGTGGCCCGCCAGCTCAAAAATGCTGCTGTGCGGGGCGTCCACACCATCCACCGTCAGGGTGCCGCTGCACGCGCCGGGGTTGGAGAAGGGGTTCAAGCCATTGATGCAGGCGGCCAGCGTGCTTTTGCCGCTGCCCGAGGGGCCCGCGATGAGCACACGCTCGCCGGGGTAGATATCCAGGTTGATGTCCTGCAGGGTGGGCTTTTTCTGTGCCCGATACTGGAACGAGAAATTTTTAAAGGAAATGATGGGGGTCTTTGCAGCCATACGGCACCTCACAAACAAAGTGCCTTCCCGCCTATGTGGGAAGGCACAAGGGAAATATACGGGTTTACTCCTTGTCCAAAGAGCCCTTCTTGGCGATGGTCTTGGTGTAGGCCAGCACCAGCAGACCGCCGACGACAACAGCGGTGATGATGTTGGAGATCGCTGCGAAAGCACCCTGGGCGAAGACCTTCTTGACAGGCTCGGCATAGATGACGATGTCCAGCACCGGGGCAACCACGATCCAGGCAATCAGATGGGCAATGACGTTGGAAACGGTGTAGGTGATGACCTTGCCTTTATTGAAGTCGCCTTCCTGCAGATTCAGCTTCTTGGCGAACAGGCCGACCACCACGCCGGTGAAGGCAGAGGCGATGACCCAGCTCCACCAAGGGATGCCGCCCCAGGACAGGTCGATCAGCGCATGGCCGATGAAGCCGATCAGGCCGCCGGCCACGGGGCCGTACATGGCAGCCAGCAGGCCCAGCACGGCATACTGCAGGCTGATGTTGGTGTTGGGCACCGGGCTGGGGATGGCCACAAAGCGGCCCAGGACAAAGAACAGAGCTGCGCCGATACCAATGGCAACGAAGGTTTTGATGTTGTTGTTTTTCATGATTCCACACTCCCTAATTTATGATGAAATTAGTCCGCAATTTTCCTTTATAAAAAAGGACGATACCAGTATACGCGTTCCATTTATCGTGTGTCAATGGTCAAAACTGCACAAATGCGCTAAATCTGGGGCTGGTTGCAAAATTTGGGGGGCTCCGCGCGTCTTTTCGCGGATTTTCGCCCCTTGGGCAGCTTTTATGCGTCCGTGCTTGCGCCGCCGGGCAAATGGTGCTACAATGCACCCAGGAGAGAATTTTTGAGTATCATGAAGGGAAGTTTTGTAAAATGGCTTGTACTACGATTTTAGTCGGCAAAAATGCCTCCTATGATGGCTCTACCATGATTGCCCGCAACGATGATTCCGGGTCCGGGCATTTCACCGCCAAAAAGTTCACGGTCGTCCATCCCGAGGAGCTGCCCGCCACCTATAAGTCGGTAATTTCTCACGTAGAAATCCCGATGCCCGCCGGGGCCATGCGCTTTACCGCCATGCCCAACGCTGTCGAGGGCAAGGGCATCTGGGCTGCGGCCGGTATCAACGCTGCCAATGTGGGCATGACGGCCACCGAGACCATTACCTCCAACCCCCGCGTACTGGGCGCTGACCCGCTGGTGGAGGGCGGCATCGGCGAGGAGGACATCGTCTACCTCGTGCTGCCCTACATCCACAACGCGCGCGAGGGCGTGCAGCGCCTGGGTTCCCTGCTGGAGACCTACGGCACCTATGAGATGAACGGCATCGCGTTCCAGGATGTGGACGAGATCTGGTGGCTGGAGACCATCGGCGGCCACCACTGGATGGCCCGCCGTGTGCCCGATGATGTGTACGTCGTTATGCCCAACCAGCTGGGCATGGATGAGCTCGACCTCGATGATGCACTGGGCGCACAGAAAGAGTTTCTCTGCTCGGCTGATCTGCGGGAGTTTATCGCCAAAAATCACCTGGATCTTTCGCAGGACGGCATGCTGAATCCGCGCGATGCGTTTGGCAGCCACGATGATTCTGACCATGTGTACAACACACCACGCGCCTGGTACATGCTGCGTTATTTCAACCCCCACACGATGAACTGGGACGGCCCCGATGCAGACTTTACGCCGCGCTCCGACGATCTGCCCTGGTGCCTGGTGCCGGAGAAAAAGATCACGCCCGAGGATGTAAAATACGTGTTATCGTCCCATTATCAGGGCACGCCGTACGACCCGTATGCCAGCTATGGTGAGCGTGGCATGCGCGGTGCCTACCGTTCCATCGGCATCAACCGCAATGATTTTGTGGCCCTGCTGCAGCTGCGCCCCGACATGCCGGAGGAATCCCGCGCCATTGAGTGGATCGCCTACGCGTCCAATGCGCTGAACACAATGGTGCCGTTCTACGCCAACATCGACACCACGCCCGCCTACCTGGCCAACACCACCGGCGAGGTCTCCACCGACAGCTTCTACTGGGTAAGCCGCATGATCGCCGCCATGGCGGATGCCTCCTTTGCCAAGTCCCAGTTCCACCTGGAACGGTACGAGCTGGCCGTGCTGGCCGAGAGCCGCGCCATCCTGAATGACTATGATGCCAAGCTGGCCGCCGAGCCGGACGCCGCCGCCCGCGCTGCCCTGCGCGTGCAGGCCAACGACGCCCTGGCCGCCAACCTCAAGCGCCACGCCGCCGACACGCTGGACAAAGTCCTGTTTGAGCTGAGCAGCCAGATGAAGAACGCGTATTCCCGCTCGGATGCGTAACTTTTAGGCAATACCGCATAATTCTAAGTGCCGATACGGCGAGCGAGGTGCGGCAGCTGCTAAGCCAAAAGCGCAGATAATACTTTGTGTATTATCGAGCATTTGCCGTGCCACAGCCGCCGAAGCGGTGCTTAAGCCGTAAGGCGGGAATTGTGCGGTGTTGCCTTTAGTTTCTCATAGATAACACTCTCGTATCTTCCGCTAACGAACTATCATACAAGAGCCCCTGGGAATGAGTTCTCATTTCCAGGGGTTCTTGTATGATAGTTGCTTAGGCCGATCCATTTTAGAGACGCTTTCGGCCCGCGACTTTTCAGCAAATCTCTTTACATCACCGGTTTTTGTTGATTTTGCTGTCAGATATGGCAAAATATTTTTTAACTATATATTTTGTTTGGCATTCCTTTTTTTCGTACAAAAACATCTCATCTCCTAACCAGTATACACTATTGTCTAACAAACAGGAGCCCGTTCATCTGCTGGGGTCACAGCCAAAGACACATTGTCCTCATGCATCTTCGCATCTTAACGCAATCTTAATATTCCGGCAGAAAAGTTTAACACCATCTTTAAACGGGCGGCGCTATACTGTATTGTGTGAAAAAATATGCTGGAGTGTGATTTCTTTTGCCATCTCATCGGCATTTAGCCTGTAAGCTCAATTACTTTCAGTCAATTATTCTGCTGTTTGCAGCGGTTATTCTTATCGGGGCAGTGCTTTTGATGCTGCCAATTTCTGCGCAGGGACATACCGTCACCCCTTTCCATGAGGCATTGTTTACGGCAACCTCCGCTGTCTGCGTCACAGGGCTGGTTGTGCGGGATACGGCTTCTCACTGGTCAGCATTTGGTCAAGCTGTCCTGATGGTGCTGATCCAGATCGGCGGTCTGGGTGTGATCACAGTTGGCGCGTCTTTCTCGCTTTTATCAGGTCGGCGCATTTCCCTGTCCCAGCGCGGACGGATGCAGGAGGCCATCTCTGCTCCAAAGGTCGGCGGCATTGTGCGGCTGACAGGCTTTGTGATCCGCACATCTCTGGTGATCGAGGTGATCGGCGCGCTTTGTATGCTCCCGGTTTTCTGCCGGGATTTCGGCGCTTCCGGGATATGGAAAGCCGTTTTCCATTCCGTTTCCGCTTTCTGCAATGCGGGCTTTGATTTAATGGGTACCCCCGACACGCCTTATGTCTCGCTGACCGCATACAGCGCAGACCCGGTTATCACCCTGACGATTTCCTCTCTGATCGTTGTGGGCGGCATTGGTTTTCTGACATGGGATGACGTGCGGACCAATCGGCTCCGCTTTCATCACTATCGGCTGCAAAGCAAAGTGATTCTGGCGGCAACAGCGCTCTTGATCTTGCTGCCAACGCTGTACTTTTTCTGCTTTGAGTTCAAAGGCGGCACACTGCGGGAGCGGCTGCTGCTCTCGCTGTTCCAGTCCGTAACGCCCCGAACGGCGGGATTTAATACGGCAGACTATACGTTACTGTCCAGCAGCGGCCGCGGCCTTACCGTTTTGCTGATGTTTATCGGTGGCTCACCGGGTTCAACTGCGGGCGGCATCAAGACCACAACAGCGGCAGTACTTGTCGCCAATGCGTTTGCTGTATTCCGCAGGCAGAAAAGCCCCGAAATGTTTGGGCGGCGGATGGAAGAAAAAGCCGTCTATGACGCCGCGGCCATCTTCACGCTGTATCTTGCCCTTTCTCTGATGGGAGCGTTTGTCATCAGCACGCTGGAAACGCTGCCGCTTTCCGAATGTCTGTTTGAAACGACCTCTGCCATTGCTACCGTAGGGCTGTCTCTGGGATTGACACCGCATCTGGGAATCGTCTCGCAGGGCATTTTGATTTTTTTGATGTTCATCGGGCGTGTCGGCGGACTGACCATGATTTACGCAGCACTCTCCGGCAGCAAATGCAGCATAGCGCGGCTGCCACAGGAACGGATAACCGTAGGATAAAGAAAGGTACATACCATGAAATCTATTTTACTGATTGGTTTGGGTCGATTTGGCCGCCATATCGCAGAAGAACTGAACAAACTCGGACATGAAGTCATGGCGGTTGACGAAAACGAGGAGCGCGTCAATGCCGTGCTGAATATCGTGACCAACGCCCAAATCGGTGACAGCACCAACGCGGAATTCTTGGAGGCATTGGGCGTCCGCAATTTTGATGTCTGCATGGTAGCAATCAGCGGAAACTTTCAAAGCTCGCTGGAAACCACTTCCCTGCTGAAAGAACTGGGAGCAAAAATGGTCGTTTCCCGTGCGGAACGGGATGTACAGGCCAAATTTCTGCTGCGCAATGGTGCGGATGAAATACTTTACCCGGAAAAGCAGCTGGCCAAATGGGCGGCAATCCGCTACGGATCCGACCATGTGCTGGATTATATTGAGTTGGATCACGATCATGCCATCCTGGAAGTATCTGTGCCGTCCCCGTGGATCGGAAAGACCATTGGCGACATCAATATCCGCAAGAAATACAGCATCAACATTCTGGGCATCAAGCGAAATGGAATTGCCGATGTCAACATTGACTCTGACACAGTTCTCCCCGGTGACGGCACATTACTAGTGTTGGGCGAGAGCAAGGCCCTGAGTCGGTGCTTTCATATCTGAGCGTTTGCAAGGGAAGTGGTTCATTTGAGAACGGTACTGCTGATTTTGCTGTTTTTGGCAGCGGGATGCTTTCTTGTTTTTATCGGCGTCCGATGTGATGCTTTCTGGCGCAGCGTTCGCCGCGCACAATTTGAACGGCGAGAGGGGATCCGGCGCTGGTAAACCCGTTTGGGATATGGTATGATACCATTTAGAGGGGGGGGGATTTGCTGTGAACATCAAAAAGCCATCTTCCGAGGAAGTGAAGGCGCAAGCTGCCCGGCAGGTCAAAGACCTTTTGATCACGGTGCTGATCCTTGCCGCAGCAACCGGCATCGGCAATATTTTCTGGTATTTTTCTTTTACCCGGAATATCATATCGGTCTATACTTTAGGGGCTTTGCTGACTTCGCTTTTTACCAAAAGCTATTTCTGCGGCTTTTTAAGCTCGTTTTCCAGCGTGCTTCTTTTCAATTTTTGCTTTACAGAGCCCCGCCTGACACTGCACGCATACGAGCGCGGCTACCCTGTCACTTTTGCCATTATGCTGATCGTTTCCATCATTACGGTCACATTGGCGATTCAGAATATTCGCAATGCCGAAGAGAAAGAGCGCGCTGCCGTCCGTGCCAAGAATGAACAGCTGCGCGCCGATTTGTTGCGCACGATTTCCCACGACCTGCGTACCCCGCTGACATCCATTTCCGGCAATGCCTCCAACCTCATCAGCAACTATGAGAAGATGGACGACCCCACCCGCAAGCAAACATTTCTGGACATCTACGACGACTCTATGTGGCTGATCAATCTTGTGGAGAATATTCTTTCCATCTCCCGCATTGAGGATGGACGGATGAATCTGTCTATCTCTACAGAGTTAGTAAGTGAAGTATTTGAAGAAGCTCTGCGCCATACCAACCGGCACCGTGGGCAGCACACGATTACTGTGCAGATGGACGATGATCTGCTGCTGGCGCGCATGGATGCCAAGCTGGTTGTGCAGGTCCTGATCAATCTGGTGGACAATGCCATCAAATACACACCCGCAGGGTCGCACATTGTCCTTTCCGCTGCGGCGCAGGGAGAAACCGCCGTAATTCGGGTAAGCGATGACGGCCCCGGCATCCCGGATGAAGCAAAAGAAAAAGTGTTTGAGATGTTCTCCACCGGGGAAAATCGCATTTCGGACAGCCGCCGCAGCCTCGGGCTGGGGCTTGCTCTTTGCCGCACGATCATCGCAGCCCACGGCGGCACCATCACACTGTCCGACAATAAGCCGCACGGCTGCATTTTTACTTTTACACTGCCCATTGGGGAGGTTTCTTTGCATGAATAAACCCTTGATTCTGGTTGTGGAGGACGATGCACCCATCCGCAACCTGATTACTACAACACTGAAAACGCAGGATTACAAGTACATTGCAGCGGCTACTGCCTCAGAAGCACTCCACCAGGCAACGATCAATGCACCGGATGTGATGCTGCTGGATCTTGGTCTGCCGGATCTGGACGGCATCGAGGTGATCCGCCGTATTCGCAGTTGGTCTGCGATACCCATCATCGTTATCAGCGCCCGCAGCGAGGACAGCGATAAAATCGAAGCCTTGGACAGCGGTGCTGATGACTACCTGACAAAGCCGTTCTCGGTAGAAGAACTGCTGGCGCGACTGCGGGTAACGTTCCGCCGCATCTCGATGCTGCAAAACGCCGCCGGTAGTTCTGTTTTTACCAACGGTGATTTGCAAATTGATTTTGCGGCGGGCTGTGCCACATTGAAAGATCAGGAACTGCACCTGACCCCCATCGAATACAAACTGCTTTGTGTCATGGCCAAAAATTGCGGTAAAGTGTTGACCCATACCTATATCACCCACGAAGTCTGGGGCAGTTCTTGGGACAATGATGTGGCTTCCCTTCGCGTTTTTATGGCTACGCTGCGCAAAAAGCTGGAATCCAAGCCGGATTCGCCGCAGTATATCCAGACGCATATCGGCATCGGGTACAGGATGCTGAAAGTGTAAGCCAATGTAGAGCCGCAGTGGCTTTCGCCGCCGATCGACCAGATTCTTTGTTCATAGTGTTTCTCTATACCCATCTAGGTGTCGTTACGCCGATGGGAAGTACCAGATGGCATTTGCTGCGTAAAAAATCTGCCAAGAGCAGATGCCCTTGGCAGCAAAAATCTTATTTTATTGTACGCTTGACGGGGTGCGGTTCAGTTTCACTATGTTATTTGCTGTTCATTTTTGCAGCTGGGTCAGTTCACGCAGTTCGCGGACGGTGAAGAAGCCGCAGACAATCGCGGTGGCGGCATCCGCAATGGGGCCGGCGTACATGACACCATCGATGCCGAAGAGGATCGGGAAGATGACGATCAGCGGAAGCAGGAACAAAATCTGACGTGTCAGTGACATAAACACACCCAACTGTGCCTTACCGATGGAGCTGAAGAAGTTGGCCGTGACCGGCTGGATACCATTGATGATCGTGAGGAACATATAGATGCGGAAGTACCGCTCCGAGAACTGGAAGTACATCTCGCTGCCCGAGCCGAACACGCTGATGATCTGCCGCGGGAACATCTGGAAGCAGAGGAACGCGACCATCGACAGCACCGTGGCCGTGCCCAGCGCCAGCAGGTAGGTGCGCTTGACGCGCTGGTACAGCCGCGCACCGTAGTTATAGCCGATGATGGGCTGGATGCCCTGCGAAATGCCGATAATAAAGGACATGAAGATCATATTGACCTTGGAGATGATGCCCGCACAGGCCAGCGGGATATCGCTGCCGTAGACCGAAAGTGCGCCGTAGTGGGCCAGGGTGTTGTTCATGACGATCTGCACCAACGCCATGGCCACCTGGTTGAACCCGGCGCTGGCACCGTAACTGCAGATTTTGCAGGTGCGGTCCCAGGAGAGGCGCAGACAGTCTCTATGCAGCCGCACCGTTTTAAAGTGGAACAGATACCGCAGGCTGATGCAGAACGAGACGATCTGGCCAATGATGGTAGCCAGCGCCGCGCCCCGCATGCCCATGTTCAGGCCGAAAATAAAGAGCGGGTCCAGGATGGTGTTGACGATAGCGCCGGCCAGCATCGAGGTCATCGAGTAGCGGGGGCTGCCGTCGGCCAGGATCAGTTTGCTGATGCCGGTGTTGGCGATGAGGAACGGAAAGCCTATGGCCGTAATGCGGGTGTATTCCTCGGCGTAGGGCAGCACATCCGGCGTTGCACCAAAGAATTTCAGCATCGGCGTCAGGAAGAAGCTCGTCACCAGGAACAGTGCGATGCCGGAGATAGCCATCAGGCACAGGCCGGTGCCTGCGTAGTCGACGGCCTTCTTCTCCTCCCCTGCCCCCAGATGCAGCGAGAAGTTGGACGCCGCACCGATACCCAGCAGCAGAGAAATGGCCGTACAGGCGATGGAAAGCGGGAATGCAATATTGGTAGCCGCATTGCCCAGCATGCCCACGCCCTGGCCGATGAAAATTTGGTCAACGATGTTATACAGCGATGTCACCAGCATCGAAATAATGCAGGGCACCGCAAAATTAACGATCAGCTTGCTTTCTTTTTCCACCCGCAGCGGGTTGATTTCCTCATTTTCCACCGGGCGGGAGATGGTTTTTTCACTCATAGAATATCCTCTTGTTTTTTCTTTTTTGCAAAATCCTTCTACTTTAGTATACGCCATTTTTCTGCAAATGGCAATGTAATACCGCTGCCTGGCAGCGATTGTTACCGGCAGCGCATGTTGTAAAGCCCTTTTTACCTTTTACCTGCGGCATAGCGCAAAAGCGCCCCTGCACCATACGGTGCAGGGGCGTTGCTGTTATAAAGCGGTTACTCCGTTACGGGGTCGGTGGGGGCTGCATCGGCCGGGGCGGGGTCGGGCCGCGAGGCAGACTGCAAGCTTTCAAGTCCCGTCACGTTGATGTTGCGGTCGGTCTTGGCCTGGATGCTGTTGGCGCGGACGATCTCTTTCATGTCGATGCCGGTGGCTTCTTTCATGGCTTCCATGGTCTGGGCCATCAACACGGGCACATTACCGGAGACACCGGACACGCCGGACGCATCGCCGCCGATGATGGACACCTTGTCAATGCTGGACAGGGGTTGGGCCACGCTCTTGGCGATCTCAGGCAGCACCTTGATCATCATCTCGGCCACGGCGGCATCGTTGTACTGCTTGTAGGCTTCGGCCTTCTGCTTCATCGCTTCGGCTTCGGCCAGGCCCTTCTGGCGGATGGCTTCGGCCTCGGCTTTGCCGACCAGCGCAATGCCCTCGGCCTCCTGCTGCTTGGCAAACTTGGCGGCTTCGGCGGCACGCTCGGCCTCGTACTTCTGGGCTTCGGCTTCCTTCTGGCGGCGGTAGAGCTCGGCATCGGCCTGCTTGCGGACCTCGGCATCCAGCTTGCGCTGCTGCACCTCGGCTTCCTGGGCAGCCAGGTCGACCATCTTTTTCTGGCGGGCGATCTCGGCGTCGGCTTCGGACTCCTTGACCTCTTTGGCGCGCAGGTTGGTCTGGATCATACCGGCGGCTTGGGCATCGGCAGCGGCCTTGTCGGCTTCGGCCTTCAGCTTGGACTTCGCCAGTTCCAGTTCGTTGTTGCGCTGGGCGATGGCCGTCTGGGCTTCGATCTCCTTTTCGTTGGCGGCCATGGCGGCAGCGGCTTTCGCGCAGGAGACATCGCGCTCGGCTTCGGCCTTGGCGATGGACGCACGCTTTTTGACGAGTTCCTCCTGCTCCACGCCGATGGCTTCGATGACACCGTGGTTGTGGCCCATGGCGTCCACGGCGTCCTTGACGTCCTGCACGTTGAAGGTCACGACCTCCAGGCCCATCTTGGCCAGGTCGGGGCGGGCGTTTTCGACCACGCTGACGGCCATCTGCTTGCGGTTGGTCAGGATCTGGTCGACCGTCATCTCGCTGACGATCTCACGCAGGTTGCCTTGCAGCACATCGTTGATCTTCTCGTTGATGTGGGCTTCATCCATGCCCAGAAAGTTGGAGATGGCGGACTGCTGGCGGCTGTTGATGTACTTTCTCACATCGTCGTACCCGGCGTTGCGCACCTCCTCGTCCGAGACGGTGGAGTTTTCGCTGTAGACCTGCACGGTGACGACGCTGTCCAGCCAGAGGGAAACGCCCTCTTTGGTTTTTACGCCGGTTTCCGGCGTTTTTACGTCGATTTTCAAAAGGCGCATATTCAGGCGGTCAGCGCGCTGCACGATGGGCAGTACAAACACGCCGCGCCCGCACACCACCTTGGGGCGGGCCAGGCCGAAGCCTGTTACCACGATTGCCTGCGTAGGCGGGGCCTTTTTGTAGCAGAGAAAGGCGAACACGACCAGTGCCGCCACAATGGCGGCGATTAGAAGAGCGATCATCATACATTCCTCCTTCGTTGATGATGGCTCTATTATACCGGCCGCGCCGCGCAGAATACAGGATGATTTTAGCAGAATATGGGGTACTATTTTGCTTTTGGGGGAGAAATAGCGGATGCTGCAAACTGGTTGCACAGTTTCCCTGACCCATAATAACTATAAAACCAGATAAACAGTTCACACACCTTTGCAAGTTCGCAAATAACGTATATACGTTAAATATCTATATAATTCTTAATATATATATTTATTATATAATATAACTAATTTATATATTAAGTTATTTATATACATATATACGTTATTTTTTAGGCTTTCGGCTGGTTTTAACTGTAAACTGGTTTTCTGGTTTTTAAGTATATCACAGCCTTGCAACCAGTTGCAAAACAGCCGCCGTGCGGCAGGCACAGCGGCTCAGCGTGTCAAAAAATCACATTCCTGGTCTATTGAATGGGTAGGGGGCGGCCATTGGTTGCCCGCCAACTTGGCGCAGCATCGCGTTTTCCGGGGCAGTTTTCTTACAAGACAAACGGGTAGGGTCAAGCAATGCCCGCCCCCACATTATTGTATTATCGCTGCTTCCAGCTTTTCCAGTGCCCGTTGCAGCGTGGCGCGGGGGCAGGCGATGTTGAAGCGCTGGAAGCCCTCGCCGACCGGACCGAAAATCGCGCCGCTGTCGAGCCAGAGCCCGGCCTTGTGCAGAATCAAATCCTCAAGCGCGCCGTTGTCCAGCCCCAGCTTGCGGAAATCCACCCAGACAAGGTAAGTTCCCTCGGGCTCGATCATGCGCAGCTGCGGCAGGCGGGTGTTAATAAATTCGCACATAATAGCGTTCAATCGGCGGGGGTGTAGTTGACCTCGACGACGATATCCTCAAAGGTCACGGCGCGGACTTCGCCGATGCCGGTCGGGTTGGACGGCTCGTACTGAATTTTGTAGCCATCCTGCTTGAAACGGGCCACCATGTTGTCAAGCTGTGCGCGGGTATCGGCCTTGATGCAGATATGCGCAAGGCCAGAGCGATTGGGGCCTTTGGGGGTATGGCCCACCAATTCCTCGATGGAATGTACAATACCTGCCATCGCTTGCTGCCCTCCTTAAATGCTGTAGTCGTAATCGTCGGTCACGGTACGCAAAAAGCGCTTGCTTGCCTCCTGCTTGGGGTGCAGGAAAAATTCTTTTGCGGGGGCTTCCTCGGCTACGACGCCGTTTTCCATAAAGATAATGCGATCCGAAACGTTGCGGGCAAAGCCCATCTCGTGGGTGACGACGACCAGCGTCAGGCCGTCGGCGGCCAACTGGGTGATGGTGTTCAGCACTTCGCGGGTCAGCTCGGGGTCAAGGGCGGAAGTCGGCTCGTCAAACAAGAGCACTTCGGGCCGGAAAGCGATGGCACGGGCGATGGCGACGCGCTGCTGCTGCCCGCCGGAAAGCTGGTCAGGGTAAAAATCCTTGCGGTGCAGCATGCCGACCTTTTCCAGCACTTCATCGGCGGTTTTCTCGGCGGTGGCGCGGTCAACGCCGCGGGCGGTGATAAGCCCTTCCAGCACGTTCTGCTTGACGGTCATGTTGCGGAAGAGGTTGAAATTCTGGAACACATAACCCATCTTCATCCGCAGGGCGCGGACTTCGCTGTGTTTGAGCTTGGTGATGTCTTTTTCAAAGTCGTCAAAGCGGATGGTGCCGCTGTCGGCTTTCTGCAAAAAGCTGATGCAGCGCAGCAGCGTTGTTTTGCCGGAACCACTGCTGCCCAAAATCGAGATGACCTCGCCCTTGTTGACCGTGATGTCCACGCCCTTCAGCACCTGGGTGGTGCCGTAGCTGCAATGCAGATCTCTTACTTCCAGCATGGTCTTGTGCTCCTTTGTTCGGGTCATGCCAGGCGGTCCGGCGTGACGTCGAGGATATCGTTAAAGTAGTTGTTGGCGATCATCATGACGCCCATGGCGGTGATAACGACGATCTGTTCCTCGTTGAAATAGGCCTTCAGCCTGGTGAACAGCTCCTCGGGCACATGCTTGGGGTCGTTGGCGATGGCACGGCCGTAGTCGATCAGCACTTCTTCCTCGGGGGTGAAGGCGAAGGTGTCAAAGTCGATGCCGTTTTTCTTGAGCAGGTTGCGGAAGTAGATGCTGCACACCAGGCAGCCGTTGGCCTGGGAGATGGCATACTCGTAAAAATCGGCGGCGCGTTTGCCGATCAGGCGGGCCAGCTCATCATCCAGCGCGTAGGAGCCTGCTTCGACGGCGTTGAATGCGGCGGCATTATGCAGCAGCGTGCGCTTTTCGGCCGTGATGGTGTGCCCCTCGGCCACGTGGTCAGCCACGATCTTTTTGATGTTCTCGGGGGCGGTTTCGATGTTGATTTCACTGATTCTGGACATATCAGGCAGGCTCCTTTTCCAATTGTTTGGGGGTGTTTTGCGGCTTGGGCTGCTTCCAGGCGAGCTGTTTTTCCAGCACGCTTTGCATCAGGGTCAAAACGGTATTGAGCATTAAGTAAACAAAAGCGGCTTCGCAATAAAGCGCAAACGGTTCAAATGTGCGGCAGGCAACCTGCTGGGCAGCTTTGAACATTTCCACCACCGTGATGCTGGCGGCCAGCGAACTGTCTTTGGTCAGGCCGATGAGGGTGCCGAACAGCGTGGGGAATGCGACCCGCGCGGCCTGCGGCAGAACGACCCGCAGCATGATCTGGCCGGAACTGAGGCCGATCATGTACCCGGCCTCCCACTGGCCCTCGGGCACCGAGAGGATGGCGGCGCGGATGGTCTCGGACATATAGGCGGCGTAGTTCAGCGAGAAAGCGATGACCGCCGACGGGAACGCATCCAGCGTAATGCCAAGGGACGGCAGGCCGAAGAAGATAATGTACATCTGGACGATCAGCGGCGTTCCGCGGAACACCCACACATACACACGGGCCAGCTGTTTAAGCACCGGCACTTTTTGAATTTGAATGAGTGCCAGGAAGAACGCCAGCACCAGGCTGAGGGCGAAAATGCACGCGGTAAGCGGGATCGTAACTTTTATGCAGTACGCTACCAGCGTGGGGAACGAGGATAGCAAGATATCCAGCAGTCTTTGCGTCATTGCGAATCACCTTACAATTCAGTTGCTGTACGCGGAGTTGGTGTAGTCACCGCCCAGATATTTTTCAGAGATTTCTTTCAGGGTGCCTTCCTCGCGCAGCTCCGCCAGCGCGGCGTTGATGGCATCGAGGAATTCCGGCTCGCCCTTGCGGACGGGGATGGCGATGACGTCCTCGGAGTTGGGAATGACGAAGGCTTCTTTCACCTTGCCCGCAGCGTCGGGGTGCTCTTGCAGGTAGGCGTTCAGCACCGGGACGTTGATGCCCACGAAATCCACACGGCCGGAGAGCAGCAGGTCGATGGCCTCGCCGCTGGTGTCGACGCCGACGACCTCAACGCCCTGCTCCTCGTACCAGGGGATGAATGCATTGGTGGTGTTGGTGGCGATCTTTTTGCCGTTCAGATCCTCGGGGCCGTGGATGCTGTCATCATCGGCGCGGACGACCACGCGGCGCGCTTCGTAGTAGTACGGGTCGGAGAAATCGTATTTCTCGGCGCGCTCGTCGGTGATGCTGACGCTGTTGATAACGGTGTCAAAACGCTCGGTGTCAATGCCGATGAGCAGCGAATCCCAGGCAGCTTCCTGGAACTCGACCTCAACGCCGAGCTTATCGGCCAGAGCCTTGCCCAACTCGATATCCAGGCCGGTCAGCTCACCGTTATCGTCATGGTAGGTGAACGGCGGATAGGTTCCTTCAACGCCGACGACCAGCTTACCGGCGGCCTTGACCTTATCGAGTTCGGTCTCGTCAGCGGTATCTGCGGTGGAAGCGGCGGCTGTATCAGACGAAGCGGCGGCGGAAGAAGCGCTGCTTCCGCAGCCGGCCAAAGCAGCGGTAAGAGTCAGGGCGAGAACGGCGGCGCCGGCTTTTTTCAGTACGTTTTTCATGGTAAATTCCCCTCTATTTTGTAAGATTGATATCATTGTTTCAGCGGTCAGGAAGCCGAACAGGGCAAACAAAAAGCCCGGGGGCTTTTACAGGCTCCCAGGCACACAGCAAACGATGTTGTACAGTTACACTTTAAACATCGACAAAGCACAAGCAAGACGAATGTGCCCGGCCATACGGATATGCCTGGGAGCTGAACATTCGACAACACATGCGGATGGTGGCAATGGCGTTGATGGTGAACATGGCACATATCTCCTTTCGTGATCTCTGTTCGGTTTCAATGCCTGTATCATACACCTATTTACCTACTATGTCAATATGTTAGTAGGTAAATAATACAAGAACTTTTGAAAAAGTTGTCAAAAAAGCGGCAGCACGTTGTTTTGTCGTGCTGCCGCCGGTAGATTTATTCGTTCAAGTTGGCTTTCAGGTCCGTTTCAGGGTCGCTGGTAGTGGTCAAATGGTAGTTTTCCACAAGGGAAGTGCAGAATAGGCGTTTGCTTGTATCATGACTTCTTTTGTTCGTGCAGGGTGCCATCGCGGGCCAGCTTTAGGGTACGCAGCACCTGCTTGATATCCACGGGTTTGGCGATGTGCGCGTCCATACCGGCTTCGCGGCAGGCAGCGACATCCTCGGCAAAGGCGTCGGCGGTCATGGCCACGGTGGGCAGCTCAAACACAACGCGGAACGTTGTGCCGCGGCCCAGCGCACTTTCGCACTGGATCTCGCCGCCCATCAGCTCGGTCATCTGGCGGGCGATGGCAAGCCCCAGGCCGGAGCCTTAAATTTTGTTGATGCGGCTGTCTGTCGCGCGGGAGAACGAGGTGTACATCGTTTTCTGGAACTCCTCGCTCATGCCGATGCCATCGTCCGTGATGATGAACTGCAGGGCTTCGTTCTCGGTCATGTGCTGGGTGGAAATGTAGTGGGACCAGTTGTTGACATAGCCTTTCTCGGTAATAAAATAGTTCTCCGAGACCTGCTTCATCGACTCGACCGCTGTACAGAACGCATCCTTTTTTATGTTGTAGCGCTGCTGGGTGATGCCGCGGGAATAGATGACCGCTGCCACGATCATGCCCACGATCAAAACCAGATTGCAAAGCAGCAGGGCCGCCCTGCTGGCAGGGGAGCTGCTATGCTCCCGTTTTGCGCCGATGCGGCGTGCCATAAAAGTGCATCCTTTCCTGTAGCGCCGCAGTTAGGCCATGGGCGCCGAACATACTTTTATATACGCTGCTTAGTATAGCACAGTTCGACAAAAAGTGCCATTCTTCGCCCCCCTGGTTGCGATAATTTTTTTACTTTTATTCTATGTGCCGCTTTCTCCGGTTTGTTTTTGGGGAAGCTGCCGATATACCTGCCAAAGCAGCCCAGCGGCTCATCAGGTAGGACACCGGCACGCGCACGCCGAACGCCCATGGCGTTGACGATGGCTACTATAATAAGGAATGAGACACTCACCAGCAGGTCCTGCAGCGCGAAAATGATCCGGGACTGCAAAATTTTCACTTGGATAAACGCGCTTTCCTGTTGTTGCTCCCTATTGCACCTCATTTATATTACAACCCAACAAAAAGCCGGATAAGAGGCAGGCATTTCAGCCCGCCATCGCATCCAGCCTTTGTTTCTTTTGAACAAATCGTTCTCCGCTGAGCCTATACCAGTAGGCACTTTCCGCGCTCGTACGTCAATAGGGGGATTGCGTTTCGACAGAATTTGCTGTATAATGCAACCAAAGAATGTGTAAACTTTTATTTCATTTGCCCCCCCCCGAAAATGATACGTTCCGCCAATCCGATAAGGCTGTGACAAAATGCAGAACCACAAAGTAAATCTGAACACCCTCTATTTGTCCGACAAGCTGCAGGCCGAGCTGCGCATGATCAGCCGCTGCCCGCTGACTTTGGTCGTGGCGCCGATGGGCTACGGCAAGACCACCGCCGTCAACTGGTATCTGGACGAATGTGCGCAGGTGCCGGGCACCAAGGTGCTGCGCATCAACGTGTACTCTAACAGCCTGCCCATCTTTTGGCAAAGCGTACAGTACGCCTTTGCCCATGCCGGGTTCGATGTGCTGCGCGGGTACGACTGCCCCAGCGATGCCCCCACCGTCGCCATGCTGATGGACGACCTGTGCCATGCACTGGCCGGGCCGGATGCCTGCTATATCTTCCTTGATGATTTCCACTTGCTGGAGGATCGCCGCGCGGAGGTCTTTATCCTGCAATGGGCGCAGCGCCTGCCGGAGAATGTACACCTGATCGTCGCCAGCCGCAACCGTTATCTGTCCGACGACGAGCTTGTGCGGCTGGGCGGCCGTGTCTGCCTGTTTGGCCCCAAGCAACTGCGGCTGGACAAAGCCGGGCTGGGCGCGTACATCCGCCGCTGCGGGGGCGAGCTTTCAGACGAGGTCGTGCAAAAACTGCTTTACGCCACCGAGGGGTGGTTCTCGGCCGTTTATCTGAGCCTGCAAACCTTGGAGGACCGCGGCACGCTCCCTGACCCCAACTCCGACATTTACAGCCTGTTCACCGCCGCGATGATCGGCCCGCTGCCGCCGATGCAGCAGGAGTTTTTGACCGTACTGGGGCTGGCCGATGAGTTTACCATTGAGATGGCCCGCTTTGTTACCGGGCGGGACGATGCCGCCGACCTGCTGGCTGAACTGACCAGCCGCAATGCCTTTGTCAAGCGCCTGCCGGACAGCGACTTGTACCGCTTCCACCACATGATGAAAGACTGCGCTGCGCGCCAGTTCAGCACCCTGCCGCATGAGAAGCAGACGCTGTATTACGACCGCTACGGCCTTTGGTTTGAACAGCACAACAAATATCTGCAGGCCCTGTCCACCTACCGCGCGGGCGGCAATTATGACGCATACCTGCGCGTGGTCGAGCAGGATGTCGGTGTGCTGCTGGCCACACTGCGTCCTGCCACCGTACTGGCCGATCTGGATGCCTGCCCGCACGCGGTACTGAAAGCCCACCCCGTTGCCCTGCTGGTGCTGATGCGCTGCATGTTCAACTGGCAGCAGATCCCCCGCATGCTGCAGCTGAAGGGCCTGCTGCTGGCGGCGCTGGAAGAGCACCCCGAGCTGGACGAAGAACAGCACGGCAACCTGCTTGGCGAATGTGTGCTGATTGAAAGCTTTCTGGTTTACAACGATATTACCGAAATGGGGCGGATGCACCGCCGCGCCGCTGCACTGCTGCACCGCCCGGCCATCAGCATCCACAGCACAGGCGGCTGGACGTTCAACTCTCCCTCGGTGCTGATGATATACCACCGCGAGGCCGGCCTGCTGGACCAGGAGTTGCGCGAGATGGACCGCTGCATGCCCTGCTACTGCCATATGACCAACAACCACGGCCAGGGGGCCGACCTGGTCATGCGCGCCGAGGCCGCCCTGCTGCGCGGCCAGTTTACCGATGCAGAGATCGAACTGGAACGTGCCTACGCAGCCATTGAGGGCAACGGCCAGGAAAACATCGCCCTGTGCTGCGACTTTTTGGCGCTGCGGCTCTACCTGATGGGCCAGGGCCGCCCGCGCTGCACCCCGCAGGACCGCCGCGCCATTTTAAAGGGGCAGCACAACATCGTCTGGCTGAACATGTGGGACGGCTGCTGCGCTTACTTTTACGCCGTGCTGGGCAGACCGGAGCGCATCCCCGAATCCTTTGCCGGGCACGATCTGGACGCGATGAACTTTTTGGCCCCCGGTCGCCCGATGATGGACATGGTGGAAAATCAGGTTCTGCTGGCGCAGGGCGAATGGGCCAAGGTCATTGGCCGCAGCGAAAAGCTGCTGAAAAAGTGCAGTTCCTTCCACTACGGGCTGGTTTCGCTGTACGTCCGCATCCAGACAGCGGCGGCCTACGCCATGCTGGACAAGCAGGCCGAGGCCATCCGCCTGCTGTACCCCGCCCTGCGGGAAGCCGAGCAGGATGGGCTGGCCCTGCCGTTTGCCGAGAATTACCGCTATCTGGCCCCGCTGCTGCAAGGCTGCCCGCAGGATGCGTTCTTCCGGCAAGTTACCGCGCTGGGGGCCGAGATGACGCGGCACTGCGGCGAGTTGTGCCAGCGCAGCACCACGCCCGCCATTTTTGCTGCGCTGACCGAACGCGAGCGCGAGATCTGCACCCTGATCGCCGCGCGGCTCACCAACCGGGAGATCGGCGAAAGGCTCTATCTCTCCGAGGGAAGCATCAAGCAGTACAGCAACCAGATCTACTCCAAGCTGCAAATCGGCGGCGACACACGCACCAAGCGCAAGCGGCTGATCGACCTGCTCAATTCCGGCTCATAAATACCAATATCTAACCATTGGTTAATAGATTGTCAATTACCATCCACTATACATTATAAGTATAGTGGATTTTTTATACCCCTTTGTCGATCAAGAAAGGAGGAAACCCATGAAACACTGCAAAAAAGTCACTTCTCTGCTGCTGGCCGCAGCCCTCTGCCTTGCTGCCACGGCCTGCGGCGGCGCGGACGCGGAAAGCGCCGTGCCGGCCGCTGCGGATCTTTCGGTGTATGCCGGGTGCTGGAAATACGACACCCTGCCCTTTTACATGGTCATCAACGAGGACAACGAGTGGGTCGCCGTCAATGTCTACGGCGACCAGATCGGCCCCGGTCAGTACACGCCCGAGGGCGATGGCATCACCCTGTGCATGAACGACGGCAGCCTGCTGACCAGCTTTACCCCGACCGATACCGGCCTGGCCGATGCCGCAGGCAACACGCTGACCGCGTGGGACTACATTTTACTGCTGCCCAATGCCACGGATGAGCTGAACATGACCGCCAACTTCCCCGACAGTTTTGCCAACGTCACCATCCAGTACCCTGTGCAGATGAATGTGAGCACGATCCCCGGTATTGCCAACGCGCTGGCCTTTAATGCTGAGATGGAAGCCGGGACCGAGGATTATTACTCCAACCTGTTCTTTGGCTTTGAGCCGATCTCCGGCTATGACGACAAGATGACCCAGGGCCTGGCCACCGCCAAGCCGTACATGGAGCAGATGCTGAACCAGCAGCTGGAAGCCATGTACAGCGGCAAAATTTTAAAGACCGTCGCGTCGGACTGCATCGACGCCGGGAGTTACTACAGCATTACCGGCTATGTCTGGCTGGATCCGTCTGTCTTTGAGGATGCCCCCAGCGAGCCGGTGCGCGGCATTATCGAAATACGGTACTACGGCCCCACCGGGTACGCGCAGGTATCCATGGCGACCTCGCTGGAAAGCCGCATCCAGAATTACAACACCATCCGCACCAATATGCTGGCCACATGCAGCTATACCACCGATTGGGCCACCGCGCCCAAGCCGGTGCCTACCGCAGCCCCCGCCCCGGCGCAGACCCAGACGACCACAACCACGGGCAGCACGGGCGGTTCCGATTCCGGCGATTACGGTACGCCGTATTACTGGAACGATGCCGACGGCGACGTGTGGTACTGGAACGGCTCGTACAATGAGTTCATCGGCTATGGCGACAGCTACTATATCGATGATGACGGCCAGTATTATGAATCCAACGACGCCGGTTGGGAGGACGACGGCTACGGGGACAGCTTCGACTACGAAGAAGAATATTACGAGGATTACGACCCCTGGTCCGACCCCGGCGACGGTTGGGGCGATTACGACGATTACAGCTACGACGACGATGGCTGGGGCGATTATTTTGATTGATGCGTAGGGCAAGACGTCGCGGGGGCCTATAGAATGCCCCCCTGCGAACCGACCCGCCGCCAACCGTACACAAGCTTTCTTTACGCGCCAGCGGCAAAACTAACGACATTCTCCGCATAATTTCCTAAACACGCAAACACCCCCGCGCCCACAGCGCCAGCTGCCGGGTGCGGGGGTGGTTTGTATAGTATCGGAAATGTACTGGCCGCAGCAGCCGCTTTATGGTATACTATTTTATATTATAATGGTAAGGAGCACCTGCATGGTACGTGAATTGATGAAGGATACGGTATTTCTGGCACAAAAGGCGCTGCCAGCTGCGGCGGAGGATATCCCCACGGCAGATGACCTGCTGGACACGCTGCGTGCCCATGCGGATGGGTGCGTGGGAATGGCGGCGAACATGATCGGCGTCAACAAGGCCATCATCGTGTTTGACGACGAGGGCACCCTGCGCGAGATGTTCAACCCCGAGATCGTCTACCGCAAGGGGCTGTATCTGGCCGAGGAGGGCTGCCTTTCCCTGCAGGGGCAGCGCAAGGCAAAGCGCCACAAGACCATCTAGGTACCGGCGGGCAGGCTCAGTTTGTGTGCCGTGCTGATCGTGGTCCATACACTTCATACAGGAAAGTATCAAACGTTTCATGAATTGTGAAAGTGTCCTGATGCACACCTTGCAGCAGGAGGCTGAAACGGAACATATGGCGATTATACAAAGCCGTTATTGCCAGAACTGTTCAACGTGCCGCCAGTGTCGGCGGGATCCACCGTCAGCGAATTGGACACATAGGTCAGCGCCGAGCCGGTGATAGTATCAGTAACTTGCACGCTTTTGGCCGTACCCTCCGAGGAAACGGTCACGGTATAGGTCACTTCGCCGGTGGCCTTATTGTAGCTGCCGGTCTTGGTGATGGAAACGGTGGCTTTATCCGGGTAGGTGACAGGCAGTTTCTGGCCGTTGCCAAAGTCGATTTCGTTCCCAGTGGGTTTTTCTGCAATCTTGCCTCCCATTGCCAGTGTAAAGCTCACGTCGGCCGCAGAACGCAGTTTGTCGTAGTTCAGGGAAGTTGTGTTGATGGTAACAGTCAGCGTGTTGCCCTGGACGGTAAAGGTGTTGCCCTCCACATCATAGCTATTACCGCCTTCTTTCACATGGATGGTAAAGGTGGCGTCCGCTTTTTCGGTGGGCAGAACCTGAGACGGGAATTGATACGGGAGCTGGCCGTCGGTAATCATCTGGCGGTCTTGACTTTCTGAGAAGGTCAGCAGAAGCTTATACTTTTCGCCGGGGTACAGCACTTGCCTGCCATCTTCCGGCTTGGCACCTTCGATTTTTACATTCTTCACAAAATCCCGCAAATTGCAGGAATTGGAATGGGTTGAAGAAGTGCCCGTATCCGCATTGCCGGGGGTGTCTTTCCCGGTATAGGCGGAGGGTTCGCCGCTCGTCAAATTTGTATCGACCTGTTCCGCGTAGGAACCGGGCTGCGTGGTAAGGTCGCCGTCCTCGGCAAAAACATTCCAAAAATTTCCCGCAGCATTGCACGGATGTGCATATTGTGGTATACTTGCTTCATTGCCGACCGACCGGTCGGTCGGATTTTGGAAAGTTCTGGAAAGGATCCTTTTGCCCTATGCCAAAATACAGTGTCAAAAAGCCTTTTACCGTTCTGGTGGCGGTCATTCTGGTAGTGGTGCTGGGCGTGGTCAGCCTGGTGCGCATCCAGACGGATCTGCTGCCCGCGATGAACCTGCCCTACCTGCTGGTGATGACCACCTATCCCGGTGCCAGCCCGGAGCAGGTGGAAAGCGACGTGACCCAGCCGCTGGAAAACAGCCTGTCTACGCTGAACGGCGTAAAAAATGTAACCAGCCAAAGCAACGAGAACTACAGCCTGATCTTTTTGGAATACCAGGAAGATACCGACATGGACAGCGCCATGGTCAAGGCCAGCACTGCCATCAACCAGCTGGGCGACGCCCTGCCTGACATGGCCAGCACGCCGACACTGATCGAGATCAGCCCCGATATGATGGCCACCCAGTACGTGGCTGTGGACTGCGAGGGCATGGACATCTACGAGCTGTCCGACTACATCAACGACACGATCTTGCCCCAACTGGAGCGCGTGGACGGCGTGGCGAGTGTTTCGACCACCGGCCTGGTCAAACAGACCGTGCAGATCACCCTCGATCAGGACAAGATCGATGAGGTGAACGACAAGCTGCTGGTGAAAGTCAGTGACCGGCTGGCCGAAGCCAAGGACCAGCTGGACGAGAACCGCGCCAAGATCAACGAAGGTCTGGCCCAGCTGGACGACGCGCAGGCACAGCTGGACAGCGGCAAGGTGCAGCTGAACACCCAGAAATCCAACATCACCCAGCAGCTGCGGGACGCCATTACCCAATTGGACGACCAGATCCCCACGCTGGAGCAGAAGATCGCCGACCTGAAAAGCCAGCTGGACAAGGCCAACCAACAACTGGGCAGCCTGAAGACCGATCCGTCCAGCCTGCCGGAGGTCACCCTGCCCATCGACGACGCGCTGTTTGCCAGCTGCAAGCAAATTCTGGCCCAGTACGATAGCGAGTACAACGCCGCCGCCCTGCCCGCCAATCTGGAAGAAGCCAAGAGCGACCTTAACAAGATGGCTGCCATGATCGCCTCCATCGACCGCGCCGATGCCGCCATCCAGGCCGCTGCCGCGCTGCTGACCGGCGATGCCACCATCGAGCAGGCCAATGCCGCGCTGAACATTCAGATCACGGCGCTTACGCTGCAAATTCAGCAGTTGCACAATGAAATCACCAACGGCATCAACAGCGGTGCCACCGACGAGGAGCTGCAGGCCAAGCACGACCAGCAGACCGCCCTGCAGGCCCAGCTGACCACGGCCACCGCCAACCGCGAGGCCCTGACCGGCTACAGCGACATGGTGAACACCCTGTCCACCACCCGCACCGCTTTGCAGAACGCCACCGTGCTGCTGAACGCCCGCAAGGACGCCGAGTCCAGCCTGAACAGCAGCACCGAGGAACTGCGCAAGACGCTGCAATCCACCATCTCCAGCCTGAACGACCAGCTGACCAAGGCCCAGGCGATGCTGACCCAGCTGAACGACCAGCGCGCCAAGCTGCAAACGATGCTGGAGAATCTGGAAGAGAACCCCGTGGACCCCAGCCTGGCCGACATGGCCGTGCAGCTGCTTTTGAGCGGCAGCGAAACCCAGCTACAACTGGGGCAGTTCCAGCTGGAAAGCGGCCGCACCCAGTTGGAGGCCGGCAAGACCCAGCTGGATGCCGCCCAAAAAGAGTACGAGTCTGCCCGCGAGGAAGCGCTGAAAAACGCCAACCTGAACCAGCTGCTGAACATGAACACCCTGAAGCAGCTGATTGCAGCGCAGAACTTCTCGATGCCCGCCGGGTACATTGAGGGCGGTGCGGGCGACGACAACCGCTACATTGTAAAGGTAGGCGATACCTTTGACAGCGCCGACACGCTGAAAAGCATGGTGCTGTGCAGCATTGACGGCATTGGCGACGTGCGCCTGGCCGACGTGGCCGACGTAGAGATCACCGACAACGCCGACGACAGCTATGCCAAGGTAGGCGGCAACCGTGCGGTGCTGCTCTCCATTTACAAAAGCTCCACGGCGTCTACGTCTACGGTTTCGCAGGCAAGCACCGCCGCCATGCAGACGATGATGGACGACCGGGACGGGCTGCATCTGACCACCATCATGGACCAGGGCGACTATATCCAGATGATCGTCAAGAGCGTACTGTCCAATCTGGTCGAGGGCGCGGCACTGGCGATTCTGGTGCTGGCATTGTTCCTGAAAGATCTGCGCCCGACGCTGGTGGTTGCCATTTCGATGCCGCTGAGCGTGCTGTTTGCCATCGTAATGATGTACTTTACCGGCATCACCTTTAATATTCTGAACCTGTCCGGCCTGGCGCTGGGTATCGGCATGCTGGTGGATAACTCGGTCGTTGTTATCGAGAACATCTACCGTCTGCGCGGGCGCGGCGTACCGGCCCCACGGGCTTCGGTGCAGGGCGCACGGCAGGTGGCAGGATCCATTATTTCCTCGACCCTGACGACCATCTGCGTATTTTTGCCGATGATCTTCTCCACCGGCATGGTGCGCGAGCTGCTCACCGACATGGCCCTGACCATCACGTTCAGCCTGCTGGCCTCGCTGATCGTGGCGCTGAGCGTCGTGCCCTGTGCGGGTTCGACCGTGCTACGCAGCCAGAAAGAGGTCAAGCATCCGCTGTTTGACAAGCTGCTGGACGGCTACGAGAAAGCCCTGCGCTTCTGCCTGAAGGTCAAGGCGCTGCCGCTGGGGCTGGCCATTGCGCTGCTGGTGCTGTCGGTCTGGCGCATCACGACGATGGGCATTGTCATGATCCCCGAGATGGGCAGCAACCAGCTTTCCATCACCGTGGATGTGGCTGACGACACGCCCAAGGAGGAGGCCTTTGCCACTGCCGATGCCGTGATGGACGCTGTGAGTGCCATCGACGGCGTGGAGACCGTGGGTGCAATGTCCGGCGGCAACAGCATGGTTTCGATGATGGGCAGTGACGCCGCTGTGGACAACACGAGCTTTACCTACTATGTGCTGCTGACCGATGCAGGTGCCCGCCGGGGCAGCGAGATCCAACAGGAAATTGCCGATGCGACCGCTTCCCTGCCCTGCGAGGTGAGCGTGAACGCCAACGGCATGATGGATATGAGCGCGCTTTCCGGCAGCGGCATCGAGGTCGACCTGTACGGCAACGACCTGGACGATCTGAACACTGCCGCCAGCCAGGTAGTGGACCTGCTGAACGGCGTGGACGGTATCGTCAATGCCAGCGACGGGCAGGAGAACGGCGACGAAGAGATCAATATTTCTATCGACAAGGATAAGGCCATGCGGATGGGCCTGACCGTGGCGCAAGTCTACCAGCAGGTGGCCGCCAAGCTGACCACCGACACGACCGCCACGACGCTGAAAGCCAACGGCACCAACTACACCGTGACCATTGTGGACAAGACCGAAACGCCCGACCTGGACAGCCTGTTCAACCTGGAATTTGAGACAACGACCACCGACGACGACGGCAATAGCGTGACCGAGACCCACACTCTGGGCGAATTTGCCACCCGCACCACAAGCGCGGGCTTTGTCTCGATCGCACGCGAGAATGGTTCCCGCAAGATGAGTGTTACCAGCGAGACCGCGGACGGCTACAACACCACCCTGCTCTCCCGCGAGGTAGAGCCGAAGCTGGCCGCGCTGGACCTGCCCGACGGCGTGACCGCCGAGCTGGCCGGTGAGACCACCCAGGTGGCCGAAATGCTGCAGCAGATGGTGTTGATGATGTCGCTGGCGCTGATCTTCGTCTACTTTGTTATGGTGGCGCAGTTCCAGAGCCTGCTGTCGCCGTTCATCGTGCTGTTTACCATCCCGCTGGCCTTCACCGGCGGCATGCTGGGGCTGATGCTGGCAGGCGAGCAGCTTTCACTGATCTCGCTGATGGGCTTCCTGGTTTTGATGGGCGTTGTCGTCAACAACGGCATCGTCTTTGTGGACTACGCCAACCAGCTGCGCATTGGCGGGCTGGAGCGCACCGACGCGCTGGTTGCCACCGGCCGTACCCGTATGCGCCCGATCTTGATGACTACCCTGACGACCGTGCTGGCGATGATCACGATGCTGTTCAGCCAGGATGTGGGCAGCGATATGAGCAAGGGCATGGCGATCGTTATCATCGGCGGCCTGACCTATGCCACGCTGATGACGCTGTTCATCGTACCCGTGATGTACGACCTGTTCTACCGCAAGCCGCCGGTGAACATTGACGTCGGCGATGATGGCATGGACGACCTGCCCGATGACGCTGCCGAGTTTGCGGCCGAATTTGCCGCACGCCGCGCGGGCACGCCCCAGCCCACCGATGCGGCCCCGGCCGAACCCGAAAGCTTTGAAACGACCCTGCTGCCCCCGAAGGAGGATGCCGAATGACCCCAGACAGCCACGCACTGCGCAAAGCCAAAGTGTATGAAGCCGCGCTGACCCTGACGGCCCGGGGCATCAGTCCCGCCGCCATGACCATCCAGCAGCTGGCTGACGCTGCGGGTATTGGCAAAGGCACTGTGTACGAATATTTTGCCTCGAAGGAGGAGATCTGGCAGGGGCTGGCCCGCTACTGCTTTGAGCGCGAGAACGAGCGCATCGCCCTGCGGTTTGGCCGTTGCCGCACACTGGCCGATTTGGAAAAAGAGCTGGTCGACTACTTGCAGGAGGTCGCCGCCCAGCGGATGAGCACCTACAAGATTTTGGCCGCCAGCTTTGGCCAGCAGGGCCCGCTGCCCGATTGCACAGACGACTGCCGCCGCCAGCTGAATGCCATCACCGACGAACTGCTCGACCGCCTGCGCGCAGCCGGGGAAATTGACCCCTCCCTGACGATCGCCGCCTGCCACACGGCCCTGTTTTGCACCGTGACCGGCGGGCTGGTGGCCCTGTGCTGCAGCGCCGTCAGCGGGGATGCCCTGCCGGATTTACCGCAAAACCTGCGCGACAATTTGCACAGGAGCTTGCGGGATGGGAAGCCTAAAGCCGCCCTTGTGTAAAGGGAGGTGGCAGCGCGTCAGCGCTGACGGATGGCTTGTAGCCTTACGAGAGCAGGTCAATGTATGGGCACAGTCACAATCCCCCGCCGCCTGCGGCGGAGCCCCCCCCTTACACAGGGGGGCTTTTGGGCTGCTGCCTGCCGCACGATCCGCGACCATTCAAAAAGTATCACACCAACGTCAAAAGCGCACCCATTCCGGGTGCGCTTTTTCTTATCCAGAATTGACTACCGGACCCATTCGGTCGGCTGTATAATACTCGCTGCGCTTGATCTCGCCGGGCAGGTCGATGCCGGTGGGGTCCCGTAGGCCAAAGGCCGCAAAATAATCGCAGAAGCGTTCTTTTCCAAGCCGTGCGCCGATTTGGATAAAGCACGGGTTGCAGCTGACGGCCAGCCCCTGCGCAAAGGTCTCGGCACCGTGGATATGCCCGTTGGCGCAGCGGAAGCGTGTGCCCGCCACGCTGATTTTTCCAGCGCAAACAAAATAGTCGTTCGGCTTGCAGGCCCCGCTGTCCAGCGCGGCGGCTGCGGTGATGAGCTTGAACACGCTGCCCGGCTCGTACAAATCGCTGATGGCCTTATTGCGCCACTGCGCCTGCTGCGCTTTTTGCAGGGCAGCGCTGCGCTCCTCGCCGGTCAGGGCATCCACCGCCGCGCGGGTGTCGTCGTCGATGAGCCTGCGCGGGGTGTTGGGGTCGTAGTCCGGCTGGCAGCTCATCGCCAGCACGGCCCCGGTCTGTACATCCATCACAATACCCACGCCGCGCTCGGCCACATGGTGCTCCTGCACGGCGGCGGATAGAGCGCTTTCAAGCCAGTGCTGGATCTCCGCGTCGATCGTCAGCGTCAGGCTGCTGCCGGGCACGGCTTCCTGTAAGGTCTGGTAGTGGGTGGGCATGTCGTAACCCCAAGCGTTTTTGGCCGTTAAAATCTGGCCGTTCTGGCCGGTCAGTTCCTTATTGTAGTACAGCTCCAACCCCCACAGGCCTGCGTTGTCGACATCGGTAAAGCCGAGAAGCCCGCCCATAAAATCCCCCTGCGGGTAGACGCGGCGGGTATCCTGCCTGATCTGGATGCCTTTCGCGTCATGCTCCTGGCACCAGTCCCGCACGGCATCGGCCATTTCGCGGCTGACGCGGCGGCGCAGCAGGCAGTCGTTCGAGGTACGCACCGAGAATTTTTGCAGCGTTTCCGCATAATCTATTTCTAATATTTCACTCAGCGCTCTGGCGGCGGGCTCGACAAGGTCGTCGGCCAGCTCACGCGGGGCGGCGCGGATGGTCCAGCAGGTCTCGCTGGCCGCCAGCAGCATCCCGTCGGCTGAGGTGATCTCGCCCCGGGCCGCGGGCAGTGTAGCCCCGCGCAGCTGCTGGTCGGCGGCGCGGGCGGCGTAACCGGCGGCATCCACCAGCTGCAACGCAGCCAGCCGCACCACCAGCCCTCCCAGACATCCAACGGCAAGGACCCCCGCCAACAGCCTTGTGCGCAGCCGCATGCTTTTGGTTTGCAGGGGTGAAAGATAGCGCATACAGTTCCCCCTTTTCATCGTAGTTGGGTCTTTTTCAAGCTATGAAAGCGTCTTTGGCAAAATGCCGAAATTCGGGGGCCAAATTCGTTTAAACGTCAATTGACCTCTAAACGAAAACAGCGTACAATGGTAAGCAATGAATTTGACAATAAATTGTCAAGCTATGAAGGAGGCACTTTCTATGGCAAGATTTACTCTCCCCCGTGACCTGTACCACGGCCCCAAAGCGTTGGAGGCACTGAAAACTCTGCCCGGCAAACGCGCAATGATCTGCGTGGGCGGCGGTTCTATGAAGCGTTTTGGCTTCTTGGATCGTGCCGAGGCTTACTTAAAAGAAGCCGGCATGGAAGTGGAGCTGTTTGAGGGCATCGAGCCTGACCCGTCCGTTGAGACCGTCATGAAGGGCGCAGCCGCGATGGAGAAATTCCAGCCCGACTGGATCGTGGCGATCGGCGGCGGTTCCCCCATCGACGCCGCCAAGGCCATGTGGATCAAGTACGAGTATCCCGACATCACCTTTGAGGATATGTGCAAGGTCTTTGGCATCCCGCCGCTGCGCCGTAAAGCACATTTCTGCGCCATTTCTTCCACCTCCGGTACTGCGACCGAGGTCACGGCGTTCTCCATCATCACCGACTATGAGAAGGGCATCAAGTACCCCATCGCTGACTTTGAGATCACGCCCGATGTCGCTATCGTTGACCCCGAACTGGCCCACACTATGCCCAAAAAGCTGGTGGCCCACACCGGTATGGACGCGATGACCCACGCCATCGAGGCTTATGTTTCCACCGCCAACTGCGACTTTACCGACCCGCTGGCCCTGCACGCCATTGAGATGATCCAGGCCGACCTGGTTGGCAGCTATAACGGCGATATGGCCAAGCGCGACGCGATGCACAACGCACAGTGCCTGGCCGGCATGGCGTTCTCGAACGCACTGCTTGGCATCGTACACAGCATGGCCCACAAGACCGGTGCCGCCTTTGCCGATTACGGCGCACACATCATCCACGGCGCGGCCAACGCCATGTATCTGCCCAAGGTCATCGCTTTCAACGCCAAAGACCCGACCGCCAAGGCCCGCTATGGCGTGATTGCCGACAAGATGAACCTGGGCGGCGCAAGCGATGACGAGAAGGTCGCATTGCTCATCAAGTACCTGCGCGGCATGAATGACGATTTGAACATCCCGCACTGCATCGGCCATTACGGCCCCGACTCTTACCCCTGCGAGCAGGGCTTTGTGCCGGAGAATGTGTTCCTGGAAAGACTTCCTGAGATTGCCAAGAACGCCATCGCCGACGCCTGCACGGGCTCCAACCCGCGCCAGCCCAGCCAGGAAGAGATGGAAAAGCTGCTCAAGTGCTGCTACTACGACACCGAAGTCGATTTCTGATCATACCCATTGCCGGGCCCCCTTGCGGGGGCCCGTTTTTTGTGCCGCGAAACTGGGCAATATCCTTGCGATTGCATTTTTTGCTGTTTGTCGTGCTTTCCGGGGCATTTGGGTAATTTTTGTCTGTCCATCTTATTTTTATACAATTGCAACCGCCCCGGCCGTGCGGTATAATAAAAGGCATATCGTGCAGATATTGTGCACTTTTGGTTTTGGTATAGTGAAAAAGGAGGAACCCCCGGTATGGGTAGCGCAACGCAAAATCAGGCACCGCTGTTTACGCGGGCATCGCTGGCAGCGCTAATCTGGCCGCTGTTTTTAGAGCAGACGCTGAGCGTGACAATGGGCATGGCCGACACTTTGATGGTGGCCGGTGTGGGCGAAGCTGCCGTGTCCAGTGTTTCGCTGGTGGACAGCCTGAACATTTTGATCATTCAAATTCTGGCGGCACTGGCTACCGGCGGCGCAGTCATTGCCAGCCAGTACCTGGGCCGCAAGGACGCTGAAAGCGCCCAGCGCAGCGCAGCCCAGCTGTACAGCGTGCTCGGCATCGCCACCATTACGGTGGGGGCCGCCTGCCTGGTGTTGTCCCGCCCGATCCTGCGCGGCGTGTTCGGCAGCATCGACGACGACGTGATGCGGTACGCGCAGCAGTATTTCATCATCAGCGCCATCTCCTACCCGTTCATCGGGCTGTATAACGGCGGTGCGGCGCTGTTCCGCGCGCAGGGCAACAGCCGCATCAGCATGCTGGCAAGCCTTGTGATGAACATTATCAACATTGCGGGCAATGCACTGCTGATTTATGGCTTCCGCATGGGGGTCATCGGCGCGGCGTTGGCCACGCTGTTCGGCCGCGTATTTGCGGCAGTGTGGATCTTGTGGCAGAACCAGAACATGCACAATCCGCTGCGGGTTGCCAGCTTTGCCGACCTGCGTCCACGCAAAAAACCGATTTTGCAGATCTTGTCCATCGGCATCCCCTCGGGTTTGGAAAACGGTATGTTCCAGATCGGCAAGCTCTGCGTCAGCAGCCTGACTTCGACTTTGGGCACGGCGGCCATTGCGGCCAATGCGGTGGCAAACTCGGTCAGCACCATGGCGAACATCCCCGGCGCGACAATGAACCTGGCGATGATCCCGGTGGTGGGCCGCTGCCTGGGTGCCGGGGACAAAAAGCAGGCGAAGAAATATTCCCTGCTGCTGATGGGCCTGGGCATGCTGGGTCTGGGCATTACCAACGCTGCACTGTTTATTTTGCTGCCCGAAGTTGTGACCTGGTTCCATCTTTCGGCCGAGGCTGCCGCCATGTGTACAACGGTGGTACACTGGTTCAACCTGTTCAGCATTCTGTTCTGGGCGATGAGCTTTACCCTGCCCAACGCCCTGCGCAGTGGTGGCGACGCCAAGTTTACAATGCTGGTCAGCATCGTGAGCATGTGGCTATTCCGCGTGATTTTGAGCTATTTCTTTGTGCTGCAAATGCACATGGGCCTGACCGGCGTCTGGTTCGGCATGTTCGTAGACTGGATCTGCCGCAGCATCTGCTTTGGGATACGGTTTTACAGCGGAAAATGGATGGAGCATAAGGTTATTTAAGTTTGCTGCTGTTTTACGTTTTATGTGGGGCACCGCTTTGCGGTGTCCTTTTTTTGTTGGCGTATTTTGCTGCTTTTTTCCGTGCGTTTCGTAGGGAGGGGTCTTGCCCCTTTCTTGTGGTTGAGTGGTTGCGTGAGGTTGCGCGGGCGGATATGGAATCCGCCCCTACGGTAAACCATAAATTTTGCAATAACGCAAGGTGTTTTGGAAGGGTCAAGCCCCCTCCCTACGGGACCAACCTGCAAAGGGACGTAGGGGCGAACAGTGTTCGCCCGGGGAGTTGGGCGTTTACACAAGGTTGCACGGGGCGTCGAGGGCGCCGCCCCCTACGGGTTACACAAAAGTTCGAGTCTGCCCGGGGCGGGCCGATGACGAGCATCGGCCCCTACAGAACGGGGATCACCCATTAAAAAGGCCCTGCCGCAAGGTAGGCAGGGCCGCCAGGCTCCCCCAAAAAACAATCCATATTGACAACTTCGGTCTACTGTGATAGACTAAGCATAAAGCAAGTCTATTGCAATAGACCAAAGGAGCATCGCCATGAATCATTTAGCCGAAGCCGAATACCGTTTTGCCTGCCTGGTGTGGGAGCATGAACCTTTGTCCAGCGGGCAGCTGGTCAAACTGGCGGCCGCCGAACTGGGCTGGAAAAAAAGCACCACCTACACCGTGCTGAAAAAACTGTGTGAGCGCGGCATTCTGCAAAACGAGAGCGGCACTGTGACCAGCCTTGTGAAAAAGGAGGAAGTCCAATGCGCTGAGAGCGCCGCCGTGGTCGATAAGACCTTTGACGGCAGCCTGCCGCGGTTTGTGGCGGCTTTTTTGAACTCGAAGCCCATCAGTGATGCCGAAGCCGCCGAGATCCGCGCCCTGCTGGACGCGGCCCAACATAAGGAGGGGTGACGTGCATGCAAACCACCGTTGTTTCGTTTTTGCTGCTTAGCCTGTGGGGCGGTGCGGCGGCACTGGCGGCGTGGGTCGTCTGCCGTTTGCTGCGCCGTGCCCATGCACCCAGCCGGTTTTTGTGCTGGCTGTGGCTGGCCGTGGGGCTGCGGTTCGTGCTGCCGTTTGGCATCCCGCTTGCCCTGCCGCGCCCGCAAAATACCCAACTGGCCGAAGCCGCTGACACCGTACAGGCCCTGTCCCAGCCGGAGCTGACCGCCCCAGCGCTGCCTGCCATGACAGCGGCCTCCCCTGCCGCACCTGCGCCGTGGCACGCGGGCCTGACCGTGTGGCATCTGCTGGCGACGGTGTGGGCCGTGGGCGTGGCGGTGCTGGCTGTGCGCGCCGTGTGGGGGTATCTGCGCTTATCCCGCCGGGTAGCGCTGGCCTGCAAAACGCCGGATGGCTGCTACAGCGGTCCCTGCGTGCCCGCGCCCTTTACGCTGGGCCTGCTGCGCCCGCGCGTTTACCTGCCCGCCGGGCTGAACGGCCCGGCGCGTGACGCCGTTATTTTGCATGAGCGTACCCACATCCGCCGGGGCGACCCGCTGACCAAGCCGCTGTTTTACGCGGTGGTCTGCCTACACTGGTTCAATCCGCTGGCATGGCTGGCGTTCCGCGAGTTTGAGCGCGACATGGAAGCCGCCTGCGACGAAGCCGCTGTGCGCGGCCAGCCCAGCGCCGCCCGCACCGCCTACTGCGAGAGCATTTTGCGCTTTGCCATGCAGGGGCGCGGCGTGCCCGGCAGCCTGGCCTTTGGGCAGGGCAGCGCCAAAACGCGCATTGTACATCTGCTGCATTACCGCCGCCTGGGGGCCGGGGCCATGGTGGTTTGCGCCGTGGTCATTGCCGCCAGCATGACGGCCTGCATGGTGCAGCCCACTTTGCAGGATACCCCCGCCACCGGGGAGACCGCCGCAACACCTGAAACAGCCCAGCCGGAGGAAACCCCTGCCCCGACAGCTGCCCCGGAGGTTGTCTCTGCCGCCGCCAGCCAGCTGCCGCTGCTGGAGGATCCTGCCAACAGCCCGCTGTTTATCGACCCCGTGCCGGATTACACCTACATTTCCCGCTTTAAAAGCGACAGCCACCGCGGCGACGATCTGCACGCTGCTGAAGGCACCGATGTGCTGGCCGCAGCCGACGGCGTTGTGACACAGGCAGGCGAGCATTTCAGCTACGGTAACTTTGTGGTCATCGACCACGGCACCAACGCCGAGGGGCACAGCTGGCGCACTCTGTATGCCCACCTGCAAAGTGCCATCGTGCAAACCGGGCAGACCGTTACACAGGGGCAGCTGATCGGCTATGTGGGGAACACCGGCAAATCCACCGGCAACCACTGCCATTTTGAGGTGTCCGTGGACGGCGTGCTGACCTCGCCGCGCTGGTTTACGGCCTACCATGGCGAGGGCGACCACGCTGGGCCGACCGACGAGGAGCGGCAGGAGCTGCTTGACAGCTGCGCCGCTGCCAAGCAGGACGATACCGTCCACACACTGGAGGAGGCCCTGACCTTTACGCTGCAAAACCCGATGCCCGATTATGAGCAGGTCAGCGCCACCTTTGCCGATACCCACACCGGCGTGGACCTGGCAGCACCCGAGGGCACCGCCGTGCTGGCCCCTGCGGACGGCATGGTGACGGAATGCAGCTACAATGGCGACGACGGGTATTATCTGGTACTGCTGCACGGCGAGGTCGACGGTGTCACCTGGAAAACACGGTACACCCACCTGAGCACCGTAAATGTGCAGGTCGGCCAAGGAGTGGCGCAGGGGTATCCCATCGCCAACTGCGGCAGCACCGGGGCCAGCACCGGCCCGCACCTGCATTGGGAAGTGCTGAAAGACGGCGAGCCTGTGGACCCGCAAGGGGTTTGCGAGGGTCTATTTTAGTGTTGCCAAATGGCCCCCTGTGTGAGGGGGCCGCTCGGTGACGCGCCATTCTATTAAACAGGTATTACTATGAAATCCTTTTCCATCGGCCCCGCCCTGTTGGCGGCGGGGCTGCTTTTTTGCACCCTTTTGGTGCCGTTGGATGTATTGGCGGACAGCAAAAAGGACGAATTATCGTCCAAACAAAGTCAAGCCCAGCAGGCTTACAACGAAGCCCGGCAGGAGCTGGAGGAGCTGCAAAACCAGCAAAGCGAGACCCAAAGCCAGATCGACCAGCTGCAAGGGCAGAGTGCCGAGGTCGCGGCCCAGCTAAGCGACATCTACACAGCCTTGCAGGATGCCCAGCGCCTGCTGGATGAGCGCACCGCTGCTGCCGAGCAGGCTGCGCAGGCCCTGGCCGATAAGCAGGCCGAATACGACGCCAGCTTGGCCCGCTGCAAAAGTCAGATGGGTGCCATGCAGCTGTTGGACGGCGGCGGCAGCATTGCCCTGCTGCTGCAAGCCCGCAGCCTGTACGAGATGCTGACCTTTGCCGAGACCCTGCGCGAGCTGGCCGCGCACAACAGCGCCGCGCTGGCACAGCTGAGCACCGAAGCCGAAGCGCTCGCCGCCGCCCGTGCCGAAGCCCAGACTGCCGCTGAGGAAGCCGAGACCGCCCGCGCGGCGCTGGACGCCCAGCAAGCGGCCCTGCAAACCACACAAAATGAACTGGGCAGTGCGCTGCAAGCGGCCAACACGGCCCTGACCGAGCAGCAGGCCGCCGAACAGGCGCAGGCCGTCGTGACCGAAGCCGCCCGCAAAGCCTACCTGCAAGCCACCGCCGAGTTGGATGCCTACGCCCGCGCGCAAAGCAGCAAGTACACCACCGCCGACCTGCACCTGACGAGTCTTGCGTTCCGCTGCCCGCTGGACAGCTATGGGCGCATCACGACCCAGTTTGGCGAGGCCGACCCCTGGGGCATCCCCCACCGGGGCACCGATTTTGCCGCCCCGGGCGGCACGCCGGTCTACGCCATTGCCGACGGTATTGTGAGCGCAGCGGCCGCCATGTACAGCTACGGCAACTGTGTGCAGATCAGCCACGGCACAGCCGATGACGGCAATACCTACGACAGCCTGTACGCCCATTTAAGCAGCATCGCCGTCAGCCAGGGCAGCGCCGTGACCAAGGGGCAGGTCATTGGCTATGTAGGCAACACCGGCAATGTTTACAGCACCGGGGGCGGCGGCTATCATCTGCATCTGGAGCTGCGGGTCAACCGCGCCCGCGTGAACCCGCTATCCTACGTACCGCAATGAATTTCTTGTATTGGTTTGGCTTTTATATTGAATATCGGCTGCGCTGCCTGCTGCGCGGGCTGGCGGGCTTTAGCCGCTGGCTGGGCCGGGCACTGGGTGCGCTGCTGGCGGCGCTGCTGCGGCCCGTTGTGTTGGCGTGCATCCGGCTGCGACAGGCCAGCCCCAAAGCACTGTTGGGGCTGCTGGTCCCGGCGCTGGGAGCGTTGGCTTTTGCGTGGCTGGTGCAGACCACATTGGCACAGCCCTTTGCCCTGCGGGTGGAGGTCAACGGCACAGTTGTCGGCTATGTTGCCAACGAGCAGGATTTTGATACCGCCCGCACCGATGTACAGGCCCGCGTGAACACCGCCCGCGCCCTGCTGGAAGCCGCCGGGGCTGCGATGCCGGACTGGGACCTTGACCCGGCCTTTACGCTGGCCGTCAGCACCGATGTGATGACGCCCCGAGAGATCGCCAACGCGATTTTGCAGGCCAGCGGCAGCGAGATCACCGAGGGCACCGCCGTCTACATGGACGGCACGCTGCGGTTTGTGACGACCGAGGGCGACCACCTGCGCACCCTGCTGGCCGCCGTGCGCCGCCCTTACCTGAACCCCGCCGACGCCGACAGCCGCGTGGTGTTTGCGCACGATTTGCAGCTGGTGGACGGCATCTATCTGACCGGGTCGGTCAGCCCCTACAGTGAGATCGTAACGACGCTGCAGGCCGATGACGGCGAGCTTTTGCGGGTGCAGATCCGCCGCCGGGAGCGGTACGAGCAGGAGCTTGCCTACGACACCCAGACCGTTGAGGATGACACGCTGGATTTTGGCAAGAGCGAAACCGTGCAGACCGGTGTACCAGGGCGCGAGGCTGTGACCTACGAGGTCGTGTACGAAAACGGTGTGGAAGTGGACAGCCGCGTGCTTGACGTGAACTGTACCGCCGAGCCTGTGCCTGAGATCATCCGCCGGGGCACACGGCTGCAAAGCGGGATGATCGGCAAGCTGGGCACCGGCAGTTTTATCTGGCCCGTGCCCGCCTACCGGCATATTTCCCGCTGGGCCGACCTGCGGCCCGGCAGCAACTACCACCGTGGCGTGGACATTGCCGCGCCCTACGGCACCGAAATTTACGCCGCCGACGCCGGGACCGTGGTGGCCAGCACCCGGCACGCAAGCTGGGGCAACTATGTTGAGATCGACCACGGCAACGGTTACAAAACGCTGTACGCGCACATGTCGGCCCAGGCGGTGCATGTGGGCGATACCGTCACGCAGGGGCAGGTCATCGGGTATGTAGGCAACACCGGCAATTCTTACGGGAACCATTGCCATTTTGAGATGTATTATAATAACCGATTGTTCAGCGCACGGGAGGTATTCCCGGATATGCCGGAGTGGAACCACTAGAAAGGCGCCCTCTGTGAGAGGGCCAAAGCAGCACGCAGTCTCCATTTAATTTTTTTCAGTTCCCACTTTACTTTTTGGTTTTTCTATGGTAAAATACTTCACATAGTAAAGCGACCCCTGCTTGCGGTGCAATGACGCGCCGTTGGTGGGGGTCGTGTCTGTTTTTATAGTGGGAATTTTAGGGGGAACGTATGGACCGTATTGACCGAAAGATTTTGGACATCCTGCAAAAAGATGCCCGCGCACCGCTGAAAGAGATCGCCGACCGTGTATTTTTATCCAGCCCTGCCGTGTCGGCCCGCATGGCCAAGCTGGAAAGCTCCGGCGCGATCATGAACTATCAGGCCCAGGTGGCTACCCCCATGCTGGGGTACATGGTCAAGGCGTTCATCAATCTGGACATGGACCCGCAGCGTAAGCCGGAATTTTACCCCTACATTGAAGGCTGCCCCCATGTGGTGGAGTGCAACTGCGTGACCGGCGACTACAGTATGCTGATCGAAGTGCTGTTTGCCACCACGCAGGAGTTGGACCAGTTCATCAACCACTTACAGCAGTTTGGGCGCACCCGCACGCAGATCGTGTTCTCCACGCCGGTGGAGCATCGCGGCGTGCCGGTCAGCGTGGAGGACGACGACCCCGAACATCAGAAATAACCGCCGTCCGGGTGGATGCTCTGGCTTTCCAGCCCCATGGATACGCCAAGGGCTTCGTCCACGCGGCGCATGTCGTCCTCGGGGATGCGGCCCGCACGCTCCCGCAGACGGCGCTTATCTAAAGTGCGGATCTGCTCGGTCAGAATAATACTGTCTTTGGCCAGGCCGCAGCGGTCGGCCCGGACGCTGATATGCGTAGGCAGGCGGTTTTTGTCCTGGCGGCTCGTGATGGCCGCCGCGATGACCGTGGGGCTGTGCCGGTTGCCGATTTCATTCTGAATGATAAGTACCGGCCGGATACCGCCCTGCTCGCTGCCCACGACGGGGCTTAGATCAGCGTAAAAAACCTCGCCTCTGTGCACTTCCATAGAAAAAACCTCCTCTCGTTGCTTACTTAGAGTATAAGCGGGAGGAGGTTTGTTTAATCATTCGGTTTTGCGATTTCTGCGGCCAGCGCGTCGCCTTTGGCACAAAGGGCCGTAAAGGCGCGGCTGCGCTGCAAGGGCTGCATGATGAGTCTGGTGCGCAGTGCGTCGATGGCCGCACAGCCTGCAAAGGTCAGCACAATGACCAGCAGCGTGTACCCGGCCGAGCCGTGGTGCGCCTGAGCGTGGAAGATGCCGTTCCACAAAAAATCGCGCAGCACAGGGACCTGGTGCAGAATGTAGACGCCCAGGGTCGTACCGGCCAGGGCGTTAACAAACCGGTTGCTGCCAAGATCCCAGTTTTTGAAAAAGTGGAACAGCGCCAGCGCCGCCAGCAGGCCGGGCAGCGCGCCCAGTGCCGTGCGATAGTAAGCAATGTACTGGAACGCCTTGCTGTCGATCGCGCCCTGCCATTCCAGCACAGCGCGGACGGCGGTGTTTGCCAGCGGCAGACCCAGGCCGAGCGCAAGGGCCGCAGCAGGGCGGTTCAAGAATTGGGACAGGCGGTTATCCGGCCAGCGGCGCAGGTAGGCAGCCAACAGATAATCGTAGAGGAACATCCACGCTGTATCGGCCAAAATACCATCCTGGCCGAAGAGCGTGGGGTACAGGATCAGCGGCACAGCCAGCACCAGCAGCACGCCCTTATGGGCGCGGCGGGGCAAGCCGCGCAGCAGCCGATTGAGCAGCGGCACGCAGAGCAGCAGCACCAGATAGTCCGAAATGAACCACAGCTGGCGCGTGCTGGCGGGGAACGCCGCCCACCGCAGTGCGCCGAGGGAGACATCCAGCCCGGCCAGCCTGCACAGCAGCGTGACGGGCACCGTGTACAGCCACAGCGAGAGCCAGAGTGAGAGCGGGCGGCGGGTCTTATACGGCTGTTCGCACAAAAACCAGCTGCCCACCAGCACAAACACCGTGCAGGCAATGCGGGAGCCGCAGCCGATGAGGCAGAACACGAACGACGACGGCAGGGACGAATAATCGGCAATGCCGCCCTGGCCGGTCAGGTGGTCGCCGATGATGAGCAGCATGCAGACAATGCGCAGCAGTTCCAGATTACTGGCGCGTTGAGGTTTTGTTGGCACGGCGGGCCTCCTTTCCGGGGTTGTAAATCAGGCGGCCAGGAGCCGCCGCGGGCGCATAGGAAATGGCCCCTGCGAGCACCAAAACGATGGCTGCGTAGGGGCGGATTCTATATCCGCCTGCAAGAATTGCTTAGGGCAACACCGCACAATTCCCGCCTGACGGCTTAAGCACCGCTCCGGCGGATCTCCGCGCCAAGAGCCGCCGCAAAGCGTCGGTTGCGCTCCGAAGCGCCTATGCGGTATCGCCTTAGGTATTTTGCTCCAACACCACAAACGCACAGGCCAGGCCGTTTTCGTGGGTCAGGCTGACGTGGGGGATCAGGGCGTTGGCGTTGATCCAATCGGCGGCAGGGCCGGTCAGCACAAAGTAAGGTGCGCCGCTTTCTTTACGCAGCACCGACAAATCAGCCAGCGCAAAGCCGCCCAGGCCGGTGCCTGCGGCTTTCAAAAAAGCCTCTTTGGCGGCAAAATTAGCGGCGGCGGTCTCGGCACGGTGGGTGCCGCCCCGGGCGTTCAGCAGGGCCTGCTCTGCCGGGGAAAAGACATGCTCCACAAAGGCGGGCTTTTGCAGTTTTTCTGCCATACGCCCCGCCGCGCAAAGGTCCGTGCCGATACCGAAGATCATAAACTCGCTACCTCTTTCTGTGGCTCCCCTTTACACAAGTTGGCCTTTTGGTTGCTTCAGCTCAGCGCAAATTCCAGCAGGGCGGCCTTTTCGTTCAGCACGCGACCCTCCATGACGGCGGTGAGCAGGCGTTGCAAGGTGGCACCCACGGCGGGGCCGGCGGGCAGGCCGGCTTCCATCAGATCGCCGCCGTTCACGGCCAGCTGACGCATCGTGTAGCAGGCCGTCTTGGAAAGCTCGGTCATCCGCGCTTCAAACGCGGCCACCTCATCGCGCCGGGCCTTGACCTCGGGCGTATCGGCGTGGGCGTCCAGGTCAGCATATTTCAGTGCGCAGAGCCGGTGCAGAAATACTGTGCCGTAGCGGTTGAGACTTTTTACAATGGCGGTGTCCCCCGCCGGGACCGGGGCATCGTGAATGGCGATCAGCCCGGTGACACCATCGATCAGATAGCCGGGGGCCTTTAAGCGGCGCAGAATCGTGCGGGCCTGCACCGCGCCGCGCTGGTTGTGCCCTTTAAAATGGGCCGCACCGTCCGCGCCGACGCTGCGGCACTGCGGTTTGGCAATGTCATGCAAAAACGCTGCCCAGCACAGCACCCGCGCACCGCGGGTATCCTGGCCGCGCAGGTCCAGTTTTTCCACCGCAACCGCCGAGTGCTGCCACACATCGTAGCAGTGCCAGCGGCCGGGCTGGGTGCAGCCGATGCAGGCCTGCACTTCGGGCACGGCACCGGCTAAAATTTCGCCGTACCTTGCCAGCGTCGGCCCCGCGCCGGGGGCGCAGAGAAGGCCGTCCAGCTCGGTATAAATGCGCTCGGCGCTCACAGTTTGCAGGGTGTCGCGCGCCTGCAGGGCCGCGGCGGCGGTAGTTTCATCCAAGGCAAAGCCCAACCGGGCCGAGAAACGCAGCGCGCGCAGAATGCGCAGGGCATCCTCGGCAAAGCGCTGGGCAGGGTCGCCCACACAGCGGATAACGCCCGCCGCCAGATCGTCCCGCCCGCCGTACAGGTCAATGATGCCCTTGCCCGGGGCGTAGGCCATGGCGTTGATGGTAAAGTCCCGCCGGGCCAGGTCTTTGGGCAGGTCGTCAACAAACTGCACCGCGTCGGGGTGACGGTGGTCGTGGTAGTCGCCGTCCAGGCGGTAGGTAGTCATCTCGTAGGGTTTGCCGTGCAGAACTACCGCGACCGTGCCGTGCTTTTCGCCGGTCAAGATCAGCTGGCAGCCCGCAAACAGGCGGCGCATTTCCTCGGGCCGGGCCGAGGTGCAGATATCCCAATCCCCGGGGGTACGGCCCAGCAGGCTGTCACGCACGCAGCCGCCCACCACATAAGCGGTGTGACCGGCGTTTTGCAGCGTTTGCAAAAGACCGATAACATCCCGCGGCAGATAGATGCCGTCACGGCTCATGGTGCTTTCCCCCTTTCCCTGATTTACGGTGCCTTAAGCGCGGTGCCACTCCTGCGAAAGATCAACGATACAGGCCAGGCTTCCCTCTTCGTCCTTGAGCGAGGCGACCTTCTCGGCAGCCTTTTCGGCGTCGATCATCCAGGTCAGGATGAAGAAGTTTTCCGCCGGGACCTCGTAATAGACCCACGCGCCGTCGGCACGCAGCAGGTCGGGCAGGTGGTCCAGTTCACCTTCGAGCAGGCCCTGGCCTTCCTCGCCATAGATCATCTCGGGGCCGACCTGCAAAGAGTCGATCACGTTGATGCTGCTGTTAATATAGGTATCGCGGTCGACCGTTTTGTCCCCGGCCTCCCACGCGCTGGCGAACGCTTTGACAAGCAGTTCGCGGACTTCCAATTTACTGTCACCCATCTGATACATAACAGGAACCCTTCTTTAAACCATAATATATTTAAGTATAGCACAAAACGGGCAAAGATGGTATGGGTATTTTGATTTTCATGGGCGGAAACTTGACAAGTGCCCAAAACAGTTCATAATGGTTGTAGGGACAACGATTCGGCAAAGTTCACAGCAGCTGGGGAGAAGGATGCAACCGATGAAGCTTGACAAAAATTTTCAGCCGGACAGAATCGGCTCCTACTTCCGCCTCGAATGGCTGCCGCTGGCGCTGGTAACGGTCTCGGGCCTTGTGTACAACATCGGCCTGCTGGCCACCCCGTGGTTTGAGGGGCGGCTGGCCCAGTGCCTGGCTGACATTTTGGGCGGCAGCGCCACCGCGGCGGCCATGGCCATGCTGGTGCTGGCCTATGTGGTCGTCACGCTGGTGGTGCAGGCCGCGCGGTTCCTCAAGCGCTTTTACGTGCGCCGCTTTGCCAACAACATCAACCGCCGGATGAAGGGCATCCTTTACGCCAACCTTGTGCGCCAGAGCCGCGCCGCGCTGGAAACAGAGGGCGCGGGTGAGCTGATGACCAAGGCCATCTCTGACGTGGACGACTGCGTAGAGGGCATGCGCAAGTTCACGACCGAGGTGTTTGACACCGGCGTGGCACTGGCGGGCTATACCGTCATGCTGCTGGTGTATGACTGGCGGCTGGCGCTGCTCTGCCTGCTGTTTACGCCGGTCTCCTATGTGTGTGCCGCCCGGATGAAGAAGCCCGTGCAGCGCGAGGGTGCAGCCTACAAAAAGGCTGCCGGTGCGCTGCGTGCCGCCACGCTGGACCGCGCCCAAAACGCCGCAACCTACCGTATTTACGGCTGCGAGACCGCGCGCGAGCAGCGGTACGAGGACGTGCTGACCACCTACGAGAAAACCGCTGTGCGCAGCAACGTATGGCAGTCGGCCCTGCCGCCGCTGTACCTGGCGGTGTCCGAAGCGGGCGTGCTGTTCATCCTGTGGTTCGGCGCCAAAAACGTGCTGGGTATCGGGTGGAGCACGTGGGATATTGCGGCGTTTACGACGTTCCTATCCTGTTTCACCAAGCTGACGGTCAAGGCGTCCAAGGTAGCGAAGCTGTTCAACTCGGTGCAGAAAGCCGAGGTTTCGTGGAAGCGCATCAAGCCGTTGATGAAGCTGCCGAAAGAGTTTGCGCCGCTCGCCATCCCCGCACCTGCCGACGTAAAGCTGCAAGACCTCTCCTTTGCCTATGGCGAAGAGCCGATCTTCTCGGGCCTGACGCTGACGGCACACCCGGGGGATATCATCGGCGTGACGGGGCCGGTCGCCTGTGGCAAATCCACCCTTGGCCGTGTGTTTTTGTGCGAGATGCCCTATGGCGGCTCGGCGCAGTTCGGGCAGCGGGAGTTTGCCGCGCTGACCCCGCGCGAGATCTCGGCCACCGTGGGTTACTTAGGGCATGACCCCGAGCTCAGCGCTGATACGATACAAAACAATGTGCTTTGCGGCAGCGAACAGGACGCCATGCCATGGCTTGCCGCCGTGGCGCTGGACGGTGAAGTACGGGCGATGGAAAACGGGCTGAACACCGTGATTGGTTCCGGCGGCGCGCGGCTTTCCGGCGGGCAGGCACAGCGGCTGGCGCTGGCACGCACGCTGGCGCATCCCCGGCCGGTGCTGGTGCTGGACGACCCGTTCTCGGCGCTGGACCGCAGCACCGAGGACACCGTGTTTGCCAATTTGCAGGCCTACGCGAAGGACAAGGTCGTATTTTTGATCTCCCACCGGCTGTACCATTTCCCGCAGATGCAGCAGGTGGTGTTTATGGAGGACGGCCGCACGACCGTTGGCACGCACGAGGAACTGATGGCCGCCGCCCCGGCGTACCGCCAGCTGTACGAAAGCCAGACAGGAGGGCAGCAGCATGAAGCGCAGGAATAAAAGCAGCGTGTTTGCCGCCATCCGCATGGCCGCACGGGCGCACCACGTGCTGACGGTCGGAACCATTTTATGCGTTGCAGCGTCTGTTGTTGCATCTCTGCTGCCGCCGCTGCTGCTGGCGCGCATCATTGACGGCCTGACGGCGGGCCTGCCGCTGACGCTTTGGGCCGTGCTTGCCTATTTTTGCAGCCTGGCGCTGGAGGGTGTGCTGTCCTCGGCCCAGGAAAGTTTGCTGGTGCTGTTTGGGCAGAAAATGACCCACGCGCTGCGGTCCGAAATGTCGCACAAATTGACGCAGCTGCCTGCGAGCACGCTGGTGGACCAAAACCCCGGCGAGGTGGCGGCGCGGTTTTCGGGCGATGTGGACACCGTGGAAGCGCTGTTCACCTCGGGCATTATCAGCATGGTGGCGGATGCGTGCCGCATTCTCTCCATCATGGCGGTGATTGCTGTAAAAAACACCGGTCTTGCGCTGATTTTGCTGCTGGTGCTGCCGTTGTTTGCGGCATTTACCCGCCATGTGCAGCGGCGGATGCTGGCCGCGCAGCTGGATAACCGCCGCGCCGTGGCCGCTGTTTCCGGCCAGGTGCCCGAAACGCTGCACAACATCCGCACCATCCGCGCGCTGGGCACGGAAGCCTACATGGAGCGCCGCTACGACAAACGCATTGCCGACGGCTACGCTGCCATGGAGCGTACCAATTTTTACGATGCGATCTACTCCCCCGTCGTGCTGCTGCTGAATGCCGTGGTCGTCGCCATTGTGATGCTGCTTTCGGCATCCGGCAACGCAACGGTTTTGACGCTGTTCGGCATGTCGGTCGGTACGTCGGTGGCGATTATCAACTATATATCGCGCATTTTTGCGCCGATTGAAAGTCTGGGCATGGAGATTCAGACGATCCAATCCGCCATGGCAGGCGTCAAGCGCATTGATGCGTTCCTGACTCAGCCCGAGCGGACCATCCCCGGGGAGCGGCAAAAGGCCGCGCGGGGCGACGTGGAGCTGGCGCACGTGACGTTTGGCTATGGCGAAAAGCAGGTGCTGAACGACTTCTCGATGACCGTGCATCAGGGCGAACAGGTCACGCTGATCGGCCGCACGGGTGCGGGCAAAAGCACGATATTCAAGCTGCTTTTGGGGCTCTACCCGCCCGAGAGCGGCAGCGTAACGATCGGCGGCGTGCCGGTGGCGGACATCACCGACCGCGAGCGCCGCACCTGCATCAGCTGTGTGGAGCAGCATTTTGCCCGCGTGCCCGGCACGGTGCTGGACCAGATCACGCTGGGCGACCCGCAAATTACTGCCGAGATGGCAAAAAGTGCCGCGCAGCTGGCGGGCATCGACACAGCCATCCGCGCGCTGCCCGACGGGTACGATACCGTGTGCAGCGAGGGCATGTTCTCGCAGGGCGAATGGCAGCTTTTGTCCATCGCCCGGGCAGCCGCCGCCGACCCCGCTGTGCTGTTGCTGGACGAGATCACCGCCAACCTCGATGCCGAGACCGAAGCCCGCGTCCTGGACGCCCTGCGCCGGGCGTCCGAGGGTCGCACGGTACTGTCGGTGTCCCACAGAATTTATGAGAACCTGGGCGGGCGAACTGTAGAAATCAAAATATTATAAATTGTCGCTTATTTTCGGGAAAAGCCTTGACCTTCCAGTGGGTGCAGGGTGTACGATGACCGGGAAAGGAGCGTGATGTTATGAACATCAAGCAGACAGCGGATGCGTCGGGCGTATCGGCGCGGAACATCCGCTACTATGAGCAGGCGGGGCTGCTGGCCCCGGAGCGCAACCCAGAGAACGACTACCGTATCTATACGGATGCCGATGTGCGGACGCTGAAACTGATTCGTGTGCTGCGCACACTGGATATGCCAGTGGAGGATATCCGCGCGGTGTTGAGCGGTACACTGCCGCTGACCGAGGCTGCCGAACGCCAGCGCCGACAGCTGGAGGCCGAGCAGCAAAAGCTGGCGGCCGCCGCAGCCTTCTGCACGGAGCTGGCCGCCGGCGGCCGAACGGCGGCAGAGCTGGATGTGGACGCCTGCCTGGCCCGGATGGACTCCCCTGCCCCGGCGGGCGGCTGGTTTACCGGCTGGGTGCAGGACTACCGGAAAATGGCGGCTGCCGAGCATAAACGGCAGTTTACCTTTACGCCGGACACCGCCATTGCAACCCCGCAGGAATTTACGGCGGCGCTGCTGGCTTGGGCAGACGAAAACGGCGTGGATGTGACCATAACCCGGGAGAGCATGACCCCGCGTTTTACACTGGACGGCATTGAGTACAGGGCCGTGCGGTATTCGAGCCATGTGCGCAATATCCCGATACTGCGGGTGCGGTGTGAGGTGAGCGATCCATCGGCGCTGGCGGTGGAGGGCGGCCCGAAGCGACTGCGGGTGCAGAGATTTCTGCACTACGGCCTGCCGGTGCTTGTATGCCTTGCATTGGCGGTGGTCTGGGTCTGCACCCGGAATATGCCGCTTTGGCCCGACAAGGCGGCTATGCTGCTGGTGCTGGGCGCTCTCGGCGTCGGGTACGGCTTCCGCGGGTGGTATCTCTACTACAATGATCGGGACCAATAAAAATGGGAGACAGCGCGGGCTGTCTCCCATTTGATTTATCCCAGCAGCAGTTTGTGCAGGTCTTGCACGGTATCTGCGATTGCGGCGGCACCGGCAGAGTGGAGTTCTTCGCGGGTGCCGTAGCCGTAGAGGGCGCCAATGCAGGGCAGGGCGTTTTTCTTTGCACCGACCACATCGTGCTCGCGGTCGCCGATCATGACGACGCCGGTCTTGTCGGTAAGGGCAATCGTTTCCAACGCGTAGGCGATGACCTCGGCCTTGTCGGTGCGGGTCTCGTCCAGGGTAGCGCCGCAGATGGCCGTAAAATACGGTTCCAGATCAAAGTGCGCCATGATGCGGCGGGCGTATTCCTCGGGCTTGCTGGTGGCCAGCACCAGCTGGCAGCCGCGGGCGTGCAGGTCAGCCAGCATCGCAGGGATGCCAGGATAGACCTCGTTTTCAAAAATGCCCTTGGTGGGGAAATACTCGCGGAAAGCCGCCACCGCGCGGTCGGCATCAGCGGCGCTCAGTCCGCACAAATTGCGGAACGAGTCGATCAACGGCGGGCCAAGGAACCGGCGCAGCGTGGCATCGTCGGGCACAGGCAGGCCCAGTTTTCGGCAGCCGTACCGTACCGAATTGAGGATGCCGGGGGCAGAATCGGTCAGCGTGCCGTCAAGATCGAATAAAATCGTTTTGTATTGCATGGGCACCCCTTAGTTGAACTTGAACAGCTTCTGCGCGATGCGGTAGCCGCCAATGCTCAGCTTGCTGCCCAGCCAACCGGGCAGGTTGCAGGCCTCGGCTAGCGAGAGGCGGCAGCGGCGGTACAGGCGGACATCGTGAGCTTTCAGGTCAGCCCAGAGCTGCCTGCGCTTTTCCATCGCTTCGGCACTGCCGTCCAGTGTCAGGAAGATGCTGGAAATTGCCATCATCATTGAGAAATAATTCAGCATATAGGCGCGCAGCTTGTCCTGGGTGACGGGCAGCGCGTAAACGTCGACGGCTTCCATCATGATGCGGGTCACACGCAGCTGCTGGTCTACGCGCTTGATCATGTTCTTTTCGTTGACGCTTTGGTCGTCGCGGCCGATGAAGTAACGGTAGAGATCCAGGTTGAGGTAGTAGATGGTCTCGACCTCGGGCAAGGGCTGGTAGACAAAAATGTTGTCAACATAGAACGTGTGCTTGGGCAGCACCATGCCGGACTTGCGCAGCACTTCGGTGCGGTAGATAACGCTGTGCATCAGGATGTTTTTGTTCGGCGGGAAGTGGCCGATCTCGCTCCACTTGAACACGCGGCCCTCGGGCAGAATGCCGGTGTAATCCACCACATTGCGGGTGTTGTCGGCCACATGCTCATAGACGTAGTTGGCCATGACAAGGTCGACGGGCTTTTCGGCGCTGGCCTGGACGCGCAGCACGTCCATGACCTGCGCCAAGGCATCATCATCGAGCCAGTCGTCAGAGTCGACGACCTTAAAGTACATGCCGGTGGCATTGCGGATGCCCTGATTCACGCCCTCGCCATGGCCGCCGTTCTCCTGATGGATAGCGCGGACGATGGTGGGGTATTTGGCGGCGTATTCATCGGCGATCTTGCCGGTGTCGTCTTTGGAGCCGTCATCCACAAGGATGATCTCGGCATCCTCGCCAGCGGGCAGCAAGGTCTCGATGCAATGGCTCATATAAGCGGCCGAATTGTAGCACGGCACAGTAAAGGTGATGAGTTTCATAAGTTTCTCCCATTGTGTTTGGTCATAAAAGGACAGTATATATCATACGCCCTTTGGGCCAAAATTGCAAGCGGAACGACAAAAAGCGCCCGGTGCCAACGCTTGCACATTGGCACCGGGCGGCTGCTTGCTGGGAGATTTCGGTTTTTACACGGGTCTGTACGGTTTGGGGGAACCGCGCAGGTTTACGTTTTACATCCCATCACCATAGCGGTTATAGCGATGAATGCCCGACGGCATCACGTCGTTATACATTTCTTCCGGCAGGCCGTACGGCGGGGCAGGCTCCAGAAAACCATACATCCACTCGGCTAACGTGTGCAGCTTCAACATACAACCCATCTCCTTTCCGTTATCGGCGGGTCTTTGGTGGGGTGATACCACTGCTGCGGGGCCTTGGCCCTTCGCGGTATCACCTTTTCCTTTTCTGTCTTTATTATATGCGATAAGTCCGTCTTTTGCAAGGTGCATTTTGTACAAACTTACAAAAGTTATTTTTATATTTTAAACTATTTCAGCATATTGTACATTTTTAGATTGCATCTGTGCGCGTTACGCGGACAGCTCTTCCCATGCTTCCTGCATGGTGTCGGCCGAGAAGAGGAACTCGCCCTGCTCAGAATAAACTTCGATGTGGCCTGCTACGTAACGAAACTGCTGGGTCATGGTGTGTACCGCCTTTCCTGTGTGTTTGCTTGTTATGCTTCTATTATACAGGATGACGAGTACTATAATTTGGACTTTAATGCTCTGTGGCCCGTTTTGCGATACGATAAATCGGTCTTTCAAGCAAATTTTCGGCCCCGCGCAGCACCAGCAACACCCAAAAGCAGAGCACGAACCAGTAAAAGCTGTACAACGGGCAGACCAGCCCTGCCACATTGCCCCACTGGGCGCTGTAATCCCAGACGGCCAGATGCAGCACATAGCGGCAGACAAGGCCAATGCCCAGCTCTACCCCGCTGGCGGCGGCAGCCCCGCACAAGGCGGCTGCCCCCAACGGCAGGCTGTGCCGCCGGGCCAGCGCTTGCAGCAGGCAGAGGCACGCCCCGCCCGCGGCAAACATCGTCCAGTGGGTAGTACCGCGCCAGGCAAGCTCGACGGCCTGATACCCCGCCCCGCCCAGGGCAAACAGTACAAACTGCTCCAACATACAAAACACCCCTCCCGCTATAGTATGTGCGGGAGGGGTGCATTGTAACCGTTTTGTAATGTTTTACTTAGACAGTTTCTTCAGCAGGCTGCTGCGGGTATCCCACAGTTTCTGGCTGAGGTCAACGTAGTAGCGGTGCGGGTTCTCAAAACGCTTGACCTCGTCCCACAGGGTGTTGACCTGGGCCTTGCAGAACTTTTTGATGTCGTCCAGGCTCGGAGACTGATAGACGCGCTTACCGTTCTCGTAGATCGGGGTGGACAGGCAGCGAGCCGTGCAGTTGACGTAGGTGCATTCCTTCCAAGTCTCGATGGGGTCAAACAGGGTGATGCCGTGCTGAGTCTCGACCTGCTCATCGGCCATCGCGATGAGGTCGGCCATGGCCTTGCCGTCCTGGTCGTAGATACGCCAGACTTTCTTCAGGCAGGGAATGGTCATCTTCTCGGCGGATTCAGACAGCTTCATCTTGGGGGTGTAGCTGCCGTCGTCCTCCTTGACAGCGGCCAACTTGTACACGCCGCCGAACACAGGGTCGCTCTTGGCGGTGATCATGTTTTCGCCGATACCAAAGCTGTCCACGCGGGCACCCTGCAGGATCAGATCGCGGACAATGTACTCGTCCAGGCTGTTGGACGCGCAGATCGTGCAGTCGGGGTAGCCAGCCTCATCCAGCATCTTGCGGGCCTTTTTGGACAGGTAGGCGATATCACCGGAGTCGATGCGGATGCCCTTGGGGCGCTTGCCCATCGGCTTGAGGACCTCGTCAAATACCTTGATGGCATCGGGCACACCGTGGCGCAGCACATTATAGGTATCGACCAGCAGCACGCAGGCGTCGGGGTACAGTTCGGCGTATTTTTTGAAGGCTTCGTACTCAGACGGGAACATCTGCACCCAGCTGTGGGCCATCGTGCCGGAGGCCGGGATGCCGAAATCGCGGGCAGCCATCACGCAGGAGGTGGAGCCGCAGCCGCCGATGTAGGACGCGCGCGCGCCGAAGTAGGCGGCGTCATACCCTTGCGCACGGCGGGCACCGAACTCCATGACCGGGCGGCCAGCGGCGGAACGCACAATGCGGTTGGCCTTGGTAGCGATCAGGCACTGGTGGTTGAACGTAACCAGCAGCAGGGTCTCCAGCAGCTGGCACTCAATAGCCGGGCCCTCGACCGTAACAATGGGCTCCTGCGGGAAGATGGGCATACCCTCTTCGATGGCCCAGATGTTGCAGTGCAGCTTGAAGTTTTCGAGATAAGTCAGGAACTTTTCGTTAAACGTGTTGGTGGAGCGCAGATATTCGATGTCCGCTTTGGTAAATTTCAGATGATCGACGGCGTCGATGAACTGCTGCAAGCCCGCCATGATGGCGTAGCCGCCGCCATCGGGCACGCGGCGGAAGAACATGTCAAAGACGGCGATCTTGTCTACATACCCCTCGTCGAGATAGCCGGCCGACATAGTCAGCTCGTAGAAATCCGTCATGGTCGTAAGGTTGCGTTTTACGTCTAACATGGATATTCCTCCAAAGTTTTCTTATTTCTTAGGCTTCGACTTTTTGCGCGGCTTCAGTACGCCCAGTGCTGCCAGAATGAACAGGAACGCGTACACAGCCACGACAATCATCGTAAGCATAACAACAACTTTAAAGTAGGTGCTGGAGAAGAACTCGCCCACGCGGGCGATGGTGTACAGCACCTGATTGCGGGCCACATCGCTGCCAGCGATCAGGTCCGTTGTGCCGATGACTTCCCCCTCGATAGTCAGCGTGACGGTGCCGACCACGTCCCCCTGCTTGACCGGTGCGGCGATGCTTTTGGGCAGGTTGAAGGTCTGCTCGGTCAGCGCAGCGCCGCCCTCCTTGGGCAGCAGGGTCATCATATTATCGGTCGGGTAAAGCATCACGGTATCGGACTGGGTGGCGTAATCCACCGGGATCTCGGTAATGGGCTGGGTGGGGTCAAGCGCCGCCGCGATGGTGAATGAGTCAAAGATCACGTCCATCAGTTTGGCCGTTTCCACAAGCGCCGGGCGGGCGCCATCGGGGTCAGCCTCGTACGGGACATTGAGCACTACGCTGATATAGCTGACGCCGTCCTGGGTGTGCCACCCGGCAAAGTTCTGCCACTCGCCCAGGCTGCCGGTCTTTCCGCCGCGCACGTAGGGGCGGTAATAGCTGCTGCCCTCGTAAAGCATCTTATCGGTGCTTTGCAGAATATAGGTGCCGGGGGTGACGTAGCGGTCGTTGGTGCCCATATCGTAGGTGGGGGTGGCCACGGCCGTTGCAAAGATATCGTACGACGTCAGCGCGCGCAGGATAAGATAGGCATCACGGGCGGTGGTGACGTTGTTGGTATCCAGGCCGCAGGGGTCGGCAAAGGTGGTTCCGGTGCAGCCGATACGGGCGGCTTCCTCGTTCATCATCGCCACAAAATTGTCGATGCTGCCGCCGCCTATATAGTCGGCCACGATGTAGGCGGCCTCGTTGGCGCTGGGCAGCATCATGGCGTACAGCAGATTGCGCAGGGTCTGGGTCTCGCCCTTGCGGATATCCGCCGTGGACGCGTTGGTGGTTTTTTCCCAGATCAGGTCGTAGATATAACTGGGGGCCGTTAAGCTGATGGTGTCCAGCTGGTCCTGGTAGTTTTCCAGCAGCAGCAGGGTCGTCATCAGTTTGGTCAGGCTGGCCGCTTGCAGCGGGGTCTCGCTGTTTTTCTCGTAGACCACAATGTTGGTGTCCAGATTGACCACATAGGCGGCGGGGGCCAGGATATCCGGCGCAATATCGGCCGCCGAGCCGTTGATCCCCTCGGCCGCCACCGGCAGCCCCAGCACGATCACCAGCACAAAGGTGCACAGCACCGCGCAGAACTTTTTCATAGGCATGGTTTCCTTTTGGTTGGTATACGGTATTAGTATAGCAAATTGAGGGGGAAAATAAAAGGGTGAATGTTAAGAATTTAAGGGGTTGCGCATGGTAAAGCCTCCCTTGTGTAAAGGGTGATTCCCCACAGTGTGGGGAGATGTCGCGCAGCGACAGAGGGGCCCGACGCGTAAGCGGGTGCCCCGCAGGGGCAGTGGGATTGTGGTTTTACGGGGGTAGCCCGATATGTGGGCAAGGTCACAATCCCCCACCCGCTTCGCGGCAGCCGCAAAACAAATCAATTCATCGCCCCTGCGGTAGCAAACAACCTCTCCACTTCATCCGACAACTCTCGATGCTCTGGCATCACCAAGTTCGGGTCAACGGCCAAAAGCGCCTTGGCTTCTTCCTGGGCCACTTTCAGCGTGCGGGTGTCCTGCACCAAATCTGCCACCCGTAAGGTGGGCAGGCCGTGCTGCGCCGAGCCGAAGAAATCACCCGGCCCGCGGTTTTCAAGGTCGTATTTTGCCACGGCAAACCCGTCCGACGTGTGGCACAAAAAGCGCAGCCGTTCCTTGACGGCATCGTTCTCGTTGTCCGAGATCAGGATGCAGCAGGAATCCGCCGCCCCACGCCCGACGCGTCCGCGCAGCTGGTGCAGCGCCGAAAGGCCGAACCGCTCGGCGTTTTCGATGACCATGACCGTGGCATTGGGCACGTCGACGCCGACCTCAATGACGGTGGTCGAGACCAGCACATCCAGCTCACCAGCCTTGAATTTCAGCATAACGTCGTCTTTTTCTTTGGGCTTCATCTTGCCGTGCAAAAGGCCGATACGCCGGTTTGGCAGTAAGGGGCAGACCGTTTCAGTATAATACTTCTTGACCGCCTGCATCCCGGAGTCCATCTCGTTTTCCTCGATGGCCGGGCAGACCACGTAAGCCTGGTGCCCGGCAGCGATCTGCTTTTCAATAAACCCGTACATGTCCCGCCGCTTTTTGCCGGTGATGTACCAGGTTTTGATCGGCTTGCGGCCGGGCGGCAGCTCGTCCAGCACCGAGATATCCAGGTCGCCGTACATCAGCAGGCCCAGCGTGCGCGGGATGGGCGTGGCGCTCATCACCAGCAGGTGGGGGCTTTGCGCCTTGCCCGCCAGCAGGCCGCGCTGCCGCACGCCAAAACGGTGCTGCTCGTCCACGATGGCAAGGCCAAGGTTTTTGAATTCAACCGTGTCGGTCAGCACCGCGTGGGTGCCCACCACCAGCCCGGCGCGGCCGTCGGCGATGGCTTCGAGCGCAACGCGCTTTTCCTTGGCTTTCATGCCGCCGACCAGCAGCGTAACGTTGACGCCGAACGGCTCCAGCCGGTCGGCCAGCGTGGCGGCGTGCTGGCGGGCCAGAATTTCGGTGGGGGCCAGCATCGCGCTTTGCCAGCCGTTTTGCGCGGCAAACCAGATGGCCGCGGCGGCCACCAGCGTTTTTCCGCTGCCGACGTCGCCTTGCAGCAAGCGGTTCATCGGCACCTCGCCGCACAGATCGGCGATGATCTCCTCGGTCGAACGCTTCTGCGCGCCGGTGGGCGGGTACGGCAGGCTGCCCCAGAACGGTGCGAGGTCCCGCTCGTGCATCGGTGCGCTGGTTTTGCGCCGCCCATGGCTGCGCAGCAGAAAAATACCGATTTGCAGCATGTACAGTTCTTCAAAAATCAGGCGGCGGCGTGCCCCGGCCAGGTCGTCGGCATCGCGCGGGGCATGGATGCTGCGCACGGCCTGCGCCTTGGTGGGCATGCGGTAGCGGGTCAGCAGTTCGGGCGGCAGCGGGTCGGCCAGCTCGTCCACATATTGCAGCGCCGCGTGCGCGCAGGCGGCCTGACGGGCGGCGGGCAAGCCCTCGGTGCCGGGGTAGACAGCCACAAACGGGCAGGCGGCCACCTGGGCTTCGGTGCGCACCATCGGGTGCAGCATTTCGCGGTGGGTCATGTTGCCGCCGACACGGCCCTCAAAATAGTACGTTTCTCCGATGATCAATTTATCGGCCACATACGGCGTATTGAACCAGGAAAGCCCCAGCACGCCGGAATCATCCGCCGCCAGCACGCGCACCAGTGCGCGCCCGCCTTTGATGCGCCGCACCGGTTCCTTTTGCAGCACGGTCGCGCGCACGCAGCAGTCGGCGTCGTAGGGCGCGCCGGTCACGGTGTAGGGCTGGGTGTAGTCGATGTATTTGCGCGGGTAGCAAAGCAGCAGATCCCGGATGGTGGTGACGCCGAGTTTTTCAAACTTTTTTGCAAACGCCGGGCCAACGCCCTTGAGGTATTGGATGGAACTGTCGATCATCGCCATGGTGGGGGCCTCCTTTCTGCTTACGGTAGTTCCAGCTTTCTTGCAAGAAAGCTTGGCAAAGAACTTTTTATTGGATTGCACGCAGGGCTGCGGTGATGGCAAGCTTCCTTGGTACGGAACCGACGGGCAAGGGAGCGTTGGGGCGCGCATTGTCCCCTACAGAATGGGTAGTAGAATAAATTTTGGCCCCGGAGGGGTCAATCTGTCGGGCGGCGGAAAAGTGTTAAGAAAAATGCAGCACTCCTGCATTTTTTAGGGCAATACCGCACAATTCTAAGTGCCGATACGGCGAGCGAGGTGCGGCAGCTGCTAAGCCAAAAGCGCAGATAATACTTTGTGCTGCAAAGGTGAGCGC
>SFKI01000063.1 GCA_004554775.1 Subdoligranulum variabile
GGTCAGTCCCCCCACACCTAGTATTCATCGTTTACGGCGTGGACTACCAGGGTATCTAATCCTGTTTGCTCCCCACGCTTTCGCGCCTCAGCGTCAGTTATCGTCCAGTTGACCGCCTTCGCCACTGGTGTTCCTCCTAATATCTACGCATTTCACCGCTACACTAGGAATTCCGTCAACCTCTCCGACACTCAAGAAATACAGTTTCAAATGCAGTTCAAGGGTTGAGCCCTTGGATTTCACATCTGACTTGCATTCCCGCCTACGCGCCCTTTACACCCAGTAAATCCGGATAACGCTCGCCACCTACGTATTACCGCGGCTGCTGGCACGTAGTTAGCCGTGGCTTATTCAAGAGGTACCGTCACTTCTTCGTCCCTCTTAAAAGAAGTTTACAACCCGAAGGCCTTCTTCCTTCACGCGGCGTTGCTGGGTCAGGCTTTCGCCCATTGCCCAATATTCCCCACTGCTGCCTCCCGTACCTCTCAGTCCGGCTACTGATCGTCGCCTTGGTGAGCCGTTACCTCACCAACAAGCTAATCAGACGTGAGCCCATCCTTCAGCGATAAATCTTTGACGGTACAGAGATGCCTCCATTCCGTGTCATGCGGTATTAGCAGCCGTTTCCAGCTGTTGTCCCCCTCTGAAGGGCAGGTTGCTCACGCATTACTCACCCGTCCGCCACTAAGTCATCTTCTCTCTTTGTCCGAAAACGCAGAGATCAGAGCTTCGTTCGACTTGCATGTGTTAAGCACGCCGCCAGCGTTTGTCCTGAGCCAGGATCAAACTCTCAATAATATGGTATCATAGCTGCCTTCCGGCAGATACAATCAATTATTGATCGCTATTTCATAGCTCTCAAAAGAAATCAATAGAAGTCCTATTTTCTGGTGCTTATTTGCATAAGCTTCTTACATTGTTTAATTTACAAGGTACACAGTTTGCACGCCGCCTTCACGGCGTGAAGCTTATCTTAGCACAACCCAGGCTCCCTGTCAAGCACTTTTTTGCTCCCCGGCGCCCGGCCTCTTGCCGAAAGCTTTGCTAATATACCACCCTTCCGCCACTTTGTCAAGCGCTTTTTTACTTTTTTCAGTTTCTTTTTTGCCCATGTATTTCTGGTGCGGTTTCCGGGGATGATAGCGTTATGTTTCAGATGTTCAAGCGGCGGAAAACCCAGCGCGTGCCCTATCATCCGGTGCAGAAGCCGCGGCACCCGGGCGCGCTGACCCCCGAGGCGATCGAGGGCCTGTTTGACGGATGCAGCGATCTGGAGCACCGTACGGTGTGCGCTGGCGGCCCCGGCGGCGTGACGGTGCATGTATATTGGTTTGACGGTCTTGCCTCGTCCGCGGACATTGCGCAGCAGATCCTGCGTCCGCTGACGGAGGCCGGGCGCTTTTCCCAGGCGCGCAGCGAGGCAGCCTGCCGGCAGGCGGTGCTGGAGGGCGCGGTGTATGCCGCGCCTCTGGATACGTGCGACGATCTTGACGGCGCGGCGCGGGCGATTCTGGCCGGCCACTGTCTGATGCTGTTCCCCCGGCTGCGGCAGGCGGTGCACTGGGATCTCAAGAGCAGCGTACAGCGCAGCGTGGCCAGCCCCGAGGTGGAAAAAACCGTCAAGGGCGGCAAGGACGCCTTCATCGAGATCCTGCGCGTGAATACGGCGCTGGTTCGCCGTCGGCTGCACGATCCGGCGCTGAAGAGCGCACGGTGCGTTGTCGGGCGCAAGAGCGCGACGCCGATGACCGTGATGTGGCTCGACGGCGTGGCCAATCCGGAGATCGTGCAGGCGGTGCAGCAGCGGCTGGCAGAGATCGACATCGACGCGGTGCTGACGGCGGGCGAGGTGGAGCAGTATCTCTGCGAGCGGCCGGGGCTGCCGTTTCCGCAGCTGCTGCACACGGAGCGGCCCGACCGTTTTGCCGCGGGGCTGGCCGCCGGGTGCGTGGGACTGCTGGTCGACGGGCTGCCGCTGGGGTTTCTGATGCCGGCGACGCTGCCGCAGCTGCTGCGCGTGACGGAGGACCGGGCGCAGCACTTCTGGGTGGCCTCGGCGCTGACG
>SFKI01000036.1 GCA_004554775.1 Subdoligranulum variabile
TGTTTGACGCCGCGTTCCGGCCCAGTTTCGTCGCTCGCCTGCGGCTCTCTCCTCGACTGGGCCGGATCTTCTTCAAAAAGCAGACCTCTAACCAACTGGATGCTCAACTTGTTATTGCAATTTGCCTAAAAACAAAAGAACTATTGATGTACAATTGAAATAGTCATGTCAATCAATTTTCCAAATTCCGAATAATAAATATAAAAACCGTTCCAAAAGATGCTGTTATATAGAAAAGTTCGGTATTCAAATTGTAATGTTGCCTATTTTCTGTATTTTTATTGGTAATAGGTAGTTATCTATCGGACTCATTATAAACATAACGCAGCGCTCAACAATCGGCAATTCAGACTTCTGAATGCCCTTTTGCCGGGCGCTGCTTTTGTTGTAGTAATATTTCCTTGATTTCCCAAATAATAATAGATAATAGCTGATTACCCTCGAACAACAGATAATTAGAGATTATCCTTCATATAGATTATTATACCATAACAGGAATGTTTCCGCATTGACATATTCCCCAAATATCCAGCGAATTTTTTGGAGTTTTCGCCATATCCATTTTCCCATCAGTTTGTAGAATACACAAAATGGCGAGGTTGCCCCCGCCATTGAAAGAGTTATTCTCTAGTTCTATTATACAAATTGCAATAACAAGTTGAGCATCTTCTTTGTTTGCAACAACTACTTTTTCCCCTGTATTTTTCCGCTTTTTCTACAGGCTGCGATGTTCCAAGGAACGTCGTGCTTTTTTGTTGTCTCTGCGTCAAAAAGAGGGCACGAGTGGGGATTCGAAAAGCGCGGCCCGCCGCCAATCCGGCGCACCAAGAAAAGTACGATGAATCGCGAGGAAGCGCGGACATCGTGCTTTTCTTTTTTCGTATGCAGCTTCCAAAAGGGCGTGTTGATCGTTATTGGATCAAGTATTGGAACTTTTCGGACTACCGATCGTTCAAAATCGGGACTTTCGTGGGCTATGCTGCAATACAGACATGAATATTATGCAAATCCGGCGAAACCATCCCATCAGCCACAGCCAGCAAAATTGCGGACGCCATGCAGATGCCTTTGGAGGATGTGTTTGACGTCCACGAAGGCAAAACGCAGAAGAACTCTACCGTCCGGCATGATAGGCGGCTGATTTCCTCCACTTCAAAATACGAATCGTCAGTGTTTTGTCAGTTCCAGCAGGGCCTGAATTTCCTGTACTTTGGGCATCACGCGGAGCGCGCCGGGGCGGGTGGTGATGAGGGCGGCAGCGGCGTTGGCAAACCGCAGCAGGCCGAACAGCACCTGCTCCCGCGCATCGTCCAGACTGTCCTACAGCGGGTTGCCCTGCGGGCAGACGCCGGATTGGGTGAAGTCGATGAGCAGTTCCCCCAGCGCGGCCACATCATAGCGTTTTTCCATCGGTAACCTCCTTCAGCCACAGAAAACCGAAGGGCGGCAGCTGTGCGGTGCCCTCCAAAGCGGCCCCTGTCAGCTTCACCGTCCCGCCAGCGTCCCACGCCCAGCACCGCATCGGTGCCGGTGTCCAGCGTCCACACATCGGCGCTGGCGTCAAAGGCCAGGTGCCCGGCGCGGGTCGTTTCCAGCTGGCGCAGTCCTGTAAACACCTGTCCCGCCGGGGTGGCGGCGTTGTGCCGGTCGGCGGCCCGGTCCCATGGCAGGCGGCCCCGGTGCAGGTAGCGGCTGTCCACCGCACGGGCGGGGTCGTTTTTATAGCTGGGGTCGTTGAGCTGGGCGACCTCATCGCCGCTGTACAGCATGGGGATGCCCGACAAAAACAGCATCATGGCGTGCAGCGTGACGTCCTGCGTCACGGCGCGGCGGGGATCGGTTTCCAGCCCGCACATGCTGGCGGTGGTGCCGCAGAACCGGGCATCGCCGGTGGTGGGGTCATCGTTGTACAGCTCGCCCCGGCTGGGGCTGCCGGGGAACTGCCCCAGAAAATACGCATTGAGATACTTTTTGTGCGGGACCTCCTCCATGCCCCAGCGGCGCAGTGTGGGATAGTCCAGCCCCCAGCCAATATCATCGTGGCAGCGCAGATAATTGAGAAACACATACTCCTTGGGCAGCGCGGCCACCGTGTCCAGCTGGCGGCGCAGCAGGCGGGCGTCCCCGGTGGCAACGGTGTGCCATGTGGTGGCCATGGTGGTCACATTGTACAATAAATGGCACTCCGGCTTGTCTACTGTGCCGAAATAGGGCACCACACGCTCCGGCTCCATGACCACCTCGCCCAACAGAATGACACTGGGGCAGACGATTTCGCCAATCATGCGCATCATGCGCACGATGGTGTGTACCTTGGGCAGATTGCGGCAGTTGGTGCCCAGTTCCTTCCAGATATAGGGCACTGCGTCAATGCGGATGATGTCCATGCCCTGATTGGCAAGGTAGAGAAAATTATACATCATCTCGTTGAAAACGCGGGGATTGCGGTAGTTCAGGTCCCACTGGTAGGGATAGAAGGTGGTCATGACCCAGTGCCCGCAGTCCGGCAGCCATGTGAAATTGCCCGGTGCGGTGGTGGGGAACACCTGCGGCACCGTCTTTTCGTAGGCGGCGGGGATGGCCGGGTCGGCAAAGAAGAAGTACCGGCTCTGGTACTCCCCTTCCCCGGCGCGGGCGCGTCTGGCCCACTTGTGGTCGCTGCTGGTGTGGTTCATCACAAAATCCATGCAGACGTTCATGCCCCGCCGGTGGCAGGCATCGGTGAGGGCCTGCAAATCCTCCATGGTGCCAAGGTCAGGGCGCACTTTGCGGAAATCCGCCACGGCATAGCCGCCGTCACTGCGCTCCGGCACGGTGTCCAGAAAGGGCATCAGGTGCAGGCAGTTGACGCCCGCCTCCTCCAGATAGTCCAGCTTGTCCCGCACGCCGTTCAGGGTGCCCGCAAAATTGTCAATGTACAGCATCATGCCCAGCAGGTCGCGGCGCTTGTACCAGCCGGGGTCCTGTTCCCGCGCATCGTCCCGGCGGCGCAGCACCGGGCGGCGGTTTTCCGCGTACCAGCGCATGGTTTCGCACAATTCCGCAAACATGGAGCCGTTATCGTACAGTTCCATGTACAGCCAGCGCAGCTCGTCCAGATGGCGGGCCAGCCGCTTTTCAAACGTTCCCTGTTTCATGGTTCAGTCTACCCTTTCCAGCCAGATTTGCGTTGCGGGGTAGTCTCCCGTCTGCATCGGCAGCGTCAGCCCCGCTGCCATCAGCGCCGAGCCGGTGGCGACATGCCCGGTCAGGCTGTTTTTGTACAACCCATCCGGGGCAAGCCCCCGGCAGCGCAGATGAATGGGCCACGGGTTGGGCTTGGGATCCACCACCACCACGCTGACCAGCGCGGCGGCGGCGTCCGGCGCGGTGAGCTGCCACGCGGTAAAGTAGGTGTCGGTCATGGCATCGGTCAGGCGGTCGTACCGGCCTTGCAGAACCAGCGGCTGCACCTGTTTGCAGACGGCAATCTGGCGGCGGATGTCCTGCTTTTCCGCCTCGGACAGCAGTTGTAAGTCCAGCTCATAACCGAAGGTTCCGGCCATGGCCACCACGGCGCGGGTATTCAGCGGCGCGGTGCGGCCGGTCTGGTGGTTGGGCGCGGCGGACACATGACTGCCCACCGCACTGATGGGGTAGCCAAAGGAGGTGCCGTACTGAATTTTCAGCCGCTGGATGGCGTCGGTGTCATCGCTGCACCAGATTTGCGGGAAATAGTGCAGCATCCCGGCGTCAAAGCGCCCGCCGCCGCCGCTGCACCCCTCCCACAAAATATCGGGAAATTCGGCGGTCAGCCGTTCCAGCAGAGCATACACACCCAGCATATAGCGGTGGGCGGCCTCGCCCTGACGGTCAGCGGGCAGAGCGCGGCTGAACACATCGGTCATGTTGCGGTTCATGTCCCACTTGACGTAGGAAATATGGTTTTCCCGCAGCAGCGCGGACAGTGTTTCATAAAGATAATCCACCACTTCGGGACGGCCCATGTCCAGCACCAGTTGGCTGCGGCCCATGGCGGGGGTGCGCCCCGGAATGGACAGCGCCCAGTCCGGGTGGGCGGCGTACAGCGCGGTGCCGGGGCAGACCATTTCCGGCTCCACCCACAGGCCAAAGTCCATGCCCAGACCCCGGATGCGTTCAATCAGCTCCGCCAGCGTGCAGCCCAGCTTTTTCTCGTTCACCTGCCAGTCGCCAAGGCCGCTGGTGTCGTTGTCCCGGCGGCCGAACCAGCCGTCGTCCAGCACCATCAGCTCCACGCCCAGCTCCCGCGCCTGTCTGGCAATGCGGTAGATGGTTTCCCCGTCAAAGTTCATGTAGGTGGCTTCCCAGTTGTTGATGAGGATGGGCCGGGGACGGGCTTTCCAAGTGCTGCGGATGATGTTGTCCCGCAGAAAGCGCTGGTACTGACGGGACAGCTCGCCCAGTCCGTCGCTGCTGTAACTGAACAGCACCTCCGGCGCGGCAAAGGTCTCGCCGGGAGCCAGCGTCCAGCAGAAGGTCTCGTCCCCCAGCCCCGCCACAAGGCGGGTGCTGTGCAGCTGGCTGACCTCCATCTCGATGCGGAAGCTGCCGGAATAGACCAGCATGGCCCCCAGGCATCCGCCTGCCGTCTCGGTGGCGTGGGGTTCGGCCAGAATGACAAAGGGGTTGTGGTGGTGGCTGCTGGCGCCTCGGCCCGACCCGATGACCTGCACGCCATGGGGCAGCGGGGCGCGTTCCGGCTGGCGCTCCATGCAGTGGCGGCCGTGGAAATGCAGCAGCTCCCACTCTCCGAAGGGCAGGTCCAGACAGGCGGAGGCCGCCTTGCGCAGCCGTATCACGCCGCTGCCGCCGTTTTGCAGCAGCGCGGCGCGGGTGATGACGTCCGCCTGCTCGTACACGCCGTAGAGCAGTGTCACCGTCAGGCCGGTCACATCGTCCCGCAGCGTGACGCGCAGTGTCTCACATTCGCCGCCGTTGTCAAAGGCGGCGGGCAGGCCGGGCAGGGCGTATTTGCCGGGCAGCACCTCCGCCCCGGCAAAGCGCAGGTCGGCGGCGATACTGCCGTCCGGGTTCTGCACGTTGAGGCAGCTGACCCGGAAATCCCCCACGCCGCAGCCGGTGTATTCCTGACAGAGCGTATCCAGCGAGTAATCCCGCTGCAAATGCAGTTCGCCGGGGTTGGGGGAAAAACCGCAGTCCGAGCGGAACTCGGTATCCCGCAGGTCGGCGTTTCCGACAGACGGACCGTAGTACAGATGATGCAGCACGCCCTGTTCGTCCGCCCACATCTGGTAGCTGGTGCGGGCGGTGTGCAGCGTGATGACGCCGGTTTGTTGTGCAATATGGATACTCATAATGGGTATCCTCCTTTTTTCGTTCAGATATGTCAAAGAGACGCCCGGCCAGCCTCTGGCCGGGCGTCCGATTTGGGGGAAAAGGAGATGGTTTGATTTAGGCAATCCCGCACAATTCACGGCGAAAGCCTTGCGGCGTTGCCTTTATTTACCGCCTGTCATGGCGATGCCCTCGATGAACTGTTTCTGGAACAGCAGATACAGAATCAGCATGGGGATCATCGCCAGCAGGCTGCCGGCCATCAGCACCGGGAAGTTGGTGGTGTACTGGCCGTTGAGGGTGGAAAGACCGGCGGACAGCGTCATCATGTTCAGGTCAGTGTTGCAGATGAGCGGCCACATCAGGTCGGCATAGGCGAACACCGCCGTGAAGATGGCCAGCGCCGCCATGCTGGAGCCGGTCAGGGGGAACATGACCTTGACGAAGGTCTGCCATTTGTTGCAGCCGTCCAGATAGGCGGCCTCGGCAATTTCATTGGGGATGCCCATGTAGGCCTGCCGCAGGAAGAAGGTGCCAAATGCCGAAACCAGACCCGGGAACACCAGCGCGAAGATGGAGTTGGTGGCCCCCATTTTCGCCAGCATCTGGTACTGGGGGATGATGAAGATCTGGCTGGGCAGCATCATCTGCATGAGCACCAGACCGAACAGCAGGTTTTTGCCGGGGAAGTTCAGCTTGGCGAAGGCGTAGCCCGCCATCGAGCTGAACACCACGGCGCAGATGACCCGGAACAGGATCATCAGACCGGTGTTGAGGTACAGGTTGGTGAAGGGCAGGCTTTGCAGGGCGGTAAAGAAGTTGGTCAGCTCCCAGCCGGAAGGCAGGATCTTCGGCGGGATGGCCATGGCCTCGGACTGGGTCTTGAAGCTGGTGAGCAGCATCCACAAAAAGGGGAAGATCATGGTTACGCTGCCCAGCACCAGCGCCGTGTAGGTCACGATGGTGCTGACATTTTTGCTCGCTTTCATACTTTTCATGGCTTACACCTCGTAATTGACCCACTTTTTCTGGCCGATGAACTGGAACACCGTCACAATGCCGATGAGCAGAACCGTCCAGATGACGATGGCGGACGCGTAGCCCTTGTTGCCGGCCACAAAGCTCTCCCGGTAGAACAGGTACATCAGGCTCTGGGCGCTGGTGAGGGCGGGGTTGGACTGCTCCACCATCATGTAAATGAGGTCGTAGACCTTCAGGCTGGACATCAGACGCATGATGAGCACCACGAACAGCGTGGGAGACACCATGGGCAGCGTGATGTGGAAGAACTGCTGCACCTTGGAGGCGCCGTCCAGATCGGCGGCCTCGTAGAGGGTGCGGGAGATGTTCTGGATGCCGGAGAGCAGCAGCACCGCGTCATAGCCGATGGCGCTCCAGATGGCCACGATGGCGCAGGTGACGAGCACGATCTTGGGGTCGGTGAGCCAACGGATGTTTTTGCCCAGCAGCGAGTTGAGGATGCCGTACTCGGTGTTGAAGATCCACTTCCACACCATAGCCACGGCGGCGGGGGCCACCACCATGGGCAGGAAGTAGATGGCACGGAAGGCGGTCTTGCCCTTGATCTTGGCGTTGAGCAGCACCGCCACCAGCAGCGCCAGGAACACGCCGATGGGCACCGTCAGGATGCAGAAGTAGATGGAGTTCCAGGTCGCTTTCCAGAATTCGGGGCTTTTGAACATTTCCACGTAGTTTTCCAGCCCGCAGAACTGGTACGCGCCGAAGGCCTTGGACTTGGAAAAGCTCATGTAGATGGTCTGGAAGAAGGGAACGATGTTTAAGACGATCAGGCCGATGATGGTGGGCGCCACCATGAGATAGCCCCACACATAGCCATCAAGGGCCAGCTTGGACGTTTTTTTCATGGGGAATCCTCCTTATCGAAATCAGCCTGCGCTGGCCGCATCCACAATGTTCTGCATGTTCTGCAGACCGGTGTCGATGTCCACGGTGCCGGCGTACATTTTCAGCAGCTCATCGTTGACCTTGCTCTTCCACTCGGGACGGGAGGCGTTGTTGACGCTCTGGATGCTGTAATCAAACATGTCCAGGAACACCTGCATGTTGATGTCGTACTCCTCGAACACGCCAAGGAAGGTTTCCTCCAGACCGATGTAGGCGGGGATGGCGGCGCCGCTCTCGCCCTGAATACGCTGGCCCTCCTCGCTGCCGAAGAATTTCAGCACGTCCTTGACAGTGTCCAGATTCTTGTTATTGGCGGCGGTGGCGTAGCTCAGACCGTTGGAGATGGTGGCGCGGCCGTCACCGTTCACCGGGTTGGGCGCCTTGGGCAGTACGGCCACATCCCACTTGCCCTGCATTTCGGGGTAGTTTTGCAGCTCGGCCAGAATGTTCCAGTCGCCCTCAAAGAACATGGCACCCTTTTCGGAGAAGAAGGCGGTGCCGGGCGCGGTCTCGGCAAAGTAGTTCTGGTCGGGGCACCAGTCATACTGCTGCAATCCGATGTAGAACTTCATCGCCTCGGCGGTGGCGGGCTGGGTGAAACCGGCCTGCGTCTTGTCCTCATTGAGGATGTAGCCGCCGTTCTGGTAGACAAAGTTCCAGTAGCCCAGCTGGTCGTCGCCGTAGGCCATGTAGCCGTACTTGCCGGTGGCGTCATAGATTTTCTGGGACGCGTCGGTCAGATCGTCCCAGGTCCAGCTTTCGTCGGGGTAGCTCACGCCGGCGGCGTCAAACATTTCCTTATTGTAGACAAGGCCCACGGTGTCCTTGTCCTTGGGAACGGCGTACAGCGTGCCGTCCGAGCCGCTGGCGTTGGAGAGGGACACCTCTGAGAATTTGCTGGTGTCCACGATGTCGGAGCAGTCCGCCAGCATGCCGTTGTCGGCGTATTTCAGCAGCTCGTTGGTGTGCATCCAGAAGATGTCCGGCATCTGGCCGCTGGTGGCAGCGGCCTCCAGCTTGGTCCAGTATTCGTTCCAGCTGGTCACCTGCACCTCGATCTTCACGTTGGGGTGCTGGGCGGTGTAGGCATCGCACATGGCCTGCATACCGTCCCGCTGGGCCACGTCCCAGATCTGGAAGGTCAGGTTGACATTGCCGTCCGCAGCCGCGCCGCTCTGGTTGCCGCCGCCGCAGCCCACAAGGCCCGCAGCCATGCCCGCTGCCAGCAGTCCGGCAGCCATGCGTTTCATGTTTTTCATTTGAATTTCTCCTTCCGAAATTGTAGAGGCAGATGGTTGTCCTCCCGGCCGGGGCAGACAATGGTACGCGGGATGCGCCTTTGTCACAATGCACAAAATCATGGTTCTTCTTTTGTGTATTGTGCACATTGCACAATTTGTTTTCCCGATTGACAACTGTATTATACAATTCGACGGCGGATTTAGGAATATCCCGATTCAACTTTTTATATGCCAATTTTAAGGAATCCACCAAAAGCAGTTGAAGTCATCAAGCATTTTGGTATATAATGGGAAAAAGGAGGGTCTGCCATGAGCAATTCCGTCATCACCCCCAACAAGCTGAAATTTCACATGTTCCGGGACGAGCGCTTTATCGACCTGAACCTCTACCAGTTCGGCTGGGAGCGCACCGACCCCTGCCACGCCTACGGCCCGCACATCCGCAACCACTATCTGTTCCATTATGTCATTTCCGGCAAGGGCAAGCTGTTTGCCAACGAGGAGGTGTACGACATCGGTCCCCGGCAGGGATTTCTCATCGTGCCGGGGCAGATCACCACCTACCGCGCCGACGAGCAGGAGCCGTGGGAATACACCTGGCTGGAATTTGACGGCCTGCGCGCCCACGAAAGCATTCAGGCGGCGGGCATCAGCGGCGCAAAGCCGGTGTACACTGCGGCGGGCCGGGAGGCGGGACAGCGTTTGCAGGACGAAATGCTGTACATTGTCAACCACGGCGACGCCGACCCCATTCACCTCATCGGCCATGGGTTCCTGTTTCTGGAACAGCTGGCGGCCTGCTCCGCCACCCGGCGCTATTTTGGCGAGCGGCGGCTGCGGGATTTCTACATGCGGGAGGCGCTGAGCTTCATCGACCAGAACTACCAAAATGATATTTCCATCGAGGACATCGCCGCTGTCTGCGGGCTGAACCGCAGCTATTTCGGCAAAATTTTCCGGGATACGGTGGGCGAAAGCCCGCAGGAATATCTGCTGCACTACCGCATGGCTCGCGCCGCCCAGCTGCTCAAGGAAACCAAACAGCCCATCGGGGAAATCGCGCCGCAGGTGGGCTACGCCAACCAGCTGCATTTCTCCCGCGCTTTCAAAAATGTACACGGGGTCTCCCCCAGAGAGTACCGCCTGACCCACATGATGCCGGAGGAACGCCCAGACAGGGAGTAGGAAAGGCGGACTCGAAGAAAGAACAGAAGGCTTGGGCGCCGCCCCAAAATTCATTTTTTTCATGATACACCCTCCCACAGGGGGAGAGTCAACCCCCTGCCGGGCTTGACAGGCAGGGGAAATCGTGTACAATATTCCTATTTCTTATGTAGGTTGGAGGCACGCCATGTGTGAGCTGTTTGGGATGAGCGCCGCCCGCAGCGGCGATGTGGGGCCGCTGCTCGCGGAATTTTACGGTCACAGCAACCGGCACCCCCATGGCTGGGGGCTGGCACTGCTGTACCCCAACGCGGTCAGTCTGGAAAAGGAGCCTGTCCCCGCCCTGCACAGTGACTATCTGAAACGCCGCCTGACCGCCCCGGTGGAGGCGCAGTACTGCATTGCGCACATCCGGCTGGCCACGCGGGGTAGTCTGGAATACGCCAACACCCACCCGTTCATCAAGCGGGACGCGACGGGCCGGGCGGGAGCTGACCGCGCCGGAGCGGTTCGCGGTGGCGGACGAGGTAGTGTGCGCCCTTGCGCCCCAAAGCAAGGTGAATCTTCTATTTTTTGTCGGTGAGACGCTGTATGCCCACACCAACATGGCCGGAACGCTGTATCTGCATCAGGAGCCGGGCCGGGCGCTGTTTGCCACGGTGCCGCTGTCCGGGCTGGACTGGCAGTCGCTGGTGTTCACCACGCTGACCGGCTGGCAGTACGGCGCGCTGCGGTTCACCGGCACCGACCACGGGCAGGTGTACATCCCGCCCGCTCAGGCCGATTTGCAGTACCTCATCAGCAGCACCGCCGTGCTGTGACCCTTGCCAAAAGCCAGGCCCCTGACCGTTTCCGGTCAGGGGCCTCAGTTTGTCGAAGAACCCTGTTTTGGATTTACAATGAACATCATAATCGGTTTGTAGGGGCGGGACTGCAGGGCACCCTTACGGGCTGTCCCGCCCACAAAAGATGCCCTTACAGGTACTGTCAAGAGTTATGCGCAAATTGGTTTGCAGACTCTGGCTGAGAATGAAGTCAGCCGGCAATAGAGACGTCTTCCAGAGCCGCCTCTAAGTGCTTCATATCCTTTATTCCTTTATATCCTACCTTTTCAATAATCGTCGCAAACATTCCTTGTATAAACGAGGATGCTATAATTTCTATACTTTCTGGGAACACAATTTCTGTACGCTTACAATAATCCATCTGTGGCTCTATTTGTTTTTTATAAACTTCAACTCCATAATCATAACCAGCCAAGCCATATATTGTTTTACTAAAATTTAAATATATCTTATTCGTCTCCATCGTTGTCCCCCATGTCTTGTGGAAAAATAAATGTCAGATTATATGCTGTGCCGGGTATTTTAATTGCACATTTAGCTATCGCATTTTCACTTGGTCGGTATTCAAAAAAATTATGTTCTTTATTAAAACCCACTCCATTATATCCATCTTGTAGATATTTCATCTTGAAAAAACCACAGCCCTCTTTTTCCCGAAATGAAATAACATTTATGTGCTTCCGCATAATTCTCAAGCGAATGTAATAATTGTGTCAGACCAGTTCCTCCAGTATATGTTTTTTTACGGTTTCCTGATATCTTATGTTGAAAAGATGCCACATTAAAGAAATCTTCCTGGATATAGTCTGAATCAAAAAAGCTTTCATGCATACATTGCGCCGGATATGTCCTACCAGATTCTCTACAAGACCCTTTTCATTTCCGGATGCCGGATTGCAAAATACAGGCTGGAATCCGTAGTGTGCGGCCAGTTTGGAATAATCGTCCACTCTTTACAGCCACACGAGCGTTGTCAAAAATCATGGATCGAGGAACGCCCCCAAAATAATTAAGCGTATGGATAATGGCATCGAGAAAGCTTTCCAAGTTTTGCCGCCTGTAAGCAATAACATAGGGTGCGCAGCTATAACTCATACGCGCACAAAACAGATTTACCTTTACTTTCTCGCCGGCCAGTTTTACCGTAGCTTCTCCCCAGTCGATTTGGAGTGCCTGACCAGGAGCAAACCTCAATGGAATAAAAACTTCATTTTCCTTGCGCTCTGCCTTGGCTTCATGAACTGCCGC
>SFKI01000037.1 GCA_004554775.1 Subdoligranulum variabile
CCAGCGCCGAAACGGCAGGATGCAGCACACCGGATTGCACATCGGCGGCGGCAAGGTGATTCATTGCTCCGCTGGCGTACAGTGGGGCGATACGTCCGACAAGGCGTGGACGCACTACGCCATCCCTGCCGGGCTGTATACGGCGGAGGAAATCGCGGCGGCGGGCAAACCTGACACCAGTAAGCCAACGGAGAGCGTTGTATTTAATCTCCGGCGCGGCAGTAAGGGCGCGGATGTAACCAAGCTCCAAACAGCACTCAACGCCCTTGGCTACGATTGCGGCGCGGCGGATGGCATCTTCGGCATTGCGACTGAAAAGGCCGTACGCGCATTCCAGGCGGACAATGGCCTTGCGGTTGACGGGATTGCGGGTAAGGCCACGCAGGAAGCCCTGTATGCCGCTGAGAGCGTCCCGCGCGCTACCTATACCGTCACACTGCGCAAGGTGCCGGAAGCCGAGGCCATTGCGCTGACTGCAAAATACGCCGGGGAAATGACCAGAGAATGACCCGCAAAATAACTGAAAGGTACATAACACTATGGACTGGATTAACAATGCGGGCAAGCTGGCCGGGTCGATCTCCGCCGTCATTGCCCTGCTGACGCTGGTACTGTTTAAGCCCATCAAAAACGCCATCAAAAAGCGCCGGGAGGACAGGGACATGCAGAAGAAATTCCAGCAGCTTGTGCTTGAAAAACTGGATGCGATTACTGATGATATCGCTGATTTGCAGTATGAGCGACTTTCCCAGGCGCACGACTTTTACACGTCTCAGGGATGGTGCCCGACAAGTAAAAAGGAGCAGCTTTGCCACATGTACAAGTCGTATCACAATAAGGGCCGTAACCACCTGTCCGAGCACTACGAGCAGGATATTTTGCGATTAAAAGATCGCCCGTGCAAGACCGGGCAGAACTAAGAAAGGAGCATTATATTATGGATATTACTACGCTTGGCACCGTAACCGCCATCGTCGCCATCTGCTACCTGATCGGTCTGGCCGTTAAGGCCATCCCCAACATCAAGGACAACCTGATCCCCGTGATCGTCGGTCTTTGCGGCGGTGCGCTGGGCGTTGCCGGGCTGTACCTGATGCCCGAATTCCCCGCCGAGGACGTAATGAACGCCGTGGCCATCGGCATTGTGTCCGGCCTCGCGTCCACCGGCGTGAACCAGGTGTATAAGCAGATCACCAAGGATAAGGACGACGAACCGCCCGAACAGATGTAACAGGGGGTGATCCCCATGCGCTTTGATCGCATCCATCAATCGCGCATCGACGCGGCGGAGGCCGCCTACGGCCTGACGGACGACGAGCGCGAGGTGCTGTCCCTGTCCCGGCGCGGGAAGTCCGTGGTCGCCATCGGCATAGAGCTTGGCATGAGCGATTCCACCGTCAAGCGCCGCCGCGCGTCGCTTCGCAGCAAAATCGGCATTTAACGCATAGCCCCCGAAAGGGGGCTTTTTTTTATTGAAAAAAATGAAATATTGTCAGATTTCCTATTGACAATATTGCAACTATATGATATACTATATACGACAACAAGGGAAGGAGATCATTGAGATGAAGTACGATGTAAGATTTGCCTGCGGCCACACGGAGGGAATCCAGCTATACGGAAAGACGGCCGACCGTGAACGTAAGATCGCATACTACGAGCAGCACGGCATGTGCTCCCGCTGCTATGCCGAGCAGCGAGAGGCCGAAAAGGCAGACAAGGCCGAGGCAAACAGGGCTGCGGCGGCGGAGAGCGACAGCAAGGCCAAGGATCGCGGCTGGCCGTCCCTCAACGGCAGCGATAAACAGATCGCGTGGGCTTTGCAGATCCGCGAAGAAAAATACAATACTGCCCAGCAGGCGATCCGGCAGGTGGCGAGCATGCCCATCCCCGCCGACAAGCTCGCGGAAGCGATTGCCAACACCAACGCCAGGATCAACCAAATCATCAGCACCAAAACCTCCGCCGCATGGTGGATCGACAACCGGCAAACGCGCGTAGACAGGCTCTTTAACAGCTAAAAAAATAAGGAGGAATGAAAAATGAAGAAGATCATCAACGGCAAAGTGTATGACACCGCAACCGCACAGAAGATCGCGGAATGGGAAATCAACCTGCCGACCGACATCAACTACCTCTGCGAATCCCTGTACTTGAAGAAAACCGGCGAATACTTTATCTTCGGCTCCGGGGGCGCGAACACGCGCTATGCTGCCGTTAGCGGAAGCGGGAACTTCCGACCCGGCGAGCTGATCGTGCCGATCACCCTGGACAATGCGAAGAAATGGGCGGAAGAGCATTTGGACGGGAACACCTACGAAGCGATATTCGGCGACGTGGTGGAGGACGATGGATCCATCACGCTCACGACCCTCCGCCTCCCCTCCGCGCTCGTTGAGACCGTCCGCCGCCGCGCGATTGAAAACGGCGTCACCATGACGGCGTACATCCAGGCCGCAATAGAAAAGGCCATTTGACCCCTTCTCGGCCTTTACCTGAGCCGTGAAGGGGCTTTTTTTATGCGAAAATAAAGGCGACGAAAGGGGGAAAGAGCGATGTACAGCGCCTACAATCCAAACCCCATGGGCGCGCGGGTGGGCGATTGCACCGTCCGCGCCATCAGCCGCGCCACGGGCGAAGGCTGGGATACGGTGTATTGCGGCCTGTGCGTCGAGGGCTTGCGCCTGTGCGATATGCCCACGGCCAATCACGTGTGGGGCGCGTACCTGCGCCGCCACGGCTTCCGCCGCCGCGCGCTGCCGGACGATTGCCCCGATTGCTATACCGTAGCCGATTTCTGCCGCGATCATCCGCATGGCACCTATGTGCTGGCGATCAGCGGCCACGTTGTGTGCGTAGCCGACGGCCGCTATTACGATACTTGGGACAGCGGCGCGGAATCCCCCGCCTATTATTGGTATAAGGAGGCTTAACAGATGTACGGATATCAGCCCGGATACTACATGCCAGGCCAGCCCATGGGTCAGCTTGAGCAGCTGCGCACAAACCAGCAGCCCATGATGCCGCAGCCCGCAAGACCGCAGAATCAGATGATCTGGGTCCAGGGCGAATCGGGCGCGAAAAGCTATATGGTCGCCGCCGGGAACAGCGTGCCATTGTGGGACAGCGAGCGGCAGACCATCTATATCAAATCGTGCGATGCGTCCGGCATGCCGTCCATGCGCGTTTTGGATTACGTCGAACGCACAGTGCCGCAGCCCAAGCCCGTCGCCGCCGCCGCTCCAGCCGTGGATTATGTGACGCGCGAGGAATTTAACGCGCTGTCCGCCCGCATCGATGCGATGAACGCCAAGCCCGCCAAGGCCAGCAAAAAGGAGGCCGCGCCGGATGAACCCGCTGTTTAAAGCGCTCGGCGGCGGCGCGATGCCGTCCATGCCCGGCCCACTGGGGAATTTCCAGCAGATGGTGCGGAAATTCCAGGAATTCAAAGCCAATTTCCAGGGCGATCCCGAGCAGGAGGTAAAACGCCTGCTGCAATCCGGCCAAATGTCGCAGGATCAGCTTAACCAGCTTCAGCAGGCGGCGCAGATGTTCCAATCGCTGCTTTAAGGCTTTTATCGTGGCCACGATTAAGCATATATTTTTTTATTTTTTGTCCGAAAGGAGCATTTTATGTCTATGAACTCCGAATACAGTTTGTCCGATATCGCCGCCGCGTCCGGCAATCGCCAGAACGATGGTATGTTTGGCGGTAACGGCGCATGGTGGATCATCATCCTTTTCCTGTTTGTCTTTTGCGGCTGGGGCGGCAATTGGGGCGGCGGCAACCGCACCGGCGGCCAGGGCACGGTCATGGACGGCTACGTGCTGACCAGCGACTTTGCCAACATCGAACGCAAGATCGACAGCGTAAACAGCGGCCTGTGCGATGGTTTTTATGCCCAGGCGCAGCTCATCAACGGCACCCAGATGCAGATGGCCAACGGCTTTGCCCATGCCGAGCTTTCCCGCTCCAACCAGCAGGCCGCGCTGATGCAGATGCTCTACACCATGTCCGCCCAGCAGGCCGATTGCTGCTGCAAGACCCAGACCGCGATCCAGGGCGTAAATTACAACCTGGCCACGCAGGCGTGCGAGACCCGCAACACCATCCAGACTGGCATCCGCGATGTGATCGAGAACCAGAACGCCAATGCCCGCGCCGTGCTGGATGCGCTTACCGCCCAGCGGATTGAAGCGAAGGACGAAAAGATCGCTGCCCAGAACCAGCAGATCTTCGGCCTGCAGCTTGCCGCGTCCCAGGCCGCGCAGAACAGCTACCTTGTCCAGACGCTTCGCCCGTGCCCAACTCCGGCCTACGTCGTCGCCAACCCGTATTGCTGCAATCAGCAGCTTTGCGGCGGCTAACAACCGCACACCCTAACAGCTTCCCGCCCTGTCGGGATGACCGGCCATTTCGCCGGTGCTGATATCACGCGGCGGGGGATTATTCCCTCGCCGCATTTTTTGAAAGGAGAATTAAAATGAACAATGATTTTGAGATCGTAAAAGATCAGGTTGCGAAACACCTTTTACGAATCGACTTAGACAAACTAAGCATGCAAGAATTGTCCGTTTACAGCGAAATAGTAACAAAATTAAATCCGCTTTATGAGGAAAAACCGGACTATTTTGCGGCGATGTCGAAATTAATGACTGCTGGAATTTGCGGGCAGAAACCTGCGCCTGCTCCCACCAAGGAGGTGTAAATCATGGCTGAATACTCTTACGCCGCTGTACAGACCGTCGAGGCCGGTCAGAATGTACTATTTAACGAAACCCCCGTCGCCCCGTCCCGCTGCATCGTGCACCGCGACGGCTCGGGCATCGTCACCCTGCGCGGCCTCACAAACTGCCAGTGCCGCGCGCGCTTCCGCGTGTCCTTTGGCGCTAATATCGCCATCCCAACCGGCGGCACCGTCGGCGCGATCTCCGTCGCCCTTGCCATCGCCGGCGAGCCTCTGCCCGCGTCCAAGGCCATCGTAACGCCCGCCGCCGCCGACAACTATTTTAACATCTACATTGATACGTTTGTGGACGTGCCCGCCGGATGCTGCGCAACCGTGGCCGTCGAAAACACCAGCGATCAGGCGATCAGCATCCAGAACGCTAACCTGATCGTCACCCGCGAAAGCTGAGAAAGGAGAAATATAAATGAAAGCATTGTATGATCTGAAGGATAAGCTGTGCGCCGAGCTGGACGAAATCGCGGCCAAGCCTAACATGTCCACCGGCGATCTGGAAACCGTCCATAAGCTCACCGACACCATCAAAAACATCGACAAAATCATGAAGCTCGAAGACGAGAGCGGCTACAGCCGCGCCGGTGGCTGGGAAACCCGCAGCACTTACGGCTATCCCTATGATGAGCGCGGAAGCTCCTATATGCGACGCGGCGAGCACTATGTGCGCGGCCACTATAGCCGAGACGATGCGCGCCAGCACATGATTACCGAGCTGCAGGATATGCTCCGCACCGCCGACGGGCAGTACCGCGAGGTGATCCAGCGCGCGCTGGACGAAATCCGCCACGACTGACTGATGGGAGGCGGCGAGACATGCTATCGCTAAAATGGGTGGAGTACGAGATCGATAAGGCCGTGCGCGAAGGCGATAACCCGCAGAACGTGCGCGATCTGGCGGCGCTGCTTATCGTCCGCGATTTCCTCGCCGCCTCCGATTCCGCCCCGTCCTCCCCGCAGCCCGTGTCCGCGCAGGCCATGCCCGCCCATCCGGCCGAAAATTCGTCGCTTTCGTCGATAGATGACATCGAGGCCGCATTAAAAAAATGTATGGCACGCAGCCCCGAAGAAGCCCAACGCCTGCGCGATACGCAAACCATGATCGATATCATGAAGGGGTGAATGTCGTACTACGACATTTTTACGACACTTCAAACGATGCGAAACCGTGCGAAACCCGCTAAAACTCAACTTCTCCCACGAGAAGCATTCCCGCTCAAAAACCGAAAAACCCTTGTAAATCAACGAAAAAACCGCCTTTCGGCGGTTCTTTCGTTTGGTACGCCCGGTGCGATTCGAACGCATGGCCTTCAGAGTCGGAGGCAGAACATCGGTTTGCATAAAATAAAGATACTGGCCGTAAAATGACTGTTTTATTTGCATAAATGCTTGATTTTTGTATAGTTAAACTACGCATAAAATTTACTACGACATTTTTACGACAGCTTTGAAAAATCAGGCAAATAGCCGTCCAAAAATCCAACCAGATTTGCCCTTTCTATATTCTCGCGCTCATGTGATAAATGGGTGTATAGATCGAGCGTAACTTTGAGGTCTGAGTGTCCTAAATAATACTGCGCAGCCTTTACGTCAACATGCGCATCATATAGCATGGTGGCAAAGGTATGCCGGAGATCGTGCATTCGGCATTTGAAGATGATCCTGTCCGGCTCTCCTGTATGGCTATCGCGCGCGGGGGTAATGCGCTCACCGTTTAGCTGCCGTGTGAGAATGTTACAAAACGTATCCCAATTTCTTTTGGCCGCGCTTTCTGTGATAGCTTCATCTTTTGTTGTTCGGCAAACAAACCCGATGCGCTGTTCGGGCGGCGTCGCGGATAGCATGGCATAGAGCGGCGCGCAGATCGGCAGGCGGCGCATGCCCGCCATGGTCTTTGTGCGGTCGTTGATGATGGGCTTGTTCTTCCGTATGTTCGCGGCCTGGTGGATCAGGATAGTACGCCCAGCCATATCAACGTCCGCCCAATCGAGTGCTATCATTTCGCCGCGCCGGAGCCCGCACAACAACATCAACATAGCCCAGCGCCCGGCAGGGTACAAATGCCAGTTTTCCATGATGGCGTTGATTTCCCATTTTTCGAGTGCTCGGTGTGTTCCGCGCGTGCCCTGCGGCAGGATCAGGTTTTCGGCTGGATCAAATACGATCAGGCGGTTTGTGCGGGCGCGCAGAAATATGCGCTTGATGATCTGGGCGTATTTGCTGATGTGCGATGTGCTCATGCCTGCGATGCTGTTTAGCTCCCTTTGCAGATCTATTTCGGCGATGGATTTCAACGGGCGCGTACCAAGGCTGCGGCGCAGGCGGTTGATCAGATAATCCATATCCTTCGGCTTGTAAACGTCACAAAAGCGATCTATCCATTGCGATAACGTAATATTCTCGATGTTTATTCCGTTTAAGGCTTGCTGTTTATATTCATCTCGCTTTCTTTTTGCTTCGGAAAGTGTTTTCCCATAAAAATGTAAACGATTAAGTGTTCCGTTATCATTTACACCAATCGTCAGTGTAACCTCCCGCAGCCCATCTTTCCGCATGTTCGACAAATTCCCCCATGTCCCGTTTGTGATGCGTGTATTTTTAGCGTATCTTGTGTGATATAATCCCCAATATATGCTTATACCAGGTGCCACCGCTTGGGCTGATGCCTGACCTGACACGGTTGATAAAGCCATATTGGGGATACATCAAATCCCAGGCCAATAGCACGCCGAAGAAAAACAAAAATACGCCGATAATCGCATGGCAGATGGTGTTGTGCCGTCGGCATTTCCTGTTCGCTGCCTGCAGGATTTCGACCTGTTTTTTTAGATAAGTGATGCTGCGTTCGCCTTTGTTGATCACTTCTTGCGATTCGATGCTGTTTACGTACTTTTCCTGTATTTCTACCTGCGGCGCGATGCCGCACAGCTCGTCCAGGGAGCCCTCCGCCGCGATTACGATTGCAGCGACCGTCCGAAACTGCGGTGATTCCACCTGCGCCTTTAGCAGCCGGGATATTGTTTGCTTTGGCACGCCCGATGCCGTTTCCCATTGTGCCACAGTCCATTGCTTTTTATCCTTCAGGCCTTGTAAGTATGCTGTTATTTGCGCTTTTTCCCCGATCAATTCACACATGCTGTTAATCCTTTCATCCGTGACGCGCGTTGTCACGCCGGTGGGACACGTTTTCCCCGGCTGGGCATTGCGTGACGCGGCGTTGTGTGGTTAGCTTAGGACATCAAATACAGGAGGTAATCAGCCATGCCCCGCCGTAACCACACCGCGCACCGCCGCCGTAAGCATACTACCTTTTATATCCCCCCTATCGAGATCGATCTGTCCGTATGCTTCCCGGACGACCAGGATCGTTCTAACGCATCATCTAACGCATTACCTAACGCACACCGCGTGCGTTAAATATCGTATTCCTCATTTACATATATGCGGCATATTCCGTAAATAGAACAATATTATTTGCGGAAATGGCGAAAAACCGCCGATTTGCGGAAAAATATTGTTGGATTCCGGGAATATTTTTCACGGCGAGAACGAATGTTCCCACCATAAGGCCGTATAACGGCCCCGTTCGCTGTCATTGTCTTGACATGGAATAAATGAGATAATCGGGATAATCTGCGTGCTCAATGTCCAGCGTCCAGCCATTGCCGTTTGGCATAGGCGTGAGCTTATAAATGATATCGCCATCCTGGCGCGTAATCTCTTCTTTGGTATTCATGTTCTTTTCCACCCATTCCGCCGCGCTGTTATCCTTTTTGCCCTCGTATGGCATGGTCGCGGCGAAATACAAAAATCCGTTATTCTTCCCGCGCATTGAAAACGTAGCGTAGCTGATTTCGTACTTTTTGTTGGTTACCAAGTAAACATAACAATCCGTGCCGCCATCGATAAAGGAAAAGCTCCAATGATAGCCGTCGCTGTCGGATTCGCGCCCCGGAACATTTTTGCCCATGTTTTTGAGCGATACTGTGATATCATAGGCCGACGAGCCTTTGATGCCGGGACGCTCGGTAAATGTTTTGATATCCGCCTTGTAGTCTGGATCCTGATAATCCTTCCACCATTCTTCCGCGCAGGCGCTGCCCGTCAGCAGGCACACCAGCGCTGCCACAACTGCGATCAATCGTACAATGCGTTTCATTTTCTTTCCATCCTTTCAATTTATGAAATTATTTGAACGATCAATATATTTTAGGAGGCGCACCATGAGTACTACCCCCAAGATGATAGCCTACGTAACGCAGAAGAACGGCAAAACGACCGTGACTATTCGATACCCCGCCGGGATAATTCCTGACGTACGATCTCTCGCACGGCTGCGTCAAAGCCTGCGTCAAATGCTGCCTCGTCCCCGGTCGAGAAGCTGAACGATACCTCCGACTCGCCCTCTGCCATCGCAGGGGGCGCTTCTTTTTTTATTGCAGAATCTACATCACGCCCCAATAGATAATCTATCGTAACACCGTAGAGGTTTGCAAGCGCAATTAAATTATCAGCTGTTGGAAGGGTTTTTCCGCTTTCCCAATTGCTTACAGATGGCGCTTTTACCCCGAGTGTCAAGGCCACATATTGCTGCGTCATTCCGGCGGCAATACGGCATTCCTTTAAACGAACCATAAACAACTCCTCCGCCTACAATTATATATTAGTTAAAAAGTAAATTCAACCGAAAATAATTAGTTTGAAACTATTGACATTAGCTATAAACTATGTTATAATAGTTTCAAGCTAAGAGATTAGGAGGTGACTATGTGCGACAGTGGCTAATCGATGCTCGTAAATCATGCGGGCTGACGCAAAAGCAAATCGGAGAGCGAATCGGTGTTCGAGCCCCTACGTTTTGGGCATATGAGCACGAGAAGATCACGCCCACGGTTGCAACGGCAAAGAAAATTGCCTCCGTCCTTGATATCGATTGGATGCGATTCTATGACGAATCTCAATCCGCTTAAATTATCGCATATTAAGAGGAAAAAAACATGGCAGAGTGTACCATTGCCGACCTGCAGAACGCCCGGAAAGCGGCAAAAATGCCGCGCTGGCAGGCGGCGCAAAGAATGGGCGTATCGGAGGAAACCGTCAGGCGCTGGGAGACCGGCGAGACGCGGCCGGAGCCGGACGACGTGTGGGCGATGGAGCGCGAGTACAAGGCCGAGGGGCTGTGGCACCGCTGGATGCGGTCAACCTACGACAGCTACCGCGATAACTGGCCGGAGATCGTAAACCGGGAGCTGCCGCTGGCCATCGTCAATGCCCGGCACCAGATGGCCGATGTGATGGCGCTGCAGGACGAGATGGAGCGGGACGCGATGGACGGGCGAATCGACAGCCGGACACTGCGAACGCACTATATGAAGGAGGCGCGGGAAGCCCAGGCCGCATTGGCCGAAGCCCTGCGAAGGATGGAAGAAGCATGAACGAGGACGCTTACTACGACCGCCTGCTGCGGGAGTATGACCGGGATGTATGGGCGGACCTGGAGCGCGAGGCCGAGGAGCGGCTGGCCGCCGGGGACATCGCCTGCGACCGATGGAGGGACGACGGATGCTGATCGTAATTATCATCGCGGCCATTGCGCTGACGGCCTTGACCGCCTCGCTTACCGGCGGCGCGGGAAGCTGCACAGATTACTACGCGGGGTATTACAGATCGATGGATAAGCTCCGCAATAAGTAACATTAACAATCGGCTGCGGCACGAAACGCCGCTGGCACACGGAAAGACGGGCGCGCGATGGGAGCGAGACACCCACGGACAGCCGGGAGAGACCGGCAGTACGGGGCGGCTAAGTAGGGTGTGTGTTCAGGCGCTCACACCGCAGGCGCGAATCCTGCCCGACCCACCACCCGGCATGTTGGATACTTGCATGCTGGGCACCTCCTTCTAATCCCGCTATAAGCGGGTGCCGCATGGGTTTTTCGCATTTCTTCCCATGGGCGGCGGGCAGCGCTGGTCAGCGGCGTCAATGCCCGCCTAAAATGCCGGGGTAGTTCAATGGCAGAGCGCCAGCCTTGTAAGCTGGCAATGCGGGTTCGATTCCCGCCCCCGGCTCCATTGCGGATATCGATATATCCGTTGTAGCAGTAGCCGCGCCCGCCCGGCAATAGGCGGGCAGAAAGGAGGTAAACATGCCGAAAGCGTTTTACAGCACAAAGGAGATCGCGGAAATAATGGATGTTAAGCCATCCACCGCCCAATGTATCATGCGCGCGCTGGCCATGCGCGGGCAGGCCATGAAGGTCGGAAACCGCTATCGCGTGCGGATGACGGTATTTAAGCGCTGGCTGGAAGAACAGGGGGCGGGCGCGGCGTGAACAGCTACATCAAGCCACCGTGTAATAACTGCCCCGCCCGGCACCCATCGTGCCATGCCGATTGCCTGAGCTATGCGATATTCCGGGCGAAAAAACAGATTGCCTATAATCAGGCTGCTGCTCGGGACGCGGGGGCGTACACCAGCCACAGCACCATGGTGCATATGCGCGAAAAATGGCGCGAACAAAAAAGAAACCGCTGATGTCGGGAAACACCAGCGGCCTGCGAATGAAAGGATGGTAAACAGCCTATATGGATCATAGCACAAATGCGGTCGAAATGTCAAGACATGAAAAGCAGCTTGAGTATCATCGTAAATGGTACGCCGAAAACCGGGAGCGCATATTGGCACAGCGGCGGGAACGATATCGCAGGGATCCCAAGGCTCAGGAAAAAGTGATGATCGCGTGTAAAAAATGGCGCGGCGAAAATCCGGAGGCGTTCCGTAAATCACAGCTGCGCTACTACGTCAACGCCCTGCGCCGCGAGGGCTACACCGTGATCCCGCCCGAGGGGGTGGAAGGATGATCGGATACCCCGCAATCGATGATATGAACGGCCTGAGCGCCGTGAAGGAGGAACAAAATGGAAGCTATCAGGATTACTACCGCCCAGGATACCCCGTTTACCGTGGACAACGATCAAAAAGCCGAATGGGCCGCGAGGAAGATCAGGGAAGCCCGGCAGGATACGCAGAAGTGGACGGAATACTACGAACGGCAGCTATCTGCCATCCGCCGCACGAATGAGGACACCGAGGCGTATTTCGCCGCCCTGCTGGCCGATTATTTCGGAACCGTGCCGCACAAGGCCACCAAGACGCAGGAGAGCTACAGCCTGCCAAGCTGTAAGCTGGTGCTAAAGGCCCAGCAGCCGGAGTTTAACCGGGACGAGGCCGTGCTGTGCGACTACCTGGACAAAAAAGGCCGGGACGATCTGGTCAAGATCACCCGCCGCGCCGATTGGGCCGCGCTGAAAAAGATGCTCAAGGTGATGGAGGACGGCACGTGCGTGGATGCGGACGGCGAGATTGTGGAGGGCGTACAGGCGTTCAGCCGTCAGCCCGAGTTTAAGGTCGAGATGAAGGAGGATAACGAGAATGAGTGAGATCAAAGCCCCGATGATTTACGGAAAAATTGCCGATTGCATGCGCCAGCTCGGCGCGATCGGAAAAACCAGCAAAAACGCCCAGCAGGGGTTTATGTACCGGGGCGTGGACGCGGTGATGAACGCGCTGAACCCCGTGCTGAC
>SFKI01000005.1 GCA_004554775.1 Subdoligranulum variabile
GATTTCAGGAGCCATTTCCACGGATAATGAGCATATACCGGCTCCATCCGTTTCAAAAGCCAGATCTCAACTGCCGTCACATAGCTTCGTTGCAGCGGTGCAGAGTCAATGGAGACAAAGCCTGTCATTTTGTCTGGGTAAAGCTGCGCATAAGCCTGTCCCACATATCCACCCATAGACTGCCCGACAATAACAGGCTTTGTAAGTCCTTCTTGGTTTAAGATATCATCCAGCCATTTTGCCTTGTCGAACAAATCAAAATCAAACCGAAACGGCCATGAGGAAGCGTGTGCCGGTGCATCCCAGACGATAATGGTCTGCCGTCAATCCCGGTAGAAGAACAAGCGTAATTGTATTAGGGTTTGACACGCTTGCCCAATAGTGAATCGTTCCGCATCGAGTATGATAAGTTTTTTCTTTCATTGAGCTCCCCTCCACAAATCCCGATTCATCAATTACAGCTTTTTCAAATAAAAACGGTTCATCGTGCTATGCTGTGTGAGGTGGGGCTTTTCAATTTGTTGAAAGCCCATTTTCTCGTACAGTTTTAAGGCCACAGAAAGATTGGTGTGTGTTTCCAGGTACAGATTTTTATACCCTGCGGACCGTGCCGTATTTTCGACGAGCTGCACGAGGTCTTTGCCGTAGCCCTTGCCTTTGGCGGCATTGTTCAGGTAAAGTTTTTGCAGTTCAGCGCAATTTCCGATGCCGTCAAATTCGGCAAAGCCTGCGCCGCCGATGATCTGCCCATTTTCGCCAAGGGCGATAAAGTACGCGCGCTTGGCGGGCTGGCTGTTATAAAAGCCGCTCAAATGGTCCAGTTCCGGGTCGAAATAGACCGTGCCCGGCAGATCGAGATGAAATTTTTCCAGATTGAAACGGATGATTTTGGCGATTTCTGCATCATCGGCAGGGGTTATTTTTCTGTATTGTAACATGATGTATGTACCTCGATAGATTTGCGGCGTCCTCGACGCCCCGGGCAACCTTATGGTAATGCTCAATTCTTCCTGATTTGTAGGGGCGGATTCCATATCCGCCCGTGCAACCATGCAAAGGCAACAACCTCGCGGGGCGTCGAGCTCATCACATATGGCCAAGTATACCACACTTCCCTCAAAAAATCTATTTTTATAAAGGAAATCGCCCCGCCAATCCGGCGGGGCGCAAGCGATAACAAAATTTAATTCTGGTCTTTACTCTTCCCTACCAGCGCGGCCAGCACGGCAAAGATCAGACTCGCGGTAATGCCGCCAGCCGCAGCGCTGACCCCGCCGGTGAACGCCCCGGGTAGGCCGCACTCGTCCACAGCCTGCACAACGCCCTGCGCCAGCAGATGGCCGAACCCTAAAAGCGGTACGCTGGCACCGGCCCCGGCAAACTCGGCCAGGGGCTTGTACACGCCGATGGCACTTAAAATCACGCCCGCCACCACATAACCGGTCAGAATACGCGCGGGGGTCAGCTTGGTGTAGTCGATCAGCAATTGCCCGATCACGCAGATGCCGCCGCCCACCACGAACGCCCAAACATAATTCATACAAGCCCCCCTAACTCCACGCAGTGGGCGATGCCGGGGATGGTCTCGCCCTGCAAAAAGGTCGTCTGGCTCATCAGCGCGCCGGTGGACAAAAACAGCACCCGCCTGAACCGCCCATCAAAAAGCCGGGGCAGTACCCAGGTACACAGCACGGCGGCGCTGCACCCGGCCCCGCTGCCGCCCGCCTGCACGTTCTGGTTGTCCACGTCATACAAAAGGCAGCCGCAGTCGTAGTGGTTGGGCAGGGGCACGCCCTCTTTTTCCATCTGCTCACACAAAAGGTCGCTGCCCACCCGGCCCAGGTCACCGGTAAAAATGCCGTCAAAATCCGCCGGGACCGTGCCGGTGGCGTCAAAATAGCGCAGCAGCGTACTGGCCGCAGCGGGCATCATGGCCGCGCCCATGTTATTGATGTCGGTCACGCCGTAGTCCTGCACCCGGCCAAAGGTGGCCGATAACACCTGCACGCCCCCCTGCCCCGGGCTGCGCAGCAGGCAGGCCCCCGCCGCCGTGGCTGTCCACTGCGCGGTGGGCGTGCGCTTGGCACCGTATTCCAACGGTGTGCGGAACTGACGTTCTGCCGCACAAAAGTGGCTGCTTGTCATCGCCAGCACCTGCCGCGCCAGCCCGGTGGACGCAAACGCCGCGCCCAGACAGAGCGCCTCGGTCATCGTGGAACACGCCCCGTACAGCCCCGCAAACGGTGTGGCCAGCGTGCGCAGCGTGTAGTTGCTGGCCGTACACTGGGCCTGCAAATCGCCCGCAAAGGTCAGGTCCACATCTTTGGCCGCGATGCCCGCTTTGCGCAGGCAGACCCCGGCTGCTTTTTGCTGCAGCATGCTTTCGGCCTGCTCCCAGTTGGCGCAGTCCTCGTCGGCAAAGGAAGCGTCCTGGGTGATAAAATCAAAGCCGGATGCCAGCGGGCCCTCGCTTTCCTTTTTTCCGCCCGCGCTGCCCCAGGCGGCAATCACCGGCGGTGCATCGAAAAGAATGACATCCTTGCGCCGTTTTGGCATGTCAGCCTACCTTTCCCAGCAGCCAGTACACAACGCCCCACACAAAGGACGCCAGCGTGCCAAACGCAATGACCGGCCCCGCAATGGTAAAAATTTTGGCCCCTACGCCTGTGACCCAGCCCTCGGCTTTAAACTCAATGGCAGGGCTGACGACCGAGTTGGCAAACCCGGTGATGGGCACCAGCGTGCCCGCGCCCGCCTTGGCTGCTAGTTTTTGGTACCACCCCGGCAGCGTCGCCAGTGCAGAGAAAAAAATCAGCGCAATGCTCGTCAGCGTACCGGCCAGCGTTTTGCCGTACCAGATCAGGAACAGCTGGCGCAGTGCTTCGCCCAGCAGGCAGATGGCCCCGCCCACAAAAAACGCCCACAGGCAGTCCTGCACAACGGGCGATGGGGGCGAGGCACGGCGCACCATTTTATCGTACTCTTTGGGGTCCAGTTTCATCCCGTTTCCACTCCCTTTCGGGGGTAGTATGGGCCTAATTGCCGTAAAATATTACGTTGCCGCGGTAATAAAGCTGCGGCACCATCCTGCTGTACAGCGTTTGCAACGCGGTATTCAGCGTGCTGTCCGGCAGCGCTGCTTCGCCGCAGGGCAGCTGCAAAATGGCGTACCGCGCGCCGAACACCCGGCTTTCCAGCGCCGTGGCCCGCGCCCCGGCCCGCAGATAAAATCCGATGCGCCGCCTGGCTACGCTCGCGTCCGGGGCTTCGGCGGGGTGCTCGCACTCCAATAAAAGCGCAGCCAGCCGAGGCGCATAGCGCGTTTGCAGCAGGTGCAGCGCCCGCGTGCCGATGCCGCTGCCGCGCAGGTCGCTGCGCACGGCGAAGTAATCCACCAGCCCTGCCTGCTGGCCCGGCAGCACCACCTGCCAGGCGTAGGCCAGCACGGCCCCGGCATCGTCGGTAAAGGTCAGCGGTTCGTACAGCCCGGCAGCCAGCAGTTCTTCCACCGCCGCAAAGGGCTTTAACTCCCCGGGCGGGAAGTCCCGCGCCATGCGGCTTTCATAGAGCTGCCTTGCCCCGGCGGCGTCCAACAAACGAATTTGCATACCCGTACCCCTTTCTGATTGAATTACGCGGAAAAATCCTGTATAATAAAAAGAACTATGAAAACAGGAGGCTCTTTCTTATGGAATGGACCGACATCAGCATTACCGTTGCCAAGCGCGACGCCGATACAGCCGAGGCCATCGCCACGATGGTGGCCAACGGCGGCATTTATATTGAGGATTACAGCGACCTGGAACAGCAGGCATGGGAGATCGCCCATGTGGACCTGATCGAGCAGGAGCTGCTGGACAAGCCCCGCGATGTGGTCATCGTACACATGTACCTGGCCCCCGACGAAAACCCTGCCGAAGTGCTGCCCTTGTTTGAGGAACGCCTGAAAAACAGCGGCATCGACTACCAGCTCAACACCACCGGCGTCGAGCAGGAGGATTGGCAGAACGGCTGGAAAAAGTTCTACCACGCCATGGACATCGGCAACCGCCTTGCCATCGTGCCCGGATGGGAAGACTACGAGACCGACCGCATCAAGATCATCATGGATCCCGGCATGGCGTTTGGCACCGGCACGCACGAGACAACGTCCCTTTGCCTGGAAACGCTGGACAGCCTCGTTAAAGGCGGCGAGCGCGTGCTGGATATCGGTACCGGTTCGGGCATTCTGGCCATCGCCGCGCTGAAACTGGGTGCCAAGGTAGCCGAGGGCGTCGACATCGACCCCATGTGTGTGCGCACTGCCGGGGAGAACGCTGCACGCAACGGCGTGGCTGACCGCTTCACCGTGCTGGTGGGCGATCTGTCCGACCAGGCCAGCGGCCAGTACAACATCATCACCGCCAACATCGTGGCGGCGGCGATCCTCTCACTGGCACCGCATGTGCCCGTGCTGATGGCCCCCGGTGCGCGCTTCATCGCCAGCGGCATCATTGACGAGCGCAAGGACGAGGTCCTCACCGGCCTGCAAGCCGCCGGCCTGACCCCCATCGAGGTCAAGGAGAAGCGCGGCTGGGTCTGCGTCATCTGCAAGAAATCTGACGAGAAAGAGGCGTAAACTATGCCCCACCGCTATTTTACTCACGAGCTGGCCGACGGCCGCGCCGCGCTGACCGGCAGCGACGCCCACCATCTGGCCGACGTTATGCGCGCGAAACCGGGCGAGGAAGTCGTGCTCTGCGGCCCTGACGGGCTGGAATACCTGGGCACCGTCACTGCCATCCAGCCCGGCCGGGTGGAGTTCACCGTGACCGAGGGCACGACCAGCAAGGCCGAGCCTGACGTGGCCGTGACGCTGTTTGCGGGCTACCCCAAGCAGGGCAAGCTGGAAGAAGTCATCCGCCATAGTGTGGAACTGGGCGTGACCGAGATCGTGCCGTTTTTCAGCCGTTACTGCGTAGCCACGCCAAAAAAAGAGGACGCCAAGAACGAGCGCTACAACCGCATTGCCGCCGAAGCCGCCAAGCAGGCGGGCCGCGCGATGCTGCCGCATGTTTCGATGCCGCTGTTGAACTTTGCCGCCGTCTGTGATGCCTTGCAGGAAGATTACGACCTGGCGCTGTTTTTCTATGAGGGCGGCGGTGCGCCGCTGCGCAGTGTGCTGCGCCCCGGCTGCGCGAAAAAAATCGCCATCGTCACGGGCAGCGAGGGCGGCTTCTCGGTCGAGGAAGCCGAAGCCGCCAAGGCTGCGGGCGCGGTCACGGTAGGCCTGGGCCCGCGCATTCTGCGGTGCGAAACGGCTCCCCTCACCGCCCTGACCGCCGCCATGCTGCTGACCGGCAACCTGGAATAAGCAGCAACCCATACTATTCACCCGCCGCCGGATGCGTGATATAAAGGAAAAGCAGAAAATTCCCCGACCGTACAGTACAGCCGGGGAATTTTTGTGTGGAGAGGGGGCTTGACCCCTCCCTACAGTATCAAACCAAAGGGCTCCCGTAAAGCGCAAAATCACCCAAACAAAGAATCTTTCGGGTACAACCCCTCATCACTCATCTGCCGCAAAGCGTCCACAAGCTCCGGTTTGTCCTCGCGGTAGGTGATGCCGTGCCACTTGTCGGGGCTGGTCAGCACATGTACGTCGGCGTCGCCGCGCTGCAAGGCGGCCGTTACCACGCTGGGCAGATAATACTCGCACTTCAGCGGGTTCACCGGCAGATTTTTCTGCAAAAAGTCCACAAACCCGGCCTTGGCCTCGGCCACATAGCCCGGCGTAAAGCCCCACAGGTTCATCGAAACGACCGTGTCAGAGGGCAGATCGTTCCAGGTCTCGCCGCCATCCTCGGTGTAATGGATGCCGCCGTCGTACGGCTCAATGCAGGTGCGCTCGGTCACGCTGACCAGGCTGCTGTGCTCGTCCGTTACACAGACGCCGCGGCTCACGCTGCCGTTGGCGCTGACCGTGTTGCCCAGCAAAAAGCCCACCATGCTCCACGCATAGCGGTCGCTGTCGGTATGGCTGCTCAGGTAATCGTACACCAGCTTAAAGCCCTGCGGGCCATAGTAGTCGTCGGCGTTGATGACCGCAAACGGCGCATTGCCGATGGCCTGCTCGGCGGTCAAAATCGCGTGGGCGGTGCCCCAGGGTTTCACGCGGCCCTCGGGCACGGCAAAGCCTTCGGGCAGGCAGTCCAGCTGCTGGTAGGCATAGCGCACCTCAAACCCGGCTTTCACGGCGCGGGCACCCACGGCGGTCTTGAACGGCTCCTCAATCTCATGCTTGATGATGAACACAACGGTCTCAAACCCGGCGCGGCGGGCATCGTACAGGCTGTAGTCGATGATGGCTTCCCCGCTGGGGCCGACCGGGTCGATCTGCTTCAGCCCGCCGTAGCGGCTGCCCATACCGGCGGCCATAATGACAAGAATCGGTTTTTCGTGCATGGGAAAAACCTCCTTTATACAAAATCATTTCTGCCCTTTATGATACACTTTTTTTGCAGCCGATGCAACCCCCGGCGCAAAACGGTACGGCTTCGGCAAAATGTTTGCATCTTCCCTATGGCGGTGCGGGGCAGAAAATGCTATAATAGGGCCATAGAAGAACAGGGGGAAAGTTACCATGCAGCAAACACGGATGCCGGGCCCACAGCAGGCCCTTGTGCTGGCTGGCGGTGGTGCCAAAGGCAGCTATCAGGTGGGCGTGTGGCAGGCGTTGCAGGAGATCGGCTGGGCGCCGGATATCATCACCGGTGCAAGCGTCGGCGCGCTGAACGGCTGCCTGTTTACGATGGGCAAAAGCAAAGAGGCCGAGGACCTCTGGCGCGGGTTGGAGATCCACGACGTGCTAGAAGTGCCCGAAAGCCTGAAGCCAGACGAACTGAACAACTTCTTTTTAGATGTCGTGCGCAGCGGTGGGTTGAACGTTGAACCGCTGGCCGAGACCATCGACCGTCTCATCGACGAGGATGCTGTGCGCCAGTCCCCCATTCGGTTCGGGCTGGTTATGACCGAACTGGGCACCATGCGCCGCGTGCAGTGCCCGGTCGAGGAGATCCCCGCCGGGCAGATAAAAGACTACTTGCTGGGGTCAAGCGCTTGCTTCCCGGCGCTGCGCCCGCGGGAGATCGACGGCATCAAGTATATCGACGGCGGCTGGCGCGATAATATGCCGCTGGATCTGGCCGCGTCAATGGGGGCGAAAGAGCTGCTGGCTGTCGACGTGAACGGTGTGGGCATCACCCGCCCCAACACCACCGGCCTGCCGACACGCATCATCCACAGCCATTGGAATTTGGGCCCCACACTGGATTTTGCCCCCGAGCGCGCCGCCCGCAACATTGCCCTTGGCTACTTTGATACGATGCGCCTGTTTGGCCGCATGGGCGGCACGGCGTACGGCATTCTGCCGGACAGCAGCCCGTTTTTTGCCAATTTTGCCGAGAGTTACCAGCGCCGCCTGGCTGAAGTCGTCGCCCGCGCCCCGGCGATGGAGCTGGTCGAAAAGACCGCCCGCCAGCTGGCAAGCTACCCAGCTCCGTTCGCGCCCAACGCCAGCGCCCCCACAACGGCGGCGCTGGCTCCGCTGGAACTGGCTGCCGAACGCCTGAACGTGCCCGCCGATATCCCCTACACCCCCAAGCTGCTGGCGGCCACCGTGATGGGCAGCTTTGATAAAGACCCGGCCGACCGCTTCCCCGCCCTGCTGGACGGCAAAGAGGGCAGCCTGGTGGCCGAAAAGGCCATGGCCGCCGCCGTACCCGAAGAATTTGTGGTGGCGCTGGTCAGCCGTACGCTGGCAGATATGCCGCTGTTTTAAACTTGTAAAAAAACCAAGGAGGTCTGCATGCACACATTTACTGGTGTTTCGGCGTCGCCCGGCGTAGTGATCGGCCCGGTAGAACAGATCGACCATGGCACCACCGGGTTGCACCGCATCGTGTGCGATCCGTTTCGGGAGCGCGCGCTGTACGACGTGGCGGTGGTGCTGGCAAAGGACGAGCTGCGCCGCTTGAGCCAGCGCGCCAAAGGCCCCGATGCGGATATCCTGCTGTTTCAGATCGCGCTGCTGGAAGATGAATCCTTCACCAACGAGATCGGCGATTACATAGCCGCCGGTGCGGGCGGTGCCGCCGCCGTTGAGCGGGCCGAGCAGATCTTTGCCCGCCGCCTGCGCGATGTGGACGATGAGTACATCCGCGAGCGCAGCGTCGATGTCTGCGATGTCTGCCGCCGCGTGGTGGATATTCTGGATGGCCGCCCGCGCCGCCGCCTGCACTTGAAACGCCCGAGCATTCTGGTGGCGGACCGGTTTTTCCCCAGCGACCTGTTCAGCCTGGACCGCCGCATGATTCTGGGCCTTGCCAGCAATCAGGACAGCACCATCAGCCACGCGGCCATTATGGCGCGCAGCATGGGCCTGCCCGCCGTGCTGCAGCTGGGCGACGGCGTGGCCGCGCTGGCCGCAGGCAAACGCGCGATTCTGGATGCGAACCTTGAGGACGGCTCCGGCTGCCTGATCATCGACCCGGACGGCGCGCACATTGCGCAGGCGGACTGCAAAATTGCGCTGAACCGCCTGCACGGCAATGAGTCTGACCCCGTCGCAGCCCTGCCCTGCCTGACCAAAGACGGCGCGGCGTTCCGCCTGCTGACGATGACAAACCTCTCAAACGCAGAGGACAAGGCTTTGCCGCAGGCCGCCGTGGGCGTTGGGCTGCTGCGCACCGAGTCGGTGATTTTGAACGACCTGTCCGAAGCCGAACAGCTTGAACGGCTGAAGGAACGGCTCGAAGCCACCGACGGCGCGATGCTGGCCGTGCGCACCTGCGACGCCAACGCCGATGACGAAGCCCCCTGGACGGCTGCTGTCCGCGAGAGCTTGCAGGGCCACCGCCTGCTGTGGCCGCAGATTCGCGCGCTGCTGCAAGCCGCGCCCGGCGGGGATCTGCGGCTGCTCTTCCCCATGATTGCAGGGGCCGAGGATTGGGATGCCTGCCTGCGGGAAGTGACCGCCTGTCGCGACGAGCTACAAAGCCGCGGCATCGAGGTTGGCCGCCTGCCCCCGATGGGCTGCATCGTGGATATGCCGTCCGCAGCACTGCTGGCGGGTGAACTCATCCAGCACGGCGCGCAGATCCTGGCCATTGACATTGAGGATTTGGCCCGCTACACACTGGGCCTTGTGAAAGACCCCGCCGCTGCGGCCAGCCGCGCCGCCAGCCCCGCTGTGCAGCGCCTGGTGAAAGAAGTGCTGCGCCAAGCCGAGGGCACCGGCGTGCTGGTCTACCTCTGCGGTATCACCGTTGCCTCGGTCGACCAGATGCCCGCCTACCTCCACCTCGGCATCCGCCACTTCGCCACCGAACCCGCCGCCCTGCTTCCGTTGAAAAAGCAGCTGATGGAAGAGGATTTGAGTTAAAAGTAAGTATAAATAATGACTTTTTAATATGGAAATGAGGCGACTTGTATGCCTGACATAAAGAAGTTTATGGACAAGAGTTTATCAGCGGTGCAAAGTGGTGCGAAAAGTTTCAACGAAACTGTCGCACCTAAAATCGGAAAGGCTGTAAACGATGCTACGGAAAGCGCTGGAAAAGCGATTGCCGATGGAAGTGATAAGATAGCATCTGTTGGGAAAAATGCAAAAGATACAGTAATGAATCAGCTGGATGTAAACCATGACGGGAATGTTGACATTGTTGATATTATTACATTAGGCCTTAAAACACCCGGTATAAAAGTAAACCGGGAACAGTTTCTCAAAAAAGAATTAACTATACATTACGATGAAGAAACTGTGAAAAAAGCAATTGCAAAAACTCCTGTAGCGGCAAAAATTCCAGCAGAAGATATTGATAAAATTGCAGATGCAGTTATTCAGTATGAAAGATATTTTGTTTCGGGAATCTCTACAGCGCTTGGTGCACCTGGTGGAGCAGCAATGGTCGCTACAATTCCGGCAGATATCATTCAGTACTATGGACACATGCTTCGCGCTGCACAAAAATTGATGTACCTTTACGGATTTCCGCAAATTGTGTCAGAAGATGACGAAACGCAAATAGACTCTGCGACAATGAATCTCCTTGTTGTAGCAATGGGTGTAATGTTTGGCGTGGCCGGTGCAAATAATGCGGTAAAGGCAATGGCAAAGGCACTGGGCAACGGAGTAGAAAAACAACTGATGCGGCGAGCACTTACAAAAGGAACGATATATCCAATTGTAAAGAGCATAGCGAAGTGGTTTGGTGTTCGCATGACAAAGGAAGTATTTTCTGGATTCTTTAAGAAAGCAATACCAGTAGTTGGTGGAGTGATTGGTGGAGGCATAACGTATGTTTCGTTTAAGCCATGCTGTGAAAGGTTAAAAGAGAGCTTGAAAGATACAAAACTGTCCAACGCAAACCATAAAGAAACAAAAGAAGAATCCGCTATTTATGAAGCGATAGTTCAGGAAATTGAAGAATAATTGTAAATATACGTAAAAAAGCCCCCCAGAGCTGTTAGACTCTAGGGGGCATACTTATTGTTCAAGCGGTTAAGACGTAAACCGATCTTTCAGATTCTTGAAAAATCCCTTGCGCTTTTCGTAGTTGTCGTCTTTAAGGCTGTCCTCAAAGGCGTTCAGTGCTTCGCGCTGGGTGCGGTTGAGCTTTTTCGGGATCTCCACGTCCACGATGACGTACTGGTCGCCGCGGCCGCGGCCGTTCAGGTACTGGATGCCCTGGCCGCGCAGGCGGAACTTGGTACCGCTTTGGGTGCCCTCGGGGATCTTCTGTGCGACCTTGCCGTCGACGGTGGGCACTTCGATCTCTGCGCCCAGCACAGCCTGCGAGTAGGTGATCGGCACGCGGACGTACACATCGTAGCCGTCGCGCTCAAACACGTTGTCGGTCTTGACCGTCACATGTACGATCACGTCACCAGCGGGGCCACCGTTCGTGCCGGCATCGCCCTGGCCGCGCAGCGCAATGTTCTGATCATCGTCGATACCAGCCGGGATCTTGACCTCCAGCGTCTTGCGGGCGGAAGTTTTGCCGGTGCCGCGGCAGGTCTTGCAGGGGTTCTTGATGATGGTGCCGCGGCCGCCGCAGTGCGGGCAGGGCTGCTGGCTCTGCATCACGCCAAAGGGGGTGCGCTGCTGGGTCACAACATAGCCGCGGCCATTGCACTGGGTGCAGGTCTCGGGGCTGCTGCCGGGCTCGCAGCCGCTGCCGTTGCAGTCCGGGCAGGTCTGCTGGCGGTTCAGCGTGACCTTTTTGGTGCAGCCGTGGGCGGCTTCCTCAAAGGTCAAAATCACGCTGGCCTGGATATCATGGCCCTTGCGCGGGGCGTTGGGGTTCGCGCGGGAAGACCCGCCAAACCCGCCAAAACCGCCGCCGAACAAATCACCGAAGATATCGCCCAGATCCACGCCGCCGGCACCGCCGAAGCCGCCGCCAAATCCGCCACCGTAGCCGCCCTGGCCAGCCCCATAGTTGGGATCGACCCCGGCAAAGCCGAACTGGTCATAGCGCTTGCGTTTTTCCGGGTCGGAAAGTACATCGTTCGCCTCGTTGACTTCCTTGAACTTCTCCTCGGCGGTCTTGTCGCCGGGGTTCAGGTCGGGGTGGTACTTTTTGGCGAGCTTGCGGTAGGCGCTTTTGATCTCGGCATCGGTGGCGTTTTTGCCGATCCCAAGCACCTCGTAATAATCACGTTTTTCTGCCATAGAATCTATCCCCTCTATATGGGTTTAATGTTATTGCCGCATTTGGCTCTCTTTGCGAGGGAGCTATTTACAGGTGCGCGGCACATATAAGAACTTTCTCTAAAACCCCCAAGGGCCGCCGCCGGGGGTGCCTGGCGGCGGCCTATCAGGGTACTGGTTTTACAAATTAGACCTCACGGAAGTCGGCATCCACGGCGCCGTCGTCCTGGCCCTGCTGGGCACCGGCATCGGGGCCGGGCTGTGCGCCAGCCTGTGCACCGGGCTGCTGGCCCTGTGCCTGGGCGGCCTGCTGGTAGACCTTCTCGCTGATGGCGTAGAAAGCCTTCTGCAAGTCATCCTGCTTGGCCTTGATGTCGTCCACGCTGCCGGACTTCAGGGCTTCCTTCAGGGCAGACAGTTTGGTCTCGACCTCGCTCTTCTCAGAAGCGGAAACCTTGTCGCCGAACTCGCCCAGAGCCTTCTCGGTCTGGAAGACCATCTGGTCAGCGTTGTTGCGGACGTCCACTTCCTCGCGGCGCTTCTTGTCCTCGGCGGCATACTGCTCGGCGTCCTTAACAGCCTTGTCGATGTCGTCCTTGCTCATGTTGGTGGAAGCGGTGATGGTGATGCTCTGCTCCTTGCCGGTGCCGAGATCCTTAGCGCTTACATGCACGATGCCGTTGGCATCGATGTCGAAGGTGACTTCGATCTGGGGCACACCACGGGGAGCCGGAGCAATGCCATCCAGATGGAAGGTTCCCAGGCTCTTGTTGTCGCGGGCAAACTCACGCTCGCCCTGCAGGACGTTGACCTCAACGCTGGGCTGGTTGTCAGCGGCAGTGGAGAAGATCTGGCTCTTCTTGGTGGGGATGGTGGTGTTGCGGTCAATGATCTTGGTGCAGACGCCGCCCAAGGTCTCAATGCCCAGGCTCAGCGGAGTAACATCGAGCAGCAGCAGGCCCTTGACATCGCCCTGGAGAACGCCGCCCTGGATGGCAGCGCCGACAGCCACGCACTCATCGGGGTTGATGCCCTTGAACGGCTCACAGCCCAGCTCTTTCTTGACAGCGTCGTAGACGGCGGGGATACGGGTGGAACCGCCGACCATCAGGACTTTGGCCAGGTCAGAAGCCTTCAGACCGGCATCGGCCAGAGCCTTGCGGACGGGGGTCATGGTGCGCTCGACCAAATCAGCGGTCAGTTCGTTGAACTTGGCGCGGGTCAGGGTCATATCCAAATGCTTGGGGCCGTTGGCATCAGCGGTGATGAACGGCAGGTTGATGTTGGTGGTGGTGGCACTGGACAGCTCGATCTTGGCTTTCTCGGCTGCTTCCTTCAAACGCTGGGCAGCCATCTTGTCTTTGCGCAGGTCGATGTTGTTCTCACGCTGGAAGTCCTCAGCCATCCAGTTGATGATGCGCTCGTCGAAGTCATCGCCGCCCAGGTGGGTATCACCGTTGGTGGCCAGAACTTCGGTAACGCCGTCGCCCATCTCGATGATGGAGACATCGAAGGTGCCGCCGCCGAGGTCGTAAACCATGATCTTCTGGTCGGCTTCCTTGTCGATGCCGTAAGCCAGAGAAGCAGCGGTGGGCTCGTTGATGATACGCTTGACGTTCAGGCCTGCGATGGTGCCTGCGTTCTTGGTGGCCTGACGCTGGCTGTCGTTGAAGTAAGCGGGGACGGTGATGACAGCCTCGGTGACAGGCTCACCCAGGTAAGCTTCGGCGTCAGCCTTCAGCTTGCTCAGGATCATAGCGCTGATCTCTTCGGGGGTGTACTCTTTGCCGCCAGCCATGGTCTTTTCGGCGGTGCCCATCTTACGCTTGATGGAAGAAATGGTGTTCTCGGGGTTGGTGATAGCCTGGCGCTTTGCGACCTGGCCGACCAAACGCTCACCGGTCTTGGTGAAGCCGACAACAGACGGGGTGGTGCGGGCGCCCTCGGAGTTCGCAATAACAACGGGCTCGCCGCCCTCCATAACAGCTACGCAGCTGTTGGTGGTGCCAAGGTCAATACCAATGATTTTGCTCATACTATAAAACTCCCTTCAAATTTGCTTTGAATGTGGTAAATGTCTATTTATGTGAACGGACCTCGCGGCCCGGTCAGGCGTTATTCTGCAACGACGACCGTTGCGTGGCGGATGATCTTATCGCCGATCTTGTAGCCTTTCTGGAAGACCTGCACGACGTCGCCGCTCTCCTGCCCTTCGGCGGGCGGAACCTGCTGCACGGCGTTCATGAAGTTGGGGTCAAAGGGCTTATTCAGCGCTTCAATCTCGGTGATGTTCAGATTTTCCAGTGCCTTTGCGGCTTTGTCCAGCGTCATCATGACGCCCTTTTTATAGTTCTCGTCGGCGCAGACGGCGTTGGCGGCCATATCCAGCGTGTCCAGGATGCCCAGGATCTGGGTCACGGCGTGGGACACACCGTCATTGAACTTCTGGTCAGCCTCGCGCTGGCTGCGCTTGCGGTAATTGTCATACTCGGCAGCGGTGCGGAGCAGCTGGTTTTTCAGCTCTTCGTTTTTCTTTTCGCTGGCCTCCAGCTTGGCCTCCAGCGCCGCCTTCTCATGGTGATGCTCGTGCTTGCCCTCGACCTTCTTTTCGGCCTTCGGCTCCGCTTCGGGGGTCACGGTCTGCTCGGTCTCGGGCGCTGCCGTGGCTTCCTTTTTGGTTTCTGCTTCGTGGCTCATTACGGGCCCTCCTTACAAAATGTTATTGGCCCTGTCCGGCCATGCTCTGCCCCAACTTGGCGGCGTAGTAGTTCAGAATCGGCAGCAAGCGGTGGTATTCCATCCGCGTGGAACCGATCAGCGCGACCGACCCGGTCAGGCCGCCGCCCGCTAAGTACCGCTTGCTTACGATGCAGGCACCCGGCATCGCCGGGTCAAGGTCGCTGCCCAAAGTGGCGGTGATCTTGCCGCCCTCGGGGCGGATCAGTTCGGCAGCGGCTTCGTTGTCGGAGAAGATCTCCAGCAGCGTACCCAGGTTCTGGCGGACATCCGGCATCTTTGCCAGATACTGCGCACCCTCCAGGCAGGCCTGCGGGCCGGTGGTAACAAGGGCTTCGGCGGCCAGCACCACAGGTGCGAGCCGCTCCCCCGCTGCCAGTACCATGCTAGCGGTCAGCATCGGGTTCAGATCCTGCGGGGCCACAAAGGTCAGCCCACGGTTCAAAAGCTGCGCCAGGTTGGCGGCATCGTCACGCGTCAGGCCGGTGTCGACCCGCGCCACGCGGGTACGCACGCCGCCTGCGCTGGTGACGGCCAGTACCGCCGCCGAATAGCGGCCCACCTGCACGACCTCAAAGTGCGCGATGCAAAGATCCGGTGCCTGAGGCGTGGTGGCGGCAGCGGCGCAGCCGGTCAGATCGGCCAGGCTGCGGGCGGCGGCGGGCACCAGTTTTTCAGGCTCGGCATCCATGCAGGCGAAGAGGTCGTCAATGTGTCGGCGATCCTCATCGCTCAGGGCGGTGGCAGAAGGGGCTTCAATCAGATGATCGAGGTAGTAGCGGTAGCCTTGTGCGCTGGGCACCCGCCCGGCGCTGGTGTGGGGCTGCTCCAGCAGACCCAGCTTTGTCAAGGCGGCCATCTCATTGCGCAGGGTGGCACTGGACAGTGCCATGTCAAAGTAGTTTGCCAGCAGACCCGAGCCGACCGGTTCGCCATCGTTGGCATACAGGGCAACAATAGCTTCCAGGATACGCTGCTTGCGGGCATCCATAGCCATGCTGCTCATCTCCTTTGCTGCGATTTTTGTTTTGTTTAGCACTCCTTATCTCTGAGTGCTAAATTTATTATATGCCTGTTTTGCAAACTGTCAAGGGGTTTCGGCAAACTTTTTTCAAGTTTAACAGTTTCGTCACAAACCGCGCAGCTTCTTGACTTTTGCGCCCCGGGGCACTACACTGGTTTTATGCCAGCCACCCTTATCTTATATAAATAAGGAAAGCCGCCCCGGAAGCGGATACTGCCAGGGCGGGCGTGGGTCATTCTTCCATCCACTTGGCCAAAAAAGCGGCGGCGGTGGCTACGGCGTGTACGGCTTCCTCTTCTGGCAGGGCGTCGCGCCCGGTGCCGGGCAGCAGCACACCGCCCTCAATGTCGCCGTGGGCTAAAATCGGCGCAGCACACAGGATGGGCCGCTCACTGCGTTCGAGCATCGGCAGGCGGCGGGTGCGGTCGGCAGGCGCGGTATAGACGCTGCGCGCGGCCAGCAGCTGGTCGAGCTCGGGCGAGATTGCACGCTCAAGCAGCTCTCCCCTGCCCGGCCCGGCGGCGGCCACGATCTGGCTGGTGTCGCACACGGCCACTGTCCGCCCCAGGCTTTTGGCAAGCACCTCGGCATACACCCTGGAGAGCGAGTCCAGCCCCGACAGCGGTGAATACTTTTTGAACACCACTTCCCCGTCGGCGGCGGTAAAAATTTCCAGTGCGTCGCCCTGGCGGATCCGCTGCGTCCGCCGGATCTCTTTGGGGATGACGATGCGCCCCAATTCGTCGATGCGGCGCACGATTCCTGTTGCTTTCATAAAACGTCCCTCCGTTGCGGTTTTATGGTAGTATTTGCTAAAACCGCCGGATTATGTAAAGGAGTTTGCTATGGACCTTTTGCAGACAACGCTGTGCTATCTAGAAAAAGACGGCTGCTATTTGATGCTGCACCGCGTAAAAAAGAAAAACGACGTCAACCACGATAAATGGGTTGGCGTCGGCGGAAAGTTTGAACCGGGCGAGGATGCCCTTGCCTGTGTGCAGCGCGAAGTGACCGAGGAGACCGGCCTGGCGATGCAGGCTCCAATTTACCGCGGCATCGTGGATTTTTACTGTGACCCCTGGCCTGCCGAGCGGATGCACCTGTACACCTGCACGCAGTTCACCGGCACCATGACCGACTGCGACGAGGGCACGCTGGAATGGGTGCCCAAGCAGGCCGTGCAGGCCCTGCCCATCTGGCAGGGGGATAAGATTTTCTTTGACCTGCTGGCCAAGGATGCCCCGTTTTTCCATCTGGAACTTTTTTACAATGGAGACACCCTGATAAGGGCTGTGCTGGATGGGGAAGAATTGCCGTTACAGTATGCCAGTTGCGACTATTGAACCGATTTTGATGACCAAGGTATCTCCAATGAAAGCGCAGCAACCCTCTGCCGGAAAAGTTGGCATGGCATCGACGGCGGCTTGATCTTCTTTTGCCAGAGGTGCCCGGATGACAGGATAGTTTAACATATTTTCTAGGTAGAGGTAATAAATCTTTTCCCAGCTGGCAGTATAGGCATCCATGGTACGGCCGCGCACATCCTCAAAACCAGCCATTGATTTATAAAGCGGCGAAGTCGGCATAAGTCCAACGACTGCAATAGGCGTTTTGCCCGGAACATACCCCTCAGTCTGCTCTAAACGGTCGACCACGCGGACCATAAAGGCGTCGGTTGCCTTTTCTTGCAAAGCAACTTTCAGATAAGTTTGATTTGCGTAGATAACGTTGCACCAAACAGCCAACCCCATAGCTGCATAAGCGGCATACGGCAGATATTTTTGTATCTTACTAAGATGGAAATAGTGTAAAAGTAATACAAACAAAAGGTAGAGTAACCCAAAGGAAAAAGTCATCAGAGTATGCTCCATGCCTTTGGATACGAAATAGACAACATTGATACCAAACGGAAAAAGTAAAAACAGTATCAGCAACAGTACCCGGGAACTGTTTGATTCGACTTTTGTGACCAATAGCAAAACGAACAGGAGAATTGTCAGCAGAATAATCCCGGCATTAGCAAGGCCAACAAAACCAGAACGGAAAGTCTGCGGATGCAACCATTCCGTTATAATATATTGGTAGGTTTTTACTACAAGGGTAGGAATACTGGTGGTGGAATAGTCGCCAACATCGGCCAAACCATTATAGTTGTTGGTGAGGGCAATGTTTTTAACATGAAGGATAAAACGCATAATAAGTGTGTAGGCAATACTTCCGCCTAAGAGCATGGCGATAGATTTTAAACCGGAGAAAAAAACTTTTTTGAAGTTTTCTCCATCCAGAAGATCCTGCATGAAAAGCAGAAGCAAAAGGCCAACAGCAACTTGGAGGTAAGCTTGGTATAGTCCCAGGCACAGGCAGATAAAAACACCGCCCAAAATGAGGTGTGCTTTTCGGAAAGCAACTACGCTGAGCGTTGCACAAAGTAACGCCAGCATATAGGTGTCCCCTTCATGGATGTCAGTAGCAAAGGTGGACGTTATGGTGATATTTACGGCCAAAAGAGCGCACAGGAACGCAATCTGTAGTTTGTTTTGAAGCCTGAAAAGGCGAATGATTAAGACAAGCGCAATAGTAAAATAAAGAACAGATAAAGTGCCGATTAGCATGGGGGCAACAAGGTCACCGCGCAATTTCCAGTAAAAAGGTTGAAAAATGCGTCCGAGAGAATATTTCCAATCCTGATCCGTTTGATAGATCAACATGGAATCCCCATTGAACATTAAGTTGACAAACCGATATCCATGGGCAATGATGCTAAAAAGCAGAATGCAGAAAATAGTCCAAAGTTCTGTTTCGTATTTCTGAAGCTTATTGAACAAGTGCGGTTCCTCCAATAGAAAATCAAGTACATATTAACAATAACATAAACAAAAACTAACGTCAATCTTGCAAGAAAGAAAATCGCGCCTGCAACAGAAAAATCCGTTGTAGGCGCAAAGCTTTATGAATTGTTAAGGCAGCATCACACATTCCTCCCCGGCATCACTACAAATTAGTTTGCACTAACCTTCACCTCCATTATACCGCGCTGTCCCCGCTATTGCAATAACAAAAGGCCGCTGCACAGGAAAAAATCCCTGCACAGCGGCCATTTTTGCTTGGGTTACGCCATGGCGGCACGCACGGCGGTGTAGTCGTCCATCGTGGCACCCTCGGCGTACAGCGAGTACTGCATGTCCCCGTCAAACCAGCGGGACCAGATGCCGCCGCTCTCGGTGGTAATAGCGGTCACATCGCCCTCGCGGCCATTGCCCAGCGTCGTGCCATTCTCCCACACGCCGGAGATATCGCCCGTATCCTTGGCGGCGCGCAGCGTGTAGCTGCCGCCGTTGTAGGTGAAGGTGTACTGGCCGATGTGATTCTTCTCTTCATCATCGATGGTCGACCACGCTTCATTGGTCAGCTCCAGATCAGCGGGGCGCTTCATGGCCGAGCCGATGACCTCGTTCACTTCGTCCAGACTGGCGCGGTCGGTGATTGGGGCGGGAATCTGGGCGTTGCCCGCAGCGTCCTCGGCGGTTTCGGTCACGGTCGAAGTGCCGGTGCTTTCGGGCGTAGTAGTCGTGGAGTCGGTGGATTTGGCGCTACAGGCGGTTAAAGCAATGCTCATTGCAACGGTGCAGATAGCGGCAGCAAGAAAGACGGAAATAATACGTTTCATAGTTGTGTTCTCCTTAATGATAGTAAAAATTCCCTCACACTGCATTGTGTGCAAGAGTTTGTGGTTTATGTATTTGCAAGGCCCTTACACACCTATAAACCGAAAAATCCCGCCCAGAGTTACACCGAGCGGGAAATTTTATAAATTTTTTAGCGGGCCAGCCAGCCGCCGTCGACGGCCAGGGTGTAGCCGTTCACGTAGGCCGCGGCGTCGGATGCCAGGAAGATAGCCGCACCGCCCACATCGGCAGGGGTGCCCCAACGGCCAGCTGGGATGCGGGCGAGGATCTCCTCGCTGCGCTCTTCGTCCTGGCGCAGCTGGTTGGTGTTGTTGGTGGCCATGTAGCCCGGGGCGATGGCGTTGACGTTGATGCCGTACTTGGCCCACTCGTTGGCCAGGGCCTTGGTCATGCCCATGACGGCGCTTTTGCTGCTGGTGTAGGCGGGCACGCGGATGCCGCCCTGGAAACTGAGCATCGACGCAATGTTGATGATCTTGCCGCCCTTTTTGTCGGCCACCCACTGTTTGGCAACGGCTTGCGAGAGGAAGAACACCATCTTTTCATTCAGGAAATCGACGGCGTCCCAGTTCTCGGGCGTCACGTCAATGGCGTCGCACCGTTTGATGATACCGGCGTTGTTGACGAGGATGTCAATGCGGTCGGCGTGGGCGTGGACCTGCTCGAGGATGGAGTCGATGACGGAAAAATCCGAAAGGTCGGCGCGGACCTCGGTAAACTGGCCGCCCTCGGCGGCGATTTTGGCGGCGGTCTCGTCGCAGCTACGGCGTGCCACGCCGAACACATGCGCCCCGGCAGCAGCCAGCGCCACGCAGATGCCCTGGCCCAGGCCGGTGTTGGCACCTGTGACCACCGCGTTTTTACCGTTCAGCGAAAAGAGATCCATAATTGCGTTCATTGCGTTTTCCTCCCGTTTGTCTTGACCTTGTAACTATTAACATGGTACTATTATAAAAACACAAAGAACGAAATACAAACAAAAACGGGCAATAAATTAACAAAATCGTACCAAACACTAAATTTTGAACAGGCGGCACAAAATGGAACAGATCAAAGCGACCGAAACATTGGTGGACAGTTCCCTGCGCGAAACCAAGATGCACGGCACCGTGGGATTCCCGGTGGGCGTGTATCTGGACGACTTTTCGGACTTCAAGAACGGCTACATTTGCTGGCACTGGCACGAGGAAATTCAAATTTCCTGGATCATCGAGGGGGAGTTCCTCTGCCAGATGGAGGGGCGCACCGTGCGCCTGCGCCCCGGCGAACTGATCTTTGTCAACCGTGGCGTGCTGCATCAGATCTACCCGGTGCAAAAGGGCTACGGCAGGCTCTACGCATTTTTGTGGGACCCCGAGTTCATCAGCGGCGGCGCGGACAGTGCGGTGTATCAGGAAGCATTTGACCCGATGCTGAAAAGCGGTCCGCGCTGCCTGACGCTGGCCGAAACGCTCCCCGCCCCCGGCAGGCGGACGGTCGGCGATGCGTTGCGGGAAATTGTAACGCTGTACACGCAGCACCCGACGTATTATCATTTGCAGGTGAAAATTTTGCTTAGCCAGATCTGGCTGCTGCTCTGCCGCCAGGAGGGCGAGGCCCCCGAGCCGATGACGCCGGAGCGCGAACGCGACGAGGAGCGCCTGAAGCGCGCGATGAACTACATGCACGCGCACTACAGCGAACATTTCAGCTTGGAAGAGCTGGCCCAGCAGGCGCTGACCAGCCGTAGTGAGCTATGCCGGTGTTTCCGCCGGATGCTGGGGATACCGCCCAAGGAGTTTTTGATGCAGTACCGCATCCAGCAGGCGGAGATCTTGCTTAAAAATTCGGCGTACAGCATTGCCGAAGTGGCCGAGTTTACGGGCTTTAGCAGCCCGAGCCATTTTGGAAGCTGCTTCTTGCGGTATGTGGGGTGTACGCCAAGGGAGTATCGAAAGGGTTTGTGATTTTGCGGCGTTGCCCGGCCTCGCCTACCTTGCGGCAGGGCCTTTTATAGTGAGTTGCCTCCATTCTTCCTTCTCTTTTGTGACCCGAGGGCTACCCCTCAAGGGGAGCCATTGGGGCGTCGGGGACGCCGCCCCCTACACGCGGCTGCACGATGGCTGTAGGGGCGAGCATTGCTCGCCCGCGGGGTCTTGCGCTGCTACCAAACTGCACGGGCGAACACTGTTCACCCCTACGCTCCCTTACCTGTCGGTACTGTAGGGAGGGGTCTTGACCCCTCCAAAGGACCTTGCAATAACCGCAACCTTATACATTGCCGTTTGCGTCACCGCTCCCCATTTATTTCTTCCTCTTTTTCCCCTCTGGCAGCTCCTCATACATGGCGTTAAACAACCCCACCAAAAATTGTTTGTCGTCCACTTCTTCTACCAACAGCATTTCTTTGGCACCCTCATAGGGTGATTTATACGGGGCTGTCGGCATATAACGGATGGCGGCCCTTACAGGCTTGACAAGCAACCGGTCATCATAGATGCCGCCCACGATTTTTCCGCGATAATAAAGGATAAATTCGCCCATCATGGCGCGGTAGGTAACGTCCTCTAGTTCGGACAGCTGCCCTAAAATAAACGCCAAGTATTCTTTGCTGGATGCCATAGTTCCACCTCAAATCTGTATTGTATTGGCAGTATACCATATCCCCCGCCCCCAAAGATACCCCACAGCGCAAAAAATCCCCCAAACCATGCCATTTCGGCACAGCCAGGGGATTTTTCATTGCACAAAATTTTACAGCTCGCAAGGGGTAAAGCCGTTCTTGCCCAGCACTTGCACCTTGGTGTAGCCAAGGTCTTTCAGGTGGGCGGCGGCTTCGGCAAAGCCGAAGGTCAGAGCCTTGGTGTCATGGGCGTCAGCGGTCAGCACCACATTGCCAGAAAGCACCAGCCATTCCTTCAAAATCGCGTCCGAGGGGAAGTAATCCTTGCGGAATCCACGGTATGCAGCCGAGGTGTTCACTTCCAGCACGCAGCGGTTGCGGGCGGCAGCCATCAGGGCCGAGGTGGCCGCAGCGGTGTAGCGCGGGTCGCTTTCGTCAAAGAACTTGTTGTTATCGTTGATCTTTTTGATCAGGTCAAAATGGCCCAAAATGGTAGGCTTCTTCTCGGCCACTTTTGCCACATTGGCAAAGTACGCCTCGGCCACGGCCAGGCCGTCGCCGTCAAAATCGTTGTCGATGCAGGCACGCAGGTCCTCCTCGCGCCAGTCGATCTCGTAATATCTGCCGGTCTTGGGGCCCTTGACATAGTGCGCGCTGCCGATGAAATAATCGTATGCAGTGGGGTCGTCGTCACTGAAAAGATCCCATTCCAACCCGCACAGAATGTCCATTTTACCGGCATAGCGCTCTTTCAGCTTGGCGATCTGTGCTTTATACAGGGCCGTGCGGCTCTGGGTCATGCAATATTCCAAGTCGCAGGGGGTGTGGCTGTGGCCGCTGAATCCCAGCGTCTGCAAGCCGGCTTTCCAGGCGGTAACTGCCATTTCCTCCAGCGTGTTTTTGCCGTCGCACAGTTTGGAATGAACGTGTACGGAACTTTTCAGGTATTCCCCGGCCATATTACTGCATCCTTTCCTGCTTAACCTTATGGTCGATGGCATGCCGTTTTTCCAGCTCTTTGGTGATATCCTCGACCGAAATGCCCAGCTCGATCATCAGCACCATGACATGGTACGCCAAGTCGCTGATCTCGTAGATGGTCTCTTCTTTATCGCGCTTTGCGCCAGCGATGATGACCTCGGTGGATTCCTCGCCGACTTTTTTCAGGATCTTCTCAAGACCCTTATCAAACAGATAGGTGGTGTAGCTGCCCTCCTTCGGGTCGGTCTTGCGGCCCTCGATGAGTTCATACAGCCCCTGCCAGGTGAACTGCTTGAGCTCGTCCGATACATACACCGGGTTGAAGAAGCAGCTCTCGGCCCCCGTGTGGCAGGCGGGACCGTTTTTGATGACGTCGACGACCAGCGCGTCCTTGTCGCAGTCGGCGGTAATGGAGACCACGCGCTGCACATTGCCGGACGTTTCGCCCTTGCGCCAGATCTCCTGGCGGCTGCGGGACCAGAACACGGTGCGGCCCTCGGCAATCGTCAGGGCCAGCGTTTCAGCGTTCATGTACGCGAGGGTCAATACCTCTTTGGTGTAGTGGTCCTGCACGATGGCGGGAATCAGGCCGTTCGCATCAAATTTCAGTGTCTTAGTGTTTTCCGTAATTTCCATAGTGAAATACTCCTAACAATAGGATGGTTTTATTGTACTATTTTTTGGTGATTTTGGCAAGAGGTTTTCCGCGTCAAACCCGCATCTCAATGCCATTCTCGCGCAGGTAACGTTTCAGCGCGCCGATCTCCACCTGTTTGGTGTGAAAAATGGAAGCCGCCAGCCCGGCGTCAATGGCCGGGTGCTTGCGGAACAGCTCGACAAAATCATCCATCTTGCCCGCACCGCCCGAAGCGATGATGGGCACGGCACACCGTGCGGCTACGGCGTCAAGCAGTTCCAGGTCAAAGCCTTTCTTCACGCCGTCGGTGTCGATGGAGTTGACGACCAGCTCACCCGCGCCGTTCTTGACGCCCTGTTCCAGCCAGTTCAGCGCGTCAATGCCGGTGTTTTCGCGCCCGCCCTTGGTAAATAGCATAAATTTGCCGTCCACACGTTTGATATCGGCCGAAAGCACCACGCACTGGTTGCCGTATTTCTGCGCAGCCGCCGGGATAATGTCCGGGTTGCGGATGGCGCCCGAGTTGACACTGACCTTGTCGGCGCCGCATTTCAGCACGCGGTCAAAGTCGTCCAGCGTATTGATGCCGCCGCCCACCGTCAGTGGGATAAAAATTTGGCTGGCGACCTCGCGCAAAATATCGGTAAACAGGCCGCGCCCCTCAACGCTGGCGGTGATATCGTAAAAAACCAGTTCGTCCGCGCCGGACGCGTTGTAGTAGCGCGCCATCTCGACAGGGTCGGCCATGTCCTGCAAGCCCGCAAAGTTCACGCCCTTGACCACGCGCCCGTTTTTGACATCCAGGCACGGAATGATTCGTTTGGTGATCATACAACTTCCCTCCACTGCATCAGTCTTGGTACAGGCGCACGGCCTGCCGCAAGTCGATGGCCCCGGTGTAGATGGATTTGCCCAAAATGGCGGCGTGGCAGTGCATTGCCTGCAGCTCGGCCAGCTCATCCAGCGCGGCAATACCGCCGGACGCGGTAATTTCCAGCCCGGGGATGGTCAGCAGCTCGCGGTACAGGTCTATGTTGGTACCCTGCATCGTGCCGTCCCGGGAAATATCGGTGGCGATAATGGCCTTGACGCCAACCCCGGCGCAGCGGCGGCAGAACTCAATGCCCGGCTCGGGGGTGACTTCTTTCCAGCCGTTCACAGCCACAAGGCCGTTTTTCATGTCGACGCCCACGGCGATCTGCGCGCCGTATTTCTGCGCCATTTCGGCGGTAAAATCAAAATTTTTCACGGCGACGGTGCCCAAAATGCAGCGGTCCACGCCCAGATCCAGGTAACGCCTTATGCGCTCCTCGTCCCGGATGCCGCCGCCGACCTCGATCTTCAGCCCGCCCTGCCGGGCAATGGCGGCGATGGTCTGCAAATTGGCGGTAGTGTCGTCCTTCGCACCGTCCAGGTCGACGACGTGCAGATACTTGGCCCCGGCATCTACAAAGGCTTTGGCCTGGGCGACGGGGTCGGCGTTGTAGACGGTCATCTGGTCGTAGTCGCCCTGGTAAAGCCGCACGGCCTGGCCACCGCGCAGGTCAATGGCAGGATATAATTTCATGTTGTCCCTCCGTTCGCCTTACAGTTCGGCAAAGGCTTTCAGCAGCCGCAGGCCGGTATCGCCGGATTTTTCCGGGTGGAACTGGGTGCCGTAGACGTTGCCGCTGCGCACCGCGCCTGTGACGGGGATGCTGTACTCGCTGGTGGCAAGGGTCGAAGCAGCGCAGTTTTTGGCGTAAAAGCTGTGTACGTAGTAGACGTACTCGCCGTTTTTCACGTACTTGAACAGCGGGTCAGCCTCGCGCCCGGGCACGATGTCCAGCGCGTTCCAGCCGATGTGTGGCACTTTCAGTTTGGGGTCGGCCAGATCGTCCGCCAGCGGGCAGACCTCGCCGGGAATCAGCCCCAGCCCGGCGTGCGTGCCGTACTCGTAGCTTTTGTCAAACAGCAGCTGCATGCCTAAGCAGATGCCCAGCAGCGGTTTGGTTTCGATTTCTTTTTTGATGACGGGTACCAGGCCGGTGGCTTCGAGTTTAGCCATGGCGTCGCCAAACGCCCCCACGCCGGGCAGCAGAATGTGGCTGGCGGCGTGCAGGTCAGCGGCCTCGCGGGTCACGCGCACCTCCACCCCCAGGCTTTTCACGCTGGACGACAGGCTGAACAGGTTCCCCACCCCATAATCAACAATCGCAATCATCGCAGTTCCCCCTCTATGATAATCGGTCAATGAGCCAAAATTTCATCCAGCACCGTAAAGAAACGCTGCATTTCGGCGTCGGTGCCGATGGTGATGCGCAGGTAATTCGAGATGCGCGGCGCGTTGAAATGGCGGATCAAAATGCCCTGCGCGCGCAGCTTTTCAAAAATTTCCCTGCACGGCATGCGGTCGGCGGTCGCAAACAGGAAATTGGTGGCCGAATCAAATACGGTAAAGCCGCGCTGGCGCAGTTTTTCGGTGGTGTCGGCGCGGGTCGCCAGCAGCTTTGCCGTAATATCGCGGAAATACGCTTCATCCCGGATGGCTGCTGTACCGGCGGCCTGGGTCATAGAGTTGACATTGTACGGGCTGTAGCTGAACTTGACGCGGTTCATGTCAGCGATCAGTTCGGGCCGGGCAATGCAGTAGCCCAGCCGCGCGCCCGCCAGGTTGTGCGTTTTGGAGAAGGTGTGCGTAATGACCAGATTGTCATATTTTTCCAGCAGCGGCAGGCAGCTGGATCCGGCGGGGGCAAACTCCACATAGGTCTCGTCCACGACCACGATGTTGTCGGGGTTCGTTTTCAGCACTTCCTCAATGCCCGCCACCGGGGCCAGCAGGCTGGTGGGGGCGTTGGGGTTGGCAATGACGATCGTTTCATGTAGACCGCAATACTTTTTCAAGTCGATGGTCAGATCGGCTTCCAGCGGGATGACATGCTGCGGAATATGCAGCAAATCACACAAAACCGTGTAAAAACTGTAGGTTACATCGGCAAAGGCAAGCGGGGTGTGCTCATCGCAAAAGGCCCGCAGTGCCAGCAGCAGGTTTTCGTCGCTGCCGTTGCCGCACAAGATGTTTTCCGGCTGCACGCCCCAGTGCGCGGCGATGGCCTCGTTCAGCGTGCGGTTGGACAGGTCAGAGTACAGCCGCAGCCCCGGCACCGCCGCCGCGACCGCCGCCGCCACGCCGGGAGCGGGCGGGTACGGGTTTTCGTTGGCGTTGAGCTTGACAAGGTTGTCAATTTTTAATTGTTCGCCGGGCACATACGGCTCCAGAGATCCCAGCGTTTTCGTAAAATAGCGGCTCATGGGCTCACTCCCCTTTTTGTTCGTCCTCAAACCGAATGGTCACGCTCTTGGCGTGGGCGTGTAGGCCCTCATGCTCGGCAAAGTTGGCGATGCGGGCCTGGACTTCGCCCAGGGCTTCGCGGGTGTAGTAGATGAAGCTGGACTTTTTGACGAAATCATCCACGCCCAGCGGGCTGCTGAACCGCGCGGTGCCGCTGGTGGGCAGCGTGTGGTTGGGGCCAGCAAAGTAATCGCCCAGGGCCTCGGGCACGTTTTTGCCCAGGAAGATGCTGCCCGCGTTCTGGATATCGTTGAGCACTGCAAACGGGTCATCCACGCAGATCTCCAAATGCTCGGGCGCAATGATGTTCACGGCGTCGATCGCTTTCTTCATGTCGTTGGTGACGATGATTTTGCCGTTGGAGTCCACGCTGGCGCGTGCGATGGCGGCGCGGGGCAGCTGCGGGATCTGCACTTCCAGCTCGGCCTGCACGGCTTTGGCAAGGTCCCAACTGTCGGTGACAAGCACTGGCGTGGCGAGCTTGTCGTGCTCGGCCTGGCTGAGCAGGTCGGCTGCGACCCAGGCGGGGTTGCAGCTGCCGTCGGCCAATACCAGAATTTCCGACGGTCCTGCGATCATATCAATGCCGACCTTGCCAAACACCTTGCGCTTGGCGGTGGCAACGTAGATGTTGCCGGGGCCGACAATCTTGTCCACGGCGGGCACGCTCTCGGTGCCGTAGGCCAGCGCGGCCACGGCCTGCGCGCCGCCTGTTTTAAAGATGCAGTCGATGCCTGCAATGACCGCCGCCGCCAGGATCCCGGCGTTGACCTTGCCGTCCCTGCCCGCGGGGGTGGTCATGACGATCTGCTGCACGCCCGCAACCTTGGCGGGGATAACGTCCATCAGCACGGTGGAAGGGTACGCTGCCGTGCCGCCGGGCACGTAGACGCCCGCGCGCTGGATGGGGGTGTACTTCTGGCCCAGCACCATGCCGGGGCGGTCGTTCAGCACAAAGTTTTTGTGCAGCTGCTGCTCGTGGAAGTGGCGGATATTGGCCGCTGCCATTTTCAGCGTCGTAATAAATTCGGGGTCGGAAGCCTCCAACTCGGCAAAGGCTTCATCGATCTCGGCCTGCGTGACCTGCACGCTGTCCAGCTGGGCGTGGTCGAACTTGGCAGCATAGTCCAGCAAAGCGGCGTCGCCCCGGGCGCGCACATCGGCAATGATGGCGTCGACGGTGGCTTCCACGTCGGCTTCGGCGCGGATGTCGCGGTTCAAAATCTCTTCGGGCTTTACTTCGTCAAAATCATACAGGCGGATCATTGTGCAAGGGCCTCCTTCATTTTAGTAAGCAGCTCGGTCAGCTGGGCGTATTTGAACTTGTAGCTTGCCTTGTTGGCGATGAACCGGGCCGAGATGGGCATGAACTCTTCGATCACGGTCAGGTCGTTTTCCTTTAAGGTAGTGCCGGTCTCGACGATATCCACGATAACGTCAGACAACCCCAAAATCGGCGCTAATTCGATAGAACCGTTGAGCTTGACAATGTCGATATCACGGCCGCGGCGCTCGTAATGGTCGCGGGCGATGTTGACGAACTTGGTCGCCACCCGCAGCGCTCGACTTTCATCATCCACAAAATTCTTGGGACCGGCCACGCACATGCGGCACTTGCCCATGCCGGTGTCAAGCAGCTCGTAGACGTCGGCGCCGGACTCGGTCAAAATATCCTTGCCCACGATGCCGATGTCGGCGGCGCCGTGCTCGACATAAATAGCCACGTCGCTGGGCTTGACGAGGAAGTAGCGCACCCCGGCTTCGGGGTTTTCCACCACCAGCTTGCGGGTGTCGTTGTAGTCCTCGTTGGCGCTGTACCCGGCCCCCGCCAGCAGTGCGTAGGCTTTATCGCCCAGGCGGCCTTTGGGCAGGGCGATGTTGAGCCAGACCTTTTCCCCGCCCTGCTGCTGCACCGGCGGCAGCGGTGCGGCCAGGCGTTCCAACTCGTCCAGATACATCGCAAAGCCGATGGCCTTGGCCCCGGGCGTGAAGCGCTGCATCAGGTAGTCGTACTGGCCGCCTTTGAGCACCGCGCGGGGCACGCCTGCCACGTAGCCGGTAAAGACGATGCCGTTGTAATACTCGGCTTCGTCGGCCATGCTCAGATCCAACTGCAAGCCGAGGCCCGCTTCACCGAGCGCATTCTGCAACGCTTGCAGCTCGGCCAGGGCAGCTTTCTGTGCGGGGCTGGCGGCGGTGGCCTTGGCGGCGGTCAGCGTGGCACCAAACGGGCCGTGCAAAGTCAGCAGACCGCAAAGGGCGTCGGCCCCAGCAGCATCCAGCCCGGCATGCAGCGCAGCCTTGCGCAGCTCGTGCTCGTTTTTGGCGCACAGCAGTTCCACCAGGCGGGCGCGGTAAGCATCAGGGACGTTCAGCGCGTCCAGCAGGCCGGTCACAAAGCCCATGTGGCTGACTTCCAGCACGGTGGGCACATCCAGCGCGGCCAGGCTGGCCAGCGCCAGGCGCAGCACTTCGGCCTGGACGGCCTCGTCCACCTCGCCCATGCACTCCAGCCCCATCTGATGGATGGTCTGGAAGGTGTGGCTTTCGCGGCTGGCGCGGCAGACTTCCTCATTATAATAAAAGCGTTTGCATTCGCCGGGGGCGGGCTGGGCCGTTTTGGCGATGGACAGCGTCACATCCGGTTTGATGGCACGCAGTTTGCCGTCCAAGTCGGTAAAGGTGATGACCTGCGGGTCCGGCAGAAAGCGCTGATACTCCTGATACAAGGCGTATTCCTCAAATCGGGAAGCGCGGTACTTGCGGTAGCCGCCCTGCTCATACAGGGCACGCAGGCGGAAGGTCGCCTGCTCGGCGGGGGTGAAATTTTGCAGTGTCAGCTCCATGATGCTCCTACCTCTCTTTTCCATGATCCTATTATACTTTAGCACAGTAAAGATGTAAAGCGTTAAACAAAAAATCTGTACAAATTCAGGTGCGGATGTTTGGCTAAAACGGCAACAAAATAGAAAAAAGGCGCACCTTTGCAACCAAAGATGCGCCTTGCGGTTTCTTATCAGCCCTTGCAGCCCTGTTCGTCCCAGTCGCCAAAATCAGCCGGGTCGGCAATTTTGGTAACGTCCAGCTTGCCGTCCTCGGTCTTGGGGACTTCCACGGCACCCAGCTCAACGGGGTTGGCGTTGGGGGTGTCATCGCTGGCGGGGGCCTGTACGGGGGCCTCGGCTTCAGCGGCTTTTTCTACGGGAGCGGCAGCAGATTCTTCAGGTGCAGCGGGGGCTTCTTCAGCCTCGGCAGACGCATCGTCAGCGGGCTCGGCGGTCTCGGCAGTGCCATCCTCGGCGTCTGCTTCGTCCTCCGGGCCCCAAATATGCTCGTACTCCTCGGTATGTTCATTACGGTTCAAAAAGTAAGCCGCGGCGCCCACAGCAGCAGCGCCAATCGTCAGCCCAACCAGCTTTTTCAGTAAAGACATCGTATGATCCTCTCAATCGCCTTGCGGCACGGCATTTCCGGGAAAACAGGTGTTTCCCTGCAGAATACATACATCATAGCGCAAACGCCGCCATTTTGCAAGGGGCTAATTTTAAAATTTGTACAAAAACTTTGCCGTCAGGTTTGCCCATGCTCCTGCAGCCAGGCGCGCAGAATCCCACTGTGCATCGTAAGGATTGCACTCGTAATCCACATAGTAAAGCACGCCGTCCCACAGGATGAAATTGGTGGGGAAGTAATCGATGTTCAGCCCGGCCGGGTACAAAAGGCGGCACATTGCCAGCATCTGATCTTCGGCTTGCGGCGGCAGTGTACCTGCCCGCAGCTGTTCCAGCACCGTTGGGCCGGGAATGTACTGCTTCACCAGCCGTTCCTGCGCTTCGTCCACCGCCAGCAGGCGCGGCATCGGGAGGCCCAGCGCTGACAAGGTACGGTAAGCCCGCAGCTCGCTTTGCAGTTTATCTCCAAACTGGTAGTAGCTGCACGGCTCATGGTGGATCTGTTTGACCACTACAGGCCCCGCGCTCCCCTGAGCCAGATAGGAGTAACCGCCTTTCCCTTTACCAAGCAGCCGCGTTACCGTATAGGTTTGCCCGTTTACCTGTAATGTATCCATACGGCACCTCTGTTACAATTGCTGCATCCAGCTGCGCTTTTTGAACAGCCGCAGCGAAAGCGCCAGCCGGACACATTCTTCCAGCGAGAGAAGGAAATACACCGGTACAATGGGCAGCTTTAATACAAAGGCTGCCAGCAGCCCCAGCGGCACGCCAAAGCCCCATGTGCCGATGAGGTCGATCACCAATGTGTAGTTGGTTTTGCCGCCGCTTTTCAAAATGCCGCCGCCCAAGATCATATTCTGCACCTTGACCGGCGAGATGATGGCGAATACCACCAGCAGCAGGTAGGCGGTGGCGCGCACCTCCGGCTCGACCCGGTAGATGGTAGTATACAGCCGCCCGAACACCAGCAGCAGCGCCGACAATACCAGCGAGACTGCCAGCCCGCACCGCATTAGCCGCTGCGCATCGAGGTAAGCGCGGTCATATTCCTGCGTGCCCAGCGATCTGCCGATGAGGATAGCCGCCGCTTTGGAAAGCCCCGACAGTGCGCCCACCATCAGGCATTGGATGGGCGTGGTCATCGTCATGGCAGCGCAAGCCAGGGTGCCAATGTTGCCGTAGAGGGCAGAGTAGACATTCTCTCCAAGGCTCCACAAAAACTCGCTGGCCAGCAGCGGCAGCAAAATCTTGGCGTAGGTAAGCAGCTCTGGCCGGGTAAAGCCCAGCGTGAACCGCAGCTGCCACTGCTTTTGGCGCAGCCGCACAGCCAAAAACAGGTAGACCAGCACGCAGGAAACCACCTGCGCCGCCACGCTGGCTACCGCAGCCCCCTGTACCCCCAGCGCGGGCAGGCCGCCGTGGCCGAAGATGAGCAGGTAGTTCAGCGCCGTGTTGATGCACAGCGAGGTGATGCTGGCAATGAGCGGGAAAACGGCAGCCTCCATGCAGCAAAGCAGCGTCTCCGCCATGCTGGACAGTGCCGCCGGGAAGAACGACCAGGCGTAGGTCTGCAAATAGGTCTGCCCCAGCGCACGGGTGGCGTCGTCCTGGGTGTACAGCCCTAAGATCGGCCCGGCAAACTGGGTGGAAACCAGCGTGAACAGTGCGGCGATCGTCAGCGACACCAGCAGATTGATGCTGTAGCTGCGGGCGGCGTTTTTTCGGCTGCCCTGCCCCAGATACTGGGAAATCAGGATCGCCCCCGCCGCTGCGACGGCGCTGAGCACCACATTGTGGATGGACGCAAACTTGCCGCCCAGCCCGATGCCCGAGATGCTGGCGCTGCCCAGTTGGCCGATCATGACCTGGTCAATGATGCTGAAGGATGCCCGCAGCATGCTTTGCAGCGTGACCGGCAGGGCGATACGCACAAGGCTGTGGGCAAAGGTGCGGTCGCCAAAAAAACGGGCAAGCCCGCCCCCGACGGCGGAAGAAGAACGGAAACTCATACGGACACTCCTTAGTAAATGCGTATTGTCATTATACTATGATTTGTATTGCAATTCATTCATAAAAGTCTTATACTTCTAACAGAATCCTATGATTTTGCAAAGGAGCGCTGCCCATGTCCATCCGTCCCGATGTCCCGGCCATTCTGTCCGATGGGCAGAAAGTAAAAGTCCACGGAAGCGAAGCCTTTCCCTTCGCCGTCTACCGCGGCATCATGCCCACGTTTATCCCTGCCTATCCCCTGCACTACCACGAGGAGATGGAGCTGATCTGCTGCGAGGCAGGCTGCGGCATCATCACCATTGATCGCAAGACCGTGCCGCTGCAGCCCGGCGAGGTGGCGGTAATTTTGCCCGGGCAGATCCACGCCATCGCAGTGGAGGGAAACGGGACGTTCAGCTATTACAATATCCTGTTTCGCTTTTCGCTGCTGGAGCTGCCGGACAGCGAGACCTACCGCCGTTTTTTGGCACCGCTGGCAGACGGCAGCATGGAAGTGCCCGCCCGCATACAAAAAGACAGCCCCCTGGGCAGGGAACTGTCGGAAAACGTATGGATGCTGATTGAAAAGCGCAAAGAAAATACAGCACTGCGCATAAAAGCCTGCCTGTACGGCGTGATGGATACGCTGTGCAAAGCCGCAATACCCGCCCGGCACCCCACAGGGGGCGAGCACCGGGATACCCGCCTGCTGCGCCAGACCGTGCAGTACGTGGACCGCCACTACCCCGAGAAGATCACGGTAGCGGCCATCAGCGCCGAGTGCGGCTACAGCAGCAGCCATTTTATGAAGCGGTTCCATGACCTGACCGGCACCAGCTTTGCGCAGTACCTCATCCACTTTCGGCTGGAAAAGGCCGCAGTGCTGCTGCGGGGCAGCCGGTACACCGTGCTGGAAATTGCCGCGCGGTGCGGGTTTGACAATGCCTCTTACTTTACGCGGGCGTTCACCCGGCAGTATGGGGTATCCCCCACCGTCTACAGGAAGAACGATAAAACAGACGTTTAACCGAGCTTTTCAACCTTGATGGCCGTAATAGTAAGGGGCGTGTCGTCCAGCGCGTGGACGGCGGTGCGCCAGTAGTAAAGCGGCTCGCCGGTGGAAAACTCAAACACCATCTCGTCCGGGGCGATGCCGGTAAAGTTGACGTCCATCTTGTAGGTTTCCTGGTTGATCAGCCCGTGGCGCGCGTAGATGTAGCTGTGGTCGAACCCGCTGCCCGTTAAGGTGACGCGGTAATTGCCGGGGAAGAGCATCCACGCCTCGGTCAGCAGCTCACCGCCCGAGGAGAGCACTACGCCGTCGGCGTCCGCCGTGCCGTTGATGACGCTGGATTTTTCCAGCGTCATTGTGTGGGCGGGATCGGTGTCGGCGGATTCTTCGGTCAGGCCGTCGATCGGCTCGACACTGCCCAGCAGCACGCCGTCCAGCCGGTAATAGTGCAGCGCAAAGTCGTTGCGGGCCAGCGCGTCCTCATCCACAAAGGCGTACAGCGTGTCAGGCGCGAGGGCGTTCATCTCCCCTGCCAGTGTCACCGCCGCAAGGTTGCCATCCATGTGGCCCATGTAAAAGCTGTTGGACGTCCAGCCGTGGTCGGCGGCAAAGGCGGCCAGGTCCCAGAACTCGTCATGCTCAAAGTCAAAGCTGGCAAAGGCCAGGTGAGTAAACTGCCCGCTGGCGGCCAGCTGCTCCCACGCGGGGTCGGTGAGCTGCGTGGTGTTTTCATAGTAAGCGGCATCGTGGTAGGCGGCAAACCGCTTGGCAAGCTCGGCTCGCTGGCCAAAGCCCTGCGCGGCGGCGCAAAGGGCCAGCAGCACGGCGGCGGCAGCACCCTGCCAAAAGCGAAGCACCAGCCCGCAGGCCACGACGGCCAGCAGCATGCCCGCCAGCCAGGCAAGGCGCGCGCAGCTGGAGAACATGGCCCAAAAATCCATCAGCACCTGCGGGATAGGCACGGTAAAAAGCGTTCGCCCCGCAAAGGTGACGGTGTTGCCCATGGCGGCGATGGCGTCCAGCACCAGCAGCACAAGGGCGGCAATCACAACATTTTTATGGCGGCGGAAAAACGTCCCGGCCTGTTTGTGCTGCACCAGCAGCCACACCAGCGCCAGCACGACGGCGATCGTCGTGCCAAGACCCGCGTAGATCTCCTGCTCCCAGCTGGCACCAAGGCCCGGCACAAACAGGTTGGCAAGGTCGGCACCGCTCAGATAGCCGTTGGAGTAGCCCGCAAAGTTGGCGGCAAACGCCCCCAGCACAAACAGCTCGGCCAGCGCTGCGCCGCAAAAACTGGCGACGGGCAGCACCACGGCGGCGGGGCCGCGTTTTTCCAGCGCACGCTGCACGCAGGCGGCGACCAGCACCATGCCCACCATGGGCAGGTAGTACAGGTGGATGCCCGCGCACAGCAGGCCCAGTATACCCCACCACAGGCAAAGTTTGGCGGCGGTGGGCCTGTTTTCAGATTGCTCGGCACACAGCCAGAGCCACAGCGCCAGCAGAACGAGCCAGTTGGCGGCCAGTGCCGTGTGTGCAAACATGCGGATGTTCAGCGCCGGGAACAGCACCAGCACCCCGGCCCCGAGCACGCTGGCCCAGTTTTTGGCGGTGTCCCCGGGGCGCACACCGCCGACGCGGGCGATCAGAGCCTGCGCCAGACCGCCCTGCATGGCATAGCAGAACAGCCCCCACAGCCCCAGATACTGGAACCTGGCGGGCAGTACCCCGCCCAACAGCTTGCCCAGTACAGCCAGCAGCGGGATGGAATCGGTGTACAAAATGCTGGTGCGGTAGGGGTAGATGGCGCTGTAGTTCGCGCCAAGGTACGGCAGGTGCCACCCGCTGCGGCGGTAGAACACCCACCCCAGGTAATGCTGCGCGGGGTCCGGGCTGGCGTTGTTCAGGATCCAGTCCACACAGGTGGGGTCCAGTACCCGCACGCCGTACAGGATGAGAAAAACCAGCGCCCCAAGCAGGGCGCCGGTCAGACTCCAGCGGTGTTTTTGCAAAAATGCCTTTGTCTTTGCCATACAGTCCCCCGCTTAGCGCACAAAGGTGGTGGAAAGCGTGGTGGACCAGCTTTCGCCTTTTTGCAGGCTGGCGGCGCAGGGGCGCCGCTCCCATTCCAGGGGGCCGTTTTCCTCGCCGGGCAGGCTGTGCCAGGGCTCGATGCAGATAAAGTGCAGCGGCTTTTTGGCAGCCGACCAGATCAGTACATAGGGGTAGCCCTCGACATTGCAGATTACGCTGCGGCCGGTGTCCTTTTCGACGACCGAGACATGTGCGGTTTTCAGGTTGACCATGCAGTGGCTGTCGTTGTCAAACAGCTCATCGGTCAGGGGGATGGTCTCGGTGTTGCGGGCCAGGTAGTAGCTCTGGCCGTTGAGCAGGCCGTTCGGCACGGCGCTGACGCACAGCGGGGATTCCAGCCCGTCAAAGCGGATCTCGTAATCCTCGGTGGTGTGGCGGTCGTCAAAGGGCAGCGCAAAGGCCGGGTGGTAGCCGATGCCAAAGCGCAGCTGTTCCTCGACCGGGTTTTCCACAGTCAGGGTATGGTGGATGGTCTCGCCGTCCAGCACAAAGGTGGAGCGCAGCACAAAGGCGTAGGGCCACTTGGGTAGCGTTTCGGGGTTGGCGTGCAGCTCAAATTCCAGCGTGTCGGCGGTGTGGCGGGTCATCGTGTGCTCCACATCGCGGGCAAAGCCGTGCTGCCCGCCCGCAAACTCGACCCCTTTGGCAATCATTTTGCCGCCGGTCAGCTTGCCGGTATACGGGAAGAGGATGGGTGCATGGCGGCCCCAGACGGACGGGTCGCCGGACCAGAGCAGCTCGGCCCCGGTGGGCTTGTGGATCACGCTGACAGCCTCGGCCCCGTGGGTGTCGACGGTCAGGCGCAGGGTATCATTTTCGATCGAGTACCGCATAGTAAAAAGTACCTCCTGCCGAAATTTTTAATTTGGGGTGTTTCCTTAGAAGATAAGCTGCAAGACCATGCCTGCCGCAGCACCAACGGCCCACAGCAGCCCGGTCATAAACAGGTTCTGTTTCCAGCTGGGGTTCACGCGCCACAGCACGGCCAGGCCCACGCCTGCCCCTGCGGTCAGCCCGGCAAACAGGCTGCCAAAGGTGATGGCCCCCTGCATATACAGCTGGGCCAGCAGTACGCTGGCGGCGCAGTTGGGGATCAGCCCGACCAGCGCGGTCAGCATCGGCTGGAGAATGCCCATCCCGGCCAGCGCGCTGGTGATGGCGTCCTCGCCGACGGCTTCAAACACCAGGCCGATCAGGAAGCTGAACAGCAGAATGAACACGAAAATTTCCAGCGTGTGGCGCAGCGCGGCCAGGAAAATGCTGCTGGTCTCCTCGTGCTCCTCGTGGCAGTCAACATCGTCAGCGTGACCCTCGTACCCGCCGTACAGCGAGTGGGGCAGCACCTTGCGCAGCGGGATATCCAGCAGCGCGCCGCCCACGATGGCAATGACGATCTTGCATACGATGAGCAGCACCAGCGTGGCCCACTGGCTTGGCTCGGCGGCCAGCAGGGGGATGGCTTCATCGCTGGTGGCGATGAACACGGCCAGCAGCGTGCCGGGGGTAATGACCCGGCTGGCATAAAAGTTGGACGCGACCGCACTGAAACCGCATTGCGGCACACAGCCCAGCAGCGCGCCGGGCAAAAAGCCCCAGCGCCCGCCGCCGGCCAGCGCATTTTCAATGTTTTCGCCGTGGTGGCGCTCCAGCCATTCGATCAGCAGGTAGGCCAGGTACAAAAAGGGCAGCATTTTTACGCCATCGATCAGCGCATCCAACAGTGCATCGAGTAAAAGTTCCATTCAGACCTCATATATACTTTTTATTGGGTTTACGCAAAGCTGCGCAAAAGCCTTACGGCCGGGCGCACAACTTTATCCGGGATACGGGCGCGGAACCGCGCTACCGTGCGGGAAGAAAACGGCATGGTATCGCTGAAGGTTTCCATCCCTAAAAAATATTGCAGATAGGGGCTTTCCCGCACCAGCTCTACCACCTCGCGGTCCGAGACCCCGTAGTGCAGCTGGATCACACGGCAGCCCAGTGCGATGCGGGCCGAGATGGCCGCTTTGCCGCTGGGGGCAAACAGTTCGCTGTAGCCCTGCTCAAAGCGGTCCCAGTCAATGGCTTCGGCCAGGCGGACCCAGCGGTTTTTATCGCGCAGTTCTCCATGGTACGGCGGCAGATAGTCATAAATCGACATCTGCTTTTCTTTGGCACGGTACACAGGCGCAACCCCTCTCTCAAACGTAAATCAATACCGCTGGAACAGCGGGAAAATCATAGCCAGCACGCACCACGCAGCCTGGTACAGCACCAGCGCGGGCAGCGGCAGGGTGGTAAGGCCGCCGGTCAGGGTCAGCAGCACGCCCAGCGCACAGCTGATGAGCACCGACGCAGTGACGACCACGGCGGATTTGCGCTCGCCCTCGGCGGCACCGGCAGCGGCCTCGAGACCGCCGACAAAGCTGGCAAAGCTGCCCAGATGCAGCATATTGCCGTCGCTCTCGGGGAGCCAGGCAGTGGCCGGGTTCATCAGCTCATGCTCGGCGGTGTTCAGCACTTTGACGGCCCCGGCGGGCAGGCTGTAGGCAGCTTCCAGCAGGGCGGTATCACAGTTGAAATCATCGCAGTCGACGATGAGCGACAGGCCCGAATGCCGCAGGCTGTCCAGCACGGCGGCGGTGTCCGGGTCGCGCTGGTAGGCGACCTGGAACATGGCAAACAGCTTGCCGGAAACCGCAAGGTAGATCATGCGGCGCTGGTTGACGGTGTGGTGCTGCTCATACTCAAGGCTGGGCAGCTTGACGCCGTAATCCTGCATCAGACTGCGGTTGCCCACCAGCACGCGGCGCTTGTTGATCCAGCCGATGTACCCCTTGCCGTAGACGGTCTGGCGGTCATCGACCTTGGCCAGCAGGCTGCGGTCGCCAAGCATGTTCAAAAAGACATCGCGCAGCGTGGGGCAGGCTTCGGCCATGATGGACGCAGCGTAGACGATGGCTAGGTCGATCGGCGCATTTTTGATGGGCTTGATGCCCGCCAGCGTGACGCACCCCTGCGGGAAGAGGTCGCGCGCTGTGACCTGGATAACATTGATGCGGCCCAGCTGGCGGATATCGCGCCAGCCCGGCACCACAGCGCCCACCTGGGCTGCGCTGCGCTGCATCAGGCGTGCAGGCAGGGCGGAAAGCAGCGTGCCGGCCAGCGGGGCGGCCAGGCAGAGGATGCTGGCCAGGATCGTGAACGAGCTGGTCAGGCTGTGCGTGCGAATGATGGTGATGACAAAGCCCAGCAAGGCGCAGCCGCTTGCGGCCCAGGCAAATTGCTGCTGGTTTTTATCGCTCGTACCGGCAGCGGCGCTGCTTGCCAAAAAGCCGCGGAAGATCTGCGTCGGGCGGCTGACCAGCACCGACGGGTGCGGCTGTGCCAGCCCCTGCGAGGCTGCACGCAGCGCCCCGGCATCCTTGAGCCGGTAGGCCACGGCGTGGTCAACATTTTTGCTGACGAGCTGGAAGTTATCCCGCACGGTGGCGGCACTGATGCGCTTGCCGATGGCATTGGCGCACAGCACCAGCGCGGCGGGCCCGGCCAGCAGGGTGACCTCGTGGGTATAGGTGCGGCTGATGAGCACGACCAGGCATTGCAGCAGCGCGCCCACCACGGCCAGCGCAGTCAGGCTGTCCGGCGTCGGTTTTTTGGCAAGGCCCTGCAGGCCGCTCAGGATCGTTTTCCAGTTGATGCCGCCAGCCACGGCCAGCAGCACCAGCGCCACCGCCGGGTAGACGGTCTCGCCTGCCAGTACGCCGGGCATGGCGGGCAGTGCGGCGGCGATAAACGCCAGCACCAGCAGCACCAGCGCGGCCACGCCGCTTACGATGCAGGCGGTGGTCAGCTGCAGCAGGTTCTTGTCCAGCTCATTGCGCACGGCGGGGGCATCCTCGGCGCTCTCGTAGTCGCGGCGGGGGGACACCGGGATCTCGGCGGTGTCAAAGGGCTGCGCGGCGGCATCCGGATTTTCGTCCCCGGCTTTGCCGCCAAGGTGGAACCCGCCCAGATGGAGCTTGTCCCGCAGGCCGGCCTGTGCGCCCTGCTCCCCTGCTTCGGCTTCGAGGTTCGAGGTCAGCCGCGCGGCCATCTCATCATAGCGGGCGGTCTCGTCGGAGATCGCACCCGTGTTGATGGCGTTGGCGATGCTATCCACAAACGAGCCGGTGGCAGGCTCTGCGGGGGCCTGGCCGAGACTTTGGGTAAAGCCGGTGTGGGCCGGGGCGGCGGCATAGCCGCCCAGGTCCTGGGTGAACCCGGTATGCTGCGGCTGCGGCGCGGGCTGGAACGGCTGCGCCTGGGCAGGCTGTGCGGCGGCGTCCGGCGCGACGGGCGCTAAGCGGATGCGCCCGGTCAGCGTATCGACGAGGTCGTCCACAGCATCGCGGGTATGGTGGTAGCTGTCCGCCATCAGGGTGGGTTCCTCGACGGGGGCGGCGGGCTGTGTATTCTTTACGGGGGCCTGCGGCACGGCAGCGGACTGCACGGGGGCAGGCTGCGGCTGGGCTGGGCGGGGACGCACGGCGTTATACGCATTCATGAACTGCTGCGTGCTGTCCGACGGGGTAAGCACCGGGGAGTTCAGCTGCATCGTAAAGCCGGTGGTCGTCTGGCCGGGCTGGATGGCCTGGGCAGGCTGCTCACCGGGCAGGACCAGCGGCTCCCCTACCGGGCCCTGCGGCGGCGCAGGTGGCGCGGGCGGCGGGGTGCTGCGCTTCTGGCCGGGGGTAAATTCCACGGTGCTGCGCTTTTTGCGGTAGATGGTGCTGGTCGCACCGGGCTCCTTTACGGGGGCCTGCTCCTTCTGATCCTTCTGCTCGTTGACGACGCTGCGCAGCATCATCAGGGTATCGCCCGTCAGCGTTTCGCCAATCAGCGTATTGCCGGTATGCTCGGGCTGCGGGCGGGTGTACTTGCTGCGCCAGAAGCCCGAGCCGGTCTCCTGGGCGGGGCGCGGGGCGGACGGCAGCGGGGCCAGCGTAGGCTCATCCTGCCGTTCCTCGGGGATCATCAGCTCGTCGGTGGCATCGGCGTAGCCGTCATCACCGCCGAACAGGCTGTTGAAAAAGCCGTGCTTGCGGGCAGGCCGCGGGGCAGGGGTCTGTGCGGCTTCGGCTTCGTCCGGAAAAAATTCCTCCGCCTGGACAGGCTGCGCGGGCGTATGCGCGGCGGGCTCACTGCTGTGGCCGCTGCCCAGCGAGACATTGATCGGCTCGAAATGGTCGGTGTCGTCGGCGGACTTCAGGCCGAAGAAGCCGCGCTTTTTCTTGCCGGGGTCGCGCAGGAGGCCTTTTTCATCGGGCACAACGGCGACGGAATCTGCGAAGAAGCGCTGGAAATCCGCCTTGCCCTCATTCAGCGCACCGGTGTCCGAGACATCGCCGTCCGGGGCCATCTTGCGCAGAAAATCCTTGATGATGCCGGTGCGGGTGGTGTCTTGCAGCGTGGGGTCGACCTGCACGGAGGCGGCAGGCTGCCGAACCGGCTGCGCGGGTTGTGCAGCCTGCGGAACCTGCGCCGGACGCTGCTGTACGGGCGCGGAGGCCGGGGCCACAGCCGGGCGCAGCGGTGCTTCCGCCGTGCGGCGGGGCGCGGCAGAGGGCGCAGCGGGGGCCGTTGTGCGCATCAGTTCTTCAAAATCGTCCGGGCCGCCAAAATCGGAGAACGCGATCTGGCTGTCCTGGGTCGGCGTGCTTTGCAGCGGCGTGGTGGAAATGCCCACGCTGCGCAAAATTTCATCGACCTGATGATCGGTGACGCTGGCGCGCACGCCGTCTGCGGCCTGGCGCTGGTTCAGATCCGCCAGGATGCGATCTACCGAATCATTGGTACGTTTGCTTGGCATTTTTATGCTCCCTTTATCCCTTATAAGGTAGAGATACAACTTACTTCTTGGCGGTGCGGCGGCGCAGCACGTCGTAGCACAGGATGCCGGCGGCTACGCTGACATTGTAGCTGTCCACGCCGGTCGACTGGCCGGGGGCCATTTCCAGCGTGACGGCGGCATCGCAGAGCTTGCGGGTCAGCGCAGACGGGCCGCCGCCCTCGCTGCCCAGCACCAGCGCCACCGGGCCGGACAGGTCGGTCTTAGCCAGCGGGGCACCGCCGAGGTCGGCGCAGTAGACAAAAATGTTGTGCTCTTTGATCGTGCGGATGGCCTGTGCCAGATTGGACACGCGGGCCACCGGCAGGCGGGCGGCTGCCCCGGCGCTGGATTTCATTACGGTGCCGGTCACACCGACGCCGCCGCGCTTGGGGATAACAACGCCGTGCGCGCCGCACAGATAGGCTGAGCGGATGATGGCACCCAAGTTGTGCGGGTCCTCTACCCCATCGCACAGCACAAGGAACGGCGCTTCGCCTTTGGCCTCGGCTGCGGCAAACAGCTCTTCAAGGGCAGCGTACTGCACCTCGGCGGCGCGGGCGGCCACGCCCTGGTGGTCGTCGGTACCGCAGATCTTTTGCAGCTTATGGCCAGGTACCCGTTTGACCACCGCGCCGGTCTGCTTGGCCAGGGCGGTGTAATAGCCGGCAACCGGCTGCGGCAGCGAGTCTGCCAGATAGACAGTATCCACCGCGCCGCCGCTTTTCAGCAGTTCGGTCACGGCATTTTTGCCCCATACCAGCGTATCGGTGCGCGGTTCAGCCTGTTCGCGGGCAATCTTTTCCATAGGGTACCTCCTGCGGGGCAAAAGGCCCCGGTAATGTTTCCAGTCCGCCAACCGCAACAAGGCTGGCTATACAGATAACAGTATAGCACACCCTGCGCGGTTTTGTCACCTTTATTTTGCGCTTTTTACACCCCCGGCCCCGCTTTTTTACAACTGCCGCCGGAGCCATGCGCCAAAAATCCAAAGGCCCTTTGCGGGGTGTGCGATAAAGCGTTGTTTATACAAACCGTAGTGGAAAACCCACTTTCCCCTTGTGGAAAACTCTGTTGAAAAGGTGGAAAACCCGCATAGCAGCCAAGTTTTCCACAAAATTGGGGGGTGCGTTTTCCACAGCGGGTGGAAAAGTTATCCACATAACAGGTTGGATAAACCACGTTGTCAAGATGGGAAAAAGCTGATTTCCTGCCCAAAACTCCCCCGTTTTGGTGACAAAACTGCCAAATTTTTGCAAACGCCGGCAGTGCGCGGCAAGGTGCGCCAAAAGTGCATAACGGTTCTGCAATTTGCCTGTTGATTTTTTGTCAAAGTCGGGTTATAATAGGCATATCGGTGGGCTGAACGCCAGCGCCACCGCTCAATAATCATCTGGAGGTATGTGATATGCTGGTAAATGCTACCAATATGCTGCTGAAAGCACGCGATGGCCACTATGCTGTCGGTCAGTTCAACATCAACAACCTGGAATGGACCAAGAGCATTCTGCTCACCGCGCAGGAGATGAACTCCCCCGTCATCCTCGGCGTTTCTGAGGGTGCTGGCAAATATATGACCGGCTTCAAGACCGTTGCCGCCATGGTCAAGGCCATGGACGAAAGCCTGGGCATCACCGTTCCCGTTGCCCTGCACCTGGACCACGGCACCTATGAGGGTGCTAAGGCCTGCGTTGCCGCCGGTTTCACTTCCATCATGTTCGATGGCAGCCACTACGACATCGACGAGAACGTTGCCAAGACCACCGAACTGGTCGCCTTGGCCCATGACCACGGCCTGTCCATCGAGGCTGAGGTTGGTTCCATCGGCGGTGAAGAGGACGGCGTCATCGGCATGGGCGAGGTCGCTGACCCCGCTGAGTGTGCCAAGATCGCTGCCCTGGGCATCGACTTCCTGGCTGCCGGTATCGGCAACATCCACGGCAAGTACCCCGCCAACTGGAAGGGCTTGAACTTCGAGGCTCTGGACAAGATCCATGGCGCTACCGATAACATCCCCCTGGTCCTGCACGGCGGCACGGGCATCCCGGCTGACATGATCAAGAAGGCCATCTCTCTGGGCGTTTCCAAGATCAACGTCAACACCGAGTGCCAGCTGAGCTTTGCCGATGCCACCCGTAAGTACATTGAGGCTGGCAAGGATCTCCAGGGCAAGGGCTTCGACCCCCGCAAGCTGCTGGCTCCCGGCGCCGATGCCATCAAGGCTACCGTCCGCGAGAAGATCGAGTTGTTCGGCTCTGCTGATAAGGCCTGATTGCAATAAGCTGAAGCAAATCCAAAAGCCCGAAGGCGTAATGCCTTCGGGCTTTTTTGTGTATAGAGGCTCCCCTTGAGGGAAGCTCTTTATCGGCAGCATCCCGTCAACACACCTCCCCCACCCCGGGCATACCCTGATACAAGGAGGTGTTTACTATGCCAACAGGAAGTATCCGGATCTACGCATCGGTGGCGGGGCAGGCGGCCCCGCTGAGCGGTGTGCAGGTGGCGGTGCTGGATGAATCCGGTGTGGCCGTTGCCCGGCTGACGACCGACGAAGCCGGTGCCGCCGAAGCTGCCGCACTGGCCGCACCCGATGCCGCCTACAGCTTGCGGGAATCCAACACGAACGTGCGCCCCTACGCCGTCTACCGCTTGCGGGCCGAGGCGGCGGGCTGGCAGAGCCAGCTTGTGGACGGCGTGCAGGTGTTTGACGGCCAGCAGACCGTGGCGCGGCTGGAATTTTTGCCCGGCGGCGGGGACGGTGATGCCCTGCCCGCGCGGGAAGCCGCCCCCCGGACCACTACCATCCCGCCGCATGTGCTGTTTGCCGGGGGCGGCGGCAGCGGCCCCGCGCCCGAGGAACGCCTGCCCGGCAAAGTGCTGAGCGAAGTCGTTGTGCCGCGCAAAATCACCGTACACCTGGGCCGCCCGGCAGCCAGCGCCAGCAACGTGACGGTCAGCTTCCAGTCCTACATCGCCAACGTGGCGTCCAGTGAAGTCTACCCTACCTGGGTAAGCCATGCAGTCAGCGCCGCCCCCTACCCCGCCGGGCCAGCTGGCGCTGCACGGCGTCAAAGTCTGCGCGGGAGACAAGCCCCTCGTGCGTGCCGGGCACGATGATCCACTGCGTGCGGGGCAGCCGCACGCTTTTGGCGGATTTGTAGCTCACCTTGCGGCGGCGGCCCTGCTCTAAATCGCCCACATAGGTGCGGTTCGTCAGCATCTGGTGCAACGTGGCGCGGCTCCACTGCCCGGTGCCGGGGCGGGCAGTACCGCCGTGCTGCCGGCGGTAGACGCTGGGCGGCGGGATGCCCTCGCGGTTTAAAGCTTGGGCAATGCGCGCTGTGCCATAGCCCTGCAAATACAGCGCAAAAATGCGCTGCACCACGGCGGCGGCCGCAGGGTCGGGCAGCAGGCGGCGATGGTCGGCCGGGTCCTTGCGGTAGCCGTACAGCGCGTAGGTGGCGATGTAATCCCCCTGCCAGCGCTTGTGCGTGAGCACCGAGCGGACGTTGTCGGACAGGTCCTCTAAATACCATTCGTTGATCAGCCCGTTGATCTGACGGGCCTTTTTTCCGGCGCGGTCCTGCGTGTCGACATGGTCCACCACCGCGATAAAGCGTACCCCCCACTCGGCAAATTTGCCGTGCAGGTATTTTTCCACCAGCTCCATATCGCGGGTAAAGCGAGACTGCGTTTTTGCCAGGATGACGTCAAATTCCCTCCGCTCAGCTGCGGCCAGCATCCGGTTGAACGCCGGGCGGTGACGATCCGCGCCGGAATAATCCTCGTCAATGTAGACGGCCTGCACGGTATAGCCATGCTCGGCCGCATAGCGCAGCAGCATCGAGCGCTGGTTCTGGATGCTCTCGGACTCTGCGCCGGTTTTGGTTTCGTCCTCTTTGCTTAAACGGCAGTAGATGGCAGCTTTTATAAGGCATCCCCCCCTTGCCTTATGTATATGGCGGGGGATAACAAAAAAGGCCCCTTCGGTGAAGGGGCACGATTGGCAGGATGTAGAGGCAGGGGTCAAGGCGTTCTTCCGCGGGAGCCGTGAGATTTTTAGCGGCCCTCTTTGTCGATCATCTTGCGGATGGCGTCGATAGCTACGCGGATGGCAAGGTCGGTGTCGTGTACCTGCGTGTTGGGCAGACCTTTTTTGGCGCGCTCCTGGTTGGCGACAACGAGGAAGAGCGAACCGACCCGCACGCGGCGGTAGGCGCCGGCGATGAACAGCGCGGCGGACTCCATCTCGGACGCAACGCAGCCCATGCGCAGCCAGGCCTCCCATTTGTTGAGCAGCTCATAAGAGACCGGGTGCTTTTCGGGCTGATGCTGGCCGTAGAAGGAGTCCTTGCACTCGACCACGCCGGTGTGGTAGGGCACGCCGACATCCTTGGCTGCATCGACCAGCGCATTGGTCACGCCGAAATCGGGTACAGCGGGGTACTCAATGGGGGCGTACTCGCGGCTGGTGCCCTCCATGCGGATGGCACCGGTGGCAATAACGATATCGCCGCCGCAGACTTCCTCCTGCATGCCGCCGCAGGTGCCCACGCGGATGAAGGTATCGGCACCGCAGTTGGCCAGTTCTTCCAGCGCAATGGAAGCGGACGGGCCGCCGATGCCGGTGCTGGTAACGCTGACGGGCACGCCGTTGAGGGTGCCGGTGTAGGTAACAAACTCGCGGCTGTCCGCCACAAGGCGGGGGTTATCAAAATATTTGGCAATTTTGGCGCAGCGCTTGGGGTCGCCGGGCAAAAGCACATAGCGGCCCACATCGCCGGGTCCCAGCCCGACATGATACTGCTTGCCGCTGCCTTCGGTATAATCAACCATAGGTTTCAACCTCCTGAATGGATATTTGCCTATATTATACAGCGTTTTGGGGAAGGTTGCAACCAAAGAAAATAGCAGGGCATCTTTGCGGGAATCCGCCCTTACTAAAGGCTCCCATTGAGGGGAGCTCCCGCGCAGCGGGTGAGGGGTGGTCCCCGGGTAGCACACTGCCCCTCGACCACCGTAATACCAGAATAGTACCCCGGTGCCCGCAACCGCTAGCACAGTTTAAATAGTAGTAATATATAACGTATATATGTAATTTATATAAGTACTATTCTGGTAATGCAGTTTTGTCTCAGGCGGGGTGTTTTCTGCAAAAATACCCGCCGCAAAATAAATGCGCCCTGCCGGTTTTGGCAGGGCGCATTGTGGTAGATAAGGGTTACGCTTTCGCGGTCGGGCGGACCTTCTCGGCAAGGATGCAGAGCACAACGGTCAGCACCATATCCGGCAGGGTGTAGCCTACCGGGGTGTCCACGCCCATCAGCAGGCGGTAGGCGGCAAAACCCACCAGCCAGATGACCAGGCTGCGCGCATCGGTGCTGACGGCGAAACGGTCACGCTTCAAGATAAAGTGGTCGGCGATCTGCACCGCGATCATCGGCGCAAAGACCGAGCCGATCAGGTACAAAAAGCCCGTGATATCGTCCATCGGGAACAAGATCGCGGCAACGGTGCCGATGACCGTCACCACAATGGCGGTCTTTTTGCCGTCCAGCTTGGCAGAAAGGCTCTCGGCTGAGATGCCTGCCGACCAGGCGTCCAAAAAGGTCGTAGTAACAGTGGAAAACACCAAAATCACCAGCGCGGCGATGCCCAGCCCGGCCTTGACCATGATGACGGCAATGTCATACTCGCCGGTGAAAATGGCCGCACCCATGCCGATAACATACATCCAGCAGGACACCAGCCCGTAGACGATCACGCTGACCCAGGTGGCCTGGGTGGGCTTCTCGGCGTCGCGGGTGTAGTCGCTGATCAGCGGCAGCCAGGACAGCGGCATGGCCACAGCCAGTTCCACCGCCGCGCCAAAGGTCAGGCTTTCGCCGTCCACGGCGGGCATCGCATTGCCGGAGAAGAAGATGACCTTGCACAGCACCAGCGTCAGGATGAACAGCGCGGCCATCGTCACTTTGTTGATCCAGCCCAGGTCGGTGATGCCGACGGCGATCCACAAGATAATGAGCGCGCCGATGACCAGGCACCACACCCAGCGGCCAATGGCAAAGATGCCGCCGACCGCCAGCGCACCGTCGTAAATCATGATAGCCGTCCAGCCGACGAGCTGCAGCACGTTCAAAAACGCGAACAGCAAGCCGCCCTTTTGACCAAAGCTCATTTTGACGGTTTCCATCGCGCTGCGGCCCGTGCGCCCGCCGATGAGCCCGGCCAGCAGCATCATGGCACAGCCGATAACATGCCCGATGAGGATGGCCGCAAAGCCCTTTGCCATGCCCAGCGGCGCAAACGAAGTGCCGGTCAGGATCTCGGCCAGCGACACGCCTGCGCCGAACCAGATCAGCCCGTTTTGAAAGGTAGAGGTCTTTTTCACCCGACAAACTCCCCCTTCAGCTCAAACATATGGTCCATCGGGCCGGAGCCGTGGCCAAGGTCGAGCATCGCGGCCAGTGCGCCCGAAATGTATGCCTTGGCGCGCTCGACCGAGGTATCGAGGTCGTACCCTTTGGCAAGGTTCGAGGCAATCGCGCTGGACAGCGTGCAGCCGGTGCCGTGGGTGTTGGGGTTGGCAATGCGCTTGCCGCGGAACCACTTGCCGGTGCCGCCGCGCCACAGCAGGTCGTCGGCGTCGTTGATCTGGTGGCCGCCCTTGCACAGCACGGCGCAGCCGTATTTCTCGCTGATGGTCTTAGCGGCGGCCTCCATCCCGGCGGCGTCGGTGATGGTCATACCGGCGAGAATCTCCGCCTCAGGGATGTTGGGGGTCAGCACTTCGGCCAGAGGCAGCAGTTCGGCGGTCAGCGCCGCAACGGCGTCGTCCCGCAGCAGCTTGGAGCCGGAGGTCGCCACCATGACGGGGTCGACCACGATGTGCTTGGCCTTGTAAAAGCGCAGCCGCTCGGCAATGGTGGCAATCAGTTCTGCCGAAGAGACCATGCCGATCTTGACGGCATCGGGGTAGATGTCGGTAAAGACGGCGTCGAGCTGCTCGGCCAGGAATTTGGGGGTCGTCTCAAAAATGTCAGTCACGCCGGTCGTGTTCTGGGCGGTCAGGGCGGTGATGGCGCTCATGGCAAAAACACCGTTGGCGGTCATCGTCTTGATATCAGCCTGGATACCGGCGCCTCCGCTGGAATCACTGCCAGCAATGGTCAATGCTGTTTTCATTACAATACTTCCTTTCTACAGCACAGTTTTATCAAGGCAGCGCCGCACAATTCTAAGTGCCGATACGGCGAGCGAGGTATGCCAGCTGCTAAGTGAAAAGCGCAGAGAATACTTTGTGTATTCTCGAGCATTTTTGCAACGCAGATGGCGTGCCGCACACCGAGCCGCAGCGAGGCGCTTCGGAGCGCAACCGACGCTTTGCGGCGGCTCTTGGCGCGGAGATCCGCCGGAGCGGTGCTTAAGCCCGTAGGGAGGGAATTGTGCGGTGATGCCTTTGGCGGCGCAAGGTGGTGCCCCCAATGCACCGCAAACAAAAAACGCGGATATGCCGGTAAAGACATATCCGCGTGCAAACTCAAATGAGCAGTCGTGAAGGTATCTCCCTACGTTGGCATTATCCAAATCAGGTTACGGGTCAGGGCGATACAGCCCACTCTCAGCCTGCTTTACGCAAGCTCCCCTTGTGAACTTATTTACTATACCACGTTTCGCCCCGTTTTGCAAGGGCGGCTTGCCAAACACGCCTGCGCGCGGTATGATAGAGGCAATTTGTTACGCGTAAAGGAGACCTGCCCATGGAACCGCAAAACCTGCTGCAAGCGCTGCATACCGCCGAAAAGCTGAAAGACACCACCCGCCACTGCTATACCTCCGGCGGGCGGCATGAGAGCGTGGCCGAGCACAGCTGGCGCATCGCCCTGATGGCCTACTGGCTCCGCGATGCGTTCCCCGAGGCCGACATGGACAAGGTCATCCGCATGTGCCTGATCCACGACCTGGGCGAGTGCTTTACCGGCGATATCCCGGCCTTTGACAAGACCGCCGCCGACGAAGTGAAGGAGAAAACGCTGCTGTACAATTGGGTCGCCGCCCTGCCTGCGCCCTTTAACACCGAAATGCGCGCGCTGTATGAGGAAATGGCCGCTTTACAGACCCAGGAGGCCAAAATTTACAAGGCGTTGGACAAGATGGAAGCCGTTGTCTCCCACAACGAGTCCGACATTGCCACCTGGGAGCCGCAGGAGTACAGCCTGAACCTGACCTACGGCGTGCCCCAGACCCGCTTTGCGCCCTATATGCAGGAACTGCGGGAGGCCATCCGACAGGAAACGCTGGACAAAATGGCTCGCAGCTGCGCCGAAGCCCCGTACGAGTTCCGCCACGCGCAGCCCGAGGAGTGCGCGGCGGTGCTTGCCCTGATCGAGCAGCGCATTGCCTGGATGGACCAAAACGGCCTGCACGGCTGGAACGAGACCGACTATACGACCTACTACCCGCTGGCCTACTATGAAGGCATCCGGAAAGACCTGTTTGTGCTGGTCGACACCCGCAGCGGCGAGGTGGTAAGCGCGGGTGCGCTGTTTACGCAGGATGCCCGCTGGCCGGAACCGGCCCCGGCGCTGTACCTGCACAACTTTGTGTCCAAGGTGGGGGCCAAGGGGGCCGGTACGCAGTTTTTGCAATGTGCCGAGCGGTACGCCCGCAGCCTGGGCAAGCAGGCTCTGCGGCTGGATTCCGGCGCGAACAATCCCGGCCTGACCGCCTACTATGAGGGGCAGGGCTACCGCCCCTGCGGCACCTGCACCGAAGGCCCCTACCACGGCATCCTGCGGGAAAAGAAACTGTGAAAAGAGAGCGTCCCTCTGCTTTTCATCCGCCGCAAAAGGCGCTATAATAGGGCCGGGAAAGTATTTTTGAAAACATGGAGGGAAAAGTATGTCGCTGGAAAAAGCAAAGCAATACCTGGAAAGCAAGGGCTTTCTGAACCACATCATTGAACCGGATGTGACGACCGGCACGGTGGCCGAAGCCGCTGCCGCACTGGGCGTAGAGCCCGGGAGGATCGCCAAGACGCTGTCTTTCTTGCAGGGGGACAAGGCCGTGCTGATTTTGGTTGAGGGCGACGCCAAGGTGGACAACCATAAGTATAAGGAAACGTTCCACACCAAGGCGAAGATGATCCCCTATGACGAGGTGGAGCATTGGGTCGGCCATGCGCCCGGCGGGGTGTGCCCGTTTGGCATCAACGCGGGCGTGGAAGTGTGGCTGGATGAAAGCCTGCGCAAGTTTGAGACCGTCTACCCCGCCGCTGGCAACGACCACAGCGCCGTAAAGCTGACCCTGCCCGAGCTGGAGCAGGCTTGCGAAGCCAAGGGCTGGGTGGATGTGTGCAAGACGCCCCAGGTATAATTTGCAGGGGCGGATTCCATATCCGCCCGAGCAGCCTCTGCAAAAAGGAGCAACATCGTGTTTGGCCGCATTGCCCCGGTGACGGATGCCGCCCTGACGCCGGAGCAGATCACCGGCAAGCGCACCAAAGAAAGCTGAAAGTGAGGAACCCGCTATGATGCAGGAAGAAGCCCTACAGGGCAACGAGACCATCGAGCAGGCCATTGCCGCATTGCAGCAAAGCGCCACGCCGGAGCTGCTGGCCCACGCGCTGACGGCCATCCGCCGCCGCATCCGGGAAAACGGCCAGTTCGTGGTGGCCGTAGAGCCGGGCCCCGCCGCCCAGATGAGCCTGAAAACCGTGCAGACCCCGGACGGCCGCGCCTGGTGGTACGCCTTTACCAGCTTTGAGGAAGAGATGCAGGGGGCCGAACAGGTGCAGTCCACCTTTATGGCGGACATCGGCAAGCTGCTCGAGACCGCCCTGACCGTGCCCGAGATCGAGGGTATCATCCTGAACCCGTGGCACCGCACCCTGATGCTGGATAAGACCCTGATCCAGATCATCCTGCCGGAAAGCCCGGTCGTCAGCTAAAAAAACCGAATAACGACACAAACAGCCCCGACTGTCTGCCCTACCTGGCCGGAACAGGCACTGCGCGCGAACATCCTTGCGCAGATCAGCCTTGCGCTTAACCGCATCTGGACCGAGTGGTATCCCAGCCGGGGCTATAGTTTTAATATCACCGGCTCGCCGGGCGTCGACCAGGCCTATGTCTCGGGCCGCACGGTGTTTGCGGTGATGGAAAAACTGACCGCCGAACTTTTCAACACCTACGTGCGCCGCAGCGGCGACCAGGAGCCCTACTACACCGAGTATTGCGACGGCAAGACTGTCACTTGCCCGGGCATGAAGCAGTGGGGCACCGTCGACCGCGCCAAAGAAGGCAAAAACGCCCTGCAAATTCTGCGGTACTACTACGGCAGCCGGGTGGAGCTGGTCACCACCAATAACATCGCAGCCATCCCGTCCAGCTACCCGGGCAGCCCGCTGCGGCGCGGCAGCACCGGCACCAACGTGCGCATCATCCAGCGGCAGCTTTCCCGCATTGCCAAGGACTACCCGTTCTTCGGCAAGCCGACCGTGAACGGCGTGTTTGACGAGATGACCGAGAACGTTGTGAAAAAATTCCAGAAGCAGTTCGGCCTGACGGCGGACGGTGTGGTCGGCAAAAGTACCTGGTTCAAAATCAGCTATATCTACGTCAGCGTCAAGGACCTGGCCGAGCTGACCAGCGAGGGCGAGACCGCCGACGGCACCCAGAGTGCGGGCAGCTGGCCGGGCACGACCCTGCGGCGCGGCAGCACCGGCAGCAATGTCGAGCAGGTGCAGTTCTGGCTTTCCGACCTTGCGCAGTTTGACAGCAGCCTGCCTGCTGTGACGGTGGACGGCAGCTACGGCGCGGCGACCGAGCGGGCGGTGCGGGCGTTCCAGCAAAAGCAGAGCCTGACGGCGGACGGCGTGGTGGGGCGCACGACCTGGAATGCCCTGTACGCCGCCTGGCTGGAAGCGCAAAGCGACCTGGGCGGCACGGCCTGGCCCGGCACGGCGCTGCGGCGCGGCAGCACCGGTATGGAAGTGCGGCTCGTGCAGTTCTGGCTGCGGCTGGCGGCGGACAACTACAGCGGACTGACCACGGTGAAGGTGGACGGCAGCTACGGCCCCGCGACCGTCAGCGCGGTGACAGCGTTCCAGAACAAATTTGCCCTGGCGGCGGACGGCGTGACGGGGCGCAGCACCTGGAACAAATTAAAGGAGGTCGCCCTCGCGGTCGCCAACAAAATTGTGGATTACAACGTAACGCCCGGGCAGTTCACCGCCACGGTGCGCCAGGGCAGCAGCGGCACGGCTGTGCGGGCTGTGCAGTTCTATCTGCGGCGGCTGTCCGCCTACTACAGCGAGCTGCCTGCCGTCACGGTGGACGGAACGTTTGGCACGGCCACCACCCGCGCGGTGCGCGCTTGGCAGGAGCGTGCGGGTCTTACCGTGGACGGCACGGTCGGACGCCTGACCTGGCAAAGCATCTATGACGCCGTGCAGGCGCTGGAAACCAGCGGCCCGGTGGTGCGGGCGGTGCGCCTGCCCTCTCCCGCCGTGACCCTGCGGCCCGGCGACAGCGGCCCCGCCGTTTTGCAGCTGAACCGCCTGCTGCTGTTTTTGAACCAGTGGATCCCCGAAATCAACTTTTTGGCTAGCACCGAGCCGGGCCATACCTTTGACCCCGAACTGGAAATTGCCGTGCGCAGCGCGCAGCAATACTTCGGACTGGAAGAGACCGGCGAGGTGACGCCCGCAGCCTGGAAAATTTTCCGCGATGCCGCTTTGACGTTGCTGGCCGCGACCCCCGCTGCGGCAGGGCCGGAACCGGGCGGCGAGTGGCCGGCCTCGGCTTTGGCGCTTGGCAGTGTAGGCCCGGCTGTGCTGCAGGTGCAGCAGTGGCTGAACCTGATCGCCGTTGTGGACCAGGGCGCGGACTTTGTGCCCGAGACCGGCGTGTTTGACACGGCCACCCAGGCCGCACTGGAAAGCTACCAGCTTACGGCGGGATTACAGCCGTTGGGCGTGGTGGACGCCGACACCTGGGAAAGCCTGCGCCTGGCCGCGCAGGGCCTGTACCGCGAATGCCGGAACGAGGAGGGGTAATCATGGCAAAACTGTTCGTGTACGATGCCTTCAACAACCGCTTCTTCACCTACAACTTAAACGAGAACGACCCCATGCCCTACAGCTACGGCAGCACGCTGAAGCTGCGGGAGTTCCGCGGCGCCAGCGGGGCCAATGTACTGTGGACCACCACTGCCGCGATGGAAGCCTGGAACCTGACCCGCCGCACCTACGGCAAAAGCATCCCCGTAGGGTACGCGTTCAAACGCATCTGGGAGGGCGGCCACGGCACGATCAGCCAGCACTATGCGGGCGTGGCATTTGATGTGGGCCAAAGCAGCGGGGCCGATGCGCGCAGGGCCATCTACAACGCCGCCGTGGCCACCAAAGCGTGGGGGTACGTGGAGCCGCTTTCGATGACGCCGACCTGGGTACACTTTGACCGCCGCTACGGCACACCGGCCTGCGCCAACACCACGGCAGGCTATCCCACCGTGCGGCGCGGCAGCCGCAGCACCTATGTGCTGGTGCTGCAGGACGCCCTCAACGCCCTGGGCTACACGACCGGCACGCTGGACGGAACGTTCGGCAGAAGGACCGAAACCGCCCTGAAAGCCGTGCAGCGCCGCTTTGGCCTGACGGCGGACGGCATCTGCGGATGCAGAAGCTGGCGCAAGATCACCGAGGCCGTCGTCGGCATTGGCCGCACCGCGACCGTGATTGATAAATAAGGCCCGACCTGCTATACTAAAGATTATATCGCCGTCCTGCGCGCGGTAAAACAAGTAGCAAGGATGTGTTGGGAATGGATATGATGGAATTTCTGCGCACGCGCCGCACCTACCGCCGGTTTGCACAGCGCCCTGTGGAGCCCGAAATTTTGCGGGAATGTGTGGACGCTGCCCGCATTGCCAGCTGCGGTGCCAACCGCCAAACGCTGAAATATGTGGTGGTGCAAAGCCCCGAAGCCGTTGCCGCCGTGCAGCCGCTGGTGCATTGGGCCGCCTATCTGCCGCAGGAGCAGGGCACGCCCAAAGCCGACGAAATGCCGACCGCGTTTATTGCCGTGCTGCAGGACGAAACCCTGCCCGGCGGCAGCGACGTCGACACCGGCCTTGCCCTGGGCAGCCTGACCGCTGCCGCCTGGGCACACGGCGTAGGCAGCTGCATCATGGGGGCTATCGACCGCCCGGCCCTGGGCAAGCTGCTGGCCCTGCCCGACAAAATGCGGCTGTGCTATATGGTCGCCCTGGGCTACCCCGCCCACGAAAGCCATTTGGTAACCATGGAAAACGGCAGCGTGAAATACTACCTCGACCCCGCCCGCGATTACTGCGTACCCAAACGCGGGATGGATGAGGTTTTGATCAAGACGGTATAAGAAAACAGCCCGCAGCGGAAAAGCTGCGGGCTGCTTTTTGTTCGCACGGGCGGATATGGAATCCGCCCCTACGACTCATGGAAACATCCCTTTGTGTAGGGGCGAACATTGTTCGCCCGTGCAGTTTTACGGTAACGCAAGGTTCCATGGACGAGCAGTGCTCGCTCCTACAGCACGTTCCACCACCGTAGGGGCGGATTCTATATCCGCCCGTAGGCACTTACCCCAACACCGCAAAGCTCTGCGCACCCAAGCACAGGGTGCCGTCTTTGATCGCGGCATCGCCGATGGCGTAGAGTACGCAGGCGTCGTCCTTCAGCTTCAGCGGCAGCTCGGCGCTTACCCCGGCGGGGTTGACGGCACAGGTCAGCTTGCCGCGCTGCCAGGCAAACGGGCGGTAGTCGTCCTTGGCCTTGGGCGCGTACAATACTTTAAACGAAGCATCCGAATCCAGATCGCGGTGCGCGTGGCGGAACGCAAGCAGGCTCTTGACGCTGTTCAGCAGACTGTGCGGGTCGGCCTGCTGCGCGGCGACCGTGGGGGCGTCATCGGCGGTATCCACCGGCAGGTAGAGCGCATCGGTGCTGGCGGTGGAGAAACCATGGTTGGCGCTGCCGTCCCACTGCATCGGCGTGCGGGAGCCGGTGCGGAAATAGCCGCCCTCCTTGGTGGGCAGCGGCAGATACCGCATGCCGATCTCATCGCCGTAATACACAAACGGCGCGCCGGGCAGCGTAAACAGCGTGGCGTAGGCCAGCCGCAGCTCGTCCACCGTCAGGCCTGCCGCAGGGCGCACGGTGTCGTGGTTGCAGGTGATAAAGCACCACAGCCCGTCCTTGTGGGTGGCCTTGTAATTGGGCAGATAATCGTCCAGGAACTTATCGATGCCGGTGCCGGAATCCTTGCAGAAGTACGCCTTGCCGATGTTGTGCGGGTTCGAGTCGGCTGCACCGTCGTAGTTGCGCATCAGCCAGCTGTAGCCGTTGCCCTGCCACTCGAGATAAAAGTCCATATCAAAGCCGTTTTTCAGCGACATGCGCGGGCCGTTCCACTCGGCCACCAGCGCGGCTTCGGGGTATTCCTTATCCAGCATGGCGGCAATGTCCCGCCAGATAGCGCAGGTGTATTTTTTGTGTTTGGTATCGTTTTTGACCAGGCTCGAAGCCATATCCACGCGGAAGCCGTCGCAGCCCATATCCAGCCAGAACCGCATGACATCTTTCATCGCTTCCACGGTCGCCTGGCAGGCGGGGGCGGTGGTGGGCATTTGCCATTTCTCGTGGATCTTGCCGTAACCATAGTTCAGCGCGGGCTGGCACTTGAAGAAGTTTAAAATGTAGGTGCCGTTGCGCGCAGTCTCGCCGCCGATGAACGGCATGCCGTCGCCGGAAGAAAAGCAGGAATCCGTCCAGATGTAACGGTCGGAGTATTCGTTCGGCTCAGGCTGGCAGCTGGCCTTGAACCAGGCATGCTCCTCGCTGGTGTGGCCGGGGACAAAGTCGAACAGCACGCGGATACCTTTCTCGTGCGCAGCTTTAAACAGCGCGGCGGCGTCGGCATTGGTGCCGTAGCGCGGGGCAATCTTTTTGTAGTCCCGCACGTCGTACCCGGCGTCCTTGAACGGCGAGTCATAGCAGGGGTTGATCCACAGCGCGTTGCAGCCAAGGTCCTTGATGTAATCCAGCTTGGCGATAATGCCGGGAAAATCGCCGATGCCATCCCCGTTGGTATCATAAAAACTCTGGGGATAGATCTCGTAGAATACAGCGTCTTTTAACCATTGTTTCATGAGGGGGAGTCTCCTTTTATTATTTTATTATAAAATGTACGGGGGTGTATGCGGAGAAAGAAAACTGTAGGGGCGAACACTGTTCGCCCGCGGAGTTTAGCGGCGGCACGAGATCGCACGGGCGCACAGTATGCGCCCCTACACCACGCACCTAAAGGCTCCCCCTTGAGGGGATCTCCCGCGCAGCGGGTGAGAGGTGGCTACGCAGCCACAGGCATCACCCGGCCACCCTTCTGTCACCTTCGGTGACAGCTCCCCTCAAGGGGAGCCAACTCGCCGCCCTACTTTACTTTATACTATAATGTCCCACCCGCTTTGTCAATGCCCTATTTCACTTTGTGCAAAACGACAAAAATTACTAATAATTTTCGACCATTTTGCCCTGTGACCAACATGCTGACAAAATATGAACAATTCATTGACAAAGCAAGAACAACGGTTTAAAGTAATAGGACAAGCGATTGTAAAAATATGTAAGAAATGAGGGAGTTTATACAAATGAATACGCTTGTGATCGTTCTGATTGCCGCTGTCGTCCTGGTATGTGCGTACGCCGGGTATGGCCGCTGGCTCGCTAAAACCTGGGGTGTCGACCCCAACGCCAAAACCCCGGCTGTGCGGCTGGAGGATGGCAAAGACTACGTGCCCACCGATGGCTGGACCGTTTTCAGCCATCAGTTCTCTTCCATCGCCGGTGCCGGTCCTGTTACCGGTGCTATCCAGGCTGCCGCGTTCGGCTGGCTGCCCGTTCTGCTGTGGGTGCTCATCGGCGGCGTCTTTTTCGGCGCTGTTACCGACTTTGGCGCCCTGTACGCTTCTGTGAAAAACGACGGCAAGTCCATGGGCCTGCTGATCGAGAAGTACATCGGCAAGACTGGCCGTAAGCTGTTCCTGCTGTTCTGCTGGCTGTTCTGCTGCATCGTTATCGCTGCTTTCGCAGACATGGTCGCCGGTACCTTCAACGCATTCGTCACCACCGATGGTGTCACCAGCCTGTCTGATGCCGCCAACACCAACGGCGCTGCCGGCATGGTCTCCATCATGTTCATGGTGTTCGCCGTCATCTTCGGCCTGCTCCAGAAGCAGTTCCACTTCACCGGCTGGAAAGAGTCCGCCATCAGCATCGTTTTCATCGTGCTGTCCTTTGTTGTCGGCATGAACTTCCCCATCATCCTGGGCAAAGCTGCCTGGAGCTACATCACCTTCATCTACATCTTCTTCGCTGCGGTCCTGCCCATGTGGCTGCTGAAACAGCCCCGTGACCACATGACCACCTTCATGTTCATCTGCATGATCGCCGGTGCAGTCGTCGGCCTGCTGGTCGCCCATCCCACCATGAACCTGCCCGTCTTTACCGGCTTCAACAACGAAAAGCTGGGCACCATGTTCCCCATCCTGTTCGTTACCGTGGCCTGCGGTGCCGTTTCCGGCTTCCACAGCCTGGTTTCCTCCGGCACCTCCTCCAAGACCGTTGAGAATGAGAAAGACATGCTCAAGGTCGGTTACGGCGCCATGGTGCTGGAAAGCCTGCTGGCTGTCCTGGCCCTGTGCGTTGCCGGTGCTGCTGCCGCTGCCGATGGCACCCCTGCCGCCGGTACCCCGTTCCAGATCTTCAGCCGCGGCGTTGCCGGTTTCTTTGAGATGTTCGGCGTGCCCGTTTCCATCGCTACCGTCTTTATGACGATGTGCGTTTCCGCTCTGGCCCTGACCAGCCTGGATGCCGTGGCCCGTATCGGCCGTATGAGCTTCCAGGAGCTGTTCAGCACCGACGACATGGAGCATGCCGAGGGCTGGCGCAAGCTGTTCTGCAACGTTTACTTCTCCACCATCATCACCCTGGCCTTCGGCTTCCTGCTGACCCAGATCGGCTATGCCAACATCTGGCCGCTGTTCGGTTCCGCCAACCAGCTGCTGAGCGCCCTGGTCCTGGCTACTCTGTGTGTCTTCCTGAAAGTTACCGGCCGCAACAACAAGATGCTGTTCCCGCCGCTGGTCATCATGCTGTGCGTTACCTTCACCGCGCTGGTCCAGCGCCTGATCGCCATGGTCAAGGCCATCTCTGCCGCTGCTTCCACCACCATCCCCGCTGGCGAGACCACCTGGGGTGCTGTGTTCATCGCCAACGGTTTGCAGCTGATCCTGGCTGTGATGCTGATCGTCCTGGGTTTGAACATTGTGCTGCACAGTGTCAAGAGCTACAGCAAAAGCGAGAAAAACAGCGAAAAAGCTGCCGCTTGATCCCCTGCCCTATTGACAAAGCCTGCATGTTGCGGTAATATTTATACATAAGTATTGGCCGCAATGGCGCGGCACCACGCGGCGCCGTGTATGCTTATACCAAGGCTTCAAGTCCCGGTTTTCCGCAAGGAGCCGGGGCTTTTTGCGTAGAGGAAATTTGAAAGGTATATAAAGGAGTAACATCATGAAACTGAAAAAAACTTTGGCCCTGGGCCTGGTGGCTGCCATGGCTGCCAGCTTTACCGCCTGCGGTTCTTCCGCCAGCTCCACCGCTGCCGCAAGCACGGCTGACACCGCCGCTTCCGGCAAAGCTTCTGCCGAGGCTGCGGCCGACGCCCCCGACGGCGACGGCGACCCTACGACCTTGACCGTTGCGATGGAGTGCGCTTACGCCCCCTACAACTGGACCCAGAGCGATGATTCCAACGGCGCTGTTGCCATCCGCGGCTCCAGCGACTACGCTTACGGCTACGACGTTATGATGGCCAAGAAGATCGCTGACGCCCTGGGCCAGAAGGTTCAGATTGTCAAGCTGGACTGGGACAGCCTGATCCCCGCGGTTATGAGCGGCGACGTGGACTGCGTTATCGCTGGCCAGTCCATCACGGCCGAGCGTGCCGCCCAGGTCGACTTCTCTGACCCGTACTACTATGCTTCCATCATCACCCTGACCAAGAAGGACAGCCAGTATGCGTCCGCCGCCAGCGTGGCTGACCTGGCTGGTGCTACCGCTACCAGCCAGTTGGGCACCATCTGGTACGACAACTGCCTGCCGCAGATCGCCGATGCCAACATCCTGCCCGCCCAGGAGACTGCCCCCTCGATGCTGGTAGCCCTGAACAGTGGTGCCTGCGACATCGTTGTCACCGACCGTCCCACCGGCCAGGCTGCGCTGGTTGCCTACCCTGACTTCACCCTGCTGGACTTCGGCGGCGGTGACAAGGACTTCCAGGTCAGCGATGAGGACATCAACATCGGTATCTCGATGAAGAAGGGCAACACCGCCCTGAAGGATGCCATCAACGAGGTGCTGGCAACTATGACCGCCGATGACTACAATACCCTGATGGACGAAGCCATCAGCGTACAGCCCCTGAGCGAGTAAACACCGCACGCCCCCTGCCCCTGCCGCAATTTACACGGCAGGGGTTTCGGCGGTTTACTGTCCCTGCGGTGCATGAAGAAAAAGGAGAATCCCCATGCAAGACTTTTTGACAAACTGCGCCAATGTGTTGCAGAAATACGGCTTTTCGTATCTGCGCGGCGCAGGCACTACCCTGCTGCTGGCACTGGTCGGCACGTTTTTTGGTTGCCTGATCGGTTTTGCCGTGGGCGCTTTGCAGACGATCCCCATTGACAAGCAGCGCGACCCCGTCTGGAAACGTGTGCTGCTGCGCATTCTGCGGGTGGTGCTGCGCTGCTATGTCGAGCTGTTCCGCGGCACGCCCATGATCGTGCAGGCTGTTTTCATCTACTACGGTCTGTTGCAGGTGTTCGGCATCAAGATGGGCATGTGGACAGCCGGTTTCTTCATCGTTTCTATCAACACCGGCGCGTATATGGCCGAGACCGTGCGCGGCGGCATTGTGTCCATCGACCCCGGCCAGACCGAGGGCGCCATGGCTATCGGCATGAACCACTGGCAGACGATGCTGCATGTCATTCTGCCGCAGGCGCTGCGCAACATCGTGCCGCAGATCGGCAACAACTTCATCATCAACATCAAGGATACCTCGGTGCTGTCGGTCATTTCCATCACCGACCTGTTCTTTGTACACAAGAGCGTGGTCGGCGCGCTGTACACCTACTTTGAAAGCGCCGTCATCGTCATGATCATCTACCTGTCGATGACGCTGCTGGCCAGCTACCTGCTGCGCGCCTGGGAAAAGGCCCTGGACGGTCCCCAGAACTACGACCTGAACACCACCGACACTCTGGCCTACACCAGCGGCATGTACAATGCCCCGGACCCGGACCACGAGTCCCAGAATCTGGATATGAAAGGAGGGGCCGCTCATGTCTGAACCCATCATTGAGGTGCGCCATCTCTCCAAGAGCTTTGGCACCCACGTGGTGCTGCGCGATGTGGACTTTACCGTCAACCACGGCGATGTTACCTGCGTGATCGGCGCGTCCGGCAGCGGTAAATCCACGCTGCTGCGCTGCATTAACCTGCTGGAAACGCCCACCCACGGCGCGGTGCTGTTCCACGGGCAGGATATCACGGCCAAAGGGTCTGACCCCTGCGCCTACCGCGCCAAGGTCGGCATGGTGTTTCAGAGCTTCAACCTCTTCAACAATATGACCGTGCTGGAAAACTGTACTGCCGGTCTGCGCTACGTGCTGCACCAGGATAAGGAGACCGCCCGCAAGACGGCGCTGAAAAACCTGGAGAAAGTCGGCATGGCCCCCTACGTCAACGCAAAGCCGCGCCAGCTTTCCGGCGGCCAGAAGCAGCGCGTGGCGATTGCCCGTGCGCTTTCGATGCAGCCCGAGGTGCTGCTGTTCGACGAGCCGACCTCTGCGCTGGACCCCCAGATGGTGGGCGAAGTGCTGAGCGTTATGCGCCAGCTGGCGAAAGAGGGTCTGACGATGATCGTCGTTACCCACGAGATGGCGTTTGCGCGCGATGTTTCGAGCCACGTGGTCTACATGGCAGACGGTGTCATCTGCGAGGAAGGCACCCCCACGGATATCTTCGAGCACCCGCAGAACCCCCGCACCGTAGAGTTTCTCTCCCGCTTCCGCGAGCAGTAAACAATGATAAGACCCCCCTCTCCCCTGTTCCGGGAGAGGGGGATTTTTATCGTAAACGGCTCCCCTTGAAGGGAGCCACCCGTAGGGGTGAGCCCCTACACAGCAGCACCAACGCATACGATACCCCCCGCCCGCAGGGGCGGATTCTATATCCGCCCCTGCGGCCTTTCCCCTGCTGACCCCTTGACAAAGTCCATATAAATAGTTATAATTATAACCGTTCTAAAACAAACAACCTGTGAGGTGAGCCATTTGATCCCGGTACTGGCCTTTGTACAGCACTACAAAAAGTTCTACACATCTCAGTTTGAAGCCGCCGCTGCCCGACATGGGCTGAACCAGCTGGAAATCGACATCCTGCTGTTTTTGCACAATAACCCGGATTGCCGCACCGCCAGCGACATCTGCCGCTATCGTGGGCTGGCCAAGTCCAACGTGTCCAAGGCGGTGGAGCATCTGCGCGTGATGGACCTGGTAACGGTCAGCCCGGCTGCGGATAACCGCCGCCAGCGGATGCTGGGCTTTACGCCGCAGGCGGCAATGCTGGTGGAAGAACTGGCTGCCATCCAGCAGGCCGCTAACGCCGCCGTGGCTGCGGACCTGACCCCGACCGAATGGCAGGCTATGCAGGACTATATCACCCGTATGGACGCCACGCTGCGCCGCCGCCTTGCGGAAAAAGGAGAAAACGTATGACCTATCTTGTGCAATTTGTCGTCTGTTTCATCGCCGGTATCGGCGCAGGGCTGGGCACCGGCTTTGCTGGCATGAGCGCCGCCGCCGTGATCAGCCCGATGCTGATCACCTTTCTGGGTATGGACCCCTACTTGGCCGTGGGCATTGCGCTGGCAAGCGACGTGCTGGCAAGCGCTGTTTCGGCCTACACCTACAAGAAAAACGGCAACCTCGATGTGAAAAACGGTGCCGTGATGATGGCCGCCGTGCTTGTGTTTACAATGGTGGGCAGCTTTGTCGCCAGTAAGGTGCCCGGCACTACGATGGGCAGCTTCTCGGTGTTTATGACGATGCTGCTCGGCGTCAAGTTCATCGTGCGGCCTGTTATGACCACGAAAGAGGCGATGCAGGGCGTCAGCGCGCGCAAACGGCTGGTACAGTCGCTGCTGTGCGGCATGGGCGTGGGCTTTATCTGCGGCTTTATCGGCGCGGGCGGCGGCATGATGATGCTGCTTCTGCTTACCTCGGTACTGGGGTACGAGCTGAAAACCGCCGTCGGCACCAGCGTGTTTATCATGACCTTTACGGCCCTGACGGGCGCTGTCAGCCACTTTGCCATCGGCGGCGCGCCGGATCTGTTCTGCCTGGTCTGCTGCGTGCTGAGCACCCTGCTGTGGGCGCGCATTGCGGCCAAGTTTGCCAATAAGGCCGAGCCTGCCACCCTCAACCGCGCCACCGGCGTAGTGCTGGTCGTTCTGGGTGTGGCAATTTTGGGCGTGAAATATTTGTAAAGCACCACTTTATAATGATCGTAATATTCGTAATTCTTGCAAAAAGCGTATTTTAGCTTGAGAAGAATGTAGGGGCGAGCATCGCTCGCCCGCGGGAGCATATAGAATGCTCCCTTACACCCCCCGCAAGGTATCCCACTTTCTATGCCGTAGGGGCGGATTCCGTATCCGCCCGTGCAACCTGAAAATAGCTCCTACCCACCCGGGCAGGAGCGTTTTTTATCGCAATAACGTCTGCACAATTTGCATGCCGTCCTCTGTCAGCGCCACCCCATCCGGGGCATCGGTGACGGCGGCGGTGAGGTAATCCACCGTCAGCGCGGGCTGGCTTTGCAAAAAGGCTGCGGTCTCCCCTGCCCGCAGCAAGTCCTGTGCGGTCAGGTCGGTCAGCGTACGGGCGCTGTATCTGCGCCAGGCCTCGGGCACGGCGGTCAGCAGGTCGGGGTTCTGCCGGACAAACGCGGCCCAGACGGCGGCGCGGGCATTGCCCGCCGCGCTCCCCGTAAGCTGGCTTTGCAGCGCGGCGATAAACTCCACGGTGTCGGTGGCACTGACGCTCTGCACGGCCTCGCTGCCATAGCCCAGGGCCAGCCGCGCGGCGGGCTGCAGCAGCGACGACGTATCAAACCGAACCGCCGTGCCGCTGCCCACGCAGTCCACCCAGCAGGAGGGCGTCGCCGCCAGATAGTACAGCGGCGGCAGCGCGGTTTCGCCGGTAGCCAGGGTGGCGGTCAGCAGCTGTGCGGCACGCCCCGCCCCCGCCGAGAGCGTACACGCGGCCAGCGTTGTGGTGCCTGCCGGGGCGTTGACCAGCAGCTGCCCGGGCAGTGCGCAAAAGGTCACGCTGTGGGCCGGGCCGTCCGCCCGCACCAGCACAAAGGCGGGCTCCTCCTGCTGCACCACCAACAGCATCCGCCAGACACTTTGTGCCCCGGGCTCGATTTGCAGCTGGCTCTGGCTGGCGGCGGCCTGCCGCAACTCCTGCTGGGCCTGCCGCTGGCGGGCCAGGAACGCCACCACGGCGATAAGCGGCAGCAGCAACAACAGGGTCAGCCACAGGCTATGCCAAAAAAATCCGGCGCGTGAACGCATAAAAGCCACCTCACTGTGAGAAACTTCCCTTATAGTCTGGGCGGTGCCGCCCGGCGCTATACAAAAGGAGGGTTGTTTTATGCTGCACGAACCGTTTGGCCCCCACGGGGCCGAGGAGGAACGCGAGGAACTCTGGACCGATCTGAGCGAAGTGCCCGAGACTGCCTACGAGCAGGACCCTGACCGCCGTATCAACAGCGATACCGATATGCCGTTTGACCCGTCGCTGATGCCGGCAGACCCTGATTTGGAGGAACCCCTGTAACCCGCGCAAAAAGCCCCCGGCAGAATGCACTGCCGGGGGCTTGCTGTTTGCTGTGGTGAATTACTGTGCCGGGGTGACGAACGCCACACCCACCGCGCCGGGGCCGATGTGAGTGCCGATAGTCGGCCCAATCTGGCCGACGCGCCCGCCGGTCAGTTGCAAATTCTGGTGCATGTAGTGGTGCACGGGGGCGGTAAGCTGCTTGTCATCGCTGTACAGCAGCGTGTAGCCGTAGGCCGGGTCCACGCCGCCCTGCTTGTCCAACTGGCGGAACAGGGCAACCAGCGCGCCGGGGCGGCCGCGGCCCTTGTCCACCAGACGGATGGTGCTGTCATAGAGCGCCAGCACCGGCTTGATGCCCAGCGCACCGCCCACGAGGGCGACCGCAGCGGGCAGACGCCCGCCTTTTTGCAGGTGCTTCAGGCTGTCCACAATGGCAACAACGCGCACCCGCTTTTTAAAGCTGTCCAGTTCGGCGGCAATGCGGGACGCGGACAGCCCCTGCTCACGCAGGCGGACGGCCTCACGCACAATGATGGCCTCGCCCTGGGTGGCAGTCTCAGAATCAACGATATAGACCTTGGCGTCGGTCTCGGCAGCTGCCAGCACGGCGCACTGGTAGGTGCCGGAAAGCTTCTGCGCAATGGTAATGACAACGACCTCGTCACCGGCTGCGGCGGCGTCCTCAAACTGCTGGATAAAGCTGGCCGGGCTGGGCTGGCTGGTGCGGGGCAGCTTACTGTCGGCGGCCAGCCGGGCAAAAAACTCGTTCTTGGTCATGCTGCCGTCGTCCAGTGCGGCGGTGCCGTCGGCAAAGGTGATGCTCATGGGCACAACGGCCACACTGGGGGTTTCCAGGTCGCGGGCGGTCAGGTCGGCGGCAGAGTCGGTGATAATACGAATCATACGCGGGTTCCTTTCTTGTCCCCCGCAAGTCACACGGGGGTCGTGGTTTCCTCTATGCCAAGTAGATCGGCGGCAGTATCGGGGTCCAGCTGCTGCACGGATTCCAGCTTGCGGGTGATCGCGCGGCTGCGCGGGCCAATCAGCTCTTCCAGGTCGGAGCCGGTCTGGTTCAGGTGGCGCTGCATCTGCTGCAGGCCAGCGCCGAACTTCTCAAATTCTGTCTTGACAGCGCCCAAAATCGTCCACACCTCACCGGAACGCTTCTGGATCGCCAGCGTGCGGAAGCCCATCTGCAATGCGTTGAGCAGCGCCGCCATGGTGGACGGGCCTGCGACTGTGATCTGGTAGTCGCGCTGCAAAGCTTCGGTGATGCCGCTGGAAACGACCTCGGCATACAAGCCCTCAAACGGCAGGAACAGGATGCCGAAGCTGGTGGTGTAGGGCACTTCGATGTACTTGTCGTGGATGTCCTTGGCCTCCTGCCGCAGCACGGTTTGCAGCGCCTTGCGCATGGCCGCAGCCGCCGCAGCATCGCCGCGTTCCAGCGCAGCCTGCAAGTGGGCGTAGGTGTCGCCGGGGAACTTGGCGTCGATGGGCAGCCAGATATTGCCGTTCTGCCCCGGCATTTTGATGGCAAACTCCACACGGTTGGCGCTGCCGGGCACGGTGGCGACATTCTCGGCATACTGGCCGGGGGCCAGAATCTGTTCGAGGATCGCGCCGAGCTGCACCTCGCCCAAAATGCCGCGCGTTTTCACACCGGAAAGCACCTGCTTTAAGCTGCCGACATCGGCGGCCAGATTCTGCATCTCGCCCAGGCCCTTGTAGACCTGCTCAAGCTGGTTGCTGACGGTACGGAACGACTCGTTGATGCGCTTTTGCAGCGTGTCCTGCAATTTTTCTTCGACCGTGCCGCGGATCTCGTCCAGCTTCTGGTTGTTGTCGGCCCGGATGGTGTTCAGCCCCTGCACCAAAGCCCCGCGCACGCCGTCCAGCCGGGCCGCGTTGGAGTCCTCAAGGTTTTTCAGGCGGGTCTCCATCATCGTCAGCTGGGCGATCAGCGCATCGTTGGCGGCTTTCTGGCGGGCGGCACCGGCGCGGTCGATGGATTCCAGCCGGGCAGTGCTGGCGGCGGCGGTCTGGCGCTGATTCTCCGACAGCACGGCGGAAAAATCCCGCAGCGTGGCGGTGGTGGTGCGGGCACTCTCACCCTGCATCGCGCGCAGCTGTTCGGCCAGCAGGTCGGTTTCGCTTTGCAGCACCGGGGTCATCGCCCGCACAAAATCGTCGGCGGTATCGGCCTGCTTCTGGGGGCGGTTGCTGCGCACCAGCAAAACGGCCAGCAGTACATCCCCCATCAGCGCCAGGGCCAAAACAAGATAAAGCAAAATTTCCATACATGTTCCCTTTTTGGGCGGAACGATGGGTATTATACCACAACGATCCACCATAACCAAGTACAAGTGTTCAATCTTTAACAAATTTTAAGACAATTTTAACATTTACTGTCGATTATCTTACCGAATCAACAGCAGCGCAGTAGCCAGCACGCCCATGCCGACGGCCCAAAGCTCGGTCTCCCAGCTTTTACGCTCGACGACCTGCTCGGCAGGGTTATACCAAACGAGCACGGTCTTGCCCTGCTGGCCGTTGTGTCGGAACCAAAAGGAATCATTGGTGTTGCGTTCCATCCGCTGGCCGTTGGCGGAAAACGCTACGCGGTAACAGTAGCCGCCCGCGCCCACGCGGGGGTTGAAAAAGCCATCGCGGCGGGTGTGGCGCTCCATCTCGCCGGTCATGGGGTCATCGCCCCGGCCGGATCTGCAGCAATCCAAAATCTGCGCAGGCAACAGTGTGCCGCCACGCACGATGCGGTATTTCTCCCACAGCATCGAGAAAATCAGCACCCACAGCAGCACGCCCAGCAGGCGGTAAAAAACGAGTAAACCAACAGGCATAGAAGTCTCCTTATAAATTTATGGTAATTCCGGGGCTGTAGGGGCGGGCATTGCCCGCCCGCGGGCCGATGCGAGCATCGGCCCCTACAACCGTTTTGCGAAAACGCGGAAAATATACTTATAATAATACCCCGCTTTTGCCCCATGCGCAAGGGCAAGATAATTTAATGCGCTAAAGTGTTGACTTATTTGGGCAAATTTGCTAAAATAAAAGTAATGATGCACACCTGTGCAAAACAAAATGAACAAATGAAGGAGGCGCCTATGCGCCCTGAAATGAACCAACAAAACGAACGCTGCACCGCTTTGTATGAGGCGATCCTGCGGCTGCAAAATCTGGATGAGTGCATCCGCTTTTTTGACGACCTGTGCGCCGTGACCGAGCTGCGCACGATGGAACAGCGCTACGCTGTGGCGGGCTGCCTGCTGCAAGGCAAGGTCTACAGCGAGATCCGCCGCGAGACCGGCGCGTCCAGCGCCACCGTCAGCCGCGTGAACCGTATGCTGAACTACGGCACCGGCAGCGTCGCCGCCAGCGTCAAGCATGACCTGGAACAGCAGAGCCACGCAGAAGAAAAGTAAGAAGCAAGGATGAAACTTGAGGAAAGGAGCTTTCCATGTCTGTTGCTATCCATGATTTTGGCAAGCTGACTACCGGCCAGCCGGTGCAGCTGATCACCCTGAAAAACGATAAGATCGAAGTGCAGCTGCTGACCTACGCAGCCATCATCCACCGCATTATTGTGCCCGACCGCAAGGGCAACCCCACCGACGTGGTGCTGGGCTACCCCACCGCGCAGGATTACGAGCTGAACACCGACAGCATGGGTGCTGCCGTGGGCCGCTTTGCCAACCGCATCGGCGGCGCGCAGTTTCCCTTGTATGAGGAGATCATCCACGTAACGCCCAACAGCGATGGCAACTGCCTGCACAGCGGCCTGCATGGCTTCAACCATGCGCTGTTCAAGGCCGAGGTGACGCGCGGCGAGACCGACAGCGTGACGATGACCGCCCACAGCCCTGCCGGTACCGACGGTTTCCCCGGTAATTTTGATTTGGAGATCCAGTACAGCCTGGTCAAAGAGGGCCTGATGATCCGCTACAGCGCGACCACCGATGCCCCCACCGTCTGCAATATGACGAACCACAGCTACTTTAACCTCAATGGCCACGGCAGCGGGTCGGCACTGGGGCACCGCATCAGCGTGGACGCCGATGCCTACCTGGAAGCCGACGATACCAGCGTGCCTACCGGCCGCAAGCTGCCCGTCAAGGGCACTCCGATGGACTTTACCGAGGAAAAGACCCCTGGCCGCGATATCAACGCCGACTACAAGGCGCTGAAACAGGCGGGTGGCTATGACCAGTGCTATATCATCCGGGATAGCGGCCTACGCCATGCCGCCTGGGCCACCGGGCCCGAGACGGGCATCCGCATGGAAGTGCTGACCACCCTGCCCGGCATGCACCTGTACACCGCCAACTACCTGGCCCCCAAGACGGCCTGCAAGGACGATGCACACTACCAGGCACGCGATGCGGTCTGCTTCGAGACCGAGGACTTCCCCGATGCCCCGAACCATCCCGATTTCCCCGATACGACCCTGCTGCCGGATGCCCCCTATAGCTCGACCACGATCTATCGGTTTGACATCGCGCCGATGTGAGGGATAAAACAACGGTAAAACGCAAAAGACCACCGCAAACGCGGTGGTCTTTTTGTATATACGAGACGGTGTTATACGATTTGTATAAACGGCGGCCGCAGGAGCAAGCATTGCCCGCCTCTGCAAAGCAGTTTTTTCGCAGCCTGTCAAGCCTGCTCAAGCCGATACAACCGGCCGCTGAACGGCGGCAGGGTCAGCTTCAGTTCGCCGTTGGTCTTGCGGGCACAGCTGCGCTTAGGGGCAACTGTGCTGCCGCCGAAGCTCTCCCAGTCGGTGTCCAGCAGCAGCGTCAGCTTACCGGCGGCGGGCAGCGTGAGGGTATAGTCTTTCAGCTCGGTATCGCCAAAGTTGAACGCCGCCAGCACAGCGGCCTTGCTCCCCTGCCGGAGAATTGCGCAGGTGTCCAGCTCGGGATGGGCGCAGTCCAGCCACTGGAACGCGGCGGGGTCATACTCCCGCAGCCAGAAACCATCCTCGGCGCAGTAGGTCTTGTTCAGCGTCTGGCGGAAGCGGCGGAAATCGTCGTGGTTGGGGTAGTCCAGCACCATCCAGTCCTGCTCACGGCTCTCATCAAACTCGCGCAGCTGGGCAAACTCGTTGCCCATAAAGTCCAGCATTTTGCCGGGGTGGATGGCCATATACAGGTACAGCGCGCGGGCCTGCGGGAACTTGCCCTCGTACTCGCCGTACATTTTTTGCACGATGGTGGCCTTACCGTGGACATTCTCATCGTGGCTGAACGGCAGAATGTAGTGCTCGTTCCAGGCGTACATCATCGAGAAGGTCAGCTTGCCCAGGTTTTCCCGGCGCTCGTCGGGGGTCTTTTTAAAGTAGTCGAGGGTGTCGTTCATCCAGCCCAGATCCCACTTGTAGTCAAAGCCCAAGCCGCCGTACTCGATGGGTGCGGTAACTTTGGGATAGTTGGTGGAGTCCTCGGCAATCAGCATCGCGGTCGGGTGGCGCTGCTGCAAGCCGCAGTTCATGCCCTTCAAAAAGTCGAGCGTCGAGCCGTTGACGCCGCGGTTGGGGTCGCCCTGCCAGTAGATCAGGCGGGAGACTGCGTCCATGCGCAGGCCGTCGGCGTGGAAGACCCGCAACCAGTAGTCGGCACAGGACTGGATAAAGCAGCGGATCTCGCCGCGGGAGTGCATAAAGTTGCAGCTGCCCCACTCGCTCTGCCCAACTGCGGCGGCGGGGTACTCGTACAGCGGGGTGCCGTCAAACTCTTTCAGGCCGTAGCTGTCAATGGCAAAATGCACCGGCACAAAGTCCAGGATCACGCCGATGCCCGCCTTGTGGCAGGCGTTGACAAACTCGGCCAGCTGCTGCGGCGTGCCATAGCGGCTGGTGGGCGCGTAAAAGCCGGTGATCTGGTAGCCCCAGCTGCCGTCAAACGGGTGCTCGGCCAGGGGCATCAACTCAATGTGGGTAAAGCCGTTCTCTTTGCAGTAGGCAGGCAGCAGTTCGGCCAGCTCGGCGTATGTGTACCAGCTGCCGTCCTCCTTCTGCCGCCAGCTGCCCGCGTGGACTTCGTAGATATTCAGCGGTTTATCGAAGCATTTCGAGCGGCTGTTCATCCAAGCATCATCGGAAAAGCCGGTGGGGCGGTCGGCAATGATGCTGCGCCCGTCGGGACGCAGGGTCATGGCGGTGCCGTAGGGGTCGCAGTGGGCCACAGACTGGCCGTTGGCGCCGCGCACCCAATACTGGTAGACCATGCCCGCGCCGGTGCCGGGAACATCGCACTCCCACACGGCGGACTGGGTGCGGTGCATGTCGTAGGTGCCGACCTCGGTCTCGACCGCGATGTGCTGCGCGGACGGGGCCCACACAGCAAAATGCGTGCCGCCAAAGTAGGTGTGTGCGCCGAAAAACTCGTACGCATCAAAGGCATGGCCGGTGTAGAATTCCTGCATATTCATAAACAAAACCTCGATTTTGGAAAGTGTAGAGGGGGGATTTTTAGGTTCTATAAAAAAATTGTACCACACCCGGTGGTGTGGTACAAGCACATAATTTGACACAGTGTCTAATTTTAGATTTCAAATTTTCAGTAGGCCGCGCGCAATGTTGAAGTAGACCAAAAGTGTTGTAGTATCGACGATCGTGGTGATAAGCGGCGAAGCCATCACGGCGGGGTCGACCTTGAGCTTCTCGGCAATGACGGGCAGCAGGCCGCCGATCAGCTGCGAGAGGATGACCGTGCAGACCAGGGTCAGGCAGACGACAGCGGCCACCGGAGCGGCAATGCGGTCAAATACGAGCAGCTTAGCGAAGTTGCACAGGGCCAGCGTGCCGCCGCACAGGATGGCGACGCGGAACTCGCGCCACAGGATCTTGGGCAGGTCGTGCGGCTCGATATCGCCGACGGCCATACCACGGATGATGGTGGAAGTACTCTGGCTGCCCGCGTTGCCGCCTGCGTCGGTCAGCATGGGGATGTAGGCGGTCAGCACGGTCACAGCGGCGAGCGCGTCCTCGTACCCGCGGATGACCAGGCTGGAGAAGGTGGACGAGATCATCAGGAAAAGCAGCCACGGGGCACGGCTTTTGTACAAATCCCACATGGACTGTTTAAAGTAAGGCTTGTCGGACGGGCCGATAGCGTTCATCTTGGCGATATCCTCGCTGGCCTCGTCCTGCATGATCGAGATAGCGTCGTCGATGGTAACGATACCGACAAGGCGCTTCTCGTTATCCACAACGGGGATAGCCAGGTAACCGTACTTCTCAAACAGCTGGGAGACATCCTCCTGGTCGGTCATTGTGCTGACGCTGACCACGTTGGTGTCCATCATGTCGCGGATCTGTTCGTTGGCGGGGTCCTTGGCCAGGATCAGCGCGCGCAGCGAGACAACACCGATGAGGGTACGGTCACGGTCGGTGACATAGCAGTTATTGATGGTCTCCTTGTCCACGCCGTTTTTGCGGATGGATTCCATCGCATCCGACACGGTCATGTCGGGGCGCAGTTCCATCAGCTCGGTGGTCATAACGCCGCCAGCGGAATCCTCGGGGTACTTGAGCAATTCGTTGATCATGCGGCGGGTCGCAGGGGCGGCCTGGGCCAGAATACGCTTGACTACATTGGCAGGCATTTCTTCGACAAGGTCCGTCGCATCGTCAACGAACAGGTCGTCCACGACGGCTTTCAGCTCTTTATCGGTCAAGCCGTCGATGAGGGTTTGCTGGCTTTCGGGCGTCAACTCGGCAAAAATTTCCGCTGCCAAGTCTTTGGGACACAGGCGGAACAGCACCGGCATCTTCTCCGGCGGCAAGTCCTCGAACACGGCGGCCAGGTCAGGGGCGGGCAGGGTGGACATAACGTCCCGCAGGCTCTGGTACTTTTTGGCATCGTCCAGGTTGGCCAGCATGGCACGCAGGGTAGCAATGGTGGTATCAGACATAAAAAAGCTGCCTCCTTTTCAGGTGGCAGCCGTACACATTTTAGTTTTATGGGTAAAGCAAAATAAGCATTGCAACGCAAAGCCAGACCCCGTGCTACACCTACACGCGGTCAGCTTGACCCAAAGTGAAAAACATGATGGCTGCCTTATTGGAAATACATCGGTTCACAGGACTGGGACTGGGGGTATCCATTTCGACAACCACCTCGCTTATGTTTGAATTTTTGGCGAAGTATGACACTTCGCACCTGTAACTAGGATACCATTTTGTAACCTGTTAGTCAACGGTAAATTCCGGGGAAATTGCGGTTTTACAAAAAATATAAATAAGCCCGGGTGCCCGCAAAATTTGCAGGCACCCGGGCTTTATGCGCAGGATGCGGGGGGCGGGCAATGCCCGCCCTTACGAGCTGCCGGGAGTTGAAAATTTTTCTTTTGTGTAAATCAGGCCATCAATTCCTTAACCGTCTCGGCCAGCTTTTCATCTTTGCAGGCGGGGAAGAAATACTCGGCAAAATGCTCACCGGCGAAAGCGCCCTTGACCAAGTCACGGTCGAGGTCTTTCAGGATGTCGCTCAGATCGCGGAACGCGACTGCGCGCACGCCGTCCAGGATTTTCTTGTTGCGCTGTTCGGGCTCAACGCGCTCTTTGGGATAGCCCTGGCCGTGGCCGAAGCCGAACAGCTTTTCAAAGGTGTACTCCAGGTTCAGTTCGCCGCCCCAGCCAAAGCCCTTGGCAAAAGGCAGGGCCACGGCGTTGCCGTCGTTGACATGGGCAAAGGTGTAGGCGTCGACGGGGTCCTCGACATGGCCGCAGATGACGCCGGGGAAGCTGTTCAGCGCCAGCATGGCACCCTCGCCAGTGCCGCAGCCGGTGATGACGTAGTCTGCCGCGCCGGAGTTCAGCAGCACGGCGGCCAGGATGCCGTTCTGTACGTAGGTCAGCCGGGCGGCATCGTCGGCGGCGTACATGCCGTAGTTGACGACCTCGTGGCCCATCGGCTCGACGACTTTGCGCAGGGTGGCTTCGACCAGGGCGTTCTTGGCGGCCTGGCTGTTCTCATTGATGAGCGCGATTTTCATAATAACGATCCTTTCTTGCAAAGGTGAACTTATCAGACAAAATCATTATACCACGGGGCCGCGCCGGAAAGCAAGGTGTCCCCTGCCCCACGTCACATGATCAGCTCGCGGAAATAGTGGGTATTAATGCTCTTGTCGTCCTCGGCCATCTTGGCAATGCAGGCGTCCAGCGTGTGGGCTGCATCGTCCAGGCTGCGCCAGTTGGGGGCTTCGGGCTTGACTTCGCGCTCCAGCCAGGGCGCGATCTCGGTGTGGGACGCCGCGCCCTCGATAAGATAGGCCCCCTGCCGGGCAGGCTGGGTCTCTGGCTGGTAGTTGTCGGCAGTGCCGAGGGTGGTCAGCACAAACTGGCCCTTGCGGTTGCGACCACCCACCAGCAGGCGCACGCCCACGGGCTGGGTGGTAATGGCGGGAGCTTTCTCACACAGGATCTTGACGACCTTTTCCAGCGTCAGGTAACGCACGTCGTACTCGTCCAGCGCGTTGATGATCTGCACGGCGGCCAGCGTGTCGCCCGCAAAGCCGACCAGCACATTGCGGTTGACCTTGCGGACCTTGGGCAGCTCGTCACTGATGATATGGGGCTTGTCGCCGGTGATGGGTTCCTCAACAAAACGGCCATCGCTGACCATTGCGCAGAAAGCATCGCCGCAGACGGCTAGAATTGCACTCATAACTGGTACTTCCTTTTATCTCTAAGATTCTGTAACCATTGTAACACAAAAACAGGGCGCACCGCAAGGCACGCCCTGTACAGGCAGATTTATTATTTGCTGATCTTGATGAGATCGGCACCCGGCTCTACAGTGCCGGAAGCAACGACCTCAACACCGGCAAAGTCGTCCGTGTTGGTGATGACGGTGATGACCACAGCGGGATGACCGGCCGCAGCGATCTTGCCAAGGTCCATCTCAAGCAGCAGGTCGCCCTTTTTGATCTTGTCGCCGACCTTAACCTTGGGGCTGAAGCCGTCGCCCTTCATCTCGACGGTATCCACGCCGACATGGATGAGCACCTCGACATCGCCAACGCCCTGGATGCCCAGTGCATGGCCGCTGTCCGGGGCCTGGGTGATCTCGCCGTCGATGGGGGCGTAGACCTTGCCCTCGGTGGGATCAATGCCGCAGCACTGGCCCAGGATGCCCTGTGCGAAAACCTCGTCCGGGATCTGCTCCATCGGCACAATAGTGCCTTTGGCGTCCGCAGCCAGCACCAGCGGGAACGCCGGGGCAGCGGGGGCGGCAGGCGCAGCGGACTTCTTCAAAAAATCAAAAAATCCCATCTCAGATAAACTCCTTTACAATGTCCCGCAAAGTGGGGAACGATTTGTTAAAATTATACCGCATTTGCATGGGAAAAGCAACGGAAATTTGCGGAAGTAAGGAAAGGCACCCTTGGGAAAGCTGTCACCGAAGGCGACGGAGGGGCGGTCGGGGGTTGTGTGTGCTCCTGGGCCCACCCATCAAAGGGGAAACCTTTGTTACAGCAGCTCTTTTACCGCGCGGATAGCCTGCCAGGTGATGGCGGCCATTTCCTCCGGCGGGGGCTGGCAGCCGGCGTCCTGCCAGGCTACGATGCTGCCAAAGCAGCCGTTGACCGCAAAGGCCAATAAGTATTGCTGCCGCTTGGTGCCGCCGCCGTTGGCCTGCAGCTGCCCCAGGCAGCGGCGGGCGATGAGATCCTTGGCATTGCGGGTAAAGTCCGACTCCCAATTTTTGCCGTAGAACGCATGACATACCTCGGGGTTATCGTTCATGTAGCTGAACAGCGCGGTCAGCGCGGGGGGCACATCCTCACGGCTGATGTTGGGGATCAGGTTGTCCATCAGCCCCTCCAGGCGGGCCAGCTGACTGGCTTCCATCTGCTCCATCAGGGCATAAATGTCGGCATAATGGAAATAAAAGGTGCCGCGGCTGATCCCGGCAAGCTCGGTCAGTTCCCGCACGGTGATCTCCCGTAGGTTTTTTTGCTGCAATAAATGGATCAGGGCTTCATACAGGCGTTGCTTGGTTTGGCGCACACTTCGGTTGGCATCTCCCTTGGCGTTCATTGCGCACACCACCTTCCGGCGTTTTTATATATCTAAAGAATAGTCGTTTTGCGCCATTTTGTCAAGGATTTTTACGACTTTTTGCACGAAATGAGATAAAAATGTTGGCAAATTCTTGTACGGATTGCACTTTGCACCCGACGCGGGATGTGTTACAATAAGCCATGAGGTGATTTTTATGACGCTTGACCGGCTCCATGCCCGGCAGGCCTTTGCCGCATACACGTCCCACTACAACGCCACTGACCCGAAAGTGAAGCTGAAGATCGACCACACCTACCGCGTCGCCGCCCTGTGTGAGCGCATTGCCAACAGCCTGGCCCTGCCGCCGCAGGACGTCGATTTGGCCTGGCTGTGCGGCCTTTTGCACGATGTAGGCCGCTTTGAGCAGCTGCGCCGGTATGGTACTTTTATCGACGCGCAGTCCATCGACCATGCCATGATGAGCGTGACCGTGCTGTTTGACGAGGACCGTCTGCGAGATTATATCGCTGATACCGATGAGGACGCACTGCTGCGCACGGCCATCCGCCTGCACAACGCCTACCGCCTGCCCGCAGAGCTGGACGACCGCACGCGGATGTTTTGCCAGATTCTGCGCGATGCCGATAAAATTGACATCTTACGGGTGAATGTTGAAACGCCGATGGAGCAGATCTACAATGTCAGCACCGAAGCACTGCGCCAGAGCCCGGTCTCCCCTGCCGTGCTGGGGGCGTTTTACGAGCATCACTGCGTGCTGCGCACCCTGAACCACTACCCTGCTGACAACGCCGTGGGGCATGCGTCGTTCCTATTTGAGCTGTGCTACCCCGAAAGCCTGCGCGCCGCTGCCGAGCAGGGCTGGCTGTGGAAGCTGCTGGATTTCAAAACCGACAACCCGGAAACCGCGAAAGCCTTTGCCGCGATGAAAGCAGAGATGCAGCGGTGGATTGGGGAGCATATAAAAGCGTAGAACCCTAAAAGCCTCCCTTGTGTAAAGGGAGGTGGCACAGCGAAGCCGTGACGGAGGAATTGTGACCATACGTATACATCGCCTTACTCCCGCAAGGCCACAATCCCCCAGTCTGCGCTGCGCGCAGCCAGCCCTTCGGGCCCAGGCCCCTCTGTCGCTGCGCGACATCTCCCCACACTGTGGGGAGTCACCCTTTACACAAGGGGGCCTTTTTAGTGTTTTACAACATAAACAAAACCCCATGCCCAGTAGGCATGGGGTTACTTGTATTTAAGAATTTACAGTCCCTGCACCAAAATCACCAGAATCAGCACAGGCAGTACAAAACGGAAGTAATTCTTCAGCCAGCGGGGCATTTTAAAGCCGCTGCCGGTGTTGCACTCGGCCAGGTAGTTGTCAAAATTCCAGCCCCAGCGGGTGACGCAGAACAGCAGGTAGATCAAGCTGCCGCCGGGCAGCAGCAGATTGCTGACGAGGAAATCCTCGAAGTCCAGCACGGTGCTGCCAGCGCCCATCGGCTGGATAAAGCTCCACGCGTTGTAGCCCAGCGCGCAGGGCAGGCCCAGCAAAATCAGTGTGACGCAGCCGATCAGGCAGGTCTTGCGGCGGTCCCAGCCGAAGTTGTCCATGCAGGACGCAATCAGGTTTTCAAACACCGCAATGACGGTGGAAAAGCTGGCGAACGTCATGAACAGGAAGAACAGCATGCCCCAGATGCGCCCGCCGATCATGTTGATGAACACACTGGGCAGTGTAATGAAGATCAGGCTCGGCCCGGCGTCCGGCGAGATGCCGAACGAGAAGCACGCCGGGAAGATGATGAGCCCCGCGCAGATGGCGACAAAGGTGTCCAGCACGCAGATGCGCACGGCCTCGCCGGTCAGGGTAAAGCGGCGGTCCATGTAGCTGCCAAAAATCTCCATAGCGGCAATGCCCAGACTCAGCGTAAAGAACGACTGGTTCATCGCGGCGGTGATGACGTTGCCAAGGCCCTGCTCGCTGGCGCGCTGCCAGTCCGGCAGCAGGTAGAACGCAAGGCCGTCCTTGACGCCGGGCAGTACAAAGCTGTGGGCGACCAGCACCAGAATCAGTACAAGCAGCGCACTCATCATCCATTTCCCGATGCGCTCCAACCCACCTTGCAGGCCCTTTTGGCAGACGATGAAACCAAGCACGGTGATGACCACCATCCAGAGCACCTGCTCACCGGGGCTGGCCAGCGCATCGCTGAACACCTGGGCCGAAGCATCGGAGGTCGGGCCGGTGAAGCGACCGGTCAAAAACTTGAAAAAGTAGTCCAGCATCCAGCCGGCGACTGTAGTGTAGTACATCATCAGCAAGACGCAGCCGATCATGCACACCCAGCCGTGCAGGTGCCACTTGCTGCCCTTGGGCTCCAACGCCTGGTAGGCTTTTACGGCGCTGCTGTGCCCGGCGCGGCCCACGGCCAGCTCCATCGTAAGCACAGGCACGCCCATGATTACCAAAAACAGCAGGTAGAACAGCACAAACACGCCGCCGCCATACTGCCCCGTTACCGTGGGAAAACGCCACACATTGCCGATGCCGACCGCACAGCCTGCGCTGACCAGAATGAAGCCAAGGCGGGAAGCAAAACCCTCCCGCTGTTTGCCAGAATCCATAATGTTCCTCTTTTCTTGCTGTTTTGCATAAGACATGTACAAATTATTATACCTGCAATTTTGAAGGGTTGCAAGCGCTGCGGACTGGCGTTATAATAAAAATTACGGAATTTGCAAAAAAAGGAGTGCTTTTATGCTTCGCTTTGAATGTGACTACGGTGAAGGTGCCGCCCCTGCGGTGCTGGACCTGATGCAAAAAACCAACCTTGACCAGACCCCCGGCTACGGCGAGGACAGCTATTGTGCCGCCGCAGCCGATAAGATCCGCACCCTGTGCGATGCCCCGGACGCTGCCGTGCATTTCTTTGTGGGCGCGACCCAGGCCAACCTGACGGTCATCGACGCCGCGCTGAAGCCATGGCAGGGCGCACTGTGTGCCGACACCGGCCACATCCATGTACATGAGACCGGCGCGGTGGAAGCCACCGGCCACAAGTGCCTGGCCCTGCCGAACAAAAACGGCAAGATCACTGCGCGGCAGATTCGCCACGCAGTGGAAGAACACCGTGCCAACGCCAGCCACGAGCATGAGGTGCAGCCCGGGCTGGTCTATATTTCCAACCCCACCGAGGTAGGCACGCTGTACACCAAGGCCGAGCTGACCGACATTTCCGCCGCCTGCTACGAGCTGGAGCTGTATCTGTTTGTGGACGGTGCGCGTATGGCCTACGGCCTGATGAGCGAGACCAACGACCTGACCTTGCAGGACTACGCGGCGCTGTGTGATGTGTTTTACCTGGGCGGCACCAAGTGCGGTGCGCTGTTCGGTGAGGCCGTTGTTATCACCAACGACGCGCTGAAAGAAGATTTCCGCTATGCTATCAAGCAGCACGGCGGCATGCTGGCCAAGGGCCGTCTGCTGGGCGAGCAGTTCCTGGCCCTGCTGGACGGCGAGGACGGCAGTAGCAACAGCCTGTATTTTGCGATGGCCGCCGAAGCCGACCGCCAGGCCATGGCCATCCGCAAGGTGTTTGAGGAAAAGGGTGTAAAGCTGCTGCATGATTCCTACACGAACCAGCAGTTCTTTGTGCTGCCGGATGCTTGGTACGAGACATTGCGCAAGGATTTCGCCATGACCCATATGGGCAAGCCCGACAAAACGCACACCGCCGTCCGTATCTGCACGAGTTGGGCGACCAAGGCGGAAAATGTGCAGGCGCTGATTGATGCGGTGAAGGGGCTGTAAAGCGCAGCCTTATAAGATTGCGAGAAATAACAAAAGGCTCCCCTTGCGGGGAGCCTTTAACAAAACGTCCCGGGCCTTACGGCTCGGGACGTTTTTATGCAAACATAATTTACTTCTGTACTCGCTTATCGCACTTCACGGCAAGTCTGGTACCGGCGGTCTGCAAGATCTGCACCAGTACGACCAGCAGGGCGGTGGCGAAGAACTCCAGCACCACGTTAAAGCGATAGTAGCCGTAGTTGATGGCGATCTTGCCCAGGCCGCCGCCGCCGATGATACCGGCCATGGCACCGTAGCCCATGATGGTGGTGGCAGCGATCGTGATGTTGGCCACCAGGCTGGGCATGCTCTCGGGCACCATCACCTTGGTGATGATTTGCAGCGGCGTTGCGCCCATGCTCTGGGCGGCTTCGATCACACCGGCGTCGACCTCGCGCATGCTCGTTTCGATCAGGCGGGAGACAAACGGGAACGACGCAATGACCAGCGGCACGATAGATGCCACGGTGCCGATCGACGTGCCTACGATCAAACGGGAAAGCGGAATGACAATGATCATCAAAATCAAAAACGGCACGCTGCGCAGCAGGTTGATGAGGCTGTTCAGCAGCGCCATGACCCACTTGGGCAGCGGGCGGATGCCGTTAGGCTCGCCCGTGACGAGCAGCACGCCCAGCGGCAGGCCGATGACCAGCGCCAGCAAAGTGGCAACAACTGTGGACCAGACGGTCTCCCAGGTTTCAAACGGGATGGTGGGCAGGACCTGCATAAAAGTCTGCCAGTCCTTGCCTGCAAAAAATTCAGCCATCAGTTGTTCACCTCCTCATAGGTAATGCCGGGATAGTTCTTAATGTACTCCAACGCAGCCTCGGCATGGTCATCATCGGGCAGGGCCAGCAGCATACTGCCCAGCGTCTGGCCGTTGACAATGCGGGTATCTGCGCCCATGATGGACACCAGCGCGCCGCACTCAATGGCAAGGCTGGCAACCAGCGGCTTGTCGGTCGTCTGGGTGCCGCCGAACGCAACGCGCACCAGCTTGTGCCCGGGCAGGGCTTCGGCCTTGGGGGCACCGGCAGGGTACACCAGCCGCTTGGCCGCGGCGCTGGTGGGATGGCTGAAGATCGCCTGGACCTCGCCCTCCTCCACTACGGTGCCATTGTCCAGAATCGCCACGCGGTTGCAGACTTCCTCGACCACGCTCATCTGGTGGGTGATGATGACCACCGTGATGCCTAATTCTTTGTTGATCTTGCGGATCAGTTCCAGGATGGCATGGGTGGTGTTGGGGTCCAGGGCACTAGTGGCTTCGTCGCACAGCAGCACCTTGGGGTCGGTGGCCAGCGCGCGGGCAATGGCAATGCGCTGCTTCTGGCCGCCGGAAAGCTGGGCCGGGTAGGCTTCGGCCTTATCGGGCAGGCCGACCAGCTCCAGCAGCTCGCGGGCTCGGGCCTCGGCTTTGTCCTTGGGCACCTTGGCAAGCTCCATCGGGAACATAATGTTGCGCAGGCAGGTGCGCTGCATCAGCAGGTTGAACTGCTGGAAGATCATGGTGATCTCGCGGCGGGCGGCGCGCAGCTCGGCGGCCGAAAGCTCCTGCATCTGACGGTCATTCACGATGATCTTGCCCTCGTCCGGGCGTTCCAGCATATTGATGCACCGCACCAGCGTGGACTTACCGGCACCGGACATGCCAATGATGCCGTAGATATCGCCATCCTGAATGGTCAGGTTGATATCGTTCAGCGCGACGACCGTACCGCCCTGCGTGGCAAAGCGTTTGGTCAGGTGTTGCAGTTCGATCATGGGTCTCTCCCCTTATTCTTTACAAAGATAGCGAATGGGCGATAAAACCCATTCGCTATCTATTTTACGATATTTCCCGGCAGGTTGCAAGAATTTTTATCTGTTTTATCGGCGGTTGCAGGGGCGGATGCTCATATCCGCCCGTGCCGCTTGTCGGAAACGTCGGCCTGAATCAGAAGATAGGCACAACCGCGCCGTCGTAGGTGTTGTTGATGTAATCCTTGGCGGTGTCGCTGGTCAGGGCGGCGAACAGTGCCTGGATGGCGGGATCGTTCTCGTTGCCTTCCTTCACAACCAGCAGGTTGGCGTAGGTCTGGGCAGCCTCAGAAGAAGCATCCTCGATGGCCAGGGCGTCCTTACCGACGGAGAAGCCAGCCTCCATAGCGTAGTTGCCGTTGATGACAGCGAAGTCAACGTCGGCGACAGTACGGGGCAGCTGGGCAGCCTCGATCTCCTCAATCTTGACGTTGTGGGGGTTCTCCTCGATGTCGTTGACGGTGGCGGTCAGGCCGGCGCCGTCACGGACGGTGATGATGCCCTGGGCGGCCAGCAGCTGCAAAGCGCGGGCCTCGTTGGTGGTATCGTTGGGAACTGCGATCACAGCACCGTCAGCGATGTTCTCCAGGTCGCTGCTCTTGCCCGGGTAGATGCCGAACGGCTCGTAGTGGATCGCGCCGACGCTGACCAGATGGGTGCCGTTCTCCTCGTTGAAGCTCTCGAGGTAGGGACCATGCTGGAAGTAGTTGGCATCGACCTCGCCGCTCTCGGTGACAAGGTTGGGCTGGACGTAGTCGCTGAACTCGACGACTTCGAGGGTGATGCCCTGCTCGGCCAGGATGTCCTTGACGGCGTTCAGAATCTCAGCGTGAGGCGTGGGAGAAGCGGCAACCTTCAGGGTGGTGCCAGCCAAGTCAGAGGTAGCTTCCTCGGAAGCAGCCTCACTGGTGGAAGCGGCCTCGCTCTCGGCGGGGGCGGTGCTTTCAGCAGCGGAAGAGGATGCGGAAGAACCGCAGGCGGCCAGGCTCAGGGCCAGGGTACCGGCGAGGGCAACAGAAATCAGCTTTTTCATAGTAAATATCTCCTTTTCATGTGTGTTTGTGTGAATGTGTTTTTATACGGTCAAGTCCCTCAACAATGGCAGCGGCACATTCGCACACCGGGCTGTTTGTAGATTGTAGTCATACAAGTTCCCTCCTGTTTTAATCAAAGTCAGTGCACAGGTAAACAAAAAGCAGGGCTCCGAATTGCTTCGGCGCCCTGCTGCATGCTACCCTTATGCGCCAAGTTTTGCGCACGGGGAAACAGGCACAGACTGCCGAAGCAAGCTGCACATGCACATCATCATCGTGTTGCTGCGGCTCATCGTCGTGTACCCCTTTCCTCAAGTTTCGCTCAGCACCCAGCTGGCTTCAATGCTTGCAGTATACGCTCCTTTTGCGGGAATGTCAACACTTTCGCTGCACATTTATGCACGAGAAATGCAAATTTGACAAATTACACAAACCTACAGGTTTAGCAGGTTATAGACTTGCCAAAAACCTACAAATCTGCTATACTATGGTCATACAACTTGAAAAAGGGAGACCCTGTATGAAATTTTCGACCCGTGACCGCTATGCCCTGCGGCTGATGGTGGAGTTGGCCAACCGAGCCGGTGCTGACGCCCTTGTGCCGCTGAAGGAAATCAGTGACGCACAGCAGATCAGCATAAAATATCTGGAGCAGATCGTAACGCCCCTTGCCAAAGCCGGGCTGGTGGTCAGCGTGCGCGGTGCGCAGGGCGGCTACCGCCTGGCCCGCCCGGACACCGAGATCACCGCCGGGGAGATCTTGCGCGCGGTCGAGGGTGAGTTGACGGCCATCCCCTGCCTGGCCTCGAGCGCCGAGTGCCCCCGCCGCGGCCAGTGCCACACGCTGGATTTCTGGAGCGGGCTGAATGATATCATCAATAAGTATGTGGACGGCGTAACGCTGCGGCAATTGCGAAATCTGCCGGAGGAATAAGTGCGCCCAATGCCTCCCTCTGTGAGGGAGGTGGCCCGAAGGGCCGGAGGGAGAGAGTTTGCCCTTTATCCAAAGCTTCGAAGTGCGGAAAGGCTCTCTCCCCCACCTGCTTCGCAGGAGCCCCCTCGCAGAGGGGGCCAAAAGTAAATGCGCAATAAAAAGGCAAGTGCAATTGATCTGCACTTGCCTTTTGCTGTTATGTACTCTCGCTAGTTGTGTTGGCAGTGTCTTTGCCGTCGGTTTCACCACCGCCGGTATCATTGCCGCTGGTGTCTGTACTTTCCGGAACAGAAGTGACTTCCGGCATGGGCGTAGGGCTGGGGGTAGGTGTGGGTTCCTGGGTCGGTTCAGGCGTAGGTGTTGGGGTAGCGGTCGGCTCAGGTGTCGGCGTCGGTGCCACCGTCGGTTCCGGGGTCGGTGTGGGTGTTACTTCCACATACGTGCTCTCGCTCTCCGCTTCACTCTCCGACTCGGCTTCGGAGGTTTCGGTGCTGGTGACGACCGGTGTTGTGTACGTCACAACGTCCTTCTCGCCGGTGTGCTTGGCAACTTTCGTGACCGTGGGACGGTCGTCGTCGATGATGTAGCTGTGGGTGCGCACGTAGGTGAACAGCGCTTCCATCGCCGCGCTGGTCAAGTGGATGCCATCGCTCGACTCCACATAGCCGCTCTTGGCGTAGCCGGTGGCGGAATCCTTGAGCACCTCGGCACTGTTGAGGAACTTCCAGCCCTTTTGCTCGCACATTTCGACAAGGGCCTTGTTGTACTCGTCCACCTGGGTCTGGGTCAGGCTCTGGTTGGAGTGCTGCTGCCCCAGCGGCGGGATGGCGTTGATGATAACATCCACACTGGGGTAGGCTTCGACAATGCTCTCGATGCCGGTCTGGTAATTTTTGACAAAGTCAGCCGCCTTATAGCTGGGGCTCAGATCGTTGGTGCCAAACGTGATGATGACCCGTTTGGGCTGCATGCCCGCCACGGCTTTGGCCATCGTAACATAAGTGCCGGAGTTGTTCAACTCCACACAGGCGTAGGTCGCCAGGCTTTTGGCGCTCATGCCCACCGAGCCAATGGCGTTGTCATAGGTGCAGTAGTCAAACATACGGTACATGCGGGCGGTGTTGCTGTCGCCCAAAAAGAGCGTTTCGTCCACATAGGTCTGCCCGGCATCGCTGCTTTCGGGCAGGATGGTGGAAGAAAATGCGGCTGTGTCGATGGTGTTTTTCTCTTTATTGTAGCCGCTCTCCGTAATGACGGACTCGGGCTCTATGGCAGAATCCGAAGCGGCATCCCCACTGCCAAAGCCGCCCACCAGCAAAAAGGCGATGCCTACGCTGACCAGCAGCATCAGGCTGCAAACGCACAGCACAATGTACATTTTGGCCCGGAGATCCAGCCGCATTTTAGGTTCTGAATTTTTCGTCTTGCCTGCCATGGCTGATCCTTTCCGATGGAAGTTTAAAAAATACGCACCTGTTATTGTACACCATTTCGAGCGGTTACGCTACCCTTTTCATAATTTTTACAAATTTTCACAGGTGCAGCCGCTTTTCAATCTCGCTGCGCAGGTCGCGCCCCTTAAAGATGACCAGCCCCAAAAAGGTGACAACGCTGATGATCAGGCAGAGAACCCACGGGATGCTGTGGCCGTCGATGCGGCCGCGGTCGATGCGGAAAAACAGCAGAATATACGGCAGCAGTCCGACGCCGATGTTCATGAGCAGATACACCAGCGCATTGGCGGTAAAGCGGCTGTGCAGAAACGCAAAAATAAAGTTGCAAACCAACGTTACACTGCACAAAATCGGCACGACCAAATCAAGACTGTAACCGGTATAGCCGGTAAACCAGTCAGTAAACACGATGAGTGCCGAGACAAGCAGCAGCAGATTGAACACAAGCCGCGGCCCGTTGTAGCGGCGGCGCAAAAGCACCCGCAGCACAGCCAGCGCGGCCAGGCCCCAAACCAGCATCAGCAGGCTGAAATGCAGGTGCGGGTCGTCCACCAGCAAAAAGTCCACGGCCCCGGCAATGACGGTAAGCGTCAGCACAACAAAAGCGACCACCTTATAAAACAGGCTGGCGCGGTGGATGCGCGGCGCAGTAGGCGGGAACCAGGGGGTCCCCTGCTCCCCGGTCAGGCGGTTCTGGCACAGCGGGCAGTAGCCGGTGTCGCCCCCGACCCGGATATGACAATGCGGGCAGGTTTTCATTTCTCTACCTCCGTTGCGTACAGCGTTACCTGTAGCCCGGCCTCGGCAAAGCCGCGGTAGAGCCTGCGCAGCACGTTGGTGCTGCGGTAAGATGATGCCGTGCCCAGTACGAGGTCATCCCCATAGGATGCCACACAGGTAAACAGATCTTCACAGCTGGAAAACGCTGCGAACTGTTTGATGTACGGTTTCATCGCATCGGACAGTGTGATGCGCCCCATGTTGGAGAGGACCGCTGTGACGTGCTTTTTCTCGAGCGCCGTAAAAAATTTCACGGTCAGGTTCTTGACCACCAGTGGCACCGGGCGGATGCCGGGCACATGCTCGAGCTTTTCGTACGCGTCCATCTGGGCTTTGATATTCTCGGGCGTCAGGGCTTCTTTCAGCTGCGCGTCAAAAGCCGTGGCTGCCGTCTGCATCGTTTCGTTCTCAGTCAGCGTCAGGATGACATAGACCGAGTTGAAAAAGTTGCGCGCGGTTTCACTGGGGTAGTAGTTGCGCAGGTTGACCGGCAGGCTGACGGCGATCGGCTTGCTGCGTTCCAGCGCGGGCATCTCGGCATAGATCGCCAGCATCAGCGACGCGCCGAGGTAGCTTGTCAGCGATACGCCCAGTGCGTGGGCCTGGGCCAGCACCTCTTTGGCGCTGAGGTGTCCCTCAAAAAATTGCAGCTGGTCGTAGGGCAGGCGCATGCCGTGCAGGTGGTAGGCCTTGGGCAGCTTTTCTTTGCCGCCGCGTTTGGTGGCGCGGTAAAAGTTGCGGAAGCTGTCCTGTTCCAGATCGGCCGCCGAAGCGCTGTTGGGGGTGGGCACATCCTGCATTTCGGCCGGGTGGGCCAGCGCCAGATAGTTGCGCACGATGGACTTTAAAAACAGGAAGCCGCCGTTGCCGTCGGTCAGCGCGTGGAACATTTCGAGGTTGATGCGGCTGCCGAAGTAGGTCACGCGGTAGATCAGCCGATTGCGCCGTTCGGGCACATAGAGGGGCGCGCAGGGGGCCTTATCCTCGGGGTGGCAGACGGGCAGTTGGCCGGTCGATTCAAAATAATGCCAGAATAAACCGCGATGAAGCGTTACCTGGAACTGCGGCCATTCGGGCGCGGTAATCCTCAGCGCTTCGTTCAGCAAAGCGGGGTCGACCTCCTCCTGCAAGGTGCAGGAAATGCGAAAAACGCGCGGGTCGCGCCGGGTGTTGGTTGCCAGAAACACCTTGGCGACGTTATCCACTTTATACCATTCCTGGGCCATAAAATGCCTCTCCTTACATCATACGCTGCACAAACCGCCCGGCCGATTCCATCGCCGTCACAGCGCGGTGGATGGGCATTTGCTGGAACACATGCCAGCAGTCCTCGTACACTTCCAGCACGGCGTAGCCGCCCGCTTTCTGCATGGCTTCGGCCAGCCGTTCACTGTCCGAGCGCAAGATCTCGTTGGTGCCTACCTGCACAAGCATAGGCGGCAGGCCGCGCAGGTCGGCAAACAGCGGGCTGTAGCACGGGCGTGCCCAGTCGGCATCAGGGCCGGTGTAGGCGGCACGCACGGCTTCGATATATTCATAGGTCAGCATCGGGTCAAGCGCTTTGCAGGTCTTGTAGCTTTTGCCGCTGGCCGTCATGTCGGTCCAGGGGCTGAACAGCAGTAGCGCGCGCGGCTGGGCGCGGCCCTGTTCTTTGAGCTTCAGGCAGAGCTCCAGCGCAAGGTTGCCGCCGGCGGAATCGCCGGCCACCACGATATCCCGTGCGCCGTAACCCATATACATCAGATAGTCCCACATCGCCAGCGCATCCTCGACGGCGGCGGGGTACGGGTTCTCGGGCGCAAGGCGGTATTCAAACGACAGTACGTCAAACCCGGTGCAGAGCGCCAGCTTGCTGGCCAGAATGCGGGCATAGCCCAGCTGGCCGCAGGTGTAGCCGCCGCCGTGGCAGTACAGCACGGCGTGATGGCGGTCGTGCCCATGCTCAAGGCTGACCCACTCGGCCGGGATGTTGTTGACGCAGAGCGAGTCGTTGCGGATGCCGATGGACGGCGTGACCAGCCGGGCAAACAGCTCCTGCGCAGCGCGCTGGTGCTCTAAATCTTCCGGCGTGGTGGAGGTATGGTCGGTGGCGCTGTGCACGGCCTTGATGGCGCGCATCATGGGGCCGAGGTCGTCGGCATTCTGCCCGTGCTGGGGGATCAGTGTCTTGATGACGGTCTCCAACCGTTGAGACAGGTTTTTTCGTTTGGATGCTTTGGACATGCAATTCTCCTTACAGGCGGGCAAGCAGGCGCACCCACAGGGTACGCAGCAGCGGCGGATGGGCGGTGGGTAGGCAGCAGAGCCGGTGCACGGTCTCCAGCGGCGGGAAGCTGCCCTTTTTGGCGTAGCGGCGGTACAGCACGGCCAGCTGGCGGTCTTTGGCGGCACCTGGCAGGTGCAGAATGCACACGGGGTCCAGCGTGTAGTTGGTGGAAACAAAGTAGAAGCGCCCGCCCAGCCAGTAGCGGAAAATGTAGGCGTTGGCTGCGCGCACGGGCTGCCCGGCCAGCAGGCTGCGGTAGGCAGCGCCGCACCAAATGGCCTCGTCCCCCTCGCGCGGGGTCAGGCCAATGGCTTGCAGTTGGGCAAAGTATTGGCGGCAGAGCGCCAGAAAATCTGTAAGCCGCGCCTTGCTGCCCGCGACCAACTCGCCGCCAAAGTGGGTCAGCACATGGGGCGCGCCCTGCGGCACGACAGCGTCGTACGCCTTGCCGATAGCGGCAGTCATGCCCTGGCTGGCGGCATGGGGCACCTGGTACAGCAGCACGGCCTCGGCACACTCGCGCCACAAATCATCCAGCGGGTGCTGGGTAAAGGTGTCGAGGTCCAGCATGGCAGCGTTGGCAAAATCTTTGTGGGCCAGCACCCATTCCATGGCGCAGAGCTTATAGTAGGCCAGCGCCCAGTTGGTGTCCGCCGGGACGCGGTAGCTGTCAAACGGGCAGTCCCAGATCTCGATGCCCACGGCGGTGAGCTGGCTGCGGTACGGCTCCTGCGGCGGGGCGTTGGTGACGAGCGCTACCGTGCAGCCGGGGTTGGCCAGCTTGGCACTGCAAAGGGCGACCACGGTGCATCGGTCATACACAGCGCGGCCCAAGTTGGCGGCATCGCCCTCGCGGTAGCCCTCCAGTGCCGCAAACGCGCCAAAAATCAGGTTTTGCATGGTGGTCCCCTTTCAAATTTAGCAGAACTTAAAGGCTCCCTTGTGTAAAGGGTGACTCCCCACAGTGTGGGGAGATGTCGCGCAGCGACAGAGGGGCCTGGGCCCGAAGGGCTGGCCGCGAAGCGGACTGAGGGATTGTGATTTTGCCCGTACATCGACTTGCCCCCGCAAAGCCACAATCCCTCCGTCTGCGCTACGCGCAGCCACCTCCTTTTGCACACGGGAGGCTTTGCACAGCGGCAATATACCCATTATTATAATCATTTCCGCCCCTTTTGTCTATGTGATGGAGTCCCCGGAGAAAAAAGTTCTCCGCAAATCTTGCCGAACCATCATGTAACCATTATAATGAAGATGTAAATTTTGTAAAATTTCCGTGAATCCCTGAAAAAATCCGAAACGGAGCAGTTTATATGGCATTTTCCTCGGTGCAATTTTTATTTATCTTCCTTCCGCTCTCGCTGGCGGTGTACTGGCTGCTGCCCAAGGCCCTGCGCAATGGGGCGCTGGGTGCATTCAGCCTGCTGTTTTTTGCCTGGGCAGGGCTGAAAGGCGCGGCTGTGCTGCTGGCGCTGGCGGCGCTTACCTGGCTTGGCGGCTTGCTGCTCGAAAAGCTGCCAAGCAAAAAGCCGCTGCTGGTCTTGCTGATTACGGTGCATCTGGCGGTGCTGGCGCTGTTCAAGTACGCGGGCTTTGCGGCGCGCAGTGTCAACGCGCTGGTGCCGGGCCTTTTGCCGGTGTTTGCCCCGGCGCTGCCGCTGGGCATCAGCTTTTACATCTTTACCGCCATCGGCTATCTGGCGGATGTGGCAAACGGCAAGGTGAAGGCCGCGCGCAGCCCGTTCCGCTTTTTTGTATTCCTCGCATTTTTCGGGCACGGCCCCTCGGGCCCCATTGTGCGATATGACCAGCAGCTGCCGTATCTCGACGCCAAGGCGGCAGAACGGCAGGTCAGCCTGGATCGCTTCTGCTACGGCATCAAACGGTTGGTGCTGGGTCTTGCGAAGAAAGCCCTGATCGCTGACCAGCTGGCCCTGATCTATGCCCGCGTGACCTCGGTGCCCGCTGCTACCCTGCCCGCTCCGGCGCTGGTGCTGGGGTACCTGGCCTACATGATGCAGCTGTATTTTGACTTTTCCGGCTACAGCGATATGGCCATTGGCATCGGCAGCTTCTTTGGGCTGGAGCTGCCCGAAAACTTCGACTATCCCTACCTGGCCCGCTCCATCGGCGAATATTGGCGCCGCTGGCATATCAGTTTGTCGGGCTGGTTCCGCGACTATGTCTATATCCCTCTGGGCGGCAGCCGCTGCTCACTGGCGAAAAACTGCCGCAATCTGGTCATTGTGTTTCTGCTCACCGGCCTGTGGCACGGCGCGGCGTGGCAGTACGTGGCGTTCGGCCTGCTGCACGGCGTGCTGCTGTGTGCAGAGCGGCTCGGCCTGCGCACACTGCTGGACCGCGCTCCGCGCCTGCTGGCCCACCTGTACACGGTGGGGGTGCTGTGGTTTACCCTTATCATCTTCGGCGCGCACGGGCTGGCCGAGGGCCTTGCGACCTGGAAAGGCATCCTAACCTGGCAAAGTGGCGCGCGCGGCTACACGCTGGCTGCCTTTGCCGATACCAAACTGCTGTTGCTGCTGGCGGCTTCGCTGCTGCTGTGCGGCCCCGTGCAGGCGTGGTTCCCGCGCTTGAAAAAGGCCCTGTACGCTAAAACGGCCCCCGGTCTGGCCGGGATGGCGGGGCTGCTGGTGCTGCTTTTCTTCTCGTTGATGCGGGTGACGGCGGGTACCTACAGCGCGTTTATCTATTTCCAATTTTAAAAGGAGGTGCAGACCATGAGAAAAGCAGGTAAGATCGGCTTTATTGCGGTGTTCTGCGCCGCCATCGGGCTGACGTTCCCGGTGTTCAACGTCTTTTCCAAGCAGCTCTCGATGGACAGCCACGAGAACCGCCTGATGACGGGTCTGCCGCAGGTGCTGCAAAGCCCGATTTCCCAGCTGCCGCGCAGCCTTGATAATTTTTTTGTCGATAACTCGCCGTTCCGCTACCAGTTTGTGCTGCTGAACGCGGGGCTGGACTATGCCCTGTTCGGCACGAGCCAGAGCGACCAGGTGCTGCCGGGCAAGGATGGCTGGCTGTTTTACAAGGACGGTCCCACCGCCGCCCAGCCCGTTGCGAATTATCAGGGCCTGACCGATATCAACGACAGCCCCGAAGTACTGGCCCAGGCCAGCGCCAAGCTGCAAATTTTGAATGACCGCCTGGCCGAAAACGGCTGCACGCTGGTGCTGGACCTGACCCCCAGCAAGGACCGCATCTACCGCGAGTACATGCCCGACGGCTACCCCATCGTCAATGAGGAAAACCGCACCGATCTGCTGGCTGCCTACCTGCAAAGCCACACGACGGTGCCGGTGAACTGGCCGTACAAACAGCTGCGCAGTCAGGCCCGGCTGGCCCCCGACCGGCTGCTGTTTTACAAAACCGACACGCATTGGAACTCGATCGGCGCGCTGTACGGGCTGGACGGCGTGTTTAACGCCCTGGGCCTGCCTACCTTGCAGCCCGGCGACTACCCCGTAGAGCCTGCCGGGACCACGACCGGCGACATGGCGAATGTGGCGGCGCTGTACGCCAGCCTGCCCGCTGAGCAGACCTACACCGTGCCCGGCTACGCCGACCTGTTTGCCAAAGATGACCGCATCGTGCGGGTCATCGGTGATTCGTTCAGCGAGTATTACATGCCCTACCTCGAAGCGCGGTTTTCCACCACCTGGCGCGAGCATATCGACAGCTTTGACCCCGCCCTGATCAACCAGCCGGGGTGCGATATTTTGATTTTAGAGTTTAACGAGAGAAGCCTGGATAAGCTGCTGACGATTTTGGAGAGCCTTTAAAATAGGCAGAACATAAAGTGACCCCTTTGCACAAGGGAGCCTTTTGGGCTGCAACAAAAAGTAACCCGTGCTTCCACATTCAGAAGCACGGGTTGCTTTTTACGCTTTCCTCCCTACGCCCAAATCGGCCAAAATGTCCGTCCTGGTATCCAGCGCCAGCGAGGCTACGCGGCGGATGCGCTCGGGGGTCATGTAGGGGGCCAGGCCGCTGATGGAAAACGCGCTGTCCGCGCGCCCGTCCGGCCCGGGGATGGCGACCGCCACGCAGCGCACGCCCATCTCGTTTTCTTCGTCGTCGATGGCATAGCCGCTGGCGCGCACCTCGGCCAGCTGGTCCTGCATCTCGGCCAAATCGACCACGGTGCGGCTGGTCAGCTTTTTCAGCGTGCTGTGGCTCCACACATCGGCCACTTCCTCCGGCGGGAGCGTCGCTAAAATCGCCTTGCCTACGCCGGTGCAGTACAGCGGGCTGCGCAGGCCTACCCGGCTGGACATCCGCATCGGGCCGCTTTCCGTTTTATAAATGTACACGATGTCCCGTGCATCGCGGATGACCAGATGCACGGCCTCGCCGGTGCGCTGGCTCAACCGCTCCAGGTGCGCCTTGGCAACGTCCATGATCTCCATGCTGTTGACGATGCCGCTGGACAGCTCAAACATTTTCAAGGTCAGCCGGTAACGGCCGGTACCTGGTTCCTGCGCTGCATAACCCAGGCCGACCAGGCTTGCCAGCAGCCGGTGTACGGTACTTTTGGCAAGGTCGGTCTCCTGTGCCAGCCGCTGCAAACTGGCACCGGCCGGGTGCGATGCCAGCTGTTCAATCAGCTGGAAGATGCGCTCTACGCTTTGGACGCTGCCTTTTTCGGTCAAATGGAGTTCCTCCCTTGAATATTTACAATTTGTTAATAATTTGTAACACTGGCGCAAACCCTTTGCCGCGTTCCACATTATGGAACGATTATACCAAAGTTCGGGCAGTTTTGCAAGCGCTATGCCGAATTGCGGAATTCTGGGCGAATACGACAAAAAATGTATGCTGCAACCTGTTCAATTTACCCGATTGACGCAGCAACCGCAGCTGATTATAATTATAGTAACCGAGTGTGGTCCAGCAACCGTCTAAAGTGGTCGGCCGCACCCCAAACTGCAACATATAGTAAAGGAGAATTGCTATGAATTCTGTTTTGCAGCGTGTTTACGAGATCGGTATTATCCCTGTTATCGCTTTCAACAGCGTGGATGAGGCCCTGCCCTTGTGCAAGGCCCTGATGGCTGGCGGCCTGCCCGCTGCGGAGGTCACCTTCCGCACCGCCTGCGCCGAAGAGTGCATCAAGAAGATCCACGAGGAACTGCCCAATATGCTGCTGGGTGCTGGCACTGTCCTGACCGTTGATCAGGCTGACCGCGCTATGGCTGCTGGTGCTTCCTTCATCGTTGCCCCCGGCTTCGACCCCGAGGTCTGCAAGCATGTCATCGACAAGGGCGGCATCATGATGCCCGGCACCGCTACCTCCGGCGAGATGCAGCAGGCCATGAACATGGGCTGCGAGGTCGTCAAGTTCTTCCCTGCCGAAGCAAACGGCGGTGTGGACAAGCTGAAGAACATCGGCGCAGCCCTGAAGACCTGCAAGTGGATGTGCACCGGTGGCGTCAACGCCAAGAACGTGAACAACTACCTGGGCTACAACCAGATCATTGCCGTCGGCGGTACCTGGATGTGCAAGAGCGACAAGATCAAGGCCGGTGCCTGGGACGAGATCACCACCATGAGCCGCGAGGCTGTTGACGTGATGCTGGGCTTGCAGCTGGGCCATATTGGCATCAACTGCGCTGACGAGGCCGAGGCTGCCAAGACTGCCGAGACCATCGGTGCCCTGCTGAGCATGGCTGTCAAGCCGGGCAACAGCAGCATCTTTGTTGGCAAGAAGGAATTTGAGATCATGAAGAAGCCGGGCCGCGGCACCCATGGTCACATCGCCATCCTGACCAACAACGTTGACCGCGCTATCTATCACTTAGGCCAGCGCGGCGTCAAGTTTGACATGGACAGCAAGAATGTCAAGGACGGCAAGACCGTTGCCATCTACTTTGCTGACGAAGTCGCCGGTTTTGCCATCCACCTGGTTCAGAAATAATTTAGCGCGAGCCTATTAGGCTCCCTCTGTGAGGAAGCTGACTGAGGGAGAGAAGCTAAAATCAGTCTCTCTCCCCCACCCGCTTCGCGGGAGCCCCCTCGCAGAGGGGGCCAAGATAATCGCATCCCTTATATAAACTATTAGATAAAGGAGTTCCACCATGAAAATCGTTACTCTCGGTGAAATCATGATCCGTCTGCAGCCCTATGATCATCTGCGCTTTGTGCAGACTGATACCCTGCAGTACACCTACGGCGGCGGCGAGGCCAATGTGGCTGTTTCTCTGGCCAACTACGGCGCTGACGTTGCTTTCGTCACCAAGCTGCCCGCCCATGCCATCGGCCAGGCTGGCGTGAACGCTCTGCGCCGCTATGGCGTCGACACCAGCAAGATCACCCGCGGCGGCGATCGCGTTGGCATTTACTTCAACGAGAAGGGCGCTTCTCAGCGTGGTTCCGTCTGCATCTACGACCGTGCACACTCTGCCATGGCTGATGCTACCGTCGCTGACTTCGACTTCGACAAGATCTTTGAGGGCGTTGACTGGTTCCATTTCACCGGCATCACCCCGGCCCTGGGCCCCAATGTTGTTGAGATCTGCCTGGCTGCCTGCAAGGCTGCTAAGGCTCACGGTGCCAAGATCAGCTGCGACCTGAACTACCGCGGCAAGCTGTGGACCCGCGCTGAGGCTCGTGAGGCCATGAGCAAGCTGTGCGAGTACGTCGATGTCTGCATCTCCAACGAGGAGGATGCCAAGGACGTCTTCGGCATTGAGGCCGAGGCTACCGACATCTACGCCGGCGAGATCAACCGCGAGGGTTACAAGAGCGTTGCCAAGCAGCTGGCTGACAAGTTCCACTTCGAGAAGGTTGCTATCACCCTGCGTGAGAGCCATTCTGCTTCTGACAACGGCTGGAGCGCCATGCTGTACGACGTTGCTTCCAACGAGTACGCCTTCAGCAAGAAGTACGAGCTGCGCATCGTTGACCGCGTTGGCGGCGGCGACAGCTTCGGCGGCGGCCTGATCTACGCCCTGCTGAGCGGCAAGTCCACCCAGGAGGCTGTTGAGTTCGCTGTTGCTGCTTCTGCCCTGAAGCACTCCATCGAAGGCGACTTCAACATGGTCACTGTCTCCGAGGTCGAGAAGCTGGCAGGCGGCGACGGTTCCGGCCGTATTCAGCGCTGATTTTTCCCCAATATGCACTTCTGCCCTGCGGGCTTCGGCCCGCGGGGCTTTTATATTTGCTAATTGTCAACCCGTTCACGCGAATTGCGTTGACATTTGAACGGCAGCCGCGCTATACTGGGTGACAGTTGGGCGCAAAGGGGGGGCTTGCCATGGTAAAAGCGGACGTGCTGGCCGCGCTGGATGCCGCACGGGGACGTTACATCTCCGGGCAGGAGATGGCGCAGCAGCTGGGAGTAAGCCGCACCGCCATCTGGAAAGCCGTCGCCGCCCTGCGGGCCGATGGTATCCCGGTAGCGGCGGTAACAAACCGCGGCTATACCCTCTCCCCTGCCGCCGATGTGCTCAACGCTGCCGCCGTCAACGCGCAGCTAGCCCCCGAGACCGCCAACGCGCTGCAAATTGAGGTCGTCGACCGCCTGCCCGGCACCAACGCTGCTTTGCGGGCACGGGCTGAGGACGGCGCGCCGGAGGGCCTTGTGCTGATTGCGCAGGCGCAGTCTGCCGGGCGCGGCCGGGGCGGGCACAGCTTTTTCTCGCCGCAGGGCGGGCTGTACCTCAGTATTTTGCTGCGGCCGGAGATCGGCATGCGGCAGGCCATCCGCCTGACCGCAATGGCCGCCGTCGCCGCCTGCCGTGCTGCCGAGAAGGTCTCGGGCGCGGAATTGCGCATCAAGTGGGTCAATGATCTTTGGCGCGCGGGCCGCAAGGTCTGCGGCATCCTGACCGAAGCCGCGCTGGACGTGGAAAGCGGTATGCTCGATTACGCCGTGCTGGGCCTTGGATTCAACATCACGGCCCCGCCCGACGGCTGGCCTGCCGAGCTGCAGGATGTGGCCGGGGCGCTGTTTGACGATGCCCCGCCGCCGGGAGCCCGCGCCGCGCTGGCCGCTGCGTTTTTGAACGAGTTCTGGGCGCTCTACCACGGTGTGCCCAAGCCCGACTACATGCCCGAGTATCGCGCCCGCCAGGCGCTGTTGGGCCAGACCGTGACTGTAACGCCGCGCTTCGGCCCCCCTCGCCGGGCCGAAGCCCTGACCATCGACGACGATTGCCGCCTGGTGGTCCGCTTTGCGGGCGAGCACACCCCTACGCCCCTGCGTGGCGAGGAGGTTCATTTGGGAAAGTACCTGTAAGGGGCTTTGTATAGTATCAACAAAAGAAAAGAGGAACTTGTATGAAAACCGCTGAAAGTCTGCGGGTACGCCGGATGGTCCTGTGTGCCCTGTTTGCTGCCCTGACTGCCGTGTGCAGCCAGATCGCCGTCCCCATGCCGTGGGGCGTGCCCATCAACCTGGCGCTGTTCGCTGTCTACATGGCGGGCACGATGCTGGGCGCGTTCTGGGGCACCGTCAGCCAGCTGGTGTTTGTGGCACTGGCGGCCATCGGTGTGCCGGTGCTGGCCGGGTTCCAAGGCGGCCCGTCCGCTATCTTTGGCAAAACCGGCGGCTATGTGCTGGGCTACATCTTTGCCGCGCTCATCACCGCGCTGATCTCCAAGGCGCTGGGCCGCAAGTTCTGGTCGCTCTGTGTGGCCATGGTCGTGGGCTGTGCCGCCTGCTATGTGCTGGGTACCATCTGGTTCATGACGCTGACCGGTGCCGATCTCGCCAGCGCACTGGGCTGGTGCGTCCTGCCCTATCTGCCTGGTGATGCCATCAAGATCGTGCTGGCTGCGGTGTTGACCCTCCAGCTCGACAAGCGGATGCCGCGCGTCTGAGTACTGCCTGTTTGCAGCCCGCGTTGGGGAGCCTTTCGCTCCCGGCGCGGGCTGCTTTTTATTGCGTCGGCGGTTGCAATGTGGTATACTGATTCTATCAACCACGAAAGGACCCAACCTGTATGAAATGGCTTGCTGTTGACTACGGCGATTCCCGCACGGGGCTGGCCGGCTGCGACGCCGGGGAAACGATCACCAGCCCCATTACCCCCCAGATCGAGGAAAAAAGCATGAACAAGGTCGCTGCCGCTGTCACGGCGGTGGCCGAAGCCCGCAGGACCGAGGGCCTTGTCTGCGGCCTGCCCAAAAACATGGACGGCACCGAGGGCAGCCGCGCCAACAAAAGCCGCCGCTTTGCCCAGCGTCTGGCCAACACGGCCAATCTGCCGGTCGTGCTGTGGGATGAGCGCCGCACCACCGTGTCTGCCGCTGCCATTTTGGCCGATAACGACACCTTCGGTGCCAAGCGCAAGGAACGGCTGGACTCTGTCTCTGCGGCCGTCATTCTCGAGAGCTTTTTGAACTGGCGCGCTCACCATCCTGATGAGGAACCGCCCGAAATGCTGCGCCCGCAGCCTGTTGAACATTGATAAAACCCTACGATAGAAGGAGAAAATTGCTATGCCGCAAGATACTGCTGCCCGCTTTCCCACCCATGTTGCCATCATTGTGGACGGCAACCGCCGCTGGGCCAAACAGCGCCTGATGCCTGTCAGCCTGGGCCACAAGGCCGGGTTCGACCGTCTGCGCGAGATCACCCGTTACGCCGTCGGCGACCGCGGCGTCTATGTGCTGTCGCTGTACGTGTTCTCGACTGAGAACTTCTCCCGCGATGTCAAAGAGGTCGGCTATCTGATGGATCTGTTTGCCAACAATTTCCGCACGATCGCCGACGAGATGAATGAGCGCGGCTGCAAGGTGCTGTTCAGCGGCCGCCGCGAGGGCTTGCAGCAGCGCGTGCTGGACGCCATGGACTACATGATGGACCTGACCAAAGACAATGACAAGGGCATTGTCAACTTCTGCCTGAACTACGGCAGCCACGCCGAGCTGACCGATGCCATGCGCGCCATTGCGGGTGAGGTCAAGGCCGGAGCCTTGCAGCCCGAGGAGATCAACGAAAAGACCATTGAAAGTCATCTCTACCGCGACCTGCCCCCGGTGGACCTGATGATCCGCACCAGCGGCGAGGAACGCCTGTCCAACTTCCTGCTGTGGCAGTGCGCATACTCCGAATTCTACTTTACGCCGGTGCTCTTCCCGGATTTCACCAAGGAATGCTTTGACAAGGCGCTGGAAGAGTACGCCCGCCGCGACCGCCGTATGGGCGGCAACACCAAAAAGTAAAAATCTGTATTTTGCCTAAAAAATCCCCGCAAAGTCTGGAGATTCTGCCAGGACTCTGCGGGGAATAATTTTATTTGCAGGTACGTATAGTAGGGGTAAACGGGCCGTCAGCCGACGCTGCCATCCTCTTCGATGGTTGCGGCGGGGCCGGGGTAGGTGGTGATCTCTACCTTTTCGATCGTGATAGCCGCATCTTCAGTGGGGCGCCAGGTATCATTGCCGTTTTCGTCTTTGGCCGTCTCCACGCAGGCCATCGCGTCCACAACGTCCATGCCCTGGTAGACCTGGCCAAAGACGGTATCGGTGTTATCCAGATACGGCAGCCCGCCCGCGCCCGCATAGGCCGCGACCTGGGCATCGGTGTAGCCGTTCTGGGTCAGCTCGGTCTGCTGGTCGCCGCTGCTCACGCTGTCCGGCAGAGCTGCGACGAAGTAGAACTGGCTGTTGCCGCCGCTCACCTCGCCGCCCTGCGCAAAGGCTGCGCACAGGGCCCCGGCGTAGTGCTTCAGCGAGGCATCGGCCTCAAGCGGGTAGGGGTTGTTGCTCCAGATCGTGGAACCGCCAGTGCCTGTGCCGGTGGCGTCGCCGCCCTGCACCGCAAAGCCGTACTGGCTGCGCCAGATGATGGTATTGTCATAGTAGCCGGTGCGGGCCAGCCCCACAAAGTTGTACACGGCCATCGGCGCGGCGTCCGGATACAGCACGGCGCGCACTTCGCCCAGGCTGGTGGTGAAAATGGCGATGGGGTCGCCGTCGCTGGGCGTGGCAAACTGGCGCTCTTCGCTGGTCAAGCTGGCGCGCTCAGGTACTTTTTTGGCGTTGCTGCCGCAACTGCACAGCAGCACGGCGGCCAGCAGCAGAGACAGGCAGGCAGAACGTTTCATACTGGGTCCTCCCGGGGCGGTTATAAATCTAAGTAAGGCTATTATACCACGAATAAATTGTTTTGAACACCCTTGACGTTTCAAGAAAAAAAGGGTACACTATATACAAGAAATTTCAAGACCACAGGAGGTCACTTATGTCTGACGAACTGAGCCCCGAAATGCTCGAGGAAGCCAAGCCCGACCTGCTGACGCTGGAGGATGAGGATGGCAAGGAAGTCACCTTTGAGGTGATCGACGCCACCGAAGTGAACGGCACCCGTTACCTGGCAGTGATCCCGTATCAGGAAGATCCGGAGAGCCTGCAGGAAGATGCCGAGCTGATCCTGATGCGCATCGGCACCGACGAGGAAGGCGAATATATGGATATCGTGGATGACGATGAAGAACTGCTGACTGTCGGCAAGGTTTTTGAGGAGCGCCTGAGCGCCATGTACGACATCGACGATTCCGAGTTGGAGTAAAAAACATCCCTGCACGGTTTGATTTGTTGTGGTCATTTATGAATCCTACTAATCAAATTTAGGGAGCCCGTCGTCCCTGGCCGGATCGCAGACCTCCCGCCCCAGGCGGAAGAAGGGAGCGTGAACACCCGGGTAGGGCACCCACCTGCCTGTACCGGTAGGTTTTGATTGGCCGCAGACGGCCGCGCGGGGGTTTTACGTTTTTCAGTCGGGCAGTCCAGCTGTCCGACTTTTTGTTTTGGGCGTTGCCCGTATTTTGTGGGAAAGGAGACCGCCGCCGTGGGTGAGCGCATTGCTGTTGGGGACAAGCTTCCCTTTTTCGTGTATGATACGCCGTACAGCGCGCAGAATCGCTTCCGCGACTTATTGCTGGTGCTGGTGTTTATGGCCAACTTCGGCCACCCCATCACCCGCACCTTTGCCAGCCGCTACGCCGAGACCTATAGCGCCCTGCAGGATGGCGGCTTTGCGCTGGTGGTGCGCTCCCGCGCGGACAAGCTCTCGGGCAGCATCGGCCCCGATACGCTGCCCTATCCCCTGCTGTGTGACGCCGAGGGCGTGCTGTACGACCACCTGGATATTCCGCAAAGCAGCAGCGCACTGATGACCTACTCGCTGGAAGGTTGGCGCATCCTGCGCGAAGCCAAGCGCCAGGGCTACCAGGCCGTAAAGGGCCAGATGCAGCAGCTGCCGCTGACGCTGATTCTGGACAAGGACGGCACCGTGTTGTTTTGCCATTACGGTGCCAGCCTGACCGATGTGCCCGCCGACTGCGAGGCCATGCAGAGCCTGCTGGAAGAGTTGGACCTGGTGCCCGATGTGCCGGAGCTGGAAACGCTTTTGGAAGATGAAGATTTCCCCGATTTCGACGACGAAAATTTCGATGAGTTCGATACATTCCACTAAAACGCACTACATAAAAAGAGCCGCAGCGGTGCGGCTCTTTTTTGTTGCTTATTGCAGCAGGGCGGCCTTGGCGGCGCGCACAGCGTCGGCATCCGTCTGCGGGATGTGCCATTCGTCCAGCCCGGGCAGGCCCATGGGGACTCCTTCGCGGCGGAACTGCATGGCGCTTTCCACCAGCTTTTTACCGCTCATGTGGAATGCTCTTGCCACGGGCAGCGCGGCGCGCAGCTCAGTGATGACGGCGGCGTTGACCCCGGCACCGATTAACACCTCCGGCCCGTGCAGGCTGTCCCGCAGGGCAAGCAGCTCGGCCAGTGCGGCGGTACCGTTCTGGCAGCTGGCAGCGCCGCCGCTGGTCAGCACCGTGTCGATGCCCAGTGCGGCCGCGGCGCGGTAAGTCTCGGCCAAATCGCGCGAAACGTCAATGCAGCGGTGCAGCGTGACAGGCACGCCCCCGCAGGCATCCAGCAACCGTGCCATGGCGGGCTTGTCCAGCGTACCGTCAGCGGCCAGCGCACCGATGACAAAGCCGTCCGCACCGGCGGCTTTCAGTGTTTGGATCTGGGCGCACAGCAGGTCGGTCTCTTCCTTTGTATAAAGGAAGTCCCCTGCCCGGGGGCGCATCAGGCAGCGAACCGGCAGGCTGCACGCGGCTTTGATCTGGCGCAGTAGCTCCGGGTAGGGGCTCAGGCCCCCAACGGCCAGCGCGCTGCAAAATTCCAGCCGGTCTGCCCCGCCCGCCTGCGCAGCACGGGCGGAAGCCAGGCTGTCTACACAAACTTCCAGAAGTTTTTCCATGACGATTTCCTCCTGCTTTTGCTGCTATTGTACCATAGAAAGGCAAAAACAACAATCCCCGCATGCCGGGGCATACGGGGACAGCCAGTTATATGCACCCGGATACACCGAGGGTACGCAAATTCAGGCAGCGCGGCCGCTGCGCACAACGCGGAGAACAGGCTGCTGCGCAGGGCCGGGCTTTGCCGCCGTGTGGGCGATGGGCTGCTCCTCGAGCAAAACGCCGCAGGCGGCGTTCAGCCCCAGCAGAGCGGCCACGCCCAACACGACCGCTGCCCAGAACGGCACCGCGCCGGACGCAACGGCGGGGACCAAAATAATAAACAGCATCAGCACCAGGTTGGAGATGAGCTTGGAGAGCCATACTTTAATCGTGTGGAAATTCATGATGTGGTTCCTCCTCTAGAAAAGCCGTACCGCAAAATCCGGCTGTTGTGCGGTTGTAAAGGACACCGCGTTGTTCTGTATCTTTACTATAATACTACTGGCGGTTGTTGTCAAGACGCTTCAACAACTTTATTTAGAATTATTTTTGAAAAAAGTCTTTACAAACACGCCTTACGGTTGTATAATAAGGACAAATAAAAATGGCCTGACCACAAGATAGAGGAAATGCCGCCCGGCCAAAGGAGTACGTTATGTTTGCAGACCGCCTGAGAGAAGCCCGAAAAGCTAAACGATACAGCCAGACTGAAGTTTCGCGTATGCTTGGCGTTACCCAGCAGGCTGTTGGCAAGTGGGAGACCGGTCGCTCTACCCCGGACCCGCAGACGGTGGCCCGCCTGGCCGAGATCCTGGATACAACTGCTGACGCCCTGCTGGGCTTGCAGCAGGCACCTGCCACGGCCCCGGCTGTGGGCCGCAACGCTTTCAGCCGCTATACCGAGAGCCTTGTCCCCGTTGTGGGCACGGTGCGCGCCGGTTACGGTGCCCTTGCCTTTGAAGAGGACTACGGTAAAGAATATGCCAGTGTCAAGGACCCGCAGAACTATTTTTATCTGGTTGTCAAAGGCGACAGCATGGAGCCGCGCATTTCGGACGGAGACCTGGCCCTGGTCCACCGCCAGAATACGCTGGAAAATGGCGACCTTGGCGTGCTGGTCTACGGCTCGGACGGCGAGGGCACGCTGAAAAAGTACATCCAGCGAGGCAACTCGGTCATCCTGCACCCGTTCAACCCGGATTATGAGGAACTCGTCATCAAGGGCGAGGAACTCGACCACCTGTATATTGCCGGCAAAGTGGTGGAGACCAAGGCCAAGTGGTAAATCCCGGTCACTGATCTTATTGTAGCACATGGAAAGTCCGATAATTCGGACATCCAGCGCAAAATGCGAAAAAAATGATAGCTCGTAAAAATGCTGCCCGCGGCATTGCGGCCTGTTAGTACAGGCGGCTTATGCGGCGGGCTGTATTTTTTATACCCTTTTTTAGCTATTCTCAGGAGAAAACCCTATGGATCTTGCGGAAAAACTGGAAATTCTGGCCGACAGCGCCAAATATGATGTAGCCTGCACGTCCAGCGGTGTGGAGCGCGCCGGAAAGCACGGCAGTCTGGGCAGCTGCGCACAGGCGGGCATCTGCCATGCTTTTACCCCGGACGGACGCTGCGTTTCGCTGCTGAAAGTCCTGTACTCCAACGCCTGCTCTTACGATTGCAGCTATTGCGTCAACCGCCGCTCCAACGACCGCCCGCGGGCGACCTTTACCCCGCAGGAGCTGGCCGAACTGACCATCGGATTTTACCGCCGCAACTACATTGAAGGGCTGTTCCTTTCCAGTGCGGTGTTGGGCACGCCCGACCGCACGATGGAGCTGATGATCGAAGCACTGCGCATTTTGCGGGAAGAGTTCCACTTCAACGGCTACATCCACGCCAAGACCATCCCGGGCGCAGACCCACTATTGGTGCAGCGCATTGGACTGCTGGCGGACCGTCTTTCGGTCAACATCGAGCTGCCGAGTGAGGTGAGCCTGAACCAGCTGGCCCCGGATAAAAAGAAAACGGCGATCCTGCGCCCGATGGGGCAAATCGCTGTGCAGAGCGCCCAAAGCAAAAAAGAACTGGCCGTATATAAAAACGCGCCCGCCTTTGCCCCGGCTGGGCAGAGCACCCAAATGATCATCGGCGCGACGCCGGAAACCGATCGCCACATCATGGATCTGACCGAAGGGCTTTACAAAAAATATGCTCTGAAACGCGTGTTCTACTCGGCTTATCTGCCAGTGGTCGAGGACCGCCGCCTGCCTGCGCTGAACTTTCAGCCGCCGCTGCTGCGGGAACACCGTCTTTACCAGGCGGATTGGCTGCTGCGGTATTACGGTTTCCACGCCTCGGAGCTGCTGACCGAGGAAGAGCCGAACTTTGACCCTTACCTGGACCCCAAGTGTACCTGGGCAGTGCGACACCCGGCGTTTTTCCCGGTAGAGGTCAACACTGCCAGCAAGGAAGAACTGCTGCGCGTGCCGGGCATCGGCCCCAAAAGTGCGCTGCGCATTTTGGCCGCGCGGCGTATGCAAAAGCTGGGCATGCCGGAGCTGAAACGCATCGGCGTTGTGCTGAAACGCGCACAGTATTTCATCACCTGCAATGGCCACGCCCCGGCCCATGCCACGCGGGCGGAGATCGCGGGGGCACTGCTGGATCCCAAGGCGTTCAGCGTGGGGGTGCGGCAGCTGAGCCTGGACGAATTTGTGCCCGAGGCGCTTCCGGACGCTGCCCCTGCTGTGCATCGACTGGCGGCGCACGGCGTGGCAGCTCCTGCTGCGGCCCGCATGGTGCGAGAGGAGGCGTTGTCATGCCTTACCCGGCGCATGTGAGCGACACCGCTTACTGCTACGACGGCAGCTTTACGGGGTTCCTCTGCTGTGTTTTTGAAAGCTATACCCGGCGCGAGATCCCCTCGGCTGTGTTGGGCCCGGGCGAGGGGCAGACGACGCTGTTCGGGCTGAAAAGCATCCCCACAGACCCGGCGCACGCCAAGCGTGTAGCCGATGGCCTGACACGGCTGGGCCCGATGGTGAAAGAGCGCGTAATGATAGGCTTTCTTTCCACCGAGGAAGAAAAGGACCTGATCTTGCTGCGATTCGTCCGCTGCTGTTTTGACAAAGGTCCGCGTGCTGTGCAGATGCTGGGCGACCCGGACGTTAGCGCGGCGTTTGCGTTGGAGCGCAGCATCCGAAACGAGGCCTGTCATTTTACCGAACTCCTTCGCTTTGAGGAGCGGGACGGGATGCTTGGTGCCATCATCCACCCGAAAAACAACGTACTGCCGATGCTGCGCGGACATTTTTGCAGCCGACTGCCGGATGAGGACTTCCTGATTTTTGACGCGACCCACGGTACGGCACTGCTGCGCCAGCATGGCCGCGTGCAGTATCTGGCGATGGAGCACTACAACCCCGCCAGCGATGCCGATGAGCTGAACTGGCAGGATCTGTGGAAGCGATTCTTCCACGCGCTGACCATTGAGGAACGCCGCAACGCCAAGGCACAGATGAACCACGCGCCCAAACGCTTCTGGCAGGACATGACTGAAATGCGCGAGCCTTATGCCGGGCTGTGAACGGTACCTTTATTATTTATTAAAAGGAAGCACGCGTCATTCGTAATCGTATTCTGGGTTTTCGGCCTGATACTCCCCCAGCCAGCGCAGCAGGCGTTCGGTGTCGGCGTAGGTCATGCGGCCTGTATCGGCCAGCGCGCGCACCATTTTGCGCAGGTCGCCGCCGTACAGCGTTTGCAGGTGGGCACTGCTGACGGCCCCGCAGTAGGTCAGGCGGCGCACCAGCGGAGTGTACAGGTTTTTGTTGCCCTGCTTTTCGGTGCGGACGAAGTGCTTCTTCTCCAGCCGAAGCAGAAAGTTTAACAGCGTAGAGTCTGCCCATCGGCATTCCGGCGGCAGGTTAGCCGCAATCTGCCGCCGTGTGGCGGCCTGCTCGCAGACCCAAAGGGCGACCATGACCTGCTCTTCGCTGCGGGATAGCTGTTCCATAGCACGCATCTCCTACAAATGTAATAATTGTCATGAATATATTTTACAATTGTAGTAGATAAAATTGCAAGATGGAAAAATAGCCAAATTTTCGGCACGGATTTCCACAAACTAGAAAATATCTTTTACAAACGTAGCGTATAGTGTATCTCCGGCAAGAACAATTAGCTGTTTTGCAGAAACAGCCTGCCGGAACTGATTGCTTTTTCAGTATTTTGCACGCTTGCCGGGTGGGCGGCGGCGGCCTATAATAATGCCATACCGCAACGGCGCGGCAGCAATGCAGTCCGCCGTCGGCGGGCTGCATTTTTATCGTACTTACTGGAGGAAAAGGAAAATGGCTAGAGTGTATAATTTCAGCGCCGGCCCCTCGATGCTGCCGGAAGCTGTTTTGAAAACCGCACAGGCGGAACTGCTGGATTACCATGGTTCCGGCATGAGTGTGATGGAAATGAGCCACCGCAGTAAGTGGTTTGATGAGATCATCCAGAACACCGAGGCCGCGATGCGCCGGGTGCTGAACATCCCCGATAATTACAAGATCGGCTTTTTCCAAGGCGGCGCGACCCAGCAGTTTGCTATGGTGCCGCTGAACTTTATGACCACCGGCACGGCGGACTACCTTGTGACCGGCAACTTCAGCAAAAAAGCAGCCGAGGAAGCGGCCAAGTTCGGCACGGCCCGCATTGCCGCCAGCAGCAAGGACAAAAACTTCACCTACATCCCGGACGTAAAGGCCATTGACTATGACCCCAACGCCAGCTATATCCATATCTGCCAGAACAACACGATCTTCGGCACCAAGTACGTGGACGTGCCCCAGGTCGACGGTATCCCGCTGGTGGCGGATATGAGCTCGATGATCTGCTCGGAGCCGGTGGACGTCAGCAAATACGGCGTCATCTACTTCGGCGTGCAGAAAAACATCGCCCCCGCCGGTATGGCTGTGGCTATCGTGCGCGAGGACCTGCTGGGCAAGAGCACCAAGGGCCTGACGCCCGAGCAGATCCCCACGATGATGAACTACACCACCCTGCTGAAAGCGGACAGCATGTACAACACCCCGCCGTGCTGGTGCATCTACATGACCGGCCTGGTCATGCAGTACCTGGAAAATGAGATCGGCGGCCTGGAAAACATGCAGAAGATCAACGCTGCCAAGGCCAAGGTGCTGTATGATTACCTCGACGGCCAGGATTTCTACAGCAACCCCGTCGAAAAGCCCTACCGTAGCATGATGAACGTGACCTTCACCAGCCCCAACGCCGATACGGACAAGGCATTCTGCGCCGCAGCGACCGAGGCCGGGTTCGTCAACCTGAAGGGCCACCGCCTGGTGGGCGGCATGCGTGCCTCCATCTACAACGCCATGCCGCCGGAGGGTATCGACAAGCTGGTCGACTTTATGGAAAAGTTCCGCAAAGAAAATGCCTGATTGCTGAAAAAAAGAGGGGTTCCTGTTTATGTATACCATTAAAACGCTGAACGCGATCTCGCCGGTGGGCCTGGCCAAGCTGCCCGCCAACCAGTTTGAGGTCGATAACGAGAACGCTGCTCCCCAGGGCATCTTGGTACGCAGCGCTGATATGCACGATATGCCGCTGCCGGACAGCCTGCTGGCGATTGCCCGCGCCGGTGCCGGTACCAACAATATCCCCATTGAGGAATGCACCAACGCCGGTATCGTGGTGTTCAACACCCCCGGTGCCAACGCCAACGCCGTGGCCGAGCTGGTTGTCGGCGCGCTGGTGGCAGGCAGCCGCAACATGGTCGATGCCGTCCAGTGGGCCCAGGGCCTGAAAGGCAGCGAGACCATCGCCAAGGACGTGGAAAAGGGCAAAAAGCAGTTTATCGGCCCTGAGCTGCGCGGCAAAACACTGGGCGTTATCGGGCTGGGTGCCATTGGTGCCCGCGTGGCTAACGCCGCCGTGGCACTGGGCATGGAAGTGTTGGGCTATGACCCTTACATCTCCATCGACGCCGCATGGAGCCTGTCACGCAGCGTACAGCACTGCGTGACGCTGGGCGATATGCTGCCCCGCTGCGACTACCTGACCATCCATGTCCCCTACCTGCCTACGACCCGCCACACCATCAACGCGCAGACGCTTTCGATGTGCAAGGACGGCGTGCGCGTGCTGAACTTTGCCCGCGGTGAGCTGGTGGACACCGAAGCGCTGTTGGATGCCCTTAACTCCGGCAAGGTGGCGCAGTATTTCTGCGACTTCCCGGCTGAAGAGCTCCTGGGCGTTAAGGGCGTGTACTGCACGCCGCACCTGGGCGCCAGCACGCCCGAGAGCGAGACCAACTGCGCCGTGATGGCCGCCGCAGAACTGAGCGACTACCTGAAAAACGGCAACATCACCCACAGCGTCAACCTGCCGGACGTCAGCCAGCCCCGCGTCGGCGGTAAGCGCATCTGCATCATCCACAAAAACACCCCGGGTGCAATCTCGGCCATCACAGGCATCCTGACCGCCGCATGCCTGAACATTGAGAACATGGTGAACAAGAGCAAGAAGGATGTTGCCTACACCCTGCTGGATGTGACCGGCGACGTCACCCCCGACCTGACCAGCAAGCTGGCCGGTATCGAGGCCGCCATCCGCGTGCGCATCCTGTAACTGCCTGCAATTCTGCCCCCACCGCATCCTAAACGGCGGGGGCTTTTGCATGTACGGCTCCCCTGCCACGGGGAGCCTTTTGCGTTACCAGCGGGCGTGCTGGACGGCTTTGTCCAGGTCGGCCAGGGTCTTTTCGGCCCCTTTGGCCAGTTTGTGGACGGTTTTGCGCATGGCGCGCTGATCCTGGGTGGCAAGGCAGACGGCGGCAGCGCCTACCGCCATGCCGACGGCGGTGCCGGCCATTGTCGAAAACTGCATGGTGAAGCCTCCTTTTTGGTTTCTCGGGGTTAGGATGCCCCGTGAGGGCGCGGTTATACGGCGAAATGGGGCGGAAAAATCAGTCAAAAAAGCAGGTTCGCCCAATTCGGACTTTTTTTATGCGGCGGTTTATGGTAGAATAGCAGTGTTGAAAAAGGAACAAACACGAACGAGCAAAGGAATCTGACCATGTCCAGTGCACCCAAAACTGTATTAGCCATCCATGACCTGCCGGGCTTTGGCCGGGCGGCGCTTTCGGTCATCGTGCCGGTGCTGTCCTGCCTGGGCGTGCAGGCGGTGGCACTGCCCACGGCTGTGCTGTCCACCCATACGGGCGGGCTTGGCACCCCGGCAAAGCTCTCGAACCCCGGGTATGGCCCGGCAGCGCTGGCGCATTACCAACGGCTGGGACTGAAATTCGACTGCATCTACTCGGGCTATTTGGCGGATTCCAGCCAGTCCAAGCTGGTGGAGCAGGCGTTTGAGCTGTGGCCCCATGCCTTAAAGGTGGTGGACCCAGTGTTGGGCGATGGCGGGCGGCTGTACAAGGGCCTGGGGGCCGATATGGTGCCCGCGATGTACAGCCTGTGCAGCAAGGCGGATCTGATCGTGCCCAACGTGACTGAAGCCGCACTTTTGCTGGGCGACCCGCTGCCCGGCGTGGGCAGCAGTGAACAGGCGGCGGAGCAGGCTGCGCGGCTGACCCGCATTGCGCCGCAGGTCGTTGTTACCGGTGTGACGGGCATTTCCGGCGGGCGGTGCATCGGCTGTGTGGGCGCAGCCCGCGGCGGGCAGGGATACGCGGTCAAAACGCCGCTGATCCCCCGCATGTACCACGGCACCGGAGATATTTTCGGCGCGGTGCTGGTGGGGCGCATCTTGCAGGGCAATGTGCCGCAGGCTGCCGTGCAGGCGGCTGCCGCCTTTGTGAGCGAGTGTATCCGCCAGACGCCCGAGGGAACCGACGAACGCCTGGGCGTGTGGCTGGAGGCTGCCCTGCCCAAGCTGATGCAGCAATAAAAACAACGCAAGGATGTTGAGAAATACATATGCCGACTTTGAATATTGTACTGGTTGAACCGCAGATCCCCCAAAACTCCGGCAATGTCGCGCGCACCTGCGCGGTGACGGGGGCACGGCTGCACCTGGTGGGGCCGATGGGCTTTACCGTGGACGACAAAAAATTAAAGCGCGCCGGGCTTGACTATTGGCACCACCTTGATATAACATATTATAAAGATCTCGATGACTTTTTTACCAAGAACCGGGGGCCGTTTTTCTACTTTACCTCCAAGGGACCGCGCCGCCATGTGGACGTGCAGTACCCGGACGGCGCGTACCTGGTATTTGGCCGCGAGGACGCGGGCCTGCCGGAAGAACTGCTGGCTGCCCATGAGGAGGACTGCGTGCGTATGCCGATGCGCCGCGGCGAGCGATGCCTGAACCTTTCCAACGCTGTTGCGGTAGGAGCCTACGAGGCTTTGCGGCAATGGGATTTTGCCGACCTGGAGACCCGCGGGCAGCTGACCCGTTATGAATGGAGTGAGGAAGTAAAATGAGCAAGATCGGTTTTTTGACGGATTCCTGTTCCGATATCCCGCAGGAGCTTGCGGATAAATACGGCATTGAGGTGGTGGGCTTCCCCATCAACCTGGATGGTACGGAATATCTGGAGCGCAAGGATTTTACCAACGACCAGTTTTACCAGATGATGCGCGATGCCCAGGGCGTGCCGACCACGGCGGCCATTACCCAGCTGCAATGGTGCGAGATCTACGCGCGCTATGTGGATGAGGGCTACACCGACCTTGTGCACCTGAGCATCAACTCGGCAGGGTCCAGCACCTATAATAACGCCATCAAGGCTACTGAAATGCTGGAAGAGGAGCGCCCCGGTCACAAAATGAAGATCCAGATCGTGGACAGCCACAGCTACTCGATGCCTTATGGCTGGTATTTCTGCGAGTGCGCCCGCAAGGTGCGCAACGGCGGCGAGCTTGCCACCTGCGTGGATGAGCTGAAGCGTAAGCTGGACTGCGTGGAGATCTGCCTGGCCGCCTACAGCCTGAAGCAGATGAAAAAATCCGGCCGCGTCAGCGCTGCTGCTGCCGTTGTGGGTGATTTGCTTGGCATCCGCCCCATCATCAGCTTGAACGCCGGTGTGTCCAAGGTCGAAGCCAAAGTGCGCGGCGATGCCGCCGTGCCCGCTGCGATGATCAAGTGGGTGGAAAGCCGCGTTGACTCGATGAAGGACACCCCCTACATGGTGGCCTACACGTCCAGTACTGCCAAGCGGGACGAGCTGGTAAAGCTGTGCAAAAAGGCATTTGGGCATGCACCGCTGATCGTATTCCAGCTGGGCGGCGTGGTCAGCGCCAACACCGGGCCGGACGGTATTGCCATTGTATACGAGGGCAAGCCCCGCAATCTGGAGGCTTATACCCCGCAGCTGCCGTAACGCACTTTAAAAAACGAGATTTTTGCCGCAGACTCTTGCAAGGGGCTGCGGCTTTTGTTATAATAAGCTTTTGTTGAGCAACTTAGGATTTTAGGCTCCGCCGCAGTCTTTGCGGCGCAAACCGATGGCAGGCTGGCGGTCTGCCGTACGGTCAAAATCTATCCGCCGGAGTATTGTATGAATCAGAAATCCATGTCCGTCAAGCGCCTGGTGCGCTGTGCTGTCATTGCAGCAATCTACGTTGTGTTGTGCCTGGTGCTGCAGCCGTTCTCCTACGGCGCGGTGCAGGTGCGCGTGGCCGAGGCGTTCTGCCTGCTGCCCATCTTTGGCACCGAGTATATCATCGGTGTTACCCTGGGCTGTTTCCTGGCCAACCTGCTGGGCTCGACCGTGATCGACGTCATCTTTGGCACGCTGGCAACACTGCTGGCCTGCCTGGTCACTTACAAGCTGCGCAATGTGCGCGTCAAAGGTCTGGCTATCCCGGCGTCCTTACCGCCTGTTATTTCCAATATGTTCATCGTCGGTGCGTTTGAGATCACCTTCTTTTTCTCTGACACTGCCCCGACGATGGCGCTGGCCTGCTTCAACGCCGTGGCGGTCGCTGTCGGCGAGCTCATCAGCTGCACGATTTTGGGCGTGGCCCTGGTCAAGCTGATCGAAACCAACGCCAGCTTGAAAAAGATCTTTACAGAAGAATAAGAGGTAACCTCTATGCGCCCGGAACTGATTTTGTGGGATTGGAACGGTACCCTGTTGGATGATGTGGAACTCTGCGTGGACGCGCTCAACCGTCTGCTGGCGAAGCATGCCTATCCGCAGCGGTACGACCGTAATCAGTACCGGGCGATTTTTGGCTTTCCGATCGAAGAATATTATATCCGCGCCGGGTTTGATTTCAGCCGCCACAGCTTTGCTATGCTGGCCGAAGAATATATGGACGACTATATCCCCGCCAGCGCCGCCTGCCCGCTGGCGGATGGTGCCATAGAAGCGCTGGAGGCGTTCCGCGCGGCGGGGCTGCGGCAGGTGGTGCTGTCGGCCAGCCCGGTGCCGACACTGACCCGCCAGGCCGAGGAACGCCATGTGACCGGCTACTTTGACCGGCTGCTGGGCCTGGGCGATATCTACGCCAAAAGCAAGGTGGAGCTGGGGCTGCGCTTTATGCGGGAGGAGGGCATCGACCCCGCCCGTGCGGTGATGATCGGGGATTCGGTGCATGATTTTGAGGTGGCGCAGGCCATGGAAACGGCCTGTGTGCTGCAATGCAGCGGCCACCAGAGCCGGGAAACGCTGGCTGCTACCGGCGCACCGGTGGCAGAGGGCTTGCGCGAAGCCGCGCAGCTGATTTTGGGGTAAAGGCGCAGGGCGGGCAAAGTAGGATATAAAGGGGAACGTAAAAATGTCTGACCGTGTAAAAGGTGCATGCCTGACAACGGGCGGCGCGGCGTGCTGGGGTGTTTCGGGCTGCATGGGGCAGTACCTGTTCACCCGTGAGAATATGGACTCGACCTGGCTGGTGCCCATCCGGCTGTTCCTGGCCGGGCTGATTTTGTGCGCGTTCTACTTTTGCAAGGACCGCAAGATGCTGTTTGACCCATGGAACGTCAAGAAAAATCCCTGCAATCTGCTGGACCTGCTGATCTACGGCCTGGCCGGTGTCAGCTGCTGTCAGTTCACCTACTTCCTTACCATCCAGCTTTCCAGCGCGGGCATGGGCACCATTTTACAGGATCTATCCCCCGTCATCATCCTGCTGGTCGTCTGCATCCAGCAGCGCCGCGGGCCGCGCTTGTTTGAGATCTGCTCTATCCTGCTGGCGCTCATCGGCGTGTTTCTGCTTACGACCCACGGCAGCTTGACGGATCTTGCCATCAGCCCTGCTGCGCTGCTTTCCGGTATTGCCAGCGCCTGCTGCGTGGTCATCTACACGATGTGGCCGCGCAAGCTGCAGCAGCAGTATCCCACCCCCATGCTGCAAGGCTGGGCCTTTCTGATGGGCGGCACGATGTTTGCAATCATCTTCCGCCCGTGGGATATGGGCTACGTGCCCAGTGCAATGGGCGTTTTCGGCATCTTTACCGTGGTGGTGCTGGGCAATGTGCTGGCGTTCAGCCTGTATATGTCGGGCGTGCCGCTCATCGGCCCCCAGCGTGCCAGCCTGTACAGCTTTGCCGAGCCTGTCACCGCTGCCATCATCAGCACACTGGTGCTGGGCAGCCCCTTTACCGTGTGGGATGCCCTGGGCTTTGGCTGCATTTTCCTGATGCTGGTGCTGCTGAGCCTGCCCGCCAAGGCCAAAAACTAAATATATTTATAAATACACCCGCGCAGGTTTGACAGCAAGCCCTGTGCGGGTGTATTATAGTAAAGTATGTAAGTGCTATATTGCTGCCCTGTCCTGGGCGGCGGAAAATACAGGGGATTTCATATGTCTTTTTTTGAAAAACTGTTTGGCTCCTTCTCGGACAAGGAGCTCAAGCGCATCAACCCGCTGAAGGACAAGGTCCTAGCCCTCGAGCCCGAGATGCAGAAGCTGACCGACGAAGAGCTGCAAGCCAAGACTGCCGAGTTCAAGGCGCGCTTGGAAAAAGGCGAAACGCTCGACGACCTGCTGCCCGAAGCATTCGCCGTCTGCCGCGAGGCCGACTGGCGCGTGCTGGGCATGAAGCCCTACCCCGTGCAGATCATCGGCGGCATCGTGCTGCACCGCGCCTGCATCGCCGAGATGCAGACCGGTGAAGGCAAGACGCTGGTCGCTACCATGCCCGTTTACCTCAATGCCCTGACCGGCCGCGGCGTGCATGTTGTCACCGTCAACGATTACCTGGCCCGCCGCGACAGTGAGTGGATGGGCAAGGTCTACCGTTTCCTGGGCCTGACCGTCGGCCTGGTCGTACACGGCGTCGAAGCCAACGACCGCAAGGCTGCGTACGAGGCTGACGTTACTTACGGCACCAACAACGAGTTTGGCTTTGACTACCTGCGCGACAATATGGTCGTTTACAAGGCCAATATGGTGCAGCGCGGCCACGCCTACGCCATCGTCGACGAGGTCGACTCCATCCTGATCGACGAGGCCCGTACCCCGCTGATCATCAGTGGCAAGGGCGAGGATTCCAGCGTGATGTACAAGCGCGCGGACGATTTTGCCAAGACGCTGAAAAAGAGCGTTATCGTTGAGCTGGACGACAAAGTTGCGGCTGAGGAACAGGTCGACGGCGATTACGTCGTGGATGAAAAGCGCAAGACCGCTACCCTGACCGAGTCCGGCGTGCAGAAAGCGGAAGCGTTCTTCCATGTGGAAAACCTGGCCGACGCCGACAATATGTCTCTGCGCCACTACATTGACGGTGCCATCAAGGCCCGCGGCGTTATGCACCGCGATATTGACTACATCGTCAAAGAAGGCGAAGTCATCATCGTCGATGAGTTCACCGGCCGTCTGATGTATGGCCGCCGCTTCAACGATGGTCTGCATCAGGCCATCGAGGCGAAAGAGGGCGTGACCGTTGCCGCCGAGAGCAAGACGCTGGCGACTGTCACCTTCCAGAATTACTTCCGCATGTATGACAAGCTGGCCGGTATGACCGGCACGGCCTCCACCGAAGCCGACGAGTTCAGCGAGATCTACGGCCTGAACATTGTCAGCATCCCCACTAACAAACCCCGCGCCCGTAAGGACCTGCCGGACAGCGTCTATAAGACCGTCAACGGCAAGTACAACGCCGTTATTGAGCAGGTGGCCGAGTGCCATGCCAAGGGCCAGCCTGTTCTGGTTGGCACCGTCAGCGTTGAGAAGAGCGAGGCGCTCTCCAAACTGCTGAAGAAAAAGGGCATCGAGCATAACGTGCTGAACGCCAAGCAGCACGAGCGCGAGGCCGAGATCGTTGCCCAGGCCGGTAAGCAGGGCGCTGTGACCATTGCCACCAACATGGCAGGCCGTGGTACCGATATCATGCTGGGCGGCAACGTGCCCTACATGGCTAAAGCAGCCCTGCGCAAAGAACTGAGCCGCGAGCTGACCAAGGACCTGGCCCAGCTGAAGGACGAGTACGAGCACGCCAAGGCCCGCGCCAAGGCTGCTGGTACCGAGCTGCCCACCCCGCCCGAGGAAACCATCGACGCCCGCCTGGAACACCTGATGACCGAGTGTGACGGCCACGCCGACACTGACGATACCGCTGTGCTGAACGCCCGCAAGCGCTTTGAAGAGCTGTGCGAGGAGTTTGCGCCGGAGGTCAAGCGCGAAGCTGCCGCTGTGCGTGAGGCAGGCGGCCTGTTCATCATCGGCACCGAGCGCCACGAGAGCCGCCGTATCGACAACCAGCTGCGCGGCCGTGCAGGCCGTCAGGGAGACCCCGGCGCTTCCCGCTTCTTCCTCAGTCTGGAAGATGACCTGATGCGCATTTTCGGCGGTGAGCGCGTGCAGAGCCTGATGGACAGCCTGGGCCTTGAGGAAGATGTACCCATCGAGAACAAGCTCATCACCAACACGATCGAGAGCGCCCAGAAGAAGCTGGAAGCCTCCAACTTTGCCATCCGTAAACAGGTGTTGCAATATGACGACGTCATGAACCAGCAGCGTGAGATCATCTACAAACAGCGCCAGATGGTGCTGGACGGCGAGGATATCAGCGACAAGCTGCACGAGATGATGCGCCAGTCTATCGACGATGCCTGCACCAACTACCTGAACGGCGAAACCTCCGACGATTGGGATTTTGCCGGTCTGCGCCGCCACTTTATGAACTGGCTGTGCCTGCCCAGTGACTTCAACTACACCAAGGACCAGTTGGAGGACCTGACCAAGGAGGGCATTGCCGACGAGCTGTACAAGCGCGGCATGGATATCCTGACTGCCAAGGAGAAGAAATACGGTGCCAAGACGATGCGTGAGCTCGAGCGCATCTGCCTGCTGCGCAACGTCGACTCCAAGTGGATGGATCACATTGACAATATGGATCAGCTCAAGCAGGGCATGGGCCTGCGCGGCTACGGCCAGCACGACCCCGTGGTCGAGTACCGCATCGAGGGCTTTGCCATGTTCGATGAGATGATCGCGTCCATCCGCGAGGATGCCGTACACATGCTGCTGACCATTGAGATCCGCCAGCAGAACGCCGAGCCGAAGCGCGAGCAGGTCGCCAAGCCCACTGGCGAGGGTGCCCCCACCCAGGCTGGCGCCAAGGGCGCAGCCCCGGTGCGTGTGACCAAGATCGGCCGCAACGACCCCTGCCCCTGCGGCAGCGGCCTGAAGTGGAAAAAGTGCACCTGCAAAGAGTACCACCCCGACCTGTAAACCAAAGCAAGGGCGCACCGTTTTGTGGCGGTGCGCCTTTTTCAATACGAGGTAACGATATGAAAGCACGTATCATCCAGGAGCCGCGGTGTGTTCTGCTGTGGCGGTTTGATGAGAAAAGCGCCGGATATGACGCACTGGCCCATACGGCGCGGGCCTATAAGCTGAAGCTCCGCTGCATCGCGGACGGCGATTTGGCCGCGAGGGTGGGCGACTTGTGCAGGGGGCTGACCTCCCCTGCTTTTGCGCCGCTGATCAAAGTCAGCGACCGCCCCGCCATGATCGTGAGCGGGCTGCGCCATGATACCGGCGAGCTGGGGCGTTTTCTGGATCTCGTCAAGGCGGGCGGGGCAGATTTCCCGCTGCGCGGTATGGTCACGCCCACCAGCAGGGATTGGACCCTGTTGCAGCTGCTGCAGGAGCTGAACGCCGAGCACGACACCGTGACCGGGGGCAAAGCGTGAAGCGGCTGCTGGCCCTGGGGCTGGCGCTGCTCTGTCTGCTGCCGCTGACGGCCTGTGCGCCGCAGCAAACGCTGTACAGCGCGAGCTGGTTCGATATGTTTGACACCGTCACGATGGTGCAGGGCTATGCCGCCAGCCAGCAGGAGTGGGACACCCAGACCGCTGCCCTGCACGATGATTTAGTGCATTATCATCGGCTGTTTGATATCTACCACCACTATGACGGCATGGTGAACCTGTACGACGTCAACGCCCGCGCCGGGCAGGAACCTGTGCAGGTCAGCCAGGAGCTGTTCAACTTTTTGCAGCTATGCAAGACCAGCGGAGAAACGCTGACAGGCAGCGCGGTCAATATTGCAGCGGGCGCGGTGCTGAGCCTGTGGCACGATGCGCGGGAGAGCGAGAACCCTGCCCCGCCCGCTGACAGCGCGATACAGGAAGCCTTGCAGCACTGCAATTTGGACGACCTGCTGCTGGACGCTGACGCCCTGACGGTAGCCTTTGCCGACCCGGCCATGACGCTGGACGTGGGAGCTGCAGCCAAGGGCTACACCGCCGTACAGGCGGGCAAAGCGGCCCAGGCGCGCGGGTTGGACCACGCTCTGCTGAACATGGGCGGCAATGTTTACACCACCGGCCCCAAGGCCGACGGCAGTGCCTGGCGCGTGGGCGTAGAGAACCCCCGCACCGGCGAAAACGAACCTCAGTACGTGCAGACGGTGGAGCTGACCAGCGGCGACTCGCTGATCATCAGCGGCGACTACCAGCGGTATTTCACCTACGAGGGCAGGCGCTATGCGCACCTGATCGACCTGAGCACCGGCTGCCCGGCTGCGTACTACAGCAGTGTGGCCGTGTATTCCAGCCCGGATGACGGGCTGGGCGACCTGTTCTCGACGGCGCTCTTCTGCCTGCCGCCCGCGCAAAGCCGGCAAACCGCCGCCGAAAACGGCCTGGCTGTACTGTGGCTGGACACCGACGGCGCGGTGGCCGCGCAAACCGATAGCTGGCCTGGAAAAGCTGCATGACCCACACAAACAAAAAGCACCGCTTTACGAGAATTTGAACGTAAAGCGGTGCTTTTATTATAAGCGTATAGAATTATCCTTCCGCGCTCAACAAAATGCGGTCGTTGTCCAGCGCGTGACCCACATTCTCGGCAAAACGCTGCAGCAGGCCGTCCACGGTCATGTGGGCGCGTTCCTCGTCGGCCACGTCCAGCACAATGCGGCCGTGGTCCATCATCAATGTGCGGTTGCCCAAAGTCAGCGCGTCGTGCATGTTGTGGGTGATCATCAGGCAGGTGATGTGGTTTTCGGCGACAATTTTTTTGGTCAGCTCCAGCACCTTTTCGGCGGTGCCGGGGTCCAGCGCGGCGGTGTGCTCATCAAGCAGCAGCAGCTTGGGCGTGACCAAGGTCGCCATCAGCAGGGTCAGCGCCTGGCGCTGGCCGCCCGAAAGCAGGCCGACCGGCTGTTTCATACGGTCCTCAAGGCCAAGACCCAGGGCGGAAAGCTTCTCGGCAAAGACTTCGCGGTCCTTTTTGGAGATGCGGGAGAACGACGAGGTGTGCCCCGATGCGCGCAGGTACGCCAGCGCGAGGTTTTCCTCGATCGTCATATGGGGCGCGGTGCCGCGCAGCGGGTCCTGGAACATGCGGCCGATGTACTTGGAGCGGCGGTAGTCCGGCATAAAGGTGATGTCCTGCCCGTCCAGCATAATGGTGCCGGTGTCGGCGATGAACTCGCCCGCAATGGCGTTGAACATCGTGGATTTGCCCGCGCCGTTGGAGCCGACGATCGTAGCAAAATCGCCATCCTTCAAGTCAAGGTCGATCTTTTGCAGGGCCAGCTTTTCGTTGACGGTGCCGGGGTTAAAGGTCTTACTGATATTTTTCAGTTCAAGCACGGCGGGCACCTTCTTTCTCAGCGTGGGAGCGGCGGCGACGGAACGCCGCGCGGGACTGGATGGCGGGGGCTGCGATGGCCAGCGCCACAATGACGGCGGAAATCAGCTTCAGGCATTCAGACGGGACGTTGGCACGCAGCGCCAGCGCAATGATAAAGCGGTAAATGACGCTGCCCGCCACAGCGGCCACGGCCTTGGTCCACATGCCGCCGCGGCCGAAAAGCGTTTCGCCGATGATGAGCGAGGCCAGGCCAATAACGACCATGCCGGTGCCGAGGTTGATATCGGCGGATTTCTGATACTGGGCCAGTACAGCACCGGAAAGCGACGTCATAGCGTTAGAAATGCACAAGCCGATCGTGATGGTGAACGCCGTGTTGATGGAGGATGCGCGCACCATGTCGGGGTTATCGCCCGTTGCGCGGATGGAAAGGCCCATCCGGGTGCCGAGGAACAGGATCAGCAGCAGGCAGACCACGATCGTAATGACCGCCGCCACCAGCAGCTTGTACGGGAACGCATCACCGAAAAACGTCTGCGCGGCGGTAAAGATCGTCTGGGTCTTGAGCATCGGCACGTTGGAAGAAAAGCCCATGACCGCCAGGTTGACGGTGTACAGTCCCGTATTGGTGATGATACCGGCCAGGATCGACGGCACGCCCAGCCTCGTTTGCAGAAACGCGGTGACGAAGCCTGCGGCTGCACCGGCGGCAATGGCCAGAAACAGCCCCAGCACAGGGTGCCCGGCCACCGCAGCGGTAGCCGAGACCGCGCAGCCCAGCGTAAAGGTGCCGTCGGTACTCATATCGGCGATATTTAAAATACGGAAGCTGAGGAACAGTGCCATAGCCACCAGCGCGTAGATGAAGCCAAGCTCCAATGCGCTGAAGACGGTTGCAGCGGTAAACATGGGCAAAACGTCCTTCCTGATTTGATGGGGTACTGCATAAAAAGGGAGGGCTGGTTCGGCTTGTGCCTTGCCTGCGCCTCCCTTTGGGGAGCTGAATGTTATTCGGCGGCGGTCTCTACTTCGACGACGGTGCCGGCCAGATCATGGAAAGCGCTGTAGTCGAGGTTCAGGGCTGCGGCGGTCTCGGTGTTGACGGTGATGATGCCGCCGTCCATGACGTGGTACTCAGGCACGGTGCCGGTCTCCAGCACATCCAGGGCCATATCGGCGGTGTAGGTGCCAAGCTCGGTGTAGTTAACGCCGCAGGTAGCAAAAGCACCGGCAGTAACAAAGCTGTCCGCGCCCGTGTAGAACGGGATACCGGCCTTGGTCAGCGTCTCGGAAACGGCAGCGGCGGCAGCCATGACCACGTTGTCGGTCGGGGTAAAGACGGCATCGACCTGGCCGACCAGGCTGTTGGCAGCGGTCATGATCTCGTCGTTGGTGTTGCCGGTCTTTTCGACGTAGGCGATGCCCTTGGCGTCGAGGTAAGCCTTGGCCTCAGCAATCGGGGTGGTGGAGTTGGCCTCGGAGTTGGAGTAGAGCAGGCCGATGGTCTTGGCCTCGGGCTGGACGGCGAAGATCATATCCATGACGGACTGGGTGTTCAGTGCATCGGAAGTGCCGGTGACGTAGTCGATGTTGGTCAGGTCAGCGGCGGCGGGGTCCGAGATGGCGGCGTAGACGACCGGGGTCTTGGTGGATTCGCAGGCGGTGGCCATGCACTGGGCGGCCAGCGTGGCGATGGGGATGACGGCATCGTAGCCGTCGGAAACGACCTGGGTGCCGATCTGGTTCAGCGTGGTGGCGTCGTTCTGGCCGTTGAAGTCCTTGTACTCGATGGTAATGCCCTTCTCGGCGGCCTTGGCATCAAGCTCGGCCTCAATAGCGGTGCGGATCTCGTCCAGGCTGGCGTGGTCCAGCTGCTGCACCACGGCAATCTTGTAAGTGGTGGCGTCGGCGCTGGAATCCGCAGCGGCGGAGGAAGCAGCCGTGCTTTCGGCAGCGGAAGAAGCGGTGGAGGCGGAAGCACCGCAGGCGGACAGAGAAGTGAGCATAGCGGCGGCGGTCAGTACAGCAACGAACTTTTTCATGGTAATTACTCCTTGTTTTGTAAAATGTTTTGTGTGTTGGCAGGCTTTACAAAACAGGTTGCCATCGCTCTTTTAAAGTAATGTGTTTCATCGTGCATTCCCCTCTTGTGCTGTGCCTGGGCGTTTTATAAATAAAAACTGCCCTTGCACAGAAAATCCTCTGTGCAAGGGCAGATAACAATTTATCTGTGGTGCCACCTTGCTTGCCGCTTACTATTAAACAGCGGCCACTCTGTAGGGAACCAACATTCCCCTGCTCTGTAACGGGAGCTGCCCGTCAGCGGATACTCAAGGCCATGGCCTTTTTCCCCGTGCCCTCTGCGAACCATTATGCTGCCCCGCTTTGCGCCCTATTCCCAGCAACAAGGGCTCTCTGTGGCTGCGCTGTCAGCTTTACTTTCGCTTCATTGGTTTAAAGTATTTATACCACGCCGGCCCGCGTTTGTCAACGCTTTTTGGCAAAAAAGTTATCAGGAATTTTCCTGCGCTGCATCTTCTGCCGCTGAATCGTCGGTTTTTTCGTGCAAAATCAGCAGCTTCGCGGCCCACTCCCCTGCCGGGGTGTCGGTGTTTTCCATAAAGGCAGCGCTGTCGGCAAAGGGGCTGTCCTCGCCGTCCAGGGCCAGCAGCAGGTCCTTGCCCGGTGTGGCGGCCTTGCCCAGCCAGTCGGCAAAGCTGTCGGCATCCCAAAGGGTGGCGTCGGCGGGGGTAAACGTACCGTCATACTCCCACTCGCCGCACAGGGAGATGATCGGGCAAAGGCGGTCGTCGGTCTTGGCAAGCGCTGCCTGCATCCGCGCGGCCAGCGTGCCGTCAACGGGCAACAGGTCATCGACCCCGGTAAAGGCCAGAATCTTGGCATCTGGGTAGGCTTTCAGCGCCTGCCGCAAATCGTAGGCCAGCAGGCCCGCGCCGTCGTCGGCATTGACGGTGCCCACCATGCCCTGATACAAGCGGTAGACAAGGCTGTACTGATCGCCGAAATACCGCTGCATCTGGCGGGGGTACTTCTGCATGGCGGTCTTGAACCAATAGGCGGCTTCGCGGGTGGTGCCGCTCTGGATGGCGGCGACGGCGTCTGCGATTTCACTCTCCGGCGTCGTCCAGATCTGGCTGGTCAACGTTTGCAGGGCCTGGCCAATGACGGCGTCGCTCTTATCGCTGCCCATGCCCACGGCGTGCAGGCGGCCGGGATAGCTGGCGTAGACGGCCTGCCACAGGTCGCGGGCGGCATCGCGGTCCGTGCCGGGCAGCACGGCCAGATAGCGGCCCAGGCTGGCGGTGGAGCCGGTCTGCAGGTAATTGTCCAGCAGCGCACCGGCGGCAGGGCCGTACGGCACAGCAACGACGCTGACCCCCTGCGATTGCAGCGAAGTGATGAGGTTTTGCTGCACCTCCGCCGCACGGGTATCCTCGAGCCCGGCGAGGAAGAGCCGGTAGTCGGCATCGCCAAAGTCAGAGGTATCCAGCGGGTAGGCCGGGTCGACCGCGTGCATGTTGGTCTTGAGGTAGCTGGCGGTGGGGTCGGCTTTGGTGCCGGCGGTTTCGCGGGTGGCGATGCCGTCAAGTCCCTCGGCCTCGAGCGCGGCAGTCTCCGGCGTGGCGGCAATGACTTCCTCGGCGGTCTTATCGTTATACAAAAAGTCTTGCAGGGCCGTGATATTTACGTGCCAGTCGGGGTCGTACATCAGGCGGTCGTCCATGCCGGTGCGCACGCCGTAGGTGCCTTGCAGGGGCATCGACAGCTGCTGCACATCGCAGCCCAAAAAGCCCGGCAGCTGCACGAGCAGCGCGGCGATCTCGGACTTGGTGAAGTTGGTCTGCACCAGCGGCAGCGTGGTGTTGAGCAGGTTGTCCAGCTCGGTCACACTGGCGTTTTTGATCTGGTCCAGCACGGCCTGGATAACGGTGCGCTGGCGCTCAATGCGGTGCCAGTCGTTGTCGATCTTGCGCAGGCGGGCGTATTGCAGTGCGGTGTAGCCGTCGAAATGGTTGAGACCCGGGTCCACGTGGTTGACGATCAGCATCGAGTTGGAGGGCACCTCCCAGTTCAGCGCCTTGGCTTCCATCTCAGTAATGTCGATGTCCACGCCGCCCACGGCGTCCACGATCTGCACAAAGGAGTTGAAGTTGACACGGACATAGTGGTCCACCTGCACGTTGAAGCAATCCTCGATGGTGTCCATCGTCAGCTTGGCGCCGCCGTAGCGGAAGGTGTGGGTGATCCAGTCGTACTCGTCCTCGTAGCCGTCGAGCAGGATGGGCACGGCAAGGCCGCGTTCGATCGAGACAAGGCGGATGACGTGGTCCTTGATGTCCAGCGAGACCAAGATCAGGCTGTCGGCGCGGGCGTCCTCGCTGAACTCGGTAGTGGCTTTGGTGCCGTCGAGCTGGTTCAGGTGGGTGAACGCGTCGGCGTCGTTGACGGCCTCGGTGCGCTCGTCAGTGCCGATAAGCAGGATGTTCAGCACATTGTCATCAGCAAAGGGGCTGCCCTCGGGCATGACCATTTCGTCGCTGCTATGTACAAGGCCGGTGCTGTCCAGATCCTGGTCCTCCTCGGCGTCGATGCTGCCCATCGAGTCAACGCTGCCGTCGTTGTAGTGCAGCAAGTCGAGTTTGCCGTTGACGTAAAGCGTCGCCAGCCCGGCCAGTGCCGCCAGCACAACGGCGACGATCAGCAGCACCTTGCCCCAGAGGGGGAACTTCTTTTTGGTGGTGGTTTTGGTTTTATTTTCGGTTTCAGTCACGTTCATATACTTCCCTTTTTCAAACGCCGCCGTGCGGCGCGAAGATCACATGCGTAATACAAAAAGGCCAGCCCGGCAAAGAGTGTCAGGCCCAGGGCGCGCCAGGTAAACCAGCCGTGCTGGATGCTGTGGGTGCGCAGCAGCACGAACCAGGCGGGCGTCATGCAGGCGGTAAGCGCCAGCGGCAGCGCCCGTATCAGCGCGGCCTTGCTGCGGATGGAGAGGATAAACAGGGCAATCAAGGCGGCCAGCACCACAAGTGCAGGGCAGAAAAGATGGCGAGATTTTAACGTATCGTATAAAAATGCAAAAATATTACGCCATGTCAACTCCATGCCATGCCAGGTATCGGCGGTGGTACGTACTTCGGCCTGGTGCAAGGCGTCAGTCAGCACGTTTTGGCCGGTGACGGCACCGGCCAGTACCCACTTGCTGGCCCAGCACAAAGCGTAACCGGTGCCCCAGCACAGGCTGCCGCCCACGGCCAGGGCGCACTGCGGTACGCCGCCGCGCAGCCGCTGCTGAGGTTCCAGCAGCCAGCAGGCCAGCGGCAGGCCAAGTGTCAAGATAGGCGTGACCAACAGGTCACAAAACGCCGTTGCGGTGCCCAGCACCAGCAGCCCCAGGCAGAGCACATCGCTGCGGCGGGGCCTGGCCAGCACCCAGGCGCAGCCCGCGTAGGCGATGAAAAAGCAGGTGAAATACTGCACCTGATGCGGCACAAACCAGACGCTGACGGCCAGCTGGCTGACGGCAAACCACACGGCGGCCCGCAGCCCGCAGCGGCGGCGCAGCCGCACCAGCACCACGGCCAACAGCGCAAACAGCGCAATGTACTGTACAATACGTACGCCGGTGTACGACGTGACCAGCAGCAAGGGCCGCAGCCAAAGTAAGTAGCCGTGCCAGTACCGCGCATAGGAGAAGGGCTCCAGCGCGGGGGCGTCGGTGCGCTGGGCACCTGTGGACCAGTCCTTTTCAATGTACCAGGCAAGGTCGTCGGCCAGCGTTTCAAAGTTGTCCACATTGTAGGCGGTGTTGGTCATCATCGCCTGCAAGGGGGGCAATTCGTCGGCGCTGGCGGCCTCAAACAGCATCAGCGTGTCGGTGTAGTTGTCCATCTGGAAAAGCTTGAAGCCAAAATATTCCGGGTACAGCCCTTCGCTTTGGATGGTCCGGGCGGAATCGTAAACGTTTTGCCGCACCCTTTCCCCCGGCAGGGCGTAGGCTGCCAGCAGCAGCACAAACAGCACGGCCAGCGTACCGGCAAAGGCGGCCAGCGCCCGCAGGGCAAAGGGACGTTTTTGTTTTTGCGTGCTCACGGCACACCTCCCCATTTAAATTTGCTTTCCTATTATACGGCAAAAAGCACCCTGTTTCAACCGTAAGACTGTGAAATCCATTTGAATTTTCCCGCTAGACGGCGTCGGTTTGGCGGGAAACGGAGAGGACGATGCCCATTTCGCCCAGAAGCATCAGCAAGCTGGTGCCGCCGGAGGAAAAAAACGGCAGGCTGATGCCGGTGTTGGGGATGGTGTTGGTGACGACCGCAATGTTTAAAATGGCTTGCAGCACGACCTGCACTACAAATCCGACGGCCAGCAGTGCGCCGAACTTATCCCGCGCGCGGATGGCAATGGACATACCGCGCAAAAGCAGCGCCAGGAACAGCGCCACGGCGAGAGCAGCCCCGAGAAAGCCCAATTCTTCACATAAGATCGAGAAAATAAAATCGTTTTGCGGCTCGGGTACATAGAGATATTTCTGTCGGCTGTTGCCAAGCCCCAGCCCGGCCAGCCCGCCGGACGCGATGGCGTACAGGCTCTGGATGGTCTGGTGCCCTTCGCCAAGCGGGTCCGCGAAAGGGTCCCGCCAGGAAGCAAGGCGGTCGGTGGCGTAGGGCACCAGTTCGGGCAGGGCGAGCACCGCCGCCGCGATGGCCCCAACGCCCAACCCCCCGGCCAGGCCAAACCATTGCAGCCCGGTGCCGCCCACGAACATGAGCACCGCGCCGATGGACAAAATCAGCAGCGTGCCGGAAAGATGCGGTTCCAGCAGCATCAGCACCGTGACCACGCCCAGGATCAGCCCGAACGGCAGCACGCCGCCGGCAAAGCTGTGCATGCGGTCGTGGTTGAGCGAGATGATGTGGGAAAATACCAACACAACAGCGAATTTGGCGATCTCGCTGGGCTGCAGGGTGCCAAGTCCGGGCAGTACGATCCACCGTTTGCAGCCGTTGTACTCCGGCATAAACAACACGATAACGAGCAAAATAAGCGACAGCCCCATAATGGGCCACGCCAGCTTGTGCCAGATGTGGTAGTCCACCAGGCTGGCCGCGTACATGGCCGCCACGCCCAGTGCCGCAAACAACAGCTGCGGGCGGATGTAGGTGTAGGCATCGCCCCGGCGATAGAGTGCCACGGCGTACCCGGCCGAGAACAGCATGATCAGCCCATAGCACAGCAGCGCCAGCAGAATGACCAGAAACGGCACATCCGGACTGGGCTTCTCCCGCAGGCGGGCGCGCAGGGCGGCAGGGTCCCAAAAAGCAGCAGTCATACAAAATCCCCCTGCGTCCAGTATACGCAGGGGGAAAATACGCTATGCAGTTTACAGCAGGCCAAAGTGCTGCAAGGCCTTGGCGATACCGTCCTTATCAATATCGGCGGTCACATAGTCGGCAGCAGCCTTGGCGGCATCGCAGGCATTGCCCATGGCGACACCCAGCCCGACATATTGCAGCATGGCTACATCATTGCCGCCGTCCCCAAAGGCAATGGCTTCGTCCTTGGTCCAGCCAAAATGCTTCAGCATCTCGGCCAGGCCGTTGGGCTTGCCGCCGCCCGCGGGCAGGATATCGGCAAAATCGGGGCTCCACCGCACGGCCAGGCAGCCGGGGCAGCGGCGGAGGAACTCTTCCTCACAGTCATCGGGCAGAAAGGCGCTGAGCTGGTAGATGGGGTTTTGCTCAATGCGGGCAGCAATGTCCGCCGTCCCCTGCCCCAGCTCCTTGGCAAAATCGGCACTGCGCGCGTCGATCAGATTGAAATAGCAGGCGTCCTTTTCCACAAAGCCGATGGAAAGCTGCTCTTTTTCAATATAGGGCAGCAGCGTGCGCAGGGAGGCGGGGTCGATGGCCTTGCTGTAGACCGGCTCACCGTCGGCCAAAAAGCAATACTGGCCGTTCATCGTGACAAAGCCGTCCCAGTTCGCCTTTTGCAAAGCGGGCAGGTACGGCAGGTGCACCGGCGGACGGCCCGTGGCGATGAAAATTTTCACGCCGTTGGCCTGCAAGGCGTGCAGTGCCTGCACGGTGGAATCCGGCATGCCGTGGTTGTCGTACAGCAGCAGCGTGCCGTCAATGTCAAAAAAGGCCGCTCTAATGTGTTTATTCATGCTTCAGGTCCCGTCCCATCAGGGCCGCAAGGGCGTTGCGGGCTTCGAGCTTGCCGCTCAGGATCGCGTCCACGCTTTGCACGATGGGCATTTCCACCCTGTACTTTTTGGCAAGGCGGCAGGCGGCAGGCAGGGCGTTGATGCCCTCGACCACCTGGCCGACCTCGGCCTTGGCTTCCTCGGCTGTCTTGCCGCGGCCCAGCAGCATACCGGCGTGCAGGTTGCGGCTGTGCATGCTGGTGCAGGTCACGATCAAATCGCCCATGCCGGATAGGCCTGCGAAGGTTTCAGGCTTGCAGCCCATGGCGAGACCCAGGCGGGTCAGCTCGGCGTTGCCGCGGGTGATAAGTGCGGCCTTGGCGTTATCGCCGTAGCCCAGGCCCAGTGCGATGCCGACGGCCAGCGCAATGACATTCTTGACCGCGCCGCCCAGCTCGGTGCCGCGGCGGTCGGTGTTGGTGTAAACGCGGAAGCTGGGCGCGGTGAAGGCCTTCTGCACGGCCTTGGCGGCGGCTTCATCCTCGCTGGCGGCGACAATTAAAGTCGGCATATCGCGGGCAACCTCCTCGGCATGGGTGGGGCCGGAGAGCGCCACCACGCGGGCGGTGCGCTTTGCCTTGGCCAGCTCGTCCTCGATGATCTCGCTCATCGTCATCAGCGTCTTATCCTCTACGCCCTTGGCCACATCGACGATCAGCTGGCCGTCGGGGATGTACTTAGCCGCTTTTTTGGCGGTGGAACGAACAAACGGGGACGGCACGGCGAACAGCAGGATATCGCGGCCCGTGCAGGCTTCGGCGATATCGGCGGTGTAGTGCATGGCGGAGGGCAGCTCCATACCCGGCAGGTTGGGGTGGCGGCGGGTGGTGCTGAGCGATTTCAGCTCGGCAGGGATGGCGCTCCAAACGGTCACATCGCGGCCGTTGACCGCCAGCAGGCGGGCCAGCGCAATGCCCCAGGTGCCTGCGCCGAATACGGCAATTTTAGTCATGGGTGGTTCTCCTTACAAATATAGTGGCCCTTACGTCCGCTGCAGCAGGCGGGCCAGAAAGCGATGCCCGGTGTGTTCTTTTACTACAGGCTCGGCGTCAAGCATGACGCGCTCGTAGCAGTTGACGATCCGGGTGGGGCCGTACTGATGCTCGCGCGGGATAGCACAGCCGTAGGTCAAATGGATGTGCCCGTGCAGCATTAGCTGGGGGTGGTAGCGGTCCAGCAGCTCATGAAAAACCGTGAACCCACGGTGCGGCAGGTCGTTCAAGTCACCGTAGCCGTGCATCGGCGCGTGGGTGACAAGCACGTCAAACCCGCCGTGGCGGTCGATCTTGCCGCGCAGGCGGTTGATGCGCTTGCGCATTTCAGCCTCGGTAAACTGCCAGGCACCCGTGCGGTAACGGCAGGACCCGCCCAGCCCGACAATGCGCAGCCCGCGGTAGACATACAGATCGTCGTCCAGGCAGATGGCACCCTCGGGCGGGTGTTGGTCGTAGCTTTCATCGTGGTTGCCGTGTACATACAAGACCGGCACGGGAACCATCGTGGTAAGATACTCCAGATAATTGCGGTTCAGATCGCCGCAGGCAATGATGAGGTCTACGCCCTCGATCTTATCCGGCGTGTAGTAGTCCCAAAGCGCCTTGCACTCCTCATCGGCAATGCACAGCAGCTTCATAGCGTGGCCTCCTTCTCGGCAGGCAGCTGGTCGCGGTGGATGCCCTGCATGCGGTACATGGGGCGGGCCTGCTCGGCCAGGTCGTCATACTCGGGGATGGTGCCGTCGACGGCATCGCACAGGTAGTCCATATGTACGATCTGCTCCACCTCCAGCCCGTGGCGGCCGCTGTTGCGCACCGCGCCGCTCTGGTCGGTAATGCGGCAGGCAAACGGGTCGATCATGCCGGAGGTGACGCCTGCACGCAGAATATGCGCGAGATGTGCAACGTCCGAGGGCAGCTCACGGCTGAGCAGCACGTCCATGACGCCGCTGTTCATGCCCCACCAGTAGTTGACGGCGCGGCCGTCGGTACCGGATTTATCGCGCACCCAGCCGCCGTCCAGCACGCTGCGCACGACGTTTTCGTAGAACTGGCCCCAGTGCCAGAACGGGGTCGCCAGATCCTGCAGCACCCCGCCCGGGCGGATGAGAAAGGTGCCAAACTCCCGCTGGGGGCGGCCCGGCACGGGGGCATCGCGCCCTGATACGACCGTGATGCCCTTGCGGGTAAAGACGGCGAGCGGGTCCTCCTGGTCGGGCAGGCAGGTCCAGCGCAGCTCAATGCGGGCGCGCGGGTTGACCATGCGCGCACCCAACGCAAAGGCGTTGATGTTGGCGGGCACGCCGAAGCTGGGGGAATCGGCCACATAGCCGATTCGGTCGGTGCCAGCCATCGCCCCGGCGATGGCGCCGGTGATGAACTTAGCCTCGTACACGCGGGTGTAGTAGGTGCGGATGCTGGCGTAGGGCATCTCCATCGAGCAGTTGAGGATGCGCACCGACGGATGCTTGACCGCCGAGCGCAGGCTGGCCCCCACCAGCTTGGGGCTGGTGGTGAACACGATATCCGCGCCGTTGGAGATGGCAGTCTCAATTAACAGGTCGGCATTTTTGCCCGGCACAGCGTTGAAATAGGCAAAGGTCGTGACCTTGCCCGCAAACACGTTGTCCAGCTGGGTGCGGCCAAACTCGTGCTGGCTGGTCCAGGCGCTGGTTTCGGGCGTGCGCTCATGGATAAAGGCCACCTTTAAATGGGTGGGCGCTGCCGGGCGGATGGGCAGGATGCGCTCCAGCAAATTGGCCTGCGCCGGGGCGGCGGGCTTTTCGCTGACGGTGACGGGATCATCGTTTTGCAGTGCCAGCACGTCATCCCACAGCGCGTCGATCTTTTGCTGCAATTCGTTGGGGCTGGCCTTGCTCAGATCGTCCAGCGAGTAGAGCCGCAGCAAAAGCAGCAGCACATCGCCCACCGTGGCGCGCAGCTTGTCGCCGCCCAGGGCGTTGTACGCTTTCTCGACCCAGTTGTACAGCGACAGCATCGCGGCGCGGTCGTTGTCGGTCCACGGCTCGTCCGGGGCTTTACCCATGGCTTTTTGCAGGCGGCCGTAGCTGCCGGGTTTGGTAAAGGTCAGCAGATAGGTCTGGATGAGCGGATAGTAATGCATGAACTCATAGTACATGCGGACTTCCGGTGTATCGTTATATTTTGGCACCACGCGGGTGACATTGCCGACCACGCTGCCAGCCTCGAAGTATTTCAGTACGCTGACGCGCTTGTTTCCCTCCTGCACATAGAAGCGGCCCATATACTCAAAGCAGCGGATGGGGTCGCGGATGCCCTCATCCACATGCGCCATGCAGAGGTTGACCCACTTGGTGCCGAACTCGGATTTCAAATCGAGCAGCGGCATAAAGTTGCTGGCAAACGCGCCGGTGCGGCCCGCCGTTTTGGTACCGACGACAAGGCGCATCGGGATCTCCACCAGGCCGAGCGGCAGCTGGTTTTCGATGGCCACGTTCTGCAAAATATCATCCAGCACCGGCAAAAATGGGGATTGCCCGTGCAGCATTTTTTCACGGTAGTCCTTCTGGCCCAGCTTTTGGGCCTTGCCGTATTCTTCCATCGCTTCACTGCGCAGCATGGCAATTCCTCCTTCATCGTTTCAAGCCGGTATCAGTATAGCACATTTGGGCAAAAGATACAAAAACTTCTTTTATTTTTCTATATGCACAGCCTTTGGGTAGACCTTTGCCATGCGGGCGTCGTCGAAATGCTCGTCCAGGTAGGCGGCCAGGCTGGTGGTGGCGGCTTGGCCGCGCACACGCTCGTTATAGCGCACCAGCGCGGCCGAGCTGACCACCATGTTGACGGCCATGAACACGCACAGCCCCCAGGTAAGCACCGTGCCGAACCGCCTGGGGATGGACTCGATAAGGTGCGAAATGGGCGGGTACAAAATTTTGAACCATGCAATGGCCGCAAAGCCCCAGAAGAAGCAGTACAGCAGATTGATGCGCCCGCCCAGATTGAACGGGATCGCGCTGTAATCCCAGAACACCGTGCCAAACACGACCTCGGTGAACACGCTGCACAAATACTCGTACGCGCCGCCCAGCAGGGTGCCCGCCACAAACAGCCAGCTGGCCGGGCGGTCCTTGTAGCGGTACAGCAGCTGGGTCACGGCGGCGATGGCAAGCCCCCACACGATGGAGAATGGCCCCCACACCACGCTGGAGCGGCTCATCCAATAACCGGCGGTGATACGGCAAAAAATTGTCTCGGTGATATCGCCCAGAAACGCGCCGATGAAGAACAGCAAAATGATCTTGTACGGGCTGCACCCTTCGGCAAAGGTGGTGCTTTTAGCCCGGCGCTGGCGCTCAAAGGTCAGGGCCGGGTGGGCCTTGTTCATGCGCTGCTCGACCAAGCCGAGGATCGCCATGCCGGTGTTGACGGTAAAGTTAGACAGGCGGTTCTCGATATCCGCCGCAGCGGTCCAACGGTAGCGCAGGCCCAGCATTGCCAGCACCGTGCCTACGGCGTCGATCGCAAAGATCACCAGCGCGGCCCACAGCACAACAGCGATCAGGCGCGGCGGCAGCAGGTCAAAAACAGCCAGCAAAAGCGGGTTGCCCCACTTCAGCGCAACGACGCCCAACGCGCCCCAGACCGCCGAAGCCCCCAGGCAGATGTAGCCGTCCAGGTTGCAGGGCATGTTGCTGTAGTCCCACCAGCGGGTGTGGCTGATGCGCTCGAGAATATGCCCGGCCACCCACTCAATGACCGTGGCGTACACGGCGCTGAACACGGCCAGGAAGAACCAGCTGTCATGGCTGAGGTCCCGCAAAGCAAAGCTGATGAGGTGCGCGCCGATGCCGTACAGGATGCACAGCGGCCCGTTGAGGACGCCGCGGTCCTGATACTTTCGCTTGACGACGGCGGTGTAGAGGACCTCCCCTACCCAGCCAAGGAACGAGTAGGCAAAAAATAGAAATAAAAAGGAATAAAATGTCATAAAAACTCCTGTTACGGTTCACAGACCAGCCGCTGCCCGGGGGTGTCGGCGCTGACATAGTGGGTGGTGCGGCTCATCTGGTTATCCAGCGTTTGCCCGGCCGCATAGCGGCGCAGGTTGTGGGCGAAGATGCCCACAATGTTTTCCAGCGTGCGCGGCAGGCTGAACCGCCCCGAGATGTGCGGCGTGATGAGCACAGTCTCAAGCCCCCAAAGCGGATGCTCCGGCGGGAGCGGCTCAGGGTCGGTGACGTCGAGCGCCGCGCCGTAGAGGGTGCCGTTTTGGATGGCGGCAGCCAGTGCGTCAGAGTCCACGGCTGTGCCGCGCCCTACGTTGAGCAAAATGGCCCCGGGCTTGCACTTCGCCAGCCGGGCAGCGTTGAACAGGTGGTCGGTTTCCGGCGTGCCGGGCAGGCTGAGCGCGATGAGGTCGGCGGTGGGCAGCTCCTCGTCAAGCTTATCCGTGCCGACAACACGCAGGCAGTAGGGCGGGCAGTCGGCCGCATGGCGGCGCACGCCGACGACCTCAGCCCCCAGGGCATGGGCACGGCGCGCGAAGCTGGAACCGATATCCCCCATGCCGACGCAGAGCACCCGCGCCCCGGCGATGGACCGCACGGGCCGGGTGATAGGGTCCCACCGGCGGGCAGTCTGCCGGTCACGGTAGAGCAGCAGATCCTTGATGAGCGCCAGCCACATGCCAAGCATCCACTCGCTGATGGCAAGGCCGTATGCGCCGGTTGCGTTGGTGACGGCGCAGTCTGGCGGCAGTACGCCGGGGGCCAAGTACGGGTCAGGCCCGGCAAAGTTGGACTGGAACCATTCCAGGTGGTCGTTTTGCCGGATAAGCTCGACCGGGACATTGCCGAGGATGGCATCGGCCCAGAGGATCTCCTCCAGGGTGGCGGTCTCCAACGTGGTGAAGCGGTAAGCAAACGACGGCACGGCGGCGCGCAGGCGGGTTTGCAGTTCATCGGTCAGCGGTAAGGCAACGAGGATGTTCTTGGTCATGGGTAAATTCCCCTTTTTATGTGGTTTGTTGCGGTGACGCCGGACGCCATGGGCGGATATGGAATCCGCCCCTACGGCATGAAGAGTGCTTTGCATAGGTTCGCGCTTTCATTGTACCATATCCCACCCCTGCGGTAAAGGCGGTCAGACGCCGCGTTCCTGTTTGCTGAAAATGCAGCCGCAATAGTCCTGGCGGTAGAGCCCGTACGCAGCACTCAGCTGCAAACTGCGCTTGTAGCCGTCCTTTTTGCGGAACTCGCTGGGCAAAAAGCGCACGCCGTATTGCCCGCCAAGCTGCTGCCCCAGGGCGTTGATGCGGATGGGGTCCTTCATCGGGGAGATGGAAAGCGTCGTGCAGAACCAATCGAACCCGTGCGCGGCGGCATATTTCGCTGTCTGTTCCAGCCGCAGGCGGTAGCAGACCGTGCAGCGCTCGCCCTTCTCGGGCTCCTGCTCCAGCCCTTTGACGGCGGTGTAGAACTCGTCCGGCTCGTAGGGCAGCTCGATGACCGGGTAATGGTAGCCTGCCTGCTCGACAAAGCGCTCCAGCTCGGCTTCGCGGCGGTGATACTCGGCGGGCGGGTAGATGTTGGGGTTATAATATAAAATGGAAAGCCGGAAATGCGCGGCCAGCCGTTCCAGCGTGGCGCTGGAGCACGGCGCGCAGCAGGCATGCAGCAGCAGCGTGGGCTTGGTATCGCCAAGCTGCTGCAAAGCTTTTTCCATTTCCAGCTGATAATTGATGCGGTTGGGCATGGTGCGACCCCCTTTGTTTGAACTATGCCACCATTGTACCACATTTTGGGGCGTTCGTATATCAGCAAATTATTGTGTATAGGGTGTAGGGGCGAACATCGTTCGCCCGTGCGGTTTTGCGTTGCCCCAAATTGCACGGGCGGATATTGAATCCGCCCCTACGGCGTAGGAGGAGCATTCCATATGCTCCCGAGAGGTCTGCTGTTACTGCGAATTGCTGCAGGCGAGCACTGCTCGCCCCTAAATCCTCTGCTTTCCCGAATTGTTACATTTATTTTCCAACAAATTTCAAAAACCGTTCATTTTCTTTTCATATTCTCCGGCTATACTGTAAGTGTTCTCCGGAAGGGAGCAGGGACCCGGAACGAGAACGTGACCCCAAGTTTTTTCATCCATACTCCTCTTTTCTTTTAACACCAGGGCGGTGCAGGGTTGTTCCTGCACCGCTTTGGTGTTTTTTGGTACAAGGCTTGCATTTTGTCAGGATATACATTATTATAGAAACCTTGCCAATCGTGGCGAAAAATCGTATAATAAACTGAGGTATTGCCGCATAATTCTAAGCGCCGTAGCCGCGCGGTGATGCCCTGTATGGTACTGCTGGGTGGAGGCCTTATCCGCCCGGCGTGCCGTTTCCCTTTCCCCACAGGTAACACCGCAGGAGGTCAAATCCGTATGAGAGTTGGTCTGGACATTGGTTCCACCACCATTAAATGTGTAGTGCTGAACGACGCCGGAGAGATCGTATTTTCTACATACGAGCGGCATTTCAGCCATATTTTGGAAAAAGGCAAGGCGCTGCTGGAAAAAGTAGCCGCCGAATATCTGCCCGACGGCAAGGCGTATTTAGCCATCTCCGGCTCGGCCGGTATGGGCCTGGCCGACAGCTGCAAGGTCCCCTTTGTGCAGGAGGTTTTCGCCACCCGCGTGGCTGCGAACCGTCTGGTGCCCGGCACCGACTGCATCATTGAGCTGGGCGGCGAGGATGCCAAGATCCTGTTCCTGACAAACGGCACCGAGGTCCGCATGAACGGCAGCTGCGCCGGCGGCACGGGCGCGTTCATCGACCAGATGGCCACCCTGCTCAAGATGGGCGCGGACGAGATGGACAAGGCCGCCCAGCAGGCCACCCGCACCTACACCATCGCCAGCCGCTGCGGCGTGTTTGCCAAAAGTGACATCCAGCCGTTGATCAACCAGGGCGCACAGGCCGGTGACATCGCCGCGTCGATCTATCAGGCCGTCGTCAACCAAACCATTGCCGGTCTGGCGCAGGGCCGCCCCATCCGGGGCAACATTTTGTATCTGGGCGGGCCGCTGACCTTCTCCAAAACGCTGCGCCAGAGCTTTGATAAGACCCTGGGCGTGACCGGCACCCTGCCGGAAAACAGCCTGCTGTTCGTCGCCATGGGCGCGGCGTTCTACGCCGACGAGGAGCTTGACCTGCACGAGGTCGCTCAGCGGCTGGACAGCTACAGCGCCACGGCTACCTACGTCAGCCTGCCGCCGTTGTTTGCCGATAAGCAGGAGTACGAGGAATTCCACGCCCGCCACATGAAGGCGTCTGTCCCCTGCCTGCCGTTCGGGGCCGACTGCGGGCCGGTGCACATCGGCATCGACTCCGGCTCCACCACCATCAAGCTGGTCGTCATTGACGAAAACGCCAACATCCTGTTTGAAAGCTACCGCCCGAACCTCGGCAACCCCATCCCGCTGGTCAAGGAAACGCTGCTCAAGCTCTACGAGAACCACCCCGGCTTGCAGATCGCCAGCGTGACCACCACCGGCTACGGCGAGGAGCTTGTCAAAAACGCGTTCCACTGCGACCGCGGCCTGGTGGAGACCGTGGCGCACTTTACCGCCGCCAAGCACTTTTTGCCGGACGTCGATTTCATCATCGACATCGGCGGCCAGGACATGAAGTGCTTCAAGATCGAGGACGGCGCCATCAGCAATATCTTCCTGAATGAAGCGTGCTCCTCGGGCTGCGGCAGCTTTTTGCAGACCTTTGCGCAAGCACTGGGCTACGATGTCAAGGAGTTTGCCGCCCTGGGCCTGTTTGCTGATAAGCCCGTTGATTTGGGCAGCCGCTGCACCGTGTTCATGAACTCGTCGGTCAAACAGGCACAAAAGGACGGTGCTTCGATCGAAAACATCAGTGCCGGTCTGTCGATCTCGGTCGTCAAGAACGCGCTGTACAAGGTCATCCGTGCGTCCAGCCCGGAAGAGCTGGGCCGCAACATCGTCGTGCAGGGCGGCACGTTCTACAACGAAGCTGTGCTGCGTGCGTTTGAAAAAGAGATAGGCGTCAACGTCATCCGCCCCGACATTGCCGGCTTGATGGGCGCGTACGGCGCGGCCCTGTACGGCAAGGCCCGCGCGGGCGAAAACGCCCACAGCACTGTGCTGACCGAGGATGAGCTGCGCAGCTTCAGCCAGAAGGTCAACACCGTGCAGTGCAACGGCTGCGGCAACCACTGCCAGCTGACCATTAACGTTTTTGCCGATGGCAAGCGCTTTATCTCCGGCAACCGCTGCGATAAGCCCGTGACCGGCAAGGCCAATAACGAGGACCTTGACCTTTACGCCTACAAGCTGAAGCTGATCGAAGCGTACCGCAGTGCCCCCGCACCGGCTGCCCCGCGCGGCAACATCGGCATTCCGCTGTGCCTGAATATGTACGAGCTGCTGCCGTTCTGGCATACGCTGTTCACCAAGCTCGGCTTCAAGGTCACGGTCAGCCCGTTCTCCAACCGCAAGCTGTACCAGAGCGGGCAGGCCACCATCCCCAGCGATACGGCCTGTTTCCCGGCCAAGCTGAGCCACGGCCATATCAAGTGGCTGTGCGAGCAGGGCGTCGACGCCGTGTTCTACCCCTGCATGAGCTACAACCTCGACGAGCATCTCGGCGACAACCACTATAACTGCCCGGTCGTCGCCTACTACCCCGAGGTGCTCGAGGGCAACTGCCCCGAGCTGACCAAGACCCGGCTGATCTACGACTACTTCAATCTCGAGCGCCGCAAGGACTTTTACAAAAAGTTCGCCCAGGCGTTGGATAAATACTTCCCCGGTCTTGACAAAAAGGCCGTGCATGAGGCCATCGACGCCGCGTATGACGAGTATCACCGCCATATGCAGCAGCTGCGGGACAAGGGCGCCGAGATCATCGCCGCCGCCCGTAAGGAGGGCCGCCACATCATTGTGCTGGCAGGCCGCCCCTACCATGTTGACCCCGAGATCAACCACGGCATCAACCAGCTCATCATCCGCCAGGGCGCGGCCGTCGTGTCCGAGGATTCTGTCAGCTGCTATGAGCAGAAGTTCCAGACCTCGGTGCTGAACCAGTGGACCTACCACAGCCGCCTGTACGCCGCCGCCAAGTACTGCACCGAGCAGCCCGATATGGACCTGGTGCAGCTGGTGTCGTTCGGCTGCGGGCTGGACGCCGTCACCACCGACGAGACCCGCGAGATCTTGCAGGCGGGCGGCAAGCTGTATACCCAGCTGAAGATCGACGAGATCACCAACCTGGGCGCGGTGAACATCCGCCTGCGCAGCCTGTTTGCGGCGCTGGAAGAACGCAAGGAAGATCACAAGGATTGAGGCAAGTATGGAATACATGACTCCGAACTTTACCAAAGACATGGTAAAGACCCATAAAATTCTGATCCCGAACATGGCGGTGACGCAGTTCCGATTGATGCAGGCCGCGCTTGCCAGCGAGGGCTACCAGACGGAAGTGCTGGGAAACTGCGGCAGCGAGGTAGCGCAGCTGGGCTTAAAGTACGTGCATAACGACACCTGCTACCCTGCCCTGCTGGTCATCGGCCAGTTTCTGGACGCGCTGAACAGCGGCAAGTATGACCTGGAGCACACCGCGCTGCTTATCACCCAGACGGGCGGCGGCTGCCGTGCGTCCAACTATATCAAGCTGCTGCGCAAGGCCTTGGTCAAGGCCGGGTACGGCAACATCCCCGTCGCCTCGCTGAACTTCTCGGGGCTGGAAAAGGGCAGCGGCCTGCCGCTGACCCTGCCGCTGCTGCGCAAGGTCATTGCGTCGATTTTCTACGGTGATATGTTGGTTGCACTGCGCAGCCAGACCCACCCGTACGAGGACCGCAAGGGCGATGCCGATGCCATGACCGAGAAGTGGATCTCTACCATCCAGGGCTGGATACGCGAAGACAAGAACTATTCCTCCCACGACATGAAGAAGCGGTTCTACGATATCGCCGCCGACTACGCGGCCATCCCCATCACCTGCGTGCCGAAGGTCAAGGTCGGCGTGGTGGGCGAGATTTACGTCAAGTACTCGCCGCTGGGCAACAACGACCTCGAAAAGTTCCTGGAAAGCCAGGACTGCGAGGTCAACCTGCCGGGCCTGATGGGCTTTGTGGAGTACTGCATCGCCAACTACAAGCTGGACATCGACCTGTACGGCGGCAATAAGCTGGTGGCTGCCGGTGCCGATAAGTTCCTGGGCTGGCTGGACAGCATCGGCTGCGCCAGCTACGATGCCATGCGCAAGTATGGCTTCTATGCGCCCGGCTCGTTCCGCGAGCTGATGAAAAAGCCCGAGGGCATTATCTCGCTGGGTGCGAAGATGGGCGAAGGCTGGCTGCTGACCGCCGAGATGATCGAGCTGGTCGAGGGCGGCTACAGCAACATTGTCTGCGCGCAGCCGTTCGGCTGCCTGCCCAACCACATCGTGGGCAAGGGCATGATCAACAAGATCCGCGCCCTGCACCCGGATGCGAACATCACGCCGGTGGACTATGACCCCAGTGCCACCCGCGTGAACCAGGAAAACCGCATCAAGCTGATGCTGGCCGTCGCCCGCGAAAAGCTGGATACGCCGCTTGCGCCCATCCGCCCCCTGACGGCGGAAGAGCTGGCCGGTGGTGCCCCGCAAGTGGCAACTACGGTGAATTAACGCGTATGAGAAAAGCTCCCCTTGTGGCAGGGGAGCTTTTTTGTATGCCGCAGGCGGACATTTCTCAAATCCCGATACAAGAAAAAATGAGAAATGAGAAACGTTTGAGATATATTCGCATCGCGGGAGGGTGTTTTGGTAGTTTTAAGGTATGCTTAACGATACCTTGAAAACTACCAAAACACCTCCCGCCCGTGGGTTGGGCAGCAACGGCAAGATGCTTACAATTCCTCCGCCTTTTGTAAGCTCACGCGGCGGCGGTCGATGGTCAAAAGCCCGTCGCGCTGCATGGCGGACAGCGTGCTGGAAAGCGCGCTGCGGTCAACGCCCAGATGGTCGGCCAGCTGCTGGCGGTCAAACGGCAGCTCAAACGTAAGGCTGCCTTTCTGCACGGCCAGCGCGGAAAAATACGCCGTCACCCGCTCGCGGATGGTCTTGGGCGCGGTGTACAGGCTGCGGCGGGCAAGGTTCAAATTTTTGCCCGCCAGTATCTGCAAAAGGTTCTGCAGCATCTGCCAGCGCCACGGCTCACAGCCGGGTGTCGTCAGCTTGGCGGGGTCTAAAAACAGCGCCTCGCCGCTGTCCGCCGCCACGACGCTGACAAGCATCGGCTGCGCGGGCAGAAACGCGTAAGTCTCGGCGAAAAGTTCGCCCTCGGCGGCGCGGCCCAGCAGGGTGCGGTTGCCCCACAGGTCAAGATGCTCGACCAGCACCCGGCCCGCCAGCACCACACCCATCGGCACGGCGTGCTGCCCGGCTTCCAGCAGCACTTCGCCCTTTACAAAGGTACGGCGGCGGGCATCCAGCGCGGCCAGCGCGCGGGGCAGCTCCGCAGGGGGTAGCCCCGCAAACAGCGGCAGGGCAAGCAAGGCGGCATTTTCCATAGTTTGGCACTCCTGTGTTGTCAAAACAACAGACGATTGAAAGGCGGTATAGTATAATCAGGTAAACGCTTGCAGGGGCGAACACTGTTCGCCCGCGGAGCTTTGCGTTGCCATCAATAACCACGGGAGCATTCTATATCCGCCCGCAGGCAAAAGCGTTCTTACTATTATATAACAAATTCAAGAGCAAAAAGTCAAGGAGGCACCCCATGAAACGGAGAATCATTGAAATAGACGAGGCCAAGTGCAACGGCTGCGGCGCGTGCGCCAACGCCTGCCACGAGGGCGCGATCGCCATGGTCAACGGCAAGGCCCGCCTGATGCGGGACGACTACTGCGATGGCTTTGGCGACTGCCTGCCCCACTGCCCCACCGGCGCCATCACCTTTGTGGAGCGCGAGGCCGTGCCCTACAACGAAGCCGCCGTGCAGGCCGCCAAGCAGCACAAGGCGGCCCACACGCCCCACGCCTGCCCAGGCAGTGCGCCGCGCACCTTCGGCGGCTGCCCCGGCAGCATGGCCAAGGCCCTGCACCCGCAGGATGCGGAATCTGCCGCTGCGCCGGAAGCTGCCCCCAGCCAGCTGCGCCAGTGGCCGGTGCAGATCAAGCTGGTGCCGACCAACGCGCCCTATTTTGACGGTGCGAAGCTGCTGATCGCGGCAGACTGCACGGCCTACGCCTACGCGGCGTTCCACCAACGGTTCATCCGTGGGCACATCACCCTGGTGGGCTGCCCCAAGCTGGACGACGTGGACTACAGCGAAAAGCTGACAAAAATCATCCGTGACAACGACATAAAAGAAGTTACCGTCGTGCGCATGGAGGTACCCTGCTGCGGCGGGCTGGAAAACGCCGCCAAGCGCGCCCTGCAGGCCAGCGGCAAGTTTTTGCCATGGCAGGTCGTCACCATCTCGACCGACGGGCGCATCCTGGACTGAGCCGGCAGCGCAAAATTGGTTCCCTAAAGCACAGCATCCGCGCAGCGAATCTACATCGCTGCGCGGATTTTTTGCCATAAAATATTGTGAGGAGAATGCTGAAAGCAAAGATCTTGCCCTGCTGCGAGACAACGCAACATTGTACGAGTGTAAAGCGCTTACAGCCGTTCAATTTGTGAGATGGGCGTAAGCTGTTTGGTGTTATACTCCAACCATACCCCGATGCGGTTCATAGATGGTGCGGCACACGGAAGGAGGCGATAGAAATGTTCCGCTATATCCCTGTATCGGAAGAATTGTCCTCACCCCTGCTGGGGCAGTATCATTCTTTCGGCATTGCGGCGCAGAAAGAAGTGGCTGGGCATTGGCAGACCTGCTGCCAGGTGTCTGATATTTCTACAGACCCCATCTTCGTCGAAAATCTTGCGGCGCGCTGTACGGCCGGGCAGCTGGAGCCGGTCCATTTACTGGATGTGATAGAGGATGCGCTGATTTGAGAGCGCCGGAAGCCCCCGTACCGCACACCGCGGTGCGGGCATTTTTTGCACTTTTTTGCAAAAAGCCCTTGACTTGAATCGGGGTTTAAGTCGTACAGTCTCTATACGATCCAAAAAGAGCCATCCATGTGTGTTGGATGGCTCTTTCTGATTTGTACAATTTACTCGTGGTGTTTCTTAAAGTAATACACCGCGCCCACCAGACCGGCGTCGTTTTGCAGGGCGGCAGATTTCAGCTCCAGCCCCTCGGCAAAAGCGGGCATGACGCTGGCGCAGACTTTGGCGGCCAGCGGGTCGATCAGCAGTTCCTGCTGGGCACTGACGCCGCCGCCGATCAAAATCAGCTGCGGATTAAAGATATGCACCAGCCCGGCAAGCCCCTGGGCGATCTCGCCCACCCAGGCATTGACAACGGCCAGCGTGCGGGCATCCCCTGCGGCGGCTGCTTCAAAAATCGCACGTCCATCAGGCAGGCCAAGCCCCGCGTGCTGTGCATTGCGCACCAGTGCGGTGGTGGCAGCGTAGCGCTCGTAACAGCCGATGGCCCCGCAGGTGCAGGCCACACCGTCCAGCGCGTGGAGCCGGAAGTGCCCCAGCTCACCGCCCAGGCCGCGCGCACCCTCGAGCAGATGCCCGCCGGTCAGGATGCCGCCGCCCACACCGGTGCCCAGCGTTACGCCGATGACGTCCGTGTACCCTTGGGCCGCACCGACCCAGACCTCGCCCAGCAGCATGCAGTTGGCATCGTTGGCAACAGTCACGGGCAGGCCAAACGCACGTTCCAGCGTGCCTTTGATATCCACGCCGATCCAGCCTGGGAAGTTGCCGCAGGTTCCGGCAACCACGCCGCGGCAGCTGTCGATCTGCCCCGTGGCGGATACGCCGATACCCGCCAGCGCCGGGGCATCATGCGGGGCAAGAAACTCCCGGATGGCGGCGGTCACGGTATCGAGGATCGGCGTTTTGTAGCCGTCAAAGCTGACGCTGCGCTCGGCACGGGCAAGCACCCGGCCGGTCTCGTCCACCAGCCCCAGCTTGACCGCCGTGCCGCCGATATCGACGCCTAAATAGATCTTGCTCATGGCAAACCTCTTATTTGTGGTTGTTGATAGCCGCCGTGAAGCGGGCCGTGATCTCGGCCGGGCGGGTAATGGCACCGCCGACGACCAGCGCAAACGCACCGGCGTACAGCGCCTGCACGGCCTGCTCGGGCGTGTGGATGTGGCCCTCGGCGATGATCTTGGCCGGGCACTCGCGCGCAAGCTGGGCAATGTAGCCAAAGTCTACATCGTCGATGCCCTCGGTCTCGGGCGTGTAGCCGCGCATGGTGGTGCCGACGAAATCCGCACCGGCAGCGGCGCAGGCCATGGCATTTTCGATGTTGTCGCAGTCGGCCATCAGCAGCTGGTCGGGGTATTTTTCCTTGATGGCGCGGATGAACTCGGCGCTGGTCTGGCCGTTGGGGCGCAATGCCCCTGTGCCCTGCACAGCCAGAATGTCCACGCCGCAGGCGACCAGCTCGTCCACTTCCTTCATCGTGACGGTAATGTACATCGGCGTGCCGGGATAATCCTTTTTGATGATGCCGATGACCGGCAAATCGACCACCTGCTTGATCTGGGTGATATCGCGCACGGTGTTGGCGCGGATGCCGACCGCACCGGACTGGGCGGCGGCCTTGGCCATCAGCGGCATGACACCGCCCTCTTTGGTGTAGAGCGGTTCGTGCTCCAACGCCTGGCAGGAAACGATCAGGCCGCCCTGGATCTGGTTGAAAATTTGTTCGTGGGTCATTTTTGTTGCTCCTTCATGGTGTCGGGTATGCGGGCGGATGCTTGCATCCGCCCCACCCTACAAAGCAAACGCGCGTGTGCAATCACTTCATCAAAATTTTCACAACCGCCTTGCGCACGTGGTCGCAGCCGGGGGTCTTGCAGCTGGGCTTGTGCAGCTCGCCGGGGAAGAACACGACGAACCGTCCGCCGCCCAAAGCACCGCCCGCATGTTCGGGACCGGATTTCAGGCCGAAGTCGTCTGCTTCGTTAAACTCGCCCTCGTCCTTGCCCTCGCTGGCCCAGCCCCAGTGCTCACTGCCGGTCAGGTCGATCTGCAAGTCCGCATAGCGGCGGTGGTACTCAAACGCAGCGCCGTCGGCTTCGCGTAGGTCGGCGTCCATCACGTTGACGAACACCTTGTCCCCGTCGATGATGGTCTTGCCGTTTTTCAGCGCGTCCAGCGTGTGGCTGTTCAGCCAGTCGATGGCCACATCCAGGTTGGGATGGTGGCCCTTATACTTCATAATGTAATCAAACGAATCTACGATCATTTTAACAGTTCCTTACAGTTTGGCGATGGCTTCCTCGATCATCTTCTGGGCTTCGGCTACAATCGCCTCATCCTCGGGGATCAGGTTGGGCAGCGGGGCGCGCACGCCGCCAAGCTCCAGCCCGTACATGCGGCGCAGGATTTCTTTCATCACAGCGTACAAATTGCCGTGGGCTTCGCACATCTTGTAGATGATGCGGTCGGCGTCGTACTGGATGGCGCGTGCAGCAGGGATGTCGCCCTTCTCGATCAGCTCGTTCATGCGGAGGAACAGCTCGGGCATGACGGCGTAGGTGCCGCCGATGCCGCCGTCAGCGCCCATCACGCGGCCGGAGACGAACTGCTCGTCCGGGCCGTTGAATACGGCGAAGCCATCCGCACCGCGGGCGGCGGTCCCGGCATCCTTGAACATCTGGATATCCTGCGTGGGCATCGAGCTGTTCTTGACGGCAATGACATTGGGGTTCTTGAGCATCTCTTGCAGCAGGGGCATCGTCAGGGCGGTGCCGGCCAGCTGCGGGATGTTGTAGATGACAAACTCGGTGTTGGGGGCGGCGGCGCTCATCGCGTTCCAATATTCGGCGATCGCGTAGTTGGGCAGGTGGAAGTAGATGGGCGGGATGGCCGCGATAGCATCCACGCCGCACTTCTCGGCGTGGGCGGCCAGCTCGACGGAGTCAGCGGTGTTGTTGCAGGCCACATGGGCGATGACGGTGATCTTGCCCTTGGCCTCGCTCATTACAGCCTCGAGCACGGCCTTGCGCTCATCCGGGTGCTGGTAGATGCACTCGCCGGAGGAACCGCCGACGTAGACGCCCTTGACGCCCTTGGCGATCAGGTGGCGGGTCAGCGCCTTGACGCCCTCGGTCGAGATGGAGCCATCGGGCGCATAGCAGGCATAAAACGCGGGGATAATGCCGCGGTATTTGGTAATGTCTTTCATACAAACACTCCCTTTAGTAAGGTTTCTTGAAAATTGTAGCACGTTGCTGTGAAAAATGAAAGAAGATGCAGAAATCTGTTGGGGTGATACACAGGCTCCCCCGTCCCGGGGGAGGTGGCATGAAGTGCCAGAGGGGGAGCGCTGTCACCGAAGGCGACTGAAGGGTGGCTGGGGGGTGCGTGGCTAAAGCAGCCACCCCTCACCCGCTGCGCGGGAGCTCCCCTCACAGGGGAGCCTTTATAGGCGGCAGTCGGATTTTTAGCCCTTAACCGCACCCATCGTAATGCCCTTGGTGAAATACTTCTGGAATGCCAGGAACACGATGATGATGGGCACGGCGGCCAGGGCGGCACCGGCCATGATCAGGCCGTAGTCGGTCGAGTTCTCGGCCTGCAGCTTGGCAATGCCCAGGGAGATCGTCAGCTTGCTGGTGCTGGACAGCATGATCAGCTGCATGAAGTAATCGTTCCAGGAGTTGATGAAGGTGAAGATGGCCAGTGCGCCGATGCCGGGCTTGATGATGGGCAGCGCAATGCGGGTAAAGGTCGTAGCCTCGCTGGCACCGTCGATGCGGGCGGCTTCCAGCATTTCACCGGGGATGCCCTCGCTGAACTGCTTCATCAAAAAGACGCCGAACGGCCAGCCGACGATCGGGAAGATCACGGCCCAGATCGTGTTGTAGAGCTGCAAACCGCTCATCTCACGCAGCAGCGGGATCAGGATGACCTGCTTGGGCAGGGCCATGGCACAGACGATGAGGGTAAACAGTACACTGCGCCCCACGAAACGCTTTTTCGCCAGCGCATAACCGGCCATGGCCGAGGTGATGCAGGTCAGGATCATCGAGGTGACAGCCATGAACACGGTGTTGATCAGCCAGCGGATAGCGGCAGGCACCTGCGGGCCGCTCCACCAGATGATGTCCTTGCCGTCCGCGCTGAAGCGGCTGCTGAACGGTACGGCAAACTCCCACAGAGGAGCCTTCTGGCGGCTGAACAGCTTGCCGTAGTTGGTCATGATCCACTCGCTGGGCCACCACTCGGGCGTGGTCGCGTTGATGGAGACCTGGGTTTTGAACGAGCCGGTGATGATCCAGTACAGCGGGAATGCAAAGGCGATCGCCAACAGGATAATGACGATGGTGCTGAACACCATGTAGGGGGAGACTTTCTTCTTTTTCGTGCTCTGCGCTGCGGCAGCCGCGGTGGACTTGGTTGCTTCCATAACTGCTCTCCCCTCCTTTAATCCGATTGCGTGACCTTGAACTGCACGGCGGACAGCAGCGCGATCATCAGGGCCAGGATAACGCCCATGGCATTGCCGTAACCGTAACGGTACAGTTTAAAGGCGGTGTAGTAGATGTAGTACATGATGGTATCGGTCGCGTGGTTGGGGCCGCCGGAGGTCAACAGCTGGATCAGCGCGAAGCACTGGAACGAGTTGATGGTGGTGATGACCAGGATGTACAGCGTGGTGGGCATGATCTGCGGCCACTTGATCTTCCAGAAAGCCTGCAGCTTGGTAGCGCCGTCGACCTCGGCAGCTTCGACCAGAGACTGGTCAACGTTGCCCAGGGCGGAAACATACAGCACAATGGGCTGGCCGACTGAGGTGGTGAGCAGGATCAGGATGATGCAGCCCAGGGCGTATTTGCTGTCGCCCAGCCAGTTGATGTTCTGGTCAAGCACGCCCATGGTCTTGCCGATGTAGTTGAAGATGCCGTAGTAGTTGTTGAACATCCACTTCCACACGACGGTAACGGCGACCGAGCCGGTAACGACGGGCAGATAGAAGATAACGCGGAAGATGGACGTTGCCCACGACGGCATGTTGACGATGGCCGAAGCCACCCACAGCGAGAAGATGCAGGTGATGGGCACCGACACCACGACGATGATCAGCGTATTGCGCAGCGCGCCAAGGAAAACACTGTCCTGGAACAGTTCAATGTAGTTCTGCAAGCCGACAAAGACATCGGCGCGGTTCATGGTGGAGTCAAAAAAGCTCGTGAATACGCACATCACCATGGGGTAGATGACGAAGCCGAGGAAGAACACCAGACTGGGCAGCAGGAACAGATAACCGGCGATGGTCTCCTGCCGGACGAGCGCGCGGCTCATCGCAGGCTGGGCGGTCTTTTTTTTAGCGGCGGAAATTGCCAAGAGAAATCTCTCCTTTCCGTGGGGGAAGTGTAAAGGTGTTTCGATAAAAAGCGGCGTCCTACCGCTGCATTGTGTCAGAGGTCGGACGCCGTGGTGACCGGCGGCAGTTTGCGGTGCCCGCGGGTCAATCAGTTACTTTGGGTGGCGGTTCAGGATGCACTGGCAGCTGCGTTGGCAGTGGTGCAGAACTCGTTGACGGCAGTGGTTACGTCAGCGCCGGAGCCAACCTGCTGGAGCATGTTCCACCAAGCGGTGCGAGCCTCGGCCCAGCCGGGAACGACCTGATAGTAGTCGCCCAGGTAAGGCATGAGCTTCTGGTACTCGCTCATGATCTCGTCGTCTTTGTACAGGTCAGACAGAGAGTTCTTGACAGAGAAGTAAGTAGAGGTCTTGACAGCCTTGGCAGTCTCGTCAGAGTTCGCCATGAAGTCGATGAAGGTCTTGGAAGCGGCGATCTTGTTCTCGTCGCCGTTATCGAAAATGCCGAAGCCCCAGATGCCGCCGCAGAGCTGCGGGTCGCCGGAATCGGTCGGGAACGCCATGAACAGGATGTCGTCGCCGCTGTTGGTGGTGCCGGCAGGGCCGTTATCGGAGTTGGTCTGCTGCGCGATGTTCCAGCAGAAAGCCATCTGCAGGGTGCCGTTGCGGAAGAGGGTGATCTCCTCGCCACCGTTGATGGAAGCGTCGAAGTTGATGCCGTCCTGATCGTACAGGGCCTGGATGGCCTTGATGTTCTCGGCGGAGTCAGCGGTGTACTTGGTGTGGGCTGCATCGGTGAAGGTGCCGCCGTACATGTTGTTGATGATGGCGCGGGTGCCCTGGTCGCCGCCCTGGCCGCTGCAATAGATCGCGCCGACGTCGGTCTTGCCGGAATCGTAGACGGCCTGCACAGCCTTCAGGAAGTTCTCGGTGGTCCAGGTGTGGTTCTCCTCGTCGACGTACTGCATTGCGTCGGCGGCCTCAAACACGGTCTTGTTGATGGCCATGCAGTGGGCGGTCATGCACAGGGGGTACTCGTAGTAAGCGCCGCTGCTGTCCTTGCAGGCGGCCTCAACGCTGGCGTTGATGTCGGCTTTCTGCTCATCGGTCCACAGGTCGCTCAGGTCGACCATCAGGCCCTTGGCGCCCCAGTTAGCGACCAGACGCTCGGGACCTTCCATGACGAGGTCAGGTGCGGAGCCGCCCTCGATGGCGGTGTTGACCTGGTCGTCACCGTTGGTGTAGTCGAGGTACTCGACAGTCACGTGGATGTCAGGATACTGGGCGTTGAAGTCGGCCAGCAGTTCATTGACGGAATCGGAATCGCCCCACTTGCCGATGGGGTAGGTCCACAGGGTGATGTCGGCGGCCTGGCCGGCTTCGGTGGATTCTGCGGGAGCAGCTGCAGAGGTAGTGGACTCTGCGGTGCTTGCAGGTGCGGCAGAACTGGAAGCGGCGCCGCCGCCACAGCCTACCAACAGGCTGGCTGCCATACCGGCTGCCAAGAGAGCGGATACTTTCTTTTTCATAGTGATTCTCCTTCTTTGCCTTGCGGCGTTTGTTGCCTTGCGGCCTGTGAGAGCTGCGTCCGATCTGCTGCCCTCGTGATGTCTCTATTTTAGAAAAATATTTTCATTTTGTCCATACACGAAACGCACAATCCTTTTGCTAAATAGTTGTCACTTTGCACAACCGGGAGACACAAGGGGTGGTTATTGTCCAATAAATGCCTGTATTTTGTGGTGATGCTGCTTCCCTGCCACATCAATGCGGAACGAAGCAGCGACTGTTTCCGTATATTTGCAGGAAAATTTTCACCGCTTCTGTGCACTAAAGCGGCGATAACAGGCAAAAAAGATGGTGTAAAGGCCAAGGGCAGGCTTTGATGCGCTTGTTTTATTGCATATTGCACAATGCGGCAACTGAAAAATTGGAAATTTGTTACATTGTATGGAATTGAATTTTCTTGTATACTGGTTTTATAGAAAAATAATTTCTTATCAATCTCGATGGTGCTTCTTTCTTCCTTTATGAATCTAAGACAGCTGCGGGGTCGGGTGCAAGCGCTGCCCCCCCTTTTTATAGTAAAGAAGCGCTGCCCACGGGAGGCTTGTATGAACTATTCCAATATTACCGAGCGCCGCGTGCTTTGCTACGGCGATTCCAACACCTACGGCTACGACCCGGCCCGCGACGGCCGTTACGGCGAGACCGAGCGCTATCCCCGCGTGCTGCAAGCCCTGCTTGGCAGCGAGTGGGCCGTGATCGAGGAAGGGCTGCCCGGCCGCACGGCCGTGTTTGACGACCCCATCACCGAGGCAATGAACGGCCTGAAAACCATCAACCCGGTGCTGATGAGCCACGCACCGCTTGACACTGTGACGATCATGCTGGGCACCAACGACAGCAAGGCGCGGTTCGGCTGCAATTCCTATCTGATCGCACTGGGCATCACGCGGCTGGTGAAAAAGGCCCTGCATACCGATTGCTGGCGCGATAACGCCCACCCGGACGTGCTGGTCATCGTGCCGCCGTCCATCACGCCGGAATACGACAAGCTGAAATTTCGCGACGAGATGGGCCCCGGCTGCCACGAGCGCTGCGCGGGCATCGCCGCCCAATTGGAGCCGATGCTGCAAGGCATCCCCGGAGTGCGTTTTTTTGACGCCAACCTGCTGCCCGGGGCGGGGTGCTCCCCCCTCGACGGCATGCACCTGACGGTGGAAGCGCACAAAGCTGTGGCCGAGGCCTTGCAAAAGGCGTTGACTGGCGCTACAATAGTATAAAGTAACAGCCGCAGCGCCTTTTGAGGTGGTTAAGTAAGCGCAGCGCGGCGAGACGTGCAAAGGATCTTCATCTTATGGTTGAGCAGAACTTTTGGGAAATACTGCGTGCCCGGCACGGCAGCCTGACCAAGTCGGGCGCGATCGTGGCGGACTATCTGGTGCAGCACGCCGAGGATGCGCAGTACCTGTCCATTTCCTCCCTGGCAAAGGCGTGCGGCGTGGCGGAAGCAACGATCTTCCGGTTCTGCCGCTCTTTGGGATTTGACGGTTATAATGAGATGAAGATCGCGCTGGCCAAGGCTAACGCCATGGCTGTGCCGGTCGCGCTGAAGCTGGAGCCGGGCGTAGATACGCAGATTTTGTGTACCCACGCCTACAACACCGCCATTGAAGCGCTGAACGGCACCCGCAACGCGCTCGACCCTGCTGCCATCGACCAGGCTGCCACGCTGTTGCAGCGCGCACGGCAGGTGTTCTGCTTTGGGCAGGGCGGCAGCAGTTTGCTGGCCAGCGATATCTGGGCGCGGTTTGCAACGATTTCCACCAAGTTCCACACCTCCGGCGACAGCCATATGCAGGCCATCGCGGCCAGCCTGATGGGGCCCGAGGACGTGGTGCTGTTTGTCTCCTACTCGGGCGCGACGCGCGACATGATGGATACGCTGCGCCTTGCCAAAGAGAACGGCGCCAAGGTCATTTTGCTGACCCATTACAACGATGCACCCGGCACGGCGCTGGCCGATGTGGTGCTGCTGTGCGGTGCCAAGGAAAGCCCGCTCGACCCAGGCAGCATGCCGGTCAAGCTGGCGGTGCTCTTCGTCGCAAACGTTCTGGTTTTGCGCTACACGCTGGATAATCAGGAGCTTGTCACCATCTCCCGCGAGCGCACCGCCAAAGCATTGGGAAACAAATTGCTGTAACTGCGTTATAAACACAAAAGCCGGTCGCCCCGTAAGCGACCGGCTTTTTGCGTGATTCAGTTGTTGCTCTGTGCCCCTTCGGGGAAGATGATCTTGTTGACGAAGAAGAAAATCACCATCGAGATGCCGCCGTTGAGTACCGTGGTGCCGATGTTGTAAATAAAGTCCGGCACGAGCAGCCCGGCAACGGCAACCCAGACACAGTTGATCGAGTTGACGATGCAGGTGATGATGCAGAACGCCAGCACGTACCAGCCGATCTGCTTGGCTAAATTGCCCTTGCTGCGGAACACAAAGTTGCGCTGGATCGGGAAGTTGATGCACTCGCCCAGCACCATGGCAACCATGTAGGCGCAGAAGTACGGCAGACCGCCGTGTGCGGCATCGTAGCCGAGAATATTCCACTGGAACGTTTCGCCAAACAGCGTGACCGGGATGCCCGGCCAGCCGAAATCCACGACCGGCAGGCTGGCAAACGCCTTGGGCAGAAATTGCAGCAGCAGATACTTAAAAACCGTGATGAGGTTGGACACGATGACGAATAAGCCGCCCTCGCGCACCCACTTGGCAGCGGCGGGGTGTTTGGCCGCAAAGGTATTCCAGAATTGCATAGACACCTCCATCAGCTGTTGCGCAGACGGCTTTCCATCTGCATGTTGAGGATCACGTTTTTGACCGCTTCTGCAATAACTTTCAGCAATCCGATGATCCAGAAGCCTTTTGCCTCGAGCACGATGCCGTCCACCATGCCCATGCTGATACCGCCGCTGGTCATCTTGGCCAGGGCGCGCAGCGGCATGTTGTACTGGAACATCACGTTCAAGTTGGGCTGGCCTTTTTTGTAGCTGGCCGTCAGCAGCGTGTGCAGCACCAGCCAAACCAGCCAGCACAGCGGGCTGCGGCTGTGGTTGAGCTCGCCCAGTGTCATGTTGCGGTCGATTTTCACGGTGTCATCCGGGATGGGGCGGCCCAACAAGGTCTCCCACTCGGCGTCAGGGACGTTCTGCACCTTGCCGCTTGCATAATGCGGCAGGGCTTTTCCCTCGTAGGGGTTGGGTGCGCCCGTGCCAGTCACTTCGACCGTGGCCGTCATGCGGATATCTTCGCTGGAAGCACCGACGCGGATTTCATACGTGCCGCCCTCGGTCTCCCAGGCGTTGGTCAGGGTGTTCCAGTAGCGGAACGCCTTGTCATCCAGCGCAATGGTCACGCGCTTGCTCTCCCCTGCCGCCAGATGCACCTTGGCAAAGCCTTTCAGCTCCTGTGCGGGACGGAAGATTTTAGCGTCGGGCTTGGCAACATAGACCTGCACGATTTCCGCGCCGTCACGGTCGCCGGTGTTCGTCACAGTCAGGCTCACACCCTGCGGGGTGGCTTTTGCATCCGAGTAGGCAAAGGTCGTGTAGCTCAAACCAAAGCCGAACGGGTAGGCAGGCTCCACGCCTGCGGTCTGATGGTAACGGTAGCCAATGTACAGCCCCTCGCGGTACTGCACGGTGCGGCCATTGCCTGCAAAGTGGTCACGGGCAGGGGTATCCAAATACGCTTTGGCCCAGGTCTCGGCCAGCTTGCCGCTGGGGTTGACCTTGCCGGTCAGCACGTCGAGCATGGCACCCGCACCGGCCTGGCCGCCCAAAGCGCCGTAAACCAGCGCCTTGCAGTGGTTCGCCCAAGAGGTTTCCACCGACGCGCCCGCGCTGAGCACGACCACGATATTGGGGTTGACCTTTTGCAGCGCGCGCAGCAGCTCAATTTGGTTGGCTGCCACGCACATATCGCTGCGGTCCAGGCCCTCGCTCTCCTTGATCTCGTCCAGCCCCATGCAGAGCAGCACAACGTCGGCCTTTTGGGCCAGTGCCACGGCTTCGGCCTGCTTGGCGGCGTCGGGCTTGCCCTGGCGGTTGAAACCAGCGGCAAAGCCGACCTGTTCCAAGCCGCTTTCGCCCCAGCAGCCGAGCAGCGAGTCCACCTTAATGGAGTTGACTGCACTCGAGCCGGCGCCCTGATAGCGCGGCGTTTCGGCAAAGTCGCCAATAACAGCCACCTTGGTGCCTGCCGCCAGCGGCAGCAGGTCATCCTCATTTTTCAGCAGTACCGTGCTTTCGGCAGCAGCGCGGCGGGCCAGCGCGTGGTGCGCATCGGCGTCAAAGCTGCGGCTGTGGTTTTGCACGGCGGTGTGGGTGTCGCAGACCAGTGTGAGCAGCTCGTCGAGACGGGCATCCACATCGGCTTCGCTGATTTTGCCGGACTTGACTGCGGCCATCAGCTCTCGCACAGCATCGCCGCCGGGGGCGGGCATTTCCAGCGTGGAGCCGTTCTTTACGCCCAGGGCATGGTCGTTGGAGCCGCCCCAGTCGGTGACGACCGCGCCGGTAAAGCCCCACTCTTTGCGCAGGATATCTTGCAGCAGGTGGGCGTTTTCGTTGGCGTAGATGCCGTTCACCAGATTGTAGCTGGACATGATGGCTTTCGGTGCGGCCTCTTTGACCACGATCTCAAACCCGGTCAGGTACAGCTCGCGCAGCGTGCGCTCGTCGACCACAGAGTCCGAAGCCATGCGGCGCAGCTCCTGCGAGTTGACTGCAAAATGTTTGGGGCAGGCAGAAATGCCGTTGGCCTGGATGCCCCGCACGTACCCTGCGGCCATTTTGCCGGAAAGATACGGGTCCTCAGAGAAATACTCAAAGTTGCGCCCACACAGCGGGCTGCGCTTGGTGTTCAGGCCCGGGCCGAGCAGCACAGCCACTTCCTGCGCGGCAGCTTCGTCCCCCATGGCCTTGCCGAGTTCCTCGCCAAGAGCGGGGTCCCAGCTGCATGCCATGGTGGCAGCCGTGGGAAAACAGGTCGCCGGTACGCTGGGGTTCAGCCCCAGATGATCCGCCGCCCCGGCCTGCTTGCGCACGCCGTTAGGCCCATCGGATAAGGTAACAGACGGAATACCGGCTTTGGGGTAAGCGCGGGTGGTAAAGGTCCCCGCACCCGAAAGCAGCGCACATTTTTGTTCAATAGACAATTTCTGAATCATATCTATATGTTTCATTGTCGTTCCTTTTTTATAAAAGGTGCAGACCCGCCACGGTTTGTGGCGGATCTGCGCTTTTTACTGCCTTAGTTTACGCATAGGTTCAGTACAGATCAGCCGTTGACTTCTTCCTTTTTGCGTTTAGCATAGCCTTTTTTGCAAACAAGAACTTCGAGAGCAATCAGGGCCAGGATACCCACAACATCAATTGCGATCATAACCTTTTCCCAATTCGGCATACCGGGGTTCAGATTCTCGGCATAATAAGCGCGAGAGTTGACAACGGTGTACAGAATGTTCTTGCAAGCCTGACGTGCGCACAGCTGTGCGGTAGCGCTGGTGGTATCGGTCAGATGGTTGGTCTCCGTGTCATAGTTGACCAGGCAGAAATCGCCGCCATTGCGGATCAAATGGTCAGAATCCTGATAGCCATACACGCCATAGTAGTCCGTCAGGACCATACCAACGAAGCCCCACTCGCCGCGAAGCACATTGTTCAGCAGGTTCGGGTTGTTGCCAGCGTAGGTGTTGCCAATATAGTTGAAGGAGGACATAACTGCGTGGCAGTCAGCTTCCTTGACACAGGTCTCGAAGGGTTTGAGGTAGATCTCGCGGATTGCCTGCTCAGAAGCCCAGGTGCACAGCATGCCGCAGCGGTTGGTCTCCTGATCGTTCAGGGCAAAGTGCTTCATGAAGGCGTAGACGCCCTGATCCTGGGAGCCCTTGACAGCATTAGAAGCAATCTTACCGGAGAGCACGCCGTCCTCAGAGTAGTACTCAAAGTTACGGCCTGCGAAAGCAGAACGGTGGATGTTCATAGCAGGTGCATACCAGCCGGAAACGTCCATGTCATCAGCCATCTTGCCGATGGCCTCGCCGAAGCTGTATCCAAGGTCCGTGTTCCAGGTTGCGGCGATCATAACAGCAGACGGGAAACCGATAGAGCCCTGCTGGGTGAAGTTGTTGTTGATGGATGCGGGGCCATCGCAGTCGATGGCCTGTACCTTTCCGATGGAAGGTACAGCAACGGACTGATAACCACCCAGGGCGATCAGGGAGTCCATGTCAGACATGGTCAGCTGATCCAGGAAGGTATCCCACTTGGCATCGTCGTAATCAACGCCGACCATATCGACCAGCTGCAGGCCATTCTTGGCACCGGTGGTGGGGGCGACATCATCAGCATTGTTGAAATCCGCAGGATCCCAGTTAGAGTTGTTGTAGAAGGTCTCCTTGTACTCAGCAGGCATGGACATGCTTGCAGGAGCTGCCGTAGCTTCGGCGTAGTTAGCAAAGCCGTCTGCACGGGACAGATAGGTCACATTGCCCTCGGCGTCAGCAAACTCGTTGGTAGCAGCTACAGCATCGGTCGAACGGGCATTGTTGGCATCGTATACAACTTCACTGCCAACATTGATGGTCTTAGAGTCGATAACAGTGTGCGAATCGCTGTTGATGCTGATGACATAGTCACCGGCTTCCAGCACATAGCAGCCCTTGCCGTGTGCATCGTAGGAAGCCATATCCTCGGTGTTGAAGGTGATCTGCACATTTTCGGAAGCACCTGGCTCCAGAATGTCAGTCTTAGCAAAGTCGATCAGGTTCGCAGAAGCCTTTTCGATACCGCCGTTGGTGTACGGGGGATTGTAGTAAACCTCGACAACGTCCTTGCCAGCGGTGTTGCCCTTGTTGGTGACGGTAACGTCTACAGTGACAACACCATTAGACTCGGTAACGCTGTTAAGCGTCTGCTCAAAGGTGGTGTACGACAGGCCGTGGCCGAACGGGTAGACGACGGTCTTGTCATAGTCGATCAGACCCTCGACAGCGGCGGTCTCATAGAATTTGTAGCCAACGTAGATACCCTCAACATAGTTGACGAAAGCGGGGATCGTCTCAGCGCCGAAAGAGGTTGCAGCGAACTCATCCATGTTGTCATAGATGAAGTTGCCGAAGTTGTTCCAGGTCGGGGTCTTGGTCAGGTCGTAAACAAAGGTATCAATGCTGCGGCCAGACGGGTTCACATCGCCGCACAGGATAGAGCCCAGGGCGTTAAAGCCGCTCTGGCCAGTACCTGCGCACCAGATAACGCTCTTGATCTGGCTGTAGTCCTTGACCCAGCCCAGCTCCATAGCGTTGGCACCATTGTAAACAACAACAACATTGTCGAAGTTCTTGCAAACGAGATCGACCATGTCTTTCTCGGTCTTGGAAAGCTGCAGGTAATGCTCACCGGCCTCAAAGTCGTTGTAGCTGTGGCCTGCATCATAGGTGACCTGAGAAACATCGGTCGGCAGGTCGGCACCTTCGCCGCCTACACGGGTGATCACGACCATAGCCGTATCAGAGAAAGCCTTGGCGTTTGCCAGCAGGTCGTCGCTGTACTGGGCAGCCTCCGGCTCAGGCAGGGTCCAATCCTGTGCCCACATACCCACCTCGGGGCGGTCGGCGCGGTAGTCGGTGTAGAAGTCGCTCAGCTCGGTGTTCAGCTCAAAACCAGCGTTGGTCAGGCCGTCCAGCAGGGAGACAGTCGGATATGCATCAGACAGCGCACCGGAACCAGTACCGCCGTAGCAGGGGTTGGTGGAAGCCCAGCCGAAAACATTCAGCTTGGAATTCTTGGCAAGGGGCAGCGTGCCATCGTTGTCCAGCAGCACAATGCCTTCCTCTGCAATGTCCTCGCACAGCTCAGTGGAAGCTGCAACATTTTCTTCGCTGACTTTGCCGCCGCCGGTAGCCAACGTAACCATGGAGTTCATCGGGCCGATCAAAATCAGGTTGACGGTGATGCCCAGGGCCAGAACCAGGCCCAAAGCAGAATTGAAACGAACCAGATACTTTTTGGATTTGCTAAGTTTTCCGCACAGGATCATAGCAAGGATCAGCAGCACGGCAACAACGCCGAAACCGATGAGGTAGGCTTTGATCGAGTTGATAACATTGATAACGTCATCGATGTTAATAGCCAACATAGGGGTGTTTTCCTCCTTAGTATTTCTTTGCATGAGTGCGCACTCATTTGTCGTATATAATCATAGCAAATTTAAAACTTTTTTCTCAAAAATTTCATAATCTGTCGTTTTTGCGGCATAATCTGTAAAAGTTGCAAAATTGTATCAAAAATCGATGTGGATGTTGCACAAAGAAAGCCCAGGTGCCTTTGTGCAGGTTGCCATAGGCAGCAAAAAAGGGAGAAGGCGTAAGACCTCTCCCCTATTGTGGATGGCTGCAGGTTGGCGGGCAGATATGGAATCCGCCCTACGGCACTTTCGTAGGGGCGCATTCTATATGCTTCCGTGCAGTTTGGCGCAGTGCAAGACCCCGCGGACGAACAATGCTCACCTCTGCGGCAGCAGTACCCTTAGCGTAAACCACTCATCCTCCCAATGCAACGTCAAAGTGCCGCCGTAGGCTTCGGCGGCGGCGCGGACGCTCTTCAGGTCATAGCCGCCATGGGCGCTGCGCAGGGGCAGGCCGTCGGGGCCAAGTTCTACGGGCTGGGCGCAGTAATTCTCGAACCGCAGCATCACAAAGCCGTTCTGCGCGTAGATGGCTACCCGGATCAGCTTCTTCTCCGGGTCCGGCTCGGCGGCCACACTCTCAGTGGCGTTATCCAGCGCGGTGCCAACGATGGTGCAAATCTCGCCGGTGGAAAGAAAATCCAGCAGCTTGCCGTCGGCCACGCAGGTCATGTTGATGCCATGCTGCTGGCAGTACAGGCTTTTGGCTGTCAGCAGCGTGTCCAATACGGGGTTGCCGGTCTTGTTCTCGGCCTCGTAACGGCGGATGTCGCTTTCCATGGCGGCCAGGGCGGCGTCCTGCTTGGCCTGGTCGCGCTCGGCACGGATGGTGGCGATCTGCACTTTCAGCTCGTGGTAGCGCCGGTTGATGAGCTTGATGTTTTCCTTGCTCTGACGGTACTGCTCATACTGGCGGCGCAGCACATCGTCCATGGCTGAAAGCTCGCTGTGCAGCGCGCTTTCCCGTAGCTGTTCGTGCTGCACGGTCAGAATCAGCACGCCCGCCAGGTCCACCAGCGTGCGGATATAGCGGATGCTCATCGTAGCTTCGCTGTTATTGACAAAGCTCAAATTGCTGACGGCGAAAACCGTGATGGCCATGATAACGGCTGTTAGCATACCAAGCGGCGTAATATGCAGCCTGGCAGGTTGGGTGCTGCGGCGTTTTTCCATCCAGTAGACGGCGGTGAGCAGGGCCGCGTACACAATCACCAACAGCAGCACGGCCAGCAGGTCGCGCCCGCTGCGCTGCGGCCACAGGGCACAGTGTAGCTGCCACTCCACGCTGGCGGTCAGTTCGGCCAAAATAAACGCCCGGGAACAGTAATACCCGGCTTCCAGCGGGGAGGTCTCGCAGGTGCGCCACAAAAACAGATACATCGAGCCGATGGCGGCCACCATGCAGGGAAGCCACAGCACCAGCGGCACCGAGCCGGTCAGCTGCATAAACACCGCCAGCCCGGCCATCCAGATCAGGCTGTTGACGGTGCTGCGTCTGACCGAATAGCGCGGCGTCAATTGCTGGGCATATAATAAAGTAGCCAGGCACTCGGCCAGGGCCGTGTACAGGCGTGGGATGTCCGGTACTGCGGTCATACGCCCTCACCCCCGATGTAATCGGCCAGGGCAGCCAGAAACGCCTTGCGCCGCGGGCGGCTGATCTGTAAGGTGTGCGGTCCGACCCGGACCTCGCTTTGCTGCACGCCGCGCACCTGCGCCAGGTTGACCAGATACCCGCTGTTGCAGCGGGCAAAGGGGCGGCCTGCGAGCTTTTCCTCAAAGCTTTTCAGCGCGCCGGGGGCGGTGAAATCGCCATCCTCGGTATAAAAGCAGACTTTGTGGCCATCACTTTCCATATAATAGATAGCGGCGGTGTCCAGGCGGCGCATACCGCCGTCCACGGGGACGGCCAGATAATGCCGCGCCCGCCGTGCCAGCTGGTTGACCGCCTTTTGCAGCTGCTGCGAAAAGGCAAAGTACGGCACAGGTTTCAGTACATAGTTCAGCGCGCCGACCTCGTACCCTTTGATGGCATACTGCGCCATGTTGGTGATGAACACGAGCAGTACATCGTTGTCCAGTTCGCGGATGCGTTGGGCAGTCTCCATGCCGTTCAGCCGCTTCATCTCAACATCGAGGAAGATCATGTCAAAGGCAGGGCGGTAGTTCTCCAAAATCTCATCGCCATCGGTGAAGCATGTCACCGCAAACTCGGTGCCGTACTGGCGGGTGTAGCGGCGCACATAGTCGTTCAGCTGGTCGCGTACGGCGCCTTCATCCTCGACAATGGCAATTTTGATCATAGCGGTTCCCTCGGTTTCGTTGTGCGTTAGCAATAGCAGCAATATTTTTTAATAAAGTATAACACAGCTTTTTTGTACGCGCAACTTTTTGCGGCAACAGGGCGTTTCGGCAAAAAACGCTTGCAATTTTTCCCGCTGTGCGCTATACTGTGGGCAAGGTAAAAGGGAGTAAGGGACGCGGTGTACGCCGCGCCGTATCGCTTCGTCACCACGGGCCGCCCGGCCCCGGGGCATACTGTAAACACTGAGACTTTTGCCGCAGTTTTTCTGCGGCAGGGGTCTCTTTTTATTTTCCCTGCCGCCCAGGAATTGGGAGGTTTCGTATGCAAGTTCTACAAACGTTTGCCGGGTTGTTTGCAAACCTCGGCAACATCACGTGGCAGATGGTGGTCATGTGGGCCATCGGCGGTCTGCTGATCTATTTAGCCATTGCCAAAAAGATGGAGCCGAGCCTGCTGCTGCCGATGGGCTTCGGCGCGATTCTGGTCAACCTGCCGCTGTCGGGTGCCATCACCCAGGGCGACACCGTCGGGCCGATTTCGGAGCTGTTTGAGATGGGCATGTCCAACGAACTGTTCCCGCTGCTGCTGTTTATCGGCATCGGCGCGATGATCGACTTCGGCCCGCTGCTGGAAAAACCCTGGCTGATGCTGTTTGGTGCGGCGGCGCAGTTCGGCATTTTTGTCACGCTGGTGCTGGCCGGGCTGTTTTTTGACTTGCCGGATGCCGCATCCATTGCGGTCATCGGCGCAGCCGACGGGCCTACCGCGATTTTTGTTGCCAACAGCCTGGGCAGCAAGTACCTGGGAGCCATCATGGTGGCAGCCTACAGCTATATGGCACTGGTGCCCATTGTGCAGCCGCCGGTCATTAAACTGTGTACCACCAAAAAGGAACGACTCATTCGCATGCCGTACCAGAAGGGCAGCGTAAGTAAGACCACGAAGATCCTCTTCCCAATCGTGGTCACGGTGCTGGCCGGGCTGGTCGCGCCCGCCAGTGTGGCGCTCGTCGGCTTTTTGATGTTCGGCAACCTGCTGCGCGAGTGCGGCGTGCTGAACGCCCTGTCTGAGACCGCACAGAACGTGCTGGCGAACCTTATTACCATTGTGCTTGGCCTGACGGTGGCCGGGCAGATGACGGCAGACAAATTTGTGCAGCCCGATACCCTGCTGATTTTAGCGCTGGGCCTGCTGGCCTTTGTGTTTGATACGGCGGGCGGTGTGCTGTTTGCCAAGCTGCTGAACCTGTTTTTGCCCGAAGGCAAAAAGGTCAACCCGATGATCGGTGCAGCGGGCATCTCGGCGTTCCCGATGAGCGGTCGCGTGGTCAATCAGATGGGCCTGGCCGAAGACAACCAGAACTTTTTGCTGATGTACTCCATCAGCGTCAACGTTTCGGGGCAGATCGCATCGGTCATTGCCGGCGGGCTGATCCTGACCCTGATGAGCGGGATTGCATAAGGAGGTACGCATATGTCGTTTGCATTATTGCCCACTACGCTGACCATGCTCTGCGCCGGGATGGCGGGGATCTTCCTCGTGCTCGGGGTGCTGGTGCTGGGTGTGTATTTGTTGAATAAGATTTTTAAGTAAGTGAGTGGCCAAAGGGACTTCCGCGTGTGCGGAGGTCCCTTTGCAGTTTGTCAAAGAACACCTTCACGGCAGCAAATTTAAACTTCACCCCTTGTGCAACGCGCATACAGCCCCCCCCCCGCGGCTTGACAAGGCGGCGCGGCGTGGCTACAATAAAACCAGTGAAATCTTTATTATAAAAAGACTGCTGCCGTAGGTAGCTGTCCATAAAACAGGTTTCACGAAACAAATAATATGGCAGTTGCCGGACAAGGGTTGCTGACAAAAAGGGGGTATGTGCCGTTAAGACACATATCCCCTTTGCTTTTTTGCTGTTTTAAAGGTTGATTATGGCTGATTTTTTGCCGTCACGCGTCTTTCAGAGGGCGCTTGATGGGATTTGCCGCCCTACTTGAAAAGCGGGCTGAAACAGTCGCTTTGCCAAAGGAAAGTGAGAGCTATGTATTATCCAGAGGATACTGCAAAAAAGATTAGTTCTGATTCATTCCGAATGGTTCATAGGTCAGCAGCTTTTTCTTCCAAAGGGCCTCTGCATCAATGATTTGATTGTCTGGAAGTGCCTTGGACAAAACCTGCAACACTGAAAACTGCAAATCGTGGCAACTATGATTTACAGACTTCAAGTGGCTGATCATTCCCTTGTTGTTTCCGTGACCGCCCGTAGCGACGTAGACAGACCAACGCCCCAGCAGGCCGTCATAGCCATAGGTCGAGCCGACATATCTGTCTCCCGTCTTGGTGTCCACAATCAGATAGACCGCATTGACCGCAGCCATGGCCGCCTGCCACAGCTCATAGTCCGTATCGTTTTCGACAACTTCTTTTAGTTCATCGAAGGATAGAATAAGATTTTCAAATCCCACAAAAGGCTTCTGGTTCTTTGACTCAATTGCCACGATAGGCTTTCCGGTGGTAGCTTTTTGATGCCACATCCGAGTTGACCCTCCCCAGTCGATCACCAGCTTTCCTTCGTATTCTTTCAGCAAATCCACATATTGCAAATCAAAAAACGCCATTTCGCCACGGTATTCCATGGCTTCACAGTCAGGTAATCCGGCAGGGCATACATCCGGTGTATCAGGCACAGAACCATTGACACGATAACAGGAGTGTAGTCTCGCGTATGTACCGCCATCGCTGATAAATGTGATCCAGTAGAAATATCCTTTGCTGAACCCGTCTTTTTGGTGCTGTGTATATTCATGCGCCATACCGGCTTTATAACATTCTCTGAAACGTTCGTCAGATAATGCATGCCGGATCAGCTTGACATCTTTCGGGTCAAGCCCTACATTTTTAAGCACATCGGAAAAGTTCAAAATTGCCATGGAAGCCCCTCCTATTTTGTTCTCCATTTCAAATTCTACCACAGATTTTTTCGTTGTAAAGCGCGCTTTCCCACCGGCGCAAAATCGCTGCCAGCTCCGGTGTCAGGCGTTTGCGGCACTCGTGCCGCAGTTCCTCCGGCACGCCGTAGAATGCCTCGCTGATGACCTCGTAATTGAGCGCCTTGCCCGCCTCGTCGCACTTGTAGTTCACCGAGCGGTCCGCACCGATGCCGAAGCGCGCCGCCTCCTTGGCCGCGTCGATGTTCGCGCCGAGGAACAAAAAACTCCCAGCCGTTGGGCGGCATTTTTACGCGGTATAGGTTAGTAGTTTCTAACTTATGATTTATAAAGAAAGAAGGGCTTTTTCCATGAACGAGACTGTCAATCTTTCCGGCGTACCGGAAACCATGCTGCAAACCGTTTACGCACGCGCCAAGGAGACAAGGACCCGCGGCGCGATCCACGACGATAAGGCCGTGGAGCTGGTGGAAAAGCTGCACTATGATTTTTCACTGGCCGATAAAGACGCCGCGATGAGCAGCGGCGTAATTGCACGTACCATCGTGCTGGACCACCTGGTGTAAGACTACCTTGCCGCCCACTCCGGCGCGGTGGTGCTCAACATTGCCTGCGGGCTGGACACCCGCTGCTACCGCATGCAGGGGTACACCCACTGGTACAACCTTGATTTGCCCGAAACGATCAACGTCCGCGCCCGCCTGCTGCCGGAAAGCGGTGCGATTTCTCAAATTGCCCAGTCCGCTATGGAAGATTGGCGCGGCGAAATTGCCGAGAAAAACGCTCCCGCGCTGGTGATCATGGAAGGGCTGACGATGTACCTGACTCAAACCGACGTGCAGCAGATCTTTGCCGTGATTGCAAAATGCTTTGGCAAAGCCACCGTGTTTGTGGAAATTATGAACCCGTCGGTCGTAAAGCATATGAAAGAAAAATCCATCGAGGGTAGTCATGCCAAATTCATCTGGGGCGTGCGCGGCGGCGCCGAGCTGCAAGCCCTGCTGCCCGGCTTTACCTGCACGGGCGAGCACTGCTTGACTGGCGCTGGTCGTGGCATCGTCCATCGGTGCCGACCTGGGGCTGGCATTTTTGACCGCCACCCGCCTGCCGGTCGAACATGTGTTTTTTGATGGCGGGCAGTTTGCGCAGATCGGCAAGGGCACGCGGCGCATTATGGTCCCGTTTTTGTACCTGGCCATCAAAAGCCTGTACTGGTCCAGGGGCGGCACGCTGAAAAAAATCATGTGGTGCGATGACAAAGCTATCAAGCCCTACTTTATCGCGGCCGGTAAGGCGCTGACCTACGGCAACATGCGCCGCCAGATGGCGGACAGCCTTGAGGACAAGCCCTTCCCTGCCCTGCCGGAAGATTTGCAGCGGCGCACCTGGTTTGAGTTTGGCAGTATTGAGGAGCATTTAAAATACCGCGCTGCCGTGCAAAAGGCTTACCCGCAGGGATATTACCCCATTTTTGAAGGCTGCAACCACATGCAGTACCAAATCCGCGACCCGCAGGGCTTTGCCGCGATGCTGGTACACATCATCGAGCAGAACACCCTGCTACCGCTTACATTTTAATGCGCGCCCGGCAGCTTTGCTGCTAGAAGCTGCCGGGCGTTTTTGCAAATCTTTACCTAGGTGGATGGCGATTTCCACGCCAAAGTCATGCTTTGCGGGGCGGATGCCAGTAAAGCCGAACAAAAGCTGCACTTGTCAGAACGGCAGTGCAGCTTTACCTTTACTGCCAGCGCGCTGCTGTGCGCCCTGGGTGCCACTGTCCTGTACCCGCTGCTGGGGCTGGATAACTTCTCTCTGGATCCAGCCTCGATCCGGGCGCTGGTTCTCACGTATCTTCGCAGTATGCTTGGCAGCCTGGGCATTTTTGCGGCTGTATACGCCCTTGTAGCTGCCGTTCTGCTGGGCCTTATGTTCGCGGCGCATCACCAGACGAAGCGCCAATACCAACCTAATAACTGAGGAGGACCCGACCCGTGGAAAACGAAGAATACGAAACCATAGACCTGCTGGAAGTACTCAATGCGGTCCGGCAGCACTTGGCTGCCCTGATCCTGTGTACGCTGGCCGCCGCCCTGGCCGCTGTGGTTGGCATGGTGCTGTGCCTGGGCGTTATTTTCCTGCAAGTCATGCTGGACAACAAGATCAACTCCGAAGAGGATGTTTCCAAATATCTGGAACTGACCGTTGTCGGTGTTATTCCTGAATATGAGGGAGGCAAAAAGAAATGAACGCTAAATCGTCTAAAAAACGTGCTTCCCACCGCAGATTGTTCCTGGTCGGCAAGGATGCACCGTTCCAGTTTGTCGAAGCGTATAAGTCCCTGCGTACCAACCTGGAGTTTCTTTCCGCGACCAGCAACTGCAAAACGATTCTGATCACTTCCTCGGTACCCGAAGAGGGCAAAAGCAACGTAGCCATCAACCTGGCCATGACGCTGGCGACTTCCAATAAGCGGGTCATCCTGGTCGACTGCGATATGCGTAAGAGCGCCATTTCCCGTTATCTGCGCATCCCCCGCAACCGCCCGGGCCTGACCAATGTTATTACCTCAAAAGATGTTTCCACCCTGCCGGATTCTCTGGTGCGGCTGAAAGATCACGACATCACCGTTCTGCCGGTCGGCACCATCCCGCCGAACCCCGCCGAGTTGCTTTCCACCCCCCATTGTGGAGCGCATCTTCTCGGCCTTGCAGCAGGCGTACGACTATGTGATCGTCGATACCCCGCCTGTCTCTGTTGTTACGGATGCCGCCGTCCTGAGCCGCGTGGCCGATGGCGTGGTGCTGGTGGTGCGCCCCGGCGTCACCACCATTCAGGGCGCACAGCTCAGCAAAAAGAATCTGGAAGCCGTCAACGCCCACATTCTGGGTGTTGTCATGAATGGCTACAACGCCAAAAAGACCGGCCGTAAGGACGGTTACTCCTACGCATACTCTTACGGTTACTACGACACAAAACAGGATAGCAGCGACGAATGAGCCAGAACTTGGTAGACCTGCATTGCCACATCCTGCCCGGCATTGATGACGGCGCAAAAAATTTGGACGTGTCCATGGCCCTCTTGAACAAAGAGATCCGGGACGGCGTGGCAGGCATTGTATTTACACCGCATTTCCATTATGAGCGCATCTCGGTAGAGGATTTTGCCGCAAAACGCAAAGCGGCGTTCCTGAAAGTGGCGAAAGCTGCCCGGGAGAATGGTCTGCCGCTGGCGGCCAAGATGGGCGCGGAAGTATACTTTACAACTGCCCTGCCAAGTCTTGATTTGAGCGTATTGGCCTTTGCCAAGTCCAACTATATTCTCATCGAATTTCCTACCACCTGCCACCCCGCAGGCATTGATGAAACACTGTACGGCGTGCGCCAGCGCGGCTACACGCCGATTTTAGCCCATGTGGAGCGTTACCCCTTTGTGGCGGAGGATCCGACCCTGCTGTACAACTGGGTCAGCGAAGGATGTCTGGCACAAATCAACGCCAGCGGCCTGCTGCGCGAGGGCCGCACCGCCCACTGGCTGCAAAAGCTGCTGGATTGGAACCTGGTGCACCTGCTTTGCACGGATGCCCACTCGATGGACACCCGCCCGCCAAACCTGGCAGCCGGCTACAGCAAGCTCCCCTCCTCCATCACCCGCCGCCTGCGCCGCAATGGCATCGAGGTCTACCTTGGCAATGACCTCGTCCCTCCCGAGCCAACCAAACCCAAATACCGCTTTGGACATTGGGTGTAAAGGCACCTTTTATAAGCACAACGATCCCCCTGCCGGAATTCCGGCAGGGGGATTTAAAATATTTAAAACGCTTTGACCTCTACCCCAGAGGCAGGGAGAGCGGCGGAAATTTTTTGCACAAAGGCCAGCGCCTTGGGGCCGTCGCCGTGGACGCAGACGGAATCCGCCTGCAGCGCCACGATGCTGCCATCATCAGCCTGCACGGTTCCCTGCTTTGCCATTTGCAGTACCCGCGCAATGGCAGTGTCCTCGTCCTCGATCATCGCGCCCGGGGTGCCGCGCGGCACAAGGGTGCCGTCCGGCTTGTAGCCGCGGTCAGCAAATACCTCGCTGGCAACGGGCAGGCCGATGGCGTGCGCGGCCTTGACCATCTCACTTCCGGAAAGTGCCAGCAGCACCGCACTGGGCGCGGCAGCCTGCACCGCGCGGCAGATGGCCACCGCCAGCGCGGGGTCTTTTGCGGCCATATTGTACAATGCACCGTGGGGCTTTACGTGGTGCAGCGGCACACCGGCGGCATCGCAAAAAGCCTTCAGGGCGCCGATCTGGTACATGACGTCGGCTTCCGCCTCGGCGGGCGAGATCGCCATTTTGCGGCGGCCAAAGCCCTGCAAATCCGGCAAACCGGGGTGTGCGCCCACCTGCACGCCGTATTTTTTGCACAGCAGAACGCTTTTTTGCATCACAGACGGGTCGCCCGCATGGAACCCGCAGGCAATGTTGGCAGAGGTGACATAGGGCAGAATTTCGGCATCCATGCCGATGGTGTAAGCGCCGAAGCTTTCGCCCAGGTCGCAGTTTAAATCAATGGACGGCATTGCATAGCCCCCTTTAAAATTTGAGCGCGGTATTTTTTACATCGGTGATGAACATATGCCCCGGCGCGTGGGTGATGCAGAACGTCGGTTTGGAGTGCATGACCACGGCTTGCGGCGTGACCCCGCAGGGCCAGAACACCGGCGTTTCGCCCGGGCGGATGGTGACGGCGTCGCCATAATCTGGGTGCGCCAGGTCGGTGATGCCGATGGCCTCGGGCGCGCCGATCTGCACCGGGGCACCGTGTACGCGCGGCATGCCCGCCGTGATGGCTACCGCCGCAGGCACCTGCGCGTACGGGATGGGCCGCATGCTGACGACCATGTTGCCGCTGAACACCCCCGCCGGTATACAGGGAATGTTGGTGTTGTACATCGGCACGTTGACGCCCTCTTCGATCTGGCGGACAGGGATATCGGCTTCCAGCAGGGCGGACTCAAACGAAAAGCTGCAACCGATCAGGAAACTGACCAGGTCGCTGCGTTCCTCAAAATAGTGCGTCACGTCGGTGGTTTCCCCGGTCAGCACGCCGTCTTTATAGATGCGGTAGCGCGGTATATCGCGGGCGATATCGCTGCCCGGCGCAAACTGGGAAAAGCTGCGCTCCCCGGCGTCGGCAACCTCCAGCAGCGGGCAGGCTTTGGGGTTGCGCTGGCAGAACAGCAGAAAATCCCACGCCAGTGCCTTGGGCAGCACGACCAGGTTGCCCTGGGCGTAGCCATCGCAATAGCCGGTGGTGGGGGCCGTCAGCTTGCCCGCGCGGATCAGTGCGCGGACCTCGGCAGGTGTGGCGTTAGAATAGGTCATGGGGATACACCTTCTTGTGATAAATCATTCCGTGTGAAGCATGTAGGAGCGAACAGTGCTTGCCCGCAGCGTTTGGCGCAGATGCTATGCTGCACGGGAGCATATAGAATGCTCCCCTACACAGCAACCAAATAGGTTGGTATCGTAGCGGCGGATTCTATATCCGCACGTGGGGCAGTGCAGGCATTGCCCCCTGCATTTATAATCGCGCGGCGACCTGCTGCAAGATTTGCGCCTGCTGGCGGGCGGCCTGCACGGCCTGGGCGGGAGTCACAAAGTCAAAAGCCACCGCCTGCCCCGGGCGCAACTGCGCCAGCGCAGGCAGATCGGCGGAAATGACGGTGGCGATCTTGGCATAGCCGCCGGTGGTCTGGTGGTCGGCCAGCATTACGATGGGCTGGCCGTCGGCAGAGATCTGCACTGACCCCGCCGCGATGCCATCGGACAAAATGTCCGCGCCATTTTTCATCGCAATGGCAGGCCCCGCCAGCTTGCAGGCCATGCGGTCGCAGTTGGGGGTCAGCGTATAAACGCCGTGGGTAAAGGTGCGCAGGCCGTCGGCGGTAAAGGCGGCGTCCTGCGGGCCAGCCACGGCACGCAGCAGCGGCAGGATCTGCGTGTCCTGCACGCGCACAGGGTGCGGAACGGTGCGGATGCGGGCATCGCGCAGCGGGCGGCCCAGCTGGCGGACGGCAATCGTCTGCCACAGCGCCGCTGTATCGCACGGGCCGGTGGGCAGGCTGTCGCCCTTTGCCAGCTTACGGCCCTCTACGCCGCCGATATGGCACTTTATATCGGTGGAACGGCTGCCCAGCACCGGCGGGGTGGCAATGCCGCCGCCCACGGCCAGATAGCTGCGCAGCCCGGCAGCTGCCATGCCCATTTGCAGTGTGCTGCCTGCTTTCGCCAGCAGCGGTGCGTAATACGGCACGGGGGTGCCATCCAGCGCAGCGGGGCTTTCCGCCCCGGTCAGCGCAAAAATGGTGTCCTGTTCAAACCGCAGGGCCGCGCCGCGCAGGGTACATTCCAGCACTGCCGCTCTCGGCGTGTTGCCGACAAGCGCATTGCCCAGGCGATACGCGTAACTGTCCGCCGCGCCGCAGGTACGGTAGCCCTGCGCGGCATAGCCAAGGCGGCCTGCATCCTGCACGGTGGTCAGTGGGCCGGGATCCAGCACGGTAATGCTCATACTGTCCCCTCCTTTTGCGCCAGGGCGTCAAATTCGGCCTGTGTGATGGGTGTAAAGCGGATGCGGTCGCCTGCGGCATAGGGCAGCGTGCCCGCAGCGGGGTCAAACAGTTTCAGCGGCGTGCGGCCGATGAGCTGCCAACCGCCCGGGCTGGCAATGGGATAAATACCCGTCTGCTCGCCGCCGATGCCTACTGCCCCGGCCGGGATGGCTGTGCGCGGCGTAGGCAGGCGCGGGGTGAACAGACGTTCATCCAGCCCGCCCAGGTACGGGAAGCCGGGCAGAAAGCCCAGCATGTAGATGCGGTAATCCCGCCCGGCATGCAGGGCGATGACCTCCTGCTCAGTGAGACCTGCGTGCTTGGCAACAAAGGGCAGGTCGGGGCCAAACGCGCCGCCATAGCAGACAGGGATCGTGACGAGCCTACCGGTCTCCGCTGTATTGGCTGCGCCGGGGGATGTGACCAGCTTTTGCAGGGCGGCGGCGACGGTATCATAGTCCATCACAAGCGGGTCGTAGGTGATCATCAGCGAAGCAAAGGCGGGCACCGTCTCGCCCACGCCGGGGATGGCCGCTGCCTGCACGCGGGCGTTCAGCGCCGCCACCGCTGTGCCGATCTCGGGCGCGATGCGCTGTTCAAAAACAGCCAGCAGGGCGCTGTCCCCTACCGGGTGTAGTGTAAACGGCAGCATGGCCGCCGCCCCCTTTCCGCAGAATCAATCAAAAAAATGTTTTGCCAACACCGGACCAAACCAGTGGTCCGAATTGTGCGAGAATCGCACCGCGTACGCCGTACACTGGCGCATCAGGCTGACAATGCCCACGTTCATCCGCGTGCTGAAACCGTCGATGCCGGGCAGCAGCGAGCCGGTCATATCAATAAACCCGTTACGCGCGGCCACCCGCATGACCTCGGATTCCATTTCCTCGTGGTGCAAAATTTCCATATTTTTTTTGAGGTAGGCCAGCGCGGCCATCAGGCCGTAGCAGCCCCAATCGGAGCAGGTGGCCGTGATGATATTGTCCGCTTCGGTGGCGCTTAAAATGCCCCCGCCGCAGCCGCACTGGCACTCTCCTTTGTCGGTAAACGGCACATACTTTTTGATGTGGTCGGCGATGGTGCCCATGCCGATCTCGTTGCCCAGATCACCGATGGCGATGTTGGGCACGCCCTGCGCACGCAGCAGATTCCAAAGCGCTTCGCTCTTGGCCTGCATTTCGGTCACATCCTTGCCGACGGCGTTGTGGTAGACGCCCAGGGCGTTGGCGCCGCTGGCTTCGACCGAAACAACGGCGGCGGGCCTGCGGGCGGCCAGCTCGGCGGCCTGCACAGGGGCGGCGGCTTTGTCCTTGGTAAAGGCCACAACGCCCATGCTCAACGGCAGTTCCTGCACGGTGTCCAGATCTTCATAAATATGCAGACCGACGACGGCGGCACATTTCTCTATGGCCTGCACGCTGTCATTGGGGCAGACGATGACTGGCTTGGCGTTGAACGCCATGACCAGCGCACGGGCCAGCAGCATGGCGCTGACCGTGCCGTCCATCTCCGGCACTTTGTGAGGCAGCAACACAAAGCCGACCAAAATGTATACAAGGTCGTTCTCTTTTACATGGTCGCACAGCACCTGGGCGGCGTGCATCGTGAGCGGCTCGCCGGTAAAAGCCCGGCTGCCCGCATACAGAATGCGGCAGACGCCATAGCCGCGCGGATCAAGATTCATCAAAGCATCGATGTTTTCACCTACATTGTGCTTTTCCAGTTCGTCCCGGGTCATGGTGCGCACCCCCGTTTCAGTCTACGACCGTGGACTTGCCGGTGTAGGCAAAGTATTCACACAGCACTTCGTCCTGAATGGCCTTGAGCGTGGCCGGATCCTTACCACCGACGGGCTGGCCGTCCAGCTCGCAGGCATGCAGGCAGAAGTTGGAAGAAGAGGTCACAATAATCTCATCCGCATTTTTCAGATCGTCGAGCGTGAAGCATTTTTCCATAACGGTGATGCCCAGGCGGTAGCACGCCTGGATCATGTGGGTCTTGGCGATGCCGCGCAGAATGAACTCATCGTTGGGGTGGGAGTAGAACACGCCGTCCTTCAAAATCGAGACATTGGAATGTGCACACTCGGTGACGATATCGCCGCGGTGGAACACGGTCTCCTGCACGCCGATGCGCTTGGCGTGCTGTGCGGCCACGACACTGGGCAGCAGGTTCAGCGTTTTGATGTTGCAGTGATAAAAACGGGTGTCCTCGGCGCTGTCCAGCTTAATGGGCACATCGGGGTCGTTCAGGTGGTTCTGGCGGATGGATACCCACAGCTTGCCGGGCAGCTTTTCGGCGTAGACATGGTTGCGGGTCTCGACACCGCGCGTGACCTGCCAGTAGACGAAGTGGGTGGTGCCGTCCACCTTGGCAAGCAAATCGGTCAGCAGCTTGCCGAGTTCCTCTTTCGGCATCGGAATGTTGATATCCAGGGCCTTGGCGCTGATATAAAAGCGGTCGAGGTGGTCCTGCATCAGATAGACCTTGCCGTTGGCACCCACCGTGGCATCGTAGACGCCATCGCCAAAAAAGTGTACACGATCGTTAAACGGAACCATCAATTCTTCTGGCGTGCCGATTTTTCCATCGTAATATGCAAGTGCTTCCATAACAATTCCTCCTCTATTCTACGATTGTGGTTTGGTAAGGCGCTGCGGACGGATATGGAATCCGCCCCTGCATGCAGGATGCCTCCCCAATCTTTACAGCGGGCATTTTGCCCCGAATTTCAGCTCAATGACCTTTTTGATAACTTCCACGCAGTTGTCCAGCCCGATGGCCGCGCTGTCCAGGCAAAGGTCGTAGTTTTCGACCCGCTTCCACTGGCGGCCGGTATGGTATTTGTAGTAACTTTCGCGGTAATGATCGAGTTTATCAATGTAACGGATGGCCTGGCTGCGGCCGATGCCCTGGCGCTTCATCTCACGCTCGATGCGGTCCTCGTAGGGGGCGTCGATGTAGACGGTCAGCACATTGGGCTTATCCTTCAGCACAAAATCGGCGGCGCGGCCTACGCAGACGTAGCTTTCCTCGTCCAGCAGTTCCCGCAGGACCTTGGCCTGATAGTTGAACAGATTCTGGTCGCTGATGAAGTTGCCGCTTTCCGGCGGGATAAAGCCGCCATCGTATACATGCCGCGATACACGATACAGCAGCGTTTTTTTGGTGTTTTCATCGGCAGCGGCAAAAATCTTTTCGTTGATGCCGCTGTCCTCGGCTGCCAGGCGCAGCAGCTTGCGGTCATACAGGTCGATGTCAAAATCCTTTGCCAGCTTTTTGCCGATATAGCTGCCGCCGCCCGACCCGCAGGTGCGGGTAATGGCCACAGCGAAGTGCGGATAATTGGGATACATGGCGCACCCTCCTTACTGGCCCAAATAGGCCTTTTTCACACGGGGGTCATTCAGCAGCTGCTGGGCGTCACCCTCGATCGTGATGGTACCGGTCTCGAGAACGTAGGCGCGGTCAGAGATAGCCAGTGCCATTTTTGCGTTCTGCTCGACCAGCAGGATCGTGATGCCCTGCTTGTTGACCTCCTTAATGATCTCGAAAATTTCCTTGACCAGCAGCGGGGACAGACCCATCGACGGTTCATCCATCAAGATCATCTTGGGCTTGCCCATCAGTGCGCGGCCCACGGCCAGCATCTGCTGCTCACCGCCGGAAAGAGTGCCCGCCAGCTGGCGCTTGCGCTCTTTCAGGCGCGGGAAGCGCTCGTAGACATCGGCCATCGTTTTGGCCATGTCGGTGGGGTCAGCGAACGCGCCCATCTCAAGATTCTCTTCCACCGTCATCTGGGGGAAGATGTGCCGCCCTTCGGGCACATGGGCAAGCTTTAGGGTAATGATCTTGCTGGGCTCGGTCTTTCGCAGGTCGTGGCCGTCAAAGGTGATGGAACCGCTGGCGGCTTTTTCCAGCCCGGTAATGGTGCGCAGCGTGGTGGTTTTGCCCGCGCCGTTCGCCCCGATCAGAGAGACGATCTCGCCGTCCTTGACGGTCATCGACACGCCGTTCAGCGCGTGGACGGCGCCGTAATTGACATGCAGGTCTTTGATCTCAAGCATTGGCGGCCTCCTCCGGTTCGTCCTTGCCCAGATACGCTTCAATGACATGCGGGTCGTTGGCGATCTGCTCCGGTGTGCCGGAAGCGATCGTGGTGCCGAAATCCAGCACCTGAATGCGCTCGCAGATCTTCATGACCAGGCTCATATCATGCTCGATGAGCAGAACGGACACTTTAAATTCGTTGCGGATGTAGTTGATGATCTCCAGCAGTTCTTCAGTCTCGGTGGGGTTCATGCCCGCCGCCGGTTCGTCGAGGAGCAGCAGCTTCATATCGGTCGCCAGTGCGCGGGCGATTTCGAGGCGGCGCTGCTCACCATAGGGCAGGTTGTCGGACTCTAGATCCTCCTTACCGGAAAGGTGGACGACTTTCAGCAGTTCCTTCGCACGCTCGGTGATCTCGGCTTCCTGCTGCCAATACTTTTTGGTGCGGAAGATCGCATCACCCAGGCTGTAGGTGGTATGCTCCTGCATGGCGGTCTTGACGTTTTCGATGACCGTCATTTTTTTGAAAAGACGGATATTCTGGAACGTACGGGCGATGCCCGCATGGACGATCTGGTGTGTTTTTTTGCCGTTCATCCGCTCACCGCAAAGGTAGAACGAACCCTCGGTAGGCTTGTAAACGCCGGTGATGAGGTTGAACACGGTGGTTTTACCGGCACCGTTGGGACCGATAAGACCGACCAGCTCGGACTCGCCGATCTCCATGTTGAAATCATCTACGGCCTTTAAGCCGCCGAACTGGATACCCAGATGCTGGGCTTTCAATACGGGTGCTGCCATAGGGGGTCACGCTCCTTTCGTAGCTTTTGCCTTGGGGTGGGTCAGGCTGCCCAGCAGGCGGGTCAGGCTGAACTCCCACCGGCCGAAGATACCGCCCGGGCGGAACAGCATGACCAGCACCAGCACGACCGAGTAGGCCAGCATGCGGTAGGTGGAGAAATCACGCATCAACTCCGGCAAACTGGACAGGAACGCCGCGCCGATGATAGAGCCGGTCAGCGAGCCGGTGCCGCCGATGATGACCTCGGAGAGCAACTCAGCCGAATAGTTGAAGTTGAAGTTGGTGGGAATCATGGCAGTCATGTAATGCGCGTAAACGCCGCCGCCAATGCCCGCGAAAAACGCGGAGATTGCAAAGGTCAGCACCTTGTAATAGGTAACGTTGATGCCGGAGGCCGAGGCTGCGATGTAATCCTCTCGGATGGCCTGCACGGTGCGGCCAAAGCGGCTGCGCACAAACAGGAACATGATGGTCACGCAGACGACCATGATCCAGAACGCACGGTCAAAGGTAGAAAGCTTGAGGATGCCGCTCATCGTTTTGCCGCCGCCTGTGATGGAAAAGTTGCAGAAGCAGACGCGGATGATCTCGGCAAAAGCCATTGTGACGATGGCGAGGTAGTCGCCCCGCAAGCGCAGCGCCGGAATACCGACAGCCACGCCCATGATGCCGGCGGCCAAACCGCCCGCCAGGATGGCGACGAGGAGCAGCCCCAGGTCAGACAGTCCGCGCCCAGCCATCGCGCCGGAGACAATGGCGGAAACATAGGCACCAACCGAGACAAAGCCCGCGTGGCCCATCGAAAATTCACCCATAAAGCCAACAACCAAGTTCAGCGATGTGACCATGATGATGGTGTAGCAGGCGGTGGTGCAGATGCCCTGGATGTAAGTGGTGCTTTTGCCAAACACATTAAAGGTAAAGGCCAGCGTGATCAACGCGTAGAGCAGCGCGGCGCCAACCAAGTTGAGCCCGTAAGAGGCCAGCCGTCGTTTCGTCATCTTGTTCACGCTCCCTTACACTTTTTCGCCGACATTCTTGCCCAAAATGCCGGAAGGTTTGACCAGCAGGATCACGATCAGCGTGCCGTAGGTGACAGCCTCGTACCAGCCGGGGGCAAACAGCTTAACAAAAATTTCAATCAGACCAATGAGGATGCCGCCCAGCATCGCACCGGGGATGATGCCGATGCCGCCCAACACGGCTGCAATAAAGGCTTTCATGCCCATCATGCTGCCCATATCGTTGGTAACGCGGGGATAGGTGGCGCAGTACATCAGCGCCGCCACCGCTGCCAGACCGGAGCCGATGGCAAACGTTGTGGTGATGATCTTGTTGACGTTGATGCCCACGAGGGTGGAAGCGTCCTTATCCTGCGGCACGGCGCGCATTGCTTTGCCGAGCTTGGTTTTCTTAACAAAAAGCTGCAAGGCGATCATGATACCCAGGCCGATGGCGATGGTAAGCAGCAGGTTCAGCGGCAAGGCCACGCTGCCAACCGTGATGGTGGGCAGGCTGAAGATGGCCTGCACGTTATGCGGCTTGGCACCAAACAGCACCATGGCGAGGTTTTCGAGGAAGATGCTCATTGCCAGCGCAGTGATCAGCGCGGACATGGAGCCAGCCTTGCGCACCGGGCGGTAGGCGAGGATCTCAACCAGCACGCCGACTACGGCACAGACCGCAATGGCGATGATGACCGCCAACCAGGCGGGCATACCCGCGTTGACCATAAGCGGGATGGTATAAAACAGTGTGTAGGCACCGATCATGATAAAATCACCATGGGCGAAGTTGATCATGCGGATGATGCCGTAAACCATTGTGTAGCCCAGGGCAATCAGTGCGTAGATCGCGCCCTGGTTCAGACCGTTTATCAAACTTTGGAAAAACAGTGAGAAAGTCATTGTGGTCCATTCCCCTTTTCTAAACACACAGGGGCGGGGGTGGTTTTCCCCCGCCGAGGTGCGATATATTCTCTTTTAGTCCGCCTTGGAAACGACCGTACCGTCCGAGCCAAGCGTTTCGGTCCACTTGACCGCGCCGTCCACGAAGGTGTTGATGGCAATGCTCTTGATAGCGTCGCCGTTCTCATCCAGCGTGATGTCGCCGCCGACACCGGTGAAGCTCATGCCGGTCATGCCTTTGACAAGGCTGGCCGTGTCGGTGCCGCCTGCATTCTCGGCGGCCTGAACCAGCATGTACATAGCGTCATAATACAGAGCTGCACAGGCGTTCAGGCTTTCGGTGCCGTACTTTTCCGTGTACTTCTGCACGAAGTTCTGGACAGCCGGAGCTGTATCCTCGCTGGAGTAGTGGTTGGTGAAGTAGCAGTCATCGAACTGGGTGGCCAGACCGGTGGTGTCGCAGCCATCCCAGCCGTCACCGCCCATGATGGCACCGGTAAAGCCTGCATTGCGGGCTGCACCAACCAGCAACGGAACGGTGTCGAGGAAGCAGGGATAATACAAAAGCTCTGCACCGCTGGCCACGGCCTGCGCCGCCTGCGAAGAATAATCGGTGTCGGTGGTCATACACTCACCGGTATAGGCAACCTCAATGCCGTTGGCCTCGCAGTTTTCAATAAATGCATCCTTCAGGCCGTTGGAGTAGTCATCGTCCTTGGCGTAGATGACTGCGGCCTTGGTAAAGCCTTTGTCCTTGGCGAAAAGCGCTGCCATCTTGCCCTGATACGGGTCGATGAAGCAGTTGCGGAAGATGGTGTCGCCCTTTAAGGTAACATCGGCGTTGGTTGCACCGGTCGCCAGCAGCAGCATGCCGTCCTTGGAGGCCTGCTCTGCCATGGGCAGCGTGACCGATGAGAAGAAGCTGCCGACGATGGCCTCGGGCGAATCTGCCATGACCTTGTTGTAGGCGTTCATCGCCTGCTTGGCGTCCTTGGCATCGTCTGCGACCTTGCCGCCGTTGACGATTTCGATCTTATAGCCGGAGTCCCCGGCGTTGATCTCCTCCACAGCCATATCAACGGCGTTCTGTGCGCCCTCGCCGTAAATGGCGGAGCCGCCAGTCATAGCGCAGACAACACCCACACGAATGATGTTATCTTCCTCGCCATCCGCTGCGGCGGTGCTGCTGGCCGGGGCCTCACTGGAAGCAGCCGCCCCGCCCTGCTGGGTGCTGGAACCGCAGCCTGCAAACAGGCTGGCCGACATGGCAGCTGCCATAGTAAGTGCAAGAACTCGATTACGCTTTTTCATGGTGTGACCCTCTCTTTCCTTTTTTACATACTTTACAATGAACCCTCTATCATCCAAAACAAAAGGCGCACAGCACCTGCAATGGTGCTGCACGCCTTTGTGCTTAAACAGAAAAAGGGGTCGCGATACTTTTGCAAGTACGCGACCCCTTTGTCCCGTTTGTGTTCTGTGATGATGGTGTCATTATAGCAGACTGTGCAAAAAGTGCAAGCCTTTTTTGGCAATTCCTACTAAAGCTTTGCCATTCCATGTGCTTTGCTTACGAAAACAATGTTTTTTTGCGGCTCGAACATTAGATTCTTAATGTACGGCCTTATTTGTAGGAAACGACCTCGATCCCGTACTGCTGTGCGGCCAGTGCTTCCCAGCGGGCAAGCTGCGCTTTGGTCGGTGCGGCAAAGTCCGCCGATGGTCTGGGCAGGCCCAGCTCGGCGTATTTGCCCTCACCGTAGCAGTGGTACGGCAGTAGCTCCAGCCTTGCGCCGGGGCAATGGCTGCTGATAAAAGTGAACGCCTTTTCCATCGTGGCATCATCCGCATTGACGCCGACGATGGTTGGAATACGCACGACGAGCGGCACGCCGAGGGCGGCGGCTTTTTGCAAATTTTCCAGAATCGTTTCATTGCCCTGCCCCGTAAAGCGGCGATGGGCCTGCGTGTCCGGGTGCTTGAGATCCATAAAAAGTAAATCCATTTTTTGCAGCACGGGGCGCAGCGCGGCAAAATCGAACTGGCCGCAGGTTTCCAGCGCCAGCGAGATACCGTCGTCGTACAACGCATCGACCAGTTCGGCCAAAAAAGGCGGCTGTGCGGTGGCTTCCCCTCCCGAAAACGTCACCCACCGCCCGAGTAGCGGTAAAAAATTTCCTGCTGGCGCAGCTTTTTCAGCACATCCCCGGTTTCGGCCCAGTGGGTCATAGCGTTGCGGCAGGTCTGACCCTCGGGGTTGGCACACCAAGCGCAGCGCAGCGGGCAGCTCGCCATAAACACGACCGTGCGGATGCCGTCCCCGTCGTTGACCGAGAAGTTTTGCAGCTGCATCAGATAGCCGCCCATAGCGCCCTCCTTACAGCTCGGTATGCTCGGTGCGGGCAATGATGGCATCCTGCATCGAGCGGGACAGATTGACAAACTGGGTCGAGTAGCCCGCCACGCGGACCAGAAGATCCTTGTAGTTCTCCGGCGTTTTCTGCGCGGCGCGCAGCACCTCGGATGAAACGCTGTTGAACTGCACATGGAATGCCCCCAGCGCAAACAGCGTCTGGATCATCGCGCCCAGGTTGGCCTGCCCGCGCTTGGTAGCAATGAGGTCATGCCCCAGCCGCAGGTTAAGCAGCGTGCCGCCGGAGTGGATCTCCTGGTTCAATTTGGCCGAGGAATGCATCGCGGCCAGCGGCGTGGACATATCGGTGCCGACATAGGGGGACACACCCTCGCTGGACGGCTCGCCCGCGCGGCGGCCATCCGGGGTGGTGCCCAGCACGCGGCCCATGGGGATGTAGTTGGAGATGCCCATAAACGCCGTAAGGAACGGTGAGCCGAAAATGTCCTTGTATTGATGGATCTCTTTATAGAAATGGTTGGCGATCTCGCGGGCGATATCATCGGCATAGTCGTCATCGTTGCCGTATTTAGGCGCAGCCTTGGCGGCTTTTTGCAGTTCCTCATAGCCTTGCCAATCGGCCTGCAGGGCATTGGCGAGGGTTGCCATATTGCAGACCTTGTCCTCGAACACCAGCTTTTTGACAGCGGCCAGCGAGTTGGCAACGACAGCCAGCCCGATGCCGGTGATGACAGGCCCGATGTTGTACTGCGCGCCGCCGTGGCTCAGATCTTTGCCGGATTCCAGGCAATGCTCGATGCAACTGGAAAGGAACGGACGCGGGACCATCTCGCGGTGCAGACGCTGGGCCTCCACCGTCAGGATGATAGAGTGGCGGCACAGGTTGTCAAACTGGCGGTAAAACGCGGCTTTCACCTCGTTAAAGCTGGTCATCTCGGCTGCGGGCTTTTCGTCCAGGCCCATCCTTTCGCCGGTCATCAGGCTGACACCTTGGTTCAAAGCATATTCCAGCGCCGAGCCAAAGTTCATATTGACAGCGGCGGTCCACTCCCCTGTCTTGCGGTTGTGCGGCACTACGCAGCCGCAGTTGTTCCAGTCGCGGGCATCCTCGGGGGCATAGCCCGCGTTTAACAGCATCTGGTAGCCGACGCTGTCGCTGTGGATGGCCGGGAAGCCCGTACCTGTGCTGACAAGGTGCGTCACCGCGTCCATAAATTCCCGCGGGCAATCCGCCTGCACGCGGACCAACAGGCCCGGCTGGTGGGTCTTGCATTCCTCGGTAGCTTTCATCGCCATAAAGGTGACGGGGTTGGTGCCATCCTGCCCGCTGCGGGTCTTGCCGCCGACCGTCAGGTTCTGGAACTGGTTATACCCGGCAAAATAGTCCGCCGTGTTGGCTGAGATGGTCCACACCCACTCCGAATATTTCAGCCAGAGCGCGTCGACCAACTCCTGTGCAAAATCCGGGGTCAGTATACCGGCCCGCACGTCCTGCTCGTAGTAGGGGTCCATGTACTGGTCAAACCGCCCGGGGTTGAGCGAGAGCGGATTTTCGCTTAAAATACCGCCCACCTGCACAAACCATAAGAACTGCATTGCTTCGTAGAAAGTGCGTGGCGGCTGCTCAGGCACATGGCGGCAGTTGACCGCAATGCGCAAAAGTTCGGCGGCGCGGGTGGGGTCAGTTTCCAGCGCCGAGAGTTTCTCGGCTTCGTCTGCATAGCGGTTGGCATAACGGATGATGCCGCGCGACGTCACCAGCACAGACTCGTAAAAATCGCGCTTTTCCTCGTCCTCGGGGTTCGTGATATCCAGCGCGGCGATGTGCTGCTCGGCCTCATGGATGATGCCGCCGAAGCCTTTTTTGAACAGCACATCCTGATAGTCCGGCGTGACCTCGCCCACGGCCTGCCGCCATTTGGAATCGCTGTCAATAATGCCGGTATCAACGCCGATGTGGCGCGTTTCGGCGGGCAGCCGCGCAAGAAAAGCTTCCTCGAGCGATTTGCCCTTCCAGTACGGGAAAATCTTTTCCCGCACAAAGCGGCGCTGCTCATCCGTCATAATATACGGATCCTGCGGACGGGTGGCGAAGTGGTCCATCTCGCGGTCGACCCACTGCCAGGAAAATTCCGGCGTCAGGATGCCGCACTTGCGGTATTCGCCGATGGCACCGACAATGAGTTCGCCCTCGAAAATATGCACACCCAGGTTGGTGCAGCAGTCATAAAACGCCTACGCGCTGCGGATGCAGGCGGGCTTGCCCTCGCTCTTTTTGTAGGACTCTGTCCAGAGCGCGGCGCGCTCGCAGGAGATCTGCGGTTTTGCGTTTACGTAGTTTTGTCGGATCTTTTCAATGCGTGCTGTAACTATAGCTATACCCTCCCATTCAGCCTGAAGCTGTATGAAAACACAGTAACACGCCGAATCCCACCGCGTCAACGGACTTAAGAATTTGGGATAAAATACAAAAGATTGTTACGCAGTTTGTGCTTTTTGCCAAAAAATCGGAAGGGGTGCCGTAGCAATTTGTGTACGGGTTGCTTATATAAAAAATTACCGCCTCTGCACCGGAACAGCAAGCGCAAAGACGGAACATTTGATTCTGTTATACCATCCCACAAGCCCTGTATGAAACTGACAAGGCCATAGCGGTCAATGTCCGCTCTCAGGCCGTTTACGGTGTCCGTGTGGGCTTCCATGATCTTCGTATATCTCCCTACAAAACAACAAGCAGGTACAGCTGCTGTACCTGCTTGTTGTTATCGCCATGCTTATTATTTGGGCAATTCAATTTCCGGCATCAGTTCGTCGGAAACTACCTGCAGCATTTCTTCCAGTTTGGCCAGGTCATCTGGGGTGAAGCGCTGTTTGGCGCGCTCCATGACCAGGTGCAGGTAGGAATAGCTGATGTTATAGTAATCAATGTACTTTTGCGTCGGACGCAGACGGTATTCCCTCTTGTCGGTGGTGGACTGGATACGCTCCACATAGCCCTTTTTGACCAGCGAATTGATCTTGTAGGCTGCGTTGGGGGTGGAAAGGTTCATCATGTGGCTGAACTGCGCGATGGTAGGCTCGCCCAGAGCCATGATAACTTCCATGCAGAAAGATTCTACCGTTGTCAGCGTAGCTTCGCGGTCCTCAAAGCGGCTGAAGATCTGTTTATAGAAATGCAGCTTGAATTTTGTGTATACCTGCCCGAATGTCTGGTCCAGCATGGCGAGAATCCCCCTGTAGGTTAATGGTTCTATTATAGCACAATCCGCCATGCAAAACCAGCCCTCAGGCATCCGCGATGACAAATGTCAGCTCGGCGTTGGCCGCGCGTACACCGTCCACCCAGGCGGTGGCCTTGCCGATGCCTACTGGGCCATGCTGCTCTATCAGTTCACACTCCAAAATCAGCACATCGCCGGGCACGACCTGGCGGCGGAAGCGGGCATTTTTTACCCCGCCGAACAGGGCGAGCTTGCCGTGGTTTTCCGGCAGGCTTAATGCGGCAACCGCGCCGGTTTGGGCAAGAGCCTCTAAAATCAGTACCCCGGGCATGACAGGGTGTCCCGGAAAATGCCCCGCAAAAAACGGTTCTGTGCGGGTCACACATTTAACGCCGCGCGCCCATTGACCGGGCGTGTAGTCAAGGATCTTATCCACCAGCGCAAACGGGTAACGGTGCGGCAGAATCTTTTCGATCTCCGCCGCCGTCAGGGTGCGTGGCGGCTCGTTGGGTGTAACGTTCATCCCTCAGTCCTCCCAGCGTTTAAACACCACGCAGGCGTTGTGGCCGCCAAAGCCCAGGTTGTCGCTCATCGCGTAATCCACCTGCACGGCGCGGCCCTGATTAGGAATATAGTCAAGGTCCAGCTCCGGGTCAGGCTCCTGCAAATTTACAGTAGCAGGCAAAAAGGCATCGTGCAGGGCCAGTGCGGTAAAGACGCCCTCTACCCCGCCGGCACCGCCCAGCAAATGGCCGGTCATCGACTTGGTCGAAGATACGGCCAGTTTATACGCATGGGCACCGAACACCGCCTTGATGGCCGCTGTCTCGCAGCTGTCATTCAGATGGGTGGATGTTCCGTGGGCGTTGATGTAGCCGATCTGTTCAGGTGCCACACCGCCGTCGGCCAGCGCCAGCTGCATGCAGGCTGCACCGCCTGCGCCGCCCGGTGCCGGGGCGGTAAAGTGGTAGGCATCGCAGTTGGCACCATAGCCCACGACCTCGGCATAAATTTTGGCACCGCGCGCTTTGGCGGCTTCGAGTTCTTCCAACAGCAGCACACCGCTGCCCTCGCCCATCACAAAGCCGCTGCGCCGGGTATCAAAGGGGATCGACGCCCGGGTCGGGTCGTCCGCCGTGCAAAGGGCCTTCATGCTGGCAAAGCCGCCCACACCCAGCGGGCTGATGCAGCTTTCACTGCCGCCGCAGAGCATGCGGTCCTCGTATCCATCGCGGATGCGGTGGAACGCATCGCCGATTGCATTGGTACCGCCCGCACAGGCGGTGGTGGGGCAGCTGCACATGCCCTGCAAGCCAAAGCGGATGGCGACTTGCCCCGCCGCCATGTTTCCGATGGACATGGGGACAAAATACGGGCTGACCTTTTCAAAGCCGCGCTGCTGGCCGCGGGTATGTTCTTCCTCGATGGTGGGCAGGCCGCCGATGCCGCTGGAAAGGATAACACCAAACCGCGTACGGTCGATTTCTTCCAGCGCAAGGCCGCTGTCGCGGACGGCTTCATCGGCGGCGGCCACGGCAAACTGAGTAAAACGCGCCATTTTGCGGGCTTCGCGCTTGTCGATACGCGCGGCGGGGTCAAAATCCTTGACCTCTGCGGCCAGCTTTACTTTAAAATCAGCCGTATCAAAAGCCGTGATCGGCCCTACTGCGCTGCGGCCCGCCTTAATGTTCGCCCAGCTTTCGGCTACCGTATTGCCGGTAGGGTTTACCGTGCCAAGGCCGGTGATAACGACCCGGCGGTTCTTTTCTGTGTTCATCGTTCTACCTCACATTCCCATTCCGCCGTCAACGCAAAGGACCTGCCCGGTAATATACCCGGCCTGCTCCCCTGCCAGAAAGGCCACCGCCGCAGCGACATCCTCGGCACGGCCGATCTTGCCTGCCGGGATGGCCGCCGTTGCTGCGGCGCGGGCAGCTTCCGGCATGGCGGCGGTCATATCGGTTGCAATAAACCCGGGGGCCACCGCATTGGCAGTGATATTACGGGCGGCATACTCTTTAGCGACGCTCTTTGCCAGGCCGATCAGCCCTACCTTGCTGGCGGCGTAGTTGGCCTGACCTGCGTTGCCGTGCAGGCCGACCACACTGCTGACGCTGACGATGCGCCCATACCGCTGGTGCATCATAAAGCGGGCGGCCGCTTTGGTGCAGAAAAAAGCACCCTTCAGGTTGGCGGCAAGTACGTTGTCGAAATCGGCTTCAGTCATGCGCAGCAGCAGCTTATCGGCGGTGATGCCTGCGTTGTTGACCAGCACATCAATCCGTCCAAAAGCAGCAGCGGTATCTTCTACCAGCTTCTGGCAGGCCTCGGGACTGCGCACATCCGCTTGCAGTGTGACAGCTTCCACGCCAAGGGCGCGGCAGGCGGCTGCGGTATCCTCGGCTGCGGCAGCGCTGCCCGCATAGTTGACGGCAATGTTCATGCCGTTTGCGGCCAAAGCCAGGCAGATTGCGCGGCCTATGCCTTTGGCCCCGCCCGTAACCAGGGCAGCGCGGCGCAGGGTTTCCGTTTGCGGCATGATCAGGCTCCTTTCATGGTGCGCAGCAGCTGCTGCAGCTGCGTGGCGGTCTCTACCGGATAGCACGAGATGGCACTGCCCACTGTCTTTTTGGCAAACCCGGTCAGCACCTTGCCGGGGCCGATCTCGATCGCAGTGTCCACGCCCAGTTCTGCCAGGCGGCGGACAGTTGCTTCCCAACGTACGCCGGACTGCACCTGTTTTTCCAGCAGCGCGGCGACCGCGTCATTCTCTGCCATTTCATGCCCCAGGCAGTTGAACAGCACGGGGAACTGCATCGGCGCAAAGTGGATGGATTTGAATTTTTCCTGCAGTGCATCCCCGGCCGGGTGCATCAGCGAAGTGTGGAACGGGCCGCTGACATTCAGCGGCAGGCAGCGCCGCGCCCCGGCGGCAAGCGCCAACGCAGCAGCTTTATCGACAGCGGCCTTGTCGCCGCCAATAACCAGCTGACCGGGGCAGTTGTAATTGCAGATCTGTACAACGCCCTCTTCGGCGGCAGCATCGCAGCAGGCCTGCAAAGGGGCCTGTTCCAGCCCCAAAACGGCTGTCATCCCGCAGGTGCGGCCAGCGGCGGCTGTGGCCATTGCCTTGCCGCGGAAAGCCGTTAAAGCAACCGCAGTCGGCACATCGAACACCCCTGCACAGGCCAAGGCGGAATACTCGCCCAGGGACAGGCCCGCCGCGTAGTCCGGCGTGATGCCTGCCTCCCGCAGTACCGCAGTAAGGCCGGCGGCAAACGCCGTCATGCAGGGCTGGGTATATTGGGTCTCGTTCATCACGCCCGCTGCGTCGGTAAAGCAGACTTCTTTCAAGTCAAAATCCACTGCAGCGGCAGCTTCGTCAAAGGCGGCGCGGAACGCGGGAAATGTCTCGTAAAGATCCTTGCCCATACCGGCGTGCTGGCTGCCCTGCCCGGCGTATAAAAATGCTAGCTTCATAAGGTGATCTCCTTGTACACCCCGGCGATGCAGTTTTTGGCTTCGCTTACCATCGCGGCAAAAATTTCTTCCACCGGGCGGACTTCGTGCAGCAGCCCGGCAGCCTGCCCGGCCATCAGGCTGCCGTTTTCGGTGTCGCCATCCAGCACAGCCTTGCGCAGACTGCCCAATGTAAAGCGTTCCAGCGCCATTTTGTCAGCACCGGCTTTTTCCTGGCGAACATACTCGCGGCTCATGCGGTTTTTCAGCACCCGCACGGGGGTACCCCCGATGCGCCCGGTCACGATGGTATCACTGTCGCGGGCTTTCAGCAGGGCAGCTTTGTAGTTTTCGTGGATGGGGCACTCGGTGCTGGCCAGCAGGCAGGTTCCAACCTGCACGCCGCACGCCCCCAGTGCCAGCGCAGCGGCCAGCCCACGTCCATCGGCAATACCGCCCGCAGCGATCACCGGCACATGGACGGCATCAACGACCTGCGGTACAAGCGCCATCGTCGTCATCTCACCCACATGGCCGCCGCTCTCGGTGCCCTCGGCAATGACGGCGTCGATACCGAGCGGCTCCAGATGCTTGGCCAGGATGGCGGCTGCCACCACGGGGATGACCGTGATGTTGGCAGCTTTCCACGCAGCCATATACTTTCCCGGGTTTCCCGCACCGGTGGTGACGATCTTTACGCCTTCCTCCACCACGATTTTGGCAAACTCGTCCGCCTGCGGGTGCATCAGCATAATGTTTACACCAAAGGGCTGGTCAGTCAGCGCGCGACAGCGGCGGATGTTTTCCCGCAGGGTGTCGGCGTCCATGCCGCCGGAGCCGATCAGCCCCAATGCCCCGGCGTTGGAGCAGGCGGCAGCAAACTCGCCTGTGGCGATGTTGGCCATGCCGCCCTGGATAATGGGATATTTTGTACCTAAAATTTCATTGAGCAGCTTCATTTTCTACCCTCATACGTCAGCAGCATTCCGCCCCAGGTCAGCCCGCCGCCAAAGCCGATGCAGGCCAGTGTCTGGCCGGGGCGCAGCAGGCCGCTTTCTTCCATTTCATGCAGGGCAATCGGGATGCTGGCGGCACTGGTGTTGCCGTGGCGGTTCATATTCTTATAAAATTTCGACGGTTCTGCGTGCAAATGTTTAATGCAATGGTCAATAATACGGCTGTTGGCCTGGTGGCAGACGACCCAGTCAAGGTCGGCCTGCGTTTTTTGGCTGCGGTCCAGCACGGTTTGCAGGCAGCGCGGCATAGCTTCCACCGCAAAGCGGAAAACCGCCTTGCCGTCCATCATAATGGGTGCTGTGTCACAGGCCGCAGGGCCGCCTGCACGGATGGCTTCGCTGCCCCGTGCGCCTAAAGTTACAGCAAACGGAATATTTTCGGCCAGTTTAAAAATGGCCGCGCCTGCACCATCCCCAAACAGTACGCAGGTCGTGCGGTCGGTCGGGTCCATCATGCGGGAGAGTGCTTCGCAGCCGATGACCAGCGCATAGCGGCCGCCCAAGGTAGTCAGCAGCCCGTGGGCCGTGGCGGCGGCATAAATAAAACCGGAACAGGCCGCGTTTATATCCAAGGCGGGCCGGTTTTCCGGCAGACCCAGGGCCGCCTGTACACGGCAGGCAACGCTGGGGGTAGCCGTCGGGGACGAGAGCGTTGCCACGACGCAGCAGGCAATGTCGGCAGCCGTCAGGCCGCTGCGTGCCAGTGCCTGCCGGGCAGCGGCAATAGCCAACGTGGCGGCATCCTCGTTTTCGGCGCAGTAGTAGCGCTGGCGGATGCCGGTACGGGTCGTGATCCATTCGTCGCTGGTGTCCACCTGGAGGCGCAGGTCCTCATTTGTCACTACACGGCCGGGCAGTGCCCCGCCGGTAGCCAGCAGCTGTAAGCCTTTCATGCGCCCCTCATTTCTCCGATGCGACGGTATTTTTTGTAGCGTTGGTCGGCCAAAGCCTTGCCGTTCATCTTGCATAGAGCGGCAAGGTGCGCGGCAATAGCGGTATCTAATCGGCTGAAAAGCAGCTGCCGCCCGCGCTGTGCGCCGCCCAGCGGTTCGGGGATGATCTCTTCCACAATGCCGTCCGCGTACAGGTCCTGCGCCGTCAGCTTCATCATGGTGCAGGCTTCGCCGCTGCGGGAAGCATCTTTCCACAAAATGCTGGCGAACCCTTCGGGGCTGAGCACCGAATACACGGCGTTTTCCAGCATCAGAATGTGGTTGGCCACACCCAAGCCCAGCGCGCCGCCGCTGGAGCCTTCGCCCGTGACGATAGCCAGTACCGGGACGGTCAGGCCGCTCATCTCCATCAGGTTGCGGGCGATGGCCTCCCCCTGGCCGCGCTCCTCGGCATCCTTGCCGGGGTAAGCGCCGGGGGTATCAATAAACGTGATGATGGGACGGTGGAATTTTTCCGCCTGCTTCATCACACGCAGGGCCTTGCGGTAGCCCTCCGGCCCCGGCATGCCAAAGTTGCAGCGCAGGTTTTCTTCCAGCGTGGTCCCCTTGCGGTGGCCCAGGACGGTAACGGGCATCCCGTGGAAACGCGCGATCCCGCACAAAATAGCAGCATCCTCTTTGCATTGCCGGTCGCCGCACTGCTCAAAAAAATCGGTAAACAGATTGTCGATTATTTCGGCAATATGCGGGCGGTCCGGGCGGCGGGCCAGAAAGACGCGGTCCTCCGGCGTCAGGGCGGCGCAGCTCTGCAAAAGCGTGTTTTCCTGCGCGGAAAGCTCGGCCAGTTCGGCGGCGTGGGTCGTCGTATCCGTCATTTCGTCATCGTTGGCGCTGCTGCACAGCGCGTCGATCTGCGCGTCCAGCGGTTCTAGCTGCTGCAAAACTTCCTTGATCATCTGCGTTTCCTCCCCTGCGTGTGGAGCAGCAAGAGCCGCGCCAAAACCTCTTTTAATTCGGTGCGCAGTACGACCTGATCCACAAAGCCATGTTCCAGCTGGAACTCACTGCGCTGGAAGCCATCGGGCAGTTTTTCGCCAATGGTCTGCTCGATCACGCGCGGCCCGGCAAAGCCGATCAGTGCGCCCGGCTCGGCCAGGGTGATATCGCCCAGGCTGGCAAAACTGGCTGTGACACCACCCGTGGTGGGGTGGGTCAGCACGCTGATGTACAGTCCGCCATTGCGGCTGAACCGTTCCAGCGCGGCACTGGTTTTGGCCATCTGCATCAGGCTGAAAATGCCCTCCTGCATCCGCGCACCGCCGCTGGCGGAAAAAATGATAAGCGGCAGGCGTTTGTCGGCCGCATACTCGATCGCGCAGGTGATCTTCTCACCCACGGCTGTGCTCATGCTGCCCATAAAAAAGCGGCTGTCCAGCACAGCGACCACCGCCTGCACGCCCCCGATCTTGCCGGTAGCGGTGACGGCGGCTTCCTTCAGGCCGGTCTTGACCGAAGCGGCGGCCAGTTTTTCCTGATAATCGGGGAAATGCAGTACATCGTTGGGGGCAATATCCGGGTTCAGCTCTTTAAAAGTCCCGTGGTCCAGAACCGTGCTGAGTCGGTAATAGGCCCCGATAGGCAGATGCACCCCGCAGTTGGGGCAGACGTACAGGCTTTTGGTCCACACCTGGCGGGTAGCGCGGCGGCCGCACTTTTTGCAGGCGACAAATTGCGGCGGCACCCAGTTGGGCGCGGCCGTACCGGCATCACGCCTGGCTTTCAGCTGGAAGCTGCGCTCCTGCTGGCTGACCGGGAACAGCTTTTCGATGGCACTCATCCTGCAATACCCTTACGCGGCCCGCGCAGCCAGATAGTTGAAGATATCGCCCACGGTTTTCAGCGTTCCCAAATCCTCATCGGCAATCGTAACGCCGAACTTATCCTCAAACGCCATGTTCAGCTCCACAGCGTCCAGGCTGTCCGCCTGCAAGTCATCGGTCAGGCTGGCCGCCATCGTGACCTTATCGGCATCGCAGTTCAGGGTATCAACAAATACTTCTTTCAGATCTTCAAAGCTCATGATTTGTACCTCACATATTTTAACTAAATAAATTGACGTATCTGTCAATGAGGACATTATAGCACGTTTGGAGCACATGTCAATATTATTAGGTAAAAATATTTATCTAATTTTATCGGGCTTGCAACGGGAAAATTGCATCTGCCGGGCCTAGCGGATATAATAAAGTGAAAAAACGAGCCCACGGAGGTGTTTCGGTGATTTTGCAAACGGGGCTTCGGACGGATATGCCGCGCAGCTTCTCTCCCACTATTTTGAAACAACGATTATCAAACTTGGCCCGGATGGATGTCTTTTGCGAGAAAACGGCCAAAATGAGATTTTCCCCGCAACTTCTGGCATTGACCCCATTGATGCAACAGGTGCTGGCGATGCTTTTAATGCCGGTTTCATTTACGGACTATACCATAATTATGGCATCCGCACCTGTATTGCAATGGGAAACCGTATGGGTGGTGCCTGTGTCAGCAAAGTGGGGTGTTTGTCTGGCTATTTGACCGGGGAGCAGCTTCTTCGTGAATTTCAGGCAAGCAATCCTTCTCGCTAAAGTAAATCGGCTGGCTACTCAAATTCATGCCCTATAAATTACAGCCCTTACACATGGAAACGCAATTGCTATGTGTAAGGGCTATTTTGATATCTTATTACATCAAAATCGTGTCTTTTATCTCAACTTAAAAATATTTTCTATTCAATCGTCACACTGTATTTCACATTTTCATGCACAAGCCGGGTAGAAATTCTGCGAAAAAAGGGATATACTTAGGGTATTCGCAAAGAAATCTTTTCCAGGAGGGATCTACCATGGATTTTGCACAGGTGATCAAAGACAGGTATTCTTGCAAAAAGTATGATGGCACGCCGATCAGCGTGGAACAGTTGGACAGCATTCTAGCCGCCGGGCGCCTGGCTCCGACTGCCAAAAATTTGCAGGAGCAGCATATTTATGTGGTGCAATCGCCCGAGTGGCTTGCCAAAATTGACAAACTTACCCCCTGCCGCTATGGCGCACCGACCGTTCTGGTAGTTGCTTTTAACAAGGAAAACGTATTCACCTACCCCGGCGGGAAACATCAATCCGGCGTGGAGGATGCCGCTATTGTGGCCACACACCTGATGCTGGCCGCCGCCAACGTCGGTGTGGACAGCTGCTGGATCAACTTCTTTGACCCGGACACCGCCGCCAAAAAGCTTGGCCTGCCGGAGAACGAAGAAATTTTGATGTTCCTCGACCTTGGCCATGCCGCAGAGGGCGGCAAACCGCTGCCGAACCACACCTCGCGTAAGGCACTGACCGAAACCGTAAGTTATCTTTGATATGCAAACCGCCCACCGGCCATAAGCCCGGTGGGCGGTTTTGTTGTATCTCGAAACCCACTCGCCTGGCGAGTGGGTCAGCGGAAGACCTTTGTCGATCATGAACATTGCTTTCTTGATAGATATTACGACAAAAACCGACATGATTCTATCAAAAAAGTCTCTTGCAAATTCAAGGTATTATTGATATACTAATGAATATTAATGCGTTATTTGTTGAAACATTGCCGCCTATGCGCGGCGGCGCAGGATTATTTTTTAATGGAGGACTGTTTGTGCTTGTGATCGTATTGTGCATTTTGTGTATTGTTTGCATTGGGCTGTTGGCCGCGCTGCTTTACCAAACCAAGCGGCTGCGGGCAGTAAGGCAGCTGTTGGACGAGTATTATCAATCCGTGGATGAGTTTTGCAAAAGCACCGAAGAGGATGCCCGCAAGCGTGAGGCCGCGTGGCACGACCTTGTACATGATTTGCGCAACCCGGTGGCTTCGGTGTACGCGTTGGCAGAGCTCATCCAGGACAACCGCGATAATGCGGAGCAGGTCGACCATTTTCTGGACAGCATCCATACAGCCGCACAAAAGCTTTTGACGGTATTGCAAGAGCAGGTTCCTCCGCGCCGGGAGCCGATTGGGCGGCCATGCGGGAAACTGGTCAACGAGAAGCCGTGAGATACATCCTATAGCGCGAATCCAACTGCTGCACGACTATGTCGACATCCAGGCCGTGCGGTACATGGAAGCGCTCTGGTGTTCGATACATTTATGAAAGAGTTTCTTTTTCCATAAGAAAAAGAAATTTTGCAGTAACATCAAGACTTCATGAAAAAGCCGCTCCTTCTTGTATGGGAGCGGCTTTTTGTTGAGGGGCCATTTTGTGGTTTACAGTACAAGTTTCTTTTCCCGCCCATGCAGGGTGTACTGAATACAAATTTCCTTGTCTGCATTGACGCGGACGTTTTCGGCGTGGTCGGCCAGGTCGCGCAGAGCGGCGTATTTCCCGCGCTGAGCGGGGGTGTAGCGGCTGGGCATGTCGGACGTGAGCAAGATGCCGCTGAACAGCGCGTTGACCGTGGCAAGCTTTTCTTTCTGCTGCGAGGTCAGCTTGCAGTTTTCCTCCCGCAAGAAAAACACATCTGGGTCGCTGCCGTAGGCGCGACCATTCAGCTGACGGCGGAAAACCGTGTTGCCGATGCTCTGCTTTGTGGACACGCGCTCGCGGTGGAACAGCCGCATATACCACACGTCGTCCCAATCAAGGCTCACATCGCAGCCGATGCGGCAATAATCCACCACCCCGAACGCAGGCATGACGGGCACGCCGCAGCCCAGAATCAGCTTGTCACCACACCAATCGCGCAGCAGCTTCATAGCCCGCTGCATCCGGGCAGCACGTGATTCGTTCGCGTTTCCAAACACCGCTGCACCGTATAAAAAGTCGAGCTTGACGAGGTCAAAGCCCCAGTCATTCAACACACGGTCAAAGACATTTTGCAGGTAATCCAGCACTTCCGGGTTATCGATATCCAGCGCATAAAAGCTGCTCCAGTTGCCGCCGCAGCACCAGGGCTGGCCGTTTACTTGCAGCAGCCAATCGGGGTGGTCATGATAGACGGCGGACTCCTTCTCACAGACGAACGGGGCCAGCCACAGCCCGGCCAGGAAGCCGCTTTCGTGCGCGGCATCGGCCAGCGGGCGCAGCCCGTGCGGGAATTTGGCAGGGTCCGTTTCCAGCCAGTCGCCGACTTTTGGCTCCCAGCCGTCGTCGATCTGGAAAAGGTCGCCGGGCTTAAACAAGGTCTTGCAGCCGTTCAAATCTTCCAAAATCGACGCTTCATCAATATTCTGGTACCGATTGTACCAGCTGGAATATCCGGCCAGCTTTTTTGTGGTGCGCGGGCGGCAATCCAAGGCGGCAAACCACGCGTCAAAAACTTCGTTCTCGCTGCCCTCGGCAAAAAAGAGATCGAACGCGGCAAATGCGCCGCCATTGTGGTGTACCCCGGCACAATCTCGCTCGATGCGCAAGGCTGCCGCCTTGGCATCGTAGTAAAAAATCGTATAGCCGGGCATTTCGTTCAGGCTTGCCACCAGGCGGTAATGATTGCCCTTACGGAAATAGCAGTAGGAGAAGCCATGGCTTGTTCCTTTTTGCTTACTGTAGCGCACAAAATGATAGTCGCCGTAGCGGTCAAAGGCATATTTGTCCAGCAAGGATTGGGGGATGTGGTCGGTGCCGCGCTGCCGATCCCGCTTTCCCAGTTCCGGACATTCTGTCCACGTCTGGTAGCCGTTCATAAACAGGCGCTCGTCGTCGTCCATCGGCCAGGGCAGTGTTGCAACGGCGTTTTGCAGCGCGCCCGCGGGCAGGTCTGCCGCCAGATGCACACTCCCTTGTCCAATCAGCGCGGTACCATCCGCACTGCCCGCGCTTGTGGCCGCGTGCCAATGCAGTTCTGCCATGTTATACCCCCTTGTTTTCTGCGTGCAGTTGAGCGCTGATCTCAGCCGCGCGGGCGTCGGTCAGGGTAAATTTGCGGCGGAACAGCACAAGCGCCGCCGCCAGCACGACCATGGGCAGTACGGTCATCATCAAACGCAGACCCAGCAGGGTCGAAGCGCTCTGCGCCGCAATGGGGCCGGTCTCGTCGGTGTTTCCGGCAAGGCCAATGAGGTCGAGCCCGATGCCGGTCAAAAACACCGCTACACCGGACGCGGCCTTGACGACAAAAGTCTGCATTGAGAAGATGACACTTTCCTCACGCCGCCCGGTCTTGAGCTGGCCGTAGTCAACGCTGTTAGAAAGGAACAATGTAGTCAACACGGAAAGCATACCGTTGCAGGCAAACACCACGACGCCGGGCACACAAATCAGCACCAGATTGCCGGAAAATCCCGTCAGGCAGAGGACCAGCAGCACCGCGTAGCCACCCAATGCCAGCGCCAGACTCAACGTAAATACGCCGGTATTACTAAGTTTTTTGCGCACAAGCGGGTACAGAACCATCATACCCAAGATCTGCGCCGCACCGCCGATGGTGGAAAACAGCGTGTAACTGGCTTTCCAGCCCGCGCCGCCGAAATCATATTTAAAGAAGTAGATGATGAAGTTGGACGTAAGGTACAACGCTGAGTTGATGAGCACGATGCTGCCCACGACGACCAGCGCCTGATCGTTGGCGAAGAGCGCCTTGAACATCTCGCGGACGGTAGCGGTTTTCATCTCGCCGCCGCTGGTTTCCTTGACGCTGGTGCAGCAAATTATTTCCGTTACGACGAAGATAACCGCCACGATCAGTGCCACCCAGCGGAAGCCCGCGCGCTCACTGTCGCCGCCAAGTGCGCCGACGAGCAGCATCGTGAACATAGCGATCAGCGCCGAGCCGACGCCCGCGCAGGTGCGGCCGACAACGGAGAGATTCTCGCGGTCGGCAGGGGTGCGGGTCACGGCGGGGATCATCGACCAGTACGGGATGTCCATCATCGTGTAGGTGACGCCCCACAGGATGTAAATGACGCTGAAGTAGACCATCATCCCGGCCTCGGCCAGCACGGGCGCGGCGAACAGCGCGTAAAGGACGGCGGCGTTCAGCACGGTGCCGGTAAAGATCCACGGGCGGAACCGGCCCCACCGTGTGCGGGTCTTTGCGACCAGCACGCCCATAAACGGGTCATTGAACGCGTCAAACACACGCGCGATCATCAAAACCAGGCCAACAAAAGTGGCCGGCAGGCCCAGTATATCCTGGTAATAGTACATGACGTAGGACGCCGATAGAGCGTAGACCATATCTTTGCCCACAGCGCCGATGCCGAACGCGGCCTTTTGCTTGGTTGTCAGTTCCATGCTGTATTCTCCTTTTCGGTTACGGAAAATGTTACGGTAACACATTCACATTGCGGGGCAGTCACGCTCAGGCTGGCTGTGCCGGTCTGACCGATCGTGCGGATATAGGTGCCACTCATGCCGCCCTCTGCCGTGGCAATGGCCGGGCCAACGAGCGCCGCCGCACCGTTTACGGCAAATTGCAGCGGCAGCTGCGCGTAGGCGGCGGGACTGCCGTTTTCATCAAGGATGCGCACCCGCACAGCGGCCATATCGTAGGTGTCACCCTCGCGCAGCGTTGTGGCCGAGGGGATAACCTCCAGATGCAGCTTGCGGCTGGGGCAAAGTGTCACGCTTTTTACCACTGTATCGCCATTTTTAGCGTCAAACCGCCAGCGCGTGGCCGCGCCGCCCCAGTTGCCTACATACTTGCCGTACAGCTTTACGCCATCGTCAAAGCGCATTTTGTAGCGCACCATGCACCAGGCCAGCTTGAGCTTGTAGCGCAGCGGCAGGCCGGGCAGGCCGTACCTGCCCGCCGCCAGCAGGCAGTCCCGCAGCGCGGCGGCCTTGGATTTATCAAAATGCTCCTGGGTTTCGAGCAGTTCACCGATCGTATCATCGACGGCTAGCGGCGGATGCGGCAGGGCTGTCCATGCGCTCTTATGCAAAGTTGTCACAAAGACGTCATTTTTGTAGAGATCGACCCGTTCAGCGTTCGTGAATACGTACACCGTGCCAAGCTGCCCGGCCGGGGAATCGCCGATGTCCATCGTCGAGCTGACGGTCAAGATCGGTTCTTCCCCACCCTGCGACGCATAGACGGCGGCGGCCAGCTTCGGGTTGCGGAAACTGTCCAGCACGCCGTGGTAGCAGATGCGGTCGCCCGAGCCAAAGTCCTTATGGGTAGCGTAGTCGAACATACACCAGCCGAAGCAGCCCGCGTGTTCGCCGTCGGCGTAGGCGGCATTCAGCACCCGCGCATGGCGGAGCGCGTGCTCCTGGCGATGAGGTGCATCGTCAAAGGATTTTGTGGGGTACATGTGGCCGTTGCATTCCGAAATCAGGAGCGATTTGTCCATGTCGGGTGTCACGTTCTTTTTACGCTTGGCCCCGGCGTTTGTGCCGTTGTGGGAGAAATCGTTGTAGGCATAGACATCCTCGAGCAGATGGCTTTTTTCTAAGTAGCGTACGCCGGAGGTCGCGCGGCTCGGGTCAAGCTCGTGGGCAATTTTATTCGTGCGGGTGTAAAATTCGTCGTCGTCCACACTCTCATTGATGCGCACGCCCCACAAAATAATGCTGGGATGACTGCGGTTTTGCAGGATCATCTCCCGCAGCATTTCACAGGCGCGGTCCTTCCACGCGGCATCGCCAATGTGCTGCCAGCCGGGCAGCTCGGTAAAGACGAGCAGACCCAGCCTGTCACATTCGTCCAAAAAGTATTGACTCTGCGGGTAGTGACTCGTGCGCACAGCGTTGCAGTGCAGTTCGTTTTTCAGGATATGTGCATCCTCGCGCTGCAAGCTTTCCGGCGCAGCATAACCGATGTAAGGGTAGCTTTGGTGGCGGTTGAGACCGCGCAGGAACGTCTTTTTTCCGTTTAAGTAGAACCCATCTGCCTTGAACACCGCCGTGCGGAAGCCGAACTCCGTTTCGCGGCAGTCCAGCACCTGCCCGGCTGCATCCAGAAGTTCCGCGCGGCAGATGTAGAGGTTCGGGCGGTCGGTGTCCCAGGGCTGGGCGTCGGGCAGGGTCAGCGTGCATTCTGCCCGCGCGGCGGGGGTAAGCTGCTGATCCACCAGCGTTGTGCCGTCCGGGGCACAGAGCCTTACCCGCAGCACGGCGGCTTTTTCCGGGGCGTCCACAGTGACGGCCACAGCAGCTTCGGTGAGGGCGGGCGTGTGCACAAACAGGTCCGTCACGCGGGTTTCGGCGGATGTTTCCAGCCAGACCTCACGGTACAGCCCGCCGTAGGTGAGGTAGTCGATGACAAATCCGAACGGCGGAAGAGCCGGGTCCTCGCACGTATCCAGCCGCACGGCGAGCAGATTTTCTGCATTGCGGCGCACAAAATCGGTGATCTCCAGCGTAAACGCCGTGTAGCCGCCCAAATGCTCGCCCACGAGCTGGCCGTTTACATAGACGGCGGCCTGGTGGGCTGCGCCGTCAAACCGCAAAAACAGCCGCGGCGCGTCGGGCACGGTCAGGGTACGGCGGTAGCCGCAGACCATCTCGTAGTCGGCCGGGTCGGCGTAGTGGAGCGGCAGTTCCCGGCAGGTGTGGGGCAGCCGCACCTGCCGGTAGGGCACGGGTGCGCCGGTGCAGAACGCGTCGCTCCAGTTTTCGGTAAATTCCCAATCGTTACAAAGGCTGTATTTCATTGTACCGTGATCCCCTCCCATAAAATTGAGATCATTTCATCCAGCGCCTGGGTGTAGGAGATTCCCTGCTGCTCCAGCGTGCGGTCTGCAAGGAAATCTTCGATGGACGCTGAGATCATCCGCTGCAAAACCGGCAGCGATACCCGGCGCAGCACACCTTCGTTCATTGCCTGTTCCAGCAGAGCCAGCGTCGGCTCCCAGCCGGTTTCCAGCTGCTGGCGCACACGGGCGGCGACCTGGGGGTATTTTTCATCCAGCAGGTCCATCTGCTGCAAATCCAGCGCGGTGTACTCCTCCGGCAAGGCGATGATAACGGCGCGCAGCTTGTCCGACAGGGTGCCGGGTCCGTCGATGATGCTCTGCTTGCGGGCGTGGATGCGCGCGAAAGCGTCGTCCACCATGTCCAAAAGCAGCGCTTCCTTGGACGGGTAGACTGCGTAGATCGTTTTTTTGCTGATGTGGATGGCTTCGGCGGCCTGCTGCATCGTAAAGCGCAGCCCGTCGCGCCGGAAAAGCTCCATTCCCACGGCGCGGAGTTTTGTGCGCAGCTCGTTCTGTTCGTCCATGCTTTCACCTCAAGGAAACTCAATTTGTTTCTCCAGTTTCCATTGTAGTGTGGAAACTCATACTACGCAAGTAGTTTCCGCCAAGTTCTCCCTTTTAGCCAATCCGGCGGTTCTTTTTTCGTCGCTTCGCCAACTAAACAAAGCCGCTTTCCCTTATTTGCAATGCAAATATAAGGGAAAGCGGCTTTGTTATGCCTTACTTTTTCAGCACAATGCACTCATAAGGGCGCAGGGCGGTAGCGGTAGTAGGGTAGTTTCCAAGCAGTTTTTCGGCGGCGGCCCAACCATCGGGCAGGGGCTTTGTGATTTCGCACTCCCGCAGATTGCAGAGCACGAGCAGCTCGCTCTCGCCGTCATAGCGGCGGTAGGCCAGCAGATCAGCGTTGTCGGGGTACAAGAACTCAATCTTGCCCTTGCTGATGACCGGCAGTTTTTTGCGCAGTGCCACCAGTGTTTTATAAAAGCTGCGGATCGAATCGGGGTTGTCCATTTGGGCGGCGGCGTTGATGGCTTTATAGTTATCGGCCACACCGATCCAGGGGGTTCCGGTGGTAAAGCCCGCGTTCTCGCTTGCGTCCCACTGCATGGGGGTGCGGCTGTCGTCGCGGCTGCGCTGGGCGATGATATTCAGTGTTTCCGCTTCGGTTTTATCCTGTTCGCGCAGAATTTTGTAGTAGTTGAGGCTCTCCACGTCGCGGTACTGCTCGATCCGGGTAAAGTGCGGGTTCGTCATGCCCAGCTCTTCGCCCTGATAAATGTACGGTGTACCGCGCATAAAGTGGATAGCCACCGCCAGCATCTCGGCGCTTTCCTTCCAGTAGGTCGTGTCGCTGCCAAAGCGGCTGACCGCACGGGGCTGATCGTGGTTGCACCAGAACAGCGCATTCCAGCCGCCGTGGGCCTGCATCCCCTCCTGCCAAGTCCGGAACAGTTTCTTCATGGCGAGGTAATCAGGCTCCCTCAATTCCCACTTTTGCCCGTCCTTGTAGTCGACCTTCAGGTGGTGGAAATTGAAGCACATCG
>SFKI01000017.1 GCA_004554775.1 Subdoligranulum variabile
GCCCATTGCATCAGGTCACCGGTGGCGCCCACGCCCCACATCACCGCGTCACTTAGATTGTCGCCCAGCGCAATCTTCTGGTTCTCAATCTCGTTTTTCATGATCTGGATCTGGCTGGCGTTGTTGGCGTATTTTTTGCTGGCCTCATCGCTCAGGGCGGTATTTTCCTCATATGCTGTGTTGGACCGCTCCAGCGCCCGGGTAAACAGGTCCCCCGCGCTCACCAGACTCAGAAATGCCTTTACCTGCCGGGCGTTTTTAATGCCCATGTCGTCCAAAATCGGCAGGATGTTCACGCCCGCGGCCTGCATGTCGTTCAGGTTTTCGATCATTGCCGCCAGTGTTCCGGCGCTGTCCATTTCCCACGCCGCCGCAAACTCCTGGGCCGACATGCCCGCCGCTTTGGCGTACTGATCCAGTTCGCCGCTTCCCAGCACCACCGCTTTGGTGATGTTGCTGGTCAGCGTGCCCATGGCCGTGGATCCGGCCTCAGCCTCGATGCCTACGGACGATAGCGCGGTGGCCAGTGCAAATGTGTCCGCCTCGGACATACCTGCCTGCACCGTAAATCCCGCCAGCGACGTGGACATGTCCACGATCTCGCTTTCTGTGGTGGCAAAATTGTTGCCCAGGTCTACGATGGCGCTGCCCATGTTTTCGTACTCTGCCGGAGATGTGCCCATGATGTTGGCAAATCGCGCCAGTGCCGTGGCCGCCTCGTTGGCGGACAAATTCGTGGAATATCCCAGGTCAGCCATCACCCGCACAAAATTCAGGATATTTTCGTCCGCAATGCCCAGCTGGCCGGCGGTTTCCGCCAGCTGCGCCAGCTCGCTGGCGCTGGTGGGGATCTGCTCGCTCAGGTCCAGCAGATCCTTTCGGAAATACTCCAGCTCCGCGGCGTTCATGCTGGTGGTTTTCGCCACGCCGGTCATGGCGTCGTCAAATTCCACGCTTTCGTTCACGCAGTCCTTCAGTAAATCAAAAACGCCGGTCAGGACTTTTTTGACCGTCTCCCATATCCCGATGCCGCCGGCTATATTTAGGGCGCCTTTAAACCCGGACAGGCTGTCGGCCAGCCCTTTCATGTCTTTTTTGTATTGTTCTGCCCCGGTAACCCGTACCCGTGTGCTAATATCCCGCGTCACGCCCGCCACGGTGTTTCGCCTCCTCCTGCTGTCTTTCCCGCACCCTGCAAATGGCATTGACTGTGCCGATTTCCATCTGCATGGCCTCCCGTACCGTTATCCCCAATTGCAGGGTCAGGCTCAGGTACTCGGCCCGGGTCAGTCTTTTTTTCCGCCGTTCTCCCGGTCAATTTCTTCCTGCACCATGTCGCGCACTTCGTCCTCGTCTTCGCAGTGCACGCCCCGGGCTACCGTGGCCATCACGATTTCCTGGGCCTCCCGCAGCTGTCCGGGCATCAGGTGCACCACCAGCCACTCCTCGGCCAGCATTTCGCCTTTTTCATGGCCCTCCATCCGCCGCATCAGTTCGCCCTGCTGGCTCATAACCGCCAGCCCGGCCACCAGCGCTTCAAATTTCCGGCCCTTTTCGGCCTTTTCTGTCATTACGTGGATGTATCCGCCGTCCGCGTCGAAGCGCTCATCCAGCGCAAAAAACGCTGCCGCGTTGCACAAAAAATGGTACCGGCTGAAATCAATCGTATATTTTCCCATTTCAATTCCTCCCGGATAGTTTTGCGATAATTCCCCGCTCCCGGTCCGCTAGCTTCCACGCGCGGGCGTTGGCTTTCTCCGCCGCCGCTTTCTCCGCCTCCGCTTTCTCCGCCGTCGCGCTGTCGCTCAGTAAAAATCCTGCGCCGTAAATCCCCCTGCCATCGGCCTGCTTCTGGGCGTCCAGTGCCCGGATAAAACATGCATCCTGTGCCCGGATCTTCAGCTCCACGCCATGTCTGGATATGTATTGCAGTAGCGCGGCGCTGCACACATTCGGCGGGTAGTCATATTTGGGGATTTCGGGTTTTCCCGCCTGCTGTACCGCGTCGTCTGCCGCCTTTATGGCGGCCTGCAGTTCCGGGGCGCAGTGGATTTTCCATTCTCCCATATTTGTAATAAACGACGTGTTTACTTTGGCGCCGTTTTCATATGTGACCGTTGCTGCGCAAACGATATAATTCATTTCGCCCCGGGCCGTGGAAAATAGCGTCAGCGTCGGCGCAAACAGCAGAAACCGTACCCCGTGCTCCTGATACCATCGGCAAATTTCGGACAAAATCGAAAATGGCGGGTTGTCGATCACCATGCAATCGCCGCTGTAGTCCTCGGCGCGATAATCCGCCCCCGGCCAGAACGGCCGCACGATCCGCGTCTCCGGGCCGATGTTGTATTCCGCCCGCGCCCAGTCCAGCACCGCCTGATACACCGGTTCCGGGGTCATGCAGTCGTCCGTCGTGCGCTTTGCCTCAAATTTCTGCACAAATTCTGCGTAATATTCCGGTGCCTCCCGCTCGGCTTTTGGTACGTGGGCGTTGATTTTCTGCCTCATCATTTCCTCCTTTCGCAAAAATCCCCCTGCCCGAAACAGGCAGGGGGATCCATCATTTTATGCCGCTGCGACGCCCAGCCAGGTCTTCACCTGCGTCAGTGCCGCAGCGTCGCTTTCGCAGTCGATCTCTTCGTACCATGCGCCAAAGTTCGGCGCCATGATTTTGCCCTTGATCGGCTGCGTGCCGAAGGAAATGCTGTTGCCCCGGGTGTTGTCGGTCACGTCCGGGATCTGGCAACGCACTTTCATGTACCGGAAAGCCCGGAACTTCTTCGCGCCGTTGATCATCAATACGCGATAGCCCGCAAACTGGCCGTAGGGCGGCGTGTCGTTCGGTTTCATGGCCAGCGTCTTCGTCTCCTCCGTATACAGCGCACCATACAGGTCCGCCTGTTCCGCCAGACCGATATTGTCCGTCTCCATGGACAAATCGCCGCTGTCAAACTCGCTCAGGTATTCCGCCAGCTTGTCATCGGCGTACAGTTCGCCTTCGGCATTTTTGATGGTGGCGTTCAGGCTCACCATTTTGCCGATAATTTTCCCGGCCTCGTAGGTCGGTACCGCGTCATCGGGTTCGGTTTTCATTTTCGCCCACCCGCATACTTTCAGGCCCATCTTTGCCATTTCTTTTCCCTCCTTACAGGTTGTGGTCCTTCAGCCACACCAACATTTCCTTGTATGCCGCCGCCGTGGCCGCGTCTTTGCTGATCTCCAGCGCCCGCTTGATAAACGGTCGCGCCGGCTGGCTTTTCTTGCCGTGTTCGTTTACAAACGCAATTTCGCCCAGGCGGTTCCCGTGTTGGGTGCCCTTAAACACGATGTCCACCTGCGCCCCGTTTTTCCGCATCACCGGTTTTTTCGCCGTCACGCTCCGGGCCACGCCGCCCTTGTAGTATGGGCCCACCAGCATGGTGCCCGCCGTGTATACCTCGGCTTCCTCCACGATTTTCGCCTTCGCCCGCACCATGTTTTTCTGCACTTCGTCTGGCACATCGCCCGCCGCCATTATGTCCCGGATCAGTTCGTCCAGGCCGACGTGGGTAACGCCGAATTCGATATCCTGCGCCATTATTCCGCCCCCCATCCTGTTGCGTCCTCAAACTCAAACACAATGTGTTGTTCCGTGCCATCGTCCGCGGTCCCTTTTTCGGATACGTCCGTCATGTCTGCGTCCGTAAATCCTGCATCCCGGATGCATTGGCGGATCTGCCGTTTCAGTGTCGTGGTGTTCCGGGCGTGGGGTGCAAACAGGTGCAGGTCTACCAACCACCGTTCCGCCTGGGCGGCGTCGTCCGCGAAATCCTCCGGGATGGCCATCAGGCCGAAGGATAGATAGGTGTCCGCCTGGCCGTTATACACGCCCTGCACCACCTCCAGCCCCGTCGGGGCCATGGCCTGCACAATCCGTGCGGCAATGCTCACGCCTTATCCCTCCTCCGCGCAATGATTTCCATCAGTTTCCGCCGGTCCTCAATCACGTTGATCCGCACGATTTCCCATTCCGTGGCCGGGTCGTCGTCCGTGCGCACCACCCGGCATTGCTGGGTGATTTTGTCCGTGTACCAGCAGGTGATCGTGGCCGTCTGCGCCAGCTGCAGGCGCTGACTGTCCAATGCCTCTTTGCCGTGTTCCCACACCCATTTGCACCGGATGGGCGCCCGAAATACATCCGTCCAGTGCTCCGCCTGGTAGCCCTCCGCATCTGTCTCGATCCGCCGGCGCTGCACCCGGATCCGGGTCCGCATCTCGCCGATTTTGATATCCCATGCCATTTAATACCACCATGCCTTGTACTGTTTCAGCATGTTTCGGGTGCTCAGCTCGATCTCGATGCTGGCCACTGCGCCGATCTGCACGCTTTCACGATTCTGGTACCAGTGACCGATTAGCATCAGCATGGCCTGGCGTATCAGCGGCGGCACATCCTTGGATGCATATCCTGCCTGGTAGGTCAGCCGATACCCGGTTGCCTCGGATCCGGCCGCAAAAATACGCAGTGTCCCGCCTTCCGGGTCCACCTCGTATTCCGCCGCGTCTATTTCCTGGTATTCGCCGGTTTCCAGCCGCCGTTCCATTTTTTCCACCGCGCCCACCGGGATCCACGGCAGCCGCTGCCGCTCCGTCGTGCTCTCGGGGTATGCCACTATCTTGCATGGCTTCAGCGCCCTGCCCGTAATGTTTTCGCAGTATTCCCGGGCGGCGGCGATGATCTGTTCAATCAGGTCGTCTTCGTCGTCCACGTCCTGGATTGCCCGCACCTGGGTTTTCGCCTCTTCCAGGTCAATGGGTTCCTCCGCACCCGTTACCGCTTGCCGCGTTGCAAACATGCCGCTTCACCTCCCTTCGGGCCTTCAGCCCTCACTTTACAATTTTCATCAGGCCGGCCGGCTGATCGGGCGGGACGTTTTTCCCGCTGTACGTCAGCAGCATGCCGCTGTCCAGCGCCACATTGGCCACCGTCCGCTGGTAACTGATTTTGATGTACCGCTTCGTCAGCGGCACGTCCATCACCCAACTGGTGTCGCTGGTGGCCACTGCCGCCGGCATAGCCGCCACCGTGGCAAACGTGCCCGTGGCGCTGTCGCTTTCGGCCACCGTGATTTCCAGCTTTCCGCCCTCGGATACCGTGCCGATCTCCGCGCTCACCAGTGCCCGGCTGGCCGTGCCCGTGTCAATCGCGGCAGACGCCACGGCGGCGGAATCCGTTCCCGCCGCCGTGGCCTTCAGCCACCGTTCCCATCTGGCTTCACTGATCAGGTTCATATTTTCCTCCTTAGCTGGCCTTGATCTTGATGCGTGCGAAGGCTTCATCCACCACAGGGGCGCCGTCTCCGTAGTAGTTAAACAGATAGCCAATCTGGCCCGCGGTGGCGTACAGCTCCTTCAGCACCTGCACTTCCAGCGGATCCGCGTCGCAAATCCAGTAATAGCTAAAATCGCCATACACAGCCGCGTATTTGCCGCCGGTGTAATCGTTTGGGGCGTATTCGCTCATGTACACCGGATTTCCCAGCATCCTGTCCGGCTGGCCCATCTGCGTGCTGGGCTGCCACAGGTACTGACCGCTGGTGTCCTTAAATTTTGCCGCGGCCTTTACCAGATCCCGGTGCATCACCCAGCTGGCCCGGGCGTGATACTGGCCCTTTACCTTGTATTTTGCGTCGATAAAGTCGTCCATCTTCACCGTCGCGGCGGTGCTGGTTTCCACGTCCCGGGCGGTGGAAATTCCGCTGGCGCTGGCGGTAAAAATGCCCAGGGGTTTGCCCGTGCCGTTGCCGGTCATGTATGCTTTTTCCTGGGTGATGGCGATCCGGTAGCGCATTTCTTCCAGCAGCGTGCCGTTCGCCATGGGCGCGTGCTGCATCAGCAGCCGGCTGACCTTCAGCAGCTTGTTCATTCGGTTGGGTTTAAATTCACGCCGGCCGTAATCCAGCGTGGTTTCCTCGGTGGCCTCGGCCGTCTCCGTGGACCATTCCGCGTCTGCCGCCTCGGTTTTGCGGTACGGGTAACCCAGGCTCTGGGCCGCGCCGATCCGGGGGGTCATGTGGGCGATCCGCCGCATAAACACCGCATCGTCCAGGCCCTTGATCAGTTCCTGCACAAATTCCACCGGCGCGGTCAGATAGCCCGCCGTGGCGTCGGTGCCCAGGGTGTAACTGTTTTTGTACTGGGCGATCTCGCCGACGTCGCCGGACAACGCCCGGGCAAACGCCTTCATGCGCTCGCCATCCTTGTTCTCGGCGCCCCGCTGCTCCGTCTCGCCCAGCCGGCGCTCCCGTTCCTGCTGGCGCTCCATGGTCTCAATGCTCTTGTTCAGGGCATCGAAGTCCTGCTCCATTTTGTCGTAGATTGCCTTGTCCTCGGCGGTCATTTCCACGCCGTCGAATTTGTCCAGCATCTGGCGCATTCCGGTCACCAGGCTCATGCGCTTCTGCTTCATGTCCAGGATGTTCATTCCTCGTTTCCTCCCATCGCATTCAAAATTTTCCGGCGGGTGGCGTCGAAACGCCGGCGCTGTTCCGCCAGTCTCGATTCCGTTGCCGGTGCGGCCGGCTCCTCTGCCGCTTTATCCTCTACGGGCTGGCTTCCGCCCCCGTGGCAGGCTCCCTTGGCGCTCAGCGGCCAGTTCCGGTACCTGGCCAATACCTCCGTGCTGACCGTTATACTGGCCGCCGCCTTGTTCTCCTCGATTTCGTCGCACAGGCCCAGTTCTGCCGCCTGCGCCGCGTCCATCCAGGTCTCCGCTTCCATCAGCGCGGCCATTTTCTCCCGGCTTTGGCCACCCCTGTCGGCGTAAATCTGCGCCAGCTGCCCGTCGATGCGCTCCAGCGTGTCGGCCATTTTCTGCAGCTCAGCGGCATTGCCGTTGGCATATGCCCATGCCCGGTGGATCATCAGCAGGGCGTTCCGCGGCATGACGATCCGGTCCGCCGCCATCACGATAACGCTGGCCGCGCTGGCCGCCAGCCCGTCCACATGGGCCGTCACCTGCACGCCCTCCAGCCGACGCAGGATGTTGTAAATCGCCAGCCCCGCAAACACATCGCCGCCCGGGCTGTTGATGTACACATCCAGCGCCGTGATGTCCCCCAGCGCCTTCAGCTCCTCAGCCACCTGTGCCGGCGTCGTTTCGTCTCCAAACCAGCTCGCGTCGCTGATTTCGCCGTACAGGGTCATTTCTCCCCGGGTCGGGTCGTCCGCCCGGGCCCGAATTTCCCAGAAGCGCTTCATTTCCCACTCACCTCTCGCGTTTTGTTTTGCGCCCCCGCGGCGCCGCCCCTCGGGGTGTTGTTGATGGCGTTTTGCAGCGGCAGCATGTTGCCGTTGATGTAGGCAATTTTGCCCAGTCCATCCGGCAGGGGGTTCATGTCCTCGCTGTCCCGGATTTCGTCGGCGGTCATAATGCCATTTTGCCGCATACTGTTGTAAAACTGCGTTTGCGCCGCCGTGTCGCCGCGCAGAAGCGCTTTGGTGTTGAATTTCGCAAAATACTTCTTGCGTTCCATGGGCGTCAGCATATCCCGGTATACCGCCTCTTCCATCCGCACGGATAGTGGGTTGATGGCGTCCCGCACATATTCCCGGCTCTGTTGCTCAATGTTTGAAAATGTCGCCCGATCCATGTCCATGCACATGTGGGGCGGTACCCCGAAGATTCGGCAGATTTCCGCCACCGCAAATTTCCGGCTCTCCAGCACCTGAGTTTTCTCCAGATCCCGGGTAAACAACTGCGCTTTCGCGCCCTCTTCCAGCAGGATAAATTTCCCGGAATTCCGCACGCCAGCGTATTTCTGTTCAAAATCCCGCTGCAGCCGGTTGTACGCGTCCTCGCTCAGTCCCGTTGGGATCTCGATAAACCCTCCGGGGTTGATCCCCTGTCGGAATGTTGCGGCGGCGTATCCGCTCAGGTTCTTTGTCAGTCCCAGCACGTCCGCGGCCATTTCCAGCGGGTCCTCCGGATCCGTCGGATCCTGATACAGCATCCCCGGCACATGCATGTAGTCCCACGGATACAGGTTTTCCGCGTTGCCCTGGCCGTCCGTCACCGTGATGTACGGCTCTCCCGTCCGGGCGTTGGTCCCCGTGTATACCACGTTGCACGTAGGTATGTTCCACAGGCTCGTGATCTGCCCGTGGGAATTCCGTTTGATCCGGGCATATGCGCCCTTCGTCAGCAGCAGGTTGGTGGTGAACATCTGCCAAAATTCGTATGCCGTGGTGTACGGGTTCGGCAGCCGCAGCAGCATCTGATACAGCCGGTGTTCCGTAGCGTACTCTTTTTTCCCGTCCTCCACCCGGTACAGGTGCAGCGGCAGCGTGGCCATGGTTTTACTCAGCAAATCCACACATCGAAAAACAGCGCTGATTTTCAGCGCTGCCGTGCTGCCCAACGCGTCGTCTCCGCCGCTCAGGGCCGCCGCCCAATCGTCTGCCCTGTTTTTCGTTTTCCCCGGCCGTGTGATTTCCAGCACCTCCCGGCCGAACAGTCTGATTTTCATTGCATCACCCTTTACAGCGTACGCAGCCCATGGCCTTCATAGGCGCTGCGTTTTTTCTCCATCCGGATGGCCGCCGCCATCGCGTCGATCATGGCCACAATGGGGTCGATTCGTTCCCGACTCCGTTTCTTGTCCGGCTTTTTGTTTTCGTTGCCGTCGGTGATCACCACCACGTTGCCAAACGCCCACCGGGCGCATGGGTTTTTCGCGTGGGTCATTTCACCGTTCCGCATCAGTCGTTCCATTTCAGCCATTCCCGGGCTCATCCCGGCAATCGTCTGCGGTATGGTCACGATAATCCGCTGGGCCACCGTCTCGTCCATCAGCTGCACCAGGCTTTGCAGCCGCCATTCATCCGCCGCCACGGCCAGCACCTTGTATTTTCGCAAATACCAGCTGATTCTGGCCGCGATCTCCGAGTAGTCGATGCATTCGCCGATGGTCGCCCGTACAAACCCGTGTTTCACCCACGCCCTAAACGGCACGTGGTCCCGGTCCTCCCGCTGTTTCATCCCCTCCTCGGGGATAAAGGCGTCCACAAAGCTCCGCCACCGCGTTTCTTTGCCCCTCGGCGGAAATAGCGCCGCGATGGCCGTAATGTCCGTGGTACTGGACAGGTCCAGCCCCAAATAGCATTCCTGCCCTTCCAGATCCGCCGGCGTGTATTCGCCCTCCGTGGCGTCCCATACGCTCAACGGCATCCACCCGATCCGTTTCAGGCTGATCCACTGGTTCAGCCGCAGCCAGCGGAAATTTTTTTCCGCCGCCTCGGAGTTCCGCGCCGCCAGCGCTTCCTTGCGCACGTTCTCGATGGGGATCGTCACGCCCAGGCTCGGGTTTGCCGCCTTCCAGACTTCTTCGTCCCATATGTCCGCGTCGTCTGGCGCCCCGTAGATCCGCACAAACCACGTCGGATCCTCAATTTCGCCGTCCCGCACTTTCCGGGCGTAGTCGTGCTGTTCCCATCCGATGCTTTTTCGGTCCGGGTCGTCTCCGGCCGTGGTGATAATCCATACCAGCTGTTCCGGCCGGGCCGCGCCCGATCCGAATGTCATGACGTCCCACAGATCGCGCTTTTGCAGCGCATGCAGCTCATCAAATATCACCACGCTCGGGTTCAGGCCATGCTTCCCGTATGCTTCGGCAGACAAAACTTTGATAAACGTGCCCGTCTCCCGGTTGTGGATTTCTTTTTTGCTGTCCACCACCCGGAACGCCTCGCTCAGGTATTCGTCCTGTTCAATCTTACTTTTCGCCGCCAGATATACCAAACTCGCCTGCTCCCGCTCCGCCGCGCAGCAGTATATTTGCCCGCCGGCGTCATCGTTCAAGCAGTGATCCACCGCCAAACTTGCAATCAGTTCCGTTTTCCCGTTTTTCTTCGGGATCTCCAAATAGGCGTATTGGTATTGCCTCCGGCCCCGCTCATCCACCGTGCCGTACACTTGCCCGATTACATCCCGCTGCCATGGCAGCAGCTTAAACGGCTTTCCAAAAAAGTCTCCGGTCAGTTTCAGCAATTCCAGGAATTCGATGTGCGCGTCGGCCTTCCCCTGGTCAAACATTCTCCGCGCCTCCCATCGTCATCCTCCCATTTTCGCTTTGTATGCCGCAATGCCCGTCAGTTGCTTTTCGACGCGCTTCGGCACTGCCCGCAGCTTCCCCTGCACCGTCATCAGGTTTTCCCGCTCGATCAGCAGTAGCTGGTCCCGCAGCTTTGCAATCGTCTTGTCTTTCTCCGCCAGCGCGTCCTCCAGCTTCACGCGCATGGCAAAATAGACATCCGCGCTCATGCCGTCAGCCCTCGCCTTTTCCAGCTCCGCCAGCGCCCCGGCGCTTTTCTCGCGCTCGGCCATCATTCGCTGGTGTTCGGCCATCATCAGACAATACCGGTTTATCCCGTTTTCGTAAAATGCTTCGTCCATTTCCACATCGTGAAATATGCGCTTTAGTCTGTTAAAGTGTGCAGACGCCACCGGATCGTTTTTCACTTCCGGAATTTTTTGCAACCTTATGCCCGTGCGCAGCTTGGCTTCTCCCTCGGCGCGTTTCTTTTTCTCCGCCTTCGTCCTATGCCCCTCGACCATGCCCAGGGGTTTCGCTCTCGGATCCGGCATTTCGCCACCTCCCCTCGCGCGCGCCCACGCGTGCGCGTGAGCACTGGGAAAAAATATTTTTCGATTGTGGGGGCGGCGGTTCCAGAAAGCCGATTGTTAGGTATCTGACTACCCCCTGGGGGGTACCGTCGCACGCAAACCATCGTTGCCACCCAGCGCCGTGCCGCGCAGAAATCGGTGGCCTTTGACGCTGTTGCAGTGGATGCAGGCTGGCTGGTGGTTACTCCGGTCCCAGAATCTCGGGTCCGTTGCCCCCTCCGGCGGGTCGATATGGTCCACGCACTGCGCGACGATTGCGCAGCCCGCGTCCATCCTCAGAGCGCACAGCTGGTTGCCCGGCTGTGCCAGAAACCATTTGCTGTACCGCTCCCACCGTTTGTCGTATCCCCGTTTGTGCGCCGGCATCCGGTGTTTATCTCGGGCCGCCGCCCGTTGCCTGCCCTCTCCCGCATGTTCTTCGCAATATCCCAGTTCCACCGCCCTGTTCCGGCATCCTGGGTGCCGGCAAAATCCGGCGATCTTGTTCGGCATCGCGGCCATCTCCCCCGGTTTTCTTTTTTTATCTCCCCACTCTCCATGAATAAATCATATCACATCCCGGTGTTGACTTGTGTCGATAATCTGTGCCACCGCCCCCCACCCCCCGCTTGTGAATCTCCAAGATCCACGTGCGATCATAGTGCATCTCCCTGGCGATGGCGTCAAACCTCCACCCCGCCAGATATCGCATCTCCAGCACCGTCCGCTGGTCCGCATCCTCCACCGCCTCGATAGCCCGCACGATTTCGCCGCGCACTCGGCGCATCTCCACGATCTCCCCGGCGATCTCTTTTTCCAGCCCCACCACCGCGAAAAATCCCACCGTGTGGAGGAAAAACACGGCGCTACCCAATAGCAAGCATGTCATAAAGAGTATTGGTTCCTCCGGCGACAAAAAAGCCGGGCTTTGAGGCCCGACTTTCGACGATACTATTTTACCACGTTTCATTGTCCAAAAAGTGCCAACTTTTTAGATTTCTTCCAGTTTTTCTGCCAGTGCCCGGATGAAACCCGACCGCACCCGCTTCTTCTGTCTATCCGACATCGGCACGGCCACATAATCCATCGGTATCCCCCGGAATAGGTTTTTGTCGATCAACTCCCGGCTGAATTCGTCCGGCAATTCGTCAAACGCATCCTGCAGGGCCTTGTACTGCCGCTCTGTAACTTCTTTCGCCCTCATGATTTTCAGCGCTTTTTCGGACGTGGGGTCGCCAATAGCATTCCCTCGCGGCATACCGTCGCCGGGAGGGGCAGATGCCATGATAATATCACGCTCTATCTCTCGCAGCCGTGCAGGTATATCGTAGTACGCCTTTGCGAGGATGGTGCACCGGCTGTATACGTAGTATGGGATTCTGCCGCGTGTTTTCATATGATCCTCCTTTTTAGCAATAGTTTTTAATATCCGGCCATGCTTCACATAGCTTTTGCCATTGGTCTGGGTAATTTAGCCGGATAAAAACTGCCGTGCCCTTGTTGAGCAGATCGCGACTGGTAATATATCCCAACCGTATGAATCCGTCCTCGCCGAACTTGTTCTGGGCCGTGCCGATGGCCGTTTTGCGATATATCGGGTGAATTGGTGCGTTGTACTCCACTAACGCCGCTGCAACATCCTCCAGCCGGAACCATGTGATTGGGTTACAGACATCTACGTTCCCAGCGGTTCTCGATGAAAATGTAGCACCATGTGCCTTTGCGGCCTGCATTCGGCGCTTGCTCTCATATGCCCTAACGCCGGTGAAACACAGGTCGCATCCTGACGTTTGTACCCAATCTCTAATGGCATCAAAGAAAACGCCCGTCTTGCCAAACGCCCTGCGCTCTTTCGTTTCGCGCAGTGCATCAAATGCGCTGCCAGCAGAACTGTTTATTATCACCTCGCGTCCAAGCTGGTGGGCCAGTGCTCGAATCGTTTCTTCTGTCCCCGGGAAACTAGCATCTGAGACATGTGCCCACAAAACAATGTCTTTGCCCGTTGCACGTGCCGCCGCATCTGCTATACACGCACATACAACGCTATCTTTGCCGCCAGACACACTGACGTATGATTTGTTGTGCTGCGCAAGCGCGGCAGCAGCAACTTCAACCGCTTTGTCACGCTTGCGCTGATAGTCAGACATTTTGCTCCTAATTTTCCCTGTCATGAGAAAATCGTCAAATGTCATTTTTCGCCTCCATGATCGGGACATAGCATAACCGCATATTGCACTGTTTCCAATACGGTGGCCTGATTGCATATTTCATAATCGGGTATCCTTTCAAGCCCGGCATTTCCTCGACCGGCATTGGGCGCATCAGACCATGCTCCGGATGCATCGTGCTGTAATCATCTGGGCATTCGGCTACTTCCCACTTTCGCACAATCCCCCAGCCCATAGCCGCCTTTTTCCCGACAGCAGGGATATTGTCCAACAGTTCTATCACCTTGTCAGCGTTGCCCACCGCGTAGAATGTCAGTCGCCCATCCTCGATGTGCCGAATTACCTGCGGCATCCTATACGCACGATACAGGCCAGCACTCGTTGATATAAGCCCTACCTGCTTATCCAGGTGCCTTGACGCATCCGCCGAAAAAAAGTTTGGTCGTTTGTTCCAGTGCTCAACTTCTACGCTTTCTTGCTTGTAGACGGCACGGCTCGCAAAATAGCGGTTGCCATTGTCTTGTCGGAGTGGAAGCCCAATGTGTCCTGCCCCCGGAACAGAATCACCGCCGAGGCCCTCCAGCACATGCGGCGCGTGGCGGTAGAACCATGCATGATACAGTATTGCATCCAGCATTATTATTCCATCCGCGCTGTTTATTCTGCCGTCTTCGAGATATGCCGTAACCTTAATCGGTACTGTCGGCTTTTTTGGCATTCTTCGTTGCCCCCTTCAGCAAATCGAAATGTCGTGCGCACTCGTTGGTTTCCGCGCGATATTTGTCGATCAATGCCTGCACATCTTCGCTGATTTTCATTCCGCCTGCATTTACCTCAATAACCCTGCGCCCATCTATTTCTGCGTATCCATCAAACATCCCGAACCCTTTAGCGCTCATGCCTCCCAGCCTCGGGGCCGTCTGCCACCAGTGCGCAATGGATGACAGCAACGCGCCAACCTCGGAATCTGTCGTGCCTGGCAATAACGTCAACCGCTGCTTGAACGTAGTTCCAGCGGCGATGTATTGCACAGAATACCTCATCTGCTGCGATGCCGTTCCAGTGTTCTCGGCCTCAGCATCTATCATATACTTAGCCAATTTGTCATTTTTTGCATCGTCGGTACGCGTGAATTCGATCTCGTCAATCATGTCATGCCAACTGACATCACAGTCAACATCAAGCATATCCTGGGTTTCTCTGCATACCGGATACGCGAAACCGCACAGCAGTTTCCCGGACATAATCATTGTTCCCAGTGCGCCGCCCAACACGGAGATCAGCGGAAAGTGCTCGCGCACTGCAGCCGCACGGCCTACGTCGTCCTTCAACGACGACGACACATTGCCGCCGGAAAACAGGACATGGAACACCTCTTTGTCGACCTTTTCACCCAGACGGTCAAGCAGCTCACACGCCCCAGCATCCCTAATCTGACCACGGATAGAGTTCCCGGTAATCACAGGCAACCGGCCCACTTGCGTCTTTACCATATTGAAATACGCACCAGTCGATGCGGTTTCCCCGATATGGGACAGCGGTGCGGTCATCTCATAATTGATATCAATCTTCATCATTTCCACCCTCCAGTTTTTCTCTCTGAATGCGTTCGCGAACCAGCAATGCCAGGTAGACGTTTTCTCGATTGAAAACCGGCATCAGGCTATTATCGGAAATAATGCTGCTTCGGTAGTCATGCACGCCTTCCGCAATAATCATTTCGCCGGTCGCCAGCGATACCGGATCCCCGGTATCAAGGTACTTCGGTACAATGGCGCTCACTTGGGCCTTTTTGCAAAACGCCTGAACAAATTCTGCCGTCGTGCTGCTTTTCAGGCACGCCCCATGGATGTACGCAGTAAAACGCTTCCAGGTATCTACGCCGTTTAAACTGCTCTGTTTGTCGCGACTGCGATACATTGCATACAGCAGAAGCGCCGCCTTCGCCCTGGTCAAATCGTCCGTGTCAAAATTGTAATACATGTGATTGCTTCCTCCTCTGATATTTCTCGAGCCTGACCGCAAAATAACGGTATCTGTATTTCGCGGCTGACTTCAAGTTCATGTGTTAGTTTGCGCAATGCGCCAAACCCTACCTTTTCAATAGTCTTCATTGCCATCTCGCCGTCGGCCATCTGCACCTTACTTTGCCCTAAGGTCATTAGGCATTCAACGAAGTCAAACAGTTCTCGCATCCTTTCCCGCGTAGTATGTATCGTTTCGTCTTCCAAGTTAATAGCGAACGTATCAGTATCATAGTTCAGTTCGCTTTTGTAAAACAGGTGTTTTTTCCGGCTTTTCGTAATGATCAACCGAAACGGTGTAGTGTGCGCTCCGAGTATTTTAGCCGATGTTTCACGTGCATTAAACAGTTCTATCCCTTTAGGGCTTACCTCATAACTGTAGAAATAGAGGCTAAAAAGCTTTGCGCATTCCGGACATACATAATCTCCAACATACGCCCAATCCGTAAAATTCGATGACACAATTCGCTTGATAGCTATTCCGTGTTTAACTTGTGTCCTGCAAATTGGACACGTAAAATTTACATCGTCAACCGGGAACTCCTTAATCTCAACATCTTTTATAATGTCCTTCCCTTTCCCGTCGCGGGTGTTATATCTAATTACCATGTATGTCCCCCTCGCTCGCAGCAATCAGATTTTGGATATGCTCCATCGCCGCCCTGATTCTGTTTTCGGCCCGCTCGGCCCGTCCCCGCAGCATTTCAATTTCATCTGCCGCCAGACTGCACAGGTCATACGGGTTCCCGGGGTCGTAGCCGCACGGGCTTCCATCGTGGTGGTATTCGCACCGTTCGCACACATCGTCGAAAAACTTTTCGTGCAACTCCACGCATTTCTTCCACTCATCCGATCCCATGTCCCGGGCCGCCATGCAGCGCAATTCCTTCACCAGATCGTCGATAGTAAACGCGGCAACTTCACCGATCATTGCTCGCCCTCCGTAACTTCGTAAATGATTTTTAATCCATATTCGCGGGCCGCTTCATGCTCGACGCAACATCCCCGCGCTTGTTCCCACCCCTCGCAAAAATAGGCAGTATCACAACAGCTCATGAGTTCAAGCGATTGCGCCAGATAATACAGCGGGACGTTGATAACTTTCAAACTCCGTTTCATGAATCCGTTTTGCAGTCCGTTGGGTAACAGGCTATCAATGATTTCATACCCACTCTCCCGGAGCGTGCGAATTGCACGCTCACGGGTTTCAACGATTTCCTGTTGGGTTTTCCCTGCCATAGGTTGTGATATCAATACCATCATTTCGGGTTCCTCCTATTTGGGTTTCTTCGCAAATATCGACGGTACTTTTTGCTGTACTTCCGCAAAATCAACTCTAGCATGATCGAATTGGTCTGCTCCGTAGATTCCGGAATTGTGGTCAAAAATTCCAGATGCGCCTTGTCGTCGATTAAGGTTTTGAATATCAAATCTAGTGCATATTGCGCGGTGATTGGTGGATCACCGAGTATGCGCACCGGCCTGTCAAACCATGCGGCTTTTTTCCGCGCGTATCCCTCAAACGATATTTCATCTGGCCAAATCATCGTTACCTCCTACAAACTCCCGTCCTCAGGATTGCCCAGATTGCACAGTTGCTCATACGCGTCCTGCTCTGCAGCCTCGCGACTGTCTTTCATGGCGGCGGTTTCGCCCCAACTGCAAAAATCCTCGGGTGACACGATCCAGCCATGCGCCATGCAGCATCCACAGTCCTCTCTGTAGCCCTTCGGCAGCGGTAGGCGCTTGCCCATATTCACGCAATCCTTGCAGCGCACCACTTCAACCGCGTCCACAGCGGGGGCGTTGTCAACCTTCGCATTCTCTAGCGTAACATATGGCACTATATTAATGGTTTCTGCCACTTCGTTCAGTACCTTTTTAAAATCTTCCCATTTTACACCGTCCGGACGATCTACATTGCAGATAACGTGTGCCAACGTCTGCATGTCCAATACCTGGTTGCACCGGAGTTGGCTATACTGTTCCGGATAGTGTTCAATTTCCCACTCTATGTATCGCATTGTCATTCCTCCTGCATCTTTGCCCCGCAGTTGGGGCAGTATTTCGTGCCCACAAACATCAATGGATCGGGAACCTTAATGCACGGCAGATTATTGTTTTTCGCTTGACATTCGCTGCAAACATATCCGCCAATACCCCAATCATTTGCGTTTTTGTCGAAAACCCACTTTCCATGCCGCACGGGTTCAGCGTCAACGGCGGGAATCTCGTCGCTTATTGCTCTAACGACGTTGCAAAAATACTTGAACAGCTCGTTGTATTCCGGGCACGTGTTGTAGTTTGTCCGGGCTACAGCAATTGCCTTTTTCAGCGCCTTCCGGCTAATCAGGTCGTCCATGTTATTCCTCCTTCGGCGGCTCTGGTATCTCCATCCAGTGGGTGATTTCCCCCATTAGTGCCTGCGTAATGAAACCAACTTCCGTGTACACCCCCGATGCAATTCTGTTTCCGACGGGCGAATATACCAGCGCTCGTTGCAGTCTTCTCGGCTCCCGCTCCTTGACGCTGATCCAGCGGGGCGATGTTTTGTTGACCTCGACAAGACGTTGTTCCAGCTGCTGGATGTAGGCAAGGGCATCTCTCTCAAGCTGCATGTCGCAGTTGCCATTGTTATACGGGCAATCTCTACAGATTTTATCTGCTATGCAAATATCCAGCCCCTTCTTGATCTCTTCCGGCGTTTTCATTTCGCACGCTCCTTAATCCGGTATTATCGTTATGTTGGCCTCGACAACCAGCTGGTCGATACAATCTGCGGCCATTTCGTACAGTTTCCGCTGCGACAGAGACGTGGAGTATTCCACGTAATACGGGCAACCGTTTTCGCAGAGCCCGGGCTCGCATTCTCCCTGGTGCGCATGGCACCGGAGGATTTTTGCAACGTCCGACGGCGTAAACTTTTTCATTCTGCCGCCTCCCACAAATCTGGTTTTTCGTCGACGCCGCCGTACAACGTACCTCTACAGTTTACACACGGTTCATCCTTCTCAGTTTTGCTGCACCATTTGCAGCCTTCGCAGCCGTCGTGTTCCGGCGCGGGATTTTCCGGGGCTACCGGCTTAATCCCCAATTTCTCCGCGACCTCGGCGGGCATGGGGCGCTCCAAGCACTCATCGCAGTTATCGTTGTCATCTTTGTCATCGTGGCACCAATCGCACCTGTATTTATCCCCAAAGACTTCCGGGCAAAGTGTATGTCTAATGTCAGCCTCCGGGAACAGTTGCCTCCAGCCTTCCTCCCACGACGGATACACCGGTTCGGGGTGCTCTGCGGCCCAGTCCAAGATGATACGCTCCAGCTCGTTGTAGTCCTCGCCGTCCAGATCAATGTTCATACGGCACGCTTCTCCGTTGTACAGCGGGCAATTGTTAGTGTTGCACATGCTGCCGTGGGCAGTGCACATCCGTTTGGCCTGACGCATGATCTCCGTAAATTCAGCCATTGTTCGCCCTCCCCGTCGATACTTCATACGTTAATCAGCTCCAGCGTACATTTGTTCGAAATCCAGCGTCCGCTTTCCTCGCCCGGTTTCCCGTCGGCGCGGAACACCCCGATCTGATAGCCCAAATGTTCCAGATTCCGTTTCTGTGTTGCGAGTTGCTCCGTCGGAATGGTAGCCATCACATCATCCAGCAGCTTCCGCGAGGCCCATCGCAACTGTCCCAATGTGCGCATGCCATTCGGAATGGTTTTCAGCCGCCTATGCAGTGGTTCCAGCCCGTGGGCCATGGTAATCACCGCGTACAGCTCCAATAACGATTCCTGTTCCCGACCCTGTAACCTCCTGATTTCAGGCATCTTCGTTTTCCTCCCTATGGATAGATCGTTCGGGGTCAAACCCATCCGGGTAACGCTTTTTGAGTTTCTCGATGTTGTGCCGGAAAATCTCGGACAACGAAACCCCCAGCCCAGTGGCCAGCTCCGCCAAATACCAGGCCACATCGGACGCTTCATCAATCAGGTGATCCCGGTCAAGGATATGCCCCTGGAACGTTGATTTTTTCACTATGTCGGCGCACTCTCCGGTTTCACCGCACAGGCCCAGCACGCCGTTCAGGATTTTGTCGTGGTCACCAGATGTCCGCTGTGCTGCGGCCTGGTATGCATCCGCAAGGCATGCTCTGTCTCTCAGGATTTCGCAGATTGCGTCCAACAAGCATCCGTGTTTGTCACAGTTGCATTTGCCCTGCACCGGGCATTCCCTGCAATCCTCTGTAGCGTCGTTCAGGGCATCGGCAGCATCGGCCAACGCCTCGTAATTGTACTTTCTCATTTCTAGCCATCCACCGCTTGTTTTAACATTCTAATTATCTCGCCGTCCGTCGCGGGCCGGCCCATCCGCTTCCGGATAATCCGTTCCGCAACTTCGTCCATGCGTTTGGTTTCCTTGCGGACGTGTTTGATCTTTGATTCGTATTTCGTGGCGAATGCCCTTACAACTCCCACAGGTACATCGCAAAACCTCGCGATAAATTCTTCCGTGTACCGACCTCGGCCCAACATCTGCACCACCATTTCCGTGCTAGTTGCCCGGGCCAATAACGTTTCTCTCTTTCGCTCTTCTTTTTTGATCAGACTTAGTGTCATGCTCGTTCCTCCGCGAAAATGTCCGGGAAAATATCCCGGAATCCCTCCAACGCCGGGAGTGCAATCTCTTTCGCCTGCGGGTGTGCCGGGCCGGTTTTCTCCAGCGCTCGAAGGTCGAAAAAATGCTTCCATGCGTACAGGTTCCCAGTCATAATCAACTCGGTTTTCGTGCTGGTGGGCAGTACCACACGTGCCTCTTGCGCCGTGCAGTATCGCTCCATCATCCGTTTATAGGCGTGCTCTGCGCTGATGCACACGCTCTCCCAATCCTCCCAACTGGTGCCCGCCCAGTAGCAGTCTTCGCCGAATTGCGACGGGCTTACCACCGTGATTTCCGAACCGAATTTCCCGCTGGCATAGTTGCAGTACCTCGTGCTCTCCTGCGCGAAAGCGAACTGCCTGTGCCGCACAAACTCGTGGGAAATCCCCCTATCGCAGGTGAATTTCACGCCCATGCGGTAATGTGCCATCCGCTCCCGGCCCTCCAGCTCGATGTAGCTCATTTCCTCAATCCTCGGGTCGGGGTCAACGCTCTCGTACTCCGGCAGGTCGAACCTGTAATTGTCATCAATGTGTCCCGCGAAATAGTATGCAATCCCTGCATTTGCCTGTAGTAGCTCCCTCCATGCCCGGATATTCCCGCTGATAATCGGCCTGCCGTTAATGTCGGTCATAATCAGGTTCGGGGCCATGCCAGTAGCATCCCGGAGCATCTGCATGCCTTCCGCTACCGCTTTATACACGCCCTGGTCTTTTATGCGGAACACGTAATCCCCATGTTCCAGCATTGCATCGTGGTGATGCAAAATCAGGTTCCGCACGAATTTCGGGGCGCTGGCTGCGCTGATTTTCGATTCCGATTTGTAGCACAGCCGCCCTGCCGTTTCAATGGCCTTCATCCTCCCGGCCCTCGGGGGACGGTCTATGAATTCCCAACCTGCCTTAACGATCTTCATTGTTGTTCCTCCGTTTTTCAGTTACTCGTCTCCGGATATGGTGACTTCCGCATAGGGGATAGCCCAGTACCGTTTCTCAAAATGCAATACCGTGATCTGGGCATCGTCCGCCCATGCCACATCGTTCAGCGCGTCGCATATGATTTTCACCACATTGTCCGCGTCGGGCTTTTTCGTGGGCGGGATAGCCCCGTCCAACATCGCCTGCTGTTTCCGTTTCCCGGCTGATGCAGGTATCCCATAGTATGCCGTGACCTGCAGCTGCACCGGGCCTTCCAGCTTTTTCCAAACATACCCTGCGGCAGCGCGGAACGCATCGCACACTTCCTGTTCGTATTCCGCCGTTTTGTCGGGTGTGTAGGTTACCACACGCCCGCCCCGCCGGGCAAACCGGGGGCGACCTTTGCCCACCGGTTCACCGTAAACTCTGAACGTCGTCGTCATTGCGTACCCCCCCCTATAACACCTCATCGTTCCGCAGCCGGTAGTTTTTGCCGTTCCCCCGGCTGATGGTTTTGCAGTACCCTTTCGCGCATTCGGCGATCCGGGAGGCCGTAGCCTCGTCAATCTCCATCAGCTCGGACAAATACCGTTCCGAACTGATAATTGTCGGCATGTGGTTGATGTATCGATGGTTGAGGATTTCATAGGCCAGTCGGATGTCTGCTGCAGACGGGGCCGTGTTTCCGTCGCGGCCCGCTGTCGGTTTCAGGAAATCGTCAATGTACAGGAATTTGATGTTTTTCAACGGCAAAATCTGACGCTGATATTCCGCTTCGTCCCCGACATTTGACTTTATCCGACCTGCATCAGCAGGCCACGACATGTACAATATTGGCATTTTCCGAAGCGCCTCACGGCATATCGCGGTGCATAGATGTGTCTTCCCGCTGCCCACGGCCCCGCCGAAGAATAGCCATCTCCCGGCGCTCAATCCCTCGGCGGCGTACCCCTGCGCGGTGTCCAGCATGACCTTCTGCCACTGGGCATCCGCGTGAAATGCCTTGAACGTGCATTGGCTGATGCTGTTTGCCAGCCCAGAATTCCGCATGCGGGCTATGCTTTTCCGAATCTCGATGCACCTGCACGGCCTGTAAACCTGGTATAACATGCCATTGCGTTCCAGCAGCTCCGCAGTGTTTCCACGGTTATTGCACAACGGGCAGTCATAACCGTCCTGCTCGGCAAGCTCCCCGGATGCTGCATTGTAACGCTCAACCGCCGCTTGCTCCGCATTGCGCCTGTCCTCAGGTGTGGCCCGCTGGGCGGCTTGAATCATGTCATAAAACCTCTTCCCCGCCGTAGACTTGTCGAGGCCCCGCAGAATCTCGCCCACGCTTTGCATATCCAGCACCTCCCTGATTCTGAGCCTTAGACAACCAGTTGTTCGCGAATCTCTTTGCTCCTGACACAGTTTTCCTGCGGCTGGGATTCGCGTCCAGCCAGCCGATCATTGCCCGAATCTCCTGCGGTACATCCACCGCCGGATACAGTTCCGACCATTTGTCAACGTCCTCCTGCGTCAGGTGGAATTCCCCTCCGCCAATGCACGGAAGCGTGAATATTGGCGGCTTTTCCTGCTGCTGCGGGGTGCCGACTTCAGTCGGCGCACCGCTAGTATTATTATTATTATTATTATTATTATTATTATTATTACTCTTACTCTCTATCTCTCTATCTCTAATCTCTTTATCTCTAATCTCTTTATCTCTAATATCTGGGTGGAAATTTTCCACCTCACTTTCCACTTTGTTTCCACCACAAGCGGGGGAATTTAGCTGTTTCTGGGCCTTCGTAACCATCTGGTGGCGCTTCTGCATGGCCCAATTGGTCTCGCTCCCGACCATCTCGTTGTGCCCAGTCATTACCAGCGTTCCGTCAACGTCCTCGTATACCAGGCCGAATTTCTTGTACAGTTCCAGCGCCACTCGAATGGTGTCCGCCGTGAACCATTTGCAGTCCCTCTGGATTTTGTCCACGTCGTAGGGGATGACGATCTCGCCGATGGTTCGGGCTAGCCGTCCTGCCGTGTTGATGGTTTTTAGGCATAACATCTGGTACAGCACCACGTAATTCGCGCCGTCCGTCTGCGACATCAAGAAATCCACGACATCGGACGACATGAACGTCTCCCGCAGCTTGATCCAGTAATACCGTTTACCAGTCGCCATGCAGTGCCTCCTCGGTTGTTTTCATCCGGTGTTCCTCCTTCCTGCTCCACATTACAGTCGATTTGCCGTTTTCCCCGCAATGGCAATAAGGGTTTTTGATTTCCGTAGCTTTAGGGGAATAGTTACTAGGGTAAAATCAGCCGTCTTTTTCTCGTGCTATCAGCACATCCCGATTTGCTTTTGCAGTTGCGCGTCCGCGTGCTGCAGCTTCCGCGAACTTCGCGCGCTGCTCATCGCTCATCTCTCGTTTGGTGCGGTACGGATTTTTGCCGTACCGGAAGGGATACAACGGGCAGTCTACAATGGGGCACTTATCGATTTCGCCAGGCTGGTCGCAGGTACAGCGCATGCATTTTGCGCGAATTGCCTTTACGGGGTTATGCAGGTTTGCCATGGGGCACCTTCTAATTCGTCGTATTTGCGGTTTGGTGTGTATTGGGGATTAACATTTCCGGCCTCCGGGGCTTCGGGGGATAGATACCATGGTAAATTTGGATGCCGGAAAATGCCATGGCTTTATTAGTGCTAAAATGGCAGGTCGTCGTCATCCGTCTCGACAAAGCCCTCGTTCTGCAGACGTTGGGTCGTATCCATCCGCTGCTGTTCGGCCCTGGCGGGTGGTTCGGGTCTTGCCGGGGGCTGTTCCGCTCTGTATTCCTGCCCGTTGGATTTCGGGGCCACAAATTCCGCTTGTTCCACAAGCACCTCTGTCGCGTAGCGTTTCGAGCCATCCTGGGCCTCGTACTGCCGCACCTGGATTGCGCCCTCCACGCCGATCTTGTTGCCGGTCAGGAAATACTTTTTGATGAAATCCGCTGTCTGTCGCCATGCGACGCATTTGATAAAATCCGTTTCGCGCACGCCCTGCGAATTAGCATATTTCCGATTGCACGCAATCGTGAATGTGCAGCAGGAAATCCCGCTCGACGAGCGCCGGTCATCCGGGCCCTTGGCAATGTTACCTACCAGTAGCACACGATTCATTTTTCGCGTCTCCTTCCTGCTGTGCCGGGCCGATGTGCAGCCCTAAAATATCAGCAACGGTTTGACGATCCACAAAATCCCCGAATGTACTGTGCTCCATGTAAGACTGGAGCGCGTTCACCCGTCCCACAATGTTCTGCAGCCGCGCATACTCGTAACTGCTCACCACTACCGCGCCTTCAGCGGTTGTTGCCTTAATTTCCACTCCTATATCCTCCATTCGTTTTTGTATTTTGCGATTTCCTCCGGCGTAGCCGTATCAATCCCCAGGCTTTTCGCCAGTTCCACGGCTGCGTCTATCAATGTGGACATTTGCCGGGTGTCATAGGTGGATGAGCCGTAGTATAGGATTACATTCAGGCATCCCGGTAGTTTGCTGGGCATGGTATCGGCTATCCAACCAATGCCGTTCTCGCCCCAGGCGGATACCAGCTTTTCTGCGCCGTCCTCCCGGACGCACACCATCTCACTGACACCGCCGATCTCCCGGATTAATGACCTGTACACCTCGACTTTGGGAATCCTCAATTCAGCCGCGATCTTGTCCATCAGCACCCAACAATACCCGTTCGCGTCCAGCGACCGTTTTGCATGATACTTTTTGATCTCCACCGACACGTCGGTGTCCTTCAGTGCATCGTATGTCTCGCGCAAATCCCCATCAATGCTTAGGGTGATTGTTTGGTTCCGGCCTGCCTCGGTATCAAGTTTCTCGATTCGGCCTTTCCAACGGCTCACCGGAACCGTACCCCCTCGCCCTGGGTGAACTCCACACCGTCGATCAATTCACCAGTTTCGGCGAAATCCCGAAGCAGTGCGGTCTTGTCTACGGTATCAGGCTGATGCACCAGGTATTTGGCTGGAATTTTGTCCTGATCGGTCACCGTAGCACTCCACGGGTTTTTCTGGATGTACCATTTACCGATGCTGGTAAACAGTTTGTCCGCATTGGCCATTTTCATGGCCTCGTAGATTCCGGCCTTCATCCGGGCCGCAAGATTCTCGTAGGATTTTTTCTGCCGCTGAAGGCGTTTGATCTCATCACCCACAGCCTTGGCGGATGCATCCGCGCTGCGCATCATCCGGGCATACATCTCGGATTTATCACCTATTCCATCGTTCACCCGGTCGATCTCGTCCAGGATTTCAGCCTGTTCTTCCGGGTCATCAGTTTCCTCGTATGCCGCCATCAGTACGGCATACTCTTCGGCCAAATCATACAGTCGCACGCTGTTCCCTCCGCTTCTCAAGCTGTCTGCACACCACCGCGCCCTGTACGCTGGTCAGGTCTGCGATATTAGCAACTTTGTATTTCTCACACAGTTTTCCGATCTCATCTGCATTGCAATTGGTCTGGATGGTGATAAGCTGGTCATTGGTGATCAGTCCCTTTCTGGGGTTTTCCGGGGCCTGAGCCTTGGGCCTCGCGGGCGCAGGCTCGCTTTCCGGGCCGTCGTAATATCTGGAATATTTGCTGGATTTGTCAACAGCGTCCTTGCCATAGTAGATATCTGCGCCAACGCCCAGGGCCTTGCATGCCACACTGATAGCATCCGTATAGGCTTTTTTGTAGCCTTCATCATCGACGACGTATTTGTTGGATTTGGTCGTCGTTGCGCTGGAATTTCCCCCCATTCCATAGATAGGCCGTGACCATTCTCCGTCGAGTTTTACGTAAAGGTTCAATTCCACAAAGGTTGCGACGGTTCCATCCTGAAATGTCTCGTTCCAGTGGCGCACATCATCGATGTACCAGCCGATCCCGCAGGGGCCAAATACCTCAGTCAATACCTTGATTCGCCACATTGGGTTGATGTCCGTCCCCGAAAACCTTCCGTTGTTGAAGGATTTCTGCGCGATCTCCGGAACCGCTCTGACGCGGTTGTAGATTTCCAGATTGTCCATTTTGCTTCCTCCATTTCCGATTTATCCGTTGTACCTGCGGCCATGCAGTTCCACTTCCTGGGTGCGGCTCTCGGCCTTGCCCTGCCTGTACCGCTTCCACGCGAATGCATGATATGCCTCGGATAGCAGCATGCCACTCGCGAAAAACACGAACGCCTTGATAACCTCCACCATGTTGATTCCTCCTATCTATCGGTTTCTTTGTTTTTCCTTGCGCTTTCTGCGGGTTATATTGATCTGTTTCCGACTGCACAAATCAATAGATACCTGCAACTGCCGCATGCGTTCAGCATGCTCTATGATTTTCACAATGTCCTCGACAGCAGCCTTTTCACACACACCATGGCATCCGGCCATCCTGTCGGGGCATTCCTGGCAACAGCTCCCACGTTGCGCGGAGGCAGAACCCAACATCCGAGGCATGCTTCACACCACCCACGTTGTGTTTAGTTTCTTGCGCAGCCGTTCCTTGCGGGCTATTTCCTCGACAGTGGAAGGCGCACATATGTATTCCGCCATTCTTCTCACGTCTACCATGCTGCCAGCACAAGCGGTTTTTAGCCGCCAGTCCTCCAACATGGCCCTGATCTTGTAGTAGCTGCACCCCATGATCTTGGACGCTTGCGCCTTGGTGCAGACCTCGCCATACCTGCCCAGCATGTCATCTATCCGTTCGTCCAGTGTCATTGTTGGCCCCTCCCTCACTTTCCTCGTACAGCGCTGCAAACGGGATTCCCAGCGCCCGCGCAATGTCCATCCCTGTGGGGATGGGGCACACTTTGGTGCCCCGTTCCAGCATTGTGATGTAGCATCTGGCCACGCCAGCCCTTTCTGCAAGCTCTGCCTGCGTCATGCCCGCAGCCTCGCGGGCGTCTCTAATTGCATCTCCGATGTTCATTGATTTCCTTTCTGCCCTCGTTCCTCCGGGGCGGGCGTTTTGTGATTACTTCAGATGTTCTTGTGCTATAATGTTCTTGGTTGGTTACTATGGTAACATTATATCCTAATTACTTTGGAAAGTCAATACCTTATTCCAAATTTCTGCTATTCCATGTCGTACAGCTCTTCCATTTGGCAGTCCAGCGCATGCGCCAGCTTGATGGCGGATTTCGCGCTAGGTTGCCGCACGCCGTTTTCCCACAGGCTAATGTCCACTTGCCGGCAACGAACGATCTCCGCCAGCTGCGCTTGCGTCAGACCCTTGGCCAGCCTCAGCCGGGTGATGGGACTATCATTTCCCCGCGGACGCGGGGCGCTACGGTCGTACTCGGGCACTGTTTTATACCTCCGTTTCCGCTGACTTACGCCAGCCTTCTTGCCCGGATTGCGGCTCCGGGCGGGCCGTGGTCGTCAGACGGTTTGTTATTCTGGGGTTACGTAGTCTACGATGTCATCGTTCCGCAGATCGTTGATGTAGATGGTTTTGCCGGTGCGGATCGCCTCTGCCCTTGCTTCGCGGCGTGCTCCGCGAATGTTGCCGATGTAATCATCCATTCCCGCAGCAGACCCGTCGCCCAGGGTGAAATAAAATCGTCTCATGATTCTTCCTTGCCGGGATACGATGCCTCCCGGCGGGCGAATGGTGTCAGTCGTCGAATTCGCGTTCTTCCACGATCTGGAAATCAGGGTCGTTGGATTCCAGGTCGGCGACGATGGCATCGAAGTCGCCCTCGCCCCAGCTGGAATCATCTTCCACGTCGGCCAGGGAGTGGTCGTACTGCCAGCCGTCGGTTCCCCCGTAGATGCGGGCGATGCGGTTGTCGTAATCTACAGAAATCATTTCCAGGGACGCGTTGGTCTGAACCATGTACAGTTTCTTCATGGGTTTTTCCTCCTTTTTCTGCCCGCCTTTATCCGGGCGGGATTGTCAATTGATTAGCAGTATTTGCGCACGAATTCGCGCAATAATCTTTTATCTTTTTCCGGGGCATCACACCATCTTCCGTTTTCATCACCCATACATATACAATCAAATTGATAACGCGCAGCAGATTTTATTTCCTCATCCTTAGTTATTCCGCACGACTCAAGATATGTTGCAAACGTATCAATTTTGTACGCACGTTCCTTAATCGTCATTTCCAATAACCTTCCTTTCTGCCCGCCTTTAACCGGGCGGGCGCGGATTCTATTGCGGTTTAGTATTTGAACATCCTGGCGATGTTCTGCACGTTGCAAACGGGGTACTGGTTTCCGGCGGCGATGAATTCCCGGGTCAGGATTTTTTCCGCGGCGGCGGCGAAACGGGAACGGTGGTCGATGATGAACGCCGCATCATCCGCATTCGCTCCGCCATTGGCGATCATTGCACGATATGCTTCGATGGCCTTGGTCACAGGCGCGATCTCTGCCGGGGCGAACGTATTAGCCCATTCGATGTGCTTTTCCATGACCTCTGCGGGATTGTTGATGATGTCCTCCGCCCACTTGATCTGCTTTTCGGTGCCCTTCATGATTTCTTCCTCCTTGTTTCTCTCAACCTTGTGACTATATTATATACCTAATTCGGTATATTGTCAATAGGTTTTTAGCAACTTTTTCAAAAAAATTTCGCGGCGTGTTGACACCGCGAATCCTGCCTGTTATAATGTGGTTGTCCCCCGATAGGGGCGTGAGTTGAAATTTAAACTTGGATGGTAGCAAAACACCCCGGCAGAATCACTGCCGGGGTGTCCTCATTACTTAAATCCGTCGATCACGGCCTTGACCTCGGCGGCCAGGGCCATCATGTCCGTATGCATGGCCTGCCATGCTTCCATCATGCCGTTGGCGTACTCCGGGTTCCTCTTGTACGCGTCGGAGGATTTGTATTGTTCGATCAATTTCTCCAGCACGCCATGGCCGCTGGAATTAAAATTGATGTGCGCCGCAGCCATTTCGCGATACCAGCTGGCAGTCTCCGGGTGCTCAGATTTCAGCTCGTACGCCGTCCGGATTTTCTCCCGGGCCTCGTCGATGTTTCCCATCATGTCGTTGGATATCCGTTTCACGATTTTCATGCGTTTTCCCCCCGCGATACGCTGCCGCAATTCGCGCAGGTCGTCCGCGTCAAACGCAAATGTCCCCAGCAGCGGCAGGTCAATTGTCACCTTGCCCTGCGCCTGCATCTGGGCCAGGGCCGCATTATACAGCGTATCGATGTCGATACGCCCATCCGGCTGCACGATTCCCATGGCCTTCATGGCCCCGTTTTCAGCCGCCGCCGAAATAATAGCATCCATTTTCCCGGCACCCACGCCGTAGGCCGTTCCCAGCAAAAATTGCCGCGTGCCGTCCAGCCGGGGCATTAACCGCGTCTGCGGGATATTTCTTCCGCCAAAAACAAAAATCCCCCGCTACCGTAGTAGCAGGGGAATAAATCATCAGTATCTCCGTGTACCCAGAATGGCCATCTCCAGCCGCGGGACGATCTGCCCGAGCAGCCGTTTGGCCACCGCTGACCTGTCCATGCCCACCGCCGCGCCAATGTCGGCGTACTCCATGCCCCAGATCAGGCGGGACGTGGAAATCTGTACATCCGTGGGGCTTAATCGGGCCTCCAATATCGCCCGGGCCAGCTCTCCACCAGTCAGCCCGACAAACTGCGGATACTCTCCGTATAATGTTGTCGGCATGCCCATCACCTCCGAAAAATCCGGCCCCGCCGCGTAGGCAGGGCCGGTATGTACGTCATTCCGCCGGATCCTCGGGCGGTTTGTCGTCATGGTCGCCGCCCTTTTGGTCATTTTTATCGCGCAGCTGCTCCATGGCCCGTTTCAGCCCCGCCGGGACGGGCACCCCGATAATACCTGCGTTTTCCACGATGCTCAGGCCCTCATTACCGATATAATAGCAGGTGGCCGCCGTCTGAAATACCATCCTGCCCACGCCCAGGGCATTGTCCAGCACCGTGGCCAGCAGCACAATCAGGATAATAAACGCCTTTTTTGCCAGCCCGGCGAATCCCACCTTGCTGTCGATCCCGCCTCCGGGGGTCTTCGGCGAACGCCCCATTGCCGCCACGATCAGTCCGCTGATATAATCCAATACCATGCACACCGCCAGGATGGTCAATAGGGCATTCCATTCGCCAAAAATTCCCGCAATCGCTCCAGCCACCGCAAATACCCCTTTCACGATTTTGTCCCACATATTTTACACCCTCCTTCCGTATTTCCCGGACACCCATCCGGTTCCGCCGCTCCACTCAATCCTCAGCCATCCGTTCTCTGCCGTCTCCCCGGCGTAGGGCCACGTGCTCCCCCGGGTCGCCACCCCCAGAATCACGCCGCTGGTGTTGGGCGCGTCCCGCACGTAGCACTGCCCGCCGTCGATCTCCACCATGTCCCCGGCCCTATTGGGATTCCTTGCGGCCTCCAGCGCCGCAGTCAACGCCTTGTGCGTTTTCGGGCCGTAGTCGCCATCGATTTGCAGGCCCGCCGCCCGCTGGAACGCCCGCACGGCCATCTCGGTTGCATCTCCGTAGTCCCCGTCTGCGCCCCATTTGCCGCATTCGTACCCCAGTTCGATCAGCGCCTCCTGCAGGGCCCGCACGTCGTCGCCCTCCATGCCGTTTTTCAGTAGCCGGCTGCCCAGCACCAGCGTTTCCGAAGGCTTCTCGCCCGCCGAATCGTAGTCAAAGTATTTGGTCATCAGCCCCCAGCGGTTCCACGGGCGGGCGGACAGTTTGGTGGTTACAACGCCGTACATCACGCCCCGGGCCTCCACCACGTACCAGTCGCCCTCAGGATTTTTGGCATTCACCGGCTCCACCAGAAATCCCACGTGGGTAATATACCCCGCCGAAGCGGAGTGGATAAACACCGCCGCGCCGGGCACCCGGTGCTTCGCCGGGATAGTCCCGTGGCCCTTGGGGCTGCACCAGCTGGCGTAATTGTTCCGCGCTCGGACGTTCACGCGCCCGAACTCCCCGCTGTCCGTCACATACCCGTCAGCCAGTCCCTGACAGTCCCACACGCGCTCTGCGTGCTGCCGCCAGTAGTTGGCCTTTTTCAGCTGCTCGCCCTTGTACTGTCCGCTGAAATACCACTCGTTCAGCTTCCGGGGGTTCTCCCCAATCGCGCACATGATATACCCATCCTTGGCCCGCGCCCGGGCCTTCAGATATTCCGCAAATTTTGCCGCGTCAAGTTTCGCCATTTTGATTTCTCCTTTCGTTTTACAGATTCAGCGCTTCGCGAATCGCTTCCAGGTCGTCCGTGGTCAACGCGGGATAGTCCGTTTTTTTGTGTAAATGTATTGCATAATCAGCCTCCCGTCTGCGCAGTCCAGCGCACAATCCCATCATCGTCTACGGTACAGCCCAGCCGCAGGAGCGCCGCAAGCCGTTCAGCGTACGTCCACACCGCGCCTTTGCCGTCGCACATGGCGGCTTTGACGGCGTAGTCCAATGTTGTACCTCCAATGAACTGTGGGCCTCTAACGTTAATGGTCGATTGAGTGGATGCCGCGAGTATAATTTCCCCGGTATTTTTGTATATTCCGATTGGCCCTTGCCAAACGGTATGCTGAGGGGGATTAGTCACTCCTATTGAGTTATCGCCTCTAATGCATATCACGTTAGGTACATTCGCCACACCACCATCCAACACGCTGGTGCCGCCTACTTGTACGTCCTTGACAGGCGAATATCCCAATGCCGCTTCGATATTCTCGGTAGTCACAGATGCGTCGCTGCCGGGATCGCCCTTCGGCCCAGGATCACCCTTCGGCCCAGGATCGCCCTTCGGCCCAGGATCACCCTTCGGCCCAGGATCACCCTTCGGGCCAGGATCACCTTTTGCTCCGGGCAAACCGCGCGGAATCCCAAGTGTCAGCTTTCCGTCCGCGTAAGACGCAGTAGCTGCATCTCCCGGCTGAAGCGTTTCCGCCTGCGCCGTCATATTTTTTATCTCATTCGCGGCATTAATAACTTCGTCAACCCAAGGCTGAGCGCCTTCCGGCGGATCCATGGTGTTCGCAACAGTCGACGATTTTATACGCGTTCGCACAATCTGCGACAGTTTCCGCACGCCGTCCACCAGCCCCAGAATTTCTGCCGTTCCTCGTCCCGCGATTGCGGTATCCGCTCCGTTTACCGTCCAGACGATGCAGCTCCCCTCCATGTGCGTTGCCGCCGGATAGGCCGCACTCTCTCCCGGACGCGTCGCCATTATCACGGTCTCCATTCCGGGCCACTAGTTAAGCCACGACTGCACGTCTATCGATATTACCGTCACACCGTTTTCCGTTTGCCGCCCCAATAACAATTCATGCGGCAGGTTGTCGATTGCCAGCATCATATCACCGTCCTTCCATCACGTCGTCCATGTAATCGTCATCGGCGCAGCCGCCGCAAACCTGGCATAGTTGGTGCTGTAGGTTTTTCCATGAAGCACCGTCGTGTCATCCGCGTACAGGATAATCCCCTTGTACGTGCCATTGCCCAATCCGGTCGCCAGCGCCGCAGGCAGCGCGAATTCAGCCGTCTGCCCACCATCGATGGTGCCCAGCACGTAGCCATCCGTGCTCAGCGCCGGGTTCCCGCTCTTTCCGGCGCTGGTAGTTCCGTACACCTTTACCTGCACCGCGCTGCCCTTCCCGTAATTTTTCAATCGGGTAAGTTTCAGGATCGCGGACTTCACCGTTCCGCTTACACCGCTGACAGCGTAGAAAATGCCGCCCTTGATCCGTCCATTGCTCTTGGTGTACCCCTGTCGGATGTCGCTGTCTCCGCTCCACCAGTAGGTGGTATACGTGCCCGTAGCCGATGGGTTAAACGTCGCGCTGCCAGTAGTGGGCGCAACCACTCCGCTGCCGTTGTCGATGGGAATCGTGGTCATATCAGCGAAATTCGAAATGATATTAAAACCGCTCCAACCGCCGGAAGGCCGCGAAACGTTGCCCGTTATCCGTGTGCCGTAGCCCTCCAGATACAGGTTTGTACACGTGCCTTTCAGCGTATGAAAATCCACGTTAGTACCCCAGCCCGCGTAAATCCCTCGCGAACAATTGTACATTTCGCTATTATATAGCATCACCACCGACCCGCGATCTACGTAAAATGCCGACGTAGCTGTGCTGTAGCCCTCCACCCGGCACCCTGAAAATCGTACCCACATGGTCGTCCACACTTCAATCGCCGCCCGGTTGCCATTGCAGTACACCCCCAGATTCTCCACATTGATGCGGCTCAGGTGGCAGGTGTCGATGCTCAGCGATCCGTATACCTTGTTGCCCCCGCCCTCAATCAGCAGTGCAGCCGCCCCGCCGAACACGCCGTGCAGCGACAGGTTCTCGTACGTATCCGTCTGGACGGTGACATTCACGGTGTACGGTAAAAACCGGTCGTTAATCCGGTCAAAAACCTCCTGAATGCTGCGGGCGTAACCGCCAGATTCCACCTGTGCACTGGTGGCGCCGCTGTTGACGATGATCTGCCCTGGCCCGTCATAGCGCATGGCCACGTTGGGTGCACTCAGGTTCGCCGCCCGTACTCCCGTTGCGTCAATCGTAAGCAGTTCGTCATCGCTGCCCGCTTCATCGGTAATCGATACCGAGAATTTGCTGGTGGAAATGTCCACATCGCCGGAATTCACCCGGAATGTGCCGCCGGATTTCACATCGATCTTCTCGGGCCTGATCTCAATATAGCTGGAGGTAAATCCCTTTTCGTTGACGGTGTTTTCCACCATCAGCTTCAGGTAACTGTTGCTGCTGATGTCCATGGCGTTGATGGCGTTGATGGTTGCTTCATCCGCAAACAGCCCCGCCACGTCGATGTTCCCGGCGGTGATGCTCCCGGCCAGTATCTCGTTGCCGGTGATGCTTTCCGCCGCGATCTGCGCCGCCGTGATAGACTTGGCCACAATCACTGTGCCGTTGATCTGGTTCTGATATTTTTCGTCAGTCAGTTCCTCGGCGGTCAGTCCGCTGGCCGTGGCATTGATGTTGTAGATCAGCCCGTCCTCGCCCACCAGAATCAGCCGCTTCACGCTGAGGGTTCCGGCGGTAATCACGTCCGCGCTCAGCTCCACAATCTTGGCCGTGGTGATGCTGCCGTCCGCAATCTGGGCGGTGCCCACCACGCCGTCGGCCAGTATGCCGCTTTCGGCGGTGATGGTCTTCGCCTGCATCCGGTCTGCGGTGATGCTGCCGGCTTCGATCTTCTCCGCCGTCACCGCGCCAGCGGCCAATTTGTCCGTGTCCACCGCTCCGGCGGCGATCTTGTCGGCTTCAATGGCCCCGGCCGCAACTTTCTCCGCCGTCACTGCCCCCGCGGCGATCTTGTCGGCCGTCACCGCCTCGGCGGCGATCTTGTCGGCTTCGATGGCTCCGGCGGCGACTTTCTCCGCCGTCACCGCCCCGGCCGCGATCTTGTCCGCCGCTACTGCCCCGGCCTGGATCATGTCTGCCCGGATGCTGTCTGCGGATATGTGCCGGGCCTCGATCACCTGCCGCCCCAGTAGGTTGCCGGTGATGCTCCCCGGGATGATCCGCGTTCCACCCACGCTGCCGGCCGCAATGTCCAGTCCGTACACGCTGGCCTCCACCTGGTTGATTTCGCCCAGCTGCGTCTTTTCGTACTGCCTCGCCAGTGCGTCCCAGGTGTATCCCGTCATCCGCACCGTGGCCAGTATTCCCATTTCCCTGTCGATCACGTCCGTCTGGTCGTACAGATGCAATTTCTCCCGGTTGGCCACCTCCGTGTATTCCTCGGCGATTTCCAGCCGTACAAATTCCACGTCCGCGTCCACCGCCGGCAGATCCACGCCGTTCTCGTTGTAGTCCGCCTGGGCTTTTTCTTTCAGTTTTGCTTTCGCCTGGGCCTCGTTTTTGATTCCGTCGCTGCCGATTTTTACGTCGTACTGGATCCTCCGGGCATGGATCACCGGATACTCCCCCGCATGGGTGGAATCCACCGGATCGCCGGTCAGCGGATCCCCGCTCTTGGTCTTCCCCTCGGGGATGATCCGGCTTACCACGTCGCTCACGTCTGTGGTCAGCTGCGCCTTCACCAGATTTTTGCCGTACCGGATCGCTGCCCCCGGCTTCCGCTGGGCGTCTCCCGGCAGGATCCAGATGTCGTAATTGTCCCGTACCACCCGGGCGTCCAGCTGCGGCACAATGCCGTCCTCGCCGCCCAGCAGGCAGTCCATCACGTTCCGGCCGCCGTAGTCGCCCGTAATTGCCGTGGTGATGTCGCAGTGCACCGTAAATCCTGCATCATGGTCGGCCTTGGCCATGATCTGGGCCACCACGGTGTTGGCCGGCACCCCATCGGGGGCGTAATCGCCCACCACCACCGCGCCCAACAGATCATACGTAATGTGCCGTGCTTCTGCCGCGGCCACCCGGTCCGCGCTGGATGGCGTGACCTTGTAGATCCTAAATAGCTGATCCCGGGCCTGTTCCGGCGTCACCACGTCCCCCGGGTTGTCCCCGGATACGCTCTCCGTTCGGCTTTCCACGTATGTCAGATACGCCCGCCACATCCAGCCTTCCGCGCCGCCGTCCAGCACGATCACGTGCCCCCAACTTCCGTCGGTTTCCAGCAGTGCCACCTGGGTGCCCGGCTTGTATTTGCTGATCACCCCCGCGCTCATGCTGGCGCTTTTCCGCAGCCGCAACCGCTGGCCGCTGGGTGTGACCACCTTGTAGATTTCTCGGGTCACCGTCCCCGTTCCAGCGCTCTCCTGTACCAACGGGGATTCCCGCACCGGGGCCGGGGCTTTGATAATCCGCCACGGCTGTAACAGCTTCTGCCGCCGGGCGCTGTCCGCCGGCTGCTCAATGTGCAGCTCGTATTCCCCGGCGTCTTCTTCGGTGATTGTGCATGTGCTGGGGTCCAGTGCCCCCAGCCCCAGCCCGCTGAAATCCGTCGCCGCGCCGTCGTGTATCGTTATCATAGATCCCTCCACCGGGGCGTGATCTTAACCCCCGATATGTTCCCCGTCCAGCTGATGTTGTTGTTTCCCGGTGCCAAAAATGGGAAATCCTCCATGCTCACCCCGGAATACATTGACGTTATCCCGTCCATGGCGTACACATCCATGGCGTCCGTGTCCACGATGCATCCGCCCGTCAGCCCCTCCAGGTCGATGCTGTAGGCCGTGCCGATGTACAGCGTCCCGGTCCCCGTGCAGGTGATGGCGATCCTCGGCGCACTTTTCGCGGTCCCCGGGTTGGCTACAACTCCCCCCGTCGTCATCGTAATGTCCGCCGCCTCCGGGATCCGGTATCGATACGGTTTCAGCCGCACCGGCACCGTGATCTCCCGGGCCGCCAGATTGCGTATCAGCCTGTCCGCCTCCGCGCCGCCCGGGAAGTACGCCCGGTATTCATGCCCCGCGTCCGTGCTGATGATCAGTTTCCCGCTGCCCGTCAGATAGGCCATGGCCTGGGGCAGCTTGGCCACGTCCCGGATGTAGCATTTCAGCTCGGTTTTTACGTCCTTCAGTCCGCCCTTGTCGATTATCACTTCCCCGGCACGGCCCGGCACCGTGATGGTGTCCACCTGCCGCTCCGGCTGGGTGATGGTGGGTTCCTCCGCCAGATACAGCCCCAGCGTCGCGGAGTTTACCCCGTTATAGATCATGTGCATTTGTTCACCCCACCTGGCCCCGTCCGTATGCCCGCCGTTTGTTCAGCCGCGCGATGTTCTTGGCGATCCGCCGGGTGTCTTCCTCTTCCCGCACGTATACGTCCCCAAATGTGTAATTGTTGGTGTTTCCGCTTCCGGTGCCCCCTTGCGTGCTCCGCGCAAACGTCATGCTGCGATACGCCCGGGCCTCCAGCGCCGTCAGCACCATTTCTCCCCGGTGCAGCATGGCCGGGTAGTCGTCGTATGGCACGTATTCCAGGCCCGCCGCATGGGGCGTGTACGTCCGCCCTTTGTTGCCCACGCCGGCGCTTCCCACGCCCGCGCCGCTGAAATCCAGCAGCCGGCGCACCGTAACGCTCCGCCCCGTCAGGGTGGGCAGCAGCGCGTCAATGCCGCTGATCGCCCCCTGCATCGTTGCATAGGAACCTGAGTAGGCTTCCGGCGCCTGGTTCATGTTCTCCACCAATTCGTCCATGCTGCCCAGGATTTCGTCCACATGGGCGTCCATGTCCATTTCCGCTTGGGCCAGTTCCAGGGCAAATTCGTCTTTGCGGGCCTGTACCTCTTCATATTTTGCTTGCAATTCCAGCGCCGCATCCTCGCCGCCGGCCACCAGCCCCTCCAATATAGCGTAGCTGGTCTCGCTGCCGTCGCTTAGCATGGCCAGCAGATCGCCTCCAATACCCATTTCCTGCACCTGGTCCAGCATCTCCGCGTATCTGTCCATGTAGTCCAGCTGGCTTTGCAGCCCAGTGTCCATCTCTTTCACGGTCGTGGCCTTCGGGGGTTCGATTTTTGCAAATCCATTCATCATTTTGTTGATGGATTCCATTTTCCCCTCGGCCAGCACCAGCATGTTGTCCTGCAATTCCTGCATGTATTGCAGATTTTTCTGGGCCTTATCATTGGCGGCCTGCTCCACGTCGCTCAGTTCCACCTCGGCCTCGGTCACCACGCCCAATGCCTCGCCCCGGTTTTTCAGCGCCTCCGTGTATTCGTCCGCAATGCCGGCGTTTTCCCGCAGCCATGCGCCCTCCTCGGATAGCTTTACGGTCTCTTCTTCCAGCATTTGCAGCGCGTCCGAGTGAGCCGCATATTCCGCGTCCCTGCGCCTCCGGGCCGCCGCCTCCAGCTGCTGCCGTCCGGCCGCTCCCGGGTCGTCAATGCCCATGTCCGCCAGTTCCGCCGCGTAGTCCTGCCGATCCGCATCCGTTATCTGGTAATCCCATCCCGAGAAGCGGTCCAGGTCTTCCAACGCATCCCGGTAACCCGCCGTTTCCACCCGCAGCGCCGCGATGGCCGCCGCACGGTTTTCGTAATCCTCCTGTGTCCGGCTGTATACGCTCCATTTGGCGTCCAGCTCCGTCAGCTCATTTTCCGCAAGCGCCGTGTCCCAGGTTTCCGCCGCCAGATCCCGCAGCGCCGCCGTCCGCTCCTCAATGGTGGCGTTTTCACCCAGGGCGTCCAGCGTCCGCTGCGCCCCGGGCAGCAGCTCGTCGATAATGGCCACGCTGCTGTCGTATGCCGCCCCGTCCAGGTTTTCCAGGGAGTCGATGTAGTACAGCGCCGTCTCATATGCGTTTTGGGCCGTCTTCCGGCCTATTTCGGACGCTTCGTCCGCGTTGCCCCACAGGGTGGTGTAATCGTACCGGTCGCCTTCAAAAATTTCCCGCGCCCATTGCATCAGGTCACCGGTGGCGCCCACGCCCCACATCACCGCGTCACTTAGATTGTCGCCCAGCGCAATCTTCTGGTTCTCAATCTCGTTTTTC
>SFKI01000006.1 GCA_004554775.1 Subdoligranulum variabile
CAGTGTAGGATTTTTGCAACTTCAGAAACTGTAAGTTCGTTCGGCTGCACATCGTAGTTATTCAAAAATTCGGTCATTGTATTTTCTCCTTTCGTCTACAGCGTGAATTTAATCACCTCTGTGTGTAACGTAGCCATTGTAGCTCATTATTGTTCCTACTAAAAGTGATAACATAGGGATAACATTTACTTTTTTTGAAAATTTTCCGCTCAATTTACCTTTTGAACCTATTGCAGATGCGTCTGACAGCAAATATACTGTTATTATGAGGCTGTAAAAAATGCTGAGAGGACGTAATTATGGGACTTTACTATTCAACGGACATGGTCCTGCGATGGTACAAGGCGGACGATTCGCAATTAAAGCAGGACCGAGGCAGAACGCAATATACTGCCATCAGCAACGATGCACTGGTAGATTTACGTGAACATGGAATCACGGAAGATAACGTCCGCCAATGGCTGGAGGAAAATCACGTTCCTCCTGATGGCTATACATCTCCCTATGACGGAACGATTTCAGATAACGCATTGGCAGAAATGACGAAATCAACGGCAGATGCACGAGCAGTCACGCGGGCCTATTCGCTATTGAGGGATGAGGGGGATGATGAGCAGGAAAAACTTTATCCGCTTGTATTATCCAACGCGATACCTGCGCTGCATGAGTTCCGGAAACTATTTGTTCCAGAAGAAACCAAAGAGCAGCACGTGTGGCGTTTGCGGAACCTCTGTCCGGATATGCCACTTGTTATTGCCGAATATTACGGATATAAGGATGAAGCCATCTCTATGCTCTGTGGGCATTTCTCCCGGCAAAGCAATTATCTGGCTGCGGGTTATGTATTGTCTTGCATTTGGGCCGATGTAGAAGCCAATGTACCTGATGAAGTTGTAAAGGCGGCGGAGTTTTCGAGCCGTGCATACAAATCTGAGAAAAGAAAGCAACAAGGCGATAACATATCGGTACATATTCCGTGGTACGATAATTCCTTAGGACAATATTACGCAGCCAATGCGTTGGTAAAATTCGCAAAAGATATTCTTGATGGTCTAAAGTATTACCGACGTAAAGGGGTTGACGGAAACTCCGAAATCTATACATATCCCGGCGCTTGGAGAGAGGTGATTTCCACCTATGAATCTGCCAATGCCGGACCTCGCTGGAAAACAGCGGATGAAATGCTTTTAGATATCACTTCACACACAAGCAAATATATGAAACTCGCCTTAGATGATTATATAAATCTGCACATGAAAGACATCACCTACAATTACGACAGCAGAGGCAAAAAGAAACGCCTGATGTCACCGACTCTTGATGCGATGCTCTATGCAGCCATTGTCAACGAACAGACCAATAATGTATGTTATCGTAAATGTTTGCTTTGTAACCGATATTTCCAACTTAGCAATCATGTCACAAGAAGGTACTGCGATGTGCATCGTGGTCCAAATGCCAAATATTATCGAAAACGAATTGAAGAAGTTAAGAAACAACAGACCGAGGAAATCGTAAAGATGTTAATGAATCAGCTAGGAAATAAAGGTGCGCCATAAACTAAAATTAGGTGTCAGAACATGAAGATTTGTACGATTATTGGCGGCATTGACGGCGTAGGAAAATCCAGCCTGCTCGGAGTTCTCAGAGCCGTGCGAACGGATTTGGGATTGGTTGTCGACGAAAAGGAAAAAGCAGCCTCAGAGCGCATTGAGACTGCTTTGAAAGATGAAATCAATTTTAGCTATGAGACTACTCTGCATGGAGAGTTCTCCAAGGAGCTGTGCCGTAGAGCCAAGGATGCCGGATACACTGTTCGTCTATATTATATTGCCTTGGACCCCGTTGAAGAAAATCTTCTTCGCATCAAGAATCGCGCAAAAAACGGTGGGGAAAATGCTGTTTGCCAAGAGGTACAGAACCAGTATGCTCACCGAATTGATGATTTAACTGTGATTCTTCCTTACTGTGATTACGCTGATTTCTATGACAACTACAATGGCTTTGTTTTGGTGGCGCAAAAGGATGATGGACATATAGAGCCTGTTGGTGATTATCACCCACAATGGATAATCAAACTGTTAGCCACTGTAAAGTAAACATTTAGGATGGCCGCTCTCCTTGTGAGGGCGGCTATTTCTATATTCAAAAGGAGTTTCTTTTACAAAAAAATTAAAAATCAGTGTTTTTAATCTGTTTTTGTGCAACAACGACATTTTGAGATGAAATCTTTGGTAATTATTCCAATACCCAAAACACCAGAAGTCCGATTTATAGGTATCGCAAAATGGTAGAATGGAGTTGGGAGAGCAAAAAATCATTTTTTTAGTGAAAAAAACTCCCTTTGTGGAGGAAATCAATGGAGCAGCAAAGAAAATGCCGTAACCGTTATGTCGATATTGGCCCATTGCGGGAATATGATGTGAATGTCATCAGAAACGCACTTGCTATGTATGCGGATTGTGCTGAATCTACTATCGAAAATTCCGTCAGGGTGGAGCGTATGAATATTGCGCCGGAAAGACTGGCAGCATTGGATATGGTAAGAACGTTGAGTAAACCGTTGCCTGATTATGAATAAGGGAGGAAAAATGCTATGGCAAATGATTATGGTTACTTTGGCTCCGGCAGTACAGGTTATGCGCATTACAAACAGGCTTTTGACCGTAACTTTGGGGGTTCCGATGGCGGCGGTGGTGGGCGTAGACCTCCGCAGCGGAATAATGGCAACAACAATGGTGGTGATAATTCCGGTTGTGGAATTCTGCTGCTGATTGCGGTTGTTGTGGTAGTTGCGTGGATTATACTGCTTAGTATGTGATAGTGGAGGAGTCAAGAAGCCGTTCCCGATTGAGGATGCACCAAAAATTCAACCAATTTCCCGCCAAAATAAATGATTGCGGTGGCAGACTGTCTTATAAAATGATATAATATTTAGTAATAGGTTGAGCCAAACCAATTCGCACAAAGGCGAAAAGGAGCGCTCCTTTTCCATTCCATGCCTTGGCATGGAATGATAAGCTCCGTTCGCCCGTCGTAAAAATTGAAAACCGCGAACGGAGAATAACAATGTCGAACAAAATTGCCTTTGACGCACTGTGGGATGAATCCCCGATTGATGTCACCCCGGAAGTGAACTTTATTTGGAGCATCGCCAACAAACTGCGCGGCTCCTATATGCCGGATAAGTACGGCGATGTCATTATCCCGATGACGATTCTGCGCCGCTTGGAGTGTGCCTTGGAGCCGCACAAGGAAGCAGTTTTGGCCAAATTTGCAGAAAATCCGAACTATCCGCCGAAGGCAATGTACCGCATTTCCGGCTATCAGTTCTATAACACCTCGCCCTACACGCTGAAAGAACTGTGCAACGAGCCGGACAACATCAAATCCAATTTCAAAGTGTACATTCAAGGCTTCTCCGCCGAAGTGCAGGAAATCTTCAATGGACTTGAAATGTTCAGCCATATCGACAAGATGGATAAGGACGGCTGTCTGTTCAGCGTTGTGCAGGCATTTGCCGATTTGGATTTGGACCCTAAGACCTATGACAGCATCAAGATGGGCTATATTTTCGAGCATCTGATTGGCAAGTTCTATCAAAATGTAGATGCCGGTCAGTTTTACACAGGTCGTGACATTATCAAGTGCCTTGTCGCTGTGCTTATCAGCGAGGGGTGTGACGATATTTTTGACGATGGTAAGGTCGTAACTGTCTGCGACCAAGCCTGCGGAACGGGTGGTATGCTCAGCACGGCGTACAGCTTTATCAAGCATTACAATCCCAGCGCCGATGTGCGTCTGTTCGGGCAGGAGTTTATGCCCCAGTCCTACGCTGTCGGTCTGGCAGAGATGATGATTAAAGGGCAGAACATTGAAAACTTCCGCAATGCCGATACTTTCAAAGAGGATTGTTTCTCCAATATCAAAATGCGCTTCGTGCTGGAAAATCCGCCCTTCGGCACGCCGTGGGCAGGAAAAGACGCCAAGGCCGGGCAGGAGGATGCCGTCCGCAACGAGTTCAAGCGCGGCAAGGATGGACGCTGGGGTGCAGGTCTGCCGAGCGGCGGCGATTCCCAGTTGATTTTCATGCAGTCGGCTATTGATAAGATGGACGACAAGGTTGGTCGTGCTGCGATTATCGAGAACGGCAGCCCTCTGTTTACTGGCGGTACGGCATCCGGCGAAAGCCAGATTCGCCGCTGGATTCTGGAACAGGATTTGCTGGAAGCCATTATCGCGCTGCCCACCGACCTGTTTTACAACACCGGCATCGCCACCTATGTCTGGATTCTGTCCAAGAACAAGCGCCCGGAACGCAAGGGCTATGTGCAGTTGATTGATGCCACCAGCATCTATCATAAGCTGCGCAAGGCGGCAGGCAACAAGAAAAACGAACTGCTGCCGGAGGACCGCAGCAAAATCGTTAAGCTGTACACGGCGTTTGAAGAAAGCGAATACTGCAAAATTTTCAAGAACGAAGAGTTTATGTACCGTGAGTATACGGTCATGCAGCCGCTGCAGCGCAGCTATGCCATCACGGAGGAGCGCATCCAGCAGATGCTGGCGGACGGCACACTGAATTCCGTATATGACCCCGCCAAGGTCGATGAACTAGAAGAACAGGGCTCGCAGATTTCAGTCAAAGACAAAATGAAGTTGGACAAGCTGTATGAGCAGAAGCCTGTTTACGAGGGCATTGTCTCTGCTTTGCAGAACGCGGTTTCGGATGAAGTCTATCTTTCCCCGGAGGCATTCGTGCCTGTACTGCGTAAAGTACTGGCAGAAGTGACCGATGATAAAAAGCTGCTGGACAAAATTGCGGATGGACTGTCCGTGATGGATAAGAACGCCGAAATTCAGCGGGATAAGCACGGCGCAATCCTCTATGACAAGGCTTCCAAAGATACCGAGTTTGTGCCTTACGAGGAATCCATCAATGACTATATGGCGCGGGAGGTTCTGCCCCATGTGCCGGATGCAAAGGCATTTTGGGAAGAAAAGGTCGATGCCAAGAAGCCTGTTATCAAGACGGGCGCAGAGATTCCCTTCACGCAGTATTTCTACAAGTACGAGCAGCCTGTACCCAGCGAGAAATTGGCAAAGCAGTTCACGGAATTGGAACAGTCTGTCAGCCAGCGCATTGCGAAGCTGTTCGGGTAAGGTGGTGGAACTATGCGTGAAATGAAGGACAGCGGGATTGAGTGGATTGGAACAATCCCGTTCGATTGGAAATGCTGCAAACAGAAGTATGAAATTCAGTTAATCAATGGCAGAGCATACAGCGATTCAGAATTTGAGGAAGATGGAAAGTATCGCATCCTTAGAGTTGGCAATCTGTTTTCAAATCCTACATGGTATACCTCAAGTTTAGAATTGCCACCGGATAAGTATTGCGAGAATGGCGACTTACTGTATTCGTGGTCAATGTCTTATGCTCCGGTTATATGGTCTGGAGAAAAAGTAATTTATCATTATCACATTTGGAAAACAAAACTGAGTTCCAATCTAAATAAAAAGTTTGCGTATTACTATTTGTCTGCCCTCACCGATGCACTCAAAGCAAAAATTCATGAAACCACAATGGGCTTTATAACGATGGGAGTAATGAACAATTCTTATATTGCTTTTCCTTGTCTGAAAGAACAAGAAAAAATCGTGAGCTTTCTTGATTCCCAATGTTCCGAAATTGATGCCCTCTCTGCTGACATTCAGAAAGAAATCGAAACATTAGAGCAGTACAAGCGTTCCGTCATTACCGAGGCTGTCACCAAGGGGCTGAACCCGGATGTGGAAATGAAGGATAGCGGAATTGAGTGGGTCGGAAATATTCCTGCCCATTGGGATACTATTCCAATTCGATACTTATTTGCAGAATGCAGATTGAAAAACATTCTCAATCAAGAAAAGACCGCACTAAAATTCACTTACGGTACGATTATAAAAAAGACAAATTTTGATTCTGATAGTGATGAATATGTTGCGAATACGATGACGAATTATACAGTGGTCTATCCGGGAACAATAATGATTAACGGTTTAAACCTAAATTATGACTTTGTAAGTCAGCGCGTTGGTCTGGTGAAGGATAGAGGCGCTATCACATCGGCCTATTTAGCTATTGTCCCCGGAAGTAGAGTTGTTTCTGAATATGCCAATTATCAGTTGAAGTCGTGGGATTATGCAAAAGCATTCCATAATATGGGAACAGGCGTAAGGAAAACGCTTGATTTTTCTGAACTGGGGAAGAAATATTTTGTAACACCCTCAATAGAGGAACAATCCAAGATAGTTGCTTTCCTCGATTCTAAGTGTAAAGAAAGTGAAGCAATAATTGCAAGCAAAAAGCAACAGCTTACAGTTATTGATTCTTACAAAAAATCACTTATCTATGAATATGTGACAGGCAAAAAGGAAGTGCCTGCTCAGAATTGAGGTGAATTGAAATGTCTGTAGAGAAAATTGAAGCGCGGGGTTGGGTATTCTATGTCGATACAGAAAAAGAACCCTCTCTGCACACACCCTATGTCGGTAAATGGATGTATTTTTTTGATGCCGCAGGTTCATCTTTTGCTGATGAAATTTGCAAAAAAGCCGTTGAAAGCGGCGTTGTAGCAGAGGCAAAACGGACAGATGATAGGATGCTTCCAATCCAAGGTACAGGCGTTTGCTGTTTTTACTGCAATGGGAATGATATGGCGGCTCACAAAAAGGTGATTGCGTTCTTCTTGGAAAATGATTTGGTCCGGCGTACAAAGTCAGGAAAACTCTACAACATTTCTTTCAAACTCGATGCACAGACCATTGCCGGGCAATATCAAGATGATTTTAAGGCTGCGGTCAAACTGGCGGACTTTGTTGATTTGATTACCGGAAAATGGCTTAGATAAAGCCGATTGAGGAGATGAATCCGTGAAAATTATCGGAACAGAGCGCGACTATCAGCGTTATATCATTGATTATCTGATTGAGAACAACGGCTACATAGAGCGCAAATGCAAAACAGATTATGACCGCACTACGGCAATGGACCGTGAGTTGCTGTTTCGTTTCCTAAACACGACCCAGCCGGACACAATGGCGGCACTACGGAAAATCTACAACGGGCAGACCGAGGAAACCATCGTTAAATTTATACTCCAGAGCATCGATAACAAGGGCAGCAGCCTTATTGAAACACTGAAATCCGGCATTGAGATTTCCAATATGCATCTGGACCTGCTGTACGGTAAGCCCGCCACTGATTACAATATCGACCTTGTCGCCAAGTACAATGCCAACATTTTCTCCATCATGGAGGAAGTCTGGATTAACGATGACCAGCGCATCGACCTTGTTGTGTTCCTCAACGGCTTTGCCATTGCGACCTTTGAGCTGAAATGCCAGAGCGCAGGTCAGAACTACCGCATGGCAATCAAGCAGTATTCCGAGGACCGCGACCCGAAGAACCGCCTGTTCCTGTTCAAGGCTGGCGCTCTGGTCAACTTTGCCATGGACCTCGACACCTGCTATATGACCACCAAGCTGGACGGTCTGGGCACACGCTTTATCCCGTTCAACCGTGGACGCGGAGAGGGTGTCAACACCGGGGAAGGCAACCCCTTGGATGACGGCGTGGACGATTATCCGATGCATTATATGTGGGATGATATTCTGCGCCGCGACAGCCTGATTGAACTGATTACCAAGTTCGTTTTCATCCAGCGTGAACAGGTCGTGGACGAACTGACAGGGAAAAAGTCCGTCAAAGAAAAGCTGATTTTCCCGCGCTACCATCAGCGCGACGCCGTCCGTCAACTTTTGGCGGATGCCGAGTACAACGGCACACAGCTTAATTACCTGATTGAACATTCCGCAGGTTCCGGCAAGACCAACACCATCGCATGGCTGGCGCATCGGCTGGTATCCCTGCACGATACCCAAAACCATATTGTCTATGACAGCGTTCTGGTCATTACAGACCGTGTTGTGGTAGACCGCCAGTTGCAGGATGCTATCAAGGGTATCGACCACAAGAGCGGCCTTGTCTGCACTATTGATGACAAAAAGACCTCTGCCGACCTTGCCGATGCACTGAAAGGCAACTACAAAATCATTGTCACCACGATTCAGAAATTCCTCTATGTGGATTTCTGGAAGCTGACGCAGAACCAGAACAATAAGACCTTTGCCATTATCATTGACGAAGCCCATTCGTCCACGTCCGGCAAGGATATGATTGCGGTCAAAAATACGCTGGGGCAGAATGATGGTCCCGAAGAAGCCGATGCGCAGGATGCTATCGAAAACGAAATCCAGCGCCACGGCAAGGAACCCAACGTGTCGGTCTTTGCCTTTACTGCCACGCCCAAGCCGATGACCCTGCGCCTGTTTGGCCGTGAAAGCATTGATGCAGACGGACATCCCGTGTATCAGCCGTTCCACCTGTACAGCATGAAGCAGGCCATCGAGGAGGGGTATATCCTTGATGTGCTGCAAAATTATATCGAATACAAGACCTACTACAAGCTGAACAAGACCATCGAAGATGACCCGGAGATGAAGACGATTGCCGCCAAGCGGCAGATTGCACGCTATATTGATTTGTTTGACGACAATATCAATCAGCGCGTCAATATCATTGTCGAGCATTTCCGCTCCACCGTCATGCAGGAACTTGGTGGCCAGGCAAAAGCAATGGTTATCACGGCATCCCGCGAGGCGGCAGTGAAGTATCGGCAGGCATTTGAGGATTATGTCACACGGCATAATTACAAGGATGTAAAGGCGCTGGTGGCGTTCTCCGGCAAAGTGAAAATTGACGATACCGAATACACCGAGCCGAGCATGAACGGCTTTGCTGAGGATAAGCTGCCGAAGGTGTTTGACGGGGACGAGTATAACGTTCTGCTGGTGGCAAATAAGTATCAGGTCGGTTTCGACCAGCCGAAGCTCTGCGCCATGTATGTGCTGAAAAAGCTGCGCGGCGTAAATGCAGTCCAGACGCTTTCTCGCTTGAACCGCGTATGCCCGCCCTTTGATAAAAAGGTCGTAGTCATGGACTTTGTGAACCATGCAGAGGAAATGGAAGAAGCCTTTGCGCCGTTCTACACCACAACGGTGCTGTCCAACACAGCTACAATTGCCCAGCTCCGCGAACTGGAAAATAAGATTGACGGTTACAATGTTCTGGATGACCGCGATGTTGATACGGTTGCGAGCATCGTCTACAACCCGAAAGGAAAGCGCACCACAGCCAAAGAGGACCGTCTGGTTTACCAGTGCATCCAGCGTGCTGTGAATGTGTTGAAGAATCAGTTCAACGAGGACCATCAGCGTGCCTTTACCAAGAATTGCCGTGGCTTTGTACGCCTGTACGAGTTCCTGTCGATGGCTTCCAGCTTTGGCGACCCGGAACTGCACAAAAAATATGTGTTTGTCAACCTGCTGCTGACCTATCTGGTCGTAGGCAACAGCGGCGGCATCAGCTTGAAGGATAAGATTCAAGCTACGAATTTTGTGCAGGAAAGTCAGGGCGATAAGGGCAACAAGCAGCGCCACGCCAGCGCCCCGAACGTAAAGTTGAGCGGGGCCGATGTTGGTCTGACCGTGGATGAGGTAAAGCACCTGTCGGAAATTATTGACGAGGTGAACTCCCGCGCAGGCAAGGGCTACGACAGCAGTGCTATGACGAAAGTTATGCTGCAAATCAAAGACTTGCTGCTGCACTCGGAAAAGTTGAAGACCTCTGCCAAGAACAACACCGAGCAGGACTTCGAGTTCAGCTTCTACGACAATACCGATGATGCACTGATTGAAGGACTTGCCCAGAATCAGGACTTCTTCAGCCTGCTGCTGAGCAATGATGACATCAAGCACCGCGTGCTGGGTGTGTTCCTGCATGAGGTTTACAAGGAACTGCGGGAGCAGTAATTTCACGGAATAAGGCATCTCAAGAGGTAAGAATATGCTAATAGAATTTAGTGTGAAAAACTACCGTTCCTTCCGAGACGAAACAATTCTTTCTATGGAAGCAACCAAGTCAAGCACACTAAAGAGCGCCCTTATTCCATTTGGCGGAATGCCTATTTTGCCAAGCGCTGCCATTTATGGAAAAAACGGTGGAGGAAAAAGTAACGTAATTCGAGCTTTCTGGCTTGCTGTTCAGTTCATTAGAAATGCGCAGAGAACACAGCACGAAAAAGCTCCGATACCTGTGACTCCCTTTGCACTAAATGATTATTCTGCATCTGAGCCGACTAAATTTTCCTTCCTATATACGCTGGATGGAATCAGATACTGGTATTCATTTTCAGCCACAAAGGAAAAAGTGTATACCGAATCATTGTATCATGCACCCAAAGGACGAAAAGCGCTGGTTTTTACCAGAGAGGGACAAGAATTTTCTTTCACAGAAGCGAAAACCCACAGAAATCTGATTAGCCAAATCGTAGCAGAAAATCAGTTGTTCTTCTCGGTTGCTTGTACAATGAATGATGTGGATTGCGCTAAGGCTATGATGTGGTTCCGGGAAATGATTTATTTCTCAAGAGATTACTCGGATATTCCACGACAGTTACTTGAATACCCCAATGATGCCAATATTTTAAGGGCCATTTCTAATTATGCGAAGGCTGCGGATGTTGGTATCGAAGATATGCGATTCGAAATCAACGGTAAACAAATTGATGAAGAAGCTGCTTCCTCGGAAGAAATCAGAGCTGAGCTGGTGCAATTTATGCGATTGCTTTCAGAGACTTCCAATGATTCGGAAACGAATCTAAAGGCAATATCAATACACCAAGGCAAAGATAAAATCGGAAAAACCAGTGTTTATACGATGGAACTTGCCGATGAATCGGACGGCACCAGAAAACTGATGGCGCTTGCTCCCGCGATTGAATCTGTATTGACCAAAGGTGGGCTTTTGCTGGTAGATGGTATAGAAAAAGAACTGCATCCGGCCTTAGTCGAATTTGTCATTGCTAAGTTCCAGAGCAAAAAGACTAACCCCAATGGCGCACAGATTGTTTTTACAACGCACAACACCGATTTGCTGGACATGGAATTGCTTCGAAAAGACCAACTCTATTTCGTGGACAAGAATAGCGAGGGCGTGTCGGAACTATATGGTATCCGTGATTTCTCGACTTGCGCAACAGCTAATATCCGCAAAGGATACCTAATTGGAAAATATGGGGCGACCCCAAATATCGAAATTGAAGAGTTGTGATAAAATGCTAGGACCGTGGCAGTCGCAGTTGTGCGATATACAGGGGCGATTATTTGAGAACGCGGGTAAAGCCGGATACAACAGCGAACAATTCATTAAGCAGTTCATGACATCCTCGCTCGCAAAAGAACTGGATTCTACTTATAACCGAATGCAATGGGCGGGAGAAGAATATCTGCTGGAAGAATTTGCTGACCGATGCCCTAATGCGCCAAAGGATGGAAAGCTATACGATAACGAAGTCCTTTACTGGGCAGGCTATGTATACCGATACTGGCATTTTCTTACCGGGGAATCAAGTAAAGACATTTATAAACAAGCTCCCGCTGAAACTATGAATACCAATTACTTGATGTTCCACTGCATGGATACAGAATTGGCTATAGAAGACCTAAAAGAAATTCATCAGCAGAAAGTAAAGAAGCGGTCGAAAAGTGGTAGAAAAGCGATGTCGGATATGATACAATCGGATTAGCGGTAACGCTACAAGGACTGAGGATTAACGCTGAGGCTCTTTTCGCTGAATTGAAATGGAGATTAAGGTATGGTTGTTGATGAAAGTAACCAGCAGCAGATTTGTGCGGGGAACTCCAATGCAAAATGTGTGGAAGCTGAATCTGCGGTAATCGCTGACAAGTCGGCTCGCTTTGATGTAACATCTTCTCTTACTGGGGTCATAAAAAAATCTTGCGACATTGATGCCGAAAGGGAAAAGTCGCTGAAAGAAAAGTATGGCTTCGGTAATTGAGGAATGCTAATCTCCTGCATTTATGATTCTACATAGTCAAGTGACGCTAATTGCTATTCAGTTACAACGAAATATTTAGATAGCAGCCGCCCTCAACGCGAGGGCGGCTGCTTTACTACTTACTGTTGGTAAAATAATATGGCTATCGCTCATGACCGTTTCTATTACGCTCCCAACAAGAAATGAGGGCAAAAGTTAATTGCTCTTAAAGCGGTTGCAGAACGACACATAGAATGATATAATTATGTCATCGAAAGGGAAAACAGAAAAACCGCGTAGATAAGGGACTTGTATAGAGTTCTATCGCGCATTGTTTGTTAGCACCGGTTATCTTACTTATTCCCAAAAGATTGGACACTTATCCGTAAAACCATAGCTGTAAACCATTGATAATTCAAAATAAACCGTGCATTAACAAGATTTGTAACGCTTTTACATCGTTTACAGTTTAATGCTTTACAGACCGGATTTGAACAGCCCGTGCCCCGCGCTTGCGTCCCGCGGGGCAAAAACAGTCCAGTGCGCTTGGCGGCACACAACGAGTGCCGGCAGTCGGCAAAGCCGACCCGCTCGTGCGGTGACTCGCCCCGCCGGGGCGAGCCTTGCTCGCTCCCCGGTTTCGCGGGCTCAACCGTGGCCCCACGCTCACAACCCCGCAACATTTTTAGGGCGCGGCTCGCCAAATCCGGCCGGCCCAACCAAAAGCTCTACAAAATTCAACGTTCATTCGCTGGATTTTGCGGGGCTTTTTCTTTTCGCCTTGAAAATGACGGTGGAAAAGTTCGGCGTGCAGCGCGCAGCCGTGGTCGGCACGGGGCGGCGAAGGCCCCGCAGGGGCTGGGCAACAAGCACAAAAGGATCCGGCTGCCCCGTCGATTTTTGTTACAAGTGCGTCGGTTTTGTCAAAAGGCTTGCAAAATACACGGTTTTGTGTTATGATTGCAAGCCGAAACGCAAAGCAAGAAATCTGTACAAGGCGGCCCTGCAGGGCAGCAAACCACAGCATTTCCGGCGTCGGTCCTTTGCGGAGCCGACGTCTTTTTGTACAAAAAGGAGCCCCTATGCCTTTATCCGTAAAAACAAAAGAGCATTTCCGCCGTCGTATGGCGCTGGCCGGTCCCAAGTGGGGCGCGCTGGCGGGCGGTGCGGCGGCGCTGGCGGGCGTTATTGCCTTTACCACGTCGGCGCTGCATTTTGTCACGGTCAGCGATACCCACGGCGGCAGCATCCGCCTTGTCACGGTCAACCAGAACCCCGCCGCTGTGCTGGCGCAGGCGGGCGTGGCCCCGCTGGGCGAGAATGACCGCCTTGTCACCACCGAAACGCCGGATGGCGTGCTGCTGCAAGTGCTGCGTGCCTACACCGTGCAGGTCACGGCGGACGGCCGGACGCAGGAGATCATCACGACCGGCGCGACCACCCGCGACCTGCTGACCCAGGCGGGCCTGACCTACACCGCCGAAGACTACCTGACCCCCGCCGCTGATGAGACTGTGCAGGAGGGTGAAAATATCACGCTGCAACGCGTCAGCTACGTGGAATATACCGCGCAGGAGACCGTGCCCAGCAAGGTGGAGCAGATCCCCACGAGCCTGCTGTACCGCAAGCGGGATAAGGTGCAGACCGTGCAGGAGGGTACGGACGGCCTGGACACCGTGACCTACCGCGAGACCTGGGTGGACGGCGAGCAGGTCAGCACCGACGAGATCGGCCGCGAGACACAGATCGGCATGATCCCCACCATCCAGAAGGTCTACGGTGAGCAGGTGCCGGTCTCGCAGTTTGTCGGCCCTGATATCGTGGACGGTGCCCCGGCTGAGGGCGTGGCCGAGGTCTACACCAACCAGCGCTCGACAGCCTACTCGGCCAGCGCCACCGCCAAGGGGGCCAGCGGCCGCCGCCTGACCTACGGCACGGTGGCTGTCAACCCCGATATCATCCCGTACGGCTCGCTGCTGTACATCACCAGCGACGACGGCCAGTTTGTCTACGGCTATGCCTACGCCGCCGACACCGGCACGGCCATGATGACCGGCCATGCGTTCATCGACCTGTACTACGAGACCTACGAGGAATCGGTGGACAACGCGGTCATCCCGGTGACAGTCTACGTGCTGGACGACGAGACCGCCGCCAAATACCAGGAGACCAACGACGCCATCCTGGAAGCCGACACCACAGTCGGACGATAAGACGAAAGAAAAACAGCCTCTGCCTTTTTTGGCAGGGGCTGTTGTGTTTTATAAAGGCATCAATATTCCATGGGCTTCTCTTCGCCGGTCATCACGCGCAGGGCACCCTGGCACAGGGCCAGCAGCTCGTCCTCGCCGGGATAAACGGTGATGGGGGCAATAAAGCCGATGTACTCCTTCAAGTACTTTTCGGTGTTGGGGTTGTAGGCGATGCCGCCGGTCAGGATGATCTGGTCGACCTGGCCGTGCAGCACGGCAGCCATAGCACCGGCGTCCTTGGCGATCTGGTAGAAGAACGCATCCCAGACCAGCTTGGCTTCGGCGTTGCCCTCGTCGGCCATCTTGCCCACGGTGCGGGCGTCGTTGGTGTGCAGGTAGCCGTTAAAGCCGCCGTTGCCGCAGATCTTTTTGTAGACCTCCTGCTGGGTGTACTTGCCGCTGAAGCACATTTTTACCAGGTCGCCCACAGGCACGGTGCCGCTGCGCTCGGGGCTGAAGCAGCCCTCGCCGTCCAGAATGTTGTTGACGTCGACGACTTTGCCGTGGTTGTGTGCGCCGACGGAAACGCCGCCGCCCATGTGGATGACAATGAGGTTGAGATCCTCATAGCGCTTGCCGTTCTCCTTGGCATAGCGGCGGGCCACGGCCTTCTGGTTCAGTGCGTGGAAGATCGAGCGGCGGGGCAGCTCCGGCATGCCGGAAATGCGGGCCTTGTCGGTCAGCTCATCCACAACAACGGGGTCGACGATGTAACTGGGGATGCCCAAGCTGTCGCCGATCTCGCGGGCCAGGATGCCGCCCAGGTTGGATGCGTGCTGGCCCTGCACACCGGCTTTCAGGTCAGCCAGCAGGGCATCGCTGACAGGGTAGGTGCCACCCGGAATGGGCTTGAGCAGACCGCCGCGGCCGACGATAACGTTCAGGCTTTCGGGCGCGCAGTTCTTCTCCTTTAAAAAGTCCAGAATGATGGCCTTGCGGAAGTCCTTCTGGTCGATGACACTGGCGTATTTGGCGATCTCCTCAGTGGGATGGCGCAGGGTTTCCTCAAACAGCAGGGATTCATCCTCAAAAACACCAACCTTGGTCGAGGTAGAGCCCGGGTTGATGACCAGCGTTTTAATAGACATTTGAAACGTCTCCTTTTATATGTTAGAACGACAATTTTATGAAGCAGTGGGTAGGGGCGAGCAGTGCTCGCCCGTGGCAATCGGCGGCAGCGCAGGACTCCACGGGCGCATATGGAATGCGCCCCTACAGGGATTGCAGACCAAGGGCGTCGTAAGGGCGGATTCTATATCCGCCCGTGCAAATACGGTTTATTCCTGGTTCAGCCCGGCAGCCACAACGGCTGCCAGCGCGATGGAGTTGACCTTCGTCTGGAAGGAATCGGAACGGCTGGTCAGGATGGCGGGCACCTTGGTACCGGTCAGGATGCAGCCGTTTTTGCAGTCGGCAGTGTGGACCAGCGTCTTGTACACGAGGTTGCCGGCCTGGATGTCGGGGAACAGCAGAATGTCGGCGTGGCCGGCAGCGGGGCGGTCCTGGGCACCCTTGTGGTGGGCGGCTTCGGGGTCAATGGCGATATCCATGGACAGGGGACCGTCCACGACGCAGCCGGTGATCTTGCCCTCGGCGTTCATCTTGCGCAGTTCGTCAGCGTCCACGGTGCAGGGCATCTTGGGGTTGACGACCTCAACGGCGGCCAGCGGGGCGACCTTCGGGCACGCAACGCCGCAGGCATGGGCAACGGCCACGGTGTTCTCGATGATATGTACTTTATCCTCCAGCGTGGGGTAGGTCATAAAGGCAACGTCGGTCAGAAACAGCAGCTGTTCAATGCCCTTGACCTCAAAAACAGCCACGTGGGACAGGGTGCGGCCGGTGCGCAGGCCGACTTCCTTGTCCAGCACGCTCTTCAGGAAAGTCTTGGTGTCCAGCAGGCCCTTCATGTACATGTTGGCCACGCCGTCGTGCGCCAGCTTGACAGCGGTCAGGGAAGCCTTGACCTTATCGGGCTCGTTGATGATCTCGTAATCGGACAGGTCGATGTTCAGCTCACCGGCGATCTTGCGGATAGCGGCTTCGTCACCAACCAGGATGGCATCGGCAATGCCCTGCTTATGGGCAGCGTCAACAGCTTCCAGAACGGCGTCGTCCTCAGCAGCGGCAACGGCCAGCTTCTGCTTGCCGCAGGTCTTTACTTTAGCGATCAGGTCCTCAAAATTCATTTTACAGCACCTCGTTTACTCTACATCACAAAATGTGGGAGGGCACAAACCCTCACATGTTAAAATAATAACATATATGGCTCGTAGGGTCAAGAGGATAATGTGAAAGATTTGACGGTCTCTTGATTTCAATGGGCGGCCCGGCCCAGGGAGTCCGCCCTCGGGGAACCCCAAAGGGGAAATCGGGGGACTCCTCCGGGGCCAAAATAAACTCAATGCGGGTAGAGTTAAAGGCTCCCCTAGAGGGGAGCTGTCACCGCAGGTGACTGAGGGGTGGCTGGGTGGATGTTTATGCCCTTAGAACCACCCCTCCAAGGGAAGCCACTCTCTCCAGCAAGTACTATAGGGAGGGGGCTTGCCCCCCTAAGGTACCTTGCCGTTATTACGATTTTTGATTTTGCGCGTAGGGGACGCCGTCCCCTACATCCAACCACATGATGGCCGTAGGAGCGAGTATTGCTTGCCCGCAAGATCTTGTGCTGCCGCCCAACTCGGCGGGCAAGCACTGTTTGCCCCTACCTATTTAAATGCAACCAACCCCACATCATCCGCCGTACCGCTGCGCCAAAACAAAATACAAAATATGTCTGAAAATTAACGAATAAGGCATTGACAAAACCTTAACAAGATGGTAAAACTATAGTAGTGAGTTTGGCGAGACCCGCCAGACCCACGGCTGCGGCACCGGCCGCCGCCCACCTGGACAGGTATGATCTCGCTCCAGACACGGCGCAGGTGCCTAAATTTCCGCCACAAGATGTTTAATTTTTAACAATCAAACGGCGGCTCCCGAAAGGTCCAACCAATATGCCCATTGCCATGTATCCTGGCAGCTTCGATCCCGTTACCCGCGGACATCTCGATATCATCAAGCGCTCCAGCCGTATGTTTGACAAGGTCATCGTCGCGGTGCTGGTCAACAGTGCCAAGAAACCCTTGTTTACGGTCGAGGAGCGCGTTGCCATGCTGCGGGAATGCTGCAAGGACATCCCCAACGTAGAGGTCGATTCCTTCAATGGCCTGACCGTCAGCTTCGCCAAGCAGAAGCACGCCACCGTCATGGTGCGCGGCCTGCGCGCTGTCACGGATTTTGAAAACGAGATCCAGCTCGCGCACACCAACTTCGCCATGGCGCCCGGCATCGAAACGGTGTTCCTGGCAACGGCCATCAAATGGAGCTATCTTTCTTCCACCATCGTGCGGGAGGCAGCCCACTACGGCCAGGATGTTTCCAAGTTCGTGCCCGCCAATGTCGAAACCGCCCTCATCGCCAAACGCGAAGCAGGGGAGTTATAAAACCCAAACCGCATTCACAGCCGTACCACGGCTTTGAAGATACAACGTTACTCAATAGTCTATCCGAACGAATTGAAAAGAACATTTTTCAGGAGGCTACTTATTATGAAAAAGATCGTCATCGCCAGCGCATGCCGTACTGCCATTGGCAAGTTCGGCGGCACCCTCGCCAATGTCCCCGCTGCTGAGCTGGGCTCCATCGTCATCAAAGAGGCTTTGAACCGTGCCAACGTCAAGCCCGAGCAGGTCGACCATGTCTACATGGGCTGCGTCATTCAGGCTGGCCTGGGCCAGAACGTCGCACGTCAGGCTTCCCTGAAGGCTGGTCTGCCGATCGAGACCCCCGCCGTCACCGTCAACGTTGTCTGCGGTTCCGGTCTGAACTGCGTCAACATGGCTGCTCAGATGATCGAGGCCGGCGATGCCGACATCGTTGTTGCAGGCGGCATGGAGAACATGGACATGGCTCCGTTCGCTATGATGAAGGGCCGCTACGGCTACCGCATGGGCTATCCCATGGGCAAGAGCGAGTTGGTTGACACCATGGTCAACGATGCTCTGTGGGATGCTACCGGCTACAACATGCACATGGGCATGACCGCCGAGAACGTCTGCACCAACGAGACCTACCAGAAGAAGTACGGCTACAGCCCCATCAGCCGTGAGCAGCTCGACGAGTTCGCTTTCCGTTCTCAGGAGAAGGCAGCCAAGGCTATCGCCGATGGCGCTTTCAAGGATGAGATCGTCCCCGTTGTCATCAAGGGCAAGAAGGGTGACACCGTGTTTGATACCGACGAAGGCCCCCGCCTGAGCTCTATGGAAGTTCTGGGCAAGCTGAAGCCCTGCTTCAAGAAGGACGGCATCGTCACCGCCGGCAACTCCTCCGCCATCAACGACGGCGCTGCTGCGCTGGTCATCATGAGTGAGGAGAAGGCCAAGGAGCTGGGCGTTGAGCCTCTGGCTACCTGGGTTGCCGGTGCTCTGGCCGGTGTTGAGCCCGAGGTCATGGGCCTTGGCCCCATCGCCGCCACCAAGAAGGTCATGGCCAAGACCGGCCTGACCGTCGACGATATGGACCTGGTCGAAGCCAACGAGGCCTTCGCTGCCCAGTCTGTGGCCGTCGGCGAAGCGCTGCACTTCGACCAGACCAAGCTGAACGTCAACGGCGGCGCCATTGCGCTGGGCCATCCCGTTGGTGCTTCCGGTGCCCGTATCCTCGTCACCCTGCTGTACGCCATGAAGCATCGCGGCGCTCATAAGGGCCTGGCTACCCTGTGCATCGGCGGCGGCATGGGCTGCGCCACCATCGTTGAAATGTAATCATCGGAGGAAGTAAACATGTCCTTTGTTACTACCGAGATCCAGGACGCCGTTGCCGTCCTGACGATCGACCGCCCGAAAGCCCTCAACGCCCTGAACCCCGAGGTTCTGGCAGACCTGAAGGCTGCCTTCGAGGCCATCGACCAGAACACTGTCCGCTGTGTTGTGCTGACCGGCGCCGGTGATAAGAGCTTTGTGGCCGGTGCCGATATCGGCTCCATGTCCACCATGACCAAGGCCGAGGGCGAGGCCTTCGGCAAGCTGGGCAACGACGTTTTCCTGATGATTGAGCACTTCCCGCTGCCCGTCATCGCTGCTGTCAACGGTTTTGCACTGGGCGGCGGCAACGAACTGGCCATGAGCTGCGATATCCGTCTCTGCTCTGACAACGCCGTCTTCGGCCAGCCCGAAGTTGGCCTGGGCATCACCCCGGGCTTCGGCGGCACCCAGCGCCTGGCCCGTCTGGTCGGCATGGGCATGGCGAAGCAGTTGGTCTACTCGGCCCTGAACATCAAGGCTGACGAAGCCCTGCGCATCGGCCTGGTCAACGCCGTTTACACCCAGGAAGAGCTGATGCCCGCCGCCCTCAAGCTGGCCGGCAAGATCGCCAAGAATGCCCCCATCGCAGTGCGCAACTGCAAAAAGGCGATCAACGATGGCATCAGCCTGCCCATCGAGCAGGCCGTTGAGGTCGAGGAAAAGCTCTTCGGCGATTGCTTCGAGACCCACGATCAGGTCGAGGGCATGGGCTGCTTCCTGAGCCGCGAGAAGCCGAAACCGAAGCCGGTTTTCACCAACAATTGATTTTCCGCCAACGGGGACGGGGCAAAACGCCCCGCATCCCGCCGCTTTGATAAGAACATTTAGAACAAACTGGGAGGTTACTACTATGAAGGTAGGCGTTATTGGCGCTGGCACCATGGGCCAGGGCATTGCAAAGGCTTTTGCACAGGTCGAGGGCTACACCGTGGCCCTGTGCGACATCAAGCAGGAGTGGGCTGACAACGGCAAGGCAAAGATCGCTGCCGGTTATGCCAAGCTGGTTGCCAAGGGCAAGCTGGATCAGGCTGAGGTTGACCGCCGCATGGCTGCCATCACCGCTGGTTTGAAAGAAGATCTGTGCGCTGACTGCGACCTGATCGTCGAGGCTGCTTTCGAGGACATGAAGGTCAAGCAGACCACCTTCGGCGAGCTGGATAAGATCTGCAAGCCCGAGTGTGTTTTCGCTTCCAACACCTCTTCTCTGTCCATCACCGAGATCGGCAAGGGCCTGAGCCGTCCGCTGGTCGGCATGCACTTCTTCAACCCCGCTGACCGCATGAAGCTCATCGAGGTCATCGCCGGTGTGAACACCCCCGCTGAGACCGTTGAGACCATCAAGAAGATCAGCACCGAGATCGGCAAGAGCCCGGTCCAGGTCAACGAGGCCGCCGGTTTCGTTGTCAACCGCATCTTGATCCCCATGATCAATGAAGCTGCCTTCATCAAGATGGAGGGCGTTTCTGACATCGCCGGCATCGACACCGCTATGAAGCTGGGTGCCAACCATCCCATGGGCCCCCTGGAGCTGGGCGACTTCGTCGGCTTGGACATCTGCCTGGCCATCATGGACGTCCTGTACAAAGAGACCGGCGACAGCAAGTATCGTGCCTGCCCGCTGATCCGCAAGATGGTCCGCGGCGGCAACCTGGGCTGCAAGACCGGCAAGGGCTTCTACGTCTACAATGCTGACCGCACCAAGACCCCGGTCGATGCACTGTAATTAACTTACTCACGCGCCTGACGCGTTAATAAGAACGCGTCAGGCTGCGTTTGTTTGAGTATATGGAGGTTAACCAAATGGATTTTACTCTGTCTAAACAGCAGCAAATGGTCCAGAAGATGTACAAGGAGTTTGCTGAAAACGAAGTCAAGCCCCTGGCCAAAAAGGTCGATGCTGAGGAATATTTCCCCAAAGAGACCGTGGAAAAGATGGCAAAGCTGGGCATGATGGGCATTTACTTCCCCAAAGAGGTCGGCGGTGCAGGCGGCGATGTGCTGTCCTACGTGATGGCCGTTGAGGAAATGTCCAAGGTCTGCGGCACCACCGGTGTTATCCTGTCTGCCCACACCTCTCTGTGCGCGGCGCCTATCTACGAGAACGGCACCCCCGCCCAGAAAGAAAAGTACCTGCCCAAGCTGTGCAGCGGCGAATGGCTGGGTGCTTTTGGCCTGACCGAGCCCGGTGCCGGTACCGACGCCCAGGGCCAGCAGACCTTCGCGGTTGACGAGGGCGACCACTGGAAGCTGAACGGCTCCAAGATCTTCATCACCAACGCCGGTTATGCCGATGTGTTCATCATCATTGCCGTTACCGGTTTTGTCACCGACAAGCGCGGCCGCAAGCAGAAAGAGATCAGCGCCTTCATCGTGGAGCGCACCGATCCCGGCTTCAAGGTCGGCAAGCCCGAGGACAAGATGGGCATCCGCGGCTCCTCCACCTGCGAGTTGATCATGGAGGACTGCATCATCCCGAAGGATCGTCTGCTCGGCGTCAAGGGCAAGGGCTTCCAGCTGGCTATGGCTACGCTGGACGGCGGCCGTATCGGCATTGCTGCCCAGGCTCTGGGCATTGCAGAGGGTGCTATCGACGAGACCGTTGCCTACGTCAAAGAGCGTAAGCAGTTCGGCCGCTCCATCGCCCAGTTCCAGAACACCCAGTTCGAGCTGGCCGAGATGAAGGCCCGCGTGGATGCTGCCAAGTATCTGGTTTATAAGGCTGGCCTGAAAAAGCAGCAGGCCATGAACGGCGCGAAGATTCGCTATAGCGTCGAAGCTGCCGAGGCGAAGCTGATCGCTTCCCGTACTGCCAGCGACGTGACCCGCCGCTGCCTGCAGCTGTTCGGCGGTTACGGCTACACCCGTGATTACCCCATCGAGCGTATGATGCGTGATGCCAAGATCACTGAGATCTATGAGGGCACCAGCGAAGTTCAGATGATGGTCATCTCCGGCGCGCTGCTGAAGTAAGGAGGCAAGACGTAATGAAAGCAATCGTTTGTGTCAAACAGGTTCCCGATACGCAGGGCAAGGTAGCTGTCAAGGCTGACGGCACGATGGACCGTGCCGCTATGGCCACCATCACCAACCCCGATGACCTCAACGCTGTTGAGGCTGCCCTGCAGCTGAAAGATGAGACCGGCTGCGAAGTCGTCGTCGTTACCATGGGCCCGCCGCCGGCCGAGGGCATGCTGCGTGAGCTGATGGCCCGCGGCGCTGACCGCGGCGTCTTGGTTTCCGGCCGCGAGTTCGGCGGCTCCGATACCTTTGCAACTTCCCAGATCCTGGCTGCTGCCGTCAACAAGATCGGCGTCGGCCCCGAGGATATCGTTTTCTGCGGCCGTCAGGCCATCGACGGTGACACCGCCCAGGTCGGCCCCCAGATTGCTGAAAAGCTGCATCTGCCCCAGGTCACCTATGTTACCGAGATCAAGAAGGACGGCAACTCCCTGACCGTCAAGCGTCAGCTGGAGGACGGTTACATGGAGCTGAAAGTCCAGACTCCCTGCCTGCTGACCTGCATCAAGGAGCTGAACACGCCCCGCTACATGAGCGTGCCCGGCATCTTCGAGTGCTACGACAAGCCGCTGGAAGTGTTTGATTACAACGCCCTGAAAGATGATCCGCTCATCGAGACCGATACCATCGGCCTGAAGGGCTCTCCGACGAACGTTTACAAGTCCTTTGCTCCTCCGGTCAAGGGCGCCGGCATGAAGGTCGAGGACGCTGCCCAGCTGGTCGGCATCCTGAACGACAAGCACCTGATTTGAGGAAGGAGAAACAAACAATGGCTGAATTCAATGCAATGGACACCGCCGCCTTCAAGGGCGTGTGGGTATTCTGCGAGCAGCGCGAAGGTCAGATCCAGACCATCAGCTACCAGCTGCTGAGCGAAGGCCGCAAGCTGGCCAACGACCTCGGCGTGGAGCTGTGCGGCGTTGTGATGGGCAGCGAGCTCAACGAGGACTATGTCAAGGCTCTGGGCGGCTACGGTGCCGACCGCGTGTACTACATCGACAGCCCCCTGCTGAAGGACTACACCACCGACGGCTATGCCAAGGCTCTGTGCGACCTCATCATGGACAAAAAGCCTGAGATCATGCTGATCGGCGCCACCAATCTGGGCCGTGACCTCGGCCCCCGCTGCGCAGCCCGCCTGCACACCGGCCTGACCGCCGACTGCACCCACCTGGACGTGGATGTCGAAAAGTACAAGAACTTCCTGCGCACCACCTCCAACATCGATGTGGACAACACTAAGTTTGAGGAAAACACCAACCTGAAGATGACCCGCCCCGCTTTCGGCGGCCACCTGATGGCCACCATCATCTGCCCCCGCTTCCGCCCGCAGATGTCCACCGTGCGCCCCGGCGTTATGCAGACCCAGCCGTTCGACGAAGCTGGTGCTGCCAAGGTTGTTGTTGAGAAGGTTACCCCCGCTCTGACTGCTGACGATATCCATGTTGAGATCCTGGACATCAAGAAGAGCGCTAAGAAGCTGGTTGACCTGATCGGTGCTGATGTGATTGTTTCCGTTGGCCGTGGTATCAGCTCTGACCCCGAAAAGGGCATTGCCCTGGCCGAAGAGCTGGCTGGTGCTCTGGGCGGCGTTGTCGGTGCTTCCCGTGCCGTTACCGATGAAGGCTGGCTGTCTGCTGACCATCAGGTCGGCCAGACCGGCAAGACCGTGCATCCCCGCATCTATGTTGCTCTGGGCATCTCCGGTGCCATCCAGCACGTTGCCGGCATGCAGGATTCCGAGACCATCATCGCCATCAACAAGAATGAGAATGCCCCCATCTTCGGCATTGCTTCCTATGGCATCGTTGGCGACCTGTACAAGGTCGTTCCCGAATCCCTGCCAGCAAAGCATAAAGGCCGCACCCTGCATAAGGGTGCGGCTCTTTTTATGTGCGGATTACAAAAAGGGGAATGTAGGGGCGAACAGTGTTCGCCCCTACATACGCTATACTGCACAAGAATCCCTAATTACCCATTTACAAACACCCCCAAAAGGTTTATAATAAAAATGCTGCGCATTGCGGAAAAATTCGGCGCAGCAAGGATATGCGATTTTACAATCGGAGGTACATCATGGAAAAACTCTTCCACCTGAAGGAGAACCACACGGATGTAAAAACCGAAGTCATGGCCGGTATCACGACCTTTATGACGATGGCCTACATCCTGGCGGTCAACCCCAACATTCTGTCTGCGGCCGGTATGGACGCCGAAGCCGTGCTGATTGCCACCTCGCTGGCGGCGTTCATTGGTACGATGTGCATGGCGCTGATGGCCAACTACCCGTTCGCGCTGGCCCCCGGCATGGGCCTGAACGCCTACTTTGCCTACACCGTCGTGCTGACGATGGGCTACAGCTGGCAGATGGCCCTGCTGGCCGTCTTTGTCGAGGGCATCGTCTTTATCATCCTGTCCCTGACCAATGTGCGTGAGGCCATCTTCAACGCCATCCCCATGACGCTGAAATCCGCCGTCAGTGTCGGTATCGGCCTGTTCATCGCGTTCGTCGGCTTGCAGAACGCTAAGCTCATCGTCAACAGCGATTCCACCCTGCTGACCTACCAGCATTTTAAGGGCGAGACCTTCCACAGCGTCGGCGTCGGCGCACTGCTGACCCTGATCGGTGTGCTGATCATCGCCGTCATGCTCATCAAGCAGGTCAAGGGCGCCATCCTGTACGGCATCCTGATCACCTGGGTGCTGGGCATCGTCTGCGAGCTGGCCGGCATCTACATCCCGGACCCCGACGCCGGTATGTACTCGGTCATCCCCACCGCGTTCGTCAGCTTCGACTTCAGCGCGCTGGGCAAGACCTTCGGCCAGGTGTTCAACCTCGATTTCTCCAACTTCAACCTTGTCAACTTCATTGTTGTCATGTTCGCGTTCCTCTTCGTTGACCTGTTCGACACGCTGGGCACCCTGATCGGCGTTGCCTCCAAGGCTGACATGCTGGACGAGGACGGCAAGCTGCCCCGCATCAAGGGTGCGCTGATGGCCGACGCCGTCGCCACCAGTGTGGGCGCTGTGCTGGGCACTTCCACCACCACCACCTACGTCGAGAGCTCTTCCGGCGTTACCGTGGGCGGCCGCACCGGCCTGACTGCTGCCACCACCGCATTCCTGTTCCTGCTGGCCAGCATCTTCAGCCCGCTGTTCCTGACCATCCCGTCCTTCGCCACCGCCCCGGCACTGATCGTTGTCGGCTTCTACATGATGGGTGCTGTCGCCAAGATCAACTTTGACGATATGACCGATGCCATCCCGGCGTTCCTGACCATCCTGGTCATGCCGCTGGCCTACAGCATTTCCGAGGGCATTGCCATCGGCATCATCTCCTGGACGCTGATCAACGTCCTGACCGGCAAAGCCAAGGAAAAGAACATCACCCCGCTGATGTACGTCCTGACCGTGCTGTTCATCCTCAAGTATATTTTCCTGTAAGCTAATAAAGCAAAAATCCGCAGCCCGTAAAAAGGCTGCGGATTTTTTGCATTATACTAAATGGGCGCCCTGCGTTTGGCAGCGCCTTATCTATTTATAAGATGCCGCGTCCCAGCGTGAAGGTCAATCCGCCACCGCCGGGGCACTCAGCAGCTCCGGGGGCAGCTCGCTCTCGTCCTCATTGGCGAGGGAATCATCGACATCGAATGTCGCATGAAAGGCCTTTGCGGCAGCATTCGCCAACAGATCGGGATCGACCAGTTCACTGTCTGCCATGACATACAGCAGCTTATCATCAAAGCTGACCACGCGGGCCTTATCTGCCTCCACGCAGACCCACTTGCGCATGCTGATGTTTTCCTCCATCGAATCGGCAATCTCGCGGGCATCGGCCTTGTCCCTGAGCCGCAGCAGCACCAGGCTGTACGCCTGGCTGCCGGTCATCGGTTCACTGATGACAGCCGCATCCACCTTGCCCACATTGTCGGCGGTCAGCCCGGCCAGGTAGCCGTACCAGGTCTCGTCGGTCAGGTCGATGCCCGTTGTCTCCATGCCCATCAGCTCCACCGGCTGGATCTTATAGATCGCGTCCACCATATCGCTCAGCTCGGCGTCCGGTGCAGGCTGGGCATTTTCATCGGTTTCGGGGTCTACACCAAATTCGGGGTCGATCTCCATGCCTTCCTCGGGCGTGGTGGCGGGTGCGTCAATATCCGGGGTGGTGGAGGGGGACGCCTCGGTGGGCTTGTTGCCGCAGGCCGTCAGGGCCAGGGCGGCCAGCAGGGCCGCGGTCAGGGTCAGTTTTTTCATAACAGGGTTCCTTTCTCTGTTAAAATTTCTTGGCGGGCAAAGCGGACGTCCCAGCCCTCGCAGGGCAGGTCGTCCAGCAGCGCGGCCGTGGGGCAAACCAACAGCCGCCTGCCCTTATAATGTGCAAGGAAGCGGTCATAATACCCGCCACCACGCCCCAGGCGCACGCCGTCCGGGCTGGCCGCCAGACAGGGGATCAGTGCCAGCGCGCCGCCATCCAGTGCTGCCGTATCAAACGCGGGCAGGTTGGCGGGCGCTTCCAGAATGCCGTACGCGCCCGGCCGCAGCTGCGAAAGCGAGGAGATCTCCACCCAGTCCATCTCGGTGCGGCTCAACACGCGGGGCAGCAGCAGGCGCTTGCCATCGGCCAGTGTCTGCTGTAAAATTTCTGCGGTGTCCGGCTCGTCCGGCATGCTGGCAAAGGCCAGCACGGTATCGGCGCTGCACCAGGCGGGCAGAGTAAACAGCACCCCGGCCATCGCGTGCCCTACGGTATGCAGGTCCACGGCGGCGCGGCGGCTTTTGGCGAGCTTGCGGGCTTCGGTTTTGGTCATGGCTACGGCCTCCTTTTTCCCATCATTGTACCACATCCGCTTCTACCCTTACAAGACGGTAAAACGCGTACGATGTTACACCTTGCGCAAAATTTGTTTAAAATACGCCTGCCATCTTGCCGGGCGGGACAAACTGGAGTATAATATATACTGTATCGCTATGTGCATACTATAATAAAATAAGATATAGGCAACTGTTGAAAAGGAGAATAAAGGACATGGGTAAGTTTAATTTTGTCAAGACTGACATCCCCGGCGTGCAGATCATCGAGCCGACCGTTTTTGGTGACGACCGCGGCTACTTTATGGAGACCTACCAGATCGACGATTTCGCCGCCGCAGGCATCAACAAGCCTTTCGTGCAGGACAACCAGAGCCGCTCCACCAAGGGCGTGCTGCGCGGCCTGCATTTCCAGACCAACCACACCCAGGGCAAGCTCGTGCGCGTCACGATGGGCGAGGTGTTCGACGTCGCCGTCGACTGCCGCCCCAACAGCAAGACCTTCGGCAAGTGGGTAGGCGTGACCCTGTCCGCCGAAAACAAGAAGATGCTCTGGATCCCCGAGGGCTTTGCCCACGGCTTCCTCGTGCTGTCTGACGTGGCCGAGTTCTGCTATAAGTGCACCGACGTCTACGACCCGACTGCCGAGGGCGGCATCCCCTACGACGACGCCACCGTCAACGTCCAGTGGCCGGACTGCGGCTGCGAGCACAAGACCAGCGCCAAGGATAAAAAGCACACCCCCTTTGCCGACCAGAAGTTCGAGTATTTTGAAAAATATTGAGGATAAGCCGTGCAAAACCTGAAAAACACCTTTGCAGGGTTCTGGAAGTACCGCTACCTGCTGCAAAACCTGATCACCCGCGATTTTAAGCTGAAATACCGCCGCAGCGTGCTGGGCGTCGCCTGGAGCGTGCTGAACCCCCTGCTGACCTGCCTGGTCATGTGGGCTGTGTTCGGGGCGCTGTTCAACCAGAAGGGGCAGGGCATCGAGGATTTCCCGCTCTTCCTCATCATCGGCCAGCTGATGTTCAACTTCTTCCGCGAGAGCACGACCATGGCCATGGAAAGCGTGCTGAAAAACGGCCCGCTGCTGCGCAAAGTGTATATTCCTAAGTACATTTTCCCGCTGGAAAAATGCTGCTTTGCGCTGGTCAACTTCTTCTTCAGCCTGGTGGCGCTGTTTATTGTGGCGCTGCTGACCTGGTCGCATATCTCGCTGAATACCGTTCTGCTGGCCATCTATCCCATCGTCATGCTGTTTGCGTTCAGCCTGGGCGTGGGGCTGATCTTGTCCACGATGTACGTCTTTGTGCGCGATATCATGCACATTTGGGAAGTGTTCTGCACGCTGCTGGTCTACGGCAGTGCCATCTTCTACGACCCGCGCCAGATGGAAAGCTGGATGCAGTACATTATCAACCTCAACCCCATCTACTGGTACATTACTTCGGTGCGTTCCTGCGTGATGTGGGGCGAGGGGCTTACCCCCAACATGGTGCTGATCCCGTTCCTCTGCGCCGCCCTCAGCCTGGGGCTGGGTGTCTACGTCTTTAAAAAGAATCAGGACAAATTTGTCCTGTACATGTAAGGGGGCAGCGCTATGGCAGAGCAGAAACCGATTATTTCCATCGACCATGTGTCGATGCGCTTCAACCTTGCCAAAGAAAAGCACGAAAGCCTGAAAGAGTATTTTGTGGCGCTGCTGCACGGCGGCATCCGGTTTGACGAGTTTTTCGCGCTCGATGATGTCAGCTTTGACATCATGCCCGGCGATTTTTACGGCCTCATTGGCTTGAACGGCAGCGGCAAATCCACCTTGCTCAAGGTCATTTCCGGCGTGTATAAGGCCAGCGCGGGCAAGGTCACGGTCAACGGCACCATCGCGCCGCTGATCGAGCTGGGTGCGGGCTTTGATATGGACCTGACCGCGCGCGAGAACATCTACCTTAACGGCACGGTGCTTGGCTATACGCCGAAGTATATCGACTCAAAATTCAATGACATTGTAGAGTTCAGCGAATTGCAGGAATTTCTCGACGTGCCGCTGAAAAACTACTCCTCCGGCATGGTGGCCCGCCTGGCCTTTGCGGTGGCGACGATGACCAAGCCTGATATTCTGATTGCGGATGAGATCTTGTCGGTCGGCGATTTCCTCTTCCAAGAAAAGTGCGAAAAGCGCATGGCCGAGCTGCTTTCCGGCGGCACGACGGTCATCCTGGTCAGCCATTCGATCGACCAGATCGAGCGCATGTGCAATAAGGTCGCCTGGCTCGACCACGGCCACCTGCGCCGCTTGGGCCCCACCGCCGAGATCACGGCCGAGTACCGCAAGTTTGAGAAAAAAGACGCCATGCCGGCCAAAATCACCGAGGAATAACGATGAGCGAGAAACCGAACAACGAGCGCCCCGCCGATTTGGCCGTACAGGACAGCGTGGGCGGCATGGCCAAACGCCTGCTGAACCCCGCCCACCTGCGCGATCTGGCCAAACGGGGGGCCGCCACCCTGCACGAGCAGGGGGCCGAGCAGCTTTGGCGCGACGTGAAATTCCGTGTCGGGCTGGCGCTGCACCATGACGATTGGCGTCACCGCGCGGATATCCCGCTGCGGCGCGAGCTGAAAGCCCAGCGCGCGGCCAATTTGCAGGGGCCGAAGATCAGCATCATCGTGCCGCTCTATAACACACCTGCGAAGTTTTTTGACGAAATGCTGCGCAGCGTGACCCGCCAGACCTACCAAAACTGGGAGCTGGTGCTCGTCGATGCAAGCGACCCGGACAAGCGCCTGGAAGGCCGCCTGCCCAAAAGCGTGCCCGGCACCATCGTGTATGAGCCCATCGAAAACGGCGGCATCGCGGCCAACACCACGCGCGGGTTTGAGCTGGCCCACGGCGACTACATCGCCCTGCTCGACCATGACGACGTGCTGTATCGGAACGCTCTGTTTGAAGTTGTGCAGACCATACAAAACACCGGCGCGGATTTTGTCTATAGTGATGAAATCGTCCTCTCGGCGGATTTGAAAGAGTTGGGCGGCTACCACTTTAAGCCCGATTTTGCGCCCGATTACCTGCGCGGGGTGAACTTTATCACCCATCTGGCGGTGTTCAGCCGCCCGCTGCTGGACGCTGCCGGTGCATACGAATCGAAAGAATTTGACGGTGCACAGGACCATGATCTGATTTTGCGCCTGACGGAAAAAGCACAGCGTATCGAGCATATCAAAAAGGTGCTTTATATCTGGCGCGGTCACGCCGGGTCCACCGCTGCGGGCATGGAGGCCAAGCCCTACGCCATCGCAGCCGGGGAGCGCGCCATCGACGCGCAGCTGCAGCGCCTTGGCCTGCCCGGCCGCGCCATGTCCGTGCCCGACGCGCCGGGGGCGTTCCAGGTGCGGTACGAGCTGACGGGCAATCCGCTCATCAGTGTGCTGATCCCCAACAAGGACCACACCGATGACCTCGACCGCTGCCTGACGAGCCTGTACAAAAACGCCGGGTATGACAATTTTGAGGTCATCGTCATTGAGAACAACTCGACAGACCCCGCTACCGAGGCCTATTATCAGACGATCCCCGGTCGCTTTGCGCGCTGCAGGGTGGTGCGGTACAAGGGCGCGTTCAACTTCTCGGCCATCAACAATTTTGGCGCGCAGTTTGCCGACGGCGAGCATCTGCTGCTGCTGAATAACGATATTGAGGTGCTCTCGCACGACTTTTTGCGGGAGCTGCTCAGCTACAGCCAGCGCCCCGACGTGGGCGCGGTGGGCGCGAAGCTCTACTACCCCGATGATACCATCCAACACGCGGGCGTGCTGATGGGCATTAACGGCAGCGCCGGGCACAGCCACAAAAGCTACCCCCGCACTGCGGTGGGTGATATGTACCGCCTTGTGACCACACAGGACTACATGGCCGTTACGGGTGCCTGCTTGATGACGAAAACAGCGCTGTACCGTGCAAACGGAGGTCTGGACGAAGAAAAGTTCGCCGTTGCCTACAACGATGTGGACTATTGTTTAAAGCTGTGGCAGCGCGGCCTGCTCAATGTCTACACCCCGCGCGCCGAGGCCTACCACTACGAAAGCAAGAGCCGCGGTCTGGATACCTTAAGCGAAAACGCCAAGCGCTACGAGCGCGAGAAAGCCAATTTCTACGCCAAATATCAGCAGTATATCGACAATTACGACCCCTATTACAACCCGCATTTCAACAATCTGTTTGAAAATTTCGGCCTAAAATGATGTAAGCGCCATGGAAACAGAATTGCCGAAGCGAAAGTCATGCCGTATACCGGGGTATGATTATAGTCAAAATGGAGCCTATTTTATTACCATTTGCACCCATCAAAAAAGGTTGTTGTTTGGCAATCTATCGCAAGAGGCCGTAGGGGCGGATTCCATATCCGCCCGTATGGTGCGCCGCGTATTTGCCGAGGTAATCGACCGTTATCCGGCGGTATCATGCCCGTATTCGGTCGTGATGCCCAATCATTTCCACGCATTGGTCGTGATTGCACGGGCGGATATAGAATCCGCCCCTACGGTTGTTGAAATCGTACAGGCGTTTAAACGATACAGTACGATCGAATACATCCATTTGGTAAAACAGGGCGCAGCGGAGCCATTTGAAAAGTATGTCTGGCAACGGTCTTTCCACGACCATATTGTGCGTACCGAAGATGATTTCCGCATGATTGCAGAATATATCCAGAACAATCCGCGCCGCTGGGAAGAGGACTGCTTCCACCCCACGAAAAATCCCCCTACAAAGGAGCCACCACCATGAGCCTGGAAACGAAACGCATCAAGGAACTGTTCGGCTATGCGCGGACCCTGACGAAAGAGCAGGGCGTCGGCGTGATGGCGGCCCGGGCGGCGGGGTTCTTCAAACGGCGGTTCTTCGGCAAAAAGGCGCGTTATCTGCCCGCCAAGCAAACGCTGGACGCCCAGCGTGCGGACGCCGAACAAAACGCCAAAAATTGGCCTGTTATCAGCATTTTAACGCCGCTGTACAACACGCCGCCGACATATTTGCAGCAGTTTCTGGACAGCGTGCAGACCCAGACGGCCCCCAACTGGCAGCTGGTGCTGGTGGATGCCAGCGACGCGGACCACACGGACGTCGAACACACCGTGCAGGCCCGCGCGGCGTCCGACCCGCGCATCGTCTACCGTAAGATCGAGAACAAAGGCATTGCCGCCAACACCAATGAGGCCGCCAAGCTGGCCACCGGCACCTACCTGGCTCTGGCCGACCACGATGACATGCTGGCCCCGCACGCCGTCTACTGCATGAGCAAGCAGCTGGCCGCGGCCGGCGCAGACTTCGCCTACAGCGATGAAGCCCTGTTTGAAAAAACGCCCGAGCACCCGCGTGTGGGGCACTTCAAGCCCGACTACGCGCCCGAATACCTGATGGCCGTCAACTATATCTGCCATTTGGCCGTGTTCAAAAAAGAACTGTTCGATACCGTGGGCGGTGAGCGGGCAGAATGCGACGGCGCACAGGATCACGATCTTTTCCTGCGCATTATCGACGAAATGCAGCGCCGCGACCCTGCCGCTAAACCGCTGCACATCCCGCAGGTGCTATATTACTGGCGCGTGCATGCGGCGTCCACCAGCGGCGGCATCGGGGCCAAGCCTTATGTCGAAGCCGCCGCCCGCAAGGCCGTGGCTGACCATCTGGCCGCGACGGGCCGCCATGGCACCGTGGAGCCGGGCAAGTTCCCGGGCACCTGCCATGTGGTGTGGGATCTGCCCGAGCCGGAACCGCTGGTCTCCATTTTGATCCCCAACAAGGACCACACCGACGACCTTGAAAAATGCCTGCACAGCCTCTACGCCAAAACGACCTACGAAAATTTCGAGGTCATCGTCATCGAGAACAACTCGACCGACCCCGCCACCTTTGCCTACTATAAGCGCATCCCCGAGCGGTACGATAACGCCCGCGTGGTGCCGTACAAGGGCGGGTTCAACTTCAGCCGCATCAACAATTTTGGGCGTAAGTACGCGAACGGCAAGTATCTGCTGCTGCTGAACAATGACATCGAGGTCATAGGCGGCGACTGGCTGACCCAGATGGTAGGGGAGTGCGCACAGCCCGGCGTGGGCATCTGCGGCGCCATGCTCTACTACCCCGACGACACCATCCAGCACGCGGGCATCATCACCGGCCTGGGCGGCTACGCGGGGCACAGCCACAAATACCACAAGCGCGGCGGCAGCGGGTATATGTTCCGCCTGGCCACCGTGCAGGATTTCTCGGCCGTCACGGCTGCCTGCCTGCTGGTGCGTACCGGCGTGTACGACAGTGTCCACGGCCTGGACGAAGAGTTCACCGTGGCTTACAACGATGTGGATTTCTGCCTGCGGGTGCGCGATGCAGGTTGGCGCATCGTCTGGACGCCGTACGCCGAGCTCTACCACCACGAGAGCAAGTCACGCGGCTCGGACGAGAACGACCCTGCCAAAAAAGCGCGCTTTGACGCCGAACACGACCGCCTGTACGCGGTGCATGGCAGGGAGAACATCCTGCACGACCCGTACTACAGCCCGTCCCTCTCGCTTGACTATGAGGATTTCCGCGAGAGCGGCGACTTGCGCCACTTAAAATGACCACATAACGCAAAAAAAATCCCCCGCGGCAGACGCTGCGGGGGATTTGCTGATTCCTGTTAAAAATTACTTGGTGCCGAAGATACGGTCGCCAGCGTCGCCCAGGCCGGGCACGATGTAGCCGTTCTCGTTCAGCTTTTCATCCAGAGCGGCGACGTAGATGTCGACGTCGGGATGCGCCTCGTGCAGAGCCTTCAGACCCTGGGGGGCAGCGACCAGGCCAATGAATTTGATGTGCTTGGCACCGCGCTTTTTGATCTGGGCAATGGCATCGCAGGAGCTGCCGCCGGTGGCCAGCATCGGGTCCAGAACAAAGACCTCGCGCTCGTTGATGTCGCTGGGCAGCTTGCAGTAGTACTCGACAGGCTCAAGGGTCTCCTCGTTGCGGTACATGCCAATGTGGCCGACCTTGGCGGCGGGGATCAGGTTCAGCATACCGTCGACCATGCCCAGGCCGGCGCGCAGGATGGGCACCAACGCCAGCTTACGGCCAGCCAGCACCTTGGTGCGGGCCAGGGCCACGGGGGTCTCGACCTCGACTTCCTCGGTGGGCAGGTCGCGGGTAGCCTCGTAGCACAACAGCATGGCGATCTCGCTTACCAGATCGCGGAACTCCTTGGTGCCGGTGTTGCGGTCACGCAGCAGGCTGATTTTGTGCTGGATCAGGGGATGGTCAACAATTTCAACAACGCTCATGGTGGTATCTCCTTGTACAAATATTTATTCCAGCCTGCCCGTGCAGGCAATGTCAACGAAACTTACAGGTTTTCCAGCGCCATCATCTTGTCGATGCGCTTCTGGTGGCGGCCGCCCTCAAACTCGGCGTTCAGGAAAGCATCCACGATCTGGCAGGCCAGGCCCGCGCCGACCACGCGGCCGCCCAGGCACAGGGCGTTGGCGTTGTTGTGGCGGCGGGTAAACTCGGCGCTGAAGGTATCGCTGCAGCAGCAGGCGCGGATGCCCTTGATCTTGTTGGCACACATCGACATGCCCACGCCGGTGCCGCAGCACAGGATGACCAGCGCGCAGCTGCCGTCCAGTACGGCCTTGCAGCCCTTGGCGGCGTAGTCCGGGTAGTCCACGCTGGCGGTGGAGTCGGTGCCAAAATCGGTGGCGGCAACGCCCAGCTCGGCCAGGTGTGCCTTGATGGCTTCTTTCAGTTCATAGCCGCCGTGGTCGGCAGCCAGTGCGATCGGTTTGTCAAACTTCATTGGTTTATACGGTCCCCTCTGCTTGTTGTTTTTCGCGTTCGGCGCGCTCGCGCTCGGCCTGGCTCAGCCGGTGGTAATCCGGCAGCAGGGCGGCAGGCGGCACACAGGCCCCGGCTTCCCACATGGCCTTGGCGGCCAGCGCCACCCCGGCACCCCGCAGCACTTGCAGGGCGGGCGGGCAGGCTGCGACCCCGCAGACCTGCTTATAACTATTGTAACACAAAGTTGCGCCATCGCCAACAAAAAACAGCGGTTTTTTGCAATCCTGTACAAATTTTTCTAAGCTTGCCACAGGAGCGGCGGTGTCCTCGGTCAAACGGGTGTGGGTGGCAAGGTCAAACGCGCCCCAGTACACCTGCCCGCGGCGGGCATCCTGCGCACCGATGACGGTGCCATCGCCCGCCAAGCCATACGCCAGCGCGGCCATGGTGGAAACGCCCGCGCAGGGGATCTGACGCGGCAGGGCCAGCCCCTTGATGACCGAAAGCCCGATGCGCAGCCCGGTAAAGCTGCCGGGGCCGTTGGTCACGCCCAGCAGGTCGATGTCCTCCATCGTAAGCCCGCAGGCATGCAGCGCGGTGTCGATCATCGGCAGCAGGGTCTCGCTGTGGGTCATGCCGTTGTTGCACTGTGTCTCGTACAGCAGGGTATCGTCCCGCAGAATGGCTATGGCGGCGGATTTGCCCGCAGTATCTACAGCCAAGATATTCATGGTATCACCTATACGATATGTAATAAATTATAAAATATCAACTAACAGTAATTTTGCGCGTCGTCTCGTCCACCCGCTCTATGTGGATATAGATGGGCTGCTCCTGCTCAAGCAGGTCAGCGCAGTTCTCGCTCCACTCACAGGCCACGACGGCACCCATATCGAGGTAGTCGTAAAACCCGGCGGCGGCAAGATCATTCTCGGTGTGGATGCGGTACAAATCAAAGTGCGCCAGCGGGCGCGGGCCGCGGTAGTAGTTGACGATGGCAAACGTCGGGCTTGAAACCGGGTCGGTGCAGCCGAGTCCTTCGGCCAGGCCCTGGCAGAACGCGGTCTTGCCTGCGCCCAGCCCGCCGGTAAACGCAATGAGCGCCCCGCCCGGCAGCGTTTTGGCAAACTCCCGCCCGGCAGCCACGGTCTCCTCGCGGGAATGGGTGATGATCTCCATAGGAAAACTCCTTTTAAGGGCCCGCGGTATGGCATAAACCCCGTACCCTGATTCGTACACTATTATAATACGAAATGCGCGATTTGTAAAATTTAATTGCAAAGTTGGCATATTGCCGCAGGATGCGGTATAATATGCGGTAGAAATGGTATGGGTCGGTGTCCGCATCGGCCACGGGCGGATATGGAATCCGCCCCCTACGTGCCACATGCCTTGCAACCGTACGGGGTAAATCCCAAAATCCACAGGAAAGGAGGCCATACCCATGCTTGCACTGCTGCGCCGGTATCTGCGCCGGGTCGATGGCGTGTATCTGGCGCTGTGCGCGGCGTGCTCGGTGTTCAGCGTTGTGGTGCTGGTTTCCATCGGGCAGACGCAGCTCGGCTCCAACAACAAAGCCTCGGTGCAGCTCATTGCCAGCTTACTGGGCATCATGCTGGCGGTCATCTTTTCCACGGTGGATTACCGTGCGCTGGCGCGCGCCTGGCCGCTGCATGCTACGGTGGCGTGGGGGCTGGTGCTGCCGACGCTGTTTTTGCACAACTTCCGGGCGGGGGTCGTAACCATCGGGTACGATGCAGGCGGCACGTCCAACTACAGCTGGTACCGGGTGGGCGGCATGACCTTCCAGCCTGCCGAGCTGGCAAAGATCAGCTTTATTTTAACGCTGGCACTGCATTTAAGCCATGTGCGCGGCAGGGTGAACCAGCCCAAAAACCTGCTGCTGCTCTTACTGCACATCGGTATCCCGGCGGCGCTCATCCATATCCAGGGTGATGACGGTACAGCGCTGGTTTTTCTCGGCATTGGTGTGTTTATGCTGTACGCGGGCGGGCTGGCCCACTGGCTGGTGGGCGGCGCGCTGGCGGCTGGCGCAGTGGGCGGCGCTGTGCTGTTAAAGCTGCGCCCCGGCATTTTAAAGGGCTACCAGTTCAAGCGCATTTTGGCCGTGCTCACGCCCGACGACCCGAACCTTGCGGATGTGGCCTACCAGCAGAACAAAGGTGCTATGGCCATCGGCACCGGCGGGCTGACCGGCAAGGGGCTGTTCACGCCCGAGCATGTCTTTGTGCCCAATGCGTGGAACGATTTTGTGTTTGCCTACCTCGCCAATGGGCTGGGGTTTGTGGGCGCGGCGTTGGCGCTGGCGCTGCTGCTGGGCATCTGCGTGCGCACCCTGACGGCGGCGCTGCAAAGCCGCGATGCACTGGGCCGCAATATCTGCGTGGGCATTTTTGCGGCGCTGTTTTTGCAGACAGTCATCAACCTGGGCATGAATCTGCAGGTGCTGCCTGTGATTGGCGTGACGCTGCCGTTTTTCTCGGCTGGCGGGTCGAGCGTGGTCATGATGTACCTCTGCGTCGGCCTGGTGCTGAGCGTGGGGCTCCGGAACCGGCGCAGCCGCGTAGATGCGGTTTCGATTTTGTAAGGTTATGCTTCGCCGCTCTTGCCGGGGTCGCCCATGCACAAGCTGGGGATCAGGCAGAGCGACGCCAGCCCCACAAGGATGAACACGGTGCGGGACAGCCACGAAAGCGACCCGCCCAGCAGCCAGCCCACGGCATTGAACCCCCAGATGCCATAGATGCCCCAGTTGATGCCGCCGATAATGGCAAGCAGCAGCAAAATTTTTTTGAATACGGACATAAAAATCCCTCCCTGTACGCCAGTATGGCGCAATGGGGAGGGATTTATTCATGGGTGCAGAGTAAAGCCTTCTTTGCAAAGAAGGAACAAAGCCCCCGTTAATTCTTCAATGCCTGCATCGGAGCGGGGATGCGGCCGCCGCGATGGATCATGACGGCGGGGCTGTACTTGCTGATGGGCATGATCGGCGCGTGGCCCAGCAGACCGCCGAAATCCAGCACATCGCCTGCTTTGTGGCCAATGGCCGGGATGACGCGCACGGCGGTGGTCTTGCTGTTCACCATGCCGATGGCGGCTTCGTCCGCGATCAGGCCGCTGATGACCTCGGCAGTTGTGTCGCCGGGAATGACCACCATGTCGATGCCGACCGAGCAGACGGCGGTCATTGCTTCGAGCTTTTCGAGCGTCAGGCTGCCGCAGTTGGCTGCGTTGATCATACCGTCGTCCTCAGACACCGGGATGAATGCGCCGGACAGGCCGCCCACGTGGTTGGAAGCCATCACGCCGCCCTTTTTGACGGCGTCGTTCAGCAGGGCCAGGCAGGCGGTGGTGCCGCAGCAGCCGCAGCTTTCCAGACCCATTTCTTCCAGAATATTGGCAACGCTGTCGCCGATGGCCGGGGTGGGGGCCAGCGACAGGTCGATGATGCCCGCCGGTACGCCAAGGCGCTCGCTGGCAAGGTTAGCCACCAGCTGGCCCAGGCGGGTGATCTTGAACGCTGTGCGCTTGACCAGCTCAGCCACTTCGTCCATCGGGGCGTCCTTGGGCAGCTTGGCCAGCGCCGCACGCACGGCACCGGGGCCGGAAACGCCGACGTGGATCTCGCAGTCCGGCTCGCCCGCGCCGTGGAACGCACCCGCCATAAACGGGTTGTCCTCGGGCGCATTGCAGAATACGACGAGCTTGGCGTCGCCCATGCACATGTTGTCCTTGGTCAGCTCGGCGGTCTCGCGCACGACCTCGCCCATCAGCTTGACGGCGTCCATGTTGATGCCCGACTTGGTCGAGCCAATATTGACGCTGGAGCAAACAATATCCGTTTCCGCCAGCGCGCGGGGAATGGCTTGGATCAGGCGGCGGTCGCCAGCCGAAAAGCCCTTGTGTACCAGCGCACCAAAGCCGCCGATGAAGTTGACCCCCACGGCCTTGGCCGCGCGGTCCAGCGTTTTGGCGTACAGTACAGGGTCAGCATCGGGGGCCGCACCCAGCAGCATGGCAATGGGCGTAACGCTGATGCGCTTATTGACGATGGGGATGCCGTACTCGCTGCTGATGCTGTCAACGGTCGGGACCAGGTCGCCCGCCAGGCGGGTGATCTTGTTGTAGATCTTCTCGCAGGCTTTCTCGGCGTCCGGGTCGATGCAGTCCAGCAGGCTGATGCCCATGGTCACGGTACGGACATCGAGGTTTTCATCGGTCAGCATGCCGATGGTTTCCATAATGTCATTGCGGTTCAGGATTCGCATAGTAAATCCCTCCCGTCAGATGGTGTGCATGGCGTCAAAGACTTCCTGGCGGGTCACAGTGACCTGCATCTTCATCTCTGCGCCCAGGGCGGTAAAGCGGTCGCGCATGGCAACGTGGTCCACATTGCAGCGGGCCAGGTCCACCAGCATGATCATGCAGAACATATCCTGCATGATGGACTGGGTGATATCCTCGATATTGATATTCAGCTCGGCACAGACCGCGCTGACCTTGGCAACGACACCCACGGTGTCATGCCCGATGACGGTGATAACTGCTTTCATACAATAAACCCCCTCGTAAAGCACCGGCAGGTTTGCCGAATTAGTAATATTATAGCAGAATGGCGGGAAAGAGTAAAGAAAGTAGGACTTTTGGGGAAATAGTGGCTCCCCTCGAAGGGGAGCCTTTTCTCTACGCCCCTACATTAAAACTCCGCGCTATGCTCCTCGGCTCTTATGGCATCCCGCTCCAGCTCGGCTAAAATCTCGTCGTCGCCCTGGTGGAGCAATAGCTTCTGGCTGTACTGCTCAAACCGCTCGCACTCGTTCTCGGCCAGATAGGGGGCCGAGTCGGGGCCGAGCGCCAGCTCGTTGACAAAGACGACCATCTCCTGCCCGGCGTCAAAGGCCCGCTCCATAAAATCAAACGCAAATTCCAGCGCGTCCCCGGCGGCGGTCACGGCGTCCTCACGGCGGCGCACCTGGGCATTGAACGCGGCACGCACGGTGTCAAAGGCATCGTCGGCATCCAGCACTGCATCGAGCTTTTTGCCCCAGATGTCCAGCAGGGCAGCGGTGCGGGTGCGGGCGGCAAGCTCCTCAGGCAGCAGGCTGGCGGCGGCCTTGGCTTCTTCCAGCCGCTGGCGGTAGCTCTCGCACTGTTCGGCAAACAAAGCGGCAGGCTTGGCTTCGGGCTGCTGGCCCAGCGCGCGCTTGAAGCTGCGCAGCTGCTGGTAGCAGGCATCCGTCACCGCACCAATGCTGCGCGCGGCGGCAAACCGGGTGTTCAGCCCGGCCAGCAGCAGGCTGACAAGGCTGATGCGCTCATCAAAGCTGGCCTTGACCGCACGCTCGACCACCGCGTCAAACGGTTTGCCCTGCAAGATGTCCTCGACGCCGTAGTCCTGATGGTACTTACGGTACAGCACCCAGTAGGCGGCGAAATCGCGTGCGACCTCGGGATGGCGCAGGTACTGTGCAATGATACCCTCGTCGACCGGCAGGTCGAGCTTGTCTGCCGCCTGCAAAAACGCGGAAAGATCCTCCCACCCGCGGGCGGTGACGAACTGCACGCCGTCTACATCGTTTTCGATTTTGTAAAAATGCTGCGGCCGCAGTTCCAGGTAAGCCGTCACGGCGGGGTGCAGGCGGTGGGCGCGGGCGTACTCCTGCCACACGCTCAGCTTCGGCTCAATGTCGATGCGCCGCACACGGTCGAGCGTGACCAGGTCGAACTCGCGCACGCTCTTGTTGTACTCGGGCGGGTTGCCCGCTGCCACAATGATCCACCCGGCGGGCACGGCCTGATTGCCGAAGGTCTTGCACTGCAAAAATTGCAGCATCGTGGGGGCGAGCGTTTCACTGACGCAGTTGATCTCGTCGATGAACAGGATGCCGTTCTGCTTGCCGGTGCGCTCCATGGCGGCGTAAACGCTGGCGATGATCTCGCTCATCGTGTACTCGGTCACGCTGCGGGTCTTTCCGGCGTAGTTGCGCTCCCGGATAAAGGGCAGGCCGACGGCGCTTTGCCGCGTGTGGTGGGTGATGGTGTAGGCCACCAGCGCAATGCCGCACTCCTGGGCGATCTGCTCCATGATCTGCGTTTTGCCGACGCCCGGCGGGCCCATCAGCAGGATGGGGCGCTGGCGTACCGGCGGGATCAGCGGCGCACCGGTGTCATCGCAGGCAAGGTACGCCCGCACGGTTTGTTTGATTTCCTCTTTGGCACGTTGAATATCCATGGCGCATCATCCTTTCGGCGGGGCTTTATGATCGTGTTGTTCAAACTCTTCGGGCTGCAACACCAGCCGCATGGCCCAGGGGGGCACCTCGGGCGGCGGGGTGCCGTTTTCCAAAAACAAAAACGCAGTCTCAAACGGCGGGCGATGGGCAGGGTAGATGCCCTTGCCGTCGGTAAAATACAAAACGCCTTGCAGGTCGCGCAGCACGCCGCTCTCGCGCAGTTCTTCCACGCGGGCGAACGCGGGGCGGAAGTCGGTGCCGCCGCCCCCGTGCAGCGTAAAATTGGCGGTATAGCGGTCCAGCGCGTCCAGATCCGTCAGCCAGGTCTCGTCCTGAATGGCGTTGTCGGCCTGCAAAACCAGGATGCGGCACTTGCGGAAAAAACTGTCCTGGCTTTTTAATAGGGTGAACGTTTCTTGTAAAAAGGCTTTTACCAGCTCCCCGGCGGTAGACTCGCTGGTGTCCAGCACAATGACGAAGTCGCGTATTTTTTTGACCTCGCGGCTTTCCAGCGGCTCGATCAGCGGCAGATTGCCGTAGACGCGCAGGCCGTAGCTGTAGAAGCCGAGGTCGAACTCCTCGGGGTCGAGGTGCGGTTCCTCGTGCCAGACGGCGAAGCGGCGCAGAAAATCGCGGTAGCTGCGGCGGCTGCGGCTGGCCTGCACCTGGGCTTGCAGGGCGCGCGCCCCGGCGTTTTCGCCCGCATGCTGGCCGGCTTCCTCCATGCTCAGCTGCGTCTGGCGGCCCAGCTGTTCCCACTGCTTGCCCTGCAGTTGAGCCTGCGGGCTGTCCGGGTCGGCAGGCCAGAAGCGGTGGTCATCGCAGGGAAACTCCCGCAGCCACTTGGTCAGCGTTTCGTCGTCGGTTTCACGCAGGGCGCGGTAGATCGGCCCGGCGGCAAGCAGCCCGCATTGCTGCTGCAATTGCTGGTAAGCCTGCTGCCGCAGCCAGCCCACCGGGCGGGTGGTGGCCGGGGTGTTCAGGCTGTCCAGCGTGTTTTCTACGGCGATGTCGCAGGCCAGCCCCCAGAGGGTGCTGTCACGGTCGCCGCGCAGCCACAGATGGCGGAAGATGCAGTGCAGCACGCTGTGCAGGTACGCCCGGGGCAGATACCGCCGGTTTTTGCGGTAGGTTGCCAGCACCCACGCCTCGGGGTAGCAAAGCCGCGCGCCGTCGGTGGCAAAGGCGTGGCCGGTGGTATCGGGCGGCAGCGGGGCGGGGGGCAGGGCCCCCAGGGCAGCGTTTAAATAGCGCTGGTCGAGATACAACTCGCCGCGCAGCTGGTCCATAATACGCCGTGCCATCGTGGCTTCCCACTCGGCCTGGGTTTGGATGTGGCGGGACACGGGGGTCTCCTTTCTAATTGCGATCGTGTTGGTTTCTGTAGGGGCGACCATTGGTCGCCCCTACAGTCTACTATCCGATTTGTATATATAAAATACAAATTTACAAATCGTCAAAATCGTACGTCTTTTTCGCTGCCTTATGCCTGCGGCCTAACAAAAGCGCGGCACCGGCGCTCCAGCCTTGCTGGGCGCAATATGCGGCGGCGCGGGCGGTGGGTAAAGCTAAACCGACCAGCAACCTCACGGCGGTTTCATCCCGCGCGGTGATGGCCAAGGTAAACGCCGCATCCGGGTGCGCGGTCAGGTAAAACTCGTAGTCGGCGCGGGCGTCGTCGCTTAAAGCGTAAGGCAGGCAGAGCCGCCCCAGGGCCAGCTTGCAAAGCTTTTCCTCGCTCTCGCCCACGCAGGCCTGCGCAAAGCTCGCGTCGTAGGCGGCAAAGTCCAGGCTGCCGTCGGGGGCAAAGCACTGCCGCATGCGGTAGCCCTCGCCCTCAATGCTGTGGTTAAAAATATGCGCCGGGGTGTTCTCGTCCAGCAGTTCAAAATATTCGGGGTAGAACAGCCGCGCCCCGCCGGTAAACGCCACCGTCACGTCGGCGCTGATGGCTACCAGCAGCCGCCGCAGACCCGTAGGCTCGCCGGGGTCGGCGTGCAGCTCCAGCGTTTGCAGGCTGCGGCAGTTGGTAAACAGGTCGCTGCCAAAGCTGTCCGCCGTGGGGCCCAGCGCTACCCGCCGCAGTCTGCGGCAGTTGTAAAACGCCGCACTGTCGATCACGCGCACCGCGTCGGGCAGGGTGACTTCCTCCACAAAATTGCCGGTGATCTCATGCGTGTCGGCACTGTCAGCGGGCCACAGCGTGCCGACGGTCACAGGCTTATCGGCAAAACAGTAGGGGCCAATCTCCACCACCGGTACGCCGTCCACGGCATGCGGCACCACGGGGCAGGGCGTGTCGCCCAGCACCCGCAGCACCCGCGCGCCGCCCGCGCAGCTTTCCCAGACTACCGACAAAAAAATCACCCCTTTACATTGCCCACATTATATCATAAAATAGTGTAGCAAGAAATAGAAAAAGCGAGAAAAAACGGAGCAAAAACATGGCAAATGTCAAACAGACTGATATCCTGACCGGCAGCATTCCCAAACAGCTGTTGGCTTTTTTTATGCCGATCTGGTTCGGTACGCTGTTCCAGCAGTTGTACAACACGGCCGATACCCTCATTGTGGGCAACTTTGTGGGCACCCGGGCGCTGGCCGCCGTGGGCGCAACGGGGCCGTTCGTCAACCTGCTGGTGGGGTTGTTTGTAGGGCTGTGCAGCGGCGTAGGTGTCGTTGTATCGCAAAGTTTCGGCGCGCGGGACTATGAATCCGTCGACAGGCAGGTACACACGGCGCTGGTGTTCAGCGTGGTCATCGGCGCGGTGCTGACGGCCCTGGGCCTGCTGACCGCCAAGCCGGTCATGCGCCTGATGGGCACGCCCGAGGAGATCCTGGGTGCGGCGACGTTGTACCTGCGCATCTACTTTTTGGGCATGATCCCGCAGATTTTGTACAACACCGGCACCTATATTCTGCGTGCCATCGGCGATTCCAAGCGGCCGCTGTATTTTTTGATCGCCGCGTCGCTCGTCAATATCGTGCTGGACGTTGTGTTTATCGCGGTGCTGGGCTGGGGCGTGGCCGGTGCGGCCATCGCCACGGTCGCCAGCCAGGTGGCCAGTGCGCTGCTTACGCTGCGCTGCGTGGCAGGCTCCGAGGGGATGCCCTGGCACCTTGCATTGGATAAAATGCGGCTGAACGCTAAAATCCTGGGCGCGGTCTGCACCATCGGCATCCCGGCAGCGGCGCAGAGCGCGATGTACAACGTCAGCAACATGATCATCCAAAGCTGCATGAACAGCTTCGGCACGGATACCATCGCCGCGTGGGGCGTGTACGGCAAGATCGATTTTGTGTTCTGGATGACGATCAACTCACTGGGCATTGCCATCACCACCTTTGTGGGGCAGAATTTCGGCGCACGCCAGTACGACCGCGTGCGCAGCGGCGTGCGGGTCTGCATGGGCATGGCCGCCGGGCTGACGCTGCTGGTCAGTGTCAGCTTCTACCTCGGGGCCGAGCCGCTTTTCCGCGTATTTACGCAGGATAGCAGCGTGGTGGCGGTGGGCGTACAGATGATGCACGTGCTGACGCCGGTCTACCTGACCTACATCAGCATCGAGGTGCTTTCCGGTGCGCTGCGCGGCTGCGGCGACGTCCGCGTGCCGACGCTGATCACAGTGTTTTTCGTCTGCGGCCTGCGCGTGCTGTGGCTGACCACGATGGTCCCGCTCTATCACACGATCGCCACGGTCGAGTTCAGCTACCCCCTGACCTGGACGCTGGCGTCGCTGTTGTTCATCCTCTACTACAAGCGCGGCGGCTGGCTGAAGCGCTGCATTGAAAAGAGCGGTGCGGTTGCAAAATAAGATGTAGGGGCGGGCATTGCCCGCCCGCGCAGTTGTGCGGCAGCGCAAGACCCCACGGGCGGATATAGAATCCGCCCCTACGGCCCGTGAGGACATCACGGCTTTGCTTGCTGCGTAGGGGAGCATTCCATATGCTCCCGTGCGGCCTTGCCGCTGCCGCCCAATTTCCCCCTGGGGAGGTGTTATTCAAGTTTGCAAGGTATAGGATCATACCTTGCAAAACTTGAATAACACCTTCCCGGACATATTTCATTTTTCCATAACTACAGACAGAATGGAATATGAAATATGTTATATATACGATACTACGTATTATATATCTCTCTTATATATTTCATTTTTAAAAAATGAAATATATGGATGGGTAAAAAAGAATGATATACCGTGTTAATCTCATGTTTCATATTTCATATTTCATTTTCCCCTGCCGGGGGTAAAATGAAATGTGAAATATGAGCTGTACGCACAAACAAAACAGCCAGCCCCGCAACAAGGGCTGGCTGTTTGCTATTCATCGCGCATCGCGTTTCGCTTCCACCATTTCAATAAAATGCACCGGGTCAATGATGCGGCTTCCATCGGTGCCGGTGGCGGCAGAACGTAACAGATACCGCATGATTTCCTCGCCTGTCAGCGTAGGATCGGCCTGCCAGCCCAGGGCCATCACGCCGGCACAGTAGGGGATGCCCCAGCTAATGCCGCCCTGCCCGCAGTGGGTGTAGCTGTACTGCCCGGCAGTGTATTCCTCGGCCACTGTGCGGTAGGTGCAGGGCAGGGCAAGCGCATTTTTCGCAAGCTCCGGGAACTCGTCCCCGGTGGGAAAGCCCGTCCGGCAGGCGGCGGGGGTATCCCGGTCAGCCGGGTCAAGGATAGCGGGGTAGGGCATAAGGCGGTATCGTGCTGCGCCAGCCCCCTCGGCTGTCAAAACCAAAACCCCGGCTTCTTCGGCCCGCGCTACGGCGGCATTCCATAGGTCAACGTTCTGGAAGGTATCGGAAAAGCTGGGGGAGGCCGAAACCGAAACGACCCGGATCTTCTCACCTTCGGGCAGGGTGTCGTTTTGCTCCAGCACCCAGTCCAGCGCATCAGCGGCATAGCGGCTGTCCTCCAGCCAGGAGGGCCAGGCCGCATAGTAGATGCTGACATCCGGAGCCACCCCGATGGTTTTGCCCGCCAGCAGGCTGGCCACAGCCGGGCCGTGCATCGAGGTAGTCTGCCCCTCGCAGCCGGTATCGCAGTAGGCGACAATGCGACCGGCAAGCTCGGGGTGGTCGGTCAGCAGCGGCTGGTCGATGATGGCTACGTTTACGCCCTTGCCGGTAATGCCCCGCGCCTGCAAGCCGCGTACACCCAGGCCGGGGTCTTTACATGCTTCCAGCAGTGCGGCAGCCTCGTCCTCGGCCCCGGCAAACACAGTGCCGGTGTTATAGGTGTAGGTGTACAGGTCGGCAAGGCTGTATTCGCCCGGCTGGTAGGTTTGCTTGGTGCAGCCATCCAGCCAGGGCAGATAACGCAAATCGCTGTAGGGCGCGGCAGGGGCGGCTGCAGGCGTGCTTTCCTCGGGTGTCGCTGTGGGCACCGGTGCGGCGCCAGGCATAGCGGAATCCACAGACGCAGCAGCCCCGCAGGCTGTCAACACCAACGCCAGCAGGCAGGCGGGGAGAAATACGGCATGTTTCATAGGAAATCTCCTGTTGTCTGCAATTGCGCAGATGCACACCAATATACAACCATTGTGTTTCTGACTTGCTGCAAAAAGTCCGGTTGGCTCCAATTTTTGGGGCAAACCGGGCTTTACGATGCAAATTAAACCTTAAAGCTGTCCTTCAGCGTCACGATGCGGTTGTAGGTGCCCGCATGCTTGCTGTCGGGGGTGAAGTAGCCGTTGCGCACGAACTGGAAGCGGTCGCCGGGCTTGGCGTCCTTCAGGCTTTCCTCCAGCTTGGCGTGCGGCACGGTGGTGACGCTTTCGGGGTTCAGGTAATCCTTGAAATCGGCATCATCGGGGATGCTGTTCATGTTGGACTCGGTGAACAGCTTGTCGTACAGGTTCGCTTCGGCGTCGATGCAGTGCGCGCAGCTCACCCAATGGATGGTGCCGCGCACCTTGCGCCCGTCGGCGGGGTTGCCGTTGCGGGTCTCGAGGTCGGCCTCGGCATGCACGGCCACCACATTGCCGGCTTCGTCCTTGTCCACGCCGGTGCAGCGGACGAGATATGCGCCCATCAGGCGCACCTCGCTGCCCAGGGTCAGGCGCTTGAACTTCGGCGGCGGCACCTCAAAGAAGTCGCTGCGCTCGATCCACAGCTCCTTGGTAAAGGCCACGGGGCGGGTGGTAGTATCGTTGGCTTCGCGGTTCGGGTTGTTGGGCAGGTCGAACATCTCGCACTGGTCGGCGGGGTAGTTGTCAATGATGAGCTTGATGGGGTCCAGCACAGCCACGCGGCGCTGGGCGTTCAGCTCCAGCTCGGCACGCAGCACGGCTTCCAGCTGGCGCATATCGACGAGGTTGTCCGCCTTGGAGATGCCGGCCTCTTTCACGAAGGTGAAAATGCTGGTGGGCGTATAGCCGCGGCGGCGCAGGCCGGACAGGGTCGGCATGCGGGGGTCGTCCCAGCCGTCGACGATATGCTTCTCGACCAGCTCGCGCAGGTAGCGCTTGCTCATGACGGTGTTGGTCACGTTCAGGCGGGCAAACTCGCGCTGCTTCGGGAACTCTTTGCCGAACAGATTCTGGATGACCCAGTCATACAGCGGGCGGTGGTTCTCAAACTCCAGGCTGCAAAGGCTGAAAGTGATGCCCTCGATGGCGTCCTGGATGGGATGCGCAAAGTCATACATCGGGTAGATGCACCACTTGTCGCCCTGGCGGTGGTGGGCCACATGCTTGATGCGGTAGATGGTCGGGTCGCGCATGTTCATGTTCGGGCTGGCCAGATCGATCTTGGCGCGCAGGGTCTTTTCGCCGTCGGCAAACTCACCGGCGCGCATGCGGCGGAACAGGTCGAGGTTCTCCTCGGGCGTGCGGTCACGGTAGGGGCTCGGGCGGCTGGGCTTGCCGGCGTCATTGCCGCGGTACTCCTGCATCTGCTCGCGGGTCAGGTCGTCCACGTAGGCCTTGCCCTCGCGGATGAGCTGCTCGGCATACTCGTAGCAGCGCTCAAAATAATCGCTGCCGTAGTAGATACCGCCGTTGGGGTCGGCACCCAGCCAGTGCAGGTCCTGCAGGATGCTCTGCACGTACTCGTCACCCTCGCGAGCAGGGTTGGTATCGTCAAAGCGCAGGTTGAACAAACCGCCGTAGTGCTTGGCGATGGTGTAGTTGATGAAAATAGCCTTGGCCGAACCAATGTGCAGGTAGCCGTTCGGCTCCGGCGGGAAACGGGTATGCACCACGTCGACCTTGCCTTCGGCGAGGTCAGCGTCGATAATATCCGTCAAAAAGTTGGAAAATTTCTCTTCTGCCATAATTGCACCCCAAATTTCTAGTATTCCTATATTTTACACTAGTTGACAGCGTTTCGCAAGTAGTGCGCGGCATTTTGCGCAGTTTCCCGGCATAAGATGGCCGGGGAGGGGAGAGCATGAAGCTACATTTTACCAAAATGCAGGCCGCAGGCAACGATTATGTATACCTTGACTGCCGTGCGGGCAGGCTGCCGACGCGCAAAGAAGCCGCCGCGCTGGCGGTGCGCCTGTCCCGGCGGCGGTTCTCGGTAGGCGGGGACGGCATCATTCTGATCGGCCCGCCGCTGCTGGCGGACGGTGACGCAGCCATGTACATTTATAATGCCGACGGCAGCGAGGGCGCGATGTGCGGCAACGGTGTGCGCTGCGTGGCCGAATACCTGTACACCCACGGGGTGCGGCGCGGGTGCATTCAAATCGACACCCCGCAGGCTGGCCGCAAGACACTGCACCGGGTGGCCCCGCAGGTATGGCAGGCCGGGATGGGGCATTTTACCGCGCGGGCGGATGTGTTCCCGGCGGTTGGCCTGGGGCGGGGGCTGCTGCTGGGCTGCCCCCTGACGGCAGCGGGCAAAAGCTTTACGGTGGACTGCATCCACGTAGGCAACCCGCACTGCGTTGTATCGTGCGAAACGCTGCCCACGGCGGCGCAACTTGCCGTGTGGGGCGCGGCGATAGAAAAGCACCCGGCGTTCCCGGCCGGGGTGAATGTCGAATTTGTGCGGGTGGTTTCGCCCGGCTGTTTGCAGGCGTCCGTCTGGGAGCGCGGCAGCGGTGCAACGCTGGCCTGCGGCACAGGCGCGTGTGCGGCAGCGGCGGCCATGGCGCTGCGCGGAGTGTGCAAGCGGGGAACACCCATAGCGGTGCAGCTGCCCGGCGGCACCCTGACGGTTGGCGTTGGTGAGGATGATACCCTAACGTTGACGGGACTAGCGGAGACAGTGTTTGAGGGGGTGGTAGAGGTGTAAGGGCGAACATTGTTCGCCCGGGCAATTTTGCGTAGCCGTCAATCCCTCGGGCGGATAGGAAATCCGCCCCTACGGAACCAACACATAATGTTGCTGCAATTTCATTTTACACCCGTAGGGGAGCATTCCATATGCTCCCGTGCAATCTCACGCGCACGCAAAAAACCACGGGCGGATAGGAAATCCGCCTCTGCAAGTGCCCCATTCACAACAGATTCACCGAATTAAATTAAGTTTCCCTGCTTCTATCTTGCGCCCTGTGCAAAATTGTGGTAAAGTTATTTTAATTAGGGCAATACCGCATAATTCTAAGTGCCGATACGGCGAGCGAGGTGCGGCAGCTGCTAAGCCAAAAGCGCAGATAATACTTTGTGCTGCAAAGGTGAGCGCCGAAGCGGTGCTTAAGCCGTAAGGCGGGAATTGTGCGGTGTTGCCTTAGAGGAAATTAGATCAGAGGGGGACTACCATGCAGCTCAATCCGCATTACGCCGAACTGAACGAAAGCTATCTGTTCAGCACCATCGCCCATAAAGTTGCTGACTACCAGAAAGCCCACCCGCAGGCCGATATCATCCGCCTGGGCATTGGCGATGTCACCCTGCCGCTGGCGGCATCCGTCACCGAGGCCATGCACAAGGCCGTCGAGGAACAGGGCCATAAAGAGACGTTCCACGGCTATATTCCCAGCGAGCAGGGCTATGAATTCCTGCGCGAAGCCATCCGGGACTACTACGCCCAAAACGGCGTCAAGCTGGATATCGCCGAAATCTTTATCTCGGACGGTGCCAAGAGCGACCTGGGCAACCTGCTGGACCTGTTCAGCCAGGACAACACCATTCTGGTGCCCGACCCCGTCTACCCGGTCTACGTCGACGATAATGTGATGGCTGGCCGTAAAATTTTGTACCTGCCCGCCACGGCAGAGAACAACTTCCTGCCCATGCCGAATGAGGCCCCGCACGCGGACATCGTCTACCTTTGCAGCCCCAACAACCCCACCGGCGCGACCTATTCGGTCGAACAGCTGAAGGCCTGGGTCGACTGGGCCAAGCAGAACGACGCCGTCATCCTGTTCGATGCCGCCTATGAGTGCTTCGTCACCGAGCCGGGCCTGGCCCGCAGCATCTACCAGGTCGAGGGTGCTAAGGACGTGGCCATCGAGGTTTGCAGCTTCTCCAAAATTGCAGGCTTCACCGGCACGCGCTGCGGCTATACCGTGGTGCCCACCGCCCTGGCCGGTGGCAGGCTGAACAAGATGTGGCTGCGCCGCCAGACGACGAAATTCAACGGTGTTGCGTATGTTGTGCAGCGCGGTGCCGCCGCCGTGTTTACCGAGGAGGGCATGCGCGAGATTCAGCAGAACCTGGACTACTACCGTGCCAACGCTGCTGTTATCGCCGCCGCGCTGGACGAAGCCGGTGTGTGGTACTGCGGCGGCAAAAACAGCCCCTACATCTGGCTGCGCTGCCCCAACAGCATGGGCAGCTGGGAGTTCTTCGACTGGCTGCTCGAGACCGCCAACGTCGTGGGCACCCCCGGCGAGGGCTTTGGCCCCTGCGGCAAAGGGTATTTCCGCCTGACGGCTTTCGGCGATGCAGCCCGTACCAAAGAGGCCGCTGCCCGCATCAAGGCCGCCCTGGCCGCACTATAATTCATCGGAGGAACGTACAATGAAACCGAATGAAGAAATTATGGAATTCCTGAAGGAAAACCCCACCTTCTACCTTGCCACCGTGGACGGCTACCTGCCCCGTGTGCGGCCCATCGGCTTTGCCATGTGGTACAACGGCCACCTGTGCATTGCACTGGGCAAGCATAAGGCCGCCTACAAGCAGCTGCTGGACAACACCAACCTGGAGATCTGCGCTGCCAACGACTGCGGCGAATGGCTGCGCGTGCAGGGCACTGCCAACTTTGACAACACGCCCGAGGCCCAGGCCGCAGCATTCCAGGTCATGCCCCAGCTGGCCGACATGTACAACGAGGAGACCGGCCACAAGCTGGGCATCGTCTACCTCGACCACCTCTCCGCCAAGCTCTTCTCGATGTCCGGCGTGGTCAAGGATATCATGAACTACTAAGCGCAGATCGCTTCTCCGTTAACCGGAACCCCGTAGGGGCGGATTCTATATCCGCCCGTGCAGCTTTGCACTGCCGCAAATTTCCACGGGTAACATTGCCCGTCCCTACGTCGCCGCACAATCTCTGCAAAATAAAACAGGCCCCTCCGCCGCTATGGCGGAGGGGTTTGTATTTTTTACGCGTGTGACGGGTGCAGGATAGTGCGCCAGTCGAGGTCGCCGTGCTCAAGGCCGTGGATGAGGACCTCGGCAGTGGCGATGTTAGTGGCTACCGGGATGTTGTGCACATCGCAGATGCGCAGCAGGTTCATCTCGTTCGGCTCGCTGGGTTTGGCGGCAATGGGGTCACGGAAAAACAGCAGCATGTCCACTTCATCACAGGCGATGCGGGCCATGATCTGCTGGCCGCCGCCGTGGCCGCCGGGCAGAAATTTCTGCACACTCAGCCCGGTGTTTTCCTCGACCAAACGGCCGGTCGTGCCGGTGGCAATCAGGTGATGCTGCTCTAATATATGGCGATAGGCGGTGCAAAACTGCACCATCAGCTCCTTTTTGGAGTCATGTGCTACCAGAGCGATCGTCATAAAATGCTCCACCCTCCTTTGTGGTAAAATCTAAAAAGTAAGCGGGACCCTTTGCCCGCATAAGCGTTTGGCCAAAGCCTGCCCAGCCACCACGGCGGCGTCGTGCACGGGGGGCACTGCACCGGCCGCACCGGCCTGCTGCAAGGCAACACTCTCAGGGATGACAGCAATCAACTGTGCGCCCACCGTGTCAATGCACTCGTCCAGATCTTCTACGCTGGCGCGCTTGCCGAAGCTTTCCCGCGTGACGCGGTTCATCACCAGCCGCACGGCGCTTTGGGGGCGGCCGCCGGCCAGCAGCCGATCGGCCACGATTTTGCCGTCGCGCAGGGCAACGGGGTCGGGCGTCAGCACCAGCAGGGCACGATCCGCGACCGTGGCGGCTGCTGTAAACGGCGCGCCCATCCCGGCGGCGGTGTCCAACAGGATAAAATCAAAATACGGCCGCACGGCCTGCAACAGCCGCCCCAAGGGCACTGCCGCGACCTCGCCGCCTTCATACGGGGCGCTGATGACCGAAAGCCCGGCGTACAGGGGGCTGGGCACGATGGCCTTGGCCGGTTCACACCGACCGCAGAGCACATCCTCAATGTCATAGACGGTGCGCCCGTATACGCCTGCAATAATGTCGACGCTGCGCAGACCGGAATCCAGCTCTACCAGCAGAACTTTGCGGCCCAAGCGGGACAGGCCCGCACCCAGCAGCACCGAAACTGTGCTTTTGCCGGTGCCGCCCTTGCCGGAACAAATCATAACACATTGTGCGCTCATGGATACTCCCCCTGCCGCACAATACCGCGACACTATTCTGTCTACATTATAGCATATTGTCTGCGCTTCGGCAACAGATTATTTGGTAAAAAATCACAAAATGTTTTTGCGCAATATTACAAAAAAATCGTAAAAACGGTTGCGCAAAACGGGAAACGCAGCCTGCAAAAGTCATACAAGCACGCGCGTTTTATGCAAACCACGCGTCCAGCACGGCACGCAGGATGGGGGCTGCGTTGGCCCCGCCGCCGCCGTATTCCAGCACAACGGCTGCAGCGATCTGCGGGTCGTCCGCCGGGGCGTAGCCGATCAGCACCGAGTTGACATAATGGCTGCCGCCGGGCAACGTGTCCGCCAGCTGCGGGCTGCCGGTCTTGGCCGCGCAGACAACGGGGGCCTCGCGCAGCACGCGGGAGGTCTGCGCCATCCGTTTCATGCCGTCCCGGATGGGCCCGAACACGCTCTCGCCGCCGGGGATTTCGGTAAAGGTCGGTGCGTACTGCCACACGGTCTCGCCGGTGGCGGGGTCAACGGCGCGGTCGGCAAAATGCAGGGCGGGCTTGCGGCCAAAGCTTGCCAGCGTAGCCGCGTACTGTGCCAGCTGCAGCGGCGTTACGGCGGTGTTGCCCTGGCCGATCGCCGCCATCAGGGTCAGACCGTCCTGGTAGTTGGCATCGCTTGACCAGGTCAGCCGCCCCTGCGCCGCCGCGACCTCAACGCCGGTGTCAGCCGCCAGCCCCAACCGCTGCGCCATGGCGCTGAACGTATCCACGCCCAGCCGCCGCCCGGTATCGTAAAAGAAGATGTTGCAGCTGTATTCCAGCGCGGTGCGCAGGTCCACCGGGCCGCTATGGCCGTATTGCAGGCAGCCGGGGTGGTAGCTGCTGTAGTAATAGTACCGCCCAGTGCAGTTGACGGCAGAGGCAGGGGAGATGCCCGCCGTCAGCGCCGCCGCAGCCACGGCGGGTTTGAACGCCGAACCCGGTGCGTACAGCCCCTGGCAGACGCGGTCCAGCAGCGGCGCGGCAGCGTCGGCACAAAGCGCGGCGTAGCCGCTGCGGTACTGGTTCAAATCGAAATCGGGCAGGCTGGCCGCAGCTAGGATGCCGCCGGTACGCACATCCACCACCACGGCGGCCCCGGCCTTGACTTCGCGCCCAGCCCCCGCACCCTTGGTGGTGCGCAGGGTGTCCATCTGGGTTTGCAGGGCGGCTTGCAGCGTCTTTTGCAGCCCGGCGTCCAGCGTTAAAACCAGCGTGCTGCCGGGTGCGGGTGCGCACACCTGCGTGGCTTTGCGGATGATGCCGTCAAGCCCGGCATTGACCAACAGTGTGCCATCCTGTCCGCGCAGCAGGTCGTCGTAAGCGGCTTCCAGCCCGCTTTGGCCGAGGGTGGCATCCATCGCAAGGCCCCTGGCGCGGGCGGCGGGCCACTGCTCGGCGGTGATGGGGCCGGTAAAGCCCAGTGCGTGGGGCAGGAGGCGGCCATCCGGCCAGGCACGCACGCCCCGCACGGCTAGCCGCACCGCGCCGCTTTGCACCAGCCCTGCGCGGTAGTAGGCGGCTGCGGCAGTGCTGTCCAGCCCCTGCGCAATGGACAGCTCCCCGGCGGAAACGGCCATACAAAAAGCGGCAAGTTGTGTTTCCACATCCTTGCCGCCTGTCAGCGCGCTTATGGTATTTACTGTCTCCCGCAGATTGGTGCCCGGCGGGGCGGGGACCCGCAGATAGACGTCGTAGACGGTCTCATCCCGGGCCAGCACAGTGCCGCTGCGGTCGGTGATGGCACCGCGCGCCGCGTGCTGGGTTATAGTGTAGCTGGCGGAGCTTGCCTCGGCCAGTTTTTGGGCGTAGTGGTCAGCCATGGCAAATTGCAGCCAGGCCAGCCGCGCCAGAAACAGCGCAAACACGGCACAGCAAAGCACCAGCAATACCACCACCCGCCGCTGCGCCTTGCGCCGCCGGGTGCTTTGCGGTTTAGCCATGGTTGTACACCCCCTCTTTCGGGAAAGATCAAATATATGGAAGGGCAAGCATTGCTCGCCCGTGGAGTTTTGTGTTGCCGACAAATTGCCCGGGCGGATATGGAATCCGCCCCTACGGCATCCATATGTGGTACGCGTAGGGGAGCATTCCATATGCTCCCGTGCGATTTTGAGTTGTCGCACAATTGCTGCGGGCGGGCATTGCCCGCCCCTACACAGGTTCTTGCCTATTTCAGTATAGGCAATTCTTATCGAAATAGCAATATTTCTCTCCGCAAAAAGTTGTTACATTTTTATAAAAAACACACTGGCGGCCAAATCGGCGGTGCCGCACAGCGTCACTTCGGCGCTCAGCCCGTCGGCGGCAGGCGCAGGTGTGCCCGTTACTGTGCCCAGCCATAATCCGTCCGCCGTCACTGCCGCCGTGCCTGGGGGTAAATCGCAGGGCAGTGCCAGCCCCGTCAGCCGCCAGCCGCGTTGCAGCAGCCCGGCCTGCGCCCCAGTAAAACCGGCTGCGGCAGGGGAGAGGTACTCCGCAAAGGTCAGCGTGCAGCGGTCGGCTCCGGCGGCAGTGATGCGCCCCGCAAACCGCCCCCGTGCATCGCAGACCGCTGCCCCCACAGGGGCTGTGCCCGCCAACACCGCGTGGTCGCCCCACCGCCACAGCACCCGTGCGGTCTGCCAACGCTCTGCCGGGTGTTCGATGCCTGCCCACTGCCGCAGTGCGTCATTCTCGGCCAGTGCGGCCTGGGCATCGGCCAACCGTGTATGCAGGGAGGCGTTTTCCGCCTGCAAATGCGCCAATCGGCTTTCGTAACGCGGCACAAAATGCGCGGCCAGCGCCGTATCGGCGCGCTGCACGGCACCCAAGCCAACCACCGCCAGCCGGGGCCGCGCGGCAAAAACCAGCGCCGCCACAAGCAGCACCAGCCATCTCCACCGTCTGCGCGGCTTCGGGGCAAATACCAGCCCGCTGTCCCGTGCCATCCGCACCACCCCCAACCCCAGAATATGCCTTGCGGTCCCACGGCATACTCTGCTATAATAGAAACGTATAGCCCGAAACAGGAGGAACCCCATGAAATACAAGCTGTTGCTTTTAGATATCGACGGCACGCTGCGCCCCGGCAGCTGCGAGCAGATCCCGCGTGAGAACGCCGCCGCCGTGCGCGCCGTGCAAAAGGCGGGCGTCAAAATTGCCATTGCCACCGGGCGCGGCCGCACCGGCGTGGGCAAGGGGCTGCTGCGCGACCTCAAGCCCGATTACTGGGTCTGTGCGGGCGGTGCACAATTGGTGGACGCCAAGGGCAGCGACCTGGCCCTGCACCGCCTTACGCCCGAGGAAATGTACGCGCTCGTGGACTTTTTCGAGGATTACGAGCTGCCGCTGCGCTTCACCTTCCACGATGCCAACTACGCCTACATTGATTTTGCTGAGTTCGACCGCCGCGAAAAGGCCAAGAACCTCTACAACAACATCGTGGACGGCGAGGATCAGGATCATCACTTAGAGGAAATGCCATTTGGCTGCTTCGGCTTTCTGCCGCAGGAAAAGGCCGCGCAGTTCCAGCAGAAATACGGCTACCTCGGCCTGCAATTCCTCTACTCCTACCCAGGCAGCGACGGCTGCGATATCATGCAGAAGGGCGTCAACAAGGGCACCGGCCTGTGTGAGCTGGCCGCGCTGGCGGGCCTGACGCCCGAGGAATGCGTGGCCGTCGGCGACGGCGATAACGACGCCGCCATGCTGGCCGCTGCGGGCCTGGGCGTTGCCATGGCCAACGGCAGCGCCAACGCCAAGGCCGCCGCCAACCGCACCGGCCCGGATGCCGAGCCCCACGGCGTGGCCAACCTCTGCCGCGAGCTCTGGCCGGAGGTGTTTTAAATGGCCGAGACCAAAGCCGCCTACACCCATGTCGGCCCCGGCCTGCCGCCACTGTACGGCGCGCGGGCGTCGGCGCTGATCCTGGGCAGCTTCCCCAGCCCCAAAAGCCGGGAGCAGGGCTTTTTCTATGGCCACCCGCAGAACCGCTTCTGGCCGCTGATCGCCTCGCTGACCGGCGAGCCTGTGCCCGCGTGGCAGGATATCGAGGCGAAGAAGGCCATCGTTTTACAACATGGCCTTGCCGTCTGGGATACCATCGGCGCGTGCGATATCCGCGGCGCGTCCGATGCGTCCATCCGCAATGTCGAGCCCAACGATGTGGCGGCCCTCATCCGCAGGCTGGGGGTGCAGGCGGTGTTCTGCAACGGGGCCGCGTCGGGGCGTGTCTATGCAAAATATGCCCAAGCGCGCACCGGTATGCCCGCCGTGGTGCTGCCCAGCACCAGCCCCGCCAACGCCGCGTGGTCGATGGACCGTCTGCGCGAAGCCTGGGGCCGGGAACTGCTACCCTTTTTACAGTAAAACAGTTGCGCGCCTGCGGATTTTGTTCTATAATAATATTGTAATAATATTGCTATAAATTTAACGCAAAGGAGCACTTTGCAATGAATAAATGGGAAGAAAAGCGCACCCGCCCGGTGCTGCCGATCTATCTGGCTGCGCTGGTGTGGCCGGTGGGCGCACTGCTGCTGCCGACTTACCGTCTGTCCAGCGTGCTGATCATCGCGGGGGCAAGCGCGGTCGTCTACGGCCTGGGGAGTAAATTCTGCCCCACCCGCGTCATCAAAAAGCAGGTGCCCTATGCCACGGGCAGCGAGGATGTGGACGCCATGCTGACAGAAATTACGGCAAAGCTGGATGAACTGCATGAACTGAACGATGAAATCCCGGATGCCCAACTTTCCTACGAAATGGATAGAATGGAGAAGGCCGGGCGCAGTATTGTGAGAGTGGTCGAACGGCAGCCGGAAAAGGCAAAGCAGGTAGACCGGTTTGCCCGTTATTATCTGCCGGAAGCTGTAAAGATTTTGGCTGCATATGCGCGTATTGAAAAAGATTTCGCCGATGTCGGAATGGATATGGGAGAGCGGACGACCTATGACACGGTAGTCCAGGCAGGCTTTAAAGGCGAGAACTCCCAGCAAATTTTGAATGAAGTGAGAAGAAATACGACTACGATTGCCAAAGCCTTTGAAAACCAGCTGGACGCCCTGTACAGCGCCGAGGCAATGGATATTTCCACCGATATCGAGGTTTTGGACGGCATTTTAAAGAGCCAGAATTTGACCTGATAAAACATTTATAATATGGAAAGGAAGATCCCCCATGGCTGAACTGAACAATGAACTGGACCTGACCGCCCCCGCTGCCCCCACCCTGACGCTTGACCCCATCGCGGACGAAGCCGCCGAGGCCGCCAAGCTCGAAGCCCCCAAGGCCGAGCCCGTCAAGGTCGAAGATACCCCGCTGAGCCCCGAAGAGCAGAAGATGGTCAACGACTTTGCCGAGAAAATCGACATCACCAACTCCCAGATGGTGCTGCAATACGGCGCTGCCAGCCAGAAGAAGCTGAGCGATTTTTCCGAGACTGCGCTCTCCCGCGTCAAGACCAAGGATATGGGCGAGACCGGCGAACTCATCACCAGCCTGATCTCGGAACTGCAGGGCTTTGATGCCAGCGCCGAGCAGCCCAAGGGCTTCCTGGGCCTGTTCAAAAAGGCCGGCAACAACCTTGAGCAGCTCAAGACCCGCTACGAAAGCGCCGACAAGAACGTCGAGCGCATCAAGGCCCAGCTTGAGGATCATCAGGTCACGCTGATGAAGGATATCACGATGCTGGACAAAATGTACGAGTTGAACCTCGTCTATTTCAAAGAGCTGACCATGTACATCCTGGCTGGCAAAAAGAAGCTGGAGCAGGTGCGTGCCACCGACCTGAAAGCCGCACAGGAGAAAGCCCAGCGTACCCAGCTGCCCGAGGATGCCCAGGCCGCCCGCGACCTGGCCGACCTGTGCGACCGCTTTGAGAAAAAGCTGTACGACTTGGAGCTGACCCGCAATGTCTCCATCCAGATGGGCCCGCAGATCCGCCTGATCCAGTCGAACGACACGATGATGGCCGAAAAGATCCAGACCACCATCGTCAACACGATCCCGCTGTGGAAAAACCAGATGGTGCTGGCCCTGGGCATTGCCCACAGCCAGCAGGCCATGCAGGCCGAGCGCGCCGTGACCGACGCCACCAACGAGCTGCTGCGCAAGAACGCCGCTACGCTCAAGCAGGGCACCATCGACATCGCCAAGGAGTCCGAGCGCGGCATCGTGGATATCGAGACCCTGCAGCAGACCAACAAGCAGCTGATCGAAACGCTGGATGAGCTGAACAAGATCCGTGCCGAGGGCAAGGTCAAGCGCGCCAACGCCGAGCAGGAGCTGGGCCGCATCGAAGGCGAGCTGCGCAGCAAGCTGCTGGAGATCAACGCGTAAAAATTTATGAAGGTTCCCTCTGTGGGAGGCTCCCGCGAAGCGGGTGGGGGAGAGAGTCGGGCCAATATTCAAGGCTTTGCGTGTTGGAAAATCTCTCTCTTTCCGGCGCTTCGCGCCATCTCCCTCGCAGAGTGAGGCTCTAAAACCCACACAACAAGGACAAAACTATGCAACTGGAACAACAGGAAAGCTTCGAGATCAAAGGCCCCCAGCTGGAGGTGTTTGGCGAGGTTGAAACTAAGCTGCCCGCCCCGGCTAAAAAGCGCCCCACGGCGCTGGCTGTGCTGGTGGCGGCGGCACTGGTGTCGGTGCTGGGCATCGGCGGCGCACAGCTCAAAGGCCAATGGCGCGAGACCAGTGAAATTTACACCAACCAGATCGACGAGTACGGCAACGGCATCCAGCAGGATTTTTCCAGCCAGGCCGATGCCGCCGCCAGCCTGATCCGCATTGCGGGGGCCGTGGTGGGCGAACAGGATGCCGACTTGCAGGCCGCGCAGACTGCGCTGGAGAACTGGAACAAGGCCGCTGACCGCAAAAACGCCAACGAGCAGTACACCCTGAACCGCCAGCTGTACACGGCCATTGACACGCTGTACACCGCAGCTGCCGACGAGGCCGACAGCAAGGCTAAAGGCCAGCTGACCGATCTGTACGACAGCTTTGTTTCCAGCCAGATGATTTTGGACCGCGAAACATCCGCCTACAATCAGCAGGCCGATGCCTACCTGAAGCTGACCCGGGGCTTCCCTGGCGGGGTGCAGGCTGCACTGTGGGGCGTGGGTGATATCCCGACTTTTGAACCGTAACCAGATAAGGGAACATGAAAATGAACGTATCTATAAACAAACGGGCGCGCCGTCTGGCGATGCTGCTGGCCGGTCTGCTGGCGGCTTTGCTGCTGGCGCTGCCGGTAGCCGCGGCCCCGCAGGTGAATAAGACCAGCCCGGTCAACGACTACGCGGGCATCCTCTCAGACAGTACGATCCAGTACGTTACCGAGGTCTCCGCCGCCCTGCAAAGCACCTGCGGCGCCGAGATCGGCGTCTACACGACCGAGTACATCGGCAACTCCACCATGGAGGGCTACGCCTACAGCGTGCTCAACGAGTGGGGCCTTGGCTCCGCCGATAAGGATAACGGCGTGCTGCTTCTGCTTGCCCCCGGCGAGGATGACTATTACATCACGCGCGGCACCGGGCTGGAATCGGCCCTGTCCATTAGCACGCTGAGCACGATCCTGGACGACAAGCTCGAACCCAACTGGGTCAACGGCGATTACGACACCGGCGTGCATGACACCGTCGCCGCCATTGCCGATAAGCTGTGCAGCATCTACGGCGTCAGCCTGGATACCTCGACCGTGTCGGACACCACGTCCGGCCGAAACGGTGGGAGCAATATCATGAGTTATATTATGATCCTGATTGCGGTCATCCTCATCATCTGGGTCATCTCCACCCTGACCCGTCCGCGCCCGCCGCGCGGCGGTGGCCCCCGTGGCGGTGTAGGCCGCGATATGTTCTGGTACAGCATGGGCCGTGCCTCCCGGCGCCCCCGCCGTCCGCCGCCGCCCCCGCCGCCGCGCAGCGGCCCCGGCTATGGCGGCCCCCGCGGCGGCGGCCCGCGTCCCGGCGGTGGCCCGCGTCCTTCGGGCGGTGGGTACCGCACCGGTGGCGGTATGGGCGGCTTCGGCGGCGCTGGCCGTTCGGGCGGCTCGCGTCCCTCTCGCCCCAGCGGTGGGTTCCGTCCCTCGGGCGGTTATCATACCGGCGGCGGTTCCAGCCGCGGCGGCGGTGTAGGCCGTCATCATTAAGCTATCATGCCCCGGCCATTTCGCCGGGGCATTTTTGGAAAGGAGAACTTTCTTATGCCTAAGTTTGCTGTTATCACGGGTGCCAGTTCCGGCATCGGGGCCGAGTTTGCGCGCCAGCTTTCCGCCCGGGGCTATAACCTGATGCTGGTTGCCCGCCGGGCCGACCGCTTGCAGGCACTTTCCAACAGTCTGACGACCGCGTGTGAGATCTTCACCGCAGACCTGACCCAGAAAAGCGAATGCCTGCGCCTGGCCGACGCGCTGGCCGACCGCCGCATTGACCTGTTTATCAACAATGCCGGGTTTGGCGACTGCGGCCCGTTTTTGCAGACAGATCTGGAAAAAGAGCTGCAGATGATCTCCACCAACATCCGCGCACTGCATATCCTGACCAAGCGTATCACCCAGCAGATGGAAGAGCAGGGGAGCGGTGCGCTGCTCAACGTCGGCTCCTGCGCGGGGCTGATGCCCGCCGGGCCGTACATGGCTACCTACTACGCGACAAAGGCCTATGTCGTCAGCCTGACCAGCGCCCTGGCCGAAGAACTGCGCGAGATGCACAGCCCGGTCTACGTAGGGTGCCTTTGCCCCGGCCCGGTCAATACCGAGTTCAACGCCGTGGCCAACGTGCAGTTTGCCTTAAAGAGCATCACGCCGGAATTTTGCGTGCGGTGCGCGCTGCACGGCATCCACCGCCGCAAAACGGTCATCGTGCCCGGCCCGATGGTTGCCGTCGGTATGACGCTGGGGCGCTTTCTGCCCCGCTCCGCATATATTAAAATCGCTGCGCACCAGCAGCAGAAGAAGCTGTACCGGTAAAGACTAAAGGCTCCCCTCAAGAGGAGCCTTTTAACATCTCCACACCAACTTAAAGGCCCCCCTGTGTAAAGGGTGACTCCCCACAGTGTGGGGAGATGTCGCGCAGCGACAGAGGGGTCCGGGCCCGAAGGGCTCCGCCGATAGGCGGTGGAGGATTGTGACCTTACGGATACATCGACCTACCCCTCATAAGACCACAATCCCTCCGTCACGGCTGCGCCGTGCCACCTCCCTTTACACAAGGGAGGCTTTTCTTTTTGCGGTTCAAAAAACTTTCCCGCCCTACTGTTTTTCTTACAGGGGTTGTGCTATAATCAATACTGCATAGCTATCTGTAAACAAAGGAGGGCACGCTTATGCCAGCGCCGCAGGAACCGCGCCGCCCGCGCCCTGAAACCGAATATACCTGGCAGGGGGATTGGGCCCGGCCCACCCCGCCGCCGGAACGCACGCCCCACCCGGCCCCCACGGACCGTCAGCGGCGGGAAGCTGCGCGCCGCCGCCGGGAAATGCGCCGCCGCCGTCGGCGCGCGGCGGCCTTGGGCACTGTGGGTGGCATCTTGCTGCTGTCCGGCATCATCACGCTGATTCTGCCCAAAAGCGCGAAGGGTGAGGCTGAACCCGTTGCCACGCCGCCCGTCGGCACCACCCAACTGGTAGCCCCGCCGCCTTATGCGGGCACGGATGGCGGCGATAGCAGCACCACTGTGCAAACGCTCAACTGGGGCACCGTCGGCCCGCAGCAGCAAAGTGCAGACACCGGCTGTACCTACACCGCCGTGCCGCAAAAATCCCTGCAACTGGGCGAGTTTGGCCGCGTAAGCACCAGCTGGTTTGCCGATGCCGCTTTTTTGGGCGATTCGCTCACCGCAGGTTTCTGCGCGAACGAGTATAACATCGACGTCGGCGGTGCGCTCATCTGCGGCTACCGCAGCATCAGCCCCAACACCATTGTCAACCGCACCACCGTCAATAACCCCGACCGTGGTGAGGAAGTTGCCCTCGATGTGTTGGCCGCCAACCAGCCCGCCAAGCTCTACATTCTGCTGGGCACCAACGCGCTGGTGCAGCCCGGCAACGAGGACAGCTTCATCAACTACTACGCCCGCATGCTGGACGACCTGCGCGCGGCACTGCCCAACACAACGTTTTACGTGCAGTCGATTCTGTGCGCCACGCAGGAGACGGTCAACGACGATGCGCCTGGCCTTTCGCCGGACCATATCGGCCCCATCAACCAGCAGATCAAGGCACTGTGCGAAGAGCGCGGGCTTTACTTCCTCGACCTCAATGCCGAGTTCAGTGATGAAAACGGCTACCTGCTGACGGATTACGCCCAGCCGGACGGCATCCACCTGACGGTTTCGGGCTACAATAAGTGGGTCAGCTACCTGTGTACCCACACGCCCTACAGCAAAAACAATCCCTACCAGCCCGGCAGCACCTATTATTTAAGCGAGGAAATGCAAAGCCAGCTGGCCGACCTGCCGTGAAACTGTATCATAAAGGAGTAAATCATGCAAAATCAGGATGAGGGGCCCCGCTACACAGACCCCGGCCACCCATACAGCGGCAGTGGCAGCCGCTACCAGAACCAGTATACCTGCGGCCGGAGCGCGGGCGCAGACAAACCGTTCCAGTTCCCGTGGTGGGCCATTGTTCTACCGCTTGTGTTGGGCATGTGGCCGGTCAGCATCGTGCTTGTTGTGCTGAACAAGCTGATCAAAGATGGCAAACTCGGCGGTTTTGAGCAGACGGCCCGCCGCAAGACCATCCAGTTCACCCACCACAGCGTGCAGCGCACGTCCTCGGTCTACGAGGGAGAGTTCCGCACTGTGGACGAGAATGCCCCCGCTGCGGCCAACCAGGCTGACGGCCCTATTTACAACCAGACTGCGCCCCGGCCGCAGACATCTGCCGAAGTGCCAGAAAAGCAGGGAAAAAAAGCCGGTATTGCCACGGCCCTGACCGTTGCGGGCGTTGCGCTGCTGATCTGCGCGCTGATCGCCCTGCCGGATGGCATCTTCTGGCTGCCTGATGCGCTGGTCGAGGGCGGCTACTACTGGCGCTGGCTCATCGAGGACAGCATGCCGATGCTGATTGCGGCGGCGGGCGGCCTGGGCTGCCTGTTTGGTGCGCGCAAGCTGCGCACCGGCCATCGCTTGCGCAAAAAGATCGTCAATATCGTCGGTAATTCGCAGTATATGTACATCGAGGACATCGCCGCTGCTATCCCGTGCAGCTACGAAAAATGCTGCAAGCATCTCGAAAACTGCATCGACTCCGGTGTCTTTGGCCCCGAGGCCTACCTGGACATGAAGCGCCGCTGCCTGGTAGTGGCGGGCAAGGCTCCCGAGAAGAAGCCCCGCAAGGCGCCTGCCAAACCCAAGCAGACCCCCGAGCAGGTCAAGGAGACTGAGCAGACCAAGGACCAGTACCAGAAGATCCTCGATGAGCTGCGCCGCGTCAACGATGCCATCCCCGATGAGGAGATGAGCGACAAGATCAGCCGTCTGGAAGCAGTCTCGGCCAAAATTTTTGAGCAGGCCAAGACCGACCCCGACAAGCTGCCCCGGATGCGCAAATTTATGGATTACTACCTGCCCACCTCGCTCAAGCTGCTGCAAGCCTACGCCGAGCTCGACTCGCAGGGCGTCGAGGGAGAGAACATCACCGAGTCCAAGCGCCGCATTGAGCAGACGATGGACACGCTGGTCCACGCGTTTGAAACGCAGCTCGACCAGCTGTTTGCCGCCGACGCCATGGATATCAGTGCCGACATCGACGTGATGCAGAACATGCTGCGTGCCGACGGGCTGACAGAAGATACCCCCTTCAAATAAGACTACTAGGAGCAATTTTTCCATGCAAGGTAACACCACCGCCCAGCTGCGCGGCAGCTGGCGCAACTTCTCGAAATACCGGCCGCTCATCCGTGAGCTGGTCACGCGCGACTTAAAGGTAAAATACCGCCGCAGCTTTTTGGGCTATGTGTGGAGCATCCTGAACCCGCTGCTTATGATGCTGCTGCAAACGCTGGTATTTTCCTATATGTTCCGCTTTCAGATCGAAAACTTCCCGCTCTATCTCATCTGCGGCAATACGCTGTTCAACTTTTTTAACGAGAGCACCAATATGGGCATGGGCAGTGTGCTGGGCAACTCGTCGCTTATCAAAAAAGTGTACGTGCCCAAGTTCATTTTCCCCATCAGCCGCGTGGTATCCAGCTTTGTCAATCTGCTGTTCAGTCTGGCGGCCATTCTTTTGGTCATGCTCATCACCCGCTCGCCTTTCCATCTGACGATCCTGCTGGTGTGGGCTCCGCTGGTGCTGCTGTTTCTGTTCACCTGCGGCATGGCGCTGCTGCTGTCCGCACTGGCGGTCTACTTCCGCGACCTGCAATACCTCTACGGCATTGTAACGATGGCCTGGATGTACGCCACCCCGCTGTTTTACCCCATCTCGGCCCTGCCGCCGTTTATGGTGGTGGTCGTTAAGCTGAACCCGCTGTACCATTATATCAACTGCATGCGGTGCCTGGTCATGTACGGCACGGTGCCCGGCCCCAATACCTGGTTCGCCTGCATCGCCTGTGCCGTCGGCATGATGGCGGTGGGCTTGGCGGCCTTCCGCAAGCTGCAGCGCAACTTTATTCTGTATCTGTAAGGAGTTTTCCCTCATGCCCATCATTCAGGTGGATAACGTTTCAATGCGGTTCAATCTGGCGCAGGAAAAAACCGAAACATTGAAAGAATACACCGTAAAACTGCTGAAACATCAGCTTTTCTTCAACGAGTTCTACGCATTGCAGGACGTGTCGTTCTCCATCGAGCCCGGCGAGTCGGTCGCGCTCATCGGCCGCAACGGCAGCGGCAAAAGCACGATGCTCAAACTCATTGCCGGCGTCATGTACCCGTCCAAAGGCTCGGTGCGGGTCAATGGCGAGATCGCCCCGCTGATCGAACTGGGCGCCGGTTTTGATATGGAGCTGACCGCCCGCGAGAACGTCTACCTCAACGGCGCCGTTCTCGGCCACGACCGCGCGTATATGGACGAGCATTTCAAAAATATCATCGACTTTGCCGAGCTGTGGGATTTCGTCGATGTGCCGGTCAAAAACTATTCTTCCGGCATGATCGCCCGCCTGGGTTTTTCCATCGCCACCGAAGTGCGGGCTGATATTTTGGCCTGCGACGAAATTTTGTCGGTGGGCGATTTTATGTTCCAGCAAAAATGCCATGACCGCATGGAACAGATGCTTTCCGGCGGTACAACGCTGCTTTTCGTCAGCCACGATATCAACCAGGTCAAGCAGCTGTGCAAGCGCGCGATCTGGATCGACCACGGCCACCTGCGGGGGGACGGCCCCTCGGCCGAGGTGTGCGATGCCTACGTGGCCGCCATGCAGCGCGGAGAATGAAAGGAACGGTATGCTGAACAAAAAACAAAATGCCCTGCGCGAAGCCCTGACGGTGGCACTATTGCTGGCAAGCGTTGCGCTGGTGGAATACTGGTTTTTCCAGCTTTGGCGGCTGGATTGGAAGGTGCCTATGCTCTACGGCGGCGACGGCATTTACTGGGTGGGCCAGATCCAGCGCAGCTTTGGCGAACTGACCGGCTCCCTCGGCTGGCCGTTCTACCAGGCCCCCAGCCCGTACGAGCCGAATTATGACCTTGTCTACGATGCTTTTGTGGCCTTTGTGGGGCTGTTTACCAAAGATACCGGCACGGTGTTCAACCTGTATGTGCTCGTTATCCCGTTTGCCAATGCGCTGGCAGGGTACACGGTGTTCCGCATGGTGGGCATGCGGCGGTGGCTTTCCTACGCCTTTGGCATGACCTTTGGCCTGTGCGCCTACGTGCAGCAGCGCCTGGGTGGGCATATGATGCTGGCAGCCGTGGAGTTTGTGCCGTTCTCGGTACTGCTCTGCCTTTGGTGTGCCGAGGACCCGGGCTTTAACCGCCCCGGCAAAGGCTTTTTCAAAAACAAGCGTAATTGGTTGGCTCTGGCCATGGCCTGGGGCATCGCCAACAACGGCGCGGCCTACTATCCGTATTTTACCTGCTTCTTCCTCTGCGTTACGGCGTTCTGCCTGCTTGTGCGTGACCGCGACTACAAGCCCGCCGTGCCCTGCCTTGTCACCATCGGCGAGATCGTCGCCTGGATGGTGCCGGATTTCTTCCCCATGGTACTAGGCAAGCTGACGGGGGTGGGCAGCACCATCACCAACGGCGTCTACCGCAGCCCGGTGGGGTCCGATATCTACAGCCTGCGCATCAGCAGCCTGCTGCTTTCGCCCAACGGTTACGGCATCGGCAAGCTGGCGCGGTGGATCCGGCGCTATTTCCAGATCCTGTCCACCGACGAAGGCCCGATGTATAACGAGAACAGCTACGGCTACCTCGGCATCGTGGGCATCATCGGCTTTTTGCTCCTGATTTTGCTGCTGCTGCGCAACTGGGACTGGAAAGCGGGCCGCACCGAGCGCCCCGAGCTCGGCGACCGTGTCTGGCTGCTCAGCCGTCTCAACGTCATGGCGCTGCTGCTGGCCACGCTGACCGGCTTTGGCAGCATTATCGGCATTTTTATCCGCTTCATCCGCGGGTACAACCGCATCAGCCCGTACATTGCATTTTTTGCACTGCTCACCATGGGCCTTACGGCGGAAAAGTACCTGGCCCAGCGCACCGGCAAGGCCAAAATCGGCTTTGCCGTGGTGCTGGCCGTGGTGCTGGGCTTCGGCTTCTGGGAGCAGCAGGGCCTTTTCTGCCCCGGCTACGAGGGCGTGCAGACGACCTGGCAGCAGGACGCTGACTTTATGGCCGAGGTCGAGTCTGCGGCAGGGGAGGGCGCGATACTCTTCCAGCTGCCGTACATGAAGAACTTCGAGAACGGCCCGCAGAATAAAATGGGGGATTACACCCTGCTGCGCGGCCCGCTGCACAGCAAGACGCTGAAATTCAGCTACGGTGCAGGCTACGGCACCGAGAACGACAACTGGTACAAAGCCACCAGCGAACTGGAGCCTGACGCCATGGTGGCCGAGCTGCGCGCCCAGGGCATAGCAGGCATCTACCTGGACCTGGACGGCTACACCGAGGACGAGCAACAGCCCACCTTGCAGGCGCTGATCGCCGCCGCAGGCTGCGGCGAAAGAGATGTCATCATCAGCGAGGGCGGCACGCTGTGCTATATCCCGCTGGGGAAAGGATGACCGATGGAACGCAATAAACTTAAGCAACTTGCCGAAAAACGCTGGTTCCTGCCCCTTGTCTGTGCAGTGTCCTTCGTGTTCGGCTGGTGGTATTTAAGCATCACCACCTGCGCACCGCTGGGCGGCGATGACGAGATCATCAACCTGCAAAACTACTACGCCGTTACCCACATGCCATGGCAGGATGTTGTGCGCACAACCTGGGGCGGCATTGTATGGCAGCTAAAGCTGCAAAGCGCGCGGTTCCGGCCGTTTTCCTCGCCGCCGGAGCTTTCGCTCAACGCATGGTTCCTGGGCGACCTGGTCGTTTACCGCCTGTACATTCTGGCCTGGACCTATGCCGATATTGCCCTGACGGCCTGGCTGACCGCCAAGGCCACCCACAGCAAAAAGCTGGGCGTGCTGGCGTTCTGCCTGCTGCCGATGATGTTCTCGCTCTGGCAGGATGCGACCGGCAACAGTATGTACTCCTACGGCGCGCTGGCGCAAAGCACGCTGCTGCCGGTACTGCTGGCGGGGCTGTGCATGCTGCGCTGGCAGGATACCCGCCACATGCGGTGGGCGGTGCTGTCGGCATTCTTCATGTTCATGGCCTGCGGCACCTTTGAAATTGGCTTTACCTACATTGCCGCGCTGTTTGGCATCGCCTGGCTGTACACCGGTTCGGGCAAGGTGCTGCCTGCGCTGCGCCTTTGCGTGGCCCCGCTGGCAGGCGAGGTCGTCAGCTTCGGCTTCAACATGGGCTCGCGCCTTGTCAACAATCTGCGTCATGCGGGCATCCTGCCGGGACAGGCTATGGACATCGGCGGCGTATCGCCGAACTTTGACCTGCCTGTGGCCCTGCGCACCTGGATCATGCAGATGTCGGCGGGCTTCCCGCTCAACGCCATGATCTTTGGCAAGATCAAGCCCGGTGCTGTGCAGGCTTCGGATGTGATCTGCGGCATCGCGCTGGCGGTCTGCGTTATTGCGGCGCTGGCCGTGCTGGACCACCTGCCCACCCGCAAGGAAAATCTGCTGCTGTTTTTGACCGGACTTGCCCTGCTGTCGGCCCCGTCGCTGCTCATTGCCATCTCACCCAAATATCAGGATGGCATCAACGTCGACTGGCGGCACGGCTATATCCCGCAGACGGTCGAGTCGTTCGGCGTCGGGCTGATGGCTGTCGCCGTGTTTGTGGTGCTGCTGCGCTTTGTGCGCGGCAAACGCTGGTGGCCGAAGCTGCGCCCTGTGTGCAGTGTGCTGCTGGCGGCGGGCATGGCGTTCTCGGTCGTGTGGCAGCGCACCGCGGCCCGCATGTACGAGAAAGGCGGCCGCGCCTACACCGTATTTGCCGAGGGTGTAGAAGCCGGACTGGCCGCCGCCGCAGGCACCGAAACGCCCGTTGTGACCGATTACCCCATCTGGGGCGGCAGCCTCGAGGCGGAAAACGCGTTCTTCCTGCGCTATGCCGATACCGACACCAACGCCCACAGCCTGGCCGTCTGGCGCACCGAAGCCCACGACGAGGAGACCGTCTGCCGTTTAGGCTTTGCCTGGGGAAGTGATAAGCACACCGATATTTCCTGGCTGGGCACAGCGGCGGACGACAATCTTGACACCGTCACCGGCGTGACCGTCTACCTGCCCAAGCGGGTGGACCAGTCCGCCGCGCTTGCCTACACCACCCGCGCCGCCGATGGCACCGAAACCGAGCACGCGCAGCCGTTGGCTGACCTGCAAGCCGCCATGACCCCGGCGCAAAACGGCGACTGGCTGCTTACGCTGGCCGAAACGGAACCCATCGTGGGTGATACGCTGCACCTGCAAGGCTGAATAAGGAGTACAAATTTTCATGACGAAAACCCGTAAAAAACGGCTGCTGTGGGCCATTTGCCTGTTGGCGCTGGCCCTGTTTGCCGCGGCTATGGTGTGGCTGCATTACCAGCAGCTTTGCGCCACCGGCCGGGGCGAGGACCCCTATACCTCGGACCTGGGGCAGCACCTGTATTTTGCGCAGCACGGCATGGTCTACTCGGCCACATCGCTGCTCATCGGCCCGGCGTACGCACTGGGCGGCAAACTGGGTATCTCGCTGCTGCTGGGGGTGTTCCATCTGGCGGCGGTGGCCGTGTTTGCCTGGGGGCTGAAGGCCGCCGTGCCAGCCTGGTGTCTGCCCGCGCGGCTGCTGGCAAGCCTTATCGTCAATCTGGCGCAGGCCGTCTACATCCCGCGCGGCGGCTACTGGTATCAGGGCACCATCACCGGCACGATTTACCACAACACAACGTACATTATGCTGGCCCCCTTTGCACTGCTGGCCGTGCTGTGGTTCTACCGCGCCTGGCAGGGCATCGCCGGCAAGATCAACCTGCGCGACTGGCTGATCTATACGCTGCTTTTAACAGCTGCGACCGCCTTTAAGGCCAACCTCATCTTCGCGTTTGCTCCGGCGCTGCTGGTGCTGCTGATTGCCGATTTCATCCGCACCCGCGCCCAAAACATCGGCAACGAAGTCCTGATGGGGTGCAGCGTGTTCCCCGGCGTCGGGCTTTGCATCCTTGAGGCCACGGTTCTTTTCACCGAGGAGGGCAGCGGCCTACGCTTGATCTTTACCACCGAGTTTGACCGCCACGCCATGCTGTGGGGTGTGTTTAACGAGCCCGCCCTGCTGGGCCTTGTCCGCTCGCTGCCTTTTGTGGCGGCGGTGGCGCTGCTGCTGCGGCGGCAGGCGTTCAGCAGCTTCCGCTACAAGTTCAGCTTGTTTATGTTTGCCATCGCCATGGCCGAAGCGCTGCTGCTGGTCGAGGGCGGCGAACGGCTGTACCACGCCAATCTCTGGTGGGGGCCGTTCATCTGCTTCTGGGTGCTGTGGCTGGAATCGGTCGGCATCTTTTTCAAGCAGCTGCTTGCCAAGCCCCAAAGCGCAGGCACCCTTGTGTGCGGCGCGGCGCTCAGCTGGCACATCATCAGCGGCGTATGCTACCTTGTGCGGCTGATGCAGGGCATCTCCTACAATGTCCCGATCCTGACCTACCACATCGGATTTTAAACAAAACCAGGCGGTTTGCACAACAGCAAGCCGCCTGTTTTGCGTTTGCCACTTGCCGTATGCGCCCAAACGCGGTATAATAAAATAGAATATTTTTGTAACTATGCCACGCGGCCCGCCCCACGGCCCCGCGTGTTGGGAGGCAGTATTATGTCTGAATTTATTCCGCTTTCTGTCCCGAATTTCGGCCCCCGCGAAGCTGAACTTGCGGGGAAAGCCATCACCTCCGGCTGGGTCTCCACCAGCGGCGGCAAAGTCACCGAGTTTGAGGAAGCGCTGGCCGCTTACGTCGGTATGCCCCGCGCTGTGGCCTGCAACGCCGGCTCCAGCGCACTGCATCTGGCCGCCATGGCCGCCGGCATCACCCGCGGGGATGAAGTCATTGTCCCCACGCTGACCTTCATTGCTGCCGTTAACCCGCTGACCCGGTATGTCGGCGCGGAGCCCATTTTCATCGGCTGCGATGACAGCCTTTGCATCGACCCCGACGCCGTCGAGGATTTCTGCGCCAACCACTGCGAGCTGCGCGACGGCAAGCTCTACAACAAGGCCACCGGTGCGCACGTCAAGGCGCTGGAAGCCGTGCATGTCTTTGGCAACATGGCCGATATGCCGCGCCTTGTCGCCATCGCCCGCCGCTACAATTTGATTCTGATCGAGGATGCGACCGAGGCCCTCGGCACCCAGTGCATTGACGGCCCGTTCAAGGGCAGGTTCGCGGGCACCATCGGCGATATCGGCTGCTACAGCTTTAACGGCAACAAGATCATCACCACCGGTGCGGGCGGTGCGGTCGTTTCCAACCATCCCGATTGGGCCGAGCACGCCAAGCACCTTTCCACCCAGGCCAAGGCCGATATGCTGCAATTTTTGCATGATGAGGTCGGCTACAACTACCGCATGACCAACGTGCAGGCCTGCCTGGGCCTGGCCCAGCTTGAACGGCTGGAAGGCTTCATCGCCCACAAAAAGGAACTGTACGACCACTACGTTGCCGCACTGGACGGCGTCAAGGGCCTGCGCATTCTGCCGTTCCGCGAGGAAGAGTGCCGCTCCAACCATTGGTTCTTCAGCCTGTACCTGAAAGATTCCGGCCTTGACCGCGACACCGTCATTGAAAAATTGCAGGCCGAAAGGATCCAGACCCGCCCGGTCTGGGCGCTCATCCATGAGCAGGCCGACTACCCCCGCAACGAGGCCTATGCGCTCGACAAAGCCGAGGATTACCGCAAATACATCGTCAACCTGCCCTGCTCTACCAATCTGAGCATCGAGGACTGCGAGCGCGTCTGCCAGGCCGTGCTGGCCCTGTAAAAATACCGCCCGAAAGGGGATACACCCTTGATCAAAGTAGAAGAACTGTTTATCGAGCCTACCGCCACGGTACTGGAAACGCTGCGCAAGCTGGACACGACCGGCCAGCGCATCCTCTTCATCGCGCCGGAAGGTCAGCTGAAAGCCGTTATTACCGATGGAGACATCCGCAAATTTTTCCTGCGCGGCGGCACGCCCGACCAGACCATTGACCACGCTGCTAACTACCACCCCATCAGCCTGTCGGTATCAGAGCGCGGCAAGGCCCGCGAACTGCTGCAAAAGCACTGCATCGACGCGCTGCCGATTTTGAATAAGCGCGGCGTTATCACCGACATCGTCTTTGCCCACGGTGTGGATGTGGACAACCGCAAGCACGCTGACATCCCGGTCGTCATGATGGCGGGCGGGCTGGGCACGCGGCTGTACCCCTACACCAAAATCCTGCCCAAACCGCTTATCCCGGTGGGGGAGCAGCCCATCGCCGAGCTGATCATGGATCGCTTCCGCGATTTCGGCTGCCACGATTTTACGATGATCGTCAACTACAAGCGCGGCATGATCAAAAGCTATTTTGGTGAGCTGGAAAAAGATTACACCGTCAACTTTGCCGACGAGGATGTCTTTATGGGCACCGGCGGTGGGCTTTGCCTGCTCAAAGGCAAGATGAAGTCGCCGTTTTTCTTCACCAACTGCGATACGCTGCTGGACGTGGATTTCGGCGATATCTACGAGTATCATAAGGCCCACGGCAATCTCGTCACGATGGTCTGTGCGTTCAAGCATTATACCGTGCCTTACGGCGTAGTCGAACTGGGCGAGGACGGCGGCATTGCCGCCATGCGCGAAAAGCCGGAGCTGGACTTTTTGACCAACACCGGTGTCTACGTGGTCGAGCCCCGCGTAGTCGAGGAAATGCGCGACGGCGAAAAGATCGGCTTCCCCGATGTGATCGAGCGTTACCGCGCCGCCGGTGAAAAGGTCGGCGTGTATCCCATCAGCGAAAGCAGCTGGATGGATATGGGCCAGCTGGAAGAACTGGAAAAAATGCGACGTAAGCTGGAAAGCCAGCAGTAAGGAGGGGCTGCTATGCCCGTAACCATCATTGCCGAGGCCGGTGTCAACCACAACGGCGACCTGGAAATGGCAAAAAAACTGGCCCTGACCGCCAAACAGTGCGGCGCGGACATTGTAAAATACCAGACCGCCGTGCCCGAGCTGGTCGTGAGCAAATTTGCCGAGAAAGCCGAGTACCAGAAGCAGACCACCGATGCTGCCGAAAGCCAGCTGGAGATGATCCGCAAGCTGCATTTTTCGTTCGAGGGGCATAAGGAGCTGAAAGAATACTGTGATTCCATCGGTATCCAGTACCTTTCCGCGCCGTTTGATATCCCCAGTGTGCAGTTTTTGGGCACGCTGAACCTGCCACTCATCAAAGTTCCATCCGGCGAGATCACCAACCTGCCGTACCTGGAAGAAGTCGCCAAGCTGCACACCCCCGTGCTGCTTTCTACCGGCATGAGCAATTTGAATGAAATTACCGACGCCCTCGGTATTCTCGATGACGGCGGCTGCCCCGAGGTCACGGTGCTGCACTGTAACACCCAGTATCCCACCCCGTACGAGGACGCCAACCTGACCGCCATGCTGGAACTGATGGATCAGTTCGGCCTGCCGGTCGGCCTGTCGGACCACACCCCCGGGTGGGAGTGCGACGTTGCCGCCGTGGTGCTGGGCGCGCAGGTCATCGAAAAGCACTTTACGCTGGACAAATCCCTGCCTGGCCCTGACCAGAAGGCCAGCCTCGACCCCGCCGAGTTCAAGGCGATGGTCGATGCCGTGCGCCATGTGGAAGCTGCCCTCGGCGACGGCCACAAGCACCTGACCGAGAGCGAAGCCCCCAACAAGGCCGTGGCCCGCAAAAGCATCGTGGCCGCGCGTGCCATCCGGGCAGGGGAGACCTTCACCGCTGACAACCTGACGACCAAGCGCCCCGGGGATGGCATTTCCCCCATGCGCTGGTACGAAGTTTTGGGCAAGACCGCCAAGCGCGACTTTGCCGAGGATGAAAAAATCGAGCTGTAACGAGGTTTTATGCGCACGATTTGTGTAGTGACCGCCACACGGGCGGAATACGGCCTGCTGCGCCCGGTGGTGCAAAAACTGGCAGCGTCGCCCGCGCTGCGTCTGCAGCTGGTAGCCACCGGCGCGCACCTCTGCCCGCGTCTGGGCGAGACCGTGCGGGAGATCGAAGCCGACGGTGTGCCCATCGCGGCACGTCTGCCGATTTTTATTGGCGACGAAAACGAGCCGGTCGCTGTGGCCATCGCCCGCACGCTGACGGTATTTGACGCTTATTTTGCCGCCCACCGCCCCGACGCCGTGCTGCTGCTGGGCGACCGATTTGAAATTTTCGCCGTAGCCACCGCTGCTGCGGCGCGGCATATCCCCATCGCCCATATTTCAGGCGGGGACGTGACCCTTGGCGCGGCTGATGAATATTACCGCCACTGCATCACCAAAATGGCGGCGGTGCATTTCCCGTCCTGCGCCGACAGCGCCGCGCGGCTCGTCCGCATGGGCGAAGCGCCCGAGACCGTCTTTTGCGTGGGCGGCCTGGGCGATGAAAACATCCGCACCCTGCCCAAAATGAGCCGGGAGAAATTGTGTACTTCAACGGGCCTGCCGTTGCAGCAGCCCTTTGCGCTTGTCACCTACCACCCCGAGACCTCTGCCGATGCCGGTTCACCCGCCGCCCAGAGCGAAGCACTTTGCCGGGCGATGGCAGCTGTGCCCGGCGTCTACTGGCTCATCACAGGCTCCAACGCCGACGCGGGCGGGCAGATCTGCACGGCCCGCATGCAGCGTTTTGCCGCCGAGCACCCCGACCGCGCCGGGTTCATCCAAAGCCTGGGGCTGCGGCGGTACCTTTCGGCCATGCAGTACGCCGCGCTGGTGGCGGGCAACTCGTCCTCCGGCGTGGTGGAAACGCCCACCTTTAAAGTACCCACCGTCAACATCGGCCAGCGGCAGGCCGGGCGCGCCATCTGCGCCAATGTGCTGTGCTGCGCGGCAGAAGAACCGGCCATCGAAGCCGCCCTGCGCCGCGCCCTGACCCCCGCATTTGCCGCCATCGCCGCCACAGCCCAAAGCCCCTACGGCGGCGGAGATACCAGCGGTAAGATCTGCACCGTGCTGGCGAACTTCGATTTCACAAAACCCAAGCAATTTTATGACGGCCCTGTGCCGGAATTTGACCCCCAAAGGAGCGTTTTGGTATGAAACTTCTGATCGTTGGCCTGGGCAGCATGGGCAAGCGCCGCGCGCGCCTGTCCAAAGGCATTGATGCCGCTATCCGTATTGTCGGCGTGGATACCGCCGACGCCCGCCGCGCCGAAGCGTGCAGCCTGGGCCTGGCCGATGCCGCCTATCCCACCATTGCCGAGGCCGTCGCTGCCGAGCGCCCCGACGCCGCGTTGGTCTGCACCGCGCCGCTCTCCCATGCCGCCGTCATCGGTGAACTGCTTGACAACGGCCTGCCCGTTTTTACCGAGCTGAACCTGGTCGGGGACGGCTACGCCGAGAACATGGCTAAGGCGGCAGCCAAAAATCTGCCGCTGTTCCTCTCGTCCACCATGCTGTACCGCCGCGAAACGCAGTACATCAAACAGCAGGTGCAGGCGTTTGGCAAGCCGGTGCACTATATCTACCACATCGGCCAGTATCTTCCGGACTGGCACCCCTGGGAGAACTACAAAAACTTTTTTGTTGGCAACGCCCGCACCGGCGGCGTGCGCGAAATTTTCGGCATAGACCTGCCCTGGCTGCTGGATGCGTTCGGCGATGTTGAGTCCGTCACCGTGCAAAAGGATACGATTAGCGATCTGGGTTTGCCGTACCCCGACTGTGTGACCCTGCTGCTGCGCCACAAAAGCGGTGTGCAGGGCGTGCTCGCGGCGGACGTTGTCAGCCGCAAGGCTGTGCGCAGCTTTGAGTGCTTCGGCGATGGCATCCATCTTTTCTGGGAGGGCAACCCCAAAGCCTTGTACGAGTTCAAGGACGGTGACAAGCAGCCTGTGAACACCTACGCCAGCTTTGAACATGACAGCCGCTACAGCGACAATATCGTTGAGAACGCCTATGTGGACGAGTTGACGAACTTTTTCGGCGTGCTGAACGGCACCGAAACGCCGCGCTGGAGTTTTGCAAAGGACCTTGCGGCCATCCGGCTGATGGACAAGATCGAGGAGGCCTGACCCATGGATCCAAAGCGTCAAATCACAGCGCTGTTTGTGGGGTTGGGGTCCATCGGCACCCGCCACCTAAAAAACCTGCATAACCTTTGCACCGACCGCGGCTGGACCTTGCAGGCCGACGCGCTGCGCAGCGACCTGCAACGCCCCCTGCGGGACGGCGTGGCCGACCTGCTGCACGCGCAGTACACCGACCTGGCCAATGCCCCCGCGCAGTATGATATGGTGTTCATCACCAACCCCACCAGCCTGCATGCCGAAGCATTGCAGCAGGTGCGCGGGCGCGGCAAGGCACTTTTTATCGAAAAGCCGATCTTTTCTGCCGAACAGACGGGCCTGGACCTGGCTGGCTATCTGCCCGCCGACCAGAAAGCCTACGTCGCGGCCCCCATGCGCTGGTGCGGTGTGATGCTGGCCCTCAAGGACCTGCTGCCCACGCTGCACCCCTACTGCGCGCGGGTCATCTGCTCCAGCTATCTGCCGGATTGGCGGCCCGGCGTCGATTACCGCACGGTCTACAGCGCGCACAAGGCGCTGGGTGGCGGCGTAACCATCGACCTCATCCATGAATGGGACTACCTCGTCGACCTGTTCGGCGTGCCGCAGAAGCTGTACAATTTCAAGGGGACCTACTCGGACCTCGAAATTGACTCCGACGATCTGTCGGTTTACATCGCGCAGTATCCGACCCTGTTGGCCGAGGTGCATCTCGATTACTTTGGCCGCGGCTATCGGCGCAGCATCGAGCTTTTCTGCCGCGACGGCAGCTATTTGGCCGATTTTGGCGCCGGTACGCTGACCCTGCCCGACGGTACCGTGCAGCATTACGAGGAGGACGTCAACCGCCGGTACGAGCGCGAGATCGAGTATTTTGCCGACTACGCCATGGGCGATGCGCAGCAAAGCTGCAACCCGCCCGCGCTGGCGCTGGACGTTTTGAAACTGACTTTGGGGGAACATTGAAATGAATCGCCTGCTTATCACAATTTGCGGCCGCGCAGGCAGCAAAGGCTTTAAAAACAAAAACCTGAAAGTTTTCTGCGGTAAACCGTTGGTTTATTACTCGCTGAGCGCGGCAGAACTCTTCATCAAAAACCACCCGGAGCTGCAAGTGGACGTGGCCCTCAACACTGATAGTGAGGACCTTGCCAAGCTGGTAGCCGCACAGTACCCCGAGGTCGTCTATCTGCCTCGCGGGGCCGAGCTGGGCGGCGACCGCGTGCCCAAGATGGCCGTCTATCAGGACAGCCTGCGCCGCATGGAAGAGCGCACCGGCCAGCCGTATGACTGGCACATGGATCTGGACATCACCAGCCCGCTGCGCACCGCCGCCGATATCGAGAACGCTTTTGCCGAAAAACAGCAGCGTGACGATCTCGACCTCGTGTTCAGCGTCTGCGAAGCCCGCCGCAACCCGTGGTTCAACATGGTCAAGACCGTGGACGACCACGTCGAGCAGGTCTGCCGCAGCGAGTTCACCGGCCGCCAGCAGGCCCCGGATGTATATGACGTCAATGCGTCGATTTACGTGTTCAAGCGTGACTTTTTGGCCAGCAATACCGACGGCATGCTCTGGCGTGGCAAAATCGGCATCAGCGTCATGATGGACACCGGCATCATTGATATCGACTCTGAGCATGACTACCTGCTGATGGAAGCCATCGCGCAGCATCTGTACGCCCACTACCCGGAATTTGACGCTGTACGGGAGAATATCCGTGGAGAATAACCTGCTGGAGCGTGCAGCTGACCTGGTGATGGACGCCGGGCAGACCCTGCTGGAAAACGGCGGCGAGGTGTTTCGCGTACAGCAGACGATGGAGATCATGGCTCACAGCCTGGGTGTGCGGGATTTCCACGTCTACGTGTTGTCCAACGGCATCTTTGCGTCGGCGTCGATGGGCAGTGCCCACAACGTCAGTCTCATCCGCCATGTACCCGCCGTGACCATCCATCTGGGCCGGGTCGAAGCCGTCAACGAGCTCTCGCGCGAGCTGGCCGCCGGTCAATTGGGGGTAGAGGACGCCGAAGCCCGCTTGCAGCAGGCGCGGGCGCTGCCCTGCACGTCCACCTGGGGGGAGCGGCTGGCCTGCATCGTGGGCGCGGCCGGGTTTGCCTACCTGTTCGGCGGTACGCCGCTGGATGCCGCCGTGGCGGCGGTGGCGGGCCTGTTTGAAATTCTGATCTGCCAGTGGTTTGGTGCGCACAAGATCAACCGCATCTTTACCGATATCGTGGCGGCGTTTGCCTGCACGATCTGGTCGGTCGGGGTGCAGGCGGTGCTGCCCGCCGTCAACGCCAACGCGGCCATCATCGGCGCGCTGATGGTATTGACGCCCGGTGTTGCCCTGACGATGGGCGTGCGCGATATTTTGAACGGCGACTACCTTTCAGGCTCCATCCGCCTGCTGGATGCGGTGCTCATCGCGGGCAGCATTGCGTGCGGCGTGGTGCTGGGCTGGCTCGTTATCCATGGATTGGGGGTGGCCGCATGACCCCGCTCTGGACAGACTACTTTACCCAGTTTGTGGTGGCCGTCATTGCCACCATCAGCTTCGGCATCACCTTCCACGTGCCCAAACGGCACTACCTGGCGGGCGGCCTGACCGGCGCGGTGGGCTGGATGGTCTACATCCTCTGCTTTGACCTGCTGGGCGTTACGGCCCCCGTCGCGGTGCTGATCGCCACGCTGCCGCTCACGCTCTGCGCGCGGTTCTTCTCGGTCTGCCATAAGGCACCCGTTACGGTGTTTTTGCTGCCTGGCATCTTCCCGCTGGTGCCGGGGGCGGGCATCTACTACACCGCCTACTATTTCCTGCGGGACGACCGCAGCCTGTTCTTGAATAAGGGCGTGGAAACGCTGAAAATTGCCCTGGCACTGGCCTTAGGCATTGCGCTGGTGTGCAGTCTGCCGCTGCCCGGGCGCGACCATAAAAAATAAAGGCATCCGCTTACCGTGTGTAAAAACAACGGTAAGCGGATGCTTTTTGCGTATCAATCAGTAGATCGAGAAATAGCCCACGTGCTCGGGATGGTTTTCCTCCACCAGCACGGTAAAGCCGCCGGGGTTGACCTCGGCATACTTGCCAAAGGCCATTTCGGCCAGCAGGTGGGGGCCGCGGTTCAGGATGATCTCGGCAGTCTGCGTTTTGCCGATGCGGCGGTAGTGCAGCACATCGCCGTCCGCCCGCACGATCTCCAGCCGTCCGCCGTCAAAGGCGTCGCAGCTTTTGCGCAGATGGGCCAGCGTTTTCAGCGGGCCGCGCAGCCGCTGCTCGGTGCAGTTCCAGTCAAAAAATGCGCGGTTGAACGGGTCACGGTAGCCCTGCATGGCGATCTCGTCGCCATAGTAGATGCAGGGCACGCCGGGCAACGTGAAGATCATCGCATAGCCCAGCAGCAGCTTGCGCATGGCATCGTCCATTTTTTCGGCCGGGATGCGCCGCCCGCTCTGCCAGTAGCGGTCCCGCCCGTTGGCAGGCTCGCCCGCAATGGCGGTGATGGCGCGCTCGGTGTCGTGGGTGGAAAGAAAGTTCATCGCGCAGTTCAGCGCCGGGGCAGGGTAGTTCTCGCAGATGGTCAAGATCTGCTCGGCCACAGCGGCTGCGTCGCCGCTGGTCACAAAGCTCAGCGCCGCGTTGCGGAACGGGTAGTTCATCACGGCATCCAGCCCCTTGCCGCGCAGGTAGGTGCGCCGCTGGCCGAAGGCCTCCTTCGTTGTCGCGTCCTCCCACACTTCGCCGATCAGCAGCTTGTCCTCGCCGTGGGCTTTCACGGCCTGGCGGATGCGCTCAATAAACGTGTCGGGCAGTTCGTCGGCCACGTCAAGGCGGAAGCCCGAAGCACCCAGTCCGAGCCAGGTGTCGATGACACCGCCCTTGCCGCAGACAAAGTCGATGTAGGACGGCGAGTCCTCCTGCACTTCTGGCAGGGTCTCAAAGCCCCACCAGCAGCGGTAGCCGCTGGGATAGCCCGAGTCAAAATCGTACCAGCTGCGGTACGGCGAGTTACGGTCGCGGTAGGCACCGCCCGGGCCATAGCGCCCCTCGCGGTTGAAGTAGACCGAGTCCGACCCTGTGTGGCTGAACACGCCGTCCAGAATGATGCGGATGCCCTCTTTCGCGGCAGCCGCGCACAGGGCGGAAAACTCCTCGTTCGTACCCAGCAGCGGGTCGGCTTTCAGGTAGTTGGCCGTGTTGTAGCGGTGGTTGGCGTGGGCCTCAAAGATGGGGTTCAGATAGATGCAGCTGACGCCCAAATCACGCAGGTACGGCAGCTTTTGCTGGATGCCTGCAAAATCGCCGCCGTAATAGTCCATGTTCAGGTAGCCTTCCTGCTGCTCGGTCGGCCAAAAGTAAGGCTCGCCGGTCTTGTCGGCGCGGTAGATGCGGTCGGCAAACGGCATCAACTTGTCGGGCTTGCCCTCGCAGAAACGGTCGGGGAAAATTTGATACATCGTACCGTCTTTGATCCAGTCGGGCGTTTGGAAGTCCGGCTCGTAGACGGTCAGCTGCCAGTCCGCACCGTCGGTCCAGCGCAGCACACCCTCGCCGCCCGCATCACGGTAGATGCGGCGGAAGTCGGTGTACAGGTCAAAGTGGTAAAAGTACAGGCCCGGCGTGCCGGGGGCGATGGTAAAGGTAAAGTGGTTTTGCTGCGGCGTCTGGCCCGCAAACTCCATGCGGTAGTGTACGGGGTCCTCGTGGTCCTTGGTCAGCACCAGGTGCGGGTCTACATAGCCCAGCGATTCCGGCACCGTGAGCCGAAACGTGACGGCCTGCCCCGCCGCCACCGCGCCAAACGGCGTTTTGTAGGCGGGGTCCAGGCTGTTGAAGTAAGTAGGAGACATAAAAACCTCATTCCGAGTACGGCGGTGCCGATGGATATCATCGGCTTGCGGGCGAATACAGAATCCGCCCCTGCGTACCCCATGAAATTGCAATTACAAAAAAACCGTGCCCCAAGCGGGGCACGGCAAAAATCAAATCATACGATTATTTGACGGGCGTAGCACCCCAGATGTCGCGCGCATAATCCATGATGGAACGATCGGCGCTGAAGATACCGGCGTTGGCGATGTTCTTCAGGCTCATGTGGTTCCACTTTTGCTTGTTGCGGTACAGCTGCTGCAGGTCGTGCTGGGCACGGCGGTAATCCTTGAAGTCGGCCATGACCATGTACGGGTCAGCATTGCGCAGGTTGCTGGTCACTTCGCTGAAATTCTCGCCATTCCAGCCTTTCTCCAGGAAGTCCAGCACAGCCATAGCGGTGTTGTCGCCAGAGATAAAGGCGTTCGGGTGGTAACCCATGCCCTTCAGTGCGTTGACCTCGGGGGTCAGCATACCAAAGATGATCTCGTTCTCGTGGCCTGCTGCGTCGGCGATCTCGACGTTGGCACCGTCCAGGGTACCCAGGGTGATCGCGCCGTTCAGCATGAACTTCATGTTGCCGGTGCCGGAAGCCTCGGTGCCAGCCAGAGAGATCTGCTCGGACACTTCGGAAGCGGGCATCAAGCGCTCGGACAGGCTGACGCAGTAATCCTCCAGGTAGACGATGCGCAGCTTGCCGCGGACAGCGGGATCTTCGTCGATCATCTTGCCCAGCTTGCAGATCATGCGGATCATCTGCTTGGCCATGTAATAGCCGGGGGCCGCCTTGGCGCCGAAGATGTAGGTCTTGGGGGTGAACTCGGCGTTCGGGTTGTTCTTCAGGTACAGATATTCGGCCGCGATGTTCAGCGCGTTCAGGTGCTGGCGCTTATACTCGTGCATACGCTTGACCTGGCAGTCAAAGATGGAATCGGGATCAATGACCTGGCCGGTCGCCTTCTGCAGATAGTTGGCAAAGATAACCTTGTTCTCGTGCTTGACCTTGGCGGCAGCTTCCTGTACGGTCTTGTCATCGACAAACTTCTCCAGCTTCTTCAGCTCGGAAGCGTCGGTCTTGAAGCCATCACCGATGGTCTCTTCCAGCAGGTGGGTCAGGCCGGGGTTGGAGCAGAGCAGCCAGCGGCGGTAAGCAATGCCGTTGGTGACGTTCTTGAACGCCTTGGGCTTGAACAGGTAGTAATCGTGGAACACGCTGTCCTTGATGATCTCACTGTGCAGCTTGGAAACACCGTTGATGGCGTGGCAGGTGTAGGCGCAGATATTGGCGGTGCGCACCTGGTTGTCGCCGATGATGGCCATGTAGTCGATCTTGCCCTGGTCGCCGGGGAAAGCCTGCGCCAGCTCGGCGCGGCAGCGGCGGTCCATCTCGCAGACGATCTGCCAGATGCGGGGCAGGGTGGAGCGGAAGATATCTGCATTCCACTTCTCAAGCGCCTCGCTCATGACAGTGTGGTTGGTGTAGGCAAACACCTTGCGGCAGATGTCGAACGCGGCGTCCCACTCATAGCTGCACTCGTCCAGCAGAATGCGCATCATCTCGGGGATGGCAACGGTCGGGTGGGTATCGTTCAGCTGGATGGCGACCTTGTCGGCCAGGTTGTCCAGCGTGCCGTACTGGTTCAGGTGGTTCTGCAGGATATCGGCGATGGAAGCAGCCGAGAAGAAATACTGCTGGCGCAGGCGCAGGATCTTGCCCTCGGTGTGGTTGTCGTTGGGGTACAGGATCTTGGAGATCAGCTCAGCGGAAGCAGACTGGCTGATGGCGGTGTTGTAGTTGCCGGCATTGAAGCTGCTCATATCAAAGCTGGGGGCTTTGGCCTGCCACAGACGCAGCTTGGAAACGCCGTTGCTGCCATAACCGGCCACGTACATATCGTTGGGCACGGCGATGACAGAGTTATAGTTCTCGTACTTGACGTGGTGGAAACCGCCCTCCCAGGTCTCTACGGCCTGGCCGTCAAAGCGGATCTCCTGTGCCTGGTCGGGATGGCTCTTGATCCAGACCTGACCGCCGGGCAGCCAGTTGTCGGCCGTTTCCTGCTGCCAGCCGTCCACGATCTTCTGCTTGAAGATGCCGTACTCGTACAGGATGGAGTAACCGGTGCCGGGGATGCCGTCGGTGGCCATGCCGTCCAGATAGCAGGCAGCCAGGCGGCCCAGACCGCCGTTGCCCAGGCCAGCGTCGGGCTCACGGTCGTAAATGGTGTCGATCTTGATGTCGGCGTCAGCCAGCACGCTTTCGGCTACTTCGTTCAGCCCCAGATTGAACAGGCTGGAACGCAGGCTGCGGCCCATCAGGAATTCCATGCAGAGGTAGTAGACCTGCTTTTTGCCCTCGCCCAGCACCTTGGACTGGAACTGCTTCTGGCGGTCAGACATGATCTGGCGGGTAACAGAAGCCAGGCAGCGGTAGATCTGGTCAGCCGAGGCAGTGTCCAGGGTGACATTGCACTCGCTGGTCAGCTTATCTTTCAGGAGTTTCTCAAACTCACGCTTTGTGTATTTCAAATCGTTCTCTCCTAACTTTCTTCAATCGTTTTCCTTCGCACGCAATCGGAAATGTGTATGATCGCATCTGCTTTCACACATCACAATATTGATTATAGCTAAAAATGCCCTGCAACGCAAGTCATAATTGCCTGCCAGGCGGCTTTTTTTGGCTTTTTATGCAAAAAGGTCTTTTGTTACACCCGGTTTTGTATTATAATAAAGCTAATGTAAAATTTCAGTTGTCCCTGCACAAAGCTGAATTTAGACACATTATGGGAAGGAGTACAAATCATGGGCATGGCTACTTCAAAAGTGCGGCTGAACATCTGTGGGTCCAGCTATGTTGTCAACACAAGCGAGAGCGAGGATTACATGCAGAACCTTGCTGACCGCCTGAATCTGGATATGAACGAGCTGATGGCTTCCTCTAACTCAGTCTCGATCACCACCGCTGCCGTGATGACGGCGCTGAACTACCGCGACGAACTGGAAAAGGCCAGCGGCAGTGCCGACAATATGCGCCGCCAGATCAAAGATTACCTCGAAGATGCCGCCAGCGCCAAGATGGCAGCCGAGGAGACCCGCCGCGAGAATGCTTCGTTGAAGCGCCGCGTTGATGAGCTGGAGCGCCGCCTGCGCCGCGCCCAGACTCCGTTGGAGGACGCATGAGCAACACGCTGGAGATCTTAGCCCCGGCGGGAAACCGTGAAATGCTTGGCGCCGCTGTTTTCAGCGGCGCTGATGCTGTTTATCTGGGGCTTACAGGCTATAACGCCCGCCGCACAGCGGGCAACTTTACGCCGGATGAGTTGAAAGAGGCTGTCAGCTTTTGCCACGCGCGCGGCGTAAAAGTGCATGTCACGCTGAATACCCTCGTCTACGACCGCGAACTGCCCGGCCTGGCCGACGCCGTGCGTGCGGTGGCCGAAGCCGGGGCCGATGCCGTCATCTCGGACGACCTGGCTACGGCGCAGCTGGTAAAAACCATTGCCCCCACGCTGCACCTGCACGGCTCAACGCAGATGAGCATTCACACGCCCGAGGGCGCGCGCGAACTGGCCGCACTGGGCTATGACCGCGTCATTCTGGCGCGCGAACTTTCGCTGGAAGAGATCCGTGCCGTCTGCGCCGCCAGCCCCATCGAGGTCGAGGTGTTCGTGCACGGTGCGCTCTGCATGAGTGTATCCGGCCAGTGCATGATGAGCGCGTTCCTGGGCGGCCGCAGCGGCAACCGCGGGGCCTGTGCGGGCCCCTGCCGCTTGCCTTTTGACGCCAGCGCGGGCCTGCGCCTCGGCCAACCCGGCAAGGCCTGCCACCTGAGCCTGAAAGACATGGACTACATCCCGCACATCCGGGAACTGATGGACGCCGGTGTGGTCAGCGCCAAGATCGAGGGCCGTCTGCGCACACCCGAGTATGCCGCTGCCGCTGTGGCCGCCTGCCGCGCCATGCGCGAGGGCCAGCCCTACGACGAAAAGCTCGTGCGGGATATCTTCTCCCGCTCGGGCTTTACCGACGGCTACCTGACCAACCGCAACGACGGCAAGATGTTCGGCGTCCGTACTGAGGCCGACGCTGCCGCCACCCGTGCCGCCACGCCCAAAGCCCGCGAGCTGTTCCGCCGCGAGCTGCAGCGCGTGCCCGTGCAGTACACGGTCAGCGGCGGGGTGGAGGATGGCGGCATCAAACTGACTGCCGCCGACGATGCAGGCAACAAGGTCAACGTTTACAGTATGGATGAGCCGCAGCCTGCCCAGAAAGACCCGCTGCCCGGCATCGAGCGTGCGCTGAACAAGACCGGCGGCACCCCGTTTGCTGCCGCCGGCGTCACCGTCGAAGCAGGGGAGGGCGGCCTTGGATTTCTGCCCGGCTCTGCCTGGAACGAGATGCGCCGGGAAGCACTGGACAAGCTGCTTGAAAAGCGCAGCACCGTCCAGCCCCACGCCATCCAGCCGTTTACTGTGCCGGAATACCCCGCCCACAGCGTGGGGCACATCCCGGCCCTGGCCGCACGCTTTGCCAACGCGGCGCAGTGCCCGGCAGACTACGTGGAAAAACTGCAATGGCTGGTGTTCCCGATCGCCGAAGCCGACGCTGTCCCCGCCGACTGGCGCGGCAAGTCCCTGCTGGAGCTGCCGCGCGTGACGTTTGGCAAACTCGAGGAAAAGACCGCCGCCCGCCTGGCCGCGCTGCAAAACGCCGGTTTCGCCGGGGTCGTCATCAACAACCCCGCCCAGCTGCGCTATACCGGCGGCTGGACGCTTTACGGCGGCCTGGGCCTGAACATCACCAACCCGATGAGCGCCGCCCGCTACACCAGCCTGGGCCTGCAAGGCCTGCTGCTGCAGCCGGAGACGGCCCTGACCGCTATGCAAGGCGTTGCGCCCGGCGTGCCCACCGCCGCCCTGTGCTACGGCCACCTGCCGCTGATGCTGACCCGCGCCTGCCCGCTGCGCAATGTGCGGGACTGTGCATCCTGCCATGGCGGCGGCACCCTGCGCGACCGCAAGGGTCGCGACTTTACCGTGACCTGCTCGGCCCCCGGCGGGGCGGGCATCCGCACGGTGTACAACCCGGTGCCGCTTTATATGGGCGACCGCCTGCGTGAAATGCCGGTAGATACGGCCCTTGCCGCCTTTACCACCGAGACCCCGCAGCGCACCGCCCAGATTTTGGCAGCACTTTTTGCGGCCCAACCCTTTGACAGCGAGTTTACCCGTGGACTATACTATACCAATAACTAAGCATGGGAGATTGCTATGAATCCTACCGTAAAATACAAAAAGCTGGACCCCCGCGCCCAGGTGCCCGCCTACGCCACCCCCGGCGCGGCGGCAGCCGACCTTTGCGCCGTGCTGGACGAACCGCTGACCCTGCCCCCGATGCAGCGCACGCTGGTGCCCACCGGCCTTGCCATTGAGTTGCCCGATGCCTCCTGCGTGGCGCTGGTCTATGCCCGCAGTGGCCTGTCCATCAAGCACGGCCTGTGTATGGCCAACGGTGTCGGCGTTATTGACAGCGACTACCGCGGCGAACTGCGCGTGCCGATGGTCAACCTGTCCGACACCGCCTACACCATCCAGCCCGGCGAGCGCGTAGCCCAGCTCTGCATCGCGCCCGTCTGGCAGGCCCACTTTGCGGCGGCGGAAGAGCTTTCCGATACCGACCGCGGCGCTGGCGGCTTTGGATCCACCGGCAAATAAACAAATTTCCAAAATTTTCCAGTCTCGCGCGAAACAAACAGACTTCGACATCGCGCCCCGGCTATAATCAAACACGAAAGGAACACCCTGCTATGGCATTGATCCTGGCTTCCGGCAGCCCGCGCCGCCGTGAACTGATGGCGCTCATCACCCCAGACTACACCGTGATCACCAGCGATGTGGACGAGGGAAAGATCGCCGCTGATACCCCGGCCCATCTGGCACAAAATCTCGCGTCCGCCAAGGCGCGGGCTGTGGCAAAACTGCGCCCCGGGGATATCGTCTGCGGCTTTGATACCGTGGTGGACTGCGGGGGCGAAGTGTTCGGCAAGCCGAAAGATGAAGCCGACGCTTTGCGTATGCTGCGCGCGCTGTCAGGCCGCACCCACAAGGTGCATACCGGCGTCTGCGTGTGCAAGGGCAGCCGTGCCGCCGCCACGGTGGAAACGACGCTCGTGCATTTTTCGCCGATCGCCGAGGACGACCTGCGTGCCTACGTCCGCACGCCGGAACCGTACGATAAAGCCGGAGCCTACGCCATCCAGGGCCACGCCGCCTTATGGTGCGCGGGCATCGAGGGGTGTTACTATAACATTATGGGGCTGCCGGTCCACCGTGCGGCGCAGCTTTTGCGCGAATTTGCGTAAAAAACCAACAGCCCCGCCAAAGAAAGTGGGAGCTGAATGGGCAAACTGAAAGAAACTCTGACTGCATTTTTCAGGAGAATACAGGCTATGTTTACCAAGGATATCGGCATTGATCTGGGCACCGCCAACACGCTGGTGTACATGAAAGGCCGCGGCATCATCATGCGCGAACCCAGCGTGGTGGCCGTGGACCCGCGTAGCGATGAACTGCGCGTCCGCAGCGTCGGGCACGAGGCAAAGGCCGTCATCGGCCGCGCACCAGGCTCCATTGTGGCGGTCCGCCCGCTGAAGGACGGCGTCATCGCAGACTTTGATATTACCGCCGCCATGCTGCAAAGCTTCATCCGCCAGGCCTGCGGCAACAGCTTTCTGGCCCACCCGCGGGTGGTCATTTGCGTGCCGTCCGGCGTGACGGAGGTCGAGCGCCGCGCCGTACGCCAGGCCGCCGCCAAAGCGGGCGCGCGCCAGGTCACGGTCATTGAGGAACCCATGGCTGCCGCCATCGGCGCGGGTCTGCCCACCACCGATGCCGTCGGCAGCATGATCGTGGATATCGGCGGCGGCACGGCGGAAGTGGCGGTCATCAGCCTGTCCGGCATCGTGTCCAGCCGCAGCGTGCGCTGCGCGGGCGATACGCTGGACCAGAGCATCATCGCGTTCATCAAGCGCAAATACAACCTGCTGGTCGGTGAGCGCACCGCCGAGCAGATCAAAATTGAGATCGGCTCTGCCTGCCCGCAGGACCCCGAGACCAGCATGGAGATCAAGGGCCGCAACCTTGTGGACGGCCTGCCCAAAGACATCCTTATCCGGTCCGAGGAAGTGCGCGAGGCGATGAGCGAAAGCCTGCTGCGCATCGTGGATGCCATCAAGGATACGCTTGAATGTACCCCGCCGGAACTTTCCAGCGACATCATCGACCGCGGCATCATGCTCTCTGGCGGCGGTGCGCTGCTGCGCGGGCTGGATACCCTGATCCAGAACGAAACCGGCATTGACGTCCACATCGCCGAAGCCCCGCTGGACTGCGTAGCCCTCGGCGCTGGTGCCGTCCTCGATAACCCTGACCTCGCCGGCAAACGCCGCGAGGAAATGAGTTATTTATAATAAATGAGTTATTTATAATATATAAGGGCTCCCCCCCCCAGGGGAGCCTTTTTATTTGCGCGTTATGTCGAATTTTCCCGCCGCACATCTTGACAGAACCACACAGCTATGTTAAAATGTTCACAAATACATCTGACGGAAGGAGGGCTTCTGCATGTGGTTTGATACGATCCTTTGGCTGGCTGCTATCGTGGCTTTTATCGCCGTCGAAACTGCCACCACCGCGCTGGTGTCGGTGTGGTTTTCCATCGGCGCGGCAGCGGCCATGCTTACCAGCTTCTTCACGCCGTCGCTGGGCATCCAGGCGGCTGTGTTCGCGGTGGTCTCGGCCATTGCGCTGGCGGTCATGGTGCCCACGCTGGTTCGCCACCGGCAGGTGCATAAACCGCCGGTCACAAACGGCTCACCGCTCACCATCGGCAAACAGGGCACTGTGCTGGCGGCCATCGAACCCGGCCTGCCGGGCCGCGTCCGTGTGGACGGGTTGGACTGGCAAGCCCGCGCCGAAACCGCCATCCCGCAGGGCGCGCGCATCTGCGTAGCCGATGTGGACGGCGCTGTCTTACTCGTTGTCCCTGTGCATGAATCCACGTCCGTAGAATAACCTGAACCAAAGAAAGGGGAACCCTGCCATGCTCTGGTTGCTTGCCATTCTTCTCATCATCATTCTGATCGTGCTGGTGCGCTGCATCGTCATTGTGCCGCAGTCCAACGCCTACGTGACCGAGTGGCTCGGCGTTTACAAGGATACCTGGGGCGCTGGCCTGCATATCCGCACGCCGTTTGTGGAGCGCATCTCCCGCAAGGTCTCGCTGAAAGAGGAAGCCGCAGACTTCCCCCCGCAGCCTGTCATCACCCGCGATAACGTTACCATGATGATCGACACCGTCGTTTTCTTCCAGGTGTTTGACGCCAAAATGTATGCCTACGGTGTCAACCGCCCCATTCAGGCCATCGAGAACCTTTCCGCCACGACGCTGCGCGACATCATCGGCTCGATGACGCTGGACGAAACGCTGACCAGCCGCGACGCCATCAACACCAAGATCACCGCCAGCCTGGACGAAGCCACCGACCGCTGGGGCATCAAGGTCAACCGCGTTGAGCTGAAAAACATTGAGCCGCCCGTTGAGATCCGCCAGGCGATGGAAAAGCAGATGAAGGCCGACCGCGAGAAGCGCGCGTCCATTTTGCTGGCCGAGGGCGAAAAGCAGGCCGCCATCACCCGCGCCGAGGGCGAGAAAGAGTCCGCCATCCTGCGCGCCGAAGCCGTCAAGCAGCAGCGCATCCGCGAGGCCGAAGGTGAAGCCGAAGCCCTGCTGACCGTGCAAAAAGCCCAGGCCGACGCCATCCGCATGATCAATGAAGCCAACCCCAACCACAACTTCCTGGCCCTGCGCAGCATGGAAGCGATGGAAAAAGTCGCCGACGGCAAGGCCACCAAGCTCATCGTCCCCAGTGACATGCAAAACCTCGCCGCCACTGTGGCCGCCATCAAAGAAGCCGCAGACATCGACAAGGAATAACCCGATTTAACCCAAGAGGGCACACGAAAATCGTGTGCCCTCTTTTTTGTTGATGGTGATAATGCAGGGGCGAACCCGCACAGTTTTGCAATCACGCACAACGCCACGGGCGAACACGGCTCGCCCCTGCACAAACTCTAACATCCCATTCACGAGCTATTTGTTTAAAGTTTCTTTGGTACCTTTCTTTTCAAAGAAAGGTACACCAGGCCGCCGCAAGTGCCGCTGCTACAGCGGGAATGTCATCCTCTTTCAATGCCGAATACCCTGCCACTACAGTATTGGGGCGGCACAACTCGGGCCGCGCCATGTAGTATTCGCTCAAACCGCGCAGCCGTACGCCGTGGCTGGCCGCAGTCTGCACCATCGCGGCTTCGCTTTCGGCACGGGGCAGCGTCAGCAAAAAATGCAGCCCGCTGTGTACGCCGTCCAGCTCCACACCCGGCAGCGCTGCCCGCAGGGCTGCAGCAAAGGTCTCCATGCGGCGTTTATAGGCAAGGCGCATCCGCGCCAGGTGGCGGGTAAAATACCCGCCCGCCATAAACTCACAAAGGGTCTGCTGCTCAAACCGGCTTACCGTATTGGCGTAGGCCGCAAAATCCCGGCGGTAACGCGCCAGCAGGCTTTGCGGCAGCACCATGCAGGCAATGCGGATGCCGGGTGCCAGACTCTTGGAAAACGTTGTCAGATACACCACCGGCCCGTCTGCGCCCGCCATGCCTTGCAGGCAGGGGAGCGGGCGGGTGTCAAACCGGAACTCGGAATCGTAGTCATCCTCTAAAATATACCGCCCCGGCTGCTCGGCCGCCCAGGCCAGCAGCTGCGCGCGGCGGGTGGCTGGCATCGTCACGCCGGTAGGGAAGTGATGGCTTGGCGTCAGGTAGCACAGGCTTGCCCCGCTGGCTTCCAGCGCCGCGACCGATAACCCGTCGCGGTCAATGTCCACCAGTGTGCAGGCAATGCCGCTGTTGCCCAAAACCGCCCGCGTGCGGGAATAGCCGGGGTTTTCGATCGCCACCGTGCTGCCGCCGAACAGGTGCGCTACACAGCCCAGCAGGTATTCAATACCCGCGCCCACCACGATCTGCCCGGGCGTACACTCCACGCCGCGATACTCCGAAAGATACTGTGCGATCTCGCCGCGCAGGTCGGCGTCACCCTGCATCTCGCCGCGCTGCAACAGTTCAGGCCGCTGGTAAAGCAGTTCTTTTTGGATGCGCCCCCAGCTGCGCGCCGGGAACAGCGCTGTATCTACACTGCCGGTCGAAAGATCAAACAGCGGCACGGGGGCTTCTGCCAGGGCCGCAGGCACAGCAGGCTGCGGGGCCGGGCGCGGTGTGCGGGTGTGCAGCATGCCGTAGGTTTTTTGCACGTAAAACCCGCTGCGGGGGCGCGGCTCGGCAAGTCCCTCGGCGGCCAGCATCTGGTAGGCCGTGTCCACCGTGTTCACGCTCACGCCCTGCTGCGCGGCCATCGTGCGCCGCCCGGGCAGCGGTGTGCCGGGGGCACGGTCGCCGCGGCGTATCTCGTCCGCCAGGGCTGCATAAAGCTGCTCATACAGCGGCGTCTTTAAACTGGGGTCCAATTCGATCATGGTTTCCCTCCTCATCTGGCCCTATAAAAAAATCAAAAACTGGGCATTTTCTTGATGCCAGAAAGCGCTATAATAGGAGCATACCTTGCAAGGAAGTATTTGTCAACCGCTTTGCGGCAAAAAAATAGAGGAGCATGAAAATTATGTCTACATCCACCATGTGGCTGCTGCTGTTCGTGGTAGTGGCGCTGGCCCTGCTGGTAGCAGCCTTGACCAAAACGAAATTTACCGTGCAAAAAATCAGCATCATCGGGGTGATGGCCGCCCTCAGCCTGGTTGCGTATGAGTTCTTCCGCATCCCGAACGTTTTCGGCAGCGGTTCGTCGTTCCACCTGGGCAACACCTTCACGGCGCTGACCGCCATGCTACTGGACGGCGTGTCCGGTGGCCTGGCCGGTGCCATCGGCCTGGCATTGGCGGATATCCTGGCAGGCGACCCCGGTTATGCCATCACCACGTTTATTTTAAAGTTCATCATCGGCCTGGTCTGCGGCTTTGTGGCGCATAAGGTCATCCACCTGAAAGACTACCCCACCGCCAACAGGGGCAAGTATCTGCTGGTCGTCACCGCCAGCGCGTTCAGCGGCCTGCTGGTCAACGTGTTTACTGACCCGTTCATCGGCTATTTCCGCAACCGCTTCATTTTCGGCCAGCCTGCCGAGATCGCCTCGGTCTTTACCATGATCGCCAGCGGCGTTACGCTCATCAACTCGCTGCTGTCCACCGTCTGCGCGGTCGTGCTGTACCTGGCCCTGCGCCCGGCACTGGAAAAAGCCCACCTGCTGCCCAAGGATTGAGCAGCCCCCAAACAAGCCTCATTTCGTTGCCCCGCTTCGGCGGGGTTTTCTTATGCAAAAACATCCCGTGTGCCGCCAGCACACGGGATTTTATAAGTTTATAGGTTACTTTTTATCAAAGGCCGAGCGCCGCTCGGTCGACAGGCGGAACATTTCTTCAAGCCCCTCGCGGTCATCCTGCACCAGCTTTTCCCGCATGGATTGCAGTGCATCGCTGAACATGTCGATCTCGGAGATCAGATTGTCCTTGTTCCACAAGAATAGCTCGGCCCACATTTTGTCGTTGATATGCGCAATGCGGGTCAGATCGCGGAACGAGTCGCCGGTGTATTTCGCCAGTTCGGTATTGTCCGAAGCACACATCAGGCTCACAGCAATGGCATGGCACAGTTGGCTGACATAGCCGATCATGTGGTCATGCTCGGCAGGCGTCAGGATGGTGATGCGCTTGAACCCCAGCTCTTCGGCCAGCGCGTGGCACCAGTCGATGCCCGCCTGGGTGTTTTTGTCGGTAGGGGTGATGATGAAGTTTGCCGGGGCAAAGTTGACCTCGGCGCTGTGGGTGATACCGCTGGTCTCGCGGCCCGCCATCGGGTGACTGGCGATGAACTCCACCCCGTCCGGCAGCATGGCCTGCACCGGCTCCACCACGCCGCGCTTCACGCCGGAAACATCCGTCAACAGCGTGCCGGGGCGGATGAGTTGGCCGTACTGTTTGACCCAGTCCAGCAAAACGGTGGGGTACAAACCAAAGATGATGCAGTCCGCCTCCGTGACAAGGGCGTCAAAATCCTCGGTCGCGCCCTCGGCAATGTAGCCGTGCTGCAAGGCGTAGTCGATCGTCTCGCGGCTGCGGGCAATGCCGGTCACGCGGTAGCCGTGGCTGCTCAGCACCTGGGCGTATTTGCCGCCCAACAGGCCCAGCCCCACGATCAGATAGGTTTTCGATTTATCCAACATCCAACCTCACCCTTACTCGGTTTCGATTTTTGCACCCAGCCCGCGCAGCGTATCCCAAAAGGCGGGCCAGCTTTTGTTCACGGCTTCGGCCCCGCGCAGCAGGGCGGGCAGGCCCGCCGCATACACCGCCACGGCCAGCGCCATGACAATGCGGTGGTCGTTGTGGCCGTACAGCGGCTCGGCGGGGGCATGCAGCGCCACGCCGGTGATGGTCACGGTGTCGCCGTCGACCTCGATGCGTGCGCCCAGCTTTTTCAGCTCCTCCTGCATGGCGGTGATGCGGTCAGACTCTTTCAGCCGCAGCCGCCCCGCATTGCGAATAACGGTGCTGCCGTTGCAGAAGCACCCAAGCGTAAACAGGATGGGCCCCAGGTCGGGGCAGTCGGCCAGGTCGATCTCGGTGGCTTTCAGCAGGCTGCGCTCAAAGCGGTAGCCGCCCTCGATGGGCTTGAACTTGCCACCGCAGCGCTTTAAAATGTCCAGAATGACCTTGTCGCCCTGCTGGCTGTCGGGGTTCAGCCCTACCACATTGATGCCGCCGATCACGCAGCCCAGCACGGCCAAAAATGCGGCCTGGCTGTAGTCGCCCTCCACGGCAAAATCGCTGGCGGTGTAGCGCTGCGGCGCGGCCACGCGGTACATTACGCTGCCGTTTTTGCGCGCACGGGCGGCCACTTTTACGCCAAACTGCTGCATGGCGTCGATGGTCAGATCCACGTAGGAATGGCTCTCATACGGGGGCAAAACCTCGATGGAGCTTTCCGATTCCATCAGCGGCGCGGCAAACAGCAGCCCGCTGATGAACTGGCTGGATACATCCCCCGGCAGGGTGAACCCGCCCGGGCGCAGCCGCCCAAACACGGTAATACCCTCGGGCGTCTGCTCAAAGCGCAGGCCCTGGCGGTCAAACAGCATCTGGTACACGGCCTGCGGGCGGTCAAACAGCCGCCCCGCGCCGGTAAAGCGCACTTTCTGCGCCGTCAGGCTGAACAGCGGGATCATAAACCGCAGCGTCGAGCCGCTTTCGTTGCAGAAAACCGGCCGCGTCACGGTCACAAATCCGCCGGAACTGCCCCGCCCGGTGATGGTGACAGAGGTCGGCTCCTCCACCACTCTGGCACCCAGCTGGGCCACCGCGCCCAGCGTGGCGCGGATATCCTGGCTGTACTCAATATTGGTGATATGGCTGACTCCATCGGCCAGCGCGGCGCACAAAACAGCGCGATGTGCCGCACTTTTGCTGGGCGGCACGGTGGCCTGGCCGCTTAAACGGCTGACATGCAGGCGAGCATCCATGGGTTACATCTCCCGGCCGATAGCGGCAGCAACTTTGCGGCATTTTTCGATGGTCTCGGCGAACTTTTCGGGCTTCAGGCACTGGGCACCGTCGCTCCAGGCGCACTGCGGGTTGTCGTGTACCTCAATTTCCAGGCCGTCGGCACCGGCGGCAACCGCAGCCAGGGCCATGCTCTCGATATACTTGTAATCGCCAGTAGCGTGGCTGGGGTCAACGATGATGGGTAGATGGGTCTTTTCCTTGATAACGGGCACGGCGGACAGGTCCAGCGTGTTGCGGGTGGCGCGCTCAAAGGTGCGGATGCCGCGCTCGCAGAGGATAACGTTCTCGTTGCCGCCGGCCATGATGTACTCGGCGGACATGATCCATTCTTCAATCGTGTTGGCCAGGCCGCGCTTGAGCAGGACGGGCTTGTGCATCTTGCCTACAGCTTTCAGCAGCTGGAAGTTCTGCATGTTGCGCGCGCCGATCTGCACGACGTCAACATACTCTTCAAACTCGTCGATGTGGGCCTCGTCCATCAGCTCACTGACGATGGGCAGGCCGGTGGCCTCGCGGGCTTTGACCAGGTCAAGGATGCCCTCGGTGCCCAGGCCCTGGAACGAATACGGGCTGGTGCGGGGCTTGTACGCGCCGCCGCGCAGGAAGTTGGCACCGCCAGCCTTGACCAGCTTGGCCATCTTCAGGGTGTGCTCCTCGCCCTCAACACTGCAAGGACCGGCCATCACGGCGATGGGGGACTTGCCGCCGATCTTGATGCCGTTGACATCCACAACGGTGTCCTCGGGGTGGAACAGGCGGTTGGCACGCTTGTAGGGGGCGGACACACGGGTCACGTTCTCGACCCAGGGGTTGGCCAGCACGTCTTTTTCAGCAATCTTGGTGGTATCGCCGACCAAGCCAAAGACGTTATAGTCCGTACCGCGGATCAGCGTGACCGAAAGGCCCTGATGCTCGAAGTTATCAATAATGCGGTCCAGTTCGACCTGGGGCGTACCTTTTTTGGTGGAAATAATCATGGGGAAACCTCTTTCTGAATACCTTTCACTCTATGCACTCTGCTGCAGCCTGGCAGGGGATAACAAACTTATAATGTCTCGTCGGCTTCAAACAGCGCGGCGGCCGCATCCACCGCCGCATGCAGCGAGGTGGTGTTGTCCAGCACGGCGCTGGCGGCGGCCTGGTACAAGGGGGTGCGCTCTTCCTCCAGCTGCTTCAGCGCTGCGCCGCCTTTGGAGAGGGGACGCCCGCCGGTAGCAAGCTTTTCGATCGGGCGGCGCACCCACAGCACGGGTCCGTTCTGCCGCAGCGCGCGCACGTTGGCGGCGGATTTGATGACCCCGCCGCCGCAGGCGATGACCTGGCGGTTCTGCTTGGCAACATCGGCCAGCGTTTCGGCCTCATACCGGCGGAACGCAGCCTCGCCCTCCCGCGCAAAAATATCGGGGATCGTCTGCCCGGTGCGGCGCTCGATCTCGGCATCCAGATCAACGAACGTCTTGCCCAGTTGCTTGGCAAGTGCCGCACCGATGGTGGACTTGCCGCAGCCCGGCATGCCGATGATGGAAATGTTCGCTAGCTCATGCCGCAGCTGGCGGCTGACAGCGGGGATCAGCATGTCGGCATCCAGCGCTTTGCCGGTAAAATGCTCAGCTGCAAACACGGCCTGCGCTACCAGCATTTCAAAGCCGCTGGCGGCGGGGATGCCTTGCTCCTCGGCCCGCAGCAGCAATTCGGTGCGGAAGGGATTGTACACCACATCCAGCACGGCTTCCAGCGCGGGGAACGCCGCCGGGTCGATCAGGCACTGCCCCACATGGGGGTACATGCCGCAGGGCGTCGTGTTGACAATGACCTGCACATCCTTGCGGCGCATCGCTTCTCCGTAGGTCAGTGCGCCGTCTTTGCCGGTGCGGCTGGCGGTCAAAATCTCCGCCGCGCCGCCGTCCTTGCAAACGGCGGCCACGGTCGAATGGGTGCCGCCGGTGCCTAAAATCAGCACGGTCTTGCTCGCAAAATCCACGCCGTGGGCGCGGGCCAGGTAGGCAAACCCGGCATAATCCGTATTATACCCGTACAGTTTGCCATCCCGGTTGACGATGGTATTCACCGCGCCGATGGCCGCCGCTTTGGGGTCGACCACATCGCAGTAGGGGACGACCAGCTGCTTGTAGGGGATTGTCACGTTGATGGCCGCAAATTCCCGCTGCTCCATAAAAGCGCGGGCCTCGGCCTCGGTGGGCAGCGGCATCAGCTCATAGGTATAATCGGCGATCTGCTCGTGGATGATCTTGGAATAGCTGTGCCCAAGCTTCGAGCCGATCAGGCCGTATCTTGTCTGTTCCATACCGAAATGCTCCTTGCGTTGCAAATTATTCCGCTTGCGGCAGGCCGTGCTTTTGGGCCAGCGTGCCGTAGCGCACCGTCAGCAGGTCCAGCAGGCCAAAGGCGGCCAGCGTGTTCTGCACCACCGCAGCGCGCGGCACGATGCAGGGGTCGTGGCGGCCCTTGATCTGCAGATCGGCGTCCTGTTTGGCAAGATAATCCACGGTGTGCTGCTGTTTGTAAATGCTCGGCGTCGGCTTTAGCACGGTGCGGAATACCAGCGGCATGCCGTTGGTAATACCGCCGTTGATGCCGCCGTTTTTGTTGGTAGCGGTGGCAATGCGGCCGTTTTGCATCGTAAACGGGTCGTTGGCTTCGCTGCCGCGCATGGCGGCAAAGGCAAAGCCTGCGCCAAATTCCAGCCCCTTGCAGGCCGGGATGGCAAACATCAGGTGCGCCAGCTCGCTTTCAACGCTGTCAAACCACGGCTCGCCAATGCCAGCGGGCAGGCCGGTAACGATCGTTTCCAGCACGCCGCCCACGCTGTCACCCTCGCTGCCAGCCGTGCGGATAGCCTCCTGCATCGGGGCTTCCTTGCTGGCATCCAGCAGGGCAAAGTGGCCGGGCTGCGGTTCGGGCATCAGCAGCCCGGCAGAGCTCGAGAGCGGCGCGTCCTTGACGCCCGCGCACTCGGCAATATGCGTATAGACGCGGATGCCCAGGCTGTTCAGTACGGTCTCACACAAAGCGCCCGCTGCCACGCTGGCTGCGGTGATGCGGCCCGAAAAATGTCCGCCGCCGCGCGCGTCCTGGTAGCCCTCGTACTTTGCATAGGCGGTGTAGTCGGCATGGCCGGGGCGCAGCAGGCCGGCAGTCTTGGCATAGTCGCCGCTGCGGGTATTCTGGTTGCGGATGATCATTGCCACGGCGGTGCCGGTAGTGTGGCCCTCGAACACACCGGAAAGAAACTCCACGGCGTCCGCCTCGGTGCGGGCGGTGGAAAGCCCATCGCCCCGGGCGCGGCGGCGGTCCATCGCGGCGGCGATGGCGGCTTCGTCCACGGGCAGCCCGGCGGCTAAACCGTCCAGCACCGCGCCGATGGCCGGGCCGTGGCTCTCGCCGAAAATGGTCATCGAAACAGCATTGCCAAAGGTATTTTTCATCGTTACTCCTCGATGCCCAGCAGGGCAGGCAGTTCGGTCATGGGCAGCTTATCGGCCCGCCAGCAGCCCAGCCCCGGGCACTTGATAACGGTGATGCTGCTGCCGCTGGCCTTTTTGTCGTGCTGCATGTAGGCCAGCACTTTTTCTTTGTTGGCACCCGCGCGGGTGGGCAGGCCCAGCGTGCGGTATACCGCACGCACCCGCTTGACCAGCGCCGGATCCTCGATCATCGGCAGCATGCCCAGGGCAACGCACTCGCCATGGTACAGCCCGGTCGTGCGGCGGCCGCGCACCCCGCGCACGGCCTCAATGCCGTGGCCGATGGTGTGGCCGAAGTTCAGGCAGGCGCGCACGCTGCCCTCGCGTTCGTCCTGCTCGACGATCTTTTTCTTGAACTTTAAGCTGCGGTAGACGATCTGTTCAATGTGTTCTTCGGGCTTCTCGGTCTCAAACAGCGCAAACAGCTGCGGGTCGCCGATCAGGCCGGTTTTCAGCGCTTCGGCCAGGCCGTTCACCACCTGGCGGCGGGGCAGGATGGCCAGCGTGTCAAAATCGACCAGCACCACCTTGGGCTGCCAGAAAGCGCCAACAATGTTTTTTGTCTCACCCAAATCAATGGCGGTCTTACCGCCGATGGAAGAATCCACCTGGGCCAGCGTCGTGGTGGGGCAGTTGACAAAATCAATGCCGCGCATATAGCTGGCGGCGCAGAAACCGCCCAGATCGCCCACAACACCGCCGCCCACGGCCACCAGCAGGTCTTTGCGGTCCATGCCGAATTCCAGCATGGCCTGCAACACCTGACCGTATACTTTCAGGCACTTGCTGCCCTCGCCCTGGGGGATGGTATAAATGGTGGCGCGGGGGCACTGCGCGGCTACGGTCTCGGCATACTGTTTCGGCACGCCGGAATCCGTCAGCACAAAGACGCGGCGGTTCTCAACATTCGTAAACTGGTGCAGGTTGGCAAGGCAGCCCGCTTTCAGGATGATATCATAACTGCGGCTTTTCAGTTGCATGGTCAGCTTCATACTTCGCACGTCCTTACTTTGTTATTGTTGGTCAACGCCGTCCAGCGTAAAAGCACCCAGCAGGCGCAAGGTGCTGCACGCCCCGGCCAGGGTGGTAAGCAGCTGGTCACAGGCGGCGGCATCGCTGCCCGGCGGGCAGACAAGCTGTACATAAAAATAATACTCAAACGGCACATGGGGCAGCGGGCGGCTCTTGATGCACTCCATGTTAAAGCCGCGCGCGCCGATCTGATCCAGCACCACGGCCAGCTGGCCGGGCTTGTGGCGGGCCGTAAACAGCAGCGCCAGGCGCTGGCCCTCGCCGGTCATCACCGGCGGCTGGGCAGCGCGCTCGATCACAATAAACCGCGTCGTGTTGTCGCCGTCCATGTTGACACCCTCGGCCAAGATCTCCAGCCCGTACAGGGCAGCGGTCTCGGCGCTGGCAATGGCGGCGGTAGCGGGGTCGTTCAGCTCGGCAACATGCTTGGCAGCTCCGGCGGTGTTCAGCCAGCTTTCGGTGGCAAAGCCGTGCTGCTGCAAAAATACGCCGCTCTGCGCCAGTGCCTGCGGGTGGCTGACCACGGTGCGCACATCACTGAGTCTGGCCCCCTTTACGCCCACCAGGTCCTGCCGGATGGGCATGTCCTGCATGTGGGTCACGATGATATCGGGGTGGGTATACAAAAGGTCCAGCACGGCGGAAACATCACCCGCGTTGGAATTTTCAAACGGAAGAACGCCAAATTGCGCGTCGCCGTTCTGCACGGCGTCAAATACTTCGGGCCAGGTGGCAAAGGCTGTGGCGCGTGCAAAGGGGAACATCCGCCGCAGCGCAATGTGGCTCCACGCGCCCTCCACGCCCTGATAGGCGGCGGTGTCGCGGCCTAAGGTGGCGCGCTGGTACGCGCGGGAAACTGCCATCGCTTCCTGCAAAAAGGCCTTATAATAGGGGCGCAGCTCTTCGTTTTGCAGTCGGGCGGTGTTGCGCGCGATAATATCCGCCTCGCGCACGGCATCAAATACCGGCTTGCCGGTCTGGGCTTTATAGCGTACCACGTCGGCAACCGCCTGCATGCGCCGCTCAAACAACGCGGCCATTTCGGCGTCAACGGCGTCGATCTCGGCTCGGGCCTGCTGTAAAAGATCCATACCCGATGCTCCTTTTCCTGAATTTTTCGGGGCATTTTGCCGCAAAAGGGCAAAAATGCAAATATATACAGTCAGTATAACATAAAAAGAACGCCGTCACAAGGGTGACGGCGTGAAAAAGTGCTTATAAGACAGAATCGGCGGCTCAGCCATGTAAAGCGCTGCGCAGGGCAGCCAGCAGTTCGGCCTGATATTCGGGGCTGAAGGTGCCGTGCAGCAGCTTCGGCAGGGCTTCCTCCTGCAAGCGGCGCCAGCTGTCGGCCTCATGCCCGGGCAGGATCGGCACAAACGAAACACCGTTCGCGGCGGCAGCCTGTGCGTCGCCCATCGAGTCGCCGACCATCAGCACCTTGCGGCTCTCATACCCGCAGGCCAGCATGGTGGCGATGGAATTGGCCTTGCTGCCCACCTCCTGGCCGAAGATCACATCGGCATGGCGGGCCAGGCCATAGTGCTTCCACTCGCTGGCAATGGCGCTCTCGTTCGCGGCGCTGACGACAGCCAGATCGGCCACGGCGTGCAGCTGACGCAGGCTTTCTTCCACCCCGGGGAACGGCTCAAACGTCGGCTCCAACGCCTGGATGCGGCGGTTGCAGGCGTTGTTCCACTCCTGCAATTTGCGCAAGGCCAGGCTGCCGGTGCGCTGCAGCTCATGCTGCAAGCTGGCGGTGGAAAGCTCGGCCGAGGTATTGACCCAGGCGGCAATATCCTCGCTGCCCGGCACCTCAATGCCGCGGTTCTTCAGCCGGTCAAACACCAGCACAACACTTTCAAATCGGGAAAGCCCGCGGGTGATGTTGCGCAGGTTGATCTCTTCCCAGGCCGAGGCAACAAAGTCTGCATGATCGTCCAGCGCAAAAACGCGGATCAGCTCGGGGCACATCACGATGGTGTGCTTGATGCTGACCGTGTCCATCACGCAGCCGTCCGAATCCATGCAAACCAGAAATTCACGCTTCTTAGTAAAATCAGTTAAAACGCTTGCCATGATTCCCGTCCCCCCTTCAGTACTCATAAACCGCAAGTGTACCTATCTATCATACCAAAGCTGTAGGGCTTTTGGCAATGCCTTTTGCGTAAAAAAGTAACTTTTATCCAAAATTTCACAATGGTACGGCGGCATTTTCATCCAGCGCCTGGCCGATGGGCATATTCAGGATCAGATTTGCCATCCCGTCCGCCGGGGTGGGCTGCTTGTTGATGACGACGAGCGTCTCCCCACGGAAATACCGCAAAAGCCCTGCTGCCGGGTAGACAGCCAGACTTGTACCACCCACAATCAACGTATCAGCGGTAGAGATCGCCTTAATGGCACCTTCCATCGTGGCTTCGTCGAGCCCTTCCTCGTACAGCACGACGTCCGGCTTTACGATGCCGCCGCAGTCGGTGCAGCGGGGCACGCCGTCGCCCTGCCCGGCTGCATCCTCAATAAAGCTGACGGGGTAAAATTTACCGCAGCGCGTGCAATAATTGCGCAGTGTCGAGCCATGCAGCTCGTACACCACCTTACTGCCCGCCGCCTGGTGCAAACCGTCGATGTTCTGTGTGACCACGGCCTTGCACTTGCCCTCGCGCTCAAGCTTTGCAAGCCGCAGGTGTGCGGCGTTGGGCTTGGCCCCGTGTACGATGAGCTTTTGACGATAGAAATCATAAAATTCCGCCGTGTGGGTCCTGTAAAACGTATGGGAAAGCATCGTCTCGGGCGGATACTTGAATTTCTGGTGGTACAGCCCATCCACGGAGCGGAAATCCGGGATGCCGCTCTCGGTCGAAACGCCCGCGCCGCCAAAAAACACCAGATTGCGGGTATCCCGCAAAATTTCTTCCAATGCCGGTACCATACAAAGTTCCCCTTTCGCTTTTTGCTGAAATAACTTATAATATACTTATTATAGCTTGTTTCAGGGAGGATGCAAGATGCAGCGCGAGATCACACGGGAAATGGTAAAAGCCCGCCTGCCCCGGCGGGAAGCTGACACCAACAAGGGCAGCTTTGGCAGCGTACTGGCAGCAGCGGGCAGCATGGCCTACCGGGGGGCTGCGGCTCTGTGTGCCGAGGGTGCCCTGCGCGCCGGGGCGGGCCTTGTCTACCTCGCCAGTGTAGAGCCGGTGGTGCAGATGGTCTTATCCCGCACGCCGGAGTGCTGCGCCTGTGGCTGCCGCACGGCGACCAACGGCGGCATCCACCCGCAGGACGCCGCCGCTTTGCGCAGCTGGTTTGCCGAGAAAAATACCGTACTGCTGGCAGGCCCGGGCCTGGGCGAAAGTGCTGGGCCGGTCTGCAATGCGCTGCTGGGCAAAAAGGCACCGTGGTCCGCCGCTGTGCTGGACGCCGATGCCCTCAACGCGCTGGCAGCAGGCAAGCTCAAAGGCCCGCTGCCGGAACAAACCGTCATCACGCCACACCCCGGCGAGGCCGCCCGCCTGCTGCACACCACGGTAGGGGAGGTGCAGGCAGACCGCGAAGCTGCCGCCCGCCAGCTGGCCGAAAATTATCACTGCATCGCAGTGCTCAAGGGCAGCGGCACGCTCATCGCCGTGCCCGGCGGCGAAGTCTACCGCAACCCCACCGGCAACGCCGGGCTTGCCAAGGGCGGCAGCGGCGATGTACTGGCCGGGCTGCTCGCAGGCCTGCTGGCGGCGGGGCTCAGGCAGGGCCGTTCGGCCGAGGATGCCGCCGTTGCCGCCGTCTGGCTGCACGGCACGGCAGGAGACCGCTGCGCCAAACGCGGCAGCATGGCCGCCATGCTGCCGCACGATCTCTTTGCGGACCTCGGCACCCTTTTTGCGGAACTGGAGCGCTGAAACCGCACCTTTCAGACAGGTTCGGACAGATTCTGCCCCTGCCCCTATTGCCTGAACGCCCTATAGGGTGTATAATGGGACTGTATATCTTCTTATGTTAAAGGAGCATGTGCTATGCCGCGTAAAGAAGGCCAAAAACGGAAATTGCTGGTATTGCTGCAGATCCTGGCGCGGGAAACCGACGAACGCCATCCCTTAAGCGTGCCGCAGATCGTGGAAAAATTAAAGGAAAAGGGCATCGAAGCCGAGCGCAAGAGCGTCTATGACGACCTGGGCACGCTGAACGAAATGCCGGATTTCCCCTATGAAATTATGCAAAAGCGTGGCCGGGGCGGCGGCTATTATATGACCGACGCGCCCTTTGAACTGGCCGAACTGAAACTGCTGGTGGACGCTGTCTACGCCAGCAAATTCATCACGGCCCGCAAATCCAAGGTGCTGATCGACAAACTCGGCCAGTTCACCTCCTGCTACCGGCAGGAAGAACTCAACCGTAAAGTGCTGGTCAGCGGCCGCATCAAGAGCGCCGACGAGAAAATTTTGTACACGGTCGATGCGCTGCACGCCGCCATCACGGCCGGGGAGCAGGTGCAGTTTAAATATTGCGACTGGAACCTGCAGAAAAAGATGACCCCGCGCCACGACGGCCAGCTTTACCGTGTAAGCCCCTGGGTGCTCGTGTGGGAGAACGCCAACTATTACCTCATCGCCTACACCGAGGGACGTTTGAAACACTACCGCGTCGATAAAATGCAGGCCGTGCATCAGCTGCCCGGTACCACGCGCGAGGGCGCTGAGGAATACGCCAACTTTGACGTGAATGCCTATATGCAGCAGATGTTCGGCATGTTCAACGGCCCGCTGAAAAAGGTGACGCTGCAATGCGAAAACCGCTTTGCCGGGGCGATGATCGACCGCTTCGGCACCGGGCCGACCCTGATCCCCTGCGAGGACGGCGAACATTTTACCATGATGGCCGAAGTGCAGGTCAGCCCGCAGTTCTTTGGCTGGGTGGCCGGTTTTGGCACCGGCGTGGTCGTGGCAGGCCCGCCCGAGGTGCGCGCCGAGATGAAAAAGACACTGGACCGCTTGCAGGACCTGTACCGCTGATTGCAAAAACGCGCAAGATGTGGTAAACTGACTTGATATGAATTTCTGTCCAAGGGAGGACACCCCCGTTGCTGGAAAAAAATCAACGTATCAAAAGTATGCTCAGCGGCCTGCTGGATGCGGTGCTGCTGTTCGTCGGCTTTTTGCTGGCCAACTATGTGCGTTTTAACTATGTAATGTTCTTTGAGCCCGGCGGTGCCGGCCCTGCCTTGCAGGTCGCCAGCGACCCGCGCAACATCATTGCCGGGGCGGCGACGTCCGTTTTGCTGGTGCTGGCCTACTGGGTGGCCGGTGTGTACAGCTCCTCGCGCCTGCGCGGGCTGGCCCGGCGCTGCACCATCATGGCCATGATCAACGCCGCAGGCATCATGGTATTCGTCTTTATCCTCTATCTGATGCACTTGGACGACTACTCCCGCGTGGTGCTGGGCCTGTTCTACGGCTTTGCCACCGCGGCAATGATCGCCAAGCGGATGATCCGCCGCTGGGTGGATCGTGCCCGCCGCCGCAAGGGGCTGGGTCTGCGCCATATTCTGCTGGTGGGCGGCGGCAAATCGGCTGCGCTCTACCTGCGTGCGCTTGAGCATAACCCTTACTACGGCTTTGTGGTGGACGGTTATCTGGCAAGCGTCGAGGAACCCGGCTTCGGCGTGCCGTATCTGGGCGGCTATGATAAGCTGGACGAAGCGCTGGGAAGCACCGCGCTCGATGAGGTCGTCGTCGCGCTCGAAGCCGACGAGGTCGACCAGCTGCCCCATACCTTTGCCATCTGTGATAAGCACGGTACCCGTATCACGATGGTGCCGTTTTACAGCGACTATCTGCCCGCCCGGCCCACCATTGACGTGCTGGACGAGTGCAAGCTCATCAACGTGCGCCAGACGCCGTTTGACAACATCCTCAACGCGGCCATCAAGCGCGGGATGGATATCCTCGGCAGCCTGGTGCTGATCGTGCTGACCAGCCCGGTCATGCTCGTTACGGCCATCGGCGTAAAGCTGTCCAGCCCCGGGCCGATCATCTTCAAGCAGGAGCGCATCGGCCTGAACAAAAAGCCGTTCATGATGTACAAGTTCCGCTCGATGCGGGTCAACGTGCAGCAGGAGACTGGCTGGTCCAAGGACTACGACCCCCGCAAGACCCACTTCGGCAGCTTTATCCGCAAGTTCAGCCTGGACGAGCTGCCGCAGTTCTTCAATGTGCTCAAGGGCGATATGTCCCTCGTCGGCCCGCGCCCCGAGGTGCCTTTCCACGTTGAGCATTTTAAAGAGGAAATTCCCCGCTACCTGGTCCGCCAGCAGGTGCGCCCCGGCTGCACCGGCTGGGCCCAGATCCACGGCCTGCGCGGCGATACCGATATTGCCGAGCGTATCCGCTATGATATCTGGTACATCGAAAACTGGACCGTAGCGCTTGACATTAAAATCATCTTCCGCACGGTATTTGGCGGCAAGATGGTCAACGATGAAAAATTGCAGTAAGCCTGCCCCGGCGGGCCTGATGGGAGACGGAAAATGAGCAAAAAGGAACCGAAAGTAGCCATCGTACATGACTGGCTGGTGACTTATGCGGGGGCCGATCGTGTCGTCGACTGCATGCACCATGCGTTCCCCAACGCCGTGATCTATACGCTGGTATACGATGAAAAACGCATGCCTGCGTGGTTTAAAGACTACGACATCCGCACCACCTGGGTGCAGAAAATTCCGTTTGCCACCAAGCTTTACAAGGGTATGCTGCCCCTGATGCCCCGCGCGTTTGAGGAGTTGGACCTGTCTGAGTACGACCTTGTGCTGTCCTCGTCGTCGTCCTGCTCCAAGGGTGTCATCACCCGGCCGGACGCCGTGCACATCTGCTACTGCCATACGCCCATCCGTTATGTGTGGGATTTTTACTATACCTACCGCGATAACGCCAACTGGCTCGTACGCAAGGTCATGCAACGCCAGATGCACAAGATCCGCATGTGGGATAAATGCGCGGCCGACCGCGTGGATTATTTCATTGCCAACTCGCACTACATCGCCCAGCGCATCAAAAAATATTACCGCCGCGACAGTGACGTGATTTACCCTTGCTGCCATATCAACGAGGCCCCGTTTGTGGAAAAAGAGGACTTTTACCTCACAGTGGGCCGCCTGACCTGGTATAAGCGGGTCGATCTGGCCGTGCAGGCCTGCACCAAACTGGGCAAACGGCTGGTGGTCATCGGCGGCGGGGGAGAGATGGAAAAGCTCAAGGCCATGGCCGGGCCTACCATCGAGTTCAAGGGCGGCGGCCTTTCCGACGAGGAGGTGCGCAGCTACTACCTGCGCGCCAAGGCGTTTTTGTTCCCCGGCGAGGAGGACTTCGGCATCACCCCCGTCGAAGCCCAGAGTGCGGGCACCCCGGTGCTGGCCTATGGCCGCGGCGGTGCGTGCGAGACGGTGCTGCCCGGCAAAACCGGCTACTGGTTTGCGGAGCAGACGGCCGACAGCCTTGCTGCCTGCATCGAGCATTTTGAAAAAGACGGTGTCTCTTATAGTAAGGAAGAGATCCGCGCCCACAGCCGCGCTTTCAGCGAGGAACGCTTTGAACAGGAAATCAAAGATTACTGCACTCGCCGCATGGCGGACTGGCAGCAGGAACTGCTGGACTGCTCCCACTGGGAGAAGGAGGAACAGGTTTGAACCCCATTGTCATCAACGGCACTGTGTTGTGCGATAATATTACCGGCATCCCCCGCTATGTGTACGAAACCGTTGTGCGGCTGGACAAGCTCATCGAGGGCACCGGCCTGGATGTGCGCATCGCCTACCGCGACGATGGCCGCCCGATCCACCTGCCGGAGCTGAAAAACATCAAGCTGGTGCCGCTGAAAGCGGTCAAGTATTTTTACAATATGGCCGTGCTGCCCGCCTATCTGCGGCGTGAGCATGCTTTTTTCGTCGGCCTTGCCAGCGATATGCTCATGACTCGCCGCAGCGTTGTTGTGCTGCACGATATCCGCCCCATCGTCATGGATACCGACCGCGGCTTTTTCCGTTTCAAATTCTGGGTACACTGCCTGTCCACCAAGTGGTTTGCGCAAAAGGTGTTCACCGTCAGCTATGACCAGCGCCAGCTCATCCACGATAAGCTCGGCATTCCGCTGGATAAGATCGGCGTGACCTACAACGGTTGGGAACACATGGCCAAGGTTCAGCCCGACGATTCCATTTTTGAAAAGATGCCAGGCCTGAAAAAAGGCGGGTATTATTACGCGCTGGGCAGTCTGGCGGCCCACAAGAACTTCAAGTGGATCCGCGAGGTCGCCCGCCGCAACCCTGACAAGACCTTTGTTGTCGCAGGCGGCAAGGACCTGCGCGCGTTCGGCGATGATACCGAGGCGAAAGACACCCACAATGTGTTCTACCCCGGCTATGTTTCGGACGCCGAAAACGCCGCCCTGATGAAGCACTGCCGCCTGTTTTTGCACCCGGCGGTGTTTGAGGGATTCGGCATCCCGCCGCTGGAAGCGCTGGCCCTCGGTGCGCCCATCGCCCTGGCAAAAGCCAGCTGCCTGCCGGAGCTGTACGGCGACACGGCCCGCTACTTTGACCCGTATGATTATGAGGTCGACCTCGACGCGCTGGCCGCCCAGCCGGTGGCCCCGCCAGCGGAAGTGCTGGCAAAGTACAGCTGGGATAAAACCGCCGCCTTCTGGCTGGAAGAGATCAAAAAATACGCTGAACAGTAAAACTTTGCTGCAAGGCACAGCCTTGCTTATGGAAAGGAAACCCTGCGCATGCTTGTTCTAACCGTTGCCCTTACCGCAGCTGTCTCCCTGCTTTTTGGGGTGGCCCCGGCCAAACTGGCCCGGCGGCGCGTGCGGCAGCAGGATCTTGCCTGGGCCGTGGGCCTGTGGCTGGCCACCTGGGTATTTGCCCTGTGCGCCTACCACCGCCCTGGGCTTACCACCGGGTTCGATGCGTTCCGTCTGGTTGCCATTACGGCGCTGTGCGGCTGGGCATCTTTTTGCGTGGCCGGGCTGCGCAGCTTCGGCGGGCGCGGGCTGCGGTTTGTGGTGCCGCTGCTGCTGGCAGCGGCACTGGGCGGCGAGGTGTTCGTGGGCAATGTGACCTACTTCAACACCCACAGCTACCAGCCGTTCCAGCTGCTGGATTATCTGGACCCCAACGTCAATGTCATCCGGGGGCAGGGGAGTATCTCACTGGACGAAAGCCACACCTACATGCGCTTTTTGAACATCGACCAGCCCATCTATAACCTGAGCATGGATGGTCTGACCAATGATGACACCGACCCGCTGCATGGGGACAGCTTCTTCAACTTCCGCATCAACGCCACCGACGAAGCAAACTCCAACCTGAACTACTTCGGCACCTGGCAGATGGCGCCCCAGTCGCCCCGCAGCCAGGCCATCAGCCTGGATCTGACCGGCAGTGTCGGCACGATGGAACTGACTGCCTCGGGCTACAGCACCGCATTTGCGGAGTTTCCGATCGCCGTCACCTTCACCGGCATCACGGCCAACGCACCGCGCCCGCTGCGCTTCTCGCTGCTGCGGTGCGCTGCGGTATTTCTGGCGCTGCTGGCCATCTATGCACTGCGCCCGCAAAGCGGCCTGTGGCACCGCCGCTGGCTGGCGGGCAATGTCTGCGACCGTGCCGCCGGTGCCGTGCTGGCCACAATTTTGGCCGCCTTTGTGGTGGCCGTGCCGTTCTGGGAGCCGGGCAACACCGGCCTTGCGACCGAAAACTACAACGTCGCGTTCTGGGACCACGAGAGCAAGGTAAGCTTTGTGTATGAGCAGTACGGCGCGTTGGCGCACAGCCTGCTCAATGGCCGCCTGGATCTTGAGCAGGACCCGCCGGAATCGCTGCTGGCACTCGATAACCCCTACGATTCCACCGCCCGCGATGCCGCACAGGTCAACAGCCTGTGGGATCATGCGTATTATAACGGACGTTACTACGTCTATTTCGGCATTGTGCCGTGCCTGCTGTTCCAGCTGCCGTTTGAGGCCATTACCGGCATCCAGAACCTGGCCTATCCGCCCTGTATGATCGTGATAGGGCTGCTGTTCCTGCTGGCAAGCTTCGGCGCAGTCAACCAGGCGGTGCGCCGCTGGTTCAGCCAGGCATCCTCGGCTGCGTATCTGTTAAGCGTCGCGGCCATTGTGCTGGGCAGCCAGCTCTACTACCTGTTTGTGCGGCCTTACATTTATGAGTACGCCATCGTCTGCGGCGCTTCGCTGCTCATGCTGGCGCTCTGGCTCTGGCTTTCCGCCGCCAATACGCCTATGGAGCATCGCGGAGCGCTGGTAACAAAGCTTGCGCTGGGCAGCTTGTTCATGGCGCTCGTGGCGGGCTGCCGCCCCCAGATGGAACTGTTCGCCGCGCTGGCCCTGCCCATTTTCTGGCAGCGGTACATCACCCAAAAGCGGCTGCGCAGCCGCGCCGGGGCGGGGGAGGCTGTAGCTTTTCTGCTGCCGGTCGTGCTGGTGGCGGCGGGCCTTATGTGGTACAACTACGCCCGGTTCGGTTCACCCTTTGACTTTGGCGCAAACTACAACCTCACCGGCAACGATATGACCAAGCGCGGCTTTAACATGGTGCGCATCGGCCCGGCGGTATTTACCAGCTTGTTCGACCTGCCGCGCCTGAAAAGCGTTTTCCCGTTCTTGCAGGAGACCGAAGTCACCACCAATGCCATCGTGCGCACCATCAGCGAGCCGTTTGTGGGTGGCATGCTGGCGGCAACGCCGTTCACCTGGGCACTGGGTCTGCTGTTGCTGCCGCAGACCCGTCAGAGCCTGCGCCGCCGCCCCGGTGCCGGCGGGCTTGCCTGGCTGGCTGTGGCCGGGATGGTCATCATTACGGTGGTCGACTGCGAGATGGCCGGTGTGCTTTACCGATACTTGATGGATTACAGCCCCGTGCTGCTGTTGGGCGCGGCGCTCTGCTGGCTGCTGGCCGAGACCGTGCTGGCCCGCCGTGCCGCCACGGGCGAAACGCTGGCCGTCACCCTGCTGCCGGTGCTGCGCATCGCCATGGCTGCCGCTGTGGCATGGAGCGCGGTGTATCGTTTCTTCACCCTTTTTGCCACCCAGCCGTGGCTGCAAGGCCTGAATCCCTCGCTGTACTTTGACGTGGCCCGTCTGGTGCAATTCTGGATGTAAAGATTGGAGAATCTCAAATGGATAAGATCGCAGTTCTCATCCCCTGCTACAACGAATCCAAGACCGTGGAAAAGGTGGTGACGGATTTTCGCCGCGTCCTGCCCGAAGCCACCGTCTATGTCTACGATAACAACTCGACCGACGGCACCGCCGAACTGGCCGCCAAAGCCGGGGCCGTCGTCCGGCATGAGTACCAGCAGGGCAAGGGCAATGTCATGCGCCGCATGTTCCGCGAGATCGATGCCGAAGCCTACGTGCTGGTGGATGGCGACGATACCTACCCCGCTGAAGCTGCGCCCGAGATGGTGGCCGCTGTCACTGACCGCCAGGCCGATATGGTCGTGGGCGACCGCCTGTCCAGCACCTACTACACCCAGAACAAACGCCCGTTCCACAACTTTGGCAACGACCTTGTGCGCTTTTGCACCAACCACCTGTTTGGCGGCAAAATCAAGGATATCATGACGGGCTACCGTGCGTTCAGCTACCAGTTCGTCAAAACCTACCCCGTGCTGTCCCGCGGGTTTGAAATCGAGACGGAGATGACCATCCACGCCTTGCAGCGCAACATGCAGGTGGAAAATGTCGTCATTGACTACCGCGACCGCCCCGAGGGCTCCGAAAGCAAGCTGAACACCTATTCGGACGGCTTCAAGGTGCTGGGCACCATCGCGCGGCTCTTCAAAAACTACCGCCCGTTCCTGTTCTTCGGCATCCTGGCGGCGATCCTGGCTGTGTTCGGCATCGGGTTTATGATCCCCGTGCTCAACGAGTATTTCCACACCGGCCTTGTGCCCCGCTTCCCGACCTTGATCGTCTGCTGCTTCGTGCTGGTGGCGGCGCTGCTGCTGTTCATCTCCGGCGTCATCCTTTCCAGCCAGCTGGCGAAAGATGCCCGCGACTTTGAGTTCCAGCTGCAAACTGTGCAGCATTGGCGCAGCAGCGCAAAAAAGGAGAATTGAAAATGCAGTATGATTATCTAATCGTCGGTGCCGGTCTGTTCGGATCCGTCTTTGCCCACGAGGCCGCTGCCGCCGGCAAAAGGTGCCTGGTCATTGATAAGCGCAGCCACATCGCCGGCAATATCTATACCGAGGATGTCGAGGGCATCGCCGTCCACCGCTACGGTGCGCACATCTTCCACACCAATAATAAAGAGGTGTGGGACTATGTCAACCGCTTTGCCACCTTCAACCGCTACACCAACTCCCCGGTGGCAAACTACAAGGGTGAGCTGTACAACCTGCCGTTCAACATGAACACCTTTACCAAGATGTGGGGCGTCATTACCCCCGCCGAGGCCGAGGCCAAAATTGCTGAGCAGCGCGCCGCCCACTATACCGCCGAGCCGAAAAACCTCGAGGAGCAGGCCATCAACCTCGTCGGCACCGATATCTACGAGAAGCTCATCAAGGGCTACACCGAAAAGCAGTGGGGCCGCCCCTGCACCGAACTGCCCGCCTTTATCATCAAGCGCCTGCCCGTGCGCCTGACCTTTGATAATAACTATTTCAACGCCTTGTATCAGGGCATCCCCAACGAGGGATACACGGCCCTGGTGGCTAACCTGCTCGACGGCATCGAGGTTCGCCTCGACACCGACTACCTGGCCGACAAGGCCGCACTGGACGCTTTGGCCGATAAGGTCGTCTACACCGGCCCCATCGACGCCTACTTCGGCTGCAAGCTCGGCGCGCTGCAATACCGCAGCGTCCGCTTTGAGACCGAGACGCTCGACACCCCCAATTATCAGGGCAATGCTGTCATCAACTATACCGACGCCGAGACCCCCTATACCCGCATCATCGAGCACAAGCATTTTGTCTTTGGCTCCACCGAGCCGGGCACCAAGACGGTCATCAGCCGCGAATACTCGGCCGAGTGGAAACCCGGCGACGAGCCGTACTACCCCGTCAACGATGCGCAGAACGGCGTGCTGTATGAGCAGTACAAGGCCCTGGCCGATGCCGAGGGCAAGGTCCTCTTCGGCGGCCGCCTGGGCGAGTACAAGTATTACGATATGGACCGCGTGATCGAATCCGCCCTGGCCCGTGTACAGGCCGAACTGGCAAAATAATAAAAAGTTACAAAACTGCCGCACTGTGTTTTTGCAGTGCGGCGCTGTTTTTTCCGGCAGCGCCCCTTGCCGCCGCCTTGCTTTTTGCCCCGTAATGGGATATAATAAACTCGACTATCTGTGTGGGCGCTGCAACCGCGCCGCACAAAGTCCGTAGAGGGAAAAGCGCCTGCGCGCTGAAAACAGGGAGAATATAAATTATGACGAAGATCGCCGCTTCGATTTTGTCTGCTGATTTCGCGGATCTTGCCGCTGACTGCCGCCGCCTGCTGGTGCAGGGGACAGACCTTTTGCATTTTGACGTGATGGACGGCCATTTTGTGCCCAACATCAGCTTTGGCGCCCCGGTGCTGGACTGCCTGCACAAAGCGCTGCCGGATGTTTACTATGATGTCCACCTGATGATCAGCGACCCCGTCAAGTACGCGCCGGATTTCGCCAAGGCGGGCGCAAACCTTATCACCTTCCACCTCGAAGCCGTGCCCGATGCCGTCGCCGAGACCATCGCCGCCATCCGCGCCACGGGCTGCCGGGTGGGCATCAGCATCAAGCCGGGCACCCCGGCCCAGGCCGTCTACCCGTATCTCGACGACCTCGATCTTGTGCTGGTCATGTGCGTGGAGCCCGGCTTCGGCGGGCAGAAATTCATGCCCTCGGCGCTGGAAAAGCTCGACGCCCTGCGCACGGAGCGTGACCGCCGCGGCCTGCATACCCTGCTGGAAGTGGACGGCGGCGTCAACACAGAGACCGGCCCCCAGTGCGCCGCCGCCGGTGCCGACTGGCTTGTGACCGGCAGCGCCCTGTTCAAAGCCAAAGATCCCGCCGCCGTCATCACCACGCTGCACGGCAGCCATTAACCCAAAGGAGAACCCAAGCCCCATGGCAAAACAACCTACGATCGAACGCAGCGAGAACTATGGATACTATAGCGACTTGCTGTGGTGCGCCGTGCCCCTGACCGGCATGGCCTGGTATTATTACGGCCTGCGCCCCGTGCTGCTGATGCTGGCGGCGCTGCTGACAGCCTACCTGTGCGACTGCGCGCTGGCCCCGCTGCATGGCGAGGGCTACCGCTCCCACGAGCCATCCAGCGAATGCTTTGCCGCGCTGATCGTGCTGATGATGCCCGCCAGCATTTCCTACGGCATCGTCATTACTGCCGTCATTGCGGCCGTGCTCGTCAAAGAGGCCTTCGGTGGCGAGGGACACTATCCCTTTCACCCGGCAGCGGTGGGCGTTGCCATCGCCGGCGTTTCTTGGCCGGAGCGTGTCTATTATTACCCGGCGGCGGGCACCCAGCTGCCGCTGTTTGGCGAGGTCAACGTCAATCTTGTGCAGGGCATGAACGAGACCCTGCGCAGCGGTGGCCTGCCCAGCGCCAGTACCATCAATCTGCTTACCGGCAATGTGTCGGCGGGCATCGGCACCGGCGCGGCGCTGGTTATTTTGGCCTGCGGACTGTTCCTGCTCGTGCGCGGGCGGGTGCGCCCCTCAGTGCTCATCCCGTTCATGATCGCCGTCGTCGGCATCCCCTGGCTGTTCCCGCACCTGAACGAGCTGCCCGTTTTCAGCTGGCCGTGGGAGTATGTGCGTCAGCGCATCTATCTGGAAAAATACACGCTGCTGTCCGGCACAGCGCTGTTCGGCGCGTTTTTCCTGATCTGTGAGCCGGTCACGATGCCCAACCGCACCAGCAGCCGTCTGATCTACGGCACAGCACTGGGCATTGCGACCTACGCGTTCCGCAGACTCAGCTCGTATCAAAGCGCCGTCTGCTTTGCGCTGCTGATCGTCGGCGCAATCCCCGAATGGCTGGACCTCATCAGCCACCGCACCGAGCGTATTCGCTTTATGAAGAAGGAGGAACAGCGTCTTGCCAAATCCACAAAACCGGAATGACCGCCGCAAAGGCGAGGAACGGTCCGAAACGCTGATCATTCCGCATATTACCAAAGAAATGCTGGAAACGGCCCGCCGCATGGCGGAGGCTGGCGCTTCCCGCGCGGAGATCGAGCAGGCCATCTCGGCCATGCAGACCCCGCCCCCGGCAGCGCCCACAGCCGGGTCTGCCCAGCCCGCCGCGCCGGAGCAGCGGCCTATTACGCTGGCCGCCCAGCCGGAGCGTAAGCACCGCATCATCCCCACCAGCCGTCCCCGCCTTTCGGTCGAGGAGCGCACCGCCCTGCGCCAGCAGATGCAGATGGGGGAGCTGCCTGGCGAGGAACAGCAGGACGCCTTGCGGCAGGAAGCTGTCAACCGCACCGCTGCCCGCCCGGTCCCGACCTGGTTTGGAAATCGGAAGGATAACCAGAACGAGCCGCAGTCCACGGCCCGCCGCGCCGCACAGGCCCTGGCTGCCGCCCCGCGCCCGGAACCGCCTGCGCCGACCCCCGCAAGGCCGGAAGAGCCAACCGCGACCCGCACAATTGCGATGCCCAAGCAGCGCGCCGTGCCGCCCCGCCCGGCGGAGCCCGCACCCGAAGCGACCCGCGTTCTGCCCACGGCTCAGCCCCAGCCCAAATCGGCTGAGCAGCCCGCAGCCCGCCCGCAACCCCCTGCGGCGGAACCGGCCCCGCGCAAAAACGCCGTGCCCCGCAGCCGTGCCGAGGCCGAAGCCGACCTGAATGAGAAGATCCGCCGCGATCATATCTGGCTGTCCAACCCGGTCATGGTGCGCGGCTTAGGCATGGCCCCCATTGTGGGCGCTGCGTTGGATGGCCGCCACGCGCTCATCCTCTGCGTTGCCAGTCTGCTGCTCATTACCTTTACCCGCGTGCTGGCCGTCGCGGTCTGCCACCTGACGAAAAACCGTTTCCGCCCGCTGATCTACAGCTATGCGGCGGCGGTGCTCTACATCCCGGTATACGTGCTGCTGTACAACCTGTTCGGGGCCGATCTTTCGCTGCTGGGCATCTATCTGCCGCTGCTCGTGGTCGAGCCTGCCATCGTCAAGCGCATGGAATTTGCCGAGCTGGAACCCATCGGCGACGCCCTGCGCCACGGCTTCAACAACGGCATCGGCATGTGCGCGGCGCTGCTCATCGTGGGCTGCCTGCGTGAACTGCTTGCCACGGGTGCCATCTTTGGCAGCCAGCTGATGCATACGGCGCTGCTGCCGTTGGCGGCACAGCCTTCCGGCGGCTTCGTACTGGTGGGTGTCATCGCCGCTGTCTGGTGCGCCATCGCCAACCTGTACACCAATTATAAACACGAGGAGGTGCGCCGCCTGTATGCCAAACATTGAGTTCGCGTCCTCCTTGGGCCAAGGCCTGTGGCAGTTCGTCAGCTATATGGGCCTTGCCATCTTTGCCGAGAATGTCATCCTGGCCCGCGCCATGGGCGTGACCCGCCTGATGAAACTGGTGCCCGACCACAAGGCGCAGGTGTGGGATTTCTGCTTGCCGCTGATCTTTGTCATGACGCTGTCTGCCCCGCTCGGGTGGGCTGCGCACAACCTGTTTTTCCCGTGGCTGCGCCCCAACCTGCCCGTGTGGCTGCCCATCTCGGCACTGCGCCCGGTCGTCTATCTGACCTGCGGCGTCGGGGCTATGGCTGTGACCTGGCTGCTGTTGAGCCTGCTGCCCCGCAAGCTGCGCCAGAGCTGCCGCAGCCAGCTCAGCCTGGCTACATGCAGCACTGTCATGCTGGGCACGCTGCTCATCAGCTCCAACCAGAACTACACGCTGGCGCAGTCCATCGCGTTCGGCCTGGGCAGCGGCCTGGGGTACGCGTTTATCGTGTTCATTGTGCGGGAGGGCCGCCGCCGTCTGCGCAGCAAGGCCGTGCCCGCGATCTTCCAGGGCCTGCCCAGTTCAATGATCTACATTGGCGTTCTCTCACTGGCCATCTATGCGCTGGTGGGGCATTCTGTGGTTTTGTAAACAAATAAGGAAGAGGTGCATTGTCGTATGTCCGTTCCGTGCTTTGTTCCCGCTGATATTTTGCTGCCTGCCACCAGCGTTGCGCTGGACCCGTGGGCCTGCATCGCCGTTGACCAGTTTACCTCCCAGCCTGAATACTGGGAGCGCGCCGAAGCCCTGGCTGCCGGTAAACCCAGTACGCTGCATGTCGTGCTGCCCGAAGCCTACCTGGGTACCCCCCAGGAGGCCGAGCGGATGCAGAGCATCCGCCGCACGATGCAGGAGTACCGCAAAACGGTGCTGACCCGCAGTGTTCATGGCTTTGTGTATGTTGAGCGCACCCAGATGGACGGCACCATCCGCCAGGGTCTGGTGGGCGCCGTCGACCTTGAAGCCTACGACTACAACCCCGGCAGCAAGCCCGCCATCCGCCCCAGTGAAAAGACTGTGGTCGAGCGCATCCCGCCGCGCCTGAAAGTCCGCCGTGGCGCAATTCTGGAAACGCCCCATGTGATGATGCTGGCCGACGACGAGAAAAAGACGCTGATCGAGCCGATCGGCGACCACAAGGACGCACTGCCCCTGCTGTATGACGGTGAGCTGATGCTCGGTGGCGGGCATCTGCGCGGATGGGCCGTGGAGGATCCCGCCCTGATCGCCCAGATCAACGCCGCGCTGGGCGACCTGGCCGACGAGAAAAAGTTCGCCGCCCGCTGGCCCCGTGCCGCCGGTGAGCCGCCCATGGTGCTGGCCGTCGGCGACGGCAACCACTCCCTCGCCACCGCCAAAGCCTATTGGGAAGAACTGAAAAAAGGCTTGACCCCAGAGCAGCAGAAAGACCACCCGGCCCGCTGGTGCCTGGCCGAAGTCTGCAACGTACATAGCCCGGCCATCGAGATCGAGCCGATCCACCGCGTCGTCTTTGGCGTGACGGCCCACGAACTGTATAAGGCCATCGACGAATGGGACAAGACCCAGGGCGAGGAGACCGCGCCGTCCCAGCAGCGCTTTGCGCTGGCTGACGAGAGCGGTGAACTGCTGGTAGCCTTGCAGAATCCCCCGGCACCGCTTACTGTGGGCAGCGTCGAAGCGTTCCTGAACGACTATCTGCCCGCCCATCCCGAAGCCAGCGTGGATTATATCCACGGCTCTTCCACTGCCATGGCGCTGGCAACCCGCCCGGGCCAGAAAGCCGCCGCCATCCTGCTGCCGGATCTTGCCAAGGCCGACCTGTTCAAAGGTGTTGTGCTGGGCGGTGTGCTGCCGCGCAAGACCTTCAGCATGGGCCACGCCGAAGAAAAACGCTACTACAACGAATGTCGCGCAATCGACTGACGATAAGAATGGAAAAGACTATGGAAAAACCTACCCAGAATCCCGCCGCCCCGCACCGCCGCCGTCGCCGCCGTGGTTCCGGCAACGGGGGTGCCGCCGCTGCGGCCCAGCAGCCTGCGACTGAAAAGGCCCCCCGCCAGCCCGGCCAGCGCCCGGCTCCCAACGCAGCCCCGGCCCGCGGTTCGCACCCCCAGCAGGGGCAGCCCCGCCCACAGGCCCCTGCGTCTGCCCAAAATGCCCCGCAGCCCAAACAGCCGCCGCGCGGCAATGCCCCGCGTCCCCGTGGCCGCGGCCCGGCCCAGCCCCAGAATCCGCAAGCCGCCCCGCAGCAGCCGCCCCGCCAGAACGGCGGCCGTCCGCTGACCCCTCCGCCCCCGCGCCCGCCGCGTGAGCCTGCCAAGCCCCGCCAGCCGCAGCGAATCAGCCGCGGCCCGCGCCACATGCCCGAGGAAGAGCCCGGCCTGGAGCTGATCACCCGCCGTCCGCCGAAGCAGAAGTTCTCGAACTTTGAGGAATACCTCACCGCGCACGGCGGCATGACAGTGCCGCTGCCCCCGGACCCGAACGAGCCGAAGGAAGCTGCTCCCGCCGCCCCGGCAGGGGAGAGCGCCGAATGACCCCGGCTTCAACCGCAGCCCTGCGCTGCCCGGTTTGTCAGGGCCCGTTGCTGCAAGTGGGCCGCAGCCTGCGCTGCCCCAAGGCCCACAGCTTTGATCTCGCCAAAGAGGGGTATGCCAATCTGCTGCCCATCCAGAAAAAGCACGCCGCCGACCCCGGGGACGGCAAAGAGATGGTGCGCGCCCGCCGCGCGTTCCTTTCGGCCGGGCATTACGCCCCGCTGATGCAGGCACTGGCCGATCTCTGCGCCGCGCTGCCGCACGCACACATCGTGGATGCTGGCTGCGGCGAGGGCAGCTATGACGCCTACCTGTACAAAGCACTGGGCGATGAACCTGCCATCGTCGGCTTTGACCTCTCGAAAGAGACTGTGCGCCTGGCGGCCAAGTTGCTGCCCGAAGCCGCATTTTGTGTCGGCGGCAGCTTCTGCGCCCCGGTGCGCGATGGCTGGGCCGATCTGCTGCTGAACATCTTTTCCCCGTTCGCGGGGGCTGAGTTCCGCCGCATGCTGCGCCCGGGCGGCTGCCTGGTCTACGCTGTGCCCACGGCCCGCCACCTTTACGGGCTGAAAGAGATCCTTTACGACCACCCGTACGAGAACGAGGTGAAGGACACCACCTACGAGGGCTTCACCTTCGTGCGTAGCGTTGAAGCTGCCGCCGAACTGCACCTGACCGGCGAAACCGTGCAGCAGCTGTTTGCGATGACGCCCTACTACTGGAACACCCCTGCCGATGGTGCCGCCCGCCTGCGTGCCTGCGAAGCATTGACCACCGAGATCGGCTTCCGCTACCTCGTTTATCAGAAACAATAATCCAAAAGCCAGCCCGTAGTGGGCTGGCTTTTTCTGTGCACTTATCAGGCAAAGGTCACGGGGCGTAAAACGCATCCAGCGCCTGCTTTAGGTAGGGCCGCAGCCGCGCATCACCAATGCCGGGCTGCGGCGCCATAATACAAACTGTATAAAGTAAACCGTTATTTACAAAATAGGCGGAATTTCCGCTGGCTTTACTCTTATCTCCGCCGCCATACAGCGGGATCATGGCAATATCGCCGGTGGGCAGCGTGTATTCCTCGCAGGTCCAGCCGTCCTTTAAATCGTAAATGCCGTCGGTCAGCACCTGCTCAACCGTGGCGGCGCGGCTGCCGCTCGGTGTTACAGCGGCATGTGCGTTGAACGAAATGTACATATCAAAACTTTCGCCGCTCACTTCCTTTTCCAGCAAGCCGCCGTCCAGCACGTTCAGCCCAAACGGCTCGCCGTCCGCGCAGGTGCCGTACAGCAGTACCTTGCGCTTGACAGGATTGCGGTAATCATTGTAGTCGGCAGGGCAGTACAGCGCCGCGCCGTCCGGCAGACCGTCCACAAAATCATTGCGCAGCAGCGGTAGACCAGTTAGTTCGGCTGCATCCTGCAAGCTGTCTGCCGCGTCAGTGAATACTTCAGCTTTTTCAATGCCGTTTGGATAGTGGATCAGCAAGTCCGAGTTTTGCAGTGTCATAACCATCTGGCTGAAACTGTAGTGGTAAGGTGCCCGCATCCGCTCAAATGCTGGCTGCCGATCCTCAGCGGCTAGTTCCCGCACGGCTTCGCTCAGTGTGTCCAGCGGGTGGGTCGTCAGCGTGTAGTGTAGCGCATAGCCGCCCACGGCGTCGGGTGCGTAACTGGGGTGGGGCGTGTCGTGCAGGTTGGTAAACTCCACCCGCGCCAGCACACCGGCGGCAATCAGCAGCGGCGCGGCCAGGCAAAGGATCCAGCCCAACCGCCGCCGTGGGGCAGGGCGGGCCGTCACTGCGGCCACGTGGGCCGGGCAGCGCACCTGTGCAAAGGTCTGCTTATACAAAGTCTCAAACTCCATTACAAATCCTCCTGATACGTCTGGCGCAGGGCTTCCCGCGCGCGGGTCAGCCGGGTGGTCACAGCGTTTTGGCTGATATGCAGCACCGCCGCGATCTCCCGGGTGGGCATGTCCTCATAATAAAATAAGTACAGCACCGTGCGGTACGCCTGCGGCAAGGCCAGCACGGCGTCGTATAATTCCCGCTGGGCGGGGTCGTCAAAGACAGGGGCATCGGGCACTTCCTCCAGCGGCAGGCGGCGGGTCTGCCACGGCGCGCGCAGGCGGCTTTTGCAGTGGTTGATCGTTACCCGCAGCAGCCAGCTGCGCAGGTGTTCTTCATCGGCAAAATGCCGGTGGGTCGTGCAAAGCTTTAACAGCGTGTCCTGTGTGGCGTCCTCGGCCTCCTGCGGGTGGCCGCACCAGTGCAGGGCCACGCGGTAGATCATATCGCGGTAACGGCCCGCCGCGGCGGCCAGTTCGTTCGGCTCCATCGCTGCACCTCCTTTGGGTTTGGGATATCAGGCCTGTTTCACTTACAACACGCGCGGGGCGGGCTGTTTGTTACAATGGAAATTTAACTTTTTTCAGTATACCAGCATCCACGCGGTTCAGAAAGCTGATTTTTGAGCACAATCCCAAAAAAAGATTGACAAAATGCGTGATTACAGCTATTATAAAGGTGTTCGCATCTGCCAGCTGGAGGAAATCCCATGCAAAAAATCACCGATGACCTGCTGGCTTTGGCCCAGGACGGCGATGAAACGGCAGTAGCCGCCCTCATTGCCCGCATGATGCCCTCCATCCGCAAAGGTGCCGCCGCCGCAACCGCGCCGGGGCTTGATTTTGAGGATGCTGTGCAGGAAGGGCTGATTGGTCTGTTTGAGGCCGTGCGCCGGTACGATGCCGCAGCCGGGACATCGTTTGCGTCCTTTGCCGCCGCCTGCATCACCCATGCCCAGCAGGACGCCCGCCGCGCCGCGCTGCGCAAAAAGCACGCACCGCTGAACTACAGCGTGCCGCTGCCCGACGCCGAAGAACTGCCCCTGCCCGGCCCAGATCCCGAGGAACAGGCCATCGCCAGCGAGCAGTACGCTGCCACAATGGAACGGATGCAGACAAAGCTTTCCCCGTTGGAGCGCAGCATTTTGATGGCTACTTTAAACGGCCAGACTGCTGCACAGATCGCCCAGCAAAAGCAGCTGGCTCCCAAGGCCGTTGCTAACGCCTTGGCCCGCGCCCGCCGCAAGCTACGGGGCGCATAATTCCCCATGGATTCAGGCGCTTGCCTGTATCATATATTCAACCTGCCCCCAGTAGCGCCTAAAATCAGTTCGTTGGTCCATTCCTAATGCGTTGGTTTAGATTCTTCCGCGGGCAAATACAAATCAGAGGAGATACCCATTATGTTCGAAGACAAGACTTTGGTATGCAAGGATTGCGGCAAGGAGTTCGTTTGGACCGCCGGTGAGCAGGAGTTCTACGCCAGCCGTGGTTTCGAGAACCAGCCCCAGCGCTGCAAGGCCTGCCGCGATGCCCGCAAGAACGCTACCCGTGGTGAGCGCCAGATGTTCGACGCTGTCTGCGCCAGCTGCGGCAAGGCTTGCAAGGTTCCCTTCCAGCCCCGCGAGGACCGTCCGGTCTATTGCAGCGAGTGCTTCGCCAAGATGAAGGAGAACGGCTGATTTACACGCTGACTGTGTAACAGTAGTCTGATTTCCACTCCGCGCCCCGGTCGCAGTTGACCGGGGCGCGGTTTGTTACGGGGGAAACTGTATGACCACGCGCACGGCGCAGAGAAAATGTAGTATATGGTGCCTGGGCGCCGCCGCCCTGGTGCTGATCCTGTGCAGCAAAACTTCGCCGCTGTTTGTGTTGAATGACTGGATGGACGCCAACATCTTTTTTACGATGGGCAAATCCATGCTGTCCGGCAAAGTGCTTTACCGTGATGTGTTCGACCACAAAGGCCCGGTGCTGTATCTCCTCTACGGGTTGGGTTGGCTGTTGGACCACACGGGCTTTACCGGCGTGTTTGTGCTGGAGCTGTGCGCGTTTGCGCTGTTTTTAGATTTTGGCCTGCGCGCGGCGGCCCTGCTGCGAGGGACTCCCTTACACCCGGCGTGGTGCCTGCTGCCGGCTGCCGCTGTGGCGGCGTGTCGGGCATTCGCCCACGGCGGCAGCGCCGAAGAACTGCTGCTGCCCTTCTTGGCCGCCGCTTTGTACGGCCTGGCAAAATGCCTTACGGCCCCCAGGCAGATGCCGCTGCGCGAGGTGGTGCTGCACGGCTTTTTGTGCGGCTGTGCGCTGCTGTTAAAATATACGGTGCTCGGCTTTTATCTGGCCTGGGCGGCGGTGCTGGCGGTGCTCTACCTGCGCCGGGGCTGGCTGCGGGACCTGGGCAAAAGCTGCGCCGCCTACCTGGGCGGCCTGGCACTGGCAGCCCTGCCGTGGTTTGCCTACTTTGGGGTGAACCACGCGCTGGACAGCTGGTGGGAGTGCTATTTTTATGATAACCTCTTCCTTTATAAAGGCGATACCCGCAGCGCCCTGACGCTGGCCCAACACCTTTGGTGGGCCGTGCGGGACGACCTGCCCGCAGCGCTGATGCTGGCGGTGTTCCTCTTGTGGGCGGTGGCCGCCAACCATCGCGGTGCAGCGCTGGCTACACTGGTGCTGGCCGCCGGGCTGGCCTTTACCAGTCTGATGGGCGGCTACCTCGTTTATTATGGGCTGGTGCTGGCCGTGTTTGCCCCGCTGGCGCTGGCGGCGCTGCCCCAAAGGCGGCCTGCCGGGCGCGGTTTTGCTATTCTGCCCGCGTTGGGCGCAGCGGCGGCAGCGGCGTGGTGCTTTTTAGTAAGCCCCAACCGCGCCTTGCGGGGGCGCGCAGCGGAAAGCCTGCCGCAGATCCAGTTTGCCAACATCATCCGCGAAACACCCAACGCTACCTTGCTGAACTACGGCACGCTGGACGGCGGCTTTTACACCGCTGCCGGGGTGCTGCCGCCCTGCCGCTACTTCTGCGTGACCAACATGCCGCTGCAGGAGCAATGGCAGCAGCAGCGGGACCTGCTGGCCGATGCCGCCGTGGACTACGTGGCAGCTCTGACCGGCAACTTGCAGAGCGACTACCTCGCTTACCATTGTATTGCCAGCCAGACCTACAACGGCGGTGAGGGTGAAGTGACCTGGTATCTCTACGCAAAAACCAAATAATTTGCGCTTTTTCCGCAGATGCGGTATAATACATCATGCGAAACCCATACTCACAGAAAGGCGGGCACCCTATGCAAAACTACAAAAAGCTCCTGCGGGTGGTGTGCAGCCTGGCAGCGGCCGCATTGGCGGTTTATTGCACCATCATGCTGTGCCGTTGGGTAGGGTATGACTTGCAGGAACGCCTGGGCAACACGCCCAGTTATGCGATCGTCAACGACGAATACAGCCAGATCATCGACATCCCCGAGGAAGGTTTGACCCAGAAAATGCCGCTGCAAGCCGGACAGCCGTTTTACGGGGTACGGTTCAAGTTCAGCACCCACGGGCAGCTTTACAAATCCGGCATGACGATGGTCGAAGTCTACAACGAAGCCGGGCAGCAGGTGCTTTTCGCGGCGGGCAACTTCCTGAATATCTGGGACGATACCTTTACGGAGTTCACCTGCAACGACGCCTACATCCCCGACCACGACGAAACGCTGACCATCCGCCTGTATAACGAGGTCGCCTGGGACGGCCCGCTGGGCGTCTGGGCCAGCGAGGGCGAAGTGGACGGCATGGCGCTTTCGCCGACCGACGGCGAACCGCTGAACGCTACCATGGCAATGCAGCGCGTCAGCGATTTTACAGCCAACTGGCCCGCACTGCTGGCTGCGCGGCTGCAAAAACCGCTGGCCGCCGCCGTCTTTGCGGCGGTGCTGCTGGCAATGCTCAAGACCCCGCTGTTTTTGCTGGTGCCCGCCGTGGGGCTGGCACTGGGCGTGGGCTTTACCTACGTCACACCCGCGCTGGTCGCCCCCGATGAATATACCCACCTCGCCGCTGCCTACGAGCTTGCCAGCAACTGGAGCGGCCAGCCCGCCGCCGACGAGGACGGCAACCTGCTGCTGCGGGCCTGTGATGCCGCCCACTTCGGTACCAAGACCGGTGAGATCGGCATCCTGGCTTACAAAAACGAGGCCATTGCCGAAAGCTCCGAGCCTGGCAACCTTGACGAACTGACCACCCACAGCGAGATCAAAGCAGGGCAGGGCAGTGGCAGCTATCTGGCCCAGGCCCTGGGTATCCGCCTGGCACGGGTGCAGGGTAAAAACTTTTACACGATGCTGCTCTATGGCCGCCTGGCAAACCTGATCTTCTATCTGTTGCTTGCGGCGCTGGCCGTTTGGCTGGCGCCTGCAAGCTTGCGCGGGCTATTTGCCTGCGTGGCGCTGCTGCCCATGCCGTTGCAGCTGGCGGCCAGCCTTTCACCGGATGCCGCTGTACTGGGGCTGGTGTTCAGCTTTACGGCGCTCTGCCTGCGTCTGCGGGGGGAGCAAGCCGTCTGGTGGCAGAAAATTCTGCTGATCGTGCTCGGCGGGCTGGTGGCCCCCGGCAAGGCCATCTATCTGCCGGTCGTGCTGCTCTGCCTGCTGATCCCGGCTGAGAATTTGACCTATGCCAAAAATCCGACCGTCAGATTCCTGGGCGAAGAGATCCCCAGCGGCTGCTGCATTCATTCCGCCACGCTGGTGCTGGCGTTCTGCTTCTGGCTTGCGGCCAACCTGCAAGCCGTGGCCTACGCGGCCCGCGATATGAACACCACCGTTCTGCTGGCGGGCGGCGCGGCGGCGCTGGTGCTGCTGGTGCTGGCGCTGGCAGGCTATCTCAAACTGCGCAAGCATCCGCGTGTGTTTTTCTGGTGCAAGAGCGCTTTTGCGACGGTGCTCGTACTGGGCGCGGTGGTCGGCGTGCGGGCTGTCTCCCACATGGGCGGCGGGCTCGACCCTGACCAGCTCACGATGACCTACCCCAACGGCGATTCCATCTGGACATTCTCGTTCGGGTACATCTGCCGCAACATCCCGGCCACCGTCAAGCTGCTGCTGCGCACCCTGCCGCAGCAGGGGGCGCTCTGGCTGCAAGGCCTGCTGGGCACTACGCTGGGAGAGCCCATCGTCTACCGCATCGACGTCAGCTGGCTGCTGGGCGTCGGCCTGCTGCTGGCTGTGCTGGCTGCGGCCCTGCCACGGCAGGAAAAACCTGCCCCGTTGGACCGCCGCAGCAAAGCGGGCGTGGCGGGCATCTGCCTGTGCGTTGTGCTGGCCGTACTGGCCGCTGCGCTGAACTGGACGCCCATCAATTACCAGACGCTGTTCGGCTTACAGGGCCGCTACCTGCTGCCGATTTTGCCGCTGGTACTGCTGCTGGTCAAAAGTAGCAAAACGCTGGCCCTGCGCCGGGATGTTTCCCACGCGGCGGCGCTGTGTACCGGCACCCTAACCATGTTGACCCTGCTGCAAGGCTTTGGCCTGTACGCTGCCTGGCAGCCGGTATCATAAATGCAAATTTATTTATTATAAAGGAGAACTTCCCATGACTATCACCAAAAATACCATCATCGCCGAGATCCTGAACAACGATCCCACCCAGGGCTGCGTGCCCATCTTCCTGGCCACCGGTATGCACTGCCTGGGCTGCATGGCTTCCCATGGCGAAACCGTCGAGGAAGCCTGCGCCGTTCACGGTGTCAACGCCGATGAGCTGGTCGCCGAGCTGAACGACTACTTTGCACACCTGTAATGCACTGCGGCTGGATGCCCGCCTTGCTGCTGCCTTCGCCTATGTACGGCCGGGGCATGTGGCAGCGGATATCGGCTGCGACCACGGCAAATTAAGCGCCGCACTGGCGGGCAGCGGTCGCTGCCCGCTTGTTTTGGCTTGTGACCTGCGCCCCGCTCCGCTGGAAAAAGCCCGCATCACCTGCGCCCCCTATGGGGACAAGGTACAGTGCCGTCTGGGCAGTGGGCTGGAGGTGGTGGCCCCCGGCGAAGCCGACGACATCATCATTGCAGGCATGGGCGCGGAAACGATCATCGAGATCTTGGAAGCCGCCCCCTGGGTGTTTGACGCGCGGTACAATCTCGTACTGGTGCCCGCCACCAAGCACAGTGTGCTGCGGCGCTGGCTGGCCCGGCGCGGCTTTGCGCTGGCAGGGGAGACTCTCTGCCAGGCGGCGGGCCGCTGGTACGCCGTGATGAATGCCCGCTACACCGGCGAAGCCCATGAGCCGGACGGGTTTGCCTGCCTGTGCGGCCTGACGAACGGTCAGCCCGGCTGCGCGGACTACTACGCGCAGCAGAACGCCAAACTAAAAAAATACCGCCTCGGCCTGCCTGCCGGGCAGGAAGCCGAAGCGGTGGATGCACTCATCAAACAAATGGAGGAGTTGTCATGTCGGTAACTGTGCAGCAAATTTTGGGGCTGCTGCAAACGCTGGCCCCGCCGGAACTGGCTTGCAGCTGGGATAACGTGGGCTTGCTGGTGGATGCAGACACGCCGGTCAGCCGTGTGCTGACCACGCTGGACATCACGGCGGCGGTCGTGCAGGAGGCGGCGGAGAATGACTGCCAGCTGATCGTTAGCCACCACCCGGTGATCTTTGACCCGCTCAAACGCATCGGCGCGGGGGACGTACCGGCGCTGCTGCTCAAAAACAACATCTCGGCCATCTGCATGCACACCAATCTGGATGCAGCCCCCGGCGGTGTCAATGATACGCTGGCAGACCTTTTAGGTATGCAGCGGGAGGGCCGCCGCAATTTCGCCGAGGATTGCGGCCGTATCGGCCCTGTGGAAGCCACTACCGTACAGCAGCTGGCCCGCTACTGTGCGGATACGCTGCATAGCGGCGTGCGGTACGTCGATTGTGACCGCCCCGTCACCTGTCTGGCTGAAGTCAGCGGTGCGGGCGGCAGCTACCTGCAAGAAGCCATCGACGTGGGCGCGGACTGCCTTGTCACCGGCGAAGCAGCCCACCATATCGCTCTGCTGGCTAGGCAAAAGGGCGTTGGTCTGGTCGTTGCCGGGCACTGGGGCACCGAGCACGGCATCGCCGATGTGCTGGCCGCCCATATCGCCAGCAGCTTCCCGCAGCTTACAGTTCGCCACGCCGCTGCGGACTGCGACCCGTATTCCTACTTAGTATAAAAGGAGAACCCATGTCTCTTGATGCTGCGACCCTGGCGCTGGTAGCCGGGGAACTGAAAGATACCCTGCTGGATGCCAAGATCGACAAGATCTTTGAGCCCACCCGGGACGAAGTACTGATGACGCTGCGCACCCGCACCGAAACGCACCGGCTGCTGCTGTCAGCCCGCAGCGGGTCGGCCCGCGTCTGCCTGACGAAAGAAAGCTTTGAAAACCCGCTGACGCCCCCGGGCTTCTGCATGCTGCTGCGCAAACACCTGACCGGCGGGCGGCTGATCGACCTGCGCCGTGAGCCGGGCGACCGCATCGTGTATTTTGATTTCCGCTGCACCAACGAGATGGGCGACCTTGTCGTCAACACCGTGGCGGCGGAGCTGATGGGCCGCTACTCCAACCTCGTGCTGGTGCAGGACGGCCGCATCATCGACGCCCTCAAGCGCGTGGATTTTGAGGACAGCGAGGTCCGCCAGCTGCTGCCCGGCCTGCCCTACACGCTGCCGCCCAAGCCCGCCCGGCCGGACTTCCTCGCTACCAGCGCCGCCGCAATGGTGTCCGCCGCCTGTGAGAAGGACCTGCCGGTCGCCCAGGCTCTGGGCAAGACGGTGGCGGGCGTCGGCCCCGTCGTCGTGCGTGAGGCTGTCTGCCGTGCGCTGGGCGAGACCCCGGCGCTGGCCTGCGACCTGACCGCCGACGAAAAAGCTAGGCTGGCCGCGGCTATCGACGAGTTGAAGGCCGAGCACGCCGCAGGCGGCACCCCCACAGCGGTGCGCCTGCCTCAGCCGGACGGCGTTGCCAAGCCGGTGGAGTTCAGCTTCTTTGTGCCGCAGCAGTACGGCAGCACCGCGCAGCTGACTCAGTATGCCACCTACAGCGAACTGCTCGAGGACTATTACGCCACCAAGGATCGCGCTGAACGCCTGCGGCAGAAGAGCCGCGAGCTGTACAAGGCCGTGCACAACATGCACGACCGCGCCGTGCGTAAGCAGGCTGCCCGCCGCGAAGAACTGGCCCAGTCGTCCAAGGCTGACACGCTGCGCCTGTACGGCGAACTGCTGCAAGCCAACCTCTGGGCCGTGCACAAGGGCGACCGCCAGGTGACGGTGCAGAACTACTACACTGGCGAGGATGTGACCATCAAGCTGGATCCGCGCTTCGGACCCAACGAGAACGCGCAGAAATATTTCCGCGACTATAAAAAGAAACAGACCGCCCACACCATGCTGCAAAAGCTGCTGGTCGAGGGCGAAGCCGAGATCGAATACCTTGCTACCGTCATGTACGAGGTCGAGTCCGCCCCCGGCGAGGCCGCGCTCAACGAGATCCGCGCCGAGCTGAAGAGCCAGGGCTACCTTAAATACTATAAGCAGCGCGACCGCAAGCAGAAGCCTGCCGACTTCCTGCGCTATACGTCCAGCGACGGGTTTGAAATTCTGGTGGGCCGCAACAACCTGCAGAACGATAAGCTCACCCTGCACACCGCGCGCGGCAAGGATCTGTGGTTCCATGTGCAAAAGGCCCCCGGCAGTCACTGCGTGGTCATGAGCAGGGGAGAGGACATCCCCGACACGACCCGCCAGGAAGCCGCCGAGCTGGCCGTGCTGCATTCCAGCCAGAACGGCGGTGCCAAGGTGGCCGTGGACACCACCGAGGTAAAAAACATCTGGAAAGCCAACGGTGCCAAGCCCGGTATGGTGCTCTACGAGGTCTACACCACGGTCTACGTCACCCCGCGTGCCGGGCTGGAAGAACAGTTAAAAAAGAAATAAACAAGTTCCCGGGTGATTTGTAGGGCAGATGCTCGCATCCGCCTGTTCCGCAGGAATTCCGCACAATCCCAATTCGTAGGGGCGGATTCTGTATCCGCCCGCAAGGGAGGCTCTTTATGAAAAAGAAATTGCTTGTCCTGTCTCTTATCCTCGCTATACTTTCCGCCTGTGCATCCGCACCGTCGGAAAGTGCAGCCGCAACACCTGCCCCAACAACAACGCCTGTGCCCACCGCGGCACCAACCTCGGAGCCGACAGCCACACCGTCCCCGCAGCCCTCGGCAGAACCGACTCCGGTGCCCACCATGGCGGCGTTCGCGCCGGTCTCGGTCGACAGCTGGCTGGCAAATGCAAACTGCCGTATGCCGGACTGCACACTCAGCGCCCCGCCGGATGGCAAGCCCCGTCTGGATGAAATGGTGGCCTGGCCCGAGGATGGCGTAACGCTTTGCACTACCTGCCAGACACTGGAAGAGGCGGCCGAAACGTTCCATACAACGGTCGACGAGTTGAAAGCGCTGAACCCGGACTGGGAAGAAGAATTTGCCCGCGATGGCTACTTCTACCAGCTGAAATTGCAGGCGGAGCCGTACATCCTGCCGCAGAATGATGTGGTCTGGGTCAAGGTGCGTGCCGCATGGGCCGAGTTTGGCTACAAGACGGTCTACGAAGTCCCGGCCAGCCTGGATCCCCAGGCGGCTGCGGCCATGGGCATGGCATATTATTTCCAGCAAAACTTCTGCGGCGGCTTCCACGCGGGCTCGATGCCCAGCGAAGACGCCGGTGAGGATGCGGACGGCAACTTCCATGTCCGCGCTGTGGATGGAGCCCTCTACACAAAATTCTCCGAGTTCGACAACTTTCTGCATGCAGTCTATTCGGACCGGCGCGTAGAAGAGATCGCCTACAGCGAGGACGGCTTTTATAAGGAAGGCCCAAACGATACGATCCTTTCTGTCGACGGCGACCGGGGCGGCAACATTGCCTACTGCGGCTATCTTTTCACCGAACCGGAAACGCAGCCCGACGGCAGCTTGAAATTCTATCAGATCATCCTGACCTGCGAGGATGATAGCTTCCACGGCTGGGATGTGACGGAACCTGTCACGCCCGATACAGCTACCCTGCGCCCTGTCCATCTGGTCCCCACCGAGGACGGCTGGCGTGTGGATGAACTGGGGCTGCCCAATTGATTACAATTTGCTTAAAAACAAACGATATTTCCACCAAAACCATGCACTCCGTTGAAAACCCACTTAACAAACGCTACTTTCGGCATAACGTAAAAAAATCTCAGAAAAATTTTATAAAAATGCCAAAAAACACTTGCAACGCCGGGAAACGTGTGTTATAATACCTCTTGGCTGCGGAAGGCTTGTGCAGATAAACAAGCTGCGCAAGCCGCGATATGCGTTGATGCGGGAGGTTGCCGCCATATAGCCAATAGGCTGGCGGGTTTTTCCGCGGAGTATGTCCGATCTTAGAACCGGGCGAAAGAATTACGGAAACAAAGGGATATGTACGTTGCTGCATTCTGCGGCGCGGACCAATGTTCACCTTACTTTGTAATGATTCTTTCCGGGAGAACTGTGCAAACACGGTTCACCGGATTTTGTCATGCGAAGCGGTTGAACACCCGGAAACGTGTGTAATTTATCGGCTCGCCTAAGGCGCAAAATTTTATAGGAGGCGAATGCAATGGCAGTCAAAGAAAAAATCAGAATCCGTCTGAAGAGCTACGATGCATCCCTGATCGATGCTGCGGCACAGAAGATCGTGGAGACCGCTAAGCGCACTGGCGCTCGCGTTTCCGGCCCGATCCCTCTGCCCACCGACAAGGAGGTCGTCACGATCCTGCGCTCTGTCCACAAGGACAAGGACAGCCGTGAGCAGTTCGAGACCCGCACTCACAAGCGTCTGATCGACATTCTGAAGCCGTCCAACAAGACGGTCGAGGCTCTTATGAGCCTCCAGCTCCCCGCCGGCGTTGACATCGAGATCAAGCTGTAATCGAGTTCCCTACATTATATAAGGGCCGGTACGCACGGCCGTGATCCGTGAACGGCCGGCAGTAATGAGAAACACGAAAACAGAACCAATCTCGCTGCCAAGCAAATCAGCGGAGAGGTCATGTTGATGGGAAACCACCAACCAATAACCTTTACAGGAGGACAAACACAATGCAAAAAGGTATCATCGGCAAGAAGCTGGGCATGACCCAGCTGTTCGACGCCAACGGCAAGGTCGTTCCGGTCACCATCATCGAGGCCGGCCCCTGCACTGTCGTGCAGAAGAAGACCGTTGAGTCTGACGGCTACCAGGCTGTTCAGATGGGCTACGGCGAAGTGAGCGCCAAGAAGGTCAACAAGGCCGCCAAGGGTCACTTCGACAAGGCTGACGTCGCTCCCAAGCGCACCCTGCGCGAGTTCCGCTTTGACGACATCGCCGCCCTGAACGTCGGCGACATCCTCAAGGCTGACGTCTTCGCAGAGGGCGACAAGGTCGACGTTGTCGGCACCAGCAAGGGCAAGGGCTACCAGGGCGTTATCAAGCGCTTCGGCCAGCATCGCCTGCGCGAGAGCCACGGCACCGGCCCCGTTGCACGTCATGCCGGTTCTAACGGTTCCACTTCTACCCCGTCCCGCGTGTTCAAGGGCAAGCGTCTGCCCGGCCACATGGGCGCTGTTCGCGTGACCGTTCAGAACCTGAGCGTCGTTAAGGTCGACGCCGAAAACAATCTGATCGCAATCAAGGGTGCAATCCCCGGCCCCAAGGGCTCGGTCGTGACCATCCACGACAGCGTGAAAGCGTAAAGGAGGAAAACACAATGGCACAGTTTGATGTCGTCGATATGAACGGCAAGAAGGTTTCCACCGTTGAGCTTTCCGACGCCGTGTTCGGTATCACCCCGAACGAGAAGGCTGTCCACGAGGCAGTCGTCAACTTCCTGGCCAACCAGCGCCAGGGTACCCAGAACACCAAGATCCGCAAGGAAGTCCGCGGCGGCGGCAAGAAGCCTTGGCGCCAGAAGGGCACCGGCCACGCTCGTCAGGGCTCTATCCGCGCTCCGCAGTGGACCCACGGTGGTGTTGCTCTCGGCCCCAAGCCCCGCAGCTACTACTTCACCATCAACAAGAAGGTCAAGCGCCTGGCTCTGCTCAGCGCCCTGTCTGACAAGGCTGCCAACGGCAACCTGATCGTCGTCGACAAGATCGCCGCCGACGAGTACAAGACCAAGACCGTCGTTGCTTTCCTGGCCGCTGTTGGCGCAGGCAAGAAGAACCTGATCGTTAACGACACTCTGGACACTAAGTTCGTCAAGAGCGCCGCTAACATCCCCGGTGTCAAGACTGCCGCTACCGGCGTCAACACCTACGACGTTGTCAACGCTGACAAGCTGATCCTCAGCCTGGACGCCGCCAAGAAACTTGAGGAGGTATATGCGTGATGAAATTCGCACAGGACATCGTTCTCGCCCCCGTCATCACCGAGAACTCCATGGCTGGTATCGCCGATAAGAAGTACACCTTCAAGGTCGCTACCGATGCCACCAAGATCGACGTCGCCAAGGCAGTTGAAGAACTGTTCGGCGTCAAGGTCGCCAAGGTCAACACCATCTCCGTCCGCGGCCGCTATCGCCGCCAGGGCATGCACGCTGGCTACACTGCCAAGAGCAAGAAGGCCATCGTCACCCTGACCCCGGACTCCAAGGAGATCGAGTTCTTCAACTCCATGGTTTGATGACCTGATGGCCGCAAGGCCGTCACTCAGGACCCCGCCGAGGGGTCCGCTTATGGGGATATGACCCCGAGAATAATTCATAAGATAACAACAAGGAGAACATCATGGCTATCAAGAAGTACAAGCCGACTACTCCCGGCCGCCGCGACATGACTGTTACTGATTACAGCGTTCTGTCCAAGGTTGCCCCGGAGCGTAGCCTGCTCGAGTCCAAGAAAAAGCATGCCGGCCGCAACAACACCGGCAAGATCACCGTCCGCCATCACGGCGGCGGCAACCGCGTCAAGTACCGTGTCATCGACTTCAAGCGCAACAAGTTTGATGTCCCTGCCACTGTCAAGACCCTGGAGTACGATCCGAACCGTTCTGCCTTCATCGCCCTCATCGAGTATGAGGACGGCGTCAAGAGCTACATCCTGGCTCCCGATGGTCTGAAGGTTGGCGACCAGGTTATGGCCGGCCCCAACGCCGACATCAAGCCCGGTAACGCCCTGCCCTTCGAGAACATCCCCGTCGGTACCATGATCCACAACATCGAGCTGTATCCCGGCAAGGGCGGCCAGCTGGTTCGTTCCGCTGGCGTTATGGCTCAGTTGATGGCTAAGGAAAATGGTTATGCTCTGGTTCGTCTGCCCTCCGGCGAGATGCGCAATGTTCGTCTGAACTGCATCGCCACCATCGGCGTTGTTTCTAACCTCGACCACGAGAACGTCAACCTGGGCAAGGCTGGCCGCAAGCGCCACATGGGCGTTCGTCCCGGCAGCCGTGGTTCTGTCATGAACCCCTGCGATCACCCGCACGGCGGTGGCGAAGGCCGCGCCCCGGTTGGTCATTCCAGCCCGCGTACTCCGTGGGGCAAGCCCGCTCTGGGCCTGAAGACCCGCAAACACAAGGCCCGCAGCGACAAGTTCATTGTCAAGCGCGCCAACGGCTAAGGGAGGTTATTGAACAATGTCTAGAAGCACTAAGAAGGGCCCTTACGTTCTGCCTTCCCTGTACAAAAAGGTCGAGGCTATGAACGAGGCTGGCAAGAAGAGCGTCGTGAAGACCTGGAGCCGTTCCTCCACCATCTTCCCCGAGTTCGTTGGTCACACTTTCGCCGTTCATGACGGCCGCAAGCATGTGCCCGTATACGTCACCGAGGATATGGTCGGCCACAAGCTGGGCGAGTTTGCACCTACCCGCAAGTTCACCGGCCACGGCGGCGGTAAGACCGCTGGTAAATAAGAGAGGAGGAACATCGAATGGAAGCACGGGCAATTCTTCGTTACGCCCGCATTAGTCCCCGTAAGGTTTCAATCGTGATGGACCTCATCCGTAACAAACCCCTGGACGAAGCGCTGGCTATCTTGCAGTACACCCCGAAGGCCGCCTGCGAGCCCCTTCTCAAACTGGTGAACTCTGCTGCCGCTAATGCGGAAAACAACTTCAACATGGATCGCAACAATCTCTACGTCGCAGAATGCTACGTCTGCCCCGGCCCCACCCTCAAGCGCATCATGCCCCGGGACCACGGCCGTGCCTATCGCATTTTGAAGCGCACCAGCCACATGACTGTTGTGCTGAAAGAGAAAGAGTAAGGAGGTAAACAAATGGGCCAGAAAGTCAATCCCCACGGCATGCGCGTGGGTGTCATCAAAGATTGGGACAGCCGCTGGTTTACCTCTAAGCAGGCATTCGGCGACACCCTGGTCGAGGATCACAAGATCCGCAAGACCCTGAAGAAGCAGCTGTACGCTGCTGGCGTCCCCAAGATCGAGATCGAGCGTACCGTCGACAGCCAGACTGGCGCACCCCGCGTGAAGGTCAATGTCTTCTGCGCTAAGCCCGGTATCGTTATCGGCAAGGGCGGCGCTGAGAGCGCTAAGATCGAGAAGCAGCTCGCCAAGCTGACCGGCAAGGCCGTCAACCTCAACATCATCGAGGTCAAGGGCACTTCCACCAACGCTCAGCTGGTTGCTGAGGACGTCGCTTCTCAGCTGGAGCGCCGTATCGCTTTCCGCCGCGCCATGAAGCAGGCCATCCGCAATGCCATGCAGCCCCGTGACCGCAGCGCCACGCCTGCCAAGGGTATCAAGGTCACCTGCTCCGGCCGTCTGGCTGGCGCCGACATCGCCCGCACCGAGAGCTATCATGAGGGTACCATCCCCCTGCAGACCCTGCGTGCCGATATCGACTACGGCTTTGCTGAGGCCAACACCACCTATGGTAAGGTTGGCGTCAAGGTTTGGATCTACAAAGGCGAGATCCTGAAGGGCGCCAAAGCCCCCGCCAAGAAGGAAGGAGGCAAACAGTAATGTTACTGCCGAAGCGTGTTAAGTACCGCCGCGTCCAGCGCGGCCGCATGACCGGTAAGGCCATGCGTGGCAACAAGGTCAACCAGGGCGATTACGGTCTGGTTGCTCTCGAGCCGGCTTGGATCACCTCCAACCAGATCGAGGCAGCTCGTGTTGCTATGACCCGTTATATCAAGCGTGGTGGTAAGGTCTGGATCAAGATCTTCCCCGACAAGCCCGTTACTGAGAAGCCGGCCGGCACTCGTATGGGTTCTGGTAAAGGCAGCCCGGAGTACTGGGTAGCCGTCGTTAAGCCGGGCCGCGTGCTCTTCGAGCTGGCTGATGTCAGCGAGGATGTTGCCCGCGAGGCTCTGCGTCTGGCCAGCCACAAGCTGCCGGTCCGCTGCAAATTCGTCAAGCGCGAAGAGCTTGACACCGTAAAGGAGGGTGACGCTGAATGAAAGCTACTGAACTGCGCGAAATGACCGATGTAGAGCTGAACAAGCAGCTCAAGGACCTGAAGGCCGAGCTCTTCAACCTGCGCTTTCAGCACACCATCCACCAGCTGGATAACCCCATTCGCATCGAGGCCGTTAAGAAGGACATCGCCCGCGTGATGACCGTTCTGGCTGAGAAGAATGCGAAAAACGCGTAAGAGGGAGGGTAAAACATGGAACGTAATCTGAGAAAGACCCGTGTGGGCGTCGTTGTCTCCGACAAGATGGACAAAACCATCGTCGTCGCTGTTAAGGACAGCGTCCAGCACCCTCTGTACAAGAAGATCCTGAAGCGCACCAAGAAGTTCAAGGCCCATGATGAGAACAACGAAGCCGGCATCGGTGACCGCGTTGAGATCATGGAGACCCGCAAGATCTCCAAGGACGTGAACTGGCGTCTCGTCAAGATCATCGAGAAAGCAAAATAATCAGCCTGGTACTTTGAAAGGAGGACCTGAAAGATGGTTCAGATGCAAACTTATCTCAAAGTGGCCGACAATACCGGTGCTAAGGAGTTAATGTGCTTCCGTGTACTGGGCGGTACCCGCAAGAGATACGCAAACATCGGTGACATCGTGGTTTGCAGCGTCAAGAAAGCTGCTCCCGGTGGCACTGTGAAAAAGGGCGACGTGGTCAAGGCCGTCATCGTCCGTAGCAAGCATGGCCTGCGTCGTGACGACGGCTCCTACATCCGTTTTGATGAGAACGCCGCTGTTATCGTCATGGCCGACAAGAGCCCCAAGGGCACTCGTATCTTTGGACCCGTCGCTCGCGAGCTGCGCGACGCTGGCTTCACCAAGATCCTGAGCCTGGCTCCCGAATCGCTGTAAGGAGGTTTTAATTAAATGAATAATCTTCATGTTAAAACCGGCGACAACGTAATGGTCATCTCCGGCAAGGATAAGGGCAAGACCGGTAAGGTTTTGCAGACCTCCCCCAAAGAGGGCAAGGTCATCGTGGAAGGCCTGAACATGGTCACCAAGCACGTCAAGCCTCGCCGTCAGGGTGAGCAGGGCGGCATTGTCAAGGCCGAGGGCGCTATCTACGCCTGCAAGGTTATGCCTGTTTGCCCCAAGTGCGGCAAGGCTACCCGCGTTGGTCATTCTGTCAAGGACGGCAAGACCGTCCGCGTTTGCCGCAAGTGCGGCGCTGAACTGTAAGGGAGGAGTACACAATGGCACGTTTGAAAGAACAGTATGTCAACGAGATCGCTCCGGCCCTGAACAAGAAGTTCGGCTACAAGAGCGTTATGCAGATCCCCAAGCTGGATAAGGTCATCATCAACGTTGCTGCTGGCGAAGCTAAAGAGAACGCCAAGGTCATCGACGCCATCGTCGCCGACCTGGGCCAGATCACCGGCCAGAAGGCCATCGTCTGCAAAGCCCGCAAGAGCGTTGCAAACTTCAAGCTGCGCGAGGGCATGCCCATCGGCGCAAAGGTCACCCTGCGTGGTGAGCGTATGTACGAGTTCGTCGATCGCCTGTTTAACGTCGCTCTGCCTCGTGTCCGCGACTTCCGCGGCATCAATGGCAACTCCTTCGACGGCCGCGGCAACTACGCCTTCGGCCTGAAGGAACAGATCATCTTCCCCGAGATCGACTTCGACAAGGTCGACGCGATCCGTGGTATGGACATCTGCTTCGTTACCACCGCCAAGACCGACGAAGAGGCCAAAGAGCTGCTGAAGGCTCTGGGCGCTCCGTTCGCTAACTAAGGGAGGGAACCACAATGGCAAAACTTTCTATGAAGCTCAAGCAGCAGGCACCTGCCAAGTTCTCGACCCGCGCTTACAACCGCTGCAAGATCTGCGGTCGTCCCCATGCTTACCTGCGCAAGTACGGTGTCTGCCGTATCTGCTTCCGTGAGCTGGCTTACAAGGGCGAGATCCCCGGCGTCAAGAAGGCTTCCTGGTAAGCCCCTTGATTGCTTCTGTCTGAACGAATAACAACACTCTTAAACACAACCTAAGGAGGTTAGTGGCATGCAAATCACCGATCCTATCGCGGACCTGCTGACCCGCATCCGCAACGCAAGCACTGCCAAACACCCTTCCGTGGAAATCCCTGCTTCCAACCTGAAGAAGGCTATCTGCCAGATCCTGGTTGATGAGGGTTACATCAAGGGTATGAAAGTGACCGAGGACAACAAGCAGGGGATCATCACCCTGACCCTGAAGTACCAGGAGAACGGTACTCCGGTCATCGCTGGCCTGAAGCGCGTTTCTAAGCCGGGCCTGCGTATTTACACCAACTGCGAAGATATGCCTAAGGTCATGAAGGGCCTGGGCACCGCAATCATCTCCACTTCTAAAGGCGTCATGACCGACAAGGCTGCCCGCGCAGCTCACGTCGGCGGTGAAGTTCTCGCCTTTGTGTGGTAAGAAAGGGGTATAGACAATGTCGAGAATTGGAAGAAAACCCATCGTCGTTCCCGCCGGTGTGGAAGTTAAGGTCGATGCGGCCGAGCACGCCATCACCGTTAAGGGCCCCAAGGGTACCCTGCATTCCAAATTTCATCCTCTGATGAATGTTGCTGTCGAGGGCAATGAGATTTTGGTTACCCGCCCCAATGACGAGAAGGAGGCCCGCAGCCTCCATGGCCTGACCCGCACCCTCATCCACAACATGGTCGTCGGTGTTACCGAGGGCTTCCGCAAGGACCTGGAGATCCAGGGCGTTGGCTACCGTGCTGCTAAGCAGGGCAACAAGCTGACCCTGACCCTGGGCTTCTCTCATCCCGTTGAGTTTGAGGAAACCGATACCATCAAGATCGAGCTGAAAGATGCTCTGCACTTCAGCATCGTCGGTATCGACAAGCAGGAAGTCGGCCAGTACGCTGCCGAAGTCCGTGGCAAGCGCCCGCCCGAGCCGTACAAGGGCAAGGGTATCCGCTATGTTGGCGAGTATGTCATCCGTAAGGAAGGCAAAGCCGGCAAGGGTAAATAATAGGAGAGGAGAAACATTATGGTCAATAAGGCTGATAAGAACATCGCTCGTCTGCGCCGTCACCGCCGTGTTCGCGGTAAGATCAGCGGCACTGCCGAGCGTCCCCGTCTGGATGTTTTCCGCTCTGCCAAGCACATCTACGCTCAGGTCATCGATGATGTCCAGGGCGTTACCCTGGCCAGCGCATCCAGCATGGACAAAGATTTCAACGCTTATGGCGGCAACGTTGAGGCCGCTAAGAAGGTTGGCGAGGCCATCGCCAAGAAGTGCCTCGAAAAGGGCATTACCGAAGTGGTCTATGACCGCGGCGGTTTCGTCTACCAGGGCCGCGTTCAGGCACTCGCCGAGGGTGCCCGCGAAGCCGGCCTGAAGCTGTAAGGAGGGAGAAGATACTATGGCCATGCAGAGAAGACAAGAAGATGACGGCATGATCACCAAGGTCGTCTCCATCAACCGCGTTTCCAAGACTGTCAAGGGCGGCCGCGTTATGAAGTTCGCTGCTCTGATCGTCGTTGGCGACGGCAAGGGCAACATCGGCTACGGCGTCGGCAAGTCCGGCGAAGTTCCCGAGGCCATCCGTAAGGGTGAGGGTGCTGCCAAGAAGAACATGCGCAAGGTCTGCCTGAAGGGCAGCACCATTCCTCACGAGATCGTCGGCGAGTTCGGCGCAGGCCGCGTTCTGATGCGTCCGGCTGCCCCCGGTACCGGCGTTCTGGCTGGCGGCCCCGTCCGTGCCGTCCTCGAGTGCGCTGGCATTAAGGACATTCGTGCCAAGAGCCTGCGCTCCAACAACCCCATCAACGTCACTGCTGCTACCTTCGCTGGCCTGTGCGGCCTGACTGACGCCGAGAGCGTCGCGGCCAAGCGTGGCAAGACCGTTGCCGAGATCCTGGGCTAAGGAGGGTATTACAATGGAAAAAGTTACCATTCGTCTCGCCAAGAGCCTGATCGGCCGCGGCAAAGAGCAGATCGCCGTTGCCCACTCCCTGGGCCTGAACCGCCCCGGTGAGGTTACCGAGCAGCCTGACAACGCAGCCACCCAGGGAAAGATCGCTAAGATCGCCCACCTGGTTGTCGTTACCAAGGCATAATGCAAGGAGGTGCAAGCATGAAACTTCACGAACTGAAAGCGTCCGCTGGCGCCCGTAAGGCCGTGACCCGCAAGGGCCGCGGTGCTGGCTCCGGCAACGGCAAGACCGCTGGCTTCGGCCACAAGGGTCAGAAGGCTCGCTCCGGCGTCAAGAAGGCTGGCTTCGAAGGCGGCCAGATGCCTTTGCAGCGTCGCCTGCCGAAGCGCGGCTTCAACAACATTTTCGCAACCAAGTATGTTACCATTAAGGTATCCGACCTCGAGAAGTTCGAGGCTGGTGCGACTGTCGATACCGAGGCTCTGCTGAACGCCGGCATCATCTCCAAGACGCTGGACGGCGTCAAGGTCCTGGGCAATGGCGAGCTGACCAAGGCACTCAACGTCAAGGTTGCCGCTTACACGGCCTCCGCCAAAGAAAAAATCGAGAAAGCTGGCGGGAAGGCTGAGGTGATGTAAGGTGTTTGAAACCTTCCGTAATGCATGGAAGATCGACGATCTCCGCAAGCGGCTTCTTTTCACCCTTCTGATCCTTGTCCTGTTCCGTCTGGGCTGCGCAATTCCGGTGCCGTACATCAGCGCCGGTGCGTTGTCCACCATGTTTGCCGGTGGCACCGGCGATATGCTGGAGTATCTTAACATGATGAGCGGCGGCGCTTTGAGCGAATGCACTATTTTCGCTCTGGGTGTGCAGCCCGCCATCAATGCCTCCATCATCATGCAGCTGCTGGCAGTAGCCATTCCGTACCTGGAAAACCTTGCCAAAGAAGGTGAGGAGGGTCAGCGCAAGATGCGCCGCATCACCAACTATGTTGGCGCGGGCATCGGTTTGATGCTGTCCATCGGCTACTACTTCATCATCCGCAACATGGGCGCCCTCTCCTATACGGAGGGCTTCGCAGGCATCTTCAGCGCTGTTGTTATCATCCTGTCCTTCACGGCAGGTTCGCAGCTGTGCACTTGGCTGGGCAACCAGATTGATTCCAAGGGCATCGGCAATGGTATCTCGCTGATGATTTTCGCCGGTATCGTGGCCCGTTGGTCCAGCCTTTACAGTGCTGTCACCAACATCCTGGCCCGTGCAAGCAACGGCGAGCCGCAGTTCTACATCTTCCTGCCCCTGCTGGTCATCCTGGCCCTGGTTGCCGTGGTCTTCGTCGTCATCCTGACGAACGCAGAGCGCCGCATCCCCGTCCAGTATGCCAAGCGTGTGGTTGGCCGTAAGATGTACGGCGGCCAGGCTAGCTACATCCCCATCAAAGTGAACATGACCGGCGTTATGCCCATCATCTTTGCTTCGACCTTGTGCAGCCTGCCCGGCATGATCTTCCGCTTCTTCAATGTGAGCGCGGTCGATCACCCTGCCCTGTATGCTTTCTTCAGCGCGTTCAACTACAACAGCGTGCTCTATCTCATCGTTTACGTGCTGCTGATCGTTGCGTTCAACTACTTCTACGTTGCGATCCAGTACAACCCCGTTGATATTGCCAACCAGCTCCGCAAGAACAACGGCACCATCCCTGGCATCCGCCCGGGCAAGCCCACCAGCGATTTTATCACCAAGACGCTGTCCAAGATCACTCTGATCGGCGCCATCTTCCTGGCAATCGTCGCAGGCCTGCCCATCATCCTCGGTGACGTCACCGGTACGTCCATCCAGTTGGGTGGTACGAGCCTGCTCATCGTGGTCGGTGTTGCCCTGGAGACTGCTCGTTCTCTGGAAGGCTATATGACTGCCCGTCATCACAAAGGGTTCCTGGAATAAGAAAGGGAATGTACGATGAAACTGATCCTTTTGGGCGCCCCCGGCGCCGGTAAGGGCACCCAGGCAGAGATCCTCTGCGATAAACTGGCAATCCCTACCATTTCGACCGGTAACATTCTGCGTGCCGCCGTGAAAGACGGCACCCCTATGGGTCAAAAGGCGAAAAGCTTTATGGACGCCGGTGCTCTGGTCCCCGATGATGTTATCGTCGGGATCGTGAAAGAGCGCCTGGCACAGCCTGACTGCGCGAATGGCTTTATCCTTGACGGTATGCCGCGTACCATCGCCCAGGGCGAAGCTCTGGAGCAGATGGGTGTGGAGATCGACAAGGTCGTGAACCTGATCGTTCCCGACGAAGCCATCATCAACCGCATGTCTGGCCGTCGCGTCTGCGCCAAATGTGGTGCAAGCTATCACATCATCAACAAACCCAGCGCCAAAGAGGGCGTGTGTGACCGCTGCGGCGGTGAGCTGGCCATCCGCAAGGATGACGAGCCTGCCACCGTGCTGGACCGGCTGAAAGCCTATCACGAGCAGACCGAGCCGCTGGTCGATTTCTATCGTCAGCGCGGTAAGCTCGTCGAGGTTCCCGACCAGGGTTCCATCGAGGCCACCACCGCGTTCCTGCTCAAGCTTTTGGAGGCTTAAAATCCATGATCCAAATCAAAAATGCTGCTGAACTTGAGAAAATGCGGAAAGCCTGCGCAATCAGCGCGGCTGCGCTCAAGGCTGGCGGCGAGGCGATCGAGCCGGGTATTACCACGGCAGAGATCGACAAAATCATCTACGACTTTATCGTGCGCCATGGTGCCAGGCCCAACTTCCTGCACCTGTATGGCTTCCCGGCCACGGCGTGCATCAGCGTAAATGACACTGTCATTCACGGCATCCCCAGCCGTCAGCAGCAGATCCGCCCCGGCGACATCGTTTCGATCGACACCGGCTGCAAGATCGACGGCTTCAACGGCGATAACGCCTGCACCTATGCGTGCGGCAAGATCGACCTTGAAGCCCAGCGTCTGCTGGACGTTACCAAGGAGGGCCTGCATCGCGGCATTGAAATGGCGCGCGGCGGCAACCGGGTAGGGGACATCGGACATGCAGTCCAGAGCTATGTCGAGGAGAACGGCTTCTCGGTCGTCCGCAGCTTTGTCGGCCATGGTGTCGGCAAAGAACTGCACGAGGACCCCGAAGTACCGAACTTCGGCAACGTCGGACGCGGTCCGCGGCTGGTGCCCGGCATGTGCATTGCCATCGAGCCGATGGTTTGCCAGTACAAGTACGCGGTAAAGACGTTAAAGGACGGCTGGACGGTCAAAACCTGTGACGGCGGCCTGGCAGCTCATTTCGAGCATACCATGGCAATCACAGCGGGCGGCGCCGAAGTCCTGACCTACGGCTGGGAGGAACCCGGATGGACTTTGTAAAAGGCCAACTGGTCCGCTCCAAAGCGGGAAGGGACAAAACCCGCACCCTGGCTGTTTTGGAAGTGGAAGGGGAGATGCTTCTGCTTGCCGACGGAAACCTGCGCAAAGTAGGGGATCCGAAGCGTAAAAAAGCAAAGCATGTCGCCCCCACGACCACCGTTCTCGCGAACGAGCTTCTGAAAAGCGATCAACAACTCAGTGATGCCATCGCCGCTTACGATGCGGCCTGTGCAAACTGACGGAACCCTTCAAGGAGGCAATCAGCTTGTCTAAAGAAGATGTCATCGAAGTAGAAGGTATCGTACGGGAAGCCATGCCCAACACGGTGTTCAAGGTCGAGTTGCTCAACAAAGAGGGCAAACCCAACGGACACGTTGTTATGGCTCACATTTCCGGCAAGCTGCGGACCAATTTCATCCGCATTCTGCCCGGCGACAAAGTCACGATGGAAATGAGCCCCTACGATCTGACCAAAGCCCGGATCACCTGGCGTTCCAAATAAGAAACGCCTTGTGTTATAAAGGAGGTTAACATCATGAAGGTAAAACCTTCCGTGAAACCCATTTGCGAGAAGTGCAAAGTCATCAAGCGCAAAGGCCGCGTGATGATCATTTGTGCCAATCCGAAGCATAAGCAGCGTCAGGGCTAAAGGTCCGCGGAGCTTTCCGCGGAAACCGTACCCAAAACGCTTGGGGGCCAAGTGCGTAGATTCCCGGCGCAGGCCCCGACCAGGACATGGGATGTTACTAATGGAGGTGCTTTATGGCACGTATTGCTGGTGTTGATCTGCCTCGCGAGAAGCGGATCGAGGTTGGTCTGACTTATGTTTTGGTAGAAGGCGATCTGCGCCGTAACGTCGCGCTTGACATCAAGCGTCTGACCGAGATCCAGTGCTACCGTGGTGTGCGCCATCGCAAGGGCCTTCCCTGCCGCGGCCAGCGCACCAAGACCAATGCGCGTACCTGCAAAGGTCCCAAGCGCACTGTCGCGAACAAAAAGAAGTAAGGAGGAACTGAGACATGGCTGCTAACAAAGCTACTGCGGCAAAAACCCGCACTAAAAAGAGAGAGCGCAAGAACATCAGCGCCGGTGCTGCTCACATCCAGAGCACTTTCAACAACACCATCGTGACCATCACCGATACGCAGGGCAACACCGTTTCCTGGTGCAGCACTGGTGCGCTGAACTTCCGTGGCTCCCGCAAGAGCACCCCTTACGCTGCGCAGAGCGCTGCTGAGGTCGCCGCCAAGGCCGCCATCGAGCATGGCATGAAGACCGTTGAGGTCTACGTCAAGGGCCCCGGTTCCGGCCGTGAAAGCGCTATCCGCGCCTTGCAGGCAACCGGCCTGGAGGTCACCATGATCCGTGACGTGACCCCCATCCCGCACAATGGCTGCCGCCCGCCCAAACGCCGCCGCGTTTGATTGAAAGGAGAATTTGAGTTATGGCTAAAAATACCCAACCTATCGCCAAGCGCTGCCGTGCTCTCGGCATTTCTCCTGCTGTTATGGGCTATGGTAAGAAAACCACCAACCGTAACCCCGGCGGCCAGATGAGAAAGAAGAAGAGTGAGTACGCCACCCAGCTCAACGAGAAGCAGAAGGTCAAGTTCGTGTACGGTATCCTGGAGAGCCAGTTCCATACCTACTACGAGAAGGCCAGCCGTATGCCCGGTCAGACCGGTGTCAACCTGCTGGTTCTGGTTGAGCGCCGCCTGGATAACGTCGTTTACCGCCTTGGCTTTGCCAAGACCCGCCGCGACGCTCGCCAGCTGGTTTCCCACAACCATTTCACTGTCAATGGCAAGCGTGTCAACATCCCCTCTTACCAGGTTAAGGCGGGTGATGTGATCGAGGTCATCGAGTCCAGCCGTTCTTCCGTCAAGTTCAGCAAGCTGCTGGGCGAGGAAGCTCCCGTTGTGCTGCTGCCTTCTTGGCTGGAGCGCGACAAGAACGCTCTGAAGGGCACTGTTACCAAGCTGCCCGTTCGTGAGGACATCGATGTGCCCATCGCTGAGCACCTCATCGTCGAGTTGTACTCCAAGTAATCCTCTTAGCTTTATTCTACGATTTTTCCAACCTGACTGGCGCGCTGCGCCAGCGAAACAAGGAGGGTTTTTATGATGGAGATCGAACGCCCCAAGATCGAAACGGCCAACCTTTCCCCGGATGGCCGCTACGGTAAGTTCGTTGTCGAGCCGCTGGAGCGCGGCTTTGGCACGACCTTGGGCAACAGCTTGCGTCGAGTGCTTCTGTCCTCTCTGCCCGGTGTGGCTGTCACCAGCGTCAAGATCGACGGCGTGGTGCACGAGTTTTCCACCATCGAGGGCGTACGTGAGGATGTAACCGAGATCGTCCTGAACCTCAAAGGCATCGCCGCCAAGATCTACGGCGAAAGCCCCAAGACCGTCCGTGTGGAGGCCGTTGGCCCCTGCGAGGTCACTGCCGGCAGCATCAAGGCTAGCGACGACCTCGAGATCCTGAACCCAGAGTGGCACATCGCCACTCTGGGCGAAGGCGCCAAGCTGGTCATGGAGCTGACCTTTGATAAGGGCCGTGGCTATGTACCCGCCGAGCGTAATAAGCAGGCGCTGATCGAGAAGAACGACATCAGCACTCTGCCCGTGGACAGCATCTACACCCCCGTCCTCAAGGCAAACTACACCGTTGACCGTACCCGCGTTGGCCAGATCACCGACTATGACAAGCTCATTATCGAGGTCTGGACCGATGGTACCATCAACGCCCAGGAAGCCCTGAGCCTGGCGGCCCGTGTGCTGACCGAGCATCTGAACCTGTTTGTGAACCTCTGCGATGAGACCGGCGAGACCGAGATCATGGTCGACAATGACGACCAGGGTCGTGAGAAAGCGCTGGAGATGACGATTGAAGAGCTGGATCTGAGTGTCCGTTCTTTCAACTGCCTGAAACGCGCCGGTATCAACACCGTCGGCGACCTCATCAACAAGAGCGAGGACGAGATGATGAAGGTCCGTAATCTGGGCCGTAAGAGTCTCGAAGAGGTCATGGCCAAGCTGGACAGCCTTGGTTTCTCTCTGACCAAGGACGATGAAAACTAACCCCCCGCGACACGCGGATACCATTTGATATTTAAGGAGTGAAACGGAATGCCCGGTACCAGAAAACTCGGTCGTACCACCGACAGCCGCAAGGCAATGCTGCGCGCGATGGTGACCTATCTGTTCGAGAACGGCAAGATCGAGACCACCGTTACCCGCGCCAAGGAAGTTCGTTCCATGGCAGAGAAGATGGTCACCCTCGGTAAGCAGGAAGATCTGCACGCTAAGCGTCAGGTCTACTCCTACATCACCAAGGAAGATGTCGCCAAGAAGGTCATCGACGAGATCGGCCCCAAGTATGCTGATCGCAACGGTGGTTACACCCGCATCTACAAGACTGGCCCTCGCCGCGGTGACGCCGCCGAGATGGCTATCATCGAGCTCGTCTGATTTCATCAGAATAGTTTGATATAAAAGCACCGCTTACCCTTTCGGGTAGGCGGTGTTTTTTAGTTTATTGCTGGCATAGCTTTTGTAGGGGTCGATGCGAGCATCGACCCCTACAAAACATCCGTCCGAAGAAACGCTAAATTTGGTCAAAGCGTGATTTTTACACAAATTTGACAGCACACCCTTTGCGCAGAGGGCATATCTATGATATAATAAATAAAATGTGTAGTTTTGCACATAAATAAAGTAAAGAAAGAGTTGATAGTTCTCTCATGGACGATGGCAGTATATTTATGATCGTCGCACTGGTGATTCTGATTGGGATGTCGGCCTTCTTCTCGGCGGCTGAAACGGCGTATAATTCGCTGAATCAGATCCGCCTGAAAAGCAAGGCCGATGATGGCGACAGGCAAGCCGCTAAGGTGCTGGGGCTGGTACAGCGTTACGACAGCCTGCTCAGCACGATCCTGATTGGAAACAACATTGTCAATATCGGTGCGTCCTCGCTTGCCACCGTATTGTTCAGCCGCTTGGTGGGCAATACCTACGGCCCCACGGTCTCCACCATTGTCATGACTCTGCTGGTTTTGACCTTTGGCGAGATCACGCCCAAAAGCATGGCAAAGGAAATGCCCGAGACCATGGCGATGGCCTTTGCGCCGGTGCTGAGCTTTCTGATTACGATCTTCACACCGCTGAATGTCTTGTTCGGTTTTTGGAAAACCTTCCTGGCCCGCCGCTTCAATGCAGGGGAGAAGGACACCATCACCGAAGGTGAGCTGGTCACGATGGTCAGCGAAGCCGAAAAGGACGGTGAACTGACCAACCGCGAAAGTGAGCTGATCCGCAGCGCCATCGAGTTTGACGATGTGGAAGCCCAGGATGTCCTGACGCCCCGCGTCGACGTGGTAGCCGTGGCAGACGATACCCCCATGGAAGAAGTGACCGAGCGCTTTGCCGAGAGCGGCTACTCGCGCCTGCCTGTTTACCATGAAACGATCGACAACATCATCGGCGTCGTACATGAGAAAGACTGCTTCACCGCGCTGCAAAAGCGGGACAATAACATCAAGCTGGAGGACCTGATTGGTCCCACGCTCTACACCACCAGCGTGACCCAGATCTCGGCCCTGTTGCGCACCTTGCGCGAAAGCAAGCACCACATGGCTGTGGTCGTGGATGAGTACGGCGGCACTGCTGGCATCATCACACTGGAAGATATTCTGGAAGAGTTGGTCGGCGAGATCTGGGACGAACACGACGACGTGGTCGAGGATGTCCGCCGCCAGACCGACGGCAGCTGGCTGGTCTCCGGCAGCGCCAGCGTGGACGATGTGGCCGAAGAACTGAACGTCAAGGATAAGGACGAGGAAGAGATCGACGCCGTCGCCATCGGCGGTCTGGTACAGGAAAAACTGAGCCGTCTGCCCAAAGTCGGCGACCGCTTCACCTGGGGCCAGTTCGAGGGTACCGTCACCCGTGCCACCAACCGCCGCGTGCAGGAGGTCCGCCTGGCCCCGCATAAAGAAGAACCCCCCACCAAAAAACCGGAACACAAGGACCGGGAAAAGTAATTGCCAACGAAGCCCCTCTGCCACAGCAGAGGGGCTTTTGTGGTATCCGGGGGCAGTGGATGGCTGTCTGCCCGATAAATAGAACATTAAAATGGCAGTGTGAAAAGCTTTTGCAAATTTTTTGTAAAATACGCCAGTATTTTTCAAACTATGACGAACTGCGCATGTGCAAAGCGCGGAAAATGCGAAAAAACGGCAGAAAAACGCATGGCGGGGCTGATTTTATCGGGGGGCTGTGATACAATACTAGTAGATGTGGCGGTATGCCCGCCGCAGATGTACGGTAAAAATTTGTGATGGAAGTAAGGAGTACACACGTATGGCTGAACAAAATATTAGCCCGCGCGATTTCTTCGCCACGGAGTCTGCAATCGCTGACCTGGGTCTGATTGCCTGCCCCGGCGCTGAAGAGCTGTGCAAGCTGGTAGATGGTCACCTGGTGCGCTGGGCGCGCGAGGTTGGCATGGATGTTGACACCTTCATTATCCCGTCTGATTGCCCGCGTTTCCAGTCCGGCGATGCAAAGGGCTTGGTCAAAGCTTCTACCCGTGGTGATGACCTGTATATTTTCGTCGATCCGGGCAACTACAGCGTTACCTATCAGCTGTTCGGCTATGAGAACCACCTCTCTCCCGACGACCATTTCCAGAACCTGATGCGTCTGATTCAGGCCGTTGCAGGCCGCGCCCACCGCATCAGCGTCATTATGCCCAGCCTGTACGGCGGCCGCCAGCATCGCCGCGTCAGCCGCGAAAGCTTGGACTGCGCCTTTGCCTTGCAGCAGTTGCGCGACGTAGGCGTCAAGAACATCATCACCTTTGATGCCCATGACCCCCGCGTCATGAACGCTGTGCCCACCATGAGCTTCGACAACGTCATGCCCACCTACCAGGTGCTGAAGTGCCTGCTGCACCACGTGCCGGATGTCAGCTTCCACAAGGACAATTTCATGATCGTTTCTCCCGATGAGGGCGCCATGAACCGCAACATGTACTATTCCAGCGTGCTGGGCTGCAACCTGGGTATGTTCTACAAGCGCCGCGATTACAGCCGCATCGTCAATGGCCGCAACCCCATTGTCGCGCATGAATATCTGGGCGAGAGCGTCCAGGGCAAGGATGTGTTCATCGCTGACGATATCATCGCTTCCGGTGAGTCCATGCTCGACATCGCTTATGAGCTGAAGATGCGCGGTGCCCGCAACATCTTCACCTGCTGCACCTTCCCGCTGTTCACCGCCGGTCTGGACAAGTTCGACAAGGCCTACAACGACGGCATCATCAAGGCCGTGCTGGGCACCAACCTGACCTACCGCAAGCCGGAGCTGCTGGAGCGTGAGTGGTACTACGATGTAGACGTTTCCAAGTACACCGCCTACTTCATCGCCGCCATCAACCACGACAAGAGCGTTTCTTCCATCATCGACCCGATGACCAAGATCCGCGCCCTGCTGGATAAGCACGGCATCCCCATGGGCGGCCAGCAGTAAGAGCGCACTTCGTGCGCTCAAAGAAGGGATTCGTCGCTGTGTGGCTGCGCCACGCTCCTGCACCCCTCCTTTGGATTCACCCCGTCGCCAAAAAGTGCATTTTCGCGCCAGACGACACAAAAATGCACTTTTTTGCTCTAGAGGTATCCGCATCGTCGGCACATGTCCGCCGATGCGGATGGATTTAAAATAAATTCCCATCGGTCCGCTTCGGCGGGCCGAATTTTGTTGCAGGGACGCGCGCAATCGTATATAATAAGAGTGAATTTGATTAAGCAGGGGAGAGATAGCTATGCTGCCGATCGAACAGCTGCAAAAACTTATCCAGGGCAAAAAAGTTGCCTTTATCGGTGCCGGTGTCAGCCATAAAAGCTGCATTGAGCAGTTTGTGGAACTGGGCGCACACGTCACGCTGTGTGACCAGAAAAAATCCATCGAGGATTTTGGCGATTACGCCGACACGCTGCGCCGCCTGAACGTGGCCCTGAGCCTGGGCGAGCATTACACCGACGGTTTCGCCGGGCAGGATATCATCATGCGCACGCCGGGCTATGAGTATTTCAAGCCTGAGCTGCAGGCCGCCAAGGCCGCCGGTGCGCTTGTCACCAGTGAGGTGGAGCTTTTCTTCGAGTTCTGCCCCTGCGAGATCGTAGCCGTGACCGGTTCGGATGGCAAGACCACCACCACTACGCTGATCTCCAAAATGTTTGAAGCCGCAGGCCGCAAGGTCTTTCTGGGCGGCAACATCGGCGCGGCTTTGCTGCCCCAGCTGGCCGAAGTCACGCCGGACGCCGTGGCCGTGGTCGAGCTGTCCAGCTTCCAGCTGATCAGCATGCGCCGCAGCCCCAAGGTGGCGGTCGTCACCAATGTAACCCCTAACCACCTCGACCACCACAAAGACATGCAGGAGTACATCGACGCCAAGCGCAACATCCTGCTTTGGCAGGAGCCGCCCTGCCGCGCCGTGCTGGGCTATGAGAACGACATCACCCGCGCGATGCAGAGCGATTGCAAGGGCGAGCAGTTCTGGTTCACCCGCCTGCGCGAGACCGACCACGGCGCGTTTCTGCGCGCGAGCGACGACACGCTCTGCTATGCCGAGAACGGCGTCGTGACCCCCGTGCTGCCCCGCGCCGAGATCAAGCTGCGCGGCCTGCACAATGTTGAAAACCTGCTGGCGGCCATCGCGGCGGTCTGGGGCCGTGTGCCCATCGAGGCCATGCGCCAGGTCGGCGCCACCTTTACGGGTGTTGAGCACCGCATCGAGCCGGTCCGCGTGCTGGACGGCGTCACCTACTACAACGACTCCATCGCGTCCAGCCCCACGCGCACCATCGCGGGCCTGCGCAGCTTTGACCAGAAGATCATTCTGATTGCGGGCGGCTATGACAAAAAGATCCCCTATGAGCCGTTGGCCCCGGAGATCATCGCCCACGTCAAAACGCTGGTGCTGATGGGAGCGACTGGTCCCCGCATCGAAAAGGCCGTGCGCGAGCACCCCGATTTTGACGAAAGCCAGCTGACCATCCTGCATGCCGACAACATGCAGCATGCGGTCGAGTTGGCCCGCGATGCTGCCAAGCCTGGCGATATCGTCAGCCTGTCGCCTGCATCGGCATCGTTTGACCTTTACCCCAACTTCGAGGTCCGCGGCCGCGATTATAAAAACATTGTGATGCAGCTTTCTTGAAAGAAAGCTGCGCAAAGAACTTTCAAACAAAATTGGCATGAAAATGCGCTGTAGGGGCGAGCATTGCTCGCCCGCGGGCGGATGCAAGCGTCTGCCCCTACAATTTCCCCGGCAGGCCGTAGGAGCCGATAAAAATGCCGCCCTATGCGCGATAGAACTCCACCCCACGCAGGGGCAAATTCCACACCTGCCCGCCCCAATGTAATTTTATTAAAATTCTTTTGGTTCCTTTTCTTATAAGAAAAGGAACAGAAAAGGACCACTCATGATCCAAGCCGTCACCACGCCGGAACAGCAGGCCGAGTACCGCCGCCGCATTAGCGGCAAGCCGTATTTCGAGGCCGTACTCGGCACGCATCTGGCGCTGTTTGGGGCACATCCGGCCAGTGGCTGGATGTTCTACCTGCTGCCCGGCACCGCTGTACTGGAACTGCGCGGCGGCAGCGGCGCGCTGTGCGGCAATTTGCCCGAGGACGCCGACACCCACGATGAATTGCAGGGCTTTCTGCAATTCCTGCACATTGACCGCCTGCGGTGTGAGCATCCGCTGCCCATGGCCTATCAGACTGCCTGGCAGCCCGGCGAACCGCTGACACTCTGGACCGCGCCCCGGGGCAGGGCCTTGTCTTTGCCCGCACCGCCCCCGGCGGAATTGACGCTGGATACCGCCCCGTCGATGCTGCCCGTCAGCCGCCTGGTCTTTGCTGAAAACGAGGCCGAAGCCGACGAGTTCTACTCCACGGCCTGCACGGCGCTGGCCCACGGCTATGGAGCCTGCCGTGCGCTGCTGCACCACGGCCAGCCCGTCTGCACGGTGGGTTGCTACGAGCAAAGTGACCGCGAAGCCTACATGGCGGCGGGTGTCACCGCGCCGGACTGGCGGGGCAGGGGACTGGCCGGTTGGCTGATTGTGACCTTAGCCAATGAGTTGGCAGCACAAAAAGAGGTCTGCTTCCTCTGCCTGCCGCACCTCTGCGGTTTTTATCAACAGCTTGGCTTTATACAAATCGGCGATATTCAACAATATACTACAGATTGGAATATGAAATGATCGAACAATTCTACGATTTACGCCCCGATGTGCTGGAACTGGACCGCAAGGCGCTGGAGCTTTGCCGCGAACCGTTCCGCCATGTCGAGGAGATCCGCGACTACAATCAGCTTAAAATGCTGCGTGCCTTCACCGATTGCGGCGTCGAAGCCCGGCACTTCTGGGGCTCCAGCGGTTACGGCGTCTGGGATGACAGCCGCAACAAGCTTGAGGAAGTCTTTGCCCGCTGCATGGGGGCCGAGGCCGCCCTCGTCCGCTCCCAGTTTATGAGCGGCACCCACACGCTGACCGTCGCGCTCTTTGGCCTGCTGCGCACCGGCGATACCCTGCTGGCCGCGACCGGCCGCCCCTACGATACGCTGGAGGGTGTCATTGGCATCGGCGAAGCTGGCAAGGGCTGCGGCACTCTGCGCGAGTACGGCGTAAATTACGATGAATGCCCGCTGCGGCCCGACCACACCCCCGACTATGCACTGATTGCCGAAAAGGCCAAGACAGCCACCGTCGTACACATCCAGCGCAGCCGCGGCTATATGCAGCGCAACGCGTTCGACCTTGAGACCATCCGCAAGGTGGCCGAGACCGCCCGCAAGGCCAACCCCAACGCCGTGATCTTTGTGGATAACTGCTATGGCGAGTTCACCCAGACGAAAGAACCCCTCGCCGTAGGCGCAGACCTGATCGCGGGCAGCTTCATCAAAAACCCCGGCGGCGGCATCACCCCCACGGGCGGCTACATCGCGGGCCGCGCGGATCTGGTGGAAAAGTGCAGCCACCGCTTCACGGCCCCCGGCATCGGTGCCGACCTGGGCTGCACTCAGGACAGCCTGCGCGACACCTTCCTGGGCTTCTACTACGCCCCCGGCGTTGTGTGCGAGGCCCTCAAGACCGCCATCTACGCCCAGTGCCTGCTGGAGCTGGTGGGCGTTAAGCCTGTGCCCCGCTACACCGACGACCACAACGATATCGTCACCTGCTTCGATTCCGGCAGCGCCGCCGCCCTGACGGGCTTCTGCGCGGGCATCCAGCACAACAGCCCGGTGGACAGCTTTGCCGACCCCGAGCCTGCCGACGAGCCGGGCTACACCGATAAAGTCGTTATGGCGTCCGGTAGCTTTACCGAGGGCAGCACCATCGAGATCAGCTGCGACGGCCCGCTGCGCGCCCCCTACACCTGCTACCTGCAGGGAGGTGTCAACTTTACCGCAGGCCGCGCCGCCGTGCTCAACGCCGTGCAGAACGCCTTTTTTGCCGACTGAACAGCCTAAGCGTCCGAAAACGCAAAAGATACAACAAAAATAACCGCCCGTGTGCAAGGCAAAGCACACAGGCGGTTTTGCATATTTTAATAAAAAATCAGCCTTTTACAAAGTCACGCACCAAGGCTTGCAGCAGGTCATCGCGGTCAATGCGGCGGATGATAGCGCGGGCGTTCTTGTACGTGGTAATGTAAGTCGGGTCTTCGGACAGGATGTAGCCCACCAGCTGGTTAATGGGGTTGTAGCCTTTCTCCTCCAGCGCACGGTAGACCTGCAATACAGCCTGTTTGATTTCCGCATCCCGGTCATCGCGGATGGAAAATACGGCAGTAGGTTCAGAGATCGCCATTCTAAAATCCCCTTTCAAAGTGCGGCCTCTCTGCAAAAGCGCACAGAATATTCATTCATTACCGCTATTATAGCAGAGAATTGCACAACTTGCAATGCTTCTGTCCGAGAATTTTCGTGGAGATTTTTCGTAAAAAAGCGCAAAATCAGTCGTTCTGGGCGCTGAACAGCTGCGGGGCAGCCTTGTAGATCAGCACGGCGGCAACCGTCGTCATGATGGTCTCGGGCAGCATGTAGCTGCCGTTGTAGGTCAGGCTGTATGTCCAGGCGGGCAGGCCGTCGCTCAGATTGCCCCAGATCAGAACACCGGACAGGAAGCTGCACATAAAACGGATAAAGCACACCACAGCCGTGCCAACGCCGACACCCACCAGCTTGTTGCTGAACGGCTTGGCGATGGCACCGGCCAGACCCAGCAGGGTAAAGGCCAGCACGTAATCCAGCAAGATCATGCCCACCAGCGGCAGCAGGCCGGGGGCCGGGGGTGCGTAGAAGCCCAGCAGCATTTGCAGCAGGCTGTTGACAAAGCCGGTAAACAGCCCCCACTTGACCCCGTGGCGGAATGAGATCATGATGAACGGCAGCATGCTGAACAGCGTGACAGAACCGCCGTTTGCCAGGGAATAGATCTTGATGTTCGCCAGCACGGTGCCCAGCGCGATCATCAGGGCGCACTCTACCAGAGTGCGGGTCTTGGAATAGGTTTGGGACATAATATCCACTCCTCAATAAAAGTACATAAAAACAAGAAAAAGCGCCCGCAAAACATGCAGGCGCAAAAGCAGTACGACTATGGGTCAAACTTCCTACGCCGGCATTACCCGGATCAGGTGTAAGGTTTCCAAAATCGCAGTTGATTTCGGTCTCAGCCGAGGATGCCCCCCAGCGCCCCTGTTTTTATGTCTGTCTTTCAGTATACACATTTAGAAAGGCTTGTCAAGCAAAAAACTTTGGCAGCGGCGGCCAAGGTGTAGTATAATGGTAGAAAACACGAAACGGAGCCCCCGCCCATGAACTGCAAAAATTGTACCACCTGGCTGCGCCGCCACCGTGCCGCCTGCCTAGGCCTGCTGGCCGGACTGGCTGCATTGGGGCTGTTCGCCGCCGCGCGCGGCGACCGCGCTGCCATGGACTGGTGGCTTGCCTATGTCTCGATGCCCGTCAAGCGCGGTATCTCGGCGCTGGTCGACCCGCTGCCGTTCAGCGCGTGCGAGTTGGGTGCAACCGTACTGATTCTGGGCGCGCTGGCGTTTCTCATCCGCGCCATCCGCCGCACGCTTCACGGCCAAAAGGGAGCGCTGCCCGCCTGGGTGCTGCATGTGGCGGTGCTGCTCGTCTGGGGCTATGCCGGGGTGTGCGCGCTGTGGGGCACCCAATATTACGGCACGAACTTTGCCGCCAAAGCCGGGATGCAGGCCCCAGCGGTCAGCGTGGAACAGCTCGCCGCCGTGACCGACTACTTTGCCGCCCGTGTCAACGAAACCGCCGACGCCGTGCCGCGCGATGATTCCGGCCGCTTTGCGGTGGATAAAACCGAAATCCTGCAAAGCTGCACCGGCCTGTACACGCCGCTGCTGGACCGCTGGCCGTTTCTGGACGGCCCCGAGCGGCACCCCAAACCGGCGGTCTACTCCCAATTGATGAGCGCGTGGGGCTTCACCGGCTACCTCTGCCCGCTGGTGGGGGAGAGCACCCTCAATGTGGACAGCCCGGCGGTGTTCCTGCCCGTGACCGTCGCGCACGAGCTGGCCCACCAGCGCGGCGTGGCGGCAGAGCAGGAAGCTAATTTCGTCGGCGTCATGGCGGCCACGGCAGGCGGCAATGCGGCATACCGGTATTCGGGCTGGCTGTTCGGCTACCTGCACCTGTCCAATGCGCTGTACAGCGCCGCCCCCGAGCTGGCGACGGCGTCTTACGCGACCCTGTGCGCCGAAGCTCAGGCCGACATGGCCGAAAACAACGCCTACTGGAAACAGTGGGAGGGCCCGGTGCGCGAGACCGGCGAAAAAGTATACACCGCCTTTTTGCAGGGCTACGGCCAGGAATTGGGTATGCGCAGCTACGGTGCCTGTGTGGACCTGCTGGTAGAAGAATTTTTGCCCTACACAACTGCTGGTGGCTTTGCGGCAGACTAACCACCATATCGGGAATTGCTGGCAAAAATGCGGTAAATTAAACAAAAACTGCCAGCTTATTTTGGCAAAAATTTACAAGTTTTTTCGCCTTTGCCCCCTTGCGGGCAGGGGATTCTTCATGGTATGATAACCTTGCATACCAATAGAACTTGATAAAGGAAACAGTGAGGACAGGATGTTCAGTAAGCGGAATCCCATGAAATATTTCTCCGGCAACGCCTTTGCGCGGCTGCCGCTGTATAAACTGGTGGCGGGCGGCTCAGCCGTTGTGCTGACGGCCAGCATCGGCCTGGGCGTTATGGCGGCGTCGTTCACACCGCAGGCCCAGCCGGAACCCACCCCGGAGCCGACGGCCGTCGTCGAAGCGACCCCGACCCCGGAACCGACCGCCACGCCGGAACCGGATAAGGACCTGTATGTCGATGTGACTGTTGTGCAGCAGGATATCGGTGTGGAGTTGTACACGCTGCCCACGACCACCCCCGAAAGCGCTGCGGAAACCAAGGACGAGGACGCCGAGGAAAAGCAGCCCCTGCTGGACGTGGCCGCTACCATCACTCTGACCGATAAGGACGGCAAGACCACCGATTATGAGCTGGACACCAAGACAGGCACCGCCCTGGCCGAAGATGTCGAGCCCGGCGATTACACCGTAGCCGTGCAGCCCATTGAGGGCTATGTTACGCCCGAGGCCAAGGACGTTACGGTCAACAAAAAGGTCGTCTACAAGGCCGATGTCGCCGCCGTCAAGGAGAAGATCGTCCAGGCCAGCCAGATCAACGAGAGCGCCGAGGACTCGGCCACCAAAAATGCCGGTTCCGCCCCCATCGCTGAGGAAGTGACCGACACCGTCACCTACGCCGAGAGCGCCAAGACCGAGACCGGCAAGACCACTACATACACCGCCAAACTCAGTAGCAGCGGCCATCTGCTGCTGTCTGACGGCACCGAGACACCCTATCTGCCTGTCTACAAGGACGGCACCAAGGACCTGATCGGTGCCAAGCGCGACAGCGGTTATGCCGTCAATCACAGCACGGCCATCTGGCTGCCAGGCGCAGCGGATTCCATCGTGCCGCTGGCTGCCACCACCCGCACCGTCCACCACGCCGACGGACAGGATGAAATTATGGTGACTGAGGAAAACAGCAGCAGCGATTCCTCTTCGATCAGCGGTGAGGGCGGCGAAACCACGCCCACCCCGACCCCGGCGGAGACCCAGGAGCCGACCCCGACGCCCGAAGTATCCGCCACGCCGGAACCGTCGCAGGAGCCGACGGCTACGCCTACCCCGACCCCGGAGGAGAGCGCCACCCCGACGCCGACCCCGACCGTCACGCCTACCCCCACCCCGGCGGCTACGCCGACCCCGGTGCCGGACCGCACGGCCAACTTCCCCAATGAGATCGAAGCCTCCAAACTGGCCGAATACGGCTTTGCCGTAACCAGCAGCGAAACGATCGAGTACCAGTACACCGGCTGGCAGAACATTGACGGTGCCACCTACTACTACGACCCTGCCACCCACCAGCCCGTTACCGGCAACCAGGTCATTCAGGGCGATGTCTACACCTTTGGTGCGGACGGCGCGCTGAACCGCACGGCCCGTGGTATCGACGTTTCCAAGTTCCAGGGCAGCATTGACTGGAACGCCGTCAAGGCCGATGGCATCACCTTTGCCATCATCCGCTGCGGCTACCGTGGTTACGGCAGCGGCGCACTGGTCGAGGATTCGACCTACCGCGCCAACATTCGTGGTGCCATCAACGCGGGCCTGAAGGTGGGCGTCTACTTCTACAGTCAGGCCACCAACGAGGCCGAGGCCGTCGAGGAAGCTAGCATGGTGCTGAGCCTGGTCAGCGGCTACTCGCTGCCGCTGGGCGTCTACTATGATACCGAGAAAGTCGCCGGTGACACCGGCCGCGCCGATACCATCAGCGCCGCCCAGCGTACCGCCTGCGCCGTCGCCTTCTGCGAGACTATTCGCAATGCGGGCTATTCCGCCGGTGTCTACTCCTACGCAAGCTGGTTCTATAACTCGCTGAACTTTGCCAACATCAGCAAGTACAACACCTGGATCGCCCAGTACCGCGATACATTGAGCTTCAGCTACAAGTATAACATCTGGCAGTACACGGGCTCCGGCCGTGTCAACGGCATCTCCAAGCCCGTTGATATGAACATTGGCTGATTCCCCTAAACAAAAATAACGCCCCGGTGCGCAAAATCCATCGCACCGGGGCGCTTTATTTAGGAATTTGAAATTTTCAGCAGCAGGGCGTCTGCATCTTGGCGGCACTGCCGCCGCGCGTCTGGCCGCTGCCGTGGATGATATACTTGTAGGTACACAGCTCAGCCAGCCCCATCGGGCCGCGGGCGTGCAGCTTTTGGGTGCTGATGCCCATTTCACAGCCCAGGCCGAACTCGCCGCCGTCGGTAAAGCGGGTGCTGGCGTTCACGTAGACCGCCGCGCTGTCCACACAGGCGGTAAAGCGCTGGGCCGCAGCCTTGTCCGCCGTGATGATGGCCTCGCTGTGGTGGGTAGAGTGTTTGGCAATGTGGGCAATGGCGTCGTCCAGCGTATCCACCACGGCCACGCTCAGCTTGTAGTCAAGGTATTCGGTGTCAAAATCCTCGGGCGCAGCGGGTACGCCGTCGATGATGGCAGCGGCGCGGGCATCCAGGTGCAGCTCTACCGGGGTCAGCCCGGCAGCAGTACGGTCATCGACCAGGCGCTGCTTCAGCATCGGCAAAAACTGGGCGGCTACATCGCGGTGTACCAGCAGCGCTTCCTCGGCGTTGCAGACACTGGGGCGGCTGGTCTTGGCGTTCTCCACAATGTTTACGGCCATGTCCAGATCAGCGGCGGCGTCCACATACACGTGGCAGATGCCCGTGCCGGTCTGGATACATGGGACAGTGGCGTTCTCCACGCAGGCGCGGATCAGCCCGGCCCCGCCGCGAGGGATCAGCAGGTCGACCAGCCCGTCAGCGGTCATCAGTTCGTTGGCACTGGCGTGGCTCGTGTCTTCAATCAGGCTCACCGCCGTTTCGGGCAGGTGGGCTTTGCGCAGGCCCGCACGCAGGGCTTCCACAATGGCGTGGCAGCTGGCCCAGGCATCGCGGCCGCAGCGCAGGATGCAGGCGCTGCCCGCTTTCACCGCCAGCGCGGCGGCGTCGCTTGTTACGTTGGGGCGGCTCTCGTAAATAATGGCGATGACCCCCATCGGTACGGCAGTTTTTTCAATCACCAGTCCATTGGGGCGCACGATGCGGCGCAGCACCGCGCCCACCGGGTCCGGCAGGGCAGCGACCTCGCGCATACCCTTGGCCATGTCGGTCAGGCGGGACGGCGTCAGTGCCAGGCGGTCCAGCATTACATCGCTGACCCGGCCGCGCGCGGCGTCCAGATCTTTGGCGTTGGCTTCCAGGATCGTATCTTTCGCGGCGATCAGCGCCACAGCCATGGCTTCCAGTGCGGCGTTTTTGGTGTCGGCATCGGCCAGCGCCAGCGGCATGCGGGCGGCCTGTGCGGCCTGCAAAATTTCCAGCGTCGTCATTGTGCGTGCTCCTTTTTGCCAATAAAGCGGGTGCCGACCGGCTTGCCCTCGACAATATCGTACAGGACATCGGCGCGGGCTCCGTTGGTAATGATCATGTCGGCCCCGGCGTTGGTGGCGCGTTTGGCAGCGCTGATCTTGGTCAGCATGCCGCCTGTGCCAAGGCTTGACCCGGCCCCGCCCGCCAGCGCCTCAATTTCGGGCGTGATGGCTTCCACCACGGGGATGAGCTTGGCGTCGGGGTGGGTGTGCGGGTCAGCAGTGTACAGCCCTTCGATGTCCGAAAGCAGCACTACCAGGTCGGCGTGGATGCACTCGCCCACCAGTGCGGCCAGCGTGTCGTTATCGCCCAGCGAGTATTCTTCGCAGGCGATGGGGTCGTTCTCATTGATGATGGGAATGGCGCCCAGCTCCAGCAGCCGTTCCAGCGTATTGCGCAGGTTGTGCAGCCGGTTTTCGTGGTCGAAATCCTCCCAGGTCAGCAGCATCTGGGCTACAGTGTGGTTGTACTGACCAAACAGCCGGTCATAGGTGTACATCAGCTCACACTGGCCCACGGCAGCGGCGGCCTGCTTGGTGGTAATGTCCTGGGGCTTCTGGATCTGCAATTTGCCAACGCCCAGGCCCGTTGCGGCCGAGGAAACCACGATCAGCTCGTGCCCGGCATTTTTAATGTCGCTCCACACTTTTACAAGGTCCTCGGTGTGGCGGATGTTCAGCCGCCCGCCCGGGTGGGCCAGCGTGCTGGTGCCGACCTTAACAACAATACGCATTTTATTTCCCCAAATCTTTCGTTTTCTCGTAGGCGGCCAGTACGGCGTCGGTCACGGCACCGCGGAACGCCCGCTCTTCCAGCAAACGCACGCCCTGGATGGTCGAACCGCCCGGGCTGCACACGGCGTCTTTCAGCGCGCCGGGGTGGCTGCCGCTTTCCAGTACCATGCGGGCACTGCCCAGCACCATCTGGGCAGCGTATTCCTGGGCTTTGACGCGGGGCAGGCCTGCGGCCACGCCGCCGTCGGCCAGCGCTTCAATAAACTGGTACACCCACGCCGGGCCGCAGCCGGAAACCGCACTGGCGGCGTCGATCAGCGTTTCGGGCACTTCATCCAGCCGCCCGGCGGGCTGCATCGCGGTCAGCCATTCCTGCAGCCGGGCGGGCTCTACATCGTCGTGGCAGTACTGGATCATCCCGGCGCCCAGTGCCACGGGGGTGTTGGGCATCATGCGGATGATGGGGTAGCCGCTGCCCGCCATGTGGCGGATCTGCTGCATCGAAAGCCCCGCCGCCATGCTGACAAGCACAAACGGGCGGCTTTCGCCCCGGGCTTCCAGCGTGGGGGCCAGTTCGTCCAGCATGTCCGCCATCATCTGGGGCTTGACCCCCAGAAAAATAAAATCGCAGATGCCTGCTACCTGCTCATTGGTGCCGCAGGCGCATCCAAGTTCCGCCGCCAAAGCCTGCGCTTTGGCCGGGGTGCGGTTGGCCAGCAGCACATCGCCGGCACCTGCACTCTTGCAGACCGCCCGGGCCACCGCGCCGCCCATATTACCGCAGCCGATAAAACCGTATTTCATGGTGATCTCCCTCTATATACTATAAGATAGTAACATGGTAGCGCAGAGAAGTGGGTTTGTCAATGAAAAAATATACATAAAAAGCCGGGGCGAACATTTCGTTCGCCCCGGCGGTCTTACTTCTTCGGAGTCATAGCCTCATAACCCTTACTCGTTATTTTTCGGACTGTACCCTTGTTTTCATGGGGGATCATCCTAACCTTTGCGATTCTGTTGAACCCTTTCAGGGACCTTAGTTACCTGTTCATTGGTCTTACCCTCAGATGTTAAGATCGAAGCGGGTCTTGGGTCTGATGCTGAGGACTGCGCCTCTTAACTCTTGTACATTGGAGTGTCTCCTTGTGGATCAGATGAAATTCAGGTTCTTCCTGTTCGGCG
>SFKI01000038.1 GCA_004554775.1 Subdoligranulum variabile
TAATACCGCCAGATGCGCCACGCTTCCTCCCGCGTCACCGTGCATCATCCTTTGTTTCGGCCAGCAGCCGATCCAGATCGGCCTTGGCGTCGGCAGACAACACAGAATTGCGTACATCCACCTGCTCGGGCGGCAGCTCGCCCAGCATGCGCAGGCCTAACTTGTACCATTCGGGCGACTTATCCATGTTCATCACGAGCTTGGCCGCCAGCACCTTCCGCTTGGTGCTTCCATCCTTGTTGGGCTCTTCCAAAAGGGCGCGCATTTCCTCGGCGATTCCTCGGCGCTGGGCGGAGGATTTCTTCGCCGCTTCCCTCGCGGAACCGTCAGCACTCCCGAATCGATGGCCCTTTTTCAGGTTCGCAAGGCTGTTTGGGTGCTGTCCTCGCGGCATTTCCACTTCCTCCATTTCTCGTTAATGATTTTCGGGCAACAGGCGTTCCAGTTGACATGATGGTGGCACCGCTGGTTTGTAACGCCCATCGTCGCCACCTTTACGCAGGACGGAGCGTATTCGACGGAGTAAAACGTCTTTACATACGTACCGCCGTCCAAGTAATTCTCCGTCATGCCGCCCCTTGATTTTTGCGTTGGCTCCTGATTAAGCATCACCTTTAGCGTCGTAAAATACAATTCCCCGCGTATGCCGCCGGTTACATACGTATTTACGTCCTCATTGATGCGCCCCACAAAATTGACAGGATTATCGACCCGGCAAATAAAGCTGTTCATCGCCTTGCGCAGCAACATTTGTTTCCAGCGCGTACTCTTGATTCCGCCGATCATATCGCCGCCCTGCGCCATCGCAACCGTCTTTGCGCCCGACACGTCCAGAAAATCGATCATCGCCTCAAGCACTTTATCAAGCTGTTTGACTTTTGTATGCTTCATTTTCCCGTTTTCTTCGGCCAGGTACTCGAAGTTATTATAATCGTCGTCCAGCTCAATAAAATATTTCAGCCCGAGGTTACGCGCAATCGCAAACGCTTCGTTCCTTGCGAATATGATACACCGGCGCTCTTTCGACGTATCCCCTACGTCCGTTATCTTCGCCCGTGCCTCCTTACAAAACTGAATCACGCGATCGCCATATATCCGCCGGTATTCGTCCTCCTGGCTATCCTCATCATCGATCACAATATAATACCGTCCAGTGTATCCGGCCTTTTGAAGCGATTTCACGGTCTTGACATTATTCGCCCGGCCGTGCGTGAGTATCAGCGCCGCAAAATCATCACGCATCCGTATCCTCCCCGCGCAGCCTGTCTATCGCCTCGCTCATCGTAACGTATCCGTTAGCAATCGCGTTATCCACATCGATAATCACCAGCGCGCTCCGCTCCATTAGCCTTTGGCATTCCTCCGTAGCCGCGGCGTAAAACTCCGCGATTTTCGTATAATCAAACACAACATGCCGATATGCCGCTATCCGCAGAAATTTCTTTTCTTCCTCCGGCATATCCGTTCCGTCAATCTCCATGATCAACGACTTACATTTCGTATCATCGTACAGATCAGATACCGGCGGTTCCTCACCCTGTATTTCATACTGCGGGATGTTTACCTTCGACGTGTACTTATTCTCGATTTCTTCCTCGATTTTCTCCCCATCGAAGCCGAACTGCGTCATATCAAGATCAATTCCGGCTAGCTCCTCACCCAGCAGGGCGGTATCCCATTCGGCCAGCTCGCCCGTTTTGTTATCGGCCAGCCGGTACGCCTTGACCTGATCCTCCGTCAGATCATCGGCCACGACCACAGGCACGGTATCGCATTTTAGCTTCTTCGCGGCCTTATACCGCGTATGCCCGGCAATGATCACGCCGTCCTTATCCACCACGATCGGCTGCTGCCAGCCGAATTCCCTGATGCTGGCCGCCACCGCGTCCACGGCCTCGTCGTTTCTCCGTGGGTTCTTTTCGTATGGCCGTATGCTTTTAATCGGCTCCCATTTCAGTTCCTTCATTTCGCGCCTCCTCCTGATATGGCTTCCACCCGTCCGGGTTTCCGTTGAACGGGCTGATCGCATCAAAAAAGCCCTTGTAAAACAGGGCTACATCATGATCGCATGTGATGACGGTGTTTTCGCATCGCGGGTTGGTGTTGATATTGGCGCTGGACGTAATGGCACAGTCGAAATGCGGGCCCAGCATCACGCCGACCTTGGAATGATTCCGGAAGATGCCGCAGCGCCCGCCGGTTTTCCTGGCCGCCCGATCAAGCTCCGCCTGGCAATTGGCATACGACGCACTGGCAATCTCGCCCATATAGCAATCCAGCCGCCCGATCAAGCCGCGCCGCACCCAGTCGGCTATCTCCCGCACATCCTCCACGCCGTAGCACCAGGACGAAAGCAGCAGATAATCGGCGCGCTGCTGTCTGAGCGCGTGCCGGATAAACGTTAAAAAATCGACGTCGCCAAACGATATGCAATGGTATGTATCGCCCATCTGATAATGCCACGGCGCGGCGGACAGCAGCGCCTGCTCGGACGCATACCGGCGCATATCAAACCGCTGTTTCCCGCGCTGGGTGTGTACGCGGATTTTCTGCGGCCTTGGCTTATCTTCCTCCGGCTTGATCTCCGGCATATCCAGATCAAATACAAAATCATCCCATAGCTCGGACATTCTATCCTCCATCGCCATCCCCGCCAACGGCGATACGCAGCAGGCACACGCCCCTGCCGTTCCCGGCCTGACGGCCACGCCCTGTGGGGTTACACGTAAAAGCCCACGGTTTCCATGCCGCGCCCCTTATCTAACAGCCGCAGCATATACAGCTTTTGGGCGGGCACGCGATAACCGCCGTCCACCGCATAGCCGCCATAGTCTAAAAAGCTGCCGCAGTTGATCACCTCGACCGTTTTCTGCCGCAGCATCTTTTTGTTAACGTCATACACCAGCTTCCCGCGCGGCTTATCCTTGGGGTTGTGATCGTGGCCAAACGCGAAAAAATCAATGCCGTCGATCGTATCCGCCGTGTGGAAGTTTACCAAATCCTTCGCGCGATGGGTGATATAGCCAACATAGTGCTGCTGGTCGCCGCCGCTTTTACCGGCCATCCGCGGCCTGTAGCCAAGCGCTATATCGATCACGGCAAAATGCTGCCGGTACAGGCCTTCGCACCCCGCCATCACGCACGCATCGTACAACGGGAACATCGACGTGGTGCGGGTGATGCGGTTGCGCTCATGGTTTCCCGGCACCACGGCCAGCAGCTTCCCGGCCTTGTGCAAATCGGCAAATATCTCCTTGGCGCGGTATTTCTGCTCGTGCGGCGGGTATACCTGATAGAACACATCCCCCTTGGAGCCCGCCACCACGTTTTCGCACATGTCGCCGATCACCAGCACCTGAGCGGCGGGATCCTCGTCCACCTTTTGTAAAAACGCATTCAGCCTGGCCGCGCTGTGCTCCGCGTTCCCCATATGCGCATCATGCAGAAAATACAGGTGCATTTCGTCCTGTGTCTGCGGCGCTGTATACAATATCGGCTGATAATCATTAAGCATAATCTACCCTTTCTTTCGCCCCCGCCTGCGAAAGCAAAAAATCCCGCCGCCGGAGGATGAGCGGCGCAGCACCAATAAATCATCAAAAAACAAGGACGCAGCAGGCCAATGATGCCCTCGCGTCCTGTCTTGTCCCTTCGGACAATCCCATGGTTGTATTATAGATCAAAATTTAGTCCGTTTTCGTCCGCTCTTTTCATATTCTCGTTCATCTCCAGCAGCGCACGGCCATGCATGACGAGCGTTTGTGTTTTCTCGTACCCCATCCGCTCCATGATGTCTTCCCACGACATCCCGCGCACATACCGATACAGCAGCACCGACTTATACCGCTCGTCAGACAGCGCGTTGATCGCGTCCATGATCTCCGCCATCTGGCAATCCAGCCGATAGCACACGCGCTCGAGCCGGGCCTTTGTATCCACGATCACGCAGATATCCTCGGCCATGCGGTCATACGCCCCGCCGCTGCCGGATACCTTGATCGGGTTCAGCCGCACGGTGCAGCGCGTCACGTTATCGTAGTGCTCCCGGATTTCCTCCTGAATCGCGTCCCGCTGCTTCCGCAGCCAGATATACCTCTGCAAAAACCGTTTCGCCGGATTTTCCACCCGCTCCTGTCCGCGATCCATATCGTGCCGATCTCTCATCAATCCGCCTTGCATGGTGTCCCCTCCCGTGCTATAATACATATATCACCTCGCCTTCGCCCCGCCGGGATTGCCGCCCGACGGGGCATTATCATTTACGCCTTATCCGATATCCTGACGCCGCATTTGCGGCAGAACCGGTTGATCACCTCCACCGGCATTTTCCCCTTGTGCGGGATCATGCCGCCGCACTTGGAGCAATAATACCAGCCGGGCTTACCCGGCACCGGCAGCCAATGCGCAGTCACCATCGCCCTCATCCGTCCTCTCGTTGGCTATCAAACAGTGCCCGGCACTGATCATCCAGACAGATATTGCCGCACAGCGTGCCCGGCTCGTCGCACACCGTGCCGTCCGCATACAGCATCACCCAATTTGAGCCGTCCCACACCGTCTCGCACAGCCTGCCGGATTGGGTATCCAGCATATCGTGATCGTACACAAGACGGCCCGCAGCGTCCATCCTGCCCGTGCAGCGGCATATCTTTTCGGGCTGCGCGCGGAACGGCAGGAAATCGCCAAGCGTAGGCGTGACGGCGTGGATGCCATGCGCGTACTCATAATACCCGTACACGATCTCCCCCGTGGGGGACAGGGTTTTTACCAGCATATAGTTGGGGTTAAATCCGGGGATATCAGCCATCGGTTTTGTCCTCCAGTTTGTTCGTTTTTCCCGTCGTGGAGCTTTCCGCGCACATACGCAGCTTGTACCGAGCAGGACGCACATCATACCCGCGCTGTTCAAGCGCCAGCATTACCGCCGTGGCCATCCGCCACAGCTCCAAATCGCTCCCGTGCACATGGTATTTTCCGCGGCTGTATGTCACGCTGGGCAGGCGGCGGAAAACTGATCTGATCGATATCATACATACCTCCCAAATGCAACACGGTTATCCTGCCGCCATGCGTGGCTTGCTGCCGGGCTATGCGCAGGCGGCGGGGTATAGGTTCTCGGGGGCTTTTCCGCCTCTTCCGCGTGCTTTCTGCGCTTACTTTTCTGTACAGCCAACCGGTTATTCAGCAGGCACGCCGGGCAGCGTATACGCCCATACGCCGCAGGCTTTTTCCCACACTGGACGCACATTCCCGCAGCCTTTAACGCCTCATAGCGCCTTTGAACGGCGTCGCGCTGCTTCGCTTTCTGCTCGTCCGTGAGCGTTCGCCTGATATTGCGCAGGGATAGCTTATACAGGCATTCAGCGCACAGCGTCCGCCCGTCAAAAGCAGGCTGTGCGCACTCTACACAGCGCCCGCGCGCTTTGAGGTATTCGTACCGCGCTTTGGCCTGTGCCTTACGTCCCGCGCTCATTCCAGACATACTGATCCCCCTCTATCTTATCGGGCATCGGCCCAAATGCGCCGTCCAGGCACAAGTCTGTGGCCGCAATGATGATGGCCATGGCTGTGTGATTCAGCGATTCCAGGGTATCCAGATCGCCAGCGTTCCTGCGCTGCCCGGCGCATTTTTGCGTGGCCATGCGCACATACCGCGCCACATTGTTTTTAAGCGACTGCTCCCGCTGATCCTCCGTCAGCTTATACTCACGCGCCTCACGCAATTTGGCCGACAAAAACCACATGGAGCCGCACGCGTCCTTTTGCCAATCAATCATTTGTGGCAGGCTCATACGCATCCCCCCTTATAACTGTCGCCGTCCACCTTGAGCAGCCACGCCGCATTGCGCATCACGTTATTGATACATCCGGGGCATTCGCCGCTTTCGCTCTTGGCCGGGTACAGCGGGCAAACATCGCCGCATTCCTCGCGCGGGAACCGCGCATCGCTTGCGCAAAAGCTCAGCGCGTCGATGATCTCCTGTCGGGTCATTCCGTATCCCCCCATCCCGCCGCGTCCATTTCCGCCTGCGTGGGCTTGCGGAGCCAGATACGGAAAAGTTTGTTGTAGGTGGCACAATCTAATGCGCCTTTGCACATCACGTCAGCACGTAAACGCGGATAACAGTCCTCTGGATCTTGCTTGTACCAATTTGGCTCAATCTCCATAAAGCATGGTATATCCCCGACTTCATCCGCATCCAGCCCCTTGGCCTCATCCAGCGTCAGCGGCCTGTTGGGCGGCAGGTATCGCGCCTGGGCGGCGGAAAGAGCGGCGGCATCTGTATTGGCTGTCGGACTTGTGCTGCCACACTCCTGGCACACATAATATGCCGCTCCGAATGCATATCCATCATCCTGGCGATCAAGCTTCATCTCCGCCCCGCAGTACGGGCACAGCACCTTGTCAGTCATGTTTGGCCTCCTTTTTATCCATCATCTCAAGCGCCCTGATCGCATCCTCACAGTACTGGATCGCCACGCCGTGATCGTTGCATTTTTCGTCTATTTCGTACCCTTCGTGCACGCTAGCTCCCTTCCTGAGCCTAAGCCAGTATGTAAGCGATCGCTCGTGCTTGGCTTTCAGGGCCTCAAAGTATTCCTTCCTGGCCTCTTTATACCCTACAACTTTTATCCCCATCCTCATTCCTCCCCCGCCGCAACAAGCGCGGCAACCGTCAGGCCGGGCAGCGCCCCGTCTACAAATGCAATCATGATATACATCGCATTTACACCTCCCACGGCAATTCCTGCCGAAAGTCCGCGCCCATCAGCTCGCGCAAGCTGTCTTTCATAAACACCTTCATGCCAGTGATCTGCGTAGCTTCAACAATGTTTTCCACCCATTCCCGCTTTGGAACGATCTTGCCTTTGCGATTGCCCGTTTCTGCGCCAACAATAACCCACTCTGCGACGCCGAAGCTGCCAATCCCAACGTCCAGCGGTTCAAGCAGCGGCTCTATGCTCACAAATGCGTTCCAGTGGACGCTGCCGGCGAAAAAGGATTCACCCTTCCGCGTGATTGTAGAACCGTACCAGAAGTTCTTGGCATCTGGCAGCCAGCCATCATCCGCTATTTTGCAATACCGCGTCGGATTTTTCGTCAGAAACAGATACCTGTGCCACGGTGCAGCATCACAAGCCTTAAACACCTCCGCAATCCACTCGTCTGGCACCCACTCCCCGAACAGGTCTGCCATGGAACACACAAAGATTGTGCGCGGCTTTTTCCAGCGTTGCGGTTCTTTTAGCTTGTAGCGGTGGAATGTGGGGTCGAATGAATACGGATACGGTTTTACCTTTCCACGGTATCCGCTCGGCGGATCAAACACAGCGCACTCGATTTCCGGTTCGTCCAACACATGGCATTTCCTGTTGCTGTGCCTTGCATAATCTCCCATCAACCCCCTCTCGCCAACATTTTTACGCCAGCTTGTATCCGGCGGCAAGTCGAGCCGCCAACACCCGCCAAATCGCTCTGAAATCCTCCGCGCATAGCAGTATTTGCAGCCATGCAGGCAACCGGTTACGGGGTTCCATGTGCTGTCGCACCAGTCGATCTTGGTTTTAGCACCCATCGTCAATGCCTCCTTTGGTTTCTTGTGCCTCAGCTCGGCCGATAATCAGGCAGAGCAGGTTACTCATCCTCCACCTCCGGCGCATCGGGCAGCGGCATCCAGTGGGTGACGATCGGCTCCTCAAAGTAGCTCCATCCGTCGATCCTCCAATTGCTACCGGGCGTAGGCCGCCCCCAGAAGTTATGCTCGCCCTTCGGGTCTGCTTCTACTTCTCCCACTGCGCCCAGATACATCCCGTGCTGTTTGCATCCCTCGCGCTCGGGGATATACAGCAATACCTTTTCGCCATTCGCCGGCATCCTCTCCTTGACGCTGATCCACTTCGGCATTTCCGCCACCGCGTCGTTCCAGCCCCGGCAGTAGTCGATGCTACCGTACATCGACACCGTTTTATACTCAAGCATTTTTGTCATCCTCCTGTCCAGCGTCCATCTGTTCCCTGTTCATGCTCCGCTCCGGGTCAAAGCCAGCCGGATACCGCCGCTTTAGCTTGGCGATGTTTTGCAGCAGGATATCTTCCAGCGATACGCCCAGCCCGGACGCGGCCTCAGCCAGGTACCAGGCGCAGTCGCCCAATTCCTCGATCATGTGCTCCCTGTCCAGCGCGTGCCCCTGAAACAGCGCCTTTTTCATCACGTCGCACACCTCGCCGCATTCCCCGGCCAGCCCCAGGCAGGCGTTTTCCAGCTTGTCCGATGGCCGTTTTGTGTTCGCTGTCCGCTGCGCCAGCTTTTGATACTCGTTTATCGTCATGCGGTTAATTCCTCCTTCTCCGCCCGATAGCGCCGTCTTTTGCGCTCCGAGTGTTTTTCTTTCAGCTTCCGCTCCCGGCGGATTTCCTCCGTGATCAGCGGCGCGGCGGCCAGCTCGTACCCGCGCCAGCCATGCTTTTGTTTTTTCACGCGCTCCCGCAGCATCCGGCAATAGATGCGCCCATACTCGCAATGGTCTGCGCACTCGCACGCCCAGCAAACGCTGCGTACACCCTCGCACAGGTAGTGCTCACCCAGGCTGCGGATGGTGATATTGGCGGGCGGGAGATAGCTTTCCTCGTGGACAATCCCCTTGTGGCTCGGCATGATCACGCCCCCATTCCGGCCGCTTCCCGCAACAAATCGTCGGTGTGGCTGTTTAATTCCTCGTCGCTATACTCTCGCTGGGTATAGTTGGCAATTGTGGGTCTTCCGTTGTTTACGCGCCGGGTCTTGTGTTCATCGTCCACGTAGCCCTGCTGTTTCCAGCTGCGCAAAATGCCTTTAACGTACCCCCACGTTTGGGATTTGCCATCGGCGGCGCGCCGCATGGCGCGGATGAGGGTATCCAGCCCGTGCTCAGCGGCCAGATCGCGCGCCGTCAGCATATTGACCGGGGCGAAAGGCAAGCCGCATTCCCGCGCGGTCTGCTCGATCTGTTGATCACGGTCGAGTGCGGCACTGACATCCGCGTCCGACAAGCCAAACGGCATGGCAGGCGGAGCAGGCGCATCCTCGCGCGCACGCGTTATTACGCCTCCGCATTTGGATTCGGATTCGGATTGGATTGGATTACGAGCACATTTGTTATCATCTGATATCACATGATTACAATTGATATCAGATGATAGATGTTGCGTGCATCCATCTTCCTTTGCCGGGTATTTGCTCTTTTTCGCACGGATTTGCTGATGGCGCTCCCACGTCCGCAGTTGCAGGATCGAACGACCAGATACATCGTATAGATCGATCAAG
>SFKI01000018.1 GCA_004554775.1 Subdoligranulum variabile
TGACGGCATGGTGACCGCGAAAGAAAAGTCCATCCTCGGCCGCTGCACCGAGCAGGTGTACCTGCCCTACATTCGCAACGGCTATAAAGGCACACCGCCCACGCTGCAGGACTTTTACCGTCTGCTCCAGATGCAACCGGAACCCGAAGCGCAGGGGCTGGCGCTTTCGTCCGAGTTGTTCATTACCGGCACACTGAACACCTTTGCCCGGCACACCAATGTGGACACACAGGCGCGGATCATCGCCTACGACATCCGCGAATTGGGTGAACAGCTTATGCCGCTGGGTATGCTGGTGACGCTGGATGCGATTTACAACCGCGTGATTCAGAACTGGAAAAAGGGGCGCAGAACGTGGATTTTCTGCGATGAGTTTTACATTTTGTTCCGCTATGAGTACAGCGCCAATTTCTTCTACAAACTGTGGAAACGCATCCGCAAGTACAACGGACTTGTGACCGGGCTGACGCAGAATGTGGACGAACTGCTGCGCTCCGACACCGCCCGCCTGATGCTGGCAAACTCGGAGTTTCTGGTGATGCTGAACCAGAGCGCCACCGACCGCGCGGAACTGGCGAAGCTGCTGAACATTTCCGACAACCAGCTTGGCTATGTCACCAACGTTCCTGCAGGCTGTGGACTGATTCGCTGCGCGGGAAATATCGTGCCTTTTACAAATTCTTTTCCCCGAAACACTAAGCTATATAAATTGATGTCGACTAACCCGTCCGAGAGGAAGGAGTAAAGCCATGCAATATAAAAATAAAGGACCGCCGAAGCGATCCTCAGGGGTGCTACAAACTGGAAGTTGTCATATTCCCATCACATAGATTTGGCAGGAATTCCATTTGTCCCATAATGTAGGAAATACTTCAAACTCCTTAAAACCAATAGAAATGTAAAACCGATTTGTATCGTCATAGGATTTATATTTCCCCATTTGAACAGTTTTTGAACAGCATCGGGGGATTTTTGCTTTCATTCGCGGAATTCTCCGGAGGCAATCAGCTCCTTGACGGTCACGGGCATGTCCGGGTCGGAAAGGCGCTTGAGCATCAGGCGGGCGGCCTCGCGCCCCATACGCTGGGTGGGCTGCTTGACGACATAGGCGTTGTGCAGCAGCACGTAGGGCTTGATCGTATCCTGAAACGCGAGCAGCTGGATGTCCTTGCCCACCGTCAGGTGGTTGGCAAGCATGTAGTTCAGCGTGCCGATGGTCGTGTAGTTGTTGGGTGCCACGACGGCATCGTAGCCCTGCTGGATGATCTTGTTTAGGTACGTATCGAGCGTCTGGTTCGTGATGTCCACCAGCGGGAAGAGGTGGGGCTCCAGCCCGTGCTCCTCCATGACGGCCTGATAGAGCATGCGGCGCTCGACACTGGTTGAGATGTACGCATGTACGTCGAAAAATGCGATCTTCTTGAAGCCGCGCTCAATGCACTGCAGCAAGCCCTGCTCCAAGGCGTCGTCGGTGTTGACGCGCACGATGTCGCTGGTACAGCCCACGGGGGAGCGGTCAAGGCAGACCACCGGCAGGCTGCCGTGCAGTACGTCCTCGACGCATTTGTACTTTTTCATCGTGCTGGCCAGCAGGATGCCGTCCACCGCGCCGCCGGACAGATAGTTCAAGCAGGCTTTTTCGCGCTGGGGGTCTTCGTGGGTGTTCATGATGAGCAGGCGGAAGTCCTGCTCACTGAGCACCTGCTCGCACTCCTCGATGATGGTGGAGAAAAATTCATCGCGGATGTTGGGCACCACGAAGCCGATGAGCATCTTTTTGCCGGTTTTCAGCACGCGGGCGGTGATATTGGGGTTATAATTCAGCTCCTGAATGCTTTGCAGGACGCGCTCGCGGGTGTCCGACTTCACGAAGCGGGTGCCGTTCAGCACATGGCTGACAGTGGCTGTGGAGACCCCGGCGTGCAGGGCTACATCGCGGATGGTGGATTTGATGGGCATAGTGTCACACTTTTCAACTCACAGAGTAAATTCCAAACGTTACCAGTATAGCGATAAAAACGCGATTCGTCAATCAAACTTTGTTGAACCGGTCTTGGTAACATGGCCGCTGCTGATGCCGGGACGGCACGGTGCGATGGGCAGCCAGTCCATCGCCTTGCAGATGTAGGTATCCCAGAAGTCCCACTCGTGGGCACCGGGGCCGATCTCGAAGGTATGGGGGATGTTCAGCGCGGTCAGCTGGTCGGCAAATTTCTGGTTGGCGGGCAGCAGGCCGTCCTCGTCGCCGCAGGCAATGTACATCTTGGGAAAGTCGGCCTTCTCGGCGGCCAGCTTATTCACGAGCCACGCGGGGTTCTTGTCGCTCTCGACGACCTTGTCCAGATCGCCGAAGCATTCCTCGGCGAAGGAGCGCTTCTGCATGAAAACATCGGTGTCGTTGGTGCGGCTGGCGATGCCGTCGACCTCGATGGCGGCGGATAGCGAGACGATCGCGCCGAAGGTATCGTGGTATTTCAGGCCGTTGCGCAGCGCGCCGTAGCCGCCCATCGACAGGCCGCCGATGAAGGTATCCTTGCGCTCGCGGGAGAGGGGGAACATGCGGCGAGTCAACTCGACAAGCTCCTCACCGACAAACTGGCCGTAATTCTGGCTGGCGCCGGGGCGGTCAAGGTAGAACGAGTTGTCGCCGGACGGCATGACGACGCAGAGGTCGTGGTCAGTGGCGTAGCGCTCCAGACGGGTGCCGGACACCCAGTCCATTGTGCTGCCGATGACGCCGTGCAGCAGGTAGAGTGTGGGGAACTTCTTCTCCGGCGGCAGGGGGTCGTTGAAGTCCGACATTTTGTCGGCGGGCAGCACGACCGTGACGGGCACGGTACGCATCAAACTGCGGGAAAGAATCGACATTTGGATAAGAGCCATGGTGGGGAACCTCCTTGTAAATATATGAATTAAATGGATTCTGAAAGAAAACTGTAGGGGCATGGGAAAAGTCCATACAAATAGGAAACGCTGTTTTACCTCTTTATCGCCTCCTTATGCGCCTTCAGCCATTGCAGCAGCTCGTCGCCTGCGGCCATAAGGGCGTCGGGGGTTGGGTAGTTCAGCGTCTCGTCGACCTGCGCGTCGGCTTCGATCAGGGCGATGTACCGCGCCATCTCGATGCCGATGCGCCCCTGCAGCGAGCGGCGCAGCTTTTTGGCGGCGCGGATGCGCTTTTCTTCCACGGTGGCGGTATCGGGCTCGTCGCCCGGCTCGCGGATGCCGCCCTGATAGGCCTCGCGCCCGGTCAGGTAGCAGGTCATGCCCAGCTGCGCACCCTCCTGCGGCAGGATGGCAGCCAGCAGTTCGGTCAGCTTTTCGCGCTGTGCGTCGCCGTAGGGGCACGCCCAGCGGGCGTACTGCCGCGCCTCGGCCTGTTTCTGTTCTTTGGTGCGGAAGGTGAACCAATCGGTAAAGCCCATAGCGGCACTTCCTTTGCTATAAAATAAACGATTAACTAAACCTATCTTAGCAAGCCCGACCGCGAAAATCAATTGTAAAAATAGACAGAGAATACCCCCGGAATTTTGCTATATTATCCAAAAATCAAATTTTTGTCCGATAAACCGCGAAAGTGCGGCGCGTCATGGGACGTTTTCCGTGGAAACGTTTCAACAAAAACTGCCCCAAAAGGGACATAAGAGGTTACAAATGATTACAGATTTAAACGGTTAACTTTTTGTCAAAGAAGTGCCGCGACAGGGGCGACCTCGGTCAAAACACGTAAAAGACCCCTGCACAGCCCTATTATAAAAGGAAATAATAGGGGAGCGGGGACTGTGCGCCCCCAAGCGACAAAAACGCCTGTGTGGCAAATTGCTAAAAAAAACTGACATAACTTTGTAAAACTGTGACAATTGACATCCCTATAGGGCGATGCTATACTAGGGACAACAAGTTAACCGATTACGTAATCGGTTAAAGAAAGCGGAAACAAAAAGCAAAGGAGAAAACCACTATGAAAAAGCAAATCCTGTCCGGCCTGCTCGCAGGCGCAATGGTCGTGAGTCTGGCAGCCTGCGGCGGCTCCGCAAGCACCTCTACTGCCGATTCCACCCCCGCTGAGTCCACCGCGGACACCGCAGCCTCCACCGAGGTCGAGCCCACGGGCGACGGCGACCTCGTCTACGGCTACACCTGCATGCAGCTGACCAACCCGTTCCATGTTGCCATGCGCGATGAGCTGAAGAAGCTGACTGAGGCCGACGGCAACACTCTGCTGGAGTTTGACGGCAACATGGATCAGCAGAAGCAGAACGACGCCATTGACGACATGATCGCACAGGGCATGAAGGTTCTGTTCCTGAACCCTGTCGATCAGGACGGCGTCCAGCCCGCTCTGGAAGCCTGCGCGGCCGCTGGCGTCAAGGTCATCACCATTGACTCCAACGTCGCCGACACCAGCCTCATCGAGACCTACATCTCCTCCAACAACTATACCGCCGGTCTGCAGTGCGGCGAAGAGATCGTCAAGCTGTATCCGAACGGCTGCAACATCGCCCTGATCGAGAACCCGCTGGCCGACTCCGTCGTGCAGCGCGTTGCCGGTCTGGAAGCCGCTATCGAAGGCACCAACTGCAAGATCGTTGACCGCAAGAGCATCGCAACGCTGGACGAGGTTCTGCCCGATGCGGAGGACATCCTGACTGCAAACGATGACCTGCAGGTCTTCTGGGGCTTGAACGACGACGTTTCCATGACAATCCTTGGCACGGTTGAGTCCCGTGGCCGTCAGGACGAAATCAAGGTCATGTCCGTTGACGGTTCTCCCTCCGGCAAGACCAGCGTTCAGGAGGGTGGCCTGTACTGCACCGCCGCACAGAGCCCCGTTTCCATCGCGGACAAGGCTTATGAGTGCGCTACCAAGATCATGAACGGGGAGTCCGTGGATGCTACCTACTCTCTGGATACCACCCTCATCACCCCGGACAACGTTGCTGACAACGATCCCGCAAACTGGGGCTGATCCATTCGCTTGAGTGAATAGGCCGCTGCAAAACAAGGCTTTGCAGCGGCCTTTCTTGTAGAAACTGTGCAGAAGATGACCGCAAGACGCGGCCAGCCATGCCAAAGGAGTTGAAATTATGGCAGAAGAAAAGCTGCTCCTTCAGATGAAGGGGATCGATAAGAGCTTCCCCGGCGTGCACGCTTTGCAGAACATGCAGTTTGAGCTGCGCCGCGGCGAAGTCCATGCGCTTCTGGGCGAGAACGGTGCCGGTAAATCCACCTTGATTAAGGTGCTGGGCGGCATTTATCAGAAGGATGATGGCGAAATTTTCATCGACGGCCAGAAAGTCGAGATCAACAGCGTCGAGGACGCCCGCAAGGCAGGCGTCAGCATCATCCATCAGGAGCTGGTGCTCGTGCCGTGGCTGTCCATCGCCGAGAATATGTTCTTGGGCCGCGAGCCGAAAAACAAACTCGGCTTCGTGGATTTCGACAAGATGAACAGCGAGGCCAAGAAGTACCTTGTGGACTTCGGCCTTGACCTGAACCCCCTGACCCCCATTGCCGAGCTGAACATCGCCCAGCAGCAGATGGTCGAGATCGTCAAGGCTATCTCGTTCTCCTCCAACATCGTCGTCATGGACGAGCCCACCAGCTCGCTGTCCGACAAGGAGGCCGAGGCACTGTTCGAGAGCATCCGCAAGCTGAAGGAGCGCGGCGTCGGCATCATCTACATCAGCCACCGCATGAGTGAGCTGGACATCATTGCCGACCGCGTCACCGTCCTGCGCGATGGCCAGTACGTCGACACGAAGGTCGTCAAGGAGACGAAGACCGACGACCTGATCGCATTGATGGTCGGCCGCAGCATGACGAACTACTACACCCGCACCTACAACAGCTTCCCCGAAGTTGCCCTGAAGGTCAACGGTCTGACGACGGATCGCATCCACGACGTCAGCTTTGAGGCAAAGCGCGGCGAGATTCTGGGCTTCTCCGGCCTGATCGGCTGCGGCCGAAGCGAGACGATGGAAGCTATTTTCGGCCTTGACAAGATCAAGAGCGGCAGTGTCGAACTGTACGGCAAGAAGATCAGCGGCCTGAAACCTGACCGTATTATTAAGGAAGGCGTCGGCTTCGTGCCGGAGGATCGCCGCGGCGAGGGCATGTTCGGCATCATGGACATCAAGTTCAACGCCACGCTGAAGGTGCTGGACGAGTTCATCGGCAAGCTGCACGTCAACGGCAAGAAGGAGCGCGAAATCGCCCAGCACGGCATCGACTCGCTGAAGGTCAAAGCGCCCGGCATGTCGACGCCTATCGCCAGCCTGTCCGGCGGCAACCAGCAGAAGGTCATCATCGCCAGCTGGCTGGCCGCAGGCCCCAAGGTACTGATTGTGGACGAACCCACGCGCGGCATCGACGTCGGCGCGAAAGGCGAGATCTACGAGATCATGAACCGTCTTGCGGCGGAGGGCGTTACCATCCTGATGGTATCCTCTGACCTGCCGGAGGTGCTGAACATGAGCGACCGTATCGCCGTCATGTGCGAGGGCACCATCACCAAGATCCTCGATCGCACCGAAGCATCGCAGGAAGTTATTATGCAGTACGCGGTCTCAATGTAAAGGGAGGACACCGTAATGAATACTAAAATGTCTGTGACAGAAAAGCTGTTTGGCTCCACCAAAAGCTACATCAAACGCAACGCCGGTATCCTGATCGGCCTGCTCGCCCTCTGTGTGGTTATCGCGATCCGCTCCGACAGCTTCCTGACTTATGATAACATCATGAACGTTCTGCGCCAGAGCGCCCAGAACATCTTCCTCGCCAGCGGCATGACGATGATTTTGATTGCGGGCGGCATTGACCTGAGTGTTGGCTCCGTCGTCGGCATCATCGGCGTTATGGTCGGCACCATGATCAATCAAGGCTTGCCGATTCCCGTTGCCATCATCATCTGCCTGATCGTTGGTGCTCTGATGGGTACTTTCAACGGCTTTATCCTGAGCCGCACCACGCTGCCCCCGTTCATCGTTACCTACGCTTTGATGACGATTCTTCGTGGTTCCACCTACGTTTACACCGGCGGCACGACCGTCCGTATCGACGACCGCAACTTCATCGCCGTTGGCACTGGCTACACGCTGGGTGTGCCCAACCCCGTCTGGTACATGACCATCATCCTGATCGTCGTCTACATCATCCTCAACCGCACCAAGCTCGGCCGCCACATCTACGCCATCGGCGGCAACCAGAAGGCTGCTGAGTTCAGCGGCATCGACGTCAAGAACGTCCGCCTCTTCGTCTACGTCTTCAGCGGCCTGATGGGCGCTGTTGCCGGTATCGTTCTGGCAGCCCGCAGCTATGCAGGTCAGCCCACCGCCGGCAACGGCGCTGAGATGGACGCCATCGAGGCCTGCGTACTGGGCGGCTGCTCCATGGCTGGCGGCTACGGCTTCATCGGCGGCACCATCATCGGCGCGCTGATCATCGCCATCATGAACAACGGCCTGAACCTGATGCGTATCGACAGCTACTGGCAGATGGTCGCGAAAGGCATCATCGTCCTGATCGCCGTCTACGTCGACTACGTGAAGAACCAGAAGAAGAACAAGAAGGGTTGATGTATCATGGCGCACGAGATCGTGATCCTGACCCCGGAGCCGGAGAACGCCGCCGTGTGGCTGACAGAGAACCTCTTCTTCGCCCCGGCAGGGGAGAACACCCTGCACAACGGCAGCTGCACCGTGCGGCTGCAGAAGGGACCCCCCCAGCCGACCCCCGCCCTTGCGAAGGGGCAGTACACCGCAGGCATCGCCCATATGGCGCTGCGCACGGCGGACATCAAAAAAGCACTGACCCATTGCAAGGAAAAACAGCTTGACCTGATTTTGACCGACGACCACGAGTTCTATAACCCGAAGGTCTACGGGGAAGGGGAGTATTACTTCAATATCCGCTCACCCTTCGGCGTTACGGTCGAGATCAGCCAGCATGTGCAGGGCGCAGAGTACGGCCAGACGAAGATCATCGAGGGGCTGGATCACATGGGGCTGCCCAGCGCGGACTTCGACGCCCAGCTCGCCAGCCTGAAGGCGCAGGGCTTCGCCGAGGAATTTACCCCGGTGACGAACCACAACGACGCCGAGGGCACGATCCGCTGCTGCATGATGCGCAAGGATGCGCTGGTGTTGGAGGTCTATCAGTTCTTGGACATGACCCCGGTGCCGATGCAATGCGACGCGCCGCTGCAGCTGCACGGTGTGGCGCTTGTCTAAAAGGAGGATGCCGCAATGGCCTTTTTCCAAGTGAATTTCTTTTCCCCCACGCTGCGCTTCGGCACAGACGTGAATGTGGTTATCCCGACGCCCAATGCGGACGAACTGATGAACCACAAGGACACAAGCTACTTCCACACGGGCGCGAAATATCAGGTGCTGTACCTGCTGCACGGCAGCTACGGTGACTACAGTGATTGGATGCGCCTGACGAGCATTGAAAAATATGCCCAGAACCACAAAATCGCGGTCGTCATGCCGTCGGCGTCCAACAGCTTCTATCAGGACATGTACCGCGGCTCGCAGTACCTGACTTATTTGACCGAGGAACTGCCCGAATTTATCGAGAGCCTCTTCCCGGTCAGCCGCAAGCGCGAGAATACCTTCGTGGCAGGTCTTTCGATGGGCGGCTACGGCGCGTGGCGCTTGGCGCTGCAAAAGCCGGAGCAGTACGCCTGCGCGGCCAGCCTGTCCGGCGCGGTGGACTTCCTAGGTACCGTCGAGGCCACCAAGCACGGCGAGATCAGCGGCCCCTTCAAGTGGGAAGCCCTGTTCGAGAACCCCGACGCCATCGAGGGCAGCGACGCCGACCTGTTCGCACTGGCTGCCAAGCGCAAGGCCGAAGGCAGACCGCTGCCGAAGCTGTTCCAGTGCGTCGGCACCGAGGACTTTACCTACAACATCAACCAGAACGCCCGCAAGCAGATGACCGAGCTTGGCCTTGATTTGACCTACGCCGAGCACCCCGGCATCCACGATTGGGACTACTGGGACGCTCACATTCAGGACGTGCTGAACTGGCTGCCGCTGGCCGAAAGCACCGTGGCAGAATAAGGAGGGGACGGCAATGGCACATATTCAATGCAACTTTTTCTCGCAGGCATTGCAGAAAAACGCCAATGTCATCATCTACCTGCCCACGCAGGACGCGGATGACTACCTCTTCGGCACGGGCAACGCCAAGTACGGCCGCAGCCGCGTGTACAAGACGCTGTACCTGCTGCACGGCAGCTATGGCGACTACATGGACTGGACGCGGCTGGCAAACGCCGACCGCTATGCGCAGGAGCATGACATCGCCGTCGTTATGCCCAGCGCCGAGAACAGCAAGTACCTGAACATGTATCTTGGCGAAAACTACATGGACTACATCGGCAAGGAATTGCCGGAGTTTCTGGGCACGATCTTCCCGCTGAGCGACAAGCGCGAGAACACCTACATCGCAGGGCTGTCCATGGGCGGCTACGGCGCGATGCGCATCGGCCTTGAATTCCCAGAGCGCTTCGGCGCGATCTGCTCGCTGTCCGGCGGGCTGGATATGGATATGCTGAACACCGGCGACACGACCGAGGCGCATGTGGCGAAGTTCGATAAGAACTATATGAAGGCCATCAGCCCCAACGAGAAGATGGCGGGCACCCGCGACGACCTGCTGTACCTGCTGAAGGCGCAGCTGGACGCGGGCAAGCCGATCCCCAAGCTGTTCATGGCATGCGGCACCGAGGACTTCATCTTCCCCTCGAACGAGAAATTCTACGCCGAGGCGTCGAAGCTCGTGCCCATCGACTACACCCGCGCCCCCGGTGTGCATGACTGGAAATTCTGGGACTGCCACCTGCAGGAAGCGCTGGACTGGCTGGCAAAGCTGTGACCCATAAACCTACACGAAAAGAGCTGGATCTATATGTATGACATTATCTCCCTCGGTGAGATCTTGATCGATCTTACCCAGTGCGGCGTCAATGAGCAGGGCGTTGTGCAGCTGGCTGCCAACCCCGGCGGCGCCCCGGCCAATATGGCTGTGGCCGCATCCCGGCTGGGCTGCCGCACCGCGTTCATCGGCAAAGTCGGGCGGGACGCCTTCGGCGATTCCCTGCGCAAGACCCTGCAGGAGAACGGCGTGGACACTTCCGCCATGCTGACGGACCCGGTACAGCCTACCACCTTGGCCGTCGTCACGCTGGACGCCACGGGCGAGCGGAGCTTCTCCTTCTACCGCAACCCCGGCGCGGACACGATGCTGCGTGCGGACGAGGTGCCGCAGGCCATTTTGGAAAACACGAAGTTTTTCCACTTCGGCAGCGTCAGCCTGACTGCTGACCCAGAGCGCACCGCTACGCTGGACGCCGTGCGCCGCGCCAAAAAGGCCGGCGCGGCCATCACCTTTGACCCCAATTACCGCGCAAACCTCTGGCCGAACGCCGAGACCGCTGTAGAGCAGATCGAAGCCGCGATGCCGCTGGCCGACATTCTGAAGGTCTCTGACGAGGAAATGGAGCTGCTGACCGGCTGCACCGACCCGGAAGTGGGCAGCCGCAAGCTGGCAGAGCGGGGCATCCCGCTGGTGCTTGTCACCCTTGGCGCGGACGGTGCGTGCTACCGCATGGGTGATGTGTACGGCAAAGTGGACGGCATCGCCGTGAAGGTCGGCGACACGAACGGCGCGGGGGATACCTTCCTCGGCGCGTTCCTGAGCCGCATCAAGGAGGCCGACATCCTGACCGAGCTGGACAGCGCCAAGCTGCGCGAGGCCGTGGCCTTCGCAAACAAGGCCGCTGGCATCACGACGAGCCGCCACGGTGCGATGCCCGCCATGCCCACCCTCGCCGAGGTGCTGGGCGAATAACTTGTAACACTCCCCGCGCGGGCGCGGGCGCGCCCGCCAAATAAGGCTTGATTTTTTGCTGGCCGAGACCCTATAATAACTATGTTAGGGGTCTTCGTAGCTCAGCTGGATAGAGCGTTCGCCTCCTAAGCGAAAGGCCGCGCGTTCGAATCGCGCCGGGGACATTGGAAAAGCCGCAGACGTGTGCCGGTTGGTGCATGACTGCGGTTTTTTTATGAACAACGCTGATTATCTCCAAAAAGCCCGGAAATACGGGCATTTCACGGGATATAAGAACTGAATTTACTACCGATTTACTACTTTCGGATTGAGCTTTGACACGCTTCCGCCTCCCGTGAAACCCACCGCCCAAATAGTGACACATCGAAAATTGAATACGACACCGCAGACAGCGGCGTTCTCTTATCCCCTTTGGGGAAATCAGGAAAATCTGAAATTCTACTGCAACGAGGGATTGGTCCCCAATGTCAAGCGTGACAGACGAAATTATCGTGTCTTTGACGAACATGACATCAAATGGATTCAGAGTCTGAACTGCCTGAAAAGCTGTGGAATGAGCATTGCAGAGATGAAGCAATATCTTGCTTTGTGCATGGAGGACGAAGGTACAATTCCGGAACGTAAGGTGATTCTTGCAGAAAAAAAGAAACCTTGCTCCAATCCATTACTGAACTGCAAAAGGCAGTGGCATACATTGACTGGAAGCAGAGATTCTATGACGATGTGCTGTCAGGCAAGACAGTGTATTGCAGTAATCTTGTTCCGGAATTGCTTAAGTGATATATCGGTACAGTTGACACAGCAAATCCCGATTTATATACCTGTTTTAATGCTGCCAAATATTGTTTTCCAAATCCCGCAGCCGTCCCTTATAGTCATCTATCAGAGCCTGAACATTTTCCCCCTGCGGGAAGGTCACCAGATAGCCGTCCCCGGCCTCATGAAAACCGATGATTCCCGCAAGCCCTGCCATCTCGGCTACCTTGAGCAGCGTGTGGTAATCGTATTCCGCCGCACTGAGATACAAATTCATCATAACACCCCGCAGTCTTTGAACACATATGTATTATACATCATCTGTTTTTCCTTTGCAAACCGATTCCGAGAAAGGACACTCTATGTTGAAATTCTACCGCATCCTGCGTTTAACCCTTGCCGCAGTTTTTCTTGCAAGTACCACAGGTATTGCCCGCTATGCCGCCGACTCCTGTACGCAAGCGCGAATGTATCGGCAGCTTGCCGCGCGGACAGAAAATTTCCCCGGTGACGCCGCGTCACCGGGGAATGATTTTTTGCCGTAGTATCAGGCGCTGTACACGCAAAACAGCGACCTTGCCGGGTGGATACAGATTGATGGAACCAACATCAACTACCCGGTCATGCAGTCAAAGCAGGACCCCGACTTTTACTTAAAGCACAACTTTGAAAAAGCCGACTCCCCGCACGGCTGCCCGTATGTGCAGGCAAACTGCGACCTGCAAACGCCATCCGACAACATCCTTGTGTACGGACACAACATGAAGGACGGCACCATGTTCTCTGATTTACTGCAATACAAGCGCGAATCCTTTTGGAAGCAGCACCGAATTGTCCGATTTGACACCCTGACGGCGCAGGCAGAGTATACCGTGATGGCGGTATTTCGGGGCGAAGCGGAGGATCTGTTTGCCTATTATCAATTTGTCGATGCCGAAACACCGCAGGAATTTGCCGCCTATGTGGACGCCTGCAAGAACGCCGCATTGTACGAAACCGGCGTGACGGCTGTTTATGGGGACAAGCTGCTTACGCTGTCCACCTGCGACGATTCCGGCAAAAACAGCAGGGTAGTCGTTGTGGCAAAGCGTATAACCGAACCGAGAGTATGAGAACTCTAAGAGAGAACAAACAAAAGCCCCCCAACCGTACCCCCAAAAGTGCGGCGGGGACGATACCGAAAGCCGCCCTAAAAGCGGCGTGGCGAAAAGGGCTGCTTCAAAATGCTATGAACTACTGGTCTTTGCTGACAAGAGTGTTCATTTGCTTTATCTTCCGTTTCCAGAGCAAGTACTGTGAAAGCCAAACGACAACGAATATTGCAACGAATATTGCCACATAGGAGAGAACGCCGAGGGCAGTATGCTTCATCCAATTGGTAAAATAGGCAATCGGCAGCATAATAACGCTGATAATCATAAAGTAAATACCGCTTTGCTTGGCAAGACTCCACGAGTCAAGTTCCCAAATAATCGATGCCGCTGCAAAACCAGCGCCCATAATGGCACACAGAACGGTCTGCAAGATGACTGCATTCAGTTCGTTTCCGGTTGCGTCTATAAGTTCAGGTGTAACGGGATAAAAGGAGCCGTTCCCAATGCAGATGGAAATAATCAGCGTAATCACAAATCCAATGGCAATACCCGTAGGCAAGCCAAATAACCCCCGCATTATAATTTTCTTTTTCATTTTGCCACCTCATAATCCTAACAGTTGTTTGATTTTTGCAACATATCGCCTTGAAACATAAGTGACTGTTCCGTTCGAGAGAGAAACGCAAATCGTTCCCACAAAGCTCAAATCAAACCCCTTGACCTTTTTCAAATTGACGATGTCGCTGTTTGATATGCGCACAAAAGAACATTTTGCAAGGCGCTGCTCTGCCTCGTATAGCCGTAGTCGGAGAAGAAATGTACTGTTTTCCGTCTCGGCATAGACTTTGCCCTCTGATGCATAGACCCGATAGATTTGGGTTGGCTCAAGCATTGTTGCTTGAGCATCTTTGAAAGCTGCAATCATCTGGGGCTGCTCACTTGAAAGCCTTTTTACTATTTCATTGACCTCCTCGGTCACTTTGCTTGTAACGACAACAATCTTTGTTTCTGTGCATTCTTCGTCGATTTTGATTTCAATCTGCATCCGATTACCTCCTTTCCACGGCTATATTATAAGAAATCGGGGAGAAAATTTCTATTGTTTCACGATAGGTGGTAGTTGTTTACTCATAGGTGGTAGATTAAAGCAAAGAATATAGCAAGCAACAAACATTTTCAGCGGTGCTGATATATAAATTCATGGGCGAAACCTCATGTTTCAAGGTTATAGCCTTATTATAACGATATCCTTTCATAATTGCAAAGAAAATGCTGTATCGGCCAGAATCGGAAGATACAGCATTGTTTTTTATATGTAATGGCCCTTTAGCCTAATTTGTTGTCTGGCCTTGACCGAGCGATTGCTCTGGCATGGTCTAAGGCGCAGTGGTGTGCGGGATGCTTCCCGCGTTTGTTTTGATTACGAGACTTATTATAGCGGCGACTTGTGTGTAGAATTTAAAAGCTGTTTGAACGATTTTGAAATTCAATTTGAATAATTTATGACGTGGGGTGATGCCATGAAAGATATTAAAGAAAAGTCAGCCGAGCGTGCGCCGAAAAGCAATTCTACAGGGAAAATCCCGAAAGCAGCGCTGAAAAAGGCGTGGACGGAGGCCAAGGAGAAAAGCCGAACTAAACTGCGGGAAAGCACCTCCACGCAGGAGGATGGCGATTATACCACAGCCAACGGCACCAGCGGGATGCTGGCCGACACATCCTATTCAGCTATCAAGCAAAACACCGATTTCACCGTGCAGCAGGGGCGCAAACTTGCCCGCAAGCAGATAGAAAAATACCGGGAGCGCCGCACTGCAGAGCAGGGCAAGACCACCCGTGCCTACACCGCCGGTGAGCGCGGTGTCAGCCCGAAACAGACCGAGTACGGCACGCTGCCCGATGCGGCGCAACGCCCGCGCCGTGGGGCAGATTTGCCCCGACAGCGGGCGAAAGAAAAAGCCATCACCGCCAAGACCGCACCGCGCGATATTCGCGGCGTGACCCAAAGTCAGCGCCAACTGCGAACCGCCGCAAATGAAACTGTGCGGAGCATAACAACCCAAGCACAAATGCAGACCCGTACCCGTCAAGTGCAGCTTGCTATCCAGAAAGCCGCCAGCAACACCCGCAAGACGGCTGTGGCGGTGCGCTCGGCAATTCGGAACTTTTTTGCCGATTTGCACAGCCTTACAGCCATTCTTGCAGCGGGCGCAGGTGCGGCGCTGGGCATTGTTATCGTCATCAGCCTTGTGGCCTTTGTGTCCGGCTCGGCCTATGGCATCTTCTTCGCCGCTGATGCCCCCAACGCAGCGTCCGTCACTGTGCGTGAAGCCGTAGAAACCCTGACCGAAGAATACCGCGATAGGCTGGAAAAAATCTCCGATACCGTACAGCACGACCGCCAAGACATTACCGCCAACGATGATGTATACTACATCCGCTGGCAAGATGTCCTGGCGGTCTTTTCATCGTATGTGGCGGGCAGCGAACAAGGCGCGCCCGTTGCGGCTCTGACAGAGGAACAGGTGGATAAACTGCGGGAAACTATGTGGGCGATGAACGCGGTGGACTACTCGACCCGTGCGGAAACTGCCGTTATAGAAACGACGGACAAGAACGGAAAAGCAATCACAACAGAGATAACCGAAACCGTCCTAGTAATAAGTCTTACCCACAAAACGCCCGACGAGATGGCGGTAGACTACCATTTTACCGCCCGCCAGAACAACTATTTGCAACTCCTGAAGGACCCGCAGTATGAAGAACTGTGGGCAGAATTGCTCGGCGGTTTTGCACAGGGCGGTGGAGAACTTATGAACCCGGACAGCACTCGCACCCCCACAGGCACCCTGCAGTGGCCGCTGCCGGTTGCGGGTACGATTACCTCGCAGTTCGGTCACCGTGTAGACCCAATCACTGGAGAGGTCAGTTCCCACACTGGCACCGACATTGCCTGTGCCGAGGGCACACCCATCCTTGCCGCCGCAGATGGCACCGTCACTGTTGCCAACAGTCTTGACAGCTGGGGCGGCAGTTACGGCTACTACATCCAAATCGACCACGGCGGCGGACTGGAAACACTATATGCACACTGCTCCAGCATTTGTGTCACCACCGACCAACAAGTGCAGGCCGGGCAGGTCATCGGTTATGTCGGCCACACTGGGCGAGCCACAGGCAGCCATTTGCACTTAGAGGTACATGTAAACGGAAGCAGGACAGACGCAATGAGGTATTTCGGAATGTAAATTGTAAAGAAAAACATGTGAATTTTTGAACGAGTGTCCATGCTGCGGTTGAATCACCGGATTGGTATGCAACAATGCCTTGATAAATTTCCGGGGCCATTTTCTTCTATCACCCCGAAGGGTAAGGAGAAAATAGCGGACGGTTTGTAAACGTAAGAAAAAAGAAATTAAATTATCGCAGTAAGACTTTGAAAATCGCCATTTGAAAAGCATCCACACAACGCCGCTATAATGCCAAGTAGAATGATTCGGCGATGCTGCTACTGCTTTGCTTATTGCTGCTCGGAAAAATAGAGTCCCAGGTTTTCCTCGATGCGCTGGACGGCGGTGTCCAGGTCGATCTCGTTGCCGTAGTAGTCAAACGCGGCCTCATGCGTTACGTCATAAATAGTGGCAGAGCTGACGGACGGCGCGCCCAGCTCTTCGATCAGGGAATCCCAATCGCAGGTCAGCGGGTCGGCGGCGTAGGTCTGCTCCCCGTCCGCGATGGTCTGCGCCAGATAGGCGTTTTCCACATCCCGCTGTACCGAGAAGCCCTTGTAGAGGGAATTCAACTGCACAACGGGGTCTGTCAGCATGATTTGGACAAAAGCTGTTGCCAGTGTGGGGTTGGCGGCGTTAGCCGGGATGGAAACGATCTCTTTGGCCTCAAAGCCGCTGCCGGGCAGCGGCCGGATGGCAACGGCGGGGTAGCTCCAAAACAGCTTCAGCGCGTCGGAACGGTTGCTTACAACGCCGGTACCGCAGGGGTAACTCCCCTCGGCCACCTTGATCAGGCTCATGGCAAACTCCGACTGGGCCACGCTCTGTCCGTTGCCGCTGGCCATCACATACTCGTTGGTTTGGGCGGTGATCTGCTGGCCATCGATCATCTCTCTGGTGGATTGCAGGAATGCGCGCAGCGCGTCCTCGTCAATGCGCTTCTCCTCCGGGAAGAGCCCGGCGCTGGAGGCAATATAGAAGGAATCAAAAATATCCTCGTAGGAGGTGTTAAAAATCAGGCTTTGCTCCTGATAGAGCGCGGCCAGCGACGCCAGCGAGGCGTAGTCATCCACGTTGATCTCGCTGCTGCCGCTTACAAAAACCGGCACGCGGAACACCGACGGATAGGCGTAGGGCCTGCCGTCCAGCGAGTAGGCGGTCAGGATGTTTTCATAGTATCCGTCCATCGAAACAACACCATCCAGCGACGCCAGCACGCCTTTCTCCATCAGCGAACGGATGGGCAGGCCGTCCAGAAAAAGCACGTCGGGCGCTTCACCGGCCAGCAGACGGGTGTTTAGATTCTTGATGATATCCTCGTCGGAAAGGGCCTGGCTGGTGGCATCGCGGCCAAATTCCAACTGAACGTCACAATCCGGGTACTGGTTGGCAAAGACCGCGGCGGCGCTGCGGATGACATCGCTGTCCTCCAGCGCCCAAATATACAGGCTTTGCGCTGCCTGTGTGGGCAGGGTGGCGTCCAACCGGATCAGGACAGTCAGCGGCGCGCCGTTCTGTAGGCAGGACACCAGGAAGGCGGCATCCCCCAGCGGGAGAATCTCATAGTCGGTGGTCTGCGGTGCGGCGTAGACAAAGCCTTTTTCCTGCACCATGGCCTGCTTGACCGAGGAACCAAAGCCCGCCTGAAAAATTCCGTCCATGGTGAGGAAAACGATCTGCTGGTTCTCGCCGTCCACCGCATAGGCGGCCACCTCCTGTGCCTCAGGAACAATCGCAAAGGAATCGGCCTTTTCACCGGAAGGAAGCGCATAGACATCCATCGTTCCGGCATTCCGGTTGCGCAGATACAGCCGGTTGCCCGATACCGCAAAGGTATAATCCACAACGCTGGGACGGATCGTGGCGGAAATATCCCCGCTCTGCCCGTCCACAATCTGCAGAACACAGCTTCCTGCGCCGTCCGCCAGGCAGACGACCGCATACCCCGGGGCGGCGGCAAAGTCGGTGATGTAGGGCGCGGTGCCGCCGGCAGGCGGCGTATCCGTCAACACTGTGCGGACGCTTCCCTGCGAATCGACGCGGTAGAGCGTCAACGCGCCGCCGGTCTCGGCGGCGGCCACCCACCACCGGCCGCTGCCGCCGTAACAGGCGGTCAGCGTTTCCACCTGCGTTTTGTCCAGCCCGTCCAGAAAGGCTTGTACGGTGGAGGGATCGATGGTTTCCCAGCCATCCCCCGTCCAGGAAAACGCCGCTGCGGTGTTTTGGGCGTCATTATACAGCGATAACGTGGGAACGCCGTCCAGCATCTGTAGCTTGGCGGGAGCGAAGCCGCTGTCCACCGCGGGGGTGACCTCCGTCTGGGTGTATTTTCCCGTGGCGTACTTCGTTTGGGAGGCCGTTCCCGGCTCCTCGGTTGAAGGAGCGGCGGAACACCCTGCCAGCGCCAGCAGCAAAGCCATGAGGGCGGCCAGCGGCGCAAGCCGTGATCGAATTCGGTTCATACAAATTCCTCCTTACGGGGCGGCGGCGCAGGCGGCCGCTGCCCTGGCAATTTTGGTAATACCACTGTACCACACAAAACCTGAAAAAATCCTGAAGGCGCCTGCGGCTCTTTCCGGCCTTGGTTGCGCTCCGGGAGAATTTGTGCTATAAATTAAATAATCTGCCGCTTTTGATACGGCCTGCGAGATATGCCCCGGGAGGTAGAATACATGAACTTGCTAGTGATCGAAGATGACCGGAAACTGAACCGGATGCTGTGCGAAATCCTTGAAAAAGAGGGCTACACGGTGAAAGCCTGCACCGACGGGGAGGAAGGCGCTTACTATCTGCAGCAGAACGCCTACGACCTGGCGCTGGTGGACTGGATGCTCCCCGGCGAAAGCGGGCCGGACATCCTGCGGGAAAGCCGCCGCAAGGGGATCATGACGCCGGTGGTGATGCTGACGGCGCTGACCGCCGTGGAAAACAAGGTGACCTGCCTGGATGCCGGCGCCGACGACTATCTGGGTAAACCCTTTGACAGCCGGGAGCTGTTGGCCCGTGTCCGGGCCAACCTGCGGCGGCAGGCCCCCATCGAGGAGCTGGTGGTGCTGCGGTACGGGGATCTGGTGTACGACACCAAGGCGCTGCTGCTGGCCTGTGGCCGGGAGGAGATCGCGGTCTCCAAAAAGCTGGGCCTTATGATTGAACTGTTTATGAAAAGCAAGGGTCAGGCGCTGGCACGAGCCACCCTGTTTGCCCGCGTATGGGGCGCGGACGCCGACGTGGAGGAGGCCATTCTGGACAATTACATCGGCTTTTTCCGCCGGCGGCTGGCCCAGATCCACTCCAAGATGAGCCTGCGGACCGTTCGAGGTGTTGGGTATGCCCTTGTGGAAGAAAAAGAAGGCCGCTGAACCGGCCGCGCCGTTGGACGTTCTGCGGTGGAAGATCGTAGCGGTGAACATCCTGTTTGCCGCCATGGTGGTGGCTACCCTCTGTTTCGTGGCCGCCCGGCAGGGAAAGAACGCCCTGGAGGAGAAGCATAGGCTGGCCTTCGCCTCCCTCTGTTCCGCCCTGGAACAGCCGATCCTGGAGACACAGACCATCGACCATAAGGCGATCTACAGCAGCGCGGTGGAAAACCGCCTGGTGTCCGCCTTATTCGAGAAGGGAGCCCCCATCGAGAATCCCTACCTGCAGGGCGATGATGCCGCACCGCTGCTCACTCTCAGCGAACCAATGCTGGAAGAGGCGCGGCAAAGCGTGGATGGGCAGAACGGCCTGTGGGCCAAAACGGTTGTCCGGCAGGCATACACCCTGCGGGACGGGAGTGCCCTCTGGTTTGCGGAATACTGTGCAATCCCCACGGCCAGTGGGAATTGGATCGAGATGTACCTGTTTCAGGATGCCGCGACCTTCCGGCAGGAATGGGGCAGGATGCAACTGTTGTACGTAGCGGTGGCGGCGGGCGGCGTGCTGGCTTTGGGGGCGCTGGCCTTTGCGCTGACCGGCTGGGCCATGCAGCCCGCCCGGCGGGCCGAGCGGATGGAGCGGGAGTTTTTGGCGGCGGCCAGCCACGAGTTGAAAAGCCCGCTGGCAGTGATCATCACCAGCGCCGAACTGCTGCCTTCCGGCGGCGAGGAGGCAAAATACCGCGCCAACATTCTGTCAGAAGCGCACCGGATGGCGCAGCTGGTGCAGGAGCTTCTATCCCTTTCCCGTCTGGAGACCGCTGCCCGTCAGATCATGCCGGCTAAGCTGGACACCGAGGCCTTTCTCTGGGAAGTTTACGAGACATGGCAGCCGGTGGCGGCAAAGGCCGGTGACCGGCTGACCCTCCGCCTGCCGGACGGCGCGCTGCCGCCCATTCGGGCAGACGAGGACGCGCTGAAGCAGGTGATGGCCATTCTGTTGTCCAACGCCGTTCAGCACACCCCCAGCGGTACGCAGATCGAACTTTCCGCCGTGGCGGCGGGGCGAACGGTCTGCCTGTCGGTGGCCGATACGGGGCCGGGCATTGCGGATAAGGAACGGGCTTTCCAAAAGTTTTATCGCGCAGACCCGCAAACCGGCGATGCCAGCCTGGGTCTGGGCCTGAGCATCGCGCAGAAGCTTGTGGCGCTGCATCACGGCAGCATCACGATCCGGGATACGCCGGGCGGCGGCGCTACGCTGCAGGTCACGATCCCACAGGCGTGATATTGGCAGAATCCACAACCGTTTGTCGCATCATTGTAAAAAGTGCTGTGAGAGCCTTTTGGTTTTCTCACAGCACTTTTTGTGTACATACCGAACAAGAAATCACTCGTCGGCATCGTCGATTTTCGATGAAAGAAACGCGCGTTTTCGCTCGAATGAGCACTTTGATATGAAATCCGTGCTATAACAAGGGCAATTTACGGAATAGGATGTGAATCGCCAATATGCAGATAGTAGAATTAGAAATGGTTCCTCTTTCTCTTCGACCGGTATTGCAGCGACTTTATGATATGAAAACTACGCAGTCTGCTCTGCGTGAAGGAGTACTGTTTTCCACCAAGAGAAACAACTACTACTATGATATAGGCACCGGAAAGGTAATTGTGTTGGACGATGATACCAGCTACATTTTCCGCGTATTGTTTGACCCCACGTTGAGCGCCGAAACATTTTTGATATCACTGACAAAAGTCGATCCTAATGCAGTGAAAAACCTCCTACAGACAATTGACGCAGAGCGCTTGTTCCAGCGACCGCCGCTTTTGAGCATGGGAAAAGAAATTGCGGCGGGTGTAACCGATACGGAGCAGAAAGTTGAACAAATCATTCTTGAAGTGACGGAGCAATGTAATTTCCGCTGCAAATACTGCGTCTACTCAGAGGATTTCTCAGGAAACCGTGATTTTGGGAATCGGCGGATGCCGACAGAAATTGCCTTTAAGGCAATTGATTGGGCGTTGGAAAACAGCGGCGCTAAACTGGCAATTACTTTCTACGGCGGCGAGCCGTTGCTCAACTTTAAGCTGATGAAAGCTGTGATTGAGAGGTCTCAGGCCAAGAGAGGGAACAAAGAGATTGTTTATAGCTTTACTTCCAATATGTCGCTCATGACACGCGAAATCGCCACCTATCTGGCTCAAGTTCCGAACTTATATATTATGGCCAGTATCGACGGCCCACGCACTGTCCACGACGCATATCGTGTGTACGCAAATGATGCCCCCACGTTTGAAGACAGCATTGGCGGTCTTCGAATTTTGGCGGATGCCTACGCAGGTTCCCACATGCCGGTTAATATAAACGCTGTGTTGACACCTCCATTTGGATTTGAAAAGTTGGAGCAGGTAAATGCATACTTCGAATCGCTGGACTGGCTTCCGGCAACCTGCCATGTAAATATTACTTATCCATCGTATGGAACTTGTCCTGGCTTGGATGAGTATTACGACAAAATCACCGGCAATCCCAAGTATGCTCTTCATGGTATGTGCAACCCCCTTATGATATGGCAACAGCGCAAGGCAGAAACCGACGGGCTTGACGCCTACAAAGCCAGAAACATATATTACCATTCGATCTTTGACGACTTGGTTAAAATCAACAATCGCATTATCGTTGATGAACCTACACTGCGCCGGGGATTAAATGGATGCTGCGTGCCAGGAAAGAAAAGACTGTATGTCACGGCAACCGGAGAATATAAAGCCTGCGAACGGATCGGCTCCAGCCCTTCGATTGGTAATGTGGACGAAGGTGTTGATCGAGAACTGATCGTGAAAAAGTATGTTGAGGAATTTGCGGCGCAGTCAAAAGACATCTGCGATAAGTGTTGGGCTTACAATCTGTGCAGGGTATGCTATGCAGGCGTTTGCAATGAAAACGGGTTGGATATGGGGCTGAAAAACGAGGCATGCCGCGCTTCAAGGTCAGTTGCACTAAATAATCTGGCTCTCTACCATGAACTGATGGAAGAAAATCCAGAAGCGCTCAACTGCTTAAAAGATGCAGTGATTGAGTAACTGCGGTACAATAGGCATTTTGCCTGTTTGTATAGATTCTAAGAGAGAGGAGGAGCTATTATGAGCGTCGTAGATCCCATCTTTGGTCGTACTGCAGTTAATGCGGCGAGCAGCTGCGGCTGCACTTGTACGCAAACTACCCCGACTGCGCCCAGCTTCAATAGCGTTTGGACTGGCCAGCGCGATTCTGGCGGTGGTTGCGCTTGCACCTGCAACACCACGATCGAGTACAACCTGTCCATCAACTACGATGGCGCCCACAACGCGGTTTCGTAATTCATCATTACATCGCGTCCAATCAACGGAAGGGGGGAAAGCTATCCGGCTTTCCCTCCTTCTGGTGTCAGAAAAATGATCGAGGAATGTATCCATGGAAAAAAGTACGTTATCTATTAAAGAGACGCTTTCCATCACATTTAGAACTCTAAAAATACTTTTTCATGCAGCTCCAGGGGGGATTGCTTTTTTAGGGATCCTTAGCACAATAGCGGGCGTATGCCCTTTTCTAACCCTGATACTGTCCAGAGCTTTTCTGGATAGCCTGGCAAGAGCGTGTGGCCAGCAGGCGTTTGAAATGGAAATCATCTGGCTTTTGTTTTCCCTTTTCTTAACAAACATGATGCTGTCTGTTGTGAATAACCTCAGTATCTTACTAAAAAGTGATGTGAGTGGTCGGATATCTTTATTGGTGAACGCACAGGTGTTAGAAAAATGTGTTCACTTGCCGATGAGTCAGTATGATAATGAAACAACTTATAATCGAATCCGCTTCACTTCAGAACAAACGTCGATCCGTTGTACAAACTTAATCAACACCTTTTTCTCGATCGTGCAATGCTTAATTTCTTTTGCGAGCGTGGTATGCGTACTTGTTTCATTTAATGGCATTATTGTAATTGCCAGTGTGGTGGCCAGCATTCCTCTTTTTTTCGTCAATAAGTATGTGAGCAGTTTTTGGTATAAGATATCGGTCGGACGGGTAGAAAAACAACGCTATTCCGATGTTCTCCGCGATCTCATGCTGCGCAATGACAATATAAAAGAATTAAAACTTTTTGGCTCTCTATCGTATTTGAAAAGCCGCATTTTGAATCAGCAAACAGATTTTTTTCGTGAAGATCAGATGAACCGCAAAAAATTTTGCAAAATTGATACGGCCCAAAAAGCCGCCAATGATTTCGTGATTTTGCTGCTTAAGCTTTGGATCATTATTTTGGGGATTAAGCAACGGGCTACGCTTGGTACGATCAACTTGTACACAAGCTCCTTGGATCAAATACAAAGCGCCATTTTCTCGTTTTGCACCCAATTGAATACTTTCTATGAGCAGGCACTTTATTTGGAATCACTGTTTGATTTATTTGATATGCAGACGGAAGACGAAAACTGCGGAACGCCATTGACGGAACCAATTCGCACGATAGAATTTCGGCACGTTTACTTTTCCTACCCTGCTACCAATGTATATGCCTTGAAGAATGTAAGCTTCGTCCTGGATGACCGGCACACTTATGCCCTTATCGGCCTAAACGGCAGTGGAAAGACAACCCTGCTAAAACTGTTAATGAAGTTATATAAGCCAACACTAGGAACCATATTGATCAACGGACAAGATATCGAAGAGATTGATACAGCCGGTTTGCGAAAAAGGATATCAGCAATATTTCAAGATTTTATTAAGTATCCGTTTACTGCGGAAGAAAATATAACGATCAGTGATTTGGAAAATGCCAACGATCTTCACCGTCTTTCAAAAGTGATTGATGATGCCGGGGCAGCAGAAGTGATCGATGGGTTACCACACCGCTTACAAACCCAACTCCAAAAGGGGTGGAATGGGGGAACAGAACTCTCACAAGGACAATGGCAAAAAATTGCAATTGCCCGGTGCCTTTTTAAGCAAAGTGATGTGTACCTGTTTGATGAACCTTTTTCGGCGTTAGATGCTATTTCAGAGCAGCACATTATTAAGCGGCTTAACTTGAAAACAAAAATGTCTATTACCATTTTTATAACACATCGATACTCCAGCCTTCGATTGGCGGATTTCATTCTGGTATTAAAAGATGGCGAATTAGTCGAATCCGGTTCCCATCAGGAACTGCAGAAAGCTGGGAAGTATTATTCAGAATTAATCAAAGCGCAGATCGAACCAATCGACCATTTGGCGCAATTGGATGAGACCTAAAAGCTGTTTTGGCAGAAAGGTATTCAGGTTTTTTTCAGGTTCCCTGTGCTACAGTGTAGGCAGGGAGGTGAAGGCGATGAAACGGCCAAAGGTCACTGGCCTGCGCCGGAGGGAGAGCTGGCAGGCACTGCCTTTTCTGCTGCCCAGCCTGTTGGGGCTGTGCCTGTTCTATCTGTTCCCACTGGCCGAAACGGTTCGGGCCAGCTTTATGGACCCGCTGCGCAGCCGGGCCGTCGGGTGGGGGAACTACCGGGCGCTCTTTCAAAATACTGCGTTCCGTCTGGCTGTCCGCAACACCTGCCGCTTTCTCTGCATCTGCATCCCGGCGCTGCTGGCCGTCAGCCTGCTCTGTGCGGTGCTGCTTGGCGCGGCAAAACGGCGGGCGGTCTTTTTCAAAAGCGTCCTCCTGCTCCCCTATGCGATCCCTGTTGCCAGCATCGTTGTGTTATGGAGGGCGCTTTTCTCCGGCAAGGGGCTGGTCAACGGCTTGCTGGTGGGGCTGGGGTGCCGGCCCGTGGACTTTATGGGCAGCAGCGCGGCCTTTTGGGTGCTGATTTTCACCTACCTTTGGCGAAACAACGGGTACGATATGCTGCTGTGGCTGGCGGGTCTGGAGACCATCCCCCGGCCCTTGTATGAAGCGGCAGCGGTGGATGGAGCCACCCCTTTTCAGACCTTTGTCTTTATCACGCTGCCCAATCTGCTGCCAACGGTGGTGCTGACCACCATACTGAGCCTGGTCAACTCCTTTAAGGTCTTTCGGGAGGCCTACTTGGTGGCAGGCAACTACCCGCAGGAAAGCATATATCTGCTGCAGCACCTCTTCAACAACTGGTTCCTGTCGCTGGACATCGGCAAGCTGTCTGCCGCCGCCGTGCTGCTGGCGCTGGGGCTTGGCTGCGTCGTGTATCTACTGTATCACTTTTGGGGTGGTGGGCAGGAATGAGAAAAAAGGAGCCTCTTTTGCCGGTGCTGATCCTTGGCCTGCTGGCCTTCACCGTCCTTTGGCCGCTGTGGTTTACCGTCGACGGTGCGCTGATGGCGTCGGACGAATTGACAGCCGCCCTGGGGCCGGCCCTGTTGGACACAGCAGACGGCGGGTATGCGGTGTGGACGATCCTGCCTTCCTGGCCGACGCTCCAACCGCTGGCGGAGCTGCTGCTGGACACCCCGCAGTTTTTTTCGGCCTTCTGGAACACCTGCCTGCTGGCCTTTGCACAGATCGCCGGTCAGCTGGTGGTCGCCGCCCCCGCATCGTGGGCGTTTGCCAAGCTGCGCTTTGCGGGCAGGCGTTTCCTGCTGCTCGGGTACATTGCGCTGATGGTGCTGCCCTTTCAGGTACTGATGGTACCCAACTACCTGATCGCCACACGCCTTGGAATCTACGATACGCCGCTGTCCGTCATCCTGCCAGGGGTGTTTTCGGCGTTCCCGGTTTTTATCATGACCCGCAGCTTTCAGGATGTTCCCAATGAACTCCTCGAGGCGGCCAAGCTGGACGGCGCAACGGCCTGGCAGATCTTTTGGAAGATCGGCGTTCCGCTGGGATATGCCGGAATCTTTGCCGCCTTGGTGCTGAATTTTATCGAAGGGTGGAACGCGGTGGAGCAGCCGCTGCTCTTTCTGAAATCCCAATCCAACTGGCCGCTTTCCATGTATATGAACGATATTGTGACAGGCAACCTGGGGATCGCCATGGCGGCCAGCCTGCTCTCGCTGATTCCGGCGATGCTGGTGTTCCTGTATGGGCAAACCTATCTGGAACTGGGCATCCAGGCCGGAGGCATCAAGGCATAAGGAAGGAGACATTTTCTGTGAAAATCGTCAGGGATTCTGCCGTTCGTCAGGAACCGGCGCAGCCGCAGGCCGTATCGCCGGAGGAAAACAGGTTTTCGATTCGCCCCCGGCAGATCGCGCTTTTCTTTTTGTGGATGCTGGCTTTTACGCTGCTTGCCCGCGGAACATCCGGCGCGCTGCTGCCAGAGGTGCAGCTCTCCACGCCGGCGCCCAATACCATCACCCAGAGCCTAACGGCGACAGGAACCATTCAGTGGGCGGCGGGCAGCCTGTTCTATCTGCCCGAAGGGCTGCTGGTGGAGGCGGTTTTTGTCTCGGAGGGGGAGGCTGTACAGGAAGGAGACAAAATAGCGGCCCTCCGCCGGGAGGATGTGGAACAGAAGCTGCGGAGCCTTCAGGCAGAACTTGCGCAGAAACAGACGGAATATGCCCGGCTTACCAAACCGGTGACGGCGGACAGCTATGATCTGGAAAAAGCCCAGCAGGCCCTGCAGGCCGCCTACCAGGCAGCGGAGAACAGCGCGGCAGCCTGGGCGGAGAAAGAAGCGAACGCCGGCAGCGAGCGGGATGCCCTGCAGCGCGAACTGAACGAACGGCAGGAAAAGGCCGCCCAATATGCCCGCGAGATCGCAGAGAAGCAGGCACAGCGGGAGTTGCTGCAGCAGGAAGAATCGCCGGACGAGGAAATCATCAGCCGGATCGAAGCGGAGCTGACGCAGCTTACGGCAGAGGAAACGCAAAACCGGGAGGCACTGGCCGAAGCGGAAGCCCGGCTCAACGAGGCGGACGCAGCGCTGGAAAGCGTCCAAAGCCAACGGGAAGAAGCGGCTCGCACGGCTGCGCAGGCCGCCGAACAGGCGGAGCAGGCCCGAAACGACGCCCGGCACGCCTACGAGAAAAGCGTGGAAGCCGCCAGTGAAACAGCCGCCGCCAATGCGGCCAGTGCCACGGTTCTGACGGAACAGATCCGGGAAATGGAAAGTAGCGTGGAGACGCTGAAAAAATTGGACGAGCAGGAGGGCGTCTTCTGTGCGCCGCAGACGGGTACCGTGGAATCTCTGCAGCTTATGCAGGGGCAGACCAGCGGCCAGGTGGGCGGGAGCATTTCCGACCCCGAAAGAGGGTATCAGATCCGATTTGCGCTGGAGGCCGAGGACGCGGTGCAGGATACCGCCGGCGTTACGGTGACGGTCATGCAGGGAGCAAAGTCCGAAAGCGTGAAAATCAATTCGTCCGTTTCTCAGCAGGATGGAGGCGTGGTGCTTTCCGCTGCGCTGACCGGGTCGGATTGGCAGGTGGGAAAAGCGGAACTCACAATCCGGCTTTCCGAGACGGAATATGACTGCTGCCTGCCGGTCAGCGCCCTTCACAGTGATAACGGCGGGGATTTCGTCTATTCGGTGGAGGAGCGCAACACTATTTTGGGGCTGCAAAACATCGTGCGCAAGGTTTATGTGGAGGTCGTGGAGCGCAACAACGAGCTGGCGGCCCTGCGGAATTATACGACCGGTGCGCCGGTGGTGGCCGCCACAACGAAGAGCTTGCAGGAGGGCGCACGTGTGCGTACAGCGGGATGAAGATTCGAAAGGCGGTGCTGCTTTTGGCATGCGCGGTTTCCTGGGGGATCGCTGTTTGGTTTGCGGGGAGGCTGTGGGCAGCCTATCCGCTGGTTTCGGTGCGCTCCGACGTGCCGGTCACGGGGCGGCAGCTGGAAGCGCTGCGGTCTGCTTTGCGGCAGGAGGATGGGGCGAGCGCGCTTGTTCCCGCTTTTTGGAGCCAGGCAGAGGGATCGGCGGAAAGCCGCTGGGAAACCTGCGGGATCACTGCCATTCTATATTGCGGCGAGTATGACGCGGTGTATCCTGCCGTGCTTCTGGAGGGGCGGTTCCCCGCTGCGCAGGAGAATGGCAAATGCGCGGTCTCAACCGCTGCCGCGTGGCAGCTCTGGGGCAGCGAGGACGTGCTGGGGCAGGAATTGGAGATAGAAGGAGACATCTACCGCGTGTGCGGGCTCTTTCGCAGCAGCGCCAGCCTGGCCCTGTGCGGGGAAAGCCTTGACCATGGCTTTTCCAACATCGAGTTTTGGGGCGGCTACGCTGAGCCGCCGGTGGAGACGGTGCAGCAGCTTTTGCGTGCGGCGGGGATCGCACAGCAGGTGACCCTCTATTTCCCTTTCCCCTGGATGGCCGCCCTGACGGCCTATGCCCTCTGCCCGGCGGGGCTGGTGCTGCTGGCCGCCGCCCGCACCCTGGGCGGCCGGGTGCGCAGGGGGCGCCCAAAGGAAACGTGCTGGTTTGTTTTGGGCGGCGCTTTTCTGCTTGCGCTCGTCCTGCCCGCCCTGCTACGGTTGCTCCCGCCCTGGATCACCCCCGCCCGGTGGAGCGACTTTTCCTACTGGGGCGGCTTGCTGCCCGCAGTGGGCAAAGCCATAGAAACCGGCTTTTCCCTGAACCCCTGTGCCAAGGATGTCCTCGCCAAATGGAACACGCTGGGGCTTCTCATTGCCGCAACGCTCGCCAATGCTGCGGCCGGAAAGCTGATGCTCAGCAGGCAGCAAAAAAACTCCACAAATTTATGAAACCAATCCACCTTATCTTACGGATAATATTTGTAAGATAAGGTGGATTTTTATGATAATCGCAGTTTGTGACCCGAAAGGGATTGCTATCGAAGCGATAAAGACGATATTGTACCATGATAAAGGACTTTCAGACCGTATCAGTCGTATTTATGAGTTTTGGAATATGGAACAGTTGCTGGATGCCAGCAGAGATAGTTCTTTCGACTGCATTGTTTTTCCCAATTACTGCAATTCCCACAATAGTGTAGTGTGCAGTTTATCCTGCGGATATAATCGGTTCCCGCTTGTTGAACATGATCCGAGGTACACTCTCATTGTACGGGATATTCTCTATTGGGAAACGGCACGTTCCCTTTGGACGCAGTACTTGAAGGCAATTCCTAGCAAGGAGGAAAAAGTAAAGAGAGCCATCAGAGGGATACTGGCGGACTACGAAAAGGAAGAACGTGACATCATCTATTTGGAAAGCAAAAACCATTGTGTCCTTGTCCATTTGGATGGCATACGCCAAACGCCGGAAGGCTCTCCGTCGTTCTATGCTACATTGGACGAAGCGGAACATGAATTTGCTTCATCTGCATTCTTACGAATCCATAAAAGTTACCTTATAAACGGCGATCATATTCTACAAATGTCTAATTACAAGGTCCTTCTGGATACAGGAATGACATTGAAAGGATCAAGGAAATATTTCAGCAAGGCAAAATTGGAATTTTACCGAGGCCGTTAACTATATGGCAAAGCATAAGTATTCGAACTTCAAGAGGCTATTCATCAAATGATTCAAGCAGAAGCTTCCACGCACGGTGAATTCGACTTTTCACGGTGGCTTCACTGGTTTTTGTCATTTCTGAAATTTCTTTAATTGAATAGCCTTTAACGCGAAGCGTAAGCGCTTGCCGATATATAATTGGCATTGAAGAAAGAATTGAAACGTAAAGTTAAACTCGACCGTGCCAACAAAAGCATCCTGCTCCGGGCGCTGGGCGATGTCTACTACGGCCAGCGCGCCCGCGGCGGCAGTGCCGAAGAAACGGGACGGCTCATCCTGCGGGTGAACAATCTGCCCGCAGGCGGCAAGCTGACGATGTCGGCGGCAGAGTATCGGCTGGCAAAAGCAGCCCTCAACCAACTGCGCACCCAGCGCTTGGCTGAGGGCGGCTATACCGATGCCGTGGATGACGCGCTGACCCGGTTGCTGCACGCGCACACCCCGCTGCTGCTCTGGTGAAGAAGATGCAGAACGGGCAAGAGAATGGAAAATGTAAATATCGGACAAACAGGAACGAAAAAAAGTGAAAAAGAAATAAAAATACTTATGAAAAAGTACAAGATGCCAGATTCGATTTGTGATAACCCAAAGCAGCAAATTGGATATTGGTTTGAGAATGGCGTGCAGTTATCGGGGGGACAATGGCAAAGGCTTGCAATTTGCAGAACAATGGCAAGAGATAATGAAATCCTCTTGTTAGATGAACCAAACGCGGCGTTAGATGCAATCACATTTAGAATGTTGTATAATGAAATTAATACTCAGGCAAAAAGAAAAGTATGTGTGATGTTATTACAACATTTTGTGAACTTCATTGGAGGAAACGAAGAAATTTGCGTATTTAACGATGGAAGGTTGATTTCTCGTGGAAAACATGATAAACTATATGATACATGTAGAATCTATAAGGAACTATATGATGCCCAGCAGTAAAGATAAACAAATTTAAAGAAAGCTATGATAAATTAAAACGATTGGAGAGGCAACCGATCATGAAAAGCAGAAGAAAGCATGGCTTCCAGTTTATGACTATACTATATTTTATGATAGTATTTAGTATGTGTGTATCTCGTTTTAACGTGATTATGACAATTATGGGTGGTCAACTAACACGGGTGGAAGAAATTAATCTACTGCCGTTCCATAGTGTTAGAGAGAACTTGCAATATGGTCGCAATCCTATTTCATGGGATATGCTTTATAATATGGTAATGTTTGTACCGTTTGGAATAATTTACTGCTATTACCAGAAGCATTTTCGCGTATATAAGGCAGTTGGAATGTCATGCTTGACAACATTCTTCATAGAAAGTGCGCAGTTCATTCTAAAAACCGGTGTCGTAGATATAGATGATTTTATTGTAAACACATTGGGAAGTTTGATGGGAATTATGGCGTATGTTATTCTACAACAGATATCCTTCAAAAATCAAAAGTTTGAGATTCACGAATTGATTGATATAAGTGCGACAATGCTTCCGCCGATGTTTATTGCCTTTGTTGCGGAAATGTTTCTGGGAGATGGTTCACTAAAATTGTTGCCAGTTCACGGTATAGTGTTACTGTGCTATGGAATTTTTGTCTACGTATTTTTAATAGGGGATTTTACTCGCAAAGCAAAAGTTTATTATCTGGCATGTTATGTGGGAATCTTTTGTCTGAGTCGGGTGTTACTGTAGAAATAACAGAGAAATAGAATTTTGACCAAATCATAAAACCACGAGCTAGAAAAGTAAAGTACATTGTATAGAAAGCCATAAAACGCACAAATGCCCATCGGTTCAAAAGCCGATGGGCATTTGTGCGTTTTATGAGAAAAAATGAACGTCTATAGCGAGGGAGTATTCTTGTCATCGTTACGGTCACGCATCTTTTCAAGAACATTTTTAAGTAGTGGCGGAATAGGAGCACCCATCTTTTCGGCATTTTCGAGGATACTGCCCAATTCGGACACAATATACCAAAACAAAACAATTGGTGTAAGCAGCATATCATAATTAAACGGAAGCGTGAGCCCGGAAATGTGATTTAATGTCAATCCAAGCAGGATATCTGTCAAGACACTGACAAAAATCATTACAATACTTCCACCTTTATGCCACAGTCCCTGCCTTGCTTTATGGGAACTCCAAATACCATTTTTTATAGCAAGAACAGTGCCGGTTACCCAATCCAGCATCATACATACGGCATAGAGAACAACGAGCCAACCAAGCCATCCATGCAATGCGGCCCATAGGCCGATTGCGCCGATACCGGCGGCCTTTTCAACGGAATCTGTTTGCATATCCTTCGGATTCTCCTTTTATAAGATTTATTATCAAAAGAGAGCAAATTCCGCAAAATGTAAACTCAATTTACATTTTGCAGGATTTGCTCTCTTTACTTTTTGAGCGGCCGCTCAAAAAGCAAAAAAGGAGAATCACAAATGGCATACGAATTTAACCACTACTATGAGCTGCAGAATGTGGCAACAGGTAAGTATGTGAATGTTCTGGGCAATCACGAAGATGGTACTGTAAAAAATGGTGAAACAGTCAACCTGTTTAACCGCACCAACAATCCCGATCAGCGCTGGGCGCTGGAAAATTACGGCGGTAATGGCAATGTCCGAATCGTTTTGCAGCGTGGTGAAGGCTGGTACGCGCTGAATTACAACACGCGCAATGCCAACTGCATTGTTTGGCATCTGAACACGGCAGACGATATCGACACGGTTATAACTGCGGTACAGGTAGAGAGCCTGACTGATACCTACTATCTTAAACTGCGGGATCGGGATACCTATTTAACAGCGGACGGTACAGCACTGAAATGGGCGGCCTACACGGGCGAAAAAGAACAGATGTTTACAATTCTTGAACCCGGAACCAGCAGCGATGGTAGCGATAGTGGTGCTGACTCTGACACGCCTGATTCAAAGTTGGCTACCAAATTTATCCCAGCCTGCAAGGACAACTATACTAAAAGCCGCAAAGCGCAGGGCGGCACTATTTCCGAAATCACGATTCACCATTGTGCCAGTATTCTGACGATTGAGGCGTTGGGCGCACTTTGGCAGCGCGAAGGTCGAAAAGGATCGTCCCACTACGGCGTTTCTGAAACGAATATCGGACAGTATGTCCATGAAAGAGATGTGGCATGGACGAACGGCAACTGGGAGGCAAACTGCCGCACAGTAACAATTGAGACATCTAATAGTGGTGGTGCACCGGAATGGCCTTGGAAAATTGGTTAAGGGTAAAAATCTGACTTGGCACAGTATGTACGCTGCGACGGCATGCCCCGGTCCTTATCTTTCCGGAAAGCTGCAGGAACTGGTAGATAAAGCGAACACGATAAATGGTTTCTGATTTTCTTGATTTTAGGGTTTACAAAATTGGTGCAGTAATCTCTTTACTTAGTGAACGTTCACAAAAGCACCTGACGAGGTGCAAGGACAAAATTCAATGAAGGAGTGAAAAAATCATGGCTTACACTTTTGAGCAATCTTACTATTTTCGTCCGTATCGCGGCAACAGCAGTTTTTGGCTGAACCGCTATGGCAATGGCAGCATCGCATCTCACCAGAAGGCTACGCTGTATACGGCAGCAGGTTCTGCTGATCAGCGCCTTAAAGTTCACAAGGTCAGCGGTGGTTGCCAGCTGCTTTCTGACCTCAACAATGCGTATGGTCTGAACATTTACGGAACCAAAGCAGGGAGTGTTTGTGACTTCTATCCGGTCTCTGGCAACTTTAACGATGCTTTGATTGACCTTTTGACCGTTGACGCGGCCAATAACCTGTACCGTATCAAGATGATCAACCACAACCTGTACCTGACTCCGGCATCCAATTCGAGCGGTGCTGCTCTGACGTGGGAAAATGCATCCAATGCAGACAATCAGATTTGGCAGCTTTGCGCGTCCCAGTCCAGCGGTGGCGGCAGTACGGGCGATTATGTGTGGCCGACGAAGTCTACGCGTATCACACAGTCCTATTCCTCTGGACATACCGGTATTGATATCGGTGCAGTGACTGCTGGTGTTGAAGGTGATCCCATTTATGCATTCTGCTCTGGCAAGGTTAAGCGCGTATTTAACTGGAATGCCTCTCAGGGTACCTCCGGTAACGCATCCATGGGTAACTGCGTTTTTATCCAGAGCGCAAACCCGAAACCTAGCAATGGCGGCTCGTATTTGCGAACCATCTATATGCACATGCAGTCTGCACCGCTCGTAAGCGTAGGACAGTATGTCACCAAGGGGCAGATCATTGGCTATATGGGGAATACGGGCAATTCCTCGGCTGCTCATCTGCACTTTGCTATGCAGGCTAACAGTACCGATATGAACCCTGAAACGGGCACTGATCGGTATGTTGATCGTGATTGGATCAACCCGATGGCGTACTTCTAATAGAGAAAAGTACGCCCTAGCATAAGACAAGAGGCATTCTCCTACAAGGGGGATGCCTCTTGTCTTATGCTAGATGGCAGTTAAAAGATAAAGCGGTCTTACAAGATTGATGATGGGAAATTCATTGGGAAGTGATTGACTCTAGTTGATAAACGACATTCCCATCAGAATTATCAGTGTAAGTGAAGTGATAAACTAAGGCGCTTTTTTGTTTTGAGGAATCCTCAAATTGATTATCAGATGTTTCTGTAAAAACTAGAGCTTCAGAAGCCGCCGTATCGAACGTTACATCTGTTACCGTAATATCGCCGTAGGGGAGAGAGGTTTCTTGGCTGTAATAGCAAGTCCCGTTTTGCGGATCACCAAAGGGCCACTCGGTTATACTCGAAATAGAAAGATCAGAAAGCCCTAAATATAAATCGGCGGTTTGCAGAATATCGCTTTCGGGAATTTCCCAGAAAAAATTGGAATTCTGTGTATAAGAAGAACCCTCGCCGTTTCTTTCAAAAGTCTGGTATAGCAAAAAGAATGACAAAGAATAATCTAAAGGAATATCTTTGGTGCTTTGCATAGGGGAATGGAAAAAACGTCCCAAAGTTTGGGTATATAAAGCAAGATCGGATTTCTGCGCTTCATTATCAGGAAATACGGAAATTTGTTCATTTTGGGCGGGAGTACTCTCCGGAAGCACATCACCAGATGCCGACTCG
>SFKI01000007.1 GCA_004554775.1 Subdoligranulum variabile
GGTTCGCTGTATCCGCCACTGGCGGCGCTCACCTTTGCAGCACAAAGTATTATCTGCGCTTTTGGCTTAGCAGCTGCCGCACCTCGCTCGCCGTATCGGTACTTAGAATTGTGCGGTATTGCCTTAAAAAACTCTGCCTGGACAACCGTTGCCAGGCAGAGTTTTTTGGGGTATAATAGTTGCAGCTTATACAGCAAAAACCACGCGGGGGAACGCAGATGGCAAAAGCAGAGGAACAGAAAAAAGACCTGGTTGCCTACCTGCAAACGGGTTGCAGGGCAGAGGACAAGCTGGCCGTCGGGCTGGCAGTGGAGCATTTCATCACCCACGCGGGCGGCGATCCCGTCACCTACGCGCAGGTGCAAAACGTGCTGCGCCAGATGCAGGCGGCGGGGGACATGCCGCTTTTGCAGGATGGGCAATACCTGGGCTTTACTACAAAACAATACGGTGTAACGCTGGAACCTGCCTGCCAGCTGGAAGTGCGCATCGCCCCGCAGAAAAACGTCGTGCGCCTTTTGGACATCTACAACGCTTTTTATTTGCAGCTGAGCATGACGCTGGCTACCCACGGCCTGCGCGCCTGGACGGTCAGTTACCACCCCACCCGCCGCGCCGAGGACCTGCCCCTGATCCCCACGCCCCGCTACGAGGCCATGGACCGCTATTTCCGCCAGACAGGGGCCTGCGGCATCCAGATGATGCGCGCCACGGCATCCACCCAACTGGTCATTGACTATCATAACGAACGCGACTTTGTACAAAAAATGCGCGCGGCCTGCCTGCTTACGCCGTTTTTCGGCCTGCTCAGCGACAACGCGCCTGTCTACCAGGGCAACCGCAACAACGCGTGCAGCGTGCGCACCCGCATCTGGCAAGATGTGGATACCGACCGCTGCGGTGTGCCGCCGCGCCTGATGGACCCCGATTTTGGCTTTGCCGCCTACGCCGAAACCGTGCTGACCCGCCCGTTGGTCGTCTCCTGCAAAGGCGGGCACTGCAAGGGCGTGGGCCGCAAGACCGCACAGGAAATTTACGGTGCCAGGCTCGACCGCGCGGAAATAGAGCACATCCTTTCGATGTTTTTCTTCGATGTCCGCGCCAACAACGGCATCGAGATCCGCGGCGCGGACTGCATGCCGCCCAAGTTTATTTTGGCCTACGCCCAGCTGGTGCGGTCGATCTTCGGCAGCCAGGCAGCGCTGCAAAATGTGCTGCGCCACTACGCGGGCGTCACCACGGTCGACATTGCCAACGCCAAGCTGGCCGTCTGCAAGGGCGGCTTCAACGCCTGGGTCTACGGCAAACCCATCGGCGGCGAGCTGGCCTGGCTGCTGATGCAGGCGCGCAGCCGCACCCCCTCGCAGGAGGAGCGCGCCCTGCTGGACCCCATCAGCCGCCTGATCACCCAGAAAAGATCGGTCCGCGCCGAGGAGGCCGACTACGAATAAACCCCGCCTGCGCAGCGCATACTGACCCGAGAGGGGGAATGCTCTGTGCGGGAAACATCGTACCATGCCGTGATTGCCGAGATGACGGTCCGCTCCCTGTGGGAGACGCAAAATGTAATGGACTGCATCCCGGACGAACTGTGGCAGCGGCCCTACGGCGGCGCGCCGCTGTGGCAGCATTTGTACCACGCGCTGCACAGCCTGGATCAGTGGTTCATCAACCCCAAAGCCAGCGATTTTGTCGAGCCGCCCATCCATACGCCACACTTGCAGGATCTGGCCATTTACCCGTCTGCTTGCGTGGATCGCGCCCAGATGGATGAGTATTTTTATACAATAAAAGCAAAACTGTCCATGTATCTAACCTCGCTGCACGATGAAGATTTGCTGCAGCGGCCGGAAAACTGCGAATGGACGCGCTTTACACTGATTTTGTCGCAGTATCGTCATCTGCACACTCATCTGGGGATGCTGATGGGCTTTATTGTGGCCGAGACCGGCCTGTGCCCCCGCACGCTGGAAGTAGGGGAGCCGTTCCCGCAGCCGCCCTACGACCCCTACCGTGCGCCTTGAAATTCGGAAAGGACTCCGTATGAAACATACCATTTTGCACCCGGCGGCGCTGCTTTTGCCGCTAGCCCTGCTGGCCGGCTGCGCCCGCACGCCGGATATGACCCCCGTGTGGCAAAAAACGCTGCCGGGCAGCGGTGCCAAGGCCACGCTGTCCAACTGCACGCTGCGCGACGAAACCGAAGTGGATTATATTTACAGCCGCGAGGATCAAAACTGGAAAAAGTACCCGGCGCTGTTTACCACGCCCAGCCCGGTGCTGACGTTGACCGGCGTAACGGCGGATCAGGTGGAGCTGCGCTTCTCCGAGCAGATCGCCGACCTGTACTTAGGCTACGACCGCGTGATGCCCCAGCCGAAATTGGATTACATTTTTACCGAGACTGCCGACGGAGCGTTGCAGTATCAATTGGATACTGTTTATAATTATGAGTTTATCGTCACGACCGAAACCGGCACCGATGACTTTTTGATTATTTGTGAGCAGGAGTGATTTTTGCGCCTTCCACTCCGCGCCGCTCGGGGTAACGCCATACTTCCGTTAGTTCTTCCTTTTTGTGACCAAATTTATTCGTTTAATAAACAAAACCAGAAAGGCTCCCCTCCAGGGGAGCCTTTCTCTATTTCATAAAAAACTTCGGCGGCAGGAGAAAGCCGCGCAACGCCGAAGCATAAAATCACTTTTCCCCCGCCATCTCAATGGTCGTAGTCGGGAACGCAAAATCACACCCGTCTTTGTGCACCATATCCATGATCTGCAAATTCAGGCGGTTTTTGGCCTGCAAAAAGTCGGCCAGCGACGTTTTGGTAATGTACACGCGGCAGCGCAGGTCAATGCTGTACGCATTGAACGTATCCACCGTCACGGTCACTTTGTCCGGGATCACCTCGGGGTCATTCTGCAAAAGCGCCGTCAGGTCGCAGCACAGCGTTTCCAGCGTTTCACGCGGGGTGCCGTAGGTCACGCCAATGGTAAAATCCCACAGACGGCTCTGGCGCTGGTTGCAGTTGCGGATGTACTCCGACGCGACCTTGGAATTTTCAATCGAAACAACGATATTATCCAGCGTACGGAACTTTGTGGAACGGAACGAGATATCCTCGACCGTGCCCTCTAAATCGCCCAGCACAATGTAATCCCCGATGCCGAACGGATGCTCCAGCACCAGCGCTACGCCCGCGATGAGGTTCGACAGCGTCGACTGCGCGGCCAGCGAGATGGCAATGCCGGCGACCCCGGCACCGGTCAGCAGGCCCGAGACCGGCACGCCCAGTGTGTCCAGCATGGCGATGCCCGCAAACAGCCCAACCAGCGCACGGAACAAATTTTCAAAAAACCGCGCCATCGTCTGGTTGGTCTCGAGGTCCAGATGGTTCTGCGCGCTGCGCAGCAGCAATCGGCACATCGGGGCCGACCGCCACGCGCCCAGTGCAATAAAATAAATGTTCAGCAGGGTAGAGGCCGTTGCCAGAAAATCCGCCAGAGACGGGTGCTGCTGCACAAAGGGCAGCATGCCCGCTGCGGCAAACGCCAGTGTCTGCCGCAGTGCCCAGACCAGCGGTTTTAAGTAACTCTCAGTCAGAATGCAAAGCCACTTGGGCAGGTGCTTTTGCAGGCGGTGCAAAAAGCCGCCGCCCAAATGGTAAAACAAAAGCGGCAGCACCATGGCCAGCAGCAAAAACAGGCCGCTGGGCACAAGCTCCCAGATTTCAAACGCAAACGCAGATGCAGGCATATGCGGCACCCCCAAACTTAAAAGTTGCCGTTATTATACCACAACCCCTTGCAATTTGTAAAACCTGTGCTATAATACCCCATAGAAAGTCTGTTTCAGGGCGGGGTGTAATTCCCCACCGGCGGTAAGCAGTGTTCCTGCAAGCCCGCGACCGGCTGCCTGGCAGCCGCTGACCCGGTGTGATTCCGGGGCCGACGGTATAGTCCGGATGAAAGAAACGGAAAGCTGTTTGCTATGCTTTTCTTGCGCCCTGCTGCTATTTTTGCAGCAGGGCGTTTTATTTTAGCAAAAGCCTCCCGCAGAATTTATCACGCAAAACAGCTTTCATAAACTACTTTTTTACGGGAGGCATTTATTATGCAAAACTCTACCACTAAAGTCCGCGCCCTTACGGGTACCGCTATGCTCGGCGCTGTGGCCGCCGTGCTCATGTACCTGGAATTTCCCATTCCCATCATGCCCGCGTTCGTCAAGCTGGATGTATCCGAGCTGCCCGCCCTGATCGCCAGCTTCGCCTACGGGCCGGTGTCAGGCGTTCTTGTCTGCTTGATCAAAAACCTGATCAAGCTGCCCAGCACCAGCACCGCTGCGGTGGGCGAGCTGTTCAACTTCGTGATGGGCGCGCTCTTCGTCGGCGTGGCGGGCATCGTGTACAAGCGCAACAAGACCCGCAAGGGGGCCATCGTCGGCGCGCTGTTGGGCGCGCTGGTCATGGCGGTCGTGTCGGTGCCGTACAACTACTTCATCGTCTACCCGGCATACGTGGTCATGTACCATCTGCCGCTCGAGGCCATCATCGGCATGTATCAGGCTATCAACCCCAGTGTCGACGGCCTGCTGACCTGCCTGCTGGTGTTCAACCTGCCGTTCACCTTTGTAAAAGGTGTGTTGGATGCGGTGCTCTGCTTCCTGATTTACAAGCCGCTTTCGCCCATCCTGCATGGCCGCAAATAAGTACACAGGGCAAGAAATGTCCTACTTTTGTGCAAATTGGCTGGTGTGTACCACGTTTTATCGTTGACTTTGCCCAAAAGCTGTGCTAAACTATCCACACAACAACAGAATAGCAACTTATCAAGAGCGGCTGAGGGAACAGGCCCGATGAAGCCCGGCAACCTGCATGCAAGTGCAAGGTGCCAAATCCTGCGGGAAACCGAAAGATAAGCGTATGGCGCGCGGTCTTTTGGCTGTGCGCCTTTTTTGTTTCTCACGGTTGCGTTTCTGCCGAATTTTTTAAGGAGGCTTATCCCAAATGTCCAAAGTTCTTTTCACGTCCGAGTCCGTTACCGAGGGGCATCCCGACAAGATCTGCGACCAGATCTCCGATGCCATCCTGGATGCCATTCTCGAGAAAGACCCCGGTGCCCGCGTAGCCTGTGAGACCACCTGCTCCACCGGCCTTGTCCACATCATGGGCGAGATCACCACCGACTGCTATGTCGATATCCCCGGCGTGGCCCGCGACGTCATCCGTTCCATCGGCTATGACCGCGCCAAGTACGGCTTCGACTGCGATACCTGCGGCGTCATCACCAACATCGACGGCCAGAGCCCCGACATTGCCCTTGGCACCAACGATGAGGTTGCCGGTGCAGGCGACCAGGGCATGATGTTCGGCTATGCCTGCGACGAGACCCCCGAGCTGATGCCGCTGCCCATCAGCCTGGCCCACAAGCTGGCCAAGCGGCTGACCGAAGTGCGCAAGAACGGCACCCTCGATTACCTGCGCCCGGACGGCAAGAGCCAGGTCACGGTCGAGTATAACGACGGCAAACCCGTGCGCATCGACGCCGTGGTCATTTCCAGCCAGCACAGCCCCAAGGTCAGCCAGGAGCAGCTGCATGAGGACATCCTCAACGAAGTGATCCGAAAGGTCATTCCCGCCGAGCTGCTCGATGAGAACACCAAGTATTACATCAACCCCACCGGCCGCTTCGTCGTGGGCGGCCCGCAGGGTGATACCGGCCTGACCGGCCGCAAGATCATCGTCGATACCTACGGCGGCTACGCCCGCCACGGCGGCGGTGCGTTCAGCGGCAAGGACCCCAGCAAGGTCGACCGTTCCGCCGCGTACGCTGCCCGCTGGGTCGCCAAAAACGTGGTTGCCGCTGGCTTGGCCAAAAAGTGCGAAGTCGAGCTGGCCTACGCCATCGGTGTTGCCAAGCCGGTTTCCATCATGGTCGATACCTTCGGCACCGGTGTTGTAGCCGATGACAAGATCGAGGCGGCCGTCGAAAAGGTCTTTGACCTGACCCCTGCCGCCATCATCCGCGACCTCGACCTGCGCAAGCCCATCTATCGCCAGCTGGCCGCCTACGGCCACATGGGCCGCGAGGAACTCGGCGTCAAGTGGGAAAATACCGACCGCATCGATGCGCTGAAAGCCGCCCTGGCCTGATTGCGTACGAAGCACTTGCGCTGAAAAATTCAACCATCAAATACGACAAAAAAGCACGGGCTTGTCCCGTGCTTTTTCTGTTTGCCAAAAGGGCCTTGTTGGGGTATAATAAAAATATTGTGGTAGTGTGCCGAAATGCAGCCCGCTGCCAACACCGAAAAGGGGAGGTGACGCCGCATGGACAACCCGCCGCAGGACCAGCTGCTAAAGCTCGAGGGCGTAGTCGAGCATATGATCTACGAAAACGCCGAGACCGGGTATGCCGTGTTTGAAGTCGACGCCGGCGGCACCGATGTCATTGTGGCCGGCAACGTGGGCAGTGTCGATAACGGTATGAGCGTCACCGTCTACGGCCGCATGGTCAACCACCCCAGCTATGGTGAGCAGTTCAAGGCCGAGACCTGTGAGGCCAGTCTGCCGCAGGACACCACAGCGCTGTTAAGCTACCTTTCCAGCGGTGTGCTGCCCTATATCGGGCCGTCCACCGCCAAAAAGATCGTGGCCATGTTCGGCGAGGATACGTTAAATGTTATCTCCGAAACGCCGCAGAGCCTGTGCCGCATCAAGGGCATCACGCCCGAAAAAGCCGCCGCCATCTCCAATGAGTTCCGCCGCATGTATGGTGTGCGGGAGGTCGTGGCCTGGTTCACAAAATACGGCCTTTCAGCGCAGCAGGCGGTCACGGCCTACCGTGCGTTTGGCCCGCACACGGTCGAAGCACTGACGCAGAATCCGTATTTGTTGTGCGGCGAACCGCTGCAGCTTAAATTTGCCCAGGTGGACGGCATCGCCGCTGCGCTGGAATTTGATTCCGGCAGCCGCCTGCGCGTGGCGGCGGGACTTTTGTACGCGCTGCGCCACAATGCCAACAACGGCCACACCTGCCTGCCGCGCGCAAAACTGCTGGACTCGACCGCCAAATTCCTGCGCGTTGAGCCTGCGGGCATCGAAGCCGGGCTGGACGAGCTGCTCTCGACCGAGGACCTGCGCACCCGCACCTATCAGGGTGTCGAATATATCTATCTGCCCGACCTGCTCTCAGCCGAGGAGGACATCGCCGCCCGCCTGGGCCAGCTTTCGACCTTCCCGACCGAGCCGCCCAAAACGCTGGAAACCGACATCCGCGTGTTGGAAATGACGCAGGGCTTCGAGTATGCGCCTTTGCAAAAAGAGGCCATCCGTCTGGCGCTTTCCAGCCGCGTCATGGTACTGACCGGCGGCCCCGGCACCGGCAAGACCACCACGGTCAACGCGATTTTAAGCCTGTACGAAGCGCTGTACGACCGCGTCGCCCTGTGTGCGCCGACGGGCCGCGCCGCCAAGCGGCTGAGCGAACTGACCAACCACAGCGCGTCGACCATCCACCGCCTGCTCGAAGTCGACTACACGACCGGCAGCGTGCGGTTCATCCACAACGAGAAGAACCTTTTGAAATATGACGTCATCATCCTTGACGAGATGAGCATGGTGGACGTCAAGCTGTTCCAGGCGCTGCTGGCTGCAGCGCGGTATCACTGCCGCATCATCATGGTAGGCGATGCCGACCAGCTGCCCAGCGTCGGCCCCGGCAACATTCTGGGCGAGATTTTGCGCGCCAATGTCGTGCCGACCGTGCGCCTGACCGACATCTTCCGCCAGGCGCAGCAAAGCCTGATCGTGCAGAACGCCCACCGCATTGTCGAAGGGCAGATGCCCCAGAAAGGCGGGCCGACGGACGACTTTTTCATGATCGAATCCACCGGCCTTGCCTGCCAGAAACTGGTCTGCGATCTTGTCAGCACCCGGCTGCCCAAGGCCTACGGGTTTGACCCGGTCAAGGATATCCAGGTGCTGTGCCCGACCAAGGTCGGCCCCACCGGCAGTGTCGAGCTCAACCGCCGCTTGCAGGAGATCCTCAACCCGCCCATGCGCAGCAAGCCGCAGATCGGCACCGAGAAAAACGCAAAAATTCTGCGCCTGGGCGACAAAGTCATGCAGATCAAAAACGACTACGACATCACCTATGAGCGCGACGGCGCCGAGGCCGGTGTCGGTGCCTACAACGGCGACCTGGGTATCATCACGGCTGTCGACCCCGACGCGCGCGCCGTCACCGTCATGATGGACGACCGCAAGTATGTTTATTCGGCCGACCAGCTTGCCGAGCTCGAACCTGCCTACGCTGTTACGGTACACAAAAGCCAGGGCTCGGAGTTCCCGGCAGTCATTCTGCCGGTGGCCGATGTGCCCGCCCGCCTTTGCTACCGCAACCTTTTATATACGGGCGTCACCCGTGCGCGCAAACTCTGCGTGTTGACCGGCACCGCCCGCACCGAGGAAGCTATGGTGCGCAATGTGCGCCAGAACATGCGCTACAGCGGCCTGCGCTTTTTGCTGGCCGATGCCGCTACACCCACCGCCGAAAAGTACAAAGCAGGGGATGATGAGGCATGAACCACCCGGATTGGCCGACCCTGGCAGAAAAAGCCGCGCTGTATCTCTACCCGCGGCGCTGCCCGTTTTGCGGCGCACTTTTGGGCCGCGATGCCGTGCAGGGCACCGTCTGCCCGGCCTGCTTTGCAGCGACCGACAAGCGTCTGGTGCATCTACCACCGCGCCTGCCCGAGACCGAGCACGCCTTTTACGCCCTGCAAACCGCCGTGGCCGCCTACTATTACAGCGGTGAGGTCCGCCACGCGATCTTGGCCTGCAAGCGCGGCGGGGAACTATGGCGCGCCCGCGAACTGGCTGACCGCATGGCCGTGCTGATCTGGGGTGCCATGCCGCCACCGGCCCCAGGCCAGCGCCCGGCGGGCATGGCCCCGGCAACTATGCCGCGCTATCACGCCATTGTGCCGGTGCCCCCGCGGGAACCGCTGCCCGGCACCGCCGGTATGCCGCTGTTGCTGGCCCGGCGGCTGGGCGTATTGATGCAGTTGCCGGTGATGACACCGCTGTACAGTACAAAACCTTTACAGCCGCAAAAGGGCCTGACCCGTGCCGAGCGCCTTGCCAACAAAAAGGACGCCTACGCCTGCCGCCCCGGCACCGACCTGACCGGTAAGCGGGTGCTGCTGGTGGATGATATCATCACCACCGGCGCGACCGTATCGGCCTGTGCGCTGGCCTTGTTACAGGCCGGGGCCGTTGAAGTAACGGCAGCCGCCGTGGCGGCCACCGAAGAACTGCCAAAATCTACGGAGAAACGCAAATGAAGCAATACGATATCGGTATTGATTTGGGAACAACTTCCATTATCATAGCTACCGAAGAACAGGGCGTGGTCTTCCGCCAGCCAACTATCGGCGCGGTGGATACCCGCTCCAATACCATCATCGCCGTGGGGGATGATGCCTTGCAGATGGTGGGCCGCGCGCCCGCCTATATCGACCTGGTGCGCCCCTTGCGGGACGGCGTTATTCAAGACCACCGCATGACGAACGAGCTGATCGTCCGCTTTGTCAACGAGGTCTGCCGCTCGCGCATCTTCAAACCGCGCATTGCGGTCTGCGTTCCTGCGCAAATTACAGGCGTTGAAGCAGACGCCGTAGTGGAATCCGTCATGGGGGCCGGGGCCAAGCAGGTCTTTCTGGTGGATGAGCCGGTTGCCGCCGCGCTGGGCGCCGGTCTGCAAATTCGTGAGCCGCACGGCTGCATGGTCGTGGATATCGGCGGCGGGTCGACCGACATTGCCGTTATCAGCATGGGCGGGCGCGTCAAAGCCGCCAGTGTGCCGGTGGCGGGCAACGCGTTTGACCGCTGCATTGCCCAATATGTGCAGGAAAAATTCCAAATCGCCATCGGCCCGCTGACCGCCGAAGCCTTAAAAAAGCAGGTGGCCTGCTGCACCAAAAGCGAGTTTGAGGGCGTGATGGAAGTGCGCGGCCACTCGTGGGAGACAAACCTGCCCGCCCGCCATGTTATCTACACCCGCGATTTGTACGAGCCGGTGCAGGAGCTTGCCTCCCGCATTGCGGCGTCGGCGCGCGCCGTGCTGGAAAGCACCCCGCCGGAACTGGCGGCGGATGTTTCGTCGTCCGGCGTGCTGCTCACCGGCGGCGGCTCGCTGCTGCGCGGCCTTGCCAGCTATCTGGCCGGGGAGCTGCATGTTGATGTTGCCATCGCGCCCGACCCGCTCAACTGCGTTGCGCGCGGAACGGCCATCAGCTTGAGCGAGGGCCGCTACCTGACCGCCGGTTTCCGCGATGCCACCCCCAAAGCCTGGCACAAACGCCTGCAAAATAACCATGACCCCTTTGCCGGGGAATGACCAGAAAGGGAACAAACTCCATGCCCGATCTTACCAGTGAATACCTCGCCCTGCGCGATCAATATATTGAAGCCCGCTTCACCAAGCTTAACCCCATGCAGCGCCAGGCCGTCTTTACTACCGAGGGTCCGCTGCTGATCTTGGCGGGTGCCGGCTCCGGCAAGACCACCGTGCTGGTCAACCGCATCGCCAACATCATCCGTTTCGGCTCGGCCCACGGCAGCAGGGAACTGCCCCGCGCCATCACCGAAGCGGACCTGAACGACCTGCGCACCGCCGTGGCCACCGGCCGCGACCTGCCGCGTGAGACCGCCTATCTCGCCGTGCGCCCGGCCCGCCCGTGGAATGTGCTTGCCATCACCTTTACCAACAAGGCGGCAGGGGAGCTGAAAGAACGCCTGCGCGCCATGCTGGGCGAGACGTTGGGCGGCGATGTGTTCGCGTCCACCTTCCACTCGGCCTGTGTGCGTTTTCTGCGCCGCGATGCTGAGCGCATCGGCTTCCCCAAAAGCTTTACGATTTACGATTCCGACGACCAGCAGCGCGTTATCAAGCAGATCTATAAAGACCTGATGATCGACGATAAGTTCCTGCCCGTCAAGTCAGCCATTGGCCAGATCAGCTCCTTCAAGGATAAGCTGCTTTCGGCCGAGGATATCGCCTCGGAAGCCCCGCGCGACACGAAAGCCGCGCTCATCTCCAAAATCTACACCACCTACGCCGCACGGCTGAAAAAGGCGGGTGCGATGGACTTCGACGACCTGATCTACCACACCGTCAAGCTCTTGCAAAACGATGAGGAAGCCCGCCGCTACTACCAGGATAAATTCAAGTACGTCGTCGTCGACGAGTATCAGGACACCAGCATTGCACAGTTCAACCTTGTGCGCCTGCTGGCGGGCGGCTCCAACAATGTCTGTGTCGTCGGCGATGACGACCAGTCCATCTACAAGTTCCGCGGCGCGACAATCGAGAACATTTTGAACTTCGAGCAGGTGTTCAAGGGGGCCAAAACCATCCGCCTGGAACAAAACTACCGCTCCACGTCCAACATCCTCAACGCCGCCAACAGCGTTATCAAAAACAACGCGGGCCGCAAGGGCAAGACCCTGTGGACCCAGAATGGCGACGGCGAAAAGGTCCACCACTACACGGCTGCGAACGAGCAGGACGAAGCCAGCCATCTGGCCGATATCATCGGCGAACATCTGCGCGAGGGCGCACACCTGCGCGACCACGCTGTGCTCTACCGCATGAACGCCCAGTCCAACCCCATCGAAACCTACTTCGCCCGCGCGGGCATCCCGTACCGCATTGTGGGCGGCCAGCGCTTCTTTGACCGCAAGGAAGTCAAGGACATCAACTCTTACCTGGCGGTTATTGTCAACCCGCGCGACGATGTCCGCCTGCGCCGCATCATCAACGAGCCTGCGCGTAAGATCGGCGCGACCACGATCGAAAAGATCGGCGACCTTGCCGCCCGGAACGGCGTGCCAATGCTGGAAATTATCGGCCACGTGCGCGAATACCCTGAGTTGCAGCGTGCTGCCGTGGCCCTTGAAAAATTCTACGAGATATACCGCGAACTGTGCGACCTTTCGGTTACGCTGCCGCTGGATGAGTTTGCCGGCGAGGTCGTCAAAAAAACCGGCTACGAGGCCATGCTGAAAGCCCAGAAAGAGGAAGGGCAGACCCGGCTCGAGAACCTTGGTCAGCTCATCAGCTCGGTCAAGACCTATGTTGACCAGAACGGCGAGGACGCGACCCTATCGGGCTTCCTCGAGGAAGTCGCCCTCATCTCCGACCTCGACAGCTACGATGAGGACGCCGACAGCGTCACGATGATGACCATTCATTCCGCCAAGGGGCTGGAGTTCCCGTATGTGTTCGTCGTCGGCATGGAGGACGGCGTTTTCCCTGGCGATATGGCCCGCTATAACGAAGAGGACATGGAGGAAGAACGCCGCCTTTGCTATGTGGCCATCACCCGCGCCAAAAAGGAACTCTACCTTTCCTCGTCCCGCAGCCGTCTGATCTTCGGCCAGACGCGCCGCAACCCGCCGTCTACTTTCTTAACCGAGATTGACCCCGACCTGCTTGACGAAACCGAAAGCCCCGAGCTTGCCTACAGCGGCGGTGGTTTCGGGGCCGGGTACGGCAGCTACAGCACCAATGTACCTGGCGGGCGCAGCGGGTATTCCGGTGCCTCGCGAGGGTATCTGAACAGCGAGTACAACGCCCGCCCGCGCGGCGGGTTTGGCGGCGGCTACAGCAGCGGCTTTGCCAGCGGCGGGCACGAAAGCCCCAATTACCAAGGCGGCCGCCACGCTGTGCAGTCCACCGGCTTTGGCACCGGCTATGCCCGCAATAACCCCCACAATGCCACCCCGGCGGGGGCGGGCACGTCCACGCTGGCTGGGGCACCCACTGCCGCTGCCCCCAAAAAGAAGCAGGCTGTCAGCTATGCGCCCGGTGACCTTGTCGAGCATCGCGTATTCGGCAAGGGCAAGGTGCTCAAGGCCACGCCCATTGCGGGCGACTGCATCGTCGAAATTCAGTTCGACCGCGTCGGCATCAAAAAGACGATGGCCAATTACGCCCCGCTGAAAAAACTGACGGAAGAATAAAACAGGAAAGGGAGAAAAACCATGCTGGTTGAACTGATCGCCCATACCAACGACCCCGAGCGCACTGTGGCCGCTGCGGCCAAGCTCTGCTACTCGGACGCCCATATTGACACGCTGCTGGAGGGCCTGACCCCCGAAAAGACCGCTGCCTTCTTACAGAAGCTTTCCGATGTCGGCCACGCCAGCCCGATTGAGCACGCCAGCTTCACCTTTGGCATCGAGGGCGTGTCCCGCACGTTTTTGGCGCAGGTCACGCGCCACCGCATTGGCAGTTTCAGCGTGCAAAGCCAGCGCTATGTACGGCTTGAGGATTTCCGCTATGTTATCCCGCCGGAGATCGAAGCCATCCCCGAAGCGAAAGCGCAGTTCATCGCCTCGATGAACGACGACGCAAAAAAATATCTTGAGCTGGTCCACACGCTGGAGGATGCCCACACCGCCAGGCTCATGGCCCAGGGCATGGACGAAAAAGCCGCCCGCGCCAAGGCATCCAAGCAGGCCAACGAGGACGCGCGCTTTGTATTGCCCAACGCCTGCGAGACCAAAATGGTCATGACAATGAACTGCCGCAGCCTGCTCAACTTCTTCAACCTGCGCTGCTGCAACCGCGCCCAGTGGGAGATCCGCGCTGTGGCCGATGAAATGCTCAAGCTCGTGCTGCCGCTGGCCCCGCATATCTTTGCCGCGGCAGGCCCCCGCTGTCTGGTCGGCCCCTGCCCGGAGGGCCGCATGTGCTGCGGTAAGCAGGCCGAAGTACGCGAGAAGTACGCGGCACTCAAAAAGGAGGTCCTCCCGAATGGGTAAACTCATCATTTTTGAAGGTCTGGACGGTTCCGGCAAGGGCACCCAGACCAAGCTGACCGCCGATCGCCTGCGCCAGCGCGGCGCGGACCTGCGCCAGATCACCTTCCCGAATTACGAGAGCAATTCTTCGGCTCTTGTCAAAATGTACCTGGCCGGGGAGTTCGGCGACCATCCCGACGATGTCAACGCCTATGCGGCATCCACCTTTTACGCCGTTGACCGCTTTGCCAGCTACAAGACCGACTGGGGCGAGTTCTACCGCGAGGGTGGCCTGGTGCTGTCTGACCGTTACACGACCTCGAACGCTGTGCACCAGTGCTCCAAGCTGCCGCCAATGCACTGGGACGGCTTTTTGAACTGGCTGTTTGATTTCGAGTACAAAAAGTTCGGCATCCCGGCCCCGGACAAGGTCGTCTACCTGGCCGTAGACCCCGATGTCTCCCAAAAGCTCCTGACCGAGCGCTACCAGGGCCACGAGGAAAAAAAGGACATCCAGGAAAAAGACCGCGAGTATATCGCCCGCAGCCGCGCCGCCGCTGAGTACTGCGCCCGCGCCCTGGGCTGGACGCGCATCGAGTGTACCGAGCCGGTAAGCCCGGACAGCCAGGAACGCAAGATGCGCACGATCGAAAGCATCAACGATGAAATTTTACAGCAACTGGAAACGGTTCTGTAAACCGCACCGAAAGGGGAGAAGCCTATGCTGCGGATCGCCGCCGCAGAAGATCTGACGGCATTGACCAGGCTGCGCCGCGCCGCTACCGGCGAATCGACCGAGGATGCCGTCGGCTGGCTGCAACAGGTGGCAGGGCTGGAAAATGTGCTGCTGCTGGAAAAGCCCGGCGCGCCGCCCGCCCTGATGCTGGCTGCCGTGCCGGTGCAGTACGCCCACCGCAAGGGCATCTGGTTCACGGGTCTCGCGGCAGACAGGAGCATCCCGGCGGACAAACTGCTGCCCAAGCTTTTGGAGGGTGCCCTGCGTGCCTTTGCCGAAAAGGGCTGCGATTTTGCCGTGATGACGCCCGATACCGCCGCCGATGCCGCCCGTCTGGGTGCGCTCGGCTTTAAAAACCTGCTGCCGCTGCGGGTGGTCAGCAAACCCATCCGCCGCAATCTGCTGGCCCAGGCCCAGTTCGACAGCCTGACCGTGCGCCATCTGATGGAGCGCCGCCTGCGCAGCCAGCCTGGCTGCATCACGCTGCCGGAACCGGCCATGAACGAGATGATGACCCAGCTTTACCGCCGCGGCCTGACCGTTGTGTCGGACAGGCGCGGCTATGGGTTATACTATACCAACGGGGACACCTTGCAGTTCATCGAGCTGCAAGCCGATAACGACCACTGCGCGGACCAGCTGCTGCAAGCCGCGCGGGAAAAGACCGGTGCTGAAAACGCCCGTGTACTGCTGGCCGAAAATCAGACGCTGTACCTTGGCGCCGGACGGCGCTGCGGCTACGGCATGATCGCCTTTTTGCGCGGCGAGTTCCCCGTGACCGATGTCTATTTCCGCATGCTGCTGTAACAGCAGGGGAAAAACCGCCAACCGCAGGGCCGCCCGGCCCACCGGAAACAGGATTATAAACAGAAAAGAGAACGCTTATGAAAATCAGCCGTACCAGCGGGGAGACCCCGCAAACCGCCCCCGCGCCGCAGCCCAAGGCGCAGCCTGCCCCGGCCCCTAAAAAGCCGAAGGCCGAAGCCCCCAAGCCCCGCCGCAAGCCGAAACCCGAGCCCGAATATGAAGAGGAGGACGATGAAGAGGAAGAGGAAGAACCCCACCGCCGCCGTTTCCCTGTGGGGTGCCTGGTCGTTATCATCATCCTGGCGCTGCTGGGCTTTGGCGCGTACAAGGGCCTGCAATTCTATAACGAGGTCGACGGCGGCACCGATCTGGGCACCGAGCAGACCGTGACCATCGCACAGGGCTCCTCGGTCAGCAGCATTGCCACCCAGCTCAAGGACGAGGGCATCATCGAGCATGACTGGCTGTTCAAACAGTACGTCAAATACAGCGGCAAGGCCGACGGCATCCAGTACGGCGACTTTACGCTGCGCTCCGGCATGAGCTATAACGATATCATCAAGACCATCTCCGAGGTCGTGCGCCGCGCCACCACCAACATCACGATCCCCGAGGGCACCACCGCCGTCGGCGTGGCCCAGATCTTTGTCGATGCCGGGCTGGTCGACGATGTGGATACCTTCCTCAACTGCGCCAACGGCACCGATGGGTCCGATTTCAGCCAGTACGATTTCTGGAACCAGATCCCTGACAATGGCCGCCTGATGAAGTGCGAGGGCTACCTCTACCCCGAGACCTACAACGTCTATGCGGATGAGGACGTCTATTACTACGTCGACACTCTGTACAGCGAGTTTGCCAACAAGACCGCCGCCCTGGCCGATACCATCGCCGCCAAGGGCACCACCATTGACGATGTCGTCAACCTGGCCAGCTTCATCCAGGAGGAAGCCGGGCTTGCCAGCGAGGATGCCAAGGTCAGCGCCTGCTTCCACAACCGCCTTGAGTCTGACGACCCGCTGTGGTCCACCCACATACTGCAATCCAACGCATGCAGCTATATCACGCAGGATGTCGAGAACAACTACCTCTGGAACTCGCCCACGGCCGAGTATTACGGTTGGCCCGAGCAGGGGGCCATCCCCGAGGACGTGCTTGCCCTCTACGACACCTATGCCATCAGCGGCCTGCCCGCGGGGCCCATCTCCAACCCCGGTTACGCCGCCATTGAGGCCGCGCTCAACCCCGACCAGGAATATCTGGACGAAGGCTACTACTTCTTCGTCACCGGCCACCCGGACACCGACGTTGCCGGCCAGTATTTCTACGCCAAGACTGCCGACGAGCATTACCAGAACTGCGTCAAGGCTGGCTGGGCAAACTGATACGCGCTTTTAAACGGAGGAACACCCATGCTGCAACAACCTGAACTGCTGGCCCCGGCCGGCAGCCTGGAAACCTTAAAATACGCCGTCATGTACGGCGCGGACGCCGTCTACTGCGCCCTGCCGGAATTTGGCATGCGCGCCGCCCCGGTCAACCTGACGGTGGGCGAACTGCACGAGGGCTGCATTTTTGCCCACGCGCGCGGTAAAAAAGTCTATCTGACCCTGAACACCCTGCCCACCAACGAAGAACTGAGCAAGCTGCCCCAGTATATCCAGGACGCTGCCGAGGCAGGCGTGGATGCGTTCATCATCGCCGATCTGGGCGTGCTGGCACTGGCTAAAAAGTACGCCCCGCAGGTCGAACGCCATGTCTCCACGCAGGCGGGCATTACCAACTACGAGGCCGCTAAAGTCTGCTACGAACTGGGCGCAAAACGCGTCGTGCTGGCGCGCGAGCTGCCCCTGACCGAAATCGCCCTCATCCGCGATAACTGCCCCGCCGACCTTGAGCTGGAAGCGTTTGTCCACGGCGCCATGTGCATGAGCGTTTCCGGGCGCTGCCTGCTGTCCAGCTATATGGCGGGCCGCAGCGGCAACCGGGGCGAGTGCGCCCAGCCCTGCCGCTGGAAGTATGATCTGGTTGAGGAACACCGCCCCGGCCAGTATATGGAGATCGGCGAAAGCGAGGGCAACGGCAGTTATATCCTGAACGCCAACGACCTGTGTACCGCGCCGTTCATCGACCTGATCTGCAAGGCCGGTGTCGACAGCCTGAAAATTGAGGGCCGCGCCAAGACGTTTTACTATGTCGCGTCCGTCACCAGCGCCTACCGCCGCGCACTGGATGCCTACCTGAAAGACCCCTACAACGATAATTTTGAGCTGCCCGATGACGTCATCGAGGAACTGAACCGTACCAGCCACCGCCACTATTCGCCGGGGTTCTACTTCGGCAAAGAGCAGGCGCAGCAGACCCCCAGCCACACCTATGTGCGGGACTGGGATTTCATCGGCACGGTGGACGGCTGGGACAAGGGCGTGGCCCACTGCACCCAGCGCGGTAAGTTCAGCATGGGGGACACCATCGAGGTATTGCAGCCCGACGGCAGCGTCGTGACCCTGACCCCGGAATGGATCGAAAATGCCGAGGGTGAGCGTGTCGACGCTACCCCGCACCCGATGATGCAGTACACCATCCCGTGCGCCACCCCCTTGATGCCCTACAGTCTCCTGCGCATGCGCAAACCGGAATAAAAAATGCTCCCCACCCGGGGAGCATTTTTAGCAGCTACTTATCCGATTGTTTCCAAAACTTTTCCAATTCTCCCCGCAATTCCTCCACGCTGCTTACCGCCCTCAATCCATCCCAATGCGGCGGCATCAAACGGCGGGTATCCGGGGCCAAAAAACGGTCGTCGATCAGCAATACTACGCCTTTGTCTTCCGGCGTGCGGATGACCCGCCCGGCAGCCTGCAAGACCTTGTTCATCCCGGGAAAGCGGTAGGCATAATCAAACCCGGAGCCGCGTGTTTCCTCAAAATGCGCGCGCAGCTGTTCCTGCCGGGGGCCTACCTGCGGCAAGCCCGGGCTTACGATGGCTGCGCCGATCAGCCGTTCCCCGGCAAGGTCGACACCCTCACCAAACACGCCGCCCAGTACGGCAAAGCCCAACAGCGTGCGCCCCGTCGCGGCGGTAAACTGTGCCAGAAAATCCGCGCGGCCCGCCTCATCCATCGCAGTATCTTGCCGCAGCGTTTCCACTTCTGGGTACGCGGCGCAAAACACCTCGCGCACCTGTTCAAGATAATTGTAGCTGGGGAAAAACGCCAGATAATTCCCTGCGCGTCCCTGTACCATCTCATACAGCAGTGCGGCAATCTTCTCCACGCTGTCCGCGCGGTCCTTGTACCGGGTGCTGACGTTCCGCGCGCACCACAGCCCTAAATTTTCGGCAGGGAACGGGCTGCGCAATGCCACGGCCCGCGCATCGGGCACACCGCACAGGTCCTTATAATACCCGGCGGGGCTTAACGTGGCGCTGAACAATACCGCTGCGCGCCCCTTGGCAAAATCCGCCTGCAAAAATTCGTGCGGGTCCAGACACAGCATGCTCACCCGTACCTCACTGCTGCGGGCCGAAACTTGCAGCACAAAATGCTCGTCAAAGGTGTCGGCCACCCGCAGCCAGCCGCGCACATCAAAAAACAGCTGCAACAGCGCGTCATGCGTTTCGTCCGGTTCGCGGTGCTCGTCCAGCCAGATTTCGAGCGGCTCGCAAAGCTTCTGCAAGGCGCGGTCAAAGGCGTCGGCGTGCTCACGCTCAAAAAAGGTGTGGCCCTCGGTCTCCTCGCAGCGATGCCGCCACTCGATAAACAGGTTGTTGATCTTGGTCAGCGCACTTTTTAGGCTGCTTTTGCCCTTGCCAAGCCGCTTGCGGGCGTCAAAAAAGGCGCTTTTGCAAAGGCTGGCGCTGTGCATGTCCCGGGCACGGCCGGGCAGGTTGTGCGCTTCATCGACTAAAAATAAATAGTCGCCCCGGCTCTCAAAAAAGCGAGCCAGATGCACGACGGGGTCAAATAAATAGTTGTAATCGCCGATGACCAGGTCGCACCACAAACTCAGGTCCAGCCCCAACTCAAACGGGCACACTTTGTGTCTGCGCGCCAGTTCCCGCAGGGCGTCGGCGGTCAGGGTATGCGTATCCAGCCCGTCCCACAGCGCCGCTTTTACGCGGTCAAAATAGCCGTTAGCGTAGGGGCAGGCTTCGGGCGTACACTCGCGGTGGTCTTGCAGGCAAATTTTATCTTTTGCGGTCAGCGTCACGCTGCGCAGCTTCAGTGCCGGGTCGTGGGCATGCAGCACGGCGGCGGCATTTTCCGCTGCCGCGCGGGTGGTGCCGCGGGCCGTCAAGTAAAACACCGGCCCGCCGTTGTCCAGCGCTTTCAGGGCAGGAAACAGCACGCTCATGGTTTTGCCAATGCCAGTGGGAGCCTGGCAAAGCAACTGCCCGCCCTCGCAGCAGGTCTTGTACACGGCCCCGATCATCGCCCGCTGGCCGGGGCGGTAGCTGGCAAACGGGAAACGCAGCGCCTGCAAACTGGCTTTGCGGTCACGCTGCCAGGCCGCCGCCCGCCGCGCCCAGAGGGCGTACTGGGCCAGCAGCCCCTGCACGATGGCTTGCAATGCGTCGGCAGTGTAATCGTGGGTAAAGCTAAACTCTAACTCTTCATCCACCTGGTAGTAGGTCAGCCGCACCCGCATGGCGGGCAGACCGTTTTGCAGCGCGTAGATGGCCGCATAGCACTGCGCCTGCGCCCAATGCTCGGGGCTTTGCTCACCGGTGATCAACTCCGGCGGCAGGGTCGTGGTTTTGATCTCGTCGATGGTCCGCATGCCATCGCGGTCGGTAAACAGGCCGTCGGCGCGGCCCTCCAAGGTGTAGGCGATGCCCTCGCAGCAAAATTCCTGCCGCAGAGCCACTTCGGCTTCATAGTCCGGGTAGGTCTTTACGGCGGCGCGCTGCAATTTGCGGTGCAGGCGTGCGCCCTCATTGGCGCGGTCAAAGCCGGTAAAGCGGCTATCAATGCTGCCGCTGCGCAAAAGAAATTCCACCAGCCGCCGGATGGGCAGCGTCAGCGCCAGGGGTTCTGTCTCCGGCATAGGGGTTCTCCTTTATAAATCAGTAGGTGTGGTCGCACAGCAGGGCAATTTTCTCCCGCAGCAGCACAAAATCGCCGAACACGGCGGGCTTGTTTACGGGGTAGCGCAGCAGCGCGGCGGGGTGGTAGGTGCCCATAAACAGGGTGCCCTGCTTGTCAAAAAACTTGCCGTGCTCGCGCGTGATGGAAAACTCCGGCCCGATCATCTGCTGCGCGGCAATGCGCCCCAAACAAACCACGATGCGCGGCTGTAAGATTTGGAACTGCTGGCGCAGCCAGGGGATGCACGCTTTGGATTCCTCGGGCAGCGGGTCACGGTTCTGCGGCGGGCGGCATTTTACAATGTTGGCAATGTACACATTTTTATCGCGGCTCAGGTCGATGGCCTCCAGGTAATGGTCCAGCAGCTGGCCACTGCGCCCCACAAAGGGCAGGCCCTGCTCGTCCTCACTCGCGCCGGGGCCCTCGCCCACAAACAGCACTTCGGCGGTGGGCACGCCCTGGCCGAATACCACGTTGGTACGCGTTTCGCACAGGCCGCAGCGGCGGCAGGCGAGACATTCCTGCTGCAAAGCTTGTAGATCCATAAAAAACACCTCATCCGGTATGCGGCACCCGCAAAAGCGCCCATACTACAATTAAAAAGGGGAGAAATCGAACGATGGAAATCACACTGCGCATCTTCTGCTTGGCGGCGGGGATTTTGTTTGGCAGCTTCCTCACGGCGGAATACGTCGCCCGCCGCTTGACGGGCCGGACCGCCCGGGACCTGGGCAGCGGCAACCCTGGCATGGCCAATATCATGGCAACGCTGGGCAAAGGCCCGGGCTTTGCCGTGCTGGTGGGGGATGTAGCCAAGACAGTGCTCGTCTGCGCGCTCTGCCGCTTTGCTATCGCGCCGCAGCTCGGCCACACGGCACTGTTGTACGCCGGAGCCGGGGCGATTTTGGGCCACAACTACAGCCTGTTCCACAAGGGCTGCGGCGGTAAAGGGGTGGCTGTTACCTGCACCTGGCTGATTTTGTATCTGCCCGTCACCGGGGCGCTGTGCTGCTTGGCGGGCGGCTTTGCGGTGCTGGTGTGGGGCTACCTGCCGCTGGGCGCGGTGCTTATCCCGGCGTTGGCTGTGCCGGTGGCCTTTGTGCAGTATGGGGCCGAGAGTGGCATCGTCACACTGCTGGCCGCCGCCATGATGCTGTGGCGGCACAGAAACGGCCTGCGTAGAATTTTTTCCGGGGAAGAAAAGCGGTTTTTCCGCCCCAAAAGCTGATACTATCATACCACGGCGAAGGTTAATTTGCAATTCGGCGTTTAAAAACCGGCGCAGAAACGGCAAAAAATAAAAAAGCTGAAAAAATCCGAAAAAAATTCAAAAAAAGTGTTGACATTTCTGCCGTCTACCGCTATAATAATTGACGTTGCAGCCGCCACGGCAAGCGCCACGGGGTTCAACAAGCTGGGTATGGCCCGGTAGTTCAGTTGGTTAGAACGCTAGCCTGTCACGCTAGAGGTCGTCAGTTCGAGCCTGATTCGGGTCGCCATTTGCTGCTATAGCTCAGTTGGTAGAGCGCATCCTTGGTAAGGATGAGGTCAGCAGTTCAAATCTGCTTAGCAGCTCCAGCTTAACGCCCGCAATGCCTTTTTGCACTGCGGGCGTTTTACATAGGGGCATAGCTCAGTTGGTAGAGCAGCGGTCTCCAAAACCGCGTGCCGAGGGTTCGAATCCTTCTACCCCTGCCAAAAACCGCGTATCGTACGATACGCGGTTTTTTGTTTTTGCACACATCGAAAGTGTAACAATTTTATAAAACCCTATCCAAACGCAAAAAAGTATGCTATAATGCTACTATCTGATACTGGCGCTGTGCGCCTTTCTATTTGCAAAAGCGGCGGCCTGCCGCAAAACGGGCCGCATTTTATAAGGAGGTCACCGTAACTGATGAGCCGTAGACAATCTGAGGAAAGACCCGGCCTTAGCCCCATCCAGCGCAAAGCCTGCCTCGTGCTGGCGCTTTGTGTGCTGGCGGTGGTGCTCAGCTTTGTGGCATCGTGGATCCTGCCGCAAAAGCTGGGCCTGTTCGGCGGGTCTGATCTGTACGATCCCACCCAGTACCCGCTGGATACCAGCCTGGACGCCATCCTGGGGCAAGAGCCTGCCCAGGGCAACTACATCAACGATACCGTCTTTGTCGGCGGCACGCAGGCCGTGTCGATGTCTAAAGACAGCAGCATCACCCTGAACCAGTACGCCGGGCAGGACGGGCTGAAGGTCTCGCAGGTGCTGCGGGAGACCTGCGTCAACTTTGCCGACGATGCCAACAGCTACACCATCCCGCAGGCCATCGCCAAGATGAAGCCGCTGCATGTCTACATCATGGTAGGCGGCGACGACCTTGACGGTACTGTCAGCGTGGATGAGTTCATCAACGACTACAAGCAGATCATGCAGAGCATCAAGACGGCCTATTCCGCCTGTGATGTCGTGGCCTGCGCCATCGCGCCGGTTTCCAAGGATGCGGACGATTCCGCCCAGAAGCAGACCTACATCGACCAGTACAACCAGCAGCTGGCCGTAGCCTGCAACGATATGGGCTTCAAGTACCTGAACCTGGCCGAAGTGCTGAAAAATGATAAGGGCTACGCCGTGGACAGCTATGTCGAAGCTTCCACCGGCGCATTCTCCGGCTCGGGCGTGAATGCCGTGCTCGACTACGTGAAGAACCACGCCCACAATGTGGACGATACCCGCGGCGACCGCGGCGATATCCCGCAGCGCGCGGCTTCGGCTTCCTCGAGCGGCACCACCGCCACCCCGACCCCGTCGCCCACGCCCAATAAGCTGACCGCCAGCTACCGCGTGGAGAACGGCAAGGGCACCCTGACCAGCAACGACCAAAAGGGCGTTTCCAGCCTTGATCTCGAGGTCGCCAGCGGCACGCAGGTCAGCGTAACGGCTGTGCCTGCCGACGGCTACACCTTCTATAAATGGAGCGACGGAGTCACCGACGCCACCCGTTACGACATCATCAATAAAGATGTCTCGGTCACGGCGATGTTCAACGACTCCCGCGTTGACCTGACGCTGGACAGGGGCGACAGCACCATCAAGAAGGGCGAGAGCATCTCCATCACCGCCACCGTCAAGCTCGGCGGTAAAGACTACAGCAACGCCGATGTGCAGTGGTCGGTCAACGACGAACTGGAGCAGAACGGCGGCACCTTCACCTTTACCGGCTCCAACGCCGGTGAGTACACCATCAAGGCCGGTATCGAGATCAACGGTACCTTCTCGTCTGCCCAGCTCAAAGTCACCGTGCAGGCTGACCCGACTTCCATCAGCGTCAGCGGCACCGACACCATCACCGCAGGCAACAGCGTAACGCTGACCGCCAACGTGCAGAATGCCAGCGGCGATGTGCAGTGGAGCTGCGAGGAAACCAGCTGGAAGGCCACCGGCAGCCAGGCGACCTTCACCGCCAACCAGGAGGGCACCTACCACATCCACGCCGTCAACAACGGGGCCGACGCCGTCTTTACGCTGCGCGTCAACGCCGCCCCGACACCCGTTCCGCCGTCACCGGAACCGAGCCCGGATTCCCAGTCCGGCGGCCAATAAAAGAAACAGGAGGGTCATTCCAAAATGGCCATTTACACATGCGTCCTGCTGGACGTTGACAACACGTTGCTGGACTTTGACGCCGCCGAGCGCCAGGCCCTGACCGATATGCTGACCGAGTACGAGCTGCCCCACGACGCCCGCGCGTGTGAAGTGTACCATGCCGTCAACCGCGAGCTGTGGGACGCCCTCGCCAAAGGCCAGATCACCAAACCCAGGCTGTTCCAGCAGCGCTTCGGTCGCTTTATGCGGGCGATGGATCTGCCCGATAACGGCAAGGCCGCCCAGATGAACGACCGTTATGAAGAACTGCTCTCCACCCATGCCGACCTCATCCCCGGCGCACTGACTGCGCTGGAAGAACTGAGCGAGGTCGCCACCCTGGCCATCGTCTCCAACGGCGCGGTCATAGTGCAGGAAGCCCGCATCCGTGATTCCGGCGTTGAGCGCTATATGGACGGCGTGTATATCTCCGAGAAGATCGGCGCGGCCAAGCCGTCGGCCAAGCTGTTTGAGCATGTGCTCAAGGACCTGGGCATCACCAACCGCAGCCGTGTGCTGATGGTGGGGGATGACCTGCTCGCCGATATCAAGGGCGGCCAGAACGCAGGCCTTGACACCTGCTGGTTCAACCTGAAAAACGAGGAAAACCAATCCGCCATCCACCCCAAATTTGAGGTAAGCTCCTACGAGGATCTTTATAAGATCGTCATGGAGCCCGAGGAACTCGAAAACATCGGCGTGCGTAACCGCCGCCACAGCAACGAAGCATAAACTGCCCGGCGGCTTATGCAGTATGCCGCTGCCTTTTGCAAAGGGCAGCGGCATCGTTGTGAAAACGATAGAGGAAAAGTGAGGAAACATCCCCATGCTGTTGGAACTGCAAAACCTGGGCAAAAGCTTTGGTGAACACGAAGTCCTGCAAGACGTCAACGCCGGGGTCGAGCGCGGCGACCGCATCGGCATTATCGGTGCAAACGGCACCGGCAAAACAACGCTTTTGCGTATCCTGTGCGGCGAAAGCTTGCCTGACGCGGGCGATGCCGCCTTTGGCACCGGCGTGACCTGCGGCTATCTGGAACAGAACGCCCGCCTGGACCCGGCGCTGGACATCTACGCCACGATGAAGCTGGCCTTTGCCCCGGCGCTGGACGCCATGCAGAAGATGGACGACTTGCAGCACCGCCTGGCGGCGGACCCACACAACGCCGCCCTGACCGAAGAGATCGCCCACTGCACCGCCATCGTGGACGCCATGGACGCCTACAATATGGACACCCAGATCAAAAAGGTCTTAAACGGTATGGGCTTCCCGGCGGAAACCTGGAGTAAGCTGGCCGGGGTGCTTTCGGGCGGTGAGCAGACCCGCCTGCGCCTGGCCCGCCTGCTGCTGGAGCGCCCAGATCTGCTGATCTTGGATGAGCCCACCAACCATCTGGACCTTGAAACAATGGAATGGCTGGAAAATTACCTCAAGACCTACCGCGGCGCGGTGCTGGTCGTCAGCCATGACCGGTACTTTCTGGACGCCGTCTGCACCCGCATCTGGGAGCTGCGCGGCAAGACCATCAAGACCTACCGGGGCAACTACTCGGCGTATCTGCCCCAGCGCGAAGCCGCCGACGAACGTCAGCAGAAACTGCACGACGCCGCCGTCGAAAAGGCCGCCAAGCTGCAAGACTACGTCGACCGCAACCTCGTCCGCGCATCCACCACCAAGATGGCCCAAAGCCGCCGTAAGCAGCTGGAAAAACTCGAGATCATCGAGGCTCCGACCGCCGAAGCGTATGAACTCAACTTCCGCTTTGAGTATGATATCGAGCCGTACGACGAACTCATTATCATGAAAAACCTCACGGTCCGCATCGGCGAGCGCACCCTCATCGACGCGCTCGACTACACGGTCCACCGCGGGGACAAGCTCGTCATCGCCGGCCCCAACGGCACCGGCAAGTCTACGCTTTTGCAGGTGCTGGACGGCAAACGCCGCCCGTCTGGTGGCATGGTGCGCCTGGGCAGCGGTGCCAAGCCGGGTATCTTTACCCAGCAGCAGGCCAAGCGCGCCGGGCGGGTCATTGATGCCATCTGGAACCAGTACCCCCGCTTTACCGAGCTGGAAGTCCGCAGCCACCTGGCCCGCTTCGGCTACCGGGGCGAGGAAGTGTTCAAGGACTGCGCCGCGCTTTCGGGCGGCGAGCTGGCCCGCCTGCGCTTTGCCGAGCTGGCGCTCGAGCGACCCAACCTGATGTTTTTGGACGAGCCTACCAACCACTTGGACATCTACATGCGCGAAAGTCTGACCCAGGCGCTGGCCGCCTACACCGGCACGCTGCTGCTCGTCACGCATGACCGCTACCTGATGCAGACGCTTGGCTGCCCGATCCTGTATCTCGAGGACGGCAAGGCAACCTTCTACCCGAGCTTTGCTGCGCTGCAAAACCGTGACAACGGTAAGACCCAGGAACAGCAGAAAGCCGAGGACACCGTTAAAAAGCAGGCCTACGGCAAAGAGCAGCGCAAGCGCCGCGCCGAGGTCCGCGCCCGCATCAAGGCCGTGGAGACCCAGATCGAAGAACTCGGCGCACACATCGTCGAGCTGGAAAACGAGATCAACGACCCCGAAGTCCTGCGCGACCATCTGCTGCTGCGCGATAAGTGCGACGAACTCGACGACACCCGCTTCCACCAGCAGGAGCTGTACGACGAGTGGGAAAAACTGGCCGAAGAGCAGGAATCCTTCGAGACGGAGGACGCCTGAGCCGCCCGCGCAAAAAAAACTTAACCGTTCTGTAACTTGTATTCCGCCCAAAATGCGCTATACTATGTTTTTAGTATCAGTATAGGAAGTAGAAAGTATAGAAATAGGGAAAGGCCGCGTGCGCAGCGCCCGGCCGCATGCAACGAAGCGGGGAGACCACTTTGCAGACAACGATCATTGTAGCAACGCATAAACCGTACTGGGTGCCGGACGATCCGATGTATCTGCCGGTACAGATGGGCCATGCCATCCACCCGGCCTGCGGGTATATCGGCGATGACACGGGCGAGAATATCTCAGAGCGCAACGCCAATTTCTGCGAACTGACCGGCCTGTACTGGGCGGCGCACAACATTGATTCCGATTATATCGGCATCGTGCATTACCGCCGCTACTTCGCCAGCCGCAAAAAAAGCATCTTTGATGCCAAAAAGCGCCGCGTCATCAGCCACGAGGAACTTTGCGCCATCCTGGCCACCACCAACGTGGTGCTGCCCAAAGAGCGCCACTATTTTATCGAGACCAACTACACCCAGTACATCCACGCCCACCACAAACAGGACCTGGCCGTCACCCGCGCGATCATTGCGCGCAAATGCCCGGAATATCTGCCCGCCTACGACATGTACATGTCCAAAACACACGGGCACCATTTTAATATGTTCGTGATGAAGCGGGAACTGCTGCGGCACTACTGCACTTGGCTGTTCGACATCCTGTTTGAGCTTGAGCGTGAGCTGGACATGACCGGCTACTCCACCAACGACCGCCGCGTGTTCGGCTTTGTCAGCGAACGGTTGCTTGATGCCTGGCTCATCACCAACAACATCAGTTACGAAGAACTCGATATCGTCTATATGGAACACCAGAACTGGCTGCACAAGGGCACCCAGTTCCTGAAACGAAAATTTTTCCCGAAAAAAGATGACTGAATCATTACGGACCGCCGCGGTGGTCGTGACCTATAACCGTCTGCCGCTGCTGCGCCAATGCCTGGCAGCGCTCACCTCCCAGACCGCGCTGGGGCTTACGATCTTTCTCATTGATAACGCCAGCACCGACGGCACCGCCGAAGCCGTAGCCGCCATGACGCTGCCCAACCTTGTCTACCGCAACACCGGCAAAAACCTGGGCGGGGCAGGGGGCTTTGCCTACGGCGTGCGGGAAGCCGTCCTCGCCGGGTACGATGCCCTCTGGCTTATGGACGATGACACACTGCCCACCCCCACGGCGCTGGCAGAATTTTTGCAGGCTGACCGCGATCTGCACGGCCGGTACGGCTGGCTTTCCGGCCGTGCCCTTGCCCCGGATGGCACCGACCAGCCGATGAATTTGCAGCGCGTAACGCCCTATAAAGACTTGCCAAACTTTGACGGCGCGCGCATCCCAGCGGTCATGGCAAGCTTTGTCTCGCTGTTTCTGCGCACCGAGACTGTGCGCCGCTATGGCCTGCCCATCGCCGAGTTTTTCATCTGGTCCGACGATTGGGAGTACACCCGCCGTATTTCCCGGGCGCAGCCCTGTTACGTCATCCCGGCCAGTCGGGTCGTACACGCGATGCAGAACCCCGGCATTGTGAACATTGCCGCCGATGTGCCCGCCCGGTGGGAGCGCTACCGCTATTTTTACCGCAATGACGTGGTACTTTACCGGCGCGAAGGGGTGCGCGGCTGGCTGTGGCTGCTGGCAAAAGATGCCTGGCACACCGTACAGGTGCTGCGCAGTCCGCAGGGCCGCAAGGCCTGGCGCATCGGCATCATATGGAAAGGATTCTTCGCCGGGGTTCGCTTTGCCCCCGAGATACCCATGCTGCCATGAAACTGACTGAAACGCTTCTGCACAAGGCTGCGCCGTACCCGGTGGTGGCCTTTGATGTGCTTGATACGCTCATCAAGCGCGATGCGGCCCGCCCCACCGACCTGTTTGCGATGCTGGGCGCGGATTTCGCCAAAGCCCGCACCCGGGCTGAAACCGAGGCCCGCGCCGCCAAAAGGGGGGAAGTGACGCTTGCTGATATCTACGCCCGCCCCTGCATGGCAGGCTATGACCCGGCTGCTGAGCGCGCCGCCGAGCTTGCCTGTGCCGTGCCCAACCTGCCGGTGCTGCAGGCGGCCCGTGCACTGCATGCGCAGGGCAAGCGAATCTACTACATCTCCGACATGTATCTGCCCAAAGCCCAGTTGGATGCCATGCTGCAAAAATGCGGCTACACATTTCTGGACGGCGGTTTTGTCTCGGCAGATTACGGCGTGCAAAAGCGCAGCGGCAAGCTGTTCGGGGTCTTCTTGCGTGAGACGAACACCCGCGCGCAGGATGTTCTTTTCATTGGGGACAGCTGGCGTGCCGATGTGGCCGGGGCTGCTCTCGGCGGCATCCGTGCCTGGCACCTGCCAACGCAGGAGCTGCCGCGCGAAGGCTTGCCCGCCGGCGCAGTGGCTGCGTTCACCGCCAACCGTCTGTCGCGTTTTTCCGGCGCCGAAGCCTACGGCTTCTCGGTGCTTGGTCCTTTGGCCGTAGCGTACTGCCAGTGGTTGTACGCGCAGGCACAGCAGCACCCCGGGGCCAGGCTTTTCTTCCTCGCGCGGGATATGTACCTGATGCGCCAGGTCTACGCGCTGCTTTACCCTGGCGAAGCCACTGCCTACCTGCAGGTATCCCGCCGCAGCCTTTGCCCGCTGCTGCTGGCGCAAAAGCAGTGGGACTTACTGCTGACCGCTCTGCCGCGCCAATCGCTTACCGGTGCACAGATCGCCGCTTACTGCGGCACCGCCTGCCCGCCGGAACAGCAGGCTGAATCGTATGATTTGAAGCATGCCCCCGATACTGCCCGCAGCCTTCTGCAAACGCTGGCACCCCCCGCGGATGCTGACGCCGTATCCGCCTACCTTGCCCGGCAAAACCTGCGGGCAGGGGATATCCTTGTGGATATCGGCAGCGGCGGTACGACCCAAATGCTGCTGCAAGCTTTGTGCGGCATCCCGCTGCACGGCTGCCAGCTTTCTTGTGACGACCGCCTGCGTGGGCGGCTCAGCGAAGCGGAGACTGCCGTCTTTCTGTTTGACGGCCAGCCCGCGCCGCTGCTTTACTGGGCGGGCCAGCCGATGCTCGAACGTTTGATTTCTGAGGATGTCGGCGCGACCCTCGGCTACACCCAAACCGCCCAGGACATCACCGTCCGGCAGGCCCCACAGCAGCCCACTGCGCTGCTGGCCGCTTTGCAGCAGGGTGCGCTGCGCTTTGCCGAAAGCTGGCAGGCGTCGTTTTTGCAGGCTCTCACCATCCCGCCCGCAGCCGCTATTGCGCCGTTTCTGCGCCTGGTCGGCCAGCCCACGGCGGGGGAGACCGCCCTGCTGGGTGATCTGACCGTCGAGGATGGCGGCGTTTACCCGCTGGCCGCGCCGCGCAAAGCGGGGTACTACCTCACCCATGCCAGGCAGGCCGGGCGGGATTTTTCCGCTGCACGGTGGAAGATCGGCTTTTTAAAGCGGCTGGCCCCGCTGCCGCTGCCCTATGACCGGCTGTATGCCCGACTAAAAAACAAATCGTGAAAGGAGTGCAGGACGTTATGCCGCCGCGTATCAGCGTTATCGTGCCCATCTACAATGCGGCATCCACCCTGCGGGCTGCGGTGCAGTCCATTCTTACCCAGGATATCGCCGGGCTGGAAGTGCTGCTTGTGGACGATGGCTCCACCGATGCCACCCCTGGCCTTTGCCACGACCTGGCCCAGCGGGACGACCGCGTGCAGGTCATCACCCAGAAAAACGCAGGCATCTGTGCAGCGCGCAACCGCGGTTTATCGGCAGCCGAGGGCGTCTATGTGACCTTTTGCGACGACGACGACCTGCTGCTGCCCGGCGCGCTGGCCCTGCTGCTGCAAAAAGCCGAGGATACCGGTGCCGACATCGTCCGCGCCGATTACGAGCTCGTGCATGTCGGCCCGAACGGCACCGAGACTGTGCAGCCCCACCCGGCGGGCACGGCGTGCGATCTGGCCGCGGACGGCGACTACCGCCGATTTTTGCAAAACAGCGGTCCGCAGTTTGTCTGGAACGCCCTCTACCGCCGCGCCGCCATCGGCGGGCTGCGTTTTGACGAGCACTGCCGCTTCGGGCTTGAGGATTTCATCTTCAACGCTGCACTCTACGCCCGCACCGACAAAGTGTACTACCTGCCGCAGCCTGTGTACCGCCATTTTGAAAGCGGGCAAAGCACCTCGCAGTGCCAGACCGTGCAGGCCGTGCAGGGGCGCATCAAAGTGCTGGATCGCTGGATGGCGGCCGAGTACCAGGCCATCCGGGCCCGCTGCCCCGAAGCAGCCCGCCCCGCCGCGTGGAACGACCGCCGCGCACAGGCTGTGACCTTTCTGATGCACCAGTTCGCGGACGCCAATGCCCCCGGTGCATTGCGCCGTTACGGCTGGCGCACGCTGCGCGGGGTATTGGGCCAATACCCGGCTGCACCGCCCTGGCAAAATGCTGGGCCCAATAAAAAACAAACCGGCGCTTTGCTGCTGTATGATCTGCGGCTGCAACGCCTGTATGAACTGTGGGCCAACCGCCCCCAAAACCGCAGGAGGGAACTGCCATGAAAACGATTCTAGTTACCGGCGCGGCCGGGTATATCGGCCGACACGTTGTAAAAAATGCGCTGGATCGCGGCTATAAGGTCATCGCGTCGGACTTCTCGTTCAAAGGTGTGGATGAACGGGCAGAGTTCTGCGATGTGCCGATCTTCAGCGGGGACAGGGAGATTTATCGCAAGGTCGGCAACCCGGATATCTGCATTCACCTGGCCTGGCGCGATGGCTTCCGCCACAACTCCCCGGCGCATATGCGCGATCTGTCCGCCCACGTCACATTCCTCAACGACCTTGTTGCAGGCGGCTTACAAGATCTAAGCGTCATGGGCACGATGCACGAAGTCGGCTACTGGGAGGGTGCCATCAACGAAAGCACCCCCTGCAAACCGCAGAGCCAGTATGGCATCGCCAAAAACGCGCTGCGCCAAAGCCTGATGCTCTCGCTGGACGGCGGCTCCTGCAAGCTGCACTGGCTGCGCGCGTACTATATCACCGGTGATGAAGCCCACGGCAGCTCGATCTTTGCCAAGCTGGCCCAAGCCGAGTTGGACGGCAAAAAGACCTTCCCATTCACCAGCGGCAAAAACCTCTATGATTTTATCGACGTGGACGAGCTTGCCAACATGATCGTCGCCGCCAGCGTGCAGGAGGAGATCAACGGCATCATCAATGTCTGCACCGGTGAGCCGCGCAGTTTGGCCGATCGGGTCGAGCAGTTCCTGCGCGATAAAAACTACAAGATCAAGCTGGACTACGGTGCCTTCCCGGACCGCCCGTATGACAGCCCCGGCACCTGGGGCGACGCGACCAAAATCAAACAAATTCTCAAAAAGGATCAGCTATGAAACGATTGGGCATTTTCTTCTTCTACGAGAAAAACGGCGATGTAGATGAATTTATTACCTACTACCTCGCAGATCTGGCAAAAAACCTGACCGAACTGGTCGTGGTCTGCAACGGCAAGCTCAGCGCACAGGGCCGCGCCGCGTTCTCGCAGTTTACCGGGAACATCATTGTGCGCGAGAATAAGGGCCTCGACGTCTGGGCCTACAAGACTGCGCTGGATTCCTACGGGTGGGAGAAGCTCTCTGAGTTTGACGAGATCGTCATGACCAACTCCACCCTGATGGGCCCCGTACGCCCCCTGCAAGAGATGTTTGACGCCATGGCCGAAAATCAGGACCTGGATTTCTGGGGCCTGTCCCTGCATCACGGTGCCAAATCCAACCCGTTCAAGGGCAAGCACATTTATAATTATCTGCCGGTGCACATCCAGTCGCACTTCATCGTCTACCGCCAGCGCTTTGTCCAAAGCCCGGAGCTGCAGCAGTATTGGGATAACATGCCCATGATCGCCGACTATAACGATTCCGTTCAACGGTACGAGGCCGTCTTTACCAAGCAGTTCGAGGATCGCGGCTTCAAGTGGGACGTCTATGTCAAGACCGACGACCTCAAAGACTTTACCGACTATCCGCTGCTGGTCTGCCCGACGAAACTGCTGCGCGAGAAAAAGTGCCCGCTTTTTAAGCGCCGCAGCTTTATGCACACGCTGGAAGCCTACCTCAACGATACGGCAGGCGAGCCGGTGCAGGAGCTGTATGCCTACCTGCGCGATGAGACCGACTACCCGCTCGACCTCATCTGGAAAAACATGATCCGCACCATGCACCCGCATGAGTTCACCCGTAATCTGGGGCTGACGCGCATCATCCCACCCACGGTGCAAAACAAGGCCCAGGCCGAAGAAATCCGCGCCAACCGCAAGATCGCCCTGGCGATGCACCTCTATTTTATGGATATGCTCGACCAGAGCATGGCCTTTGCCGCCAAGTTCCCGCCGGAGACCGATGTGTTCATCTCAACGAACGAGCCCGGCAAAAAGGCCGAGATCGAAAAAGCCTTTGCCGCCCTGTCGCTGCACAGCGTCACCGTCACGGTGGTGGAAAACCGCGGCCGCGATGTCGGTGCGTTCCTCTGCGATCTGGCCCCGCAGCTGCGCGGGTATGACTACGCCTGCTTCATGCACGACAAAAAGGCCATCCAGACCAAGCCCGGCAGCGTGGGTGCCAGCTTCGGCTATGTCTGCAACGAGAATGTCTGCAAAAACGCCGCCCATGTGCTCAATGTGCTGTGCGAGTTCGAAAACGACCCCTACCTCGGCATCCTCTGCCCGCCGTTCCCCGCGCATGGCCTGTATTTTATGAACATGTGTTCCGGCGGCTGGGGCCCTAATTTCGAGAACACGAAAAAGCTGCTTAAGGAAACGCTCAAACTCGATGTACCCATCGCGGGCGAGGAATCGCCCATTGCGCCCTATGGCAGTGTGTTCTGGTTCCGCCCCAAAGCACTGGCCCCGCTGTTTGACCACGGCTGGCAGCATACGGATTTCCCGCCCGAGCCGCTGCCCCAGGACGGCACTATCAGCCATGCGATCGAGCGTGTCTATCCGTTCGTTGCGCAGGCAGCCGGTTACTACCCGGCTGCTGTCATGAGCCGCGACTACGCCGTGACCCGGAACGACACCATGCAGGCCTACGCCACCGGCATGATCCGCCCGCTGGCCCGCGTGTTTGACTGCACCACCTTCTGGGGGGCTTCCAGCGCCGCTACCGGCTTTGCGGCCAAGCGCCACCTGTTTGGTACCTACGGCCCGTACGCCAACAGCCGCCGCCGTCACGCCCGCAACTGGTTGCGGGATAACCTGCCCGAGTCTGCCTATAAAGGCATCATCACCACCAAGCGCGCCATCTTCGGCCCCCACCACGGCCCGTACGAGGATTGACACCCATGAAACGGCTGATCGTTTATTTCCATTACGACCCCCTCGGCCAGATCGACACCGCCTGCCGCCTGGCCGTCGAGGCCATGGCCCGCTATGGCGAGGTGTTTTTTATCTCCAACGGCACGCTGCGCCCGGCGGACCGCGCCTGGGCCGCCGCCGTCACGCTGGCCTGCCGTGAACGGGAAAATACCGGCCTTGACGTGGGCGCGTACAAAGAAGCGCTTGCCGAGATCGGCCGTGAACGGCTGGCAAACTATGATGAACTTGTGCTGATGAACTTCACGCTCGCGGGCCCTGTCTGTTCGCTGGCCCCGATGTTCACCGCGATGGAAGCCCGCCCCGAGCTTGCCTTTTGGGGCTTGACGCGCCACTACGCGATGAAAAGCCGCCGCTTCGGTGGGCGCAGCGGGGAAGTGCCGGAACACCTGCAATCCCACTTTCTGGCCGTGCGCGCGCCGCTGCTCGACAGTGACGATTTCTGGCGGTATTGGCAGGAAATGCCGCTGCCAAAAAGCTATGAAGAATCCATCGCCAACCATGAAACGCGATTCACCACGCACTTTGCCAATCTCGGCTACCGCTGGGATTCCTACGTAAATACGCAGGATTTGAAAGAAACTTTTGTTAATCCCATTATGGCCTGCCCGTGGGAGCTGCTCGCAAACCGCGGGTGCCCGTTTTTTAAGCGCCGCAGCTTCTTTACGCCCTGCGCGGACGAGCTGCGCCGCACCGATGGCACTGCGGCCCGCGCATTGTACGACTACGTAAAGCAGGCGACCAACTACCCCGTAGACCTGCTGCTGGCCGCGCTTTTGCAGCGCCAGCCGCTGGATGCACTGGCGGGGGAACTGCACTGGCAGTACGTTCTGTCCGAGGCCGTCCCGGCCGAGACCTCGCCCGAATTACAGGCCCAGGGGCTGGCCCTGCTGCATCTGCCGATGCCCGAAAGCGACCCTGTCACCGCCTGGTATAACCGCGAAGCCGCCCGCATGGCGGATGAGGCCATATTTCAGGCCGCCGCTCTGTTTGCCCGGGAGCCGATGCTGGGCGTTGTAAGCCCTGCCGTGCCGCTTTGGCCCGCCGCACAGCTTAGCCGTAATGCAGACTGGCAGGCTGCGCGCCCCGCTTTGCAGGGGAGGGTCCGTGTGCCGCTGGGACAAAATCCACCCCCGGCCCCGGCCTGCGGCTGGGCACTTGTGCGTCTGGCCGCCGTGGCGGACGGTGACACGCTGCCAGCCATCACCACCCCGGCAGATGCCTGGCTGCTGCCGCTGAAAGCCCAGCAGAACGGCTTTATCAGCGCCAGCTTTACCACCGCCGCCGGGGCTGCAGCCGCCGCCGACCAGCTGGCCCTGTACTACCGGCAGGCCGCCGACCCAGGGGCTGTAGCCAAACAGCTCGGGCGGCTCGTCAAACACAAATTCAAACAATAAAAGGGGGAGAGCCTTATCAAAAAGCAACGCCTGTTTTATCTGGACCTGATCCGAGCCGTGGCTCTCGCCAGCATCTTGATCGTTCACTTCAACGCCACCGTCACCGGGTACTTCACCCTGCCGCACAAGCTGTTCACCAGCACGCTGGTGCAGGGCATTTACCTGGGGGATTTCGGCTCGTCGCTCTTTTTCATCGTGTCGGGCGCATCGCTCGCGCTGACCACTCCGCCCGAGCAAAGCCCCTGGCAGTTTTACAAAAAGCGCGCCAAAGCGGTATATCCGCTGTTCTGGCTTGCTTGGGCCGTCTGCTTTTCCATCCGGTTCATCAGCCAGCCCGGGTACTATGCCGGGGCCAAAACGGTCACGCTGGTGCTGACCTTTTTGGGGCTGGATAACTTCGCCGTTGCCGCCGGTTGGGTCGGCATGGATTTTGCCTGCGTGGGCGAGTGGTTCTTGGGCAGCATCCTCTTTTTGTATCTGCTGTTCCCGTTGCTGCAGCGGGCGCTGCGCAGATCCCCGCTGCTGACCTGGGCCGTGACGCTGGCCGTCTGCATCCCCATCCACATGCACGGCTGGGATGCTGGCCTTGTGGCTGTACATATCCCGGAATTTCTCTTTGGCATGACCTTTTTAACGCTGAAAGACCAGATGAAGGTCGTTCTGATGCCGCTGCTTGTATCAGGGCTGATCAATCTGCCGGTCGACGAAAAGCTGCTTTGCGCTATGTTCAGCGCTTTCGTTTTTATCGCGCTGGCCGCTGTGGCGGCCCCGCTGATGGATAAGCCGCTGCCGCGCGCCGTCTGCGCCAAGGCAGCCAAACTCTCCTACGCGGTGTTCCTCGTGCATCATGTGCTCATCCAGCGCCTGGTGCGCGGGTTTGACTTGGCTGCACTATCCCGCCGCGATACGGCAATTTTGTTCTGCGTCTACCTGCTGGCCACCTATGCTGCCGCCGAAGCCCTGCTCTGGCTCCAGCGCTGGCTGCGAGAGCAAAAGCAGGTCATCTTCCAGTAAAAACCATGTTCGCTGTTTCCACCAAAAACAGCGGACATTTTTTTATCATACTACCCTGTACAAAAATCCACAGGTACGGTATAATACAAAGTAAGTATGTGTACCGGGCCGCTGTACCTGTGCGCCCGGAAAAACAGGAAGTATGGAAAGGGGCGTCCCTGCATGTCTGAGTTCTCTGTCTCTCTGGCAAAACTGGCGCAAGAAGCCAATCTGACCATCGCGTATACCCCCTATGAACTGGAAAAAGTCATGGTCACGGCGACCGAGGTCTACCGCCCGGGCATCTTGCTGGCCGGTTATTACGAAAATTTCGATAATAAGCGTGTGCAGATCATCGGCTTGACCGAGATGTCCTACCTCGAAGAACTATCCACCTCGCTGCGCAATACGCATCTGGAAAAACTGTTCTCGTTCCAGCCGCCTGCCGTTATTTTAAGCCGCGGCATGCAGCCGCTTTCGGAGATGATGCAGTACGCCAAACAGTACGGCGTGCCGCTGCTCATGTCTACCGAGATGACCTCCGCCCTGATGGGCATGCTCATCACGACGCTGAACAAAGAGCTGGCTCCCCGCATCACCCGTCACGGTGTGTTGGTGGAAGTGTACGGCGAGGGTATCCTCATTCTGGGCGATTCCGGCGTCGGCAAAAGCGAGACCGCCATTGAACTGGTCAAGCGCGGCCACCGCCTGATCGCTGATGATGCCGTCGAGCTGCGCCGCATCTCCTACAAAGAAATTCTCGGCACCGCGCCGGAAAACATCCGCCATTTTATTGAACTGCGCGGCATTGGCATTGTTAACGTGGCCCGCGTGTTCGGTATCGGCTCGGTCCGTTCGAGCGTTGAGGTCGAAATGGTCGTCCAGCTCGAGCCCTGGGACCGTACCAAGAACTACGACCGCACCGGCCTTGAGACCGAATACACCGATATCCTCGGCGTCAAGGTGCCCAAGATGCTCATTCCCGTCATGCCCGGCCGTAACCTGGCTGTCATCATCGAGACCGCGGCCATCAACAACCGTCAGAAAGAGATGGGCTACAACGCCGCCAAGGAACTGCTGACGCAGCTGGGCCTGAATACTGACGACAACCTGAAATAAGCGAAGCATAAAACAAAGAAGGACAACCACCCCATGCAATTGATTGCAGACCTGCACACCCACACCCTGTGCGCCACCCACGCCTACCACACGCTGGACGAGATGGCCGCTGCCGCCAAAGACTGCGGCTACCGTGCGCTTGCCATCACCGACCACGCGCCCGCCATGCCGGATGCCCCGCACCGCTGGCATTTTGAAAACCCCACCGCCTTGCCCCGCACGATTGGCGATGTCATCATGCTCTACGGGGCCGAGGCCAACGTCGTGGACACCAAGGGTCATCTTGACCTGCCGCCGCGCATCCTGGCGTATCAGGACTGGGTGGTCGCGTCCATCCACAGCCCCTGCGTGCCGGGTCTGCTGACCTGCAAGGAAGCCAACCGCATCTGGCTGGCTGTGGCCGAAAACCCCTATGTGGACTGCATCGGCCATTCCGAGCAGGAAAACTACCGCTATGATTATGACCTTGTCACCAAGGCATTTGCCGCCAACCACAAAGTGGTGGAGCTCAACGGCAATTCATTCAATGTCCGCAAGGACGGCATCCCCAACATGAAAGCCCTGCTGGCCGCCTGCCTGCAAAACGGCTGCCGCATCGCCGTAGACAGTGATGCCCACAGCACCTGGCAGCTGCGCAGCGGCCTGAAAGCCCTGTACGCCATGCTGGAGGAGATGCAATTCCCCGAGGAACTCATCGTAAACGCGACGACCCAAAACCTGGTAAAAGAATTAAAACTGCACGGCAAAGCCTGTGCTGAAGAAATTGGAGGCCTTTTGTTATGAGCAAGTATACCATTGGCATTGACCTGGGCGGCACCACAATGACCGCCGGTCTGGTGGACGAATCCTACAAAATTGTCGGCAAAGTTACCTGGGCGACCCGCCTGCCGCGCCCGGCCGAGGATCTCGAAAAGGCTATGGCGGATCTGTGCCGCACCGTTGCCAAGGAGAATAAGGTCGATTTTGCCGACGTAAAATATGTAGGCATCGGCACGCCGGGCAGCGTCAACTTCACCACCGGTTTTGTGGGCTTCAACACCAACTTCGGCTATTATGACTGGAACCTTGGCCCCGACCTCGAAGCCCTGCTTGGCTGCAAGGTCTATGTCGAGAACGATGCCAACGCCGCCGCCTACGGCGAGTACATCGCAGGCGGTGCCAAGGGCTATAACGATGCCGTCGTCATTACCCTGGGCACCGGCATCGGCAGCGGTATCATCCTGGGTGGCAAGATCCTGCGCGGCTTCAACTTCGCCGCCGGTGAGATGGGCCACAATGTCATCGTCAAAGACGGCATCCAGTGCACCTGCGGCCGCAAAGGCTGCTGGGAGCGTTACGCTTCTGCCAGCGCCCTGACCCGCGAGACCAAGGCTGCCATGCAGGCCCATAAAGAGTCTATCATGTGGAAGATGACCCCCGACATCGACCATGTCAACGCAAAGCTCTCCTTCGACGCTGCCGCCAAGGGTGACGCCGTTGCCAAGGCTGTTGTTGACAGCTGGATCGAGTACGTCGGCGTCGGTATCGCCAACGTGATCAACACCTTTGAGCCGGAGATCATCTGCATCGGCGGCGGTGTTTCCAACCAGGGCGAAACCCTGCTGGCCCCCGTCCGCGCCTATGCCGAGAACGAGACCAAGAACATCACGACCGGCAAGTTCCCCAAGATCGTTGCCTGCACCCTGCACAACGATGCCGGCGTCATCGGTGCCGCCGTGCTCGAGAACTCTATCTGATTTTGCCATTCACCGGGAGGAACCATGCAGCAGCAAACCATCGAAACCCTGCGCCGCGCCTTGCAGCAAAACGCCCTGCCTTTTTCGGAGCAGGAGCCTTTGGCCGCCCATACCACCTTCCAAATTGGCGGCCCGGCGGTGTTCTGGTGTACGCCCAAAGATGCGGCCCAGCTGCGCAGAACGCTGGCGCTCTGCCGAGCAAACGGTGCGCGCGTTTACCTGTTGGGCAACGGCTCCAACACGCTGTTTGCCGATGAAGGCTACGACGGCGCGGTCATTGACCTGCGCGGGCTGAACTTCGGCCCTACGGCCCAAGCACAGCCTGATGGTTCCACCCGCCTTACCGCAGGTGCGGGCCTTACGCTGGGGCGGCTTTGCGCTGCGGCCCAGCAGCAGGGCCTTGCGGGCCTGGCCTTTGCCTGCGGCATCCCCGGGACCCTCGGCGGTGCTGTTTACATGAACGCCGGTGCCTACGGCGGCGAGATGAAGGACGTGCTCGAAAGCGTGACCTTTTTGGACAGCGACCTTGCCGAGCGCACGCTGCCTGCCGCCGAACTGGCGCTTGGCTACCGCACCAGCCTGTTTGAGCAGCACCCCGACTGGTGCATCCTTTCGGCCACGGTGCGCTTGCAGCCCGGAGACAGTGCCGCAATTCTGGCCGAGATGCAGGATTATTTGCAACGCCGCAAAGACAAGCAGCCGCTGGAATGGCCCAGTGCGGGCAGCACCTTCAAGCGTCCGCAGGGAGCTTTTGCGGGCAAGCTGATCGAGGACTGCGGCCTGCGCGGCTTTGCCGTGGGCGGCGCGCAGATCAGCGAAAAGCACTGCGGCTTTGTCATCAACCGCGGCGGTGCGACCTGTGCCGATGTTGTCCGCCTGACTGACCGGGTCAAGGCCATTGTGCTGCAAAAAACCGGCTACACGCTGGAACGGGAGATTCGCGTGGTAAAATAAGAGGGGCAGGGGAGAGAAAATGAAATTTGTGATCGTTACAGGCCTTTCCGGCGCGGGCAAATCCATGGCTGTCAACGCACTGGAGGATATCGGCTTTTTCTGCATTGATAATATCCCGGTGGCGCTGCTGCCCCGTATCGTGGACTTTGCCCTGCAAGGCGAAAACCAGCTCAACCGCGTCGCCGTTGTCATGGACGTGCGCGGTGTGCGCAGCAGCGAGCAGCTCGAGCAGGCACTTTCCGACCTCGATGCCAAACAGTTTGAGTATGAGATCCTGTTCCTCGATGCCAACGACGCCGTCATTCAGCGCCGCTACAAGGAAACGCGCCGCCAGCACCCCATCACCATTGCCGAAAAGCTGCCCATCACCGAGGCCATTGCCCGGGAGCGCCGCCTGCTGCAACCGCTGCGGGCCCGCGCGCAGTATGTCATCGACACTTCGCTGCTCAACACCGCCCAGAACAAAGAGCGTGTGTGCAGCCTGTTTCTGGACCACGGCGAAAGCCCGATGGCCCTTACGGTAGTGTCGTTCGGCTTCAAGTACGGTCTGCCGCAGGAGGCCGACCTCGTGCTCGATGTCCGCTGCCTGCCCAACCCGTTCTATGTGCCGGAGCTGAAAAACCTCACCGGCCTTGACCAATCTGTCGTCGACTACGTCATGGCTGCACCAGAATCCCAGGAGCTGCTGCGCCGCTATGAGCATATGCTTGAATATGCGCTGCCGCTCTATGTCAAAGAGGGCAAAAGTCAGCTGATGATCGCAGTCGGCTGCACTGGCGGCAAGCACCGTTCCATCACCTTTGCACGCAAAATCGGCGAGTTTTGCCAAAAGCTGGGCTATACCCCCAGCGTCCAGCACCGTGACGCCAAGCGCACCTTATAATACAATAAAATTTACGCTTTATCAGGAGTTTTATGAGCTTCTCACAAGATGTAAAAAATGAGATCCTTCGCCATCGGATCTCCAAACCATGTTGTTCTGTGGCCGCCGCCTACGCGGTGGCCTGTTTTGGTAAATACTTTGATGACCGCGGCATCGTCCTGCAAACCGAGAACGAGGGTGTTGCCGCCTTTGCCCAAAAGCTGTACCGCCGCTGCGGCATCCGGGGGGATGTGCTGCGCAAAGAACGTCCCACCGGCCCGGTGTTTGAGTTCAGCGTCAAGGATGTTGTCGAGGTCGAACGGCTGCTTGACCTCTTCGGCCACACCGGCAAGGAGCCGACTCTGCGCATCCGGCCGGAAAATTTCAAGTGCCAGCACTGCGTGCAGCCCTTCATCGCCACGGCGTTCCTTTGCTGCGGCACGATGACTGACCCCGAGAAGAGCTATAACTTAGAGTTCCTCTCCACCCGGCACTACCTCTCGCAGCAGCTGGAGGCCATGCTGGCCGAGCATGACTTTAACCCCCACCGTGCCTTGCGCAAGGGGGCCAACACGGTCTACATCAAATCAGCCGACCATATCGAGGACCTGCTCACCTTTATGGGCGCAGGCAACGCCGCCATGCGCATTATGGACCAGCGCATGTACAACGATATGCGCAACAAGACCAACCGCCTTTCTAACTGCGAGACCGCCAACCTGGGCAAAAGCGTCCAAGCCGCCGTGCAGGTACAGCTGGCGATTGAAAAATTGCAGCAGGCGGGCGCGATGAACACCCTGCCCGAAAACCTGCGCCTGACCGCCAAACTGCGGATGCAGTACCCCGACCTGCCCCTGGCCAAGCTGGCCCAGAAATTTGACCCGCCCGTCAGCAAAGCAGGGCTGTCCCACCGCCTAAAGCGCATCCAGGAGGCTGCCCGCCGCCTGGACGAGACCGCCGCCCCGGAAACGCCCGAGAACACTAAGGAAAACTGACCATGCCTGAAACCACCCAAAGACAATTTACCCACCTGCATGTGCATACCGAGTACAGCCTGCTGGACGGTGCCTGCCGTATTGACCGCCTGTTTGACCACATCAAGGCGATGGGGCAGACGGCCTGCGCCATCACCGACCACGGCGTCATGTACGGCTGCGTGGCGTTTTTTGATGCTGCCAAGGCTGCGGGCATCAAGCCCATCATCGGCTGCGAAGTCTACGTGGCGACCCGCACCCGTTTTGACAAGGTCAACCGCATCGACGGCAATAACCACCTGATTTTGCTCTGCAAAAACGAGACAGGCTACAAAAACCTGATCAAGATGGTCTCCGCCGGCTTTACTGAGGGTTTCTACTCCAAGCCCCGCATCGACAAGGACCTACTCGAGCAGTATCACGAGGGCCTCATCTGCCTGTCCGCCTGCCTGGCGGGCGAGATCCCGCAGGCAATCCTGGCAGGGGACTATGAGCGCGCCAAACAGGCCGCCCTTTACTACCGCGACCTGTTTGGCGAGGGCAACTACTATATTGAATTGCAGGACCATGGCCTTGAAGAAGACCAGGTCGTGCTGCCGCAGCTCATCCGTCTGGCACGTGAGACCGGCATCCCGATGGCCGCCACCAACGACGCCCACTACATCACCAAAGAGGACGCCAAGATGCAAAGCATCCTGCTCTGCATCCAGACCGGCAAGACCATCGCCGACGCCGACCGCATGGAGTTCCAGACCGACGAATTCTACCTAAAAAGCACCGATGAGATGTACGACCTCTTCTCGATGGTACCCGAAGCCTGCGAGAACACCAATAAAATTGCCGAGCAGTGCAACTTCGAGTTCACCTTCGGCGAGACCAAGCTGCCGTACTTTAAGGCTCCCGATGGCATGGAGAACCAGGCATACTTCGAGAAACTCTGCTGGGAGGGCCTTGAGCGTCGCTACCCCGGCAAAGTCACCGACGCTCTGAAGGAACGCCTTTCCTACGAGATCAACGTCGTCAAAACGATGGGCTACACGAACTACTACCTCATCGTTTATGACTTCATCAACTACGCCAAAAGCCGCGATATTCCCGTTGGCCCCGGGCGTGGCTCCGGCGCGGGCAGCCTGGCCGCCTACTGCGTCGGCATCACCGATATCGACCCTATCCGCTACAACCTGATTTTTGAACGCTTCCTGAACCCCGAGCGTGTCTCGATGCCCGATTTTGACGTCGATTTCTGCTATGAGCGCCGCCAGGAAGTCATTGACTACGTCAACGAGAAGTACGGCCGCGACCATGTTGCCCAGATCGTCACCTTTGGTACGATGGCCGCCCGCGCCGCTGTGCGCGATGTGGGCCGCGTCATGGGCATGAGCTATCAGGACGTGGATCGCGTGGCTAAGCTTATCCCGATGGAGCTGAAGATGACGCTGAAAAAAGCGCTGGAGGTCAGCCCCGACCTAAAGGCTCTCTACGATGCCGACAGCCAGGTGCACGAACTCATCGACACCTCGTTAAAAGTCGAGGGCATGCCGCGCCATGCGTCCACCCATGCCGCCGGTGTCGTCATTACGCGTGAACCGGCCACCGAGTATGTGCCGCTGTCCACCAACGATGGCCTGCCCGTGACCCAGTTCAACATGGTCGAGATCGAGCGCCTTGGCCTGCTCAAGATGGACTTCCTGGGTCTGCGCACCCTGACCGTCATCCACGATACCGAAATGGCCGTCCGCCGCACCAAAGATCCCGATTTCCGCGTGGCGAACATCGACTACGACGACCCCGCCACCTACGAAATGCTGACCCGCGGCGAGACCGAGGGCATCTTCCAGCTTGAATCCACCGGCATGACCCAGGTGCTGATGAGCATGCGCCCGAAAAACCTTGAAGATGTCATCGCCCTGATCTCGCTCTACCGCCCCGGCCCGATGGACTCCATCCCTACCTATCTGCGCAACCGCAAGGACCCATCCAAGGTCGTCTACCAGACCCCGCAGATGGCGCATATTGTCGATGTCACCAACGGCGTCGTTATTTATCAGGAGCAGGTCATGCAGATCTGCCGTGAACTGGCAGGCTTCAGCTTCGGCCAGGCCGATAACGTCCGCCGCGCCATGAGCAAGAAAAAACTCAAGGTCATGGAAGCCGAGCGTGAACATTTTGTCCATGGCTGCACCGAGCCGGGCAAAGAGTGCGCGGGCTGTGTCAAAAACGGCATCCCCGAAAGCGTTGCCAACCAGATCTACGATGATATGATCAGCTTTGCGTCCTACGCGTTCAACAAGTCTCACGCGGCCTGTTACGCCTACGTCGCATTCCAGACGGCCTATTTAAAATGCCATTATCCGCATGAATTTATGGCCGCGCTGCTGACCAGCGTTTTGGATAACACCGCAAAAGTTATCGAATATACGTCAGAATGTCAGCGGATTGGCATCAAGGTTCTGCCGCCGGATATCAACGTTTCCCGCGGCGGCTTCACCGTCGACGGCGAGAGCATCCGTTTCGGTCTCAACGCTGTCAAAAGCGTGGGCCGCAACCTCATCGACGCCGTCGTCAAGGATCGCAAAAACCGCCCCTACCGCGGCCTGTACGATTTCTGCAAGCGGCTGCACGGCAACGAACTCAACCGCCGCGCACTGGAAAACCTTGTCAAAGCCGGTGCCTTCGATGCGCTTGAACCCACCCGCCGCGGCATGATTGACAGCGCCGAGGGCGTGCTGAAAAGCGTCGAGACCGACGCGCGGCAAAACCTTGAAGGTCAGATGGACCTTTTCGGCATGATGGGCGGGGAAGAAGAGCAGGCCGCCACCGATTACAAGATTCCCAACACGCCGGAATATCCCGCCAGCGAGCTGCTCAAAATGGAAAAGGAAGTCTCGGGCCTGTACCTGTCCGGCCACCCGCTGGACGCCTACCGCCCCCAGATCCGCCAGATCTCCACCTGCACGATTGCTGACCTGCAAGGGGAGGAAGCCCGCCGCTTTGACAACCAGAATGTCACAATTCTTTGTACGGTCGTCAAAAACAAAATCATGACCACCAAGTCCAATACCCTGATGGCCTTTACTACCGTCGAAGACCTGACCGGCACGATGGAACTGCTGATCTTCCCGCGCGTGCTGGCTGAGTGCCGCGCAGCCTTGCAGGAAAACGCCGTTGTCGTCGCCAATGGCCGCGTCTCGGTCAAAGAGGAAGAGGCCGCCCGCCTGATCGTCGAGGGTGTGCAGCCCATCGAGAGCTACGACCCGAGCAAGAGCTTTGGCAAAAACCGTGTCGAGAAAGTCCGCCGCGAGACCAGCGGGGGAGAAGCGACCGGTTATTTCCTCACCGTGCCCAGCCGCCAGTGCCCGGAAATGCACCGCGTGGAAAACCTGCTGTGCAACATCTTTGATGGCGGCACGGTCAAAGTGTACTTCTGCTTTGCCGATACCGGCCAAAAGGCGCTGGCCCGCCATATGGCCATCAAGGACGACCCGCTGCTGCGTGCGGAATTGGAGCGCATTTTGGGTAAAGAACATGTAAAAGTTCAGATCGCTGAACAAAATGCAAAATAAATCCATGCACTTTGCACGAATTATCCATAATCTAGGCGCGGCAGATGTGTTATAATGGATACGTCACAGAGATTGTTAAAAATTTATTCTAACAGCGTGGCACTACGTTCCCAAAATTAGGAGGGGCTCGTTTTATGTCTAAGGAAATTAAAACCATCGGTGTTCTGACCAGCGGCGGTGACGCCCCCGGCATGAACGCTGCTGTTCGCGCGATCGTCCGCGCCGGTATCAGCAAGGGCTACCGCATGATGGGTATTCAGCGCGGCTATAACGGCCTGATCAATGGCGAAGTTTACGAAATGAACGTCCGCAGCGTGTCGGAAATCATCCACCGCGGCGGTACGATCCTTTATACTGCTCGCTGCCTGGAGTTCAAGACCCAGGAAGGCCAGGCCAAGGGACTTGCCCGCTGCAAAGAGCTGGGCATCGACGCACTGGTCGTCATCGGCGGCGACGGTTCTTTCATGGGTGCCCGTGCACTGGCCAACCAGGGTATTCCCTGTATCGGTCTGCCCGGCACCATTGATAACGATATTGCATGCAGCGAGTACACCATCGGCTACGACACGGCCATGAACACCGCCGTCGAAGCCATTGATAAGCTGCGCGATACCACCCAGAGCCATGACCGTTGCAGCGTCGTCGAGGTCATGGGCCACCACGCCGGTTATATCGCCCTGAACGTCGGCATCGCCACCGGTGCTGTTGCCGTTCTGCTGCCCGAGATCCCGTTCGACTTCGAGCGTGACATTCTCCAGCGTATGCGCCAGACCCAGGTCACGGGCAAGAAGCACTTCATCATCATCGTGTCCGAGGGTGTCATCGGTGCCCAGGAGCTGGCCAACCAGATCCAGGCCGCCACCGGTGTCGACTCCCGTGCAACCGTTCTGGGCCACATCCAGCGCGGCGGTTCTCCCACGGTGCGTGACCGCGTCAACGCTTCGCTGATGGGCTATCACGCCATCGACCTGCTGTCCAAGGGCATTTATAACCGCGTCGTCGCTGTTTCCGGCGATAAGATCGTGGACTACGATGTCAACGTCGCTCTCTCGATGCACAAGACCATCGACCGCGACATGATCGAGATCGCCAACGCCATCTCTATCTGATGCCCCAACACAAATAATTCGCACAAGCCCGCACAAAATTGCAAAAAACGCTTGCAATTTGCGCGGGCTTGTGGTATTATACTACGGCAATACACACGCATTGCGTTGTTTTTTTGTGCGCTTTTTTCGTTAAAGCGTTAGAAAACATAAAACGCCATGCGGAGGGTAAAACTAAATTTATTGGAGGATTTTTACTATGGCAGTCGTATCTATGAAACAGCTTCTCGAAGCAGGTGTCCACTTCGGTCACCAGACCCGTCGTTGGAACCCCAAGATGGCTAAGTACATCTTCACCGAGCGCAACGGCATCTACATCATCGACTTGCAGAAGACCGTGAAGAAGCTGGATGAGGCTTACAACTTCGTGCGCGACACCGCTGCTCAGGGCGGCGAGATCCTGTTCGTCGGCACCAAGAAGCAGGCTCAGGATTCCATCCGTGACGAGGCTACCCGCTGCGGCATGCACTATGTCAACGCTCGTTGGCTGGGCGGCATGATGACCAACTTCCGCACCATCCGTAAGCGCATTGATCGTATGGAGCAGCTCAAGACCATGCAGGCCGACGGCACCTTCGATCTGCTGCCCAAGAAGGAAGTTGTCAAGCTCGAGCTCGAGATGGAGAAGCTGGACAAGTACCTCGGCGGCGTTAAGAATATGAAGACCCTGCCGAAAGCCATGTTCATCGTTGACCCCCACAAGGAGCGCATCGCTGTCTCCGAGGCCCGCAAACTGAACATCCCCATCGTTGCTATCGTTGATACCAACTGCGATCCCGATGAGATCGACTACGTGATCCCCGGCAACGACGACGCCATCCGCGCTGTCAAGCTGATCTCCGGCGCTATGGCCAGCGCTGTTCTGGAAGGTAAGCAGGGCGTCCAGGAGGCTCCTGCCGCTGAGGAAAAGACCGAGGCCTGATCCCCGCGTACCCGGATTACCTATTAGTATAAGACAGAAAGGACAAGAGAGATTATGGCTATTTCTGCAAAAGACGTTATGGAACTGCGTAAGCAGACCGACTGCGGCATGATGGAGTGCAAAAAGGCTCTGACCCAGGCTGACGGCGACTTCGAGAAGGCAATCGAGATCCTGCGCGAGCAGGGCCTGGCTGCTGCCAACAAGAAGGCTGGCCGTATCGCCGCTGAGGGCATGGTCTATGCCGTTTCTTTCGACAACTGTGCTGTTGTCGTTGAGGTCAACGCTGAGACCGACTTCGTTGCCAAGAACGATAAGTTCGTTGAGTTCACCAAGAATCTGGCTAAGGTCGTTGCCGACGAAAACCCCGCCGACGTTGAGGCCCTGATGGCCTGCAAGATGGGCGAGGGCACCGTGGACGATGCCCTGAAGGCTCTGATCCTGGTCATCAAGGAGAACATCAAGGTTCGCCGCTTCGCCCGTTACGAGGGTCACTGCGCTGCTTACGTTCATGCCGGCGGCACCCACGGTGTCATCGTCAAGTTCGAGACCAGCGATGAGGTTGCTGCCAAGCCCGAGTTCGCTGCTTTCGGCAAGGACATTGCTATGCAGATCGCTGCTGCCAACCCCAGCTACCTGAACGAGTCCGATGTTCCGGCCGACGTGCTGGCTAAGGAGAAGGAGATCGTCCTGGCTCAGATGGCCAACGATCCCAAGACCGCCAACAAGCCCGACGCCATCAAAGAGAAGATGGCCGTTGGCAAGCTGGGCAAGTTCTACAAGGAGAGCTGCCTGGTCGATCAGGCCTTCATCAAGGACGGCGGCATCGACGTCAAGAAGTATGTTGCCGACACCGCCAAGGCTCTGGGCGGCGAGATCTCCATCGCTGCTTACACCCATTTCACCAAGGGCGAGGGCCTGGAGAAGCGCAACGAGGACTTCGCTGCTGAAGTTGCTGCTGCCATCAAGGGCTAATCTGATTTTTCAGAACTAACATGCAGAATAAGGCATGCTGTGTCTTGGGATACAGCATGCCTTTTTTGCGCCCGCCTTGCAATCAGGGCCAAAATCGGGTACAATACAGGTAAAACAGGGGCAAAGCCCCACAAGGATGGTTCACCATAATGGCGGAATTTTCTCCCAAATTCAAAGAAGCACTGAGCCTGGTCCAAAAACCGGGCCGCTACACCGGCGGCGAGCCGGGCAGCATCTATAAAGATAAGTCCAAGATCGACGTCCGCATGGCATTCTGTTTCCCGGATACCTACGAGATCGGCATGTCCTTCCTGGGCGAGAAGATTTTGTACGATATCCTCAACCGCCACGAAAACTGGTGGTGTGAGCGCGCATTCATGCCCTGGACCGACATGAAAGAGCAGATGGAACGGCTGGGTATCCCGCTCTACTGCCTCGAGAGCAAGGACCCGTTGACGGATTTTGACATCATCGGCTTCTCGCTGGAATACGAGCTTTGCTACACCAATATTCTGGCGATGCTGCGCCTGTCGGGCATCCCGCTGCGCGCGGCGGACCGTGACGGCAGCTGGCCGCTCATCATCGCGGGCGGCCCCTGCGTCTGCAACGCCGAGCCGATGGCTGATTTCTTCGATGTCATGCAGTTGGGCGAGGGCGAGCAGATGCTGCAAGATATCTGCGCCGCTGTCGAGCAGGGCAAAAAGCAGGGCTGGACAAAAGACCGGCTGCTGCTGGAAATGGCGAAGATCCCCGGCGTTTACATCCCGTCTTTCTACGATGTAACGTATAAAGAGGATGGCCGCATCGAAGCCGTCAAGCCCAACCGCCCCGGTGTGCCGGAGCGTGTCACCAAGGCGATCGTCAAAAATATGGACGACTACGAGCCGCCCAAAAACTTTGTGGTGCCGCTGGTCGGTGCCGTGCAGGACCGCGCTTGTGTCGAAGTGCTGCGCGGCTGCGTGCGCGGCTGCCGCTTCTGCCAGGCGGGCCAACTCTACCGCCCATTCCGTGAGCGCAGCCCCAAGCTCATCAGCGAAAGCGCGCGCCAGCTCTGCCGCAATACCGGTTATGACGAACTGAGCCTGTCGAGCCTGTCGACATCCGACCATTCCCGGCTCGAGGACATCCTCGACGAGCTCAACAGCTGGGCCGAGGCCGACCACGTGAGCCTGTCGCTGCCCTCGCTGCGCGTCGATAACTTCTCGCAGTCACTGGTTGAAAAAACCACGAAGGTGCGAAAAAGCGGCTTGACCTTTGCCGCTGAAGCCGGAACCCAGCGCCTGCGCGACGTCATCAACAAAAACGTCACCTGGGATCAGATCGAGCGCGGCTGCCGCATCGCGTTCTCTGAGGGGTATACCTCGGTCAAGCTTTACTTCATGATGGGCCTGCCGACCGAAACGATGGAGGACATCAAGGGCATCGCCGATACCGCCCAGCAGGTGGTCGACCTCTTTTATAAAATCCCCGACCGCCCGAAAGGCAAGGGCGTTCAGGTCACGATCAGCGTGGCCTGCTTTGTCCCGAAGCCCGACACACCGTTCCAGTTCTGCGCGCAGGATCGCCGCGAACAGCTGCGCGAAAAGCAGCAGTACCTGCTCAGCTGCGTACATTCCCGCAAGGTCAAGGTCAACTACCACGACAGTGCTACCAGCGTGCTGGAGGGTGTTTTTGCCAAGGGCGACCGCCGTCTGGGCCGCGTTATCGAGACCGCCTTTGAAAACGGCGCGTTCTTTGACACCTGGGAAGAATACTTTGACTACGACCGCTGGATGGCCGCGTTTGCCGCCTGCGGCATCGACCCGGACTTCTACAACTACCGCACCCTCGGCCTGGACGAAGTCACGCCGTGGGATCACCTCGACGTCGGTGTCACCAAAGCCCACCTGGTGCGGGAGTATAACAAGGCGCTGGCCGCCCAGACGACCCAGCCCTGCAACCGCCAGTGCAGCGCCTGTGGTGCCAATAAACTGATCGGAGGTCCCTGCTTTGACTACAGTAAGAATCTTCTTTGAAAAATGCGGGGAAGCCGCCTACATCTCGCTGCTGGATTTGCAGCGCGTGTTCCACCGCATCTTAAAAATCAGCGATCTGCCGGTCTATTATACGCAAGGCTATAACCCGCACATCTATCTTTCGTTCTCCTGCCCGCTGTCGCTGGGGCAGGAAAGTCTGTGCGAGAGCTGCGAGGTCAAGACCGAGCAGGAGGCCATCGACTGCGAAGCCTGGAAAAACGCCTTGCAGCCGCTGATGCCGCGCGGCATCGTTATTACCAAAGTGGCCCCGGCTGTGGAAAAGGTGGCCGAGATCGAAACCGCCGTTTATGCCGTCACAATGCCCAAAAGCGGCGCGGCGGCCATCGACGCTTATAACGCAGCCGAGCAGGCCGAAGTAACCAAAAAGACCAAGCGCGGCCAGAAAACGCTCGACCTCAAGCAGTATCTGGCCCACATCGACTGCGAGGAAGCGGGGGATAACATCGAATTTTCGGTCAAGCTGCCCTGCGGCAGCGGTGAAGCATTGAATCTCAACCCCTCGCTGCTGATGGACTTTTTGCAGCAGCACGGCGGCGCGCCCGTCTGGCAGTGCCGCGTGCTGCGTACCCACCTTTACAATAAAGCGGGCGCGGATTTTGCATAAAGCACCGAAGGAAAAGCGCCTTCCGGGGGCTGCAACACAAAAGTGGCAAGAAATCTGCGTTTTAGCTGAATTTTTGGCGGATCATTTGGTAAAAACCACTTGCCAAACTCCTGCCAAGATGCTATAATACTAAAGCGTTAGTGCCGCCGAGCCATCGGCGGGATAATGACAAATCATTATACAGGCGGTCCTCTGACGAAACATTCGTGTATGAACGTCGCAAAAACATGGAGGAATTCATAACATGGACGCAATCAAGCATTTTACCGAGGGTATGATCAAAGAGAACAAGCCCCAGTTCGAAGTCGGCGACACCGTTCGCGTCTCCGTCCGCATCAAGGAAGGCGACAAGGAGCGTATCCAGGCTTTCGAGGGTACCGTTATTGCTAAGAAGCATGGCGGCATCGCTGAGACTTTCACCGTCCGCCGTACTTCTTACGGTGTCGGCGTTGAGCGTGTGTTCCCGGTCAACAGCCCGTTCGTTGAGAAGGTCGAGGTCATTCGCCGCGGCAAGGTCCGTCGTGCGAAGCTCTTCTACCTGCGCGAGCGCACCGGCAAGGCCGCCAAGGTCAAGGCACGCATCTGAGCATACTGCAAAAAAGGGGAGGACGGTTGGCGTTCTCCCTTTTTTCGTATTTTTGCATCTAAGGAGGGTGGCACCCCATGGCAATGCCCTTTAAAGACCGCTATAAACGCAACAAAGAAATCTTGGAATGGTACGATGCCCTTGCCGTGGCCGTGGCGGTCATTGCGCTGGTGTTTACCTTCGGCCTGCGCGTCGTGCAGGTGGACGGTCACTCGATGCAGCCGACCCTGCTGAACGGCGAACGCCTGCTCATGACTCCGCTCGGCAGCCCCGATTACGGCGACGTTGTCATTGTGGACAGCTACATCCCGTACGGCAAGCCGCTGGTCAAGCGCGTGATCGGCAAAGCGGGGGATACCATTGATATCGACTTCACCGCCGGCATTGTCTACCGCAACGGCGAAGCCCTCGACGAGCCGTACACCGCTGAGCCGACCTACACCTACGAAGGGATCGACTTCCCCCTGACCGTGCCGGACAACTGCCTGTTTATCATGGGCGATAACCGCAACGGTTCCAAAGACAGCCGCAGCACCGATATCGGCTGCGTCGATACGCGGGATATCCTGGGCACGGCCCTGTGGCGCATCCTGCCTTTCAGTAAAATAGGAGCTGTGCAATGAGCCAGAGTGACATCATCAACAGCCGTCAGATCCAGTGGTTCCCCGGTCATATGACCAAGACCCTTCGTCTGATGGAAAAAGAGATCCGCAATGTGGACTGCGTTTTGCAGATCCTCGATGCGCGTATCCCGCTTTCCAGCCTAAACCCCGAGATCGAGCGCATCACGGCGGGCAAGCCCCACCTGTATATCCTCAATAAAGCTGATCTGGCCGACCCCGAGATCACCAAGCAGTGGCTGGCCTATTTCAAAAGTGCCGGGGCTGGCTGCCTTGCGATGGACTCCAAGCAGCGCGGCCGTGCCACCGCTGCCAAAGGCCCCATAGAGAAAGAACTTTCGGCCCTGATGGCCCGCCGCCGCAACCGCGGCATGGTGGGCGCGGCGGTTCGCGTGATGGTTGTTGGCATCCCCAACGTGGGCAAGTCGACCTTCATCAACTCGTTTGCGGGTACCACCCGCGCCAAAGCTGCCAACAAGCCCGGCGTCACCCGCGGCAAGCAGTGGATCTCGGTCGATAACTTCGACCTGATGGACATGCCCGGCGTGCTGTGGAAAAAGTTTGACTCGCTGGAAACGGCATCGAACCTTGCCTTTATCGGCTCCATCCGCGACGATATCCTCGATATCGAGGAGCTCGCCTGCGGCCTGCTTTCCAGCGTGCGGGGCATCTACCCACAGCAGCTTCTGGCCCGCTACAAGCTGGACGAAAGCGCGCTGGACCTGCCGCCGTACGACCTTTTGCAAGCCATCGGTGCCAAGCGCGGCATGCTGATTTCGGGCGGCGAGGTGGACACCGAGCGTGCCGCCAAAATGCTGGTGGGGGAGTTCCGCGCCAGCAAGTGGGGGCGTCTCTCGCTTGAGCGCCCGCCCCACCGCGAACCCGCAGAGGAGATGGACGACTATGCCGACGACGACTTCCCACAAGACGACCCCGACTTCACGGACGACGAGGACTAAACAGTCCAACGCCGCGCTCTATGCGTTCGATGCCGAAAAGCGCGCCGCGCATGGTGTCGTCTGCGGCGTGGATGAAGCGGGCCGCGGCCCTTTGTGCGGGCCGGTCTGCTGCGCCGCTGTCATCCTTGACCCCAACGACCCCATCGAGGGGGTCAACGACTCCAAAAAGCTGACCGAGAAGCGCCGCGAAGCCTTGTTTGAGGAAATCACCCGCCGCGCCGTGGCCTATAAAATCGTGTTCATCTCTCCGCAGGAAATCGACGAGCGCAACATCCTGTGGGCCACAATGGACGGCATGGCGCAGGCCGTGGCAGGGCTGGATCCTCAGCCGGACCATGTGCTGATCGACGGCAACCGCTGCCCGCCCGGCCTGGCCCAGACGGCAGAATCGGTCGTCAAGGGCGATGCCAACAGCGCATCCATCGCCGCAGCGTCGATTTTAGCCAAGGTCAGTCGTGACCGCTACATGATGGAGCTGGATAAGCAGTATCCCCAGTACCAACTTGCTAAGCACAAAGGCTATCCCACCAAGCTGCACTATGAGCTGATCGCCCAGTACGGCATCCAGCCTTTTTACCGCCGCAGCTTTTTGAAAAAGCAGGGCTACTGGCATGACTGAACCCATCGGCAAAAAGGGCGAGGCCCTCGCCGCCAAGTATTACATCCAGCGCGGCTACCTGCTGTTAAACCACAACTACCGCACGCGCATGGGGGAGTTGGACCTGATTTTATATAAGGATGGTCAGCTTGTCTTTGCCGAGGTCAAGACCCGGGCGGGCCGTATGCTGGATACCCCGGCATCGGCCGTGGACGCCCACAAACAGCGCCGCCTGATCCTGGCGGCCCAATACTACCTGCAGCACAGCCCTTATGCAGATGCCAGCATCCGCTTTGACGTGGTGGAAGTCACCCCCGCGGGCGATGCCTGGCAGATCCATTGTATCCCGGATGCGTTCCAATGCTAAGGCGGCACTGCCCCAAAGCTGGAATATAGAGGTTTTATAAAGGTCTATAAAAATAGGAGGGTTTTCGATATGCAGTTTCAGAGTACCAGAGATTCCGCACTCCGCGTTTCGTCGTCCGAGGCGATCGTGCGCGGTTTGGCACCCAAAAGCGGCCTGTTTGTGCCGGAATCCTTCCCGCAAGCCGATTTGGAAGGCTGGAAGTCCCTGTCTTACCCGGCTCTGGCCGAGCAGGTGCTGAAAAGCTTCCTGACCGATTACAGCGCTGATTTCCTGCACAGTGCCACCGCTGCCACCTACGGGGAAGCGTTCGGCGGCAAGGCAGGCGAGACCGTCAAGGTCAGCGACGGCATCTACGCGCTGGAGCTGTGGCACGGCCCCACCTGCGCGTTCAAGGACTACGCCTTGCAGCTGATGCCCAAACTGCTGGTCGAGGCAAAAAAGAACCTGGGCCGCACCGAGATTACCCGCATTCTGGTAGCCACTTCCGGCGATACCGGCAAGGCCGCGCTGGCGGGCTACGCGGACCTCGATGGCATTGAAATCGAGGTCTTTTACCCCAACGCCGGCACCAGCGAGATCCAGCATTTGCAGATGGCTACCCAAAAGGGCGAAAACGTTCAGGTCTACGCGGTCGAGGGCAACTTCGACGACGCCCAGACCGGCGTAAAGCGCGTCTTTGCCGACGACACCGTTGCCGCCGAGCTGGAAGCCCGCCACATCCGCCTGTCCAGCGCCAACTCCATCAACTGGGGCCGCCTGGTGCCGCAGATCGTCTACTACTTCTACGCCTACTTCCGCCTGGCCGAGCAGGGGGCTGTCGCCTGGGGCAGCCCCGTCGACTTCTGCGTGCCCACCGGCAACTTCGGTGATATCCTGGCCGGTTACTACGCCAAGCAGATGGGCCTGCCCATCGGTAAGCTGATCTGCGCATCCAACAAAAACAACGTACTGACGGACTTTATCAAAACCGGCACCTACGACGCCCGCCGCACTTTCTACAAGACGACCTCGCCGTCGATGGACATTTTGATCTCCTCGAACCTCGAACGTCTGCTGCTGCACACCAGCGGCAGCGCCGAAAAGGTCGAGGGCTGGATGCAGGAGCTGGCAGCGACCGGCAAGTACACCGTCGATGCCGATACCCTTGCCAAGATTCAGGCAAACTTCGCCGCCGGTTACGCCGATGACGCCGCCGGTGCCGCCGAGATCCGCGCCCGCTTTGAGCGCGACGGCTATCTCTGCGACACCCACACCGCCGTGGCGTTCCATGTGGCCGAGGCCAACCGCAGCACCGCGCCGATGGTCGTGCTCTCCACCGCCAGCCCGTTCAAGTTCCCGCGTGATGTGCTGGCCGCACTGGGCGAGACTGCCCCGGAGAGCGACTTTGCCGCTATGGCCGCGCTGACCGCCAAGACCGGTGCCGCAGCCCCGGCCAGCCTGCGCGAGCTGGACAAACTGCCTGTGCGCTTCAACACGGTCATCCAGCCCGGCGAGATCCGCGCCGCAGCCCTGCGCTGAGCCGCAGTAAATTTACGAAAGGGGGGCGTGTATGGCCCTGTTTGTGATCGGAGACCTGCACCTCTCCTTAGGGGCAGATAAGCCTATGGATATCTTTCCCGGCTGGGAAGGCTATCTGCCCAGACTCGAAGCCAACTGGCGCAAGCTCATCACCCCGGAAGATACCGTGGTGCTGGCGGGCGACACCAGCTGGGCGATGAATCTCAACGATACCAAGGCCGATTTCGCCTTTATCCAAAGCCTGCCGGGCCAGAAATGGCTGCTGAAAGGCAACCATGACTACTGGTGGACCACCACCCGCAAGATGGATAAATTTCTGGCCGCTTCCGGCTTTGACACGCTGCATATCCTGCACAATAACGCCTGTATCGTAGAGGACACCGCTCTCTGCGGTACGCGCGGCTGGCCGTTTGACGACGTGGACGCCCAGGGCGAAAAGCTGATGGCGCGCGAGGCGGGCCGCCTGCGGATGAGCTTGCAGGCAGCGGGGGACACGCCCCGCAAGATCGCATTCCTGCACTATCCGCCGGTCTATCCCGGTGCCAGCGCCAAAGAGCTTGTCGAGGTCCTCAACGAGTTCGGCGTGACTGAATGTTATTATGGCCACCTGCACGGAAAGTCGATCCGTTACGCTGTGCAGGGCCCGGTGGACGGCATCACCTACCGCCTGATTTCGGCGGACGGGCTGGTGTTCTGTCCATATAAAATTGGCTGAAACCCGTAAAAAACGCAATTTTCTTCGGGAAATAGGCTCTGAATTGTTAAAATTTTCAAAACAGGGCTGGTATTCTTGGCGGGAACATGCTATAATAGCTTGTATTTTTATGTACATTTATTTTTGGAGGAATTTATAAATGAAACTGATTTCCTGTGAAAAGCTCGAAAAGAGCATGGTCGAACTGCAATTCTCTATTGACGCGGAGACCTTCAAATCCGCCGTCAACGCCGCCTTCAAGCGTGAGGGCAAGAAGTACGCCATCCCCGGTTTCCGTAAGGGCAAGGCCCCCAAGGCTATGATCGAGAAGATGTACGGCAAGGACCTGTTCCAGTACGACGCTGTTAACGATCTGTTCCCCGAGAACTACGAGGCTGCCGTTAAGGAAGCCAACATCGACGTTGTCGGCCGTCCCGATGCCGAGGTCGTTTCTATGTCCGAGGAAGAGGGTGCTACCCTGAAGGTCAAGGTCGCCGTCAAGCCGGAGGTCGAGCTGGGCGAGTATGCCGGTTTAACCGTCAACAAAGATGTCAAGACTGTGGATGAGGCTGACGTCGACGCCGAGATCAAGCGCATGCAGGATCGCAACGGCCGTCTGCTGACCCGTGAGGGCGCTGCCGAGAACGGCGACACCGTTGATATCGACTTCGAGGGCTTCGTTGATGGCAAGGCTTTCGACGGCGGCAAGGCTGAGCACTACTCTCTGGTGCTGGGCAGCGGCTCCTTCATCCCCGGCTTCGAGGAGCAGGTCGTTGGCCACGCCGCTGGCGAGAACTTCGACGTCAACGTCAAGTTCCCCGAGGAGTACCAGGCTGAAGAGCTGGCCGGTAAGGACGCCACCTTCAAGATCAAGCTGCACGAGGTCAAGTACAAGGAGCTGCCCGAGCTGGACGACGATTTCGCCAAGGACGTCAGCGAGTACGACACCCTGGACGAGCTGAAGGACTCCATCCGCAATGGCATCCAGGCCAACCACGAGAAGCAGGCTGACCAGAAGGTCGAGAACGATTTGATCGACCAGGTCGTTTCCAACATGAAGGCCGAGATCCCCGACGCCATGATCGACTCCCGCATCGAGGAGCTGGTGCAGGACTTCCATTACCGCATCTCCCAGCAGGGCCTGAAGCTCGAGCAGTACTTGCAGTACATGGGCATGACCATGGACCAGTTTAAGGAGCAGTTCCGTGAGCAGGCCGACAAGCAGGTCAAGATGCGCCTGGCTATGGAGGCTATCGTTGCCAAGGAGAGCATCGAGGCTACCGAGGAGGAGTTCGAGGCCGAGATCAAGCGCATTGCCGATGCTTACCAGATGGAGGCTGACAAGGTCAAGAGCCTGGTCGACGCCGCTGCTGTCAAGAAGGATCTGGCTGTCAACAAGGCCATCGACTTCGTGAAGTCCAAGGCTAACATCGTTACCGCTGCTGTCGAGGAAAAGAAGCCCGCCAAAAAGACCACCCGCAAGACCACCAAGAAGGCTGCCGCCAAGAAAGAGGAAGCCAAGGAAGAGCCGAAGGAAGAGGAGAGCAAGGGCGAGTGATCCCCGCGCTTTCTGAGCTAAACAAGATGTAAAAGGGCCGATACGGTGCGCATCTGCCGCCGTATCGGTTCTTTGGTGAACCCCTATTTTAAGCATTAAGGAGGGAAAACCCCATGAGCCTTGTACCCTATGTTGTCGAACAGACTGCCCGCGGTGAGCGCAGTTACGATATTTTTTCGCGCCTGCTCAATGACCGCATCATCGTGCTGAGCGAGGATGTCAACTCCAGCTCCGCCAGCGTGATCGTCGCCCAGCTGCTGTACCTGGAAGGCCAGGATCCGGAAAAGGACATTTACTTCTACATCAACAGCCCCGGCGGCTCCATCTCGGATGGTATGGCGATCCACGATACCATGAACTATATCAAGTGCGATGTCTCCACCATCTGCGTGGGCATGGCCGCCTCGATGGGCGCTTTCCTGCTGGCAAGCGGCACCAAGGGCAAGCGTTTTGCCCTGCCCAACTCCGAAATTTTGATCCACCAGCCGCTGATCGGCGGCCAGGGCATCTCCGGCCAGACGACTGACATCCAGATCCATGCCAACCACATGGTGCACATCCGCAACAAGATGAACACCCTGCTCAGCCAGTACACCGGCCAGCCGCTGGAGACCATCCAGAAGGACACCGAGCGTGATAACTATATGACGGCCCAGCAGGCAAAGGATTACGGTCTGATCGACGAGATCCTCTATAAACACTGATTCGGGGGAAGAACATGGCAAATCAAACGTCCGGTAAGGACGGAAAAGGACGCGAGATGCGTTGCAGTTTTTGCGGCCGCTCCCAAAATGAGGTCGAACAGCTGCTGATCGGCCCTGGCGTCAACATCTGTAATGAGTGCATCGACATGTGCCATAACATGCTGTACAAGGATGGCGAGAACCCGCCCCCTCCGCGGGCCGGTGCCTCCCGCCGCCAGCAGGCACAGCCCGGTGCCGCCCAGTCCCGCTATGACACCGACCCGCTCGCAAGCGTCAACATCCTGACTCCCGCCGAGATCAAGGCAGGCCTGGATCAGTACGTCATTGGGCAGGACGACGCCAAGCGCGTGCTGGCAGTCTCGGTGTACAACCACTATAAGCGCATCCTCTCCGGCCAGCAGACCGGCGTGGAGCTGCAAAAATCCAATGTGCTGATGCTCGGCCCGTCCGGCACCGGCAAGACCCTGCTGGCCCAGACGCTGGCCAAGATGCTCAACGTGCCGTTCGCCATCGCGGACGCCACCACCTTGACCGAGGCCGGTTACGTGGGCGAGGACGTCGAGAATATCCTGCTCAAGCTGATCCAGGCTGCGGATTTCGACATCCCTAAGGCCGAGATCGGCATCATCTACGTGGACGAGATCGACAAGATCACCCGCAAGAGCGAGAACCCCTCCATCACCCGCGATGTCGGCGGTGAAGGCGTCCAGCAGGCACTGCTGAAGATCGTCGAGGGCACCGTCAGCAATGTGCCGCCCAACGGCGGCCGTAAGCACCCGCAGCAGGAGTTCATCCAGATCAACACCAAGAACATCCTGTTCATCTGCGGCGGCGCGTTTGACGGCCTGGAAAAGCTCATCCAGAAGCGTACCGACAATGCTTCCCTGGGCTTTGGCAGCCAGCTGCGCACTACGCTGGATAAGGATGAGACCCGCCAGAAGCTGCTGAAAAAGGTCGAGCCAGACGATCTGGTCAAGTTCGGCCTGATTCCCGAGCTGATCGGCCGTCTGCCGGTCGTCACCGTGCTGGATCCGCTGGACGAGGACGCCCTGGTTCGCGTGCTGACTGAGCCGAAAAACAGCCTGGTACGCCAGTACAAGGAGCTGCTGCATCTCGATAACGCCGAGCTGGTCTTTACCGATGCCGCCCTGCATGCCATCGCCCGCAAAACGGTCGAGCGCAAGAGCGGCGCGCGCGGTCTGCGCAGCGTGGTCGAAGATCTGCTGATTCCCATTATGTACGATATCCCGTCCGACGCCACCATCACCAAGGTGACGATCGACGAGGACACCGTCAACGGGGGAGAGCCGCATATCGAGCATGGCATCATGCGCCCGCGGTACAAAAATATCGCAATGAAACAATAAAAATACGGCAGGAACGCACAAACGCTCCTGCCGTATTTTTGTTCACAAAAATTTTATAGTGAAACCTCTTGATTTTTTGCAGCAAAGTGATTATTATATATTTAGCACTCAGAGAGAATGAGTGCTAAATAAAATCTTCAAAGAGAAATCTTTTATTAGGAGGAACTTTCCTATGAAAATCAAACCTCTTGCAGACCGTGTTGTTATCAAACTGGTTGAAGAAGAAGAGACCACCAAAGGCGGCCTGATCCTGTCCGGCTCCGCAAAAGAGAAGCCCCAGGTCGCTGAGGTCATCGCAGTCGGCCCCGGCGGCAACGTCGACGGTAAAGAAGTCGAGATGATCGTTAAGGTTGGCGATAAGGTCCTGACCAGCAAGTATTCCGGCACCGAGGTCAAGGTCGATGGCGAAGAGTGCACCATCGTCCGCCAGAGCGATATCCTCGCTGTGGTTGAGTAATTTCTGATTTTCCTACTTTTCTTAAATAAAGGAGATAATGCTTTATGGCTAAGCAGATTAAACAGGGCGAGGACGCCCGTAAGGCACTTTGCGCAGGCATCGACCAGTTGGCCGATACCGTTAAAGTTACCCTGGGCCCCAAGGGCCGCAACGTGGTGCTGAGCAAGAAGTTCGGCAGCCCGCTCATCACCAACGATGGTGTCACCATCGCCAAGGAGATCGAGCTGAAAGATGAGTTTGAGAACATGGGTGCTCAGCTCGTCCGCGAAGTCGCCACCAAGACCAACGATGCAGCCGGCGACGGCACCACCACCGCCACCGTTCTGGCCCAGGCACTTGTCACCGAGGGCATGAAGAATGTCACCGCCGGTGCCAACCCCATGGACATCAAGCGCGGCATGCAGAAAGCCGTTTCCGCCGCAGTTGCTTCTGTTAAAGAGCACAGCCAGAAAGTCAACGGCAGCAAGGATATCGCCCGTGTCGGCACCGTTTCTGCCGGTGATGCCGAGATCGGCCAGCTGATCGCTGACGCCATGGAGAAGGTCACTGCCGATGGTGTCATCACCATCGAGGAGAACAAGACCACCGCCGAGACCTACACCGAGGTCGTTGAGGGCATGCAGTTTGACCGCGGTTACGTGACCCCCTACATGGTCACCGACACCGAGAAGATGGAGACCGTCTACGACGACTGCTCCGTCCTGATCACCGACAAGAAGATCAGCGTTTTCCAGGACATCGTTCCTCTGCTGGAGCAGGTCATCCAGTCCGGCCGTAAGCTGCTGATCATCGCCGAGGATGTCGAAGGCGACGCCCTGTCCAACCTGATCATCAACCGTCTGCGCGGCGGCCTGAACGTCGTCGTCGTCAAGGCCCCCGGCTTTGGCGATCGCCGCAAGGAGATGCTTCAGGATATCGCTATCCTGACCGGCGGCACTGTCATCAGCAGCGACCTGGGCTATGAGCTCAAGGACGCCACCATGCAGCTGCTGGGCACCGCCCGCCAGGTCAAGGTCACCAAGGAGAACACCACCATCGTCGGCGGTGCCGGTGACAAGCAAGCCATCGCTGACCGCGTGGCCCAGATCCGCAGCCAGATCGCTTCCGCTACCTCTGACTTCGACCGTGAAAAGCTGCAAGAGCGCCTGGCCAAGATGGCTGGCGGCGTGGCCGTCATCAAGGTCGGTGCCGCTACCGAGGTCGAGATGAAGGACAAGAAGCTCCGCATCGAGGACGCCCTGAACGCCACCAAGGCTGCTGTGGAAGAGGGCATCGTCGCTGGCGGCGGTACGGCCACCATCAACGCCATCCCCGCTGTTGACAAGGTCGTCAATGAGCTGGAAGGCGACGAGCGCACCGGCGCTAAGATCGTCCGCAAAGCTCTGGAAGCTCCTCTGCGCCAGATCGCCAAGAACGCTGGCCTGGAAGGCAGCGTCATCATCGACAACATCCTCAAGGTCAACAAGGCTAACTACGGTTTCGATGCACAGAAGGAAGAGTATGTCGAGGATATGATCGAGGCCGGTATCGTCGATCCGACCAAGGTCACCCGTTCCGCTCTGGAGAACGCTTCCAGCGTTGCCGCTATGGTCCTGACTACCGAGAGCCTGGTTGCCGACCTGCCCGAGCCGCCGGCCCCCGCCGCCCCGGCCCCCGACATGGGCGGTATGTACTAAGCAGTACAAAACCCCATAAATAATTAACAAGCCCCTGGCATCTGTGTAAAGCAGATGCCAGGGGCTTGTTTGTACTATTGAAGCAGGATGCAAAGAATGCTATAATAAAATAATTAGGGTCAATGCTTGCATCGGCCTGCGGCCTCAAGAAAAATCTACCAAAGGAGAGACCACGCCATGAAAAACCACGCCAAATACCTGGCCTTGGCTGTCACGCTGGCTATCATGGCGCTGATCTTCTTTTTCTCGGCCCAGCAGGGGGCGGCGTCTTACGAGCTTAGCGCAGTTGTCGCTGATACGGTGCAGCACAGCAAGGCTTCGGCCATCACGCCGGTCTGGTTCGATGTGGAAAACTTCAACGCCAACGTCCGCAAGTGGGCGCATGTGTATATCTACTGTGCCCTTGGTGTCAGCATGATGGTCACGGTCTATCTCTGGACGCACCGCATCACCCTGTGGCAGCAGGGGCTGCTGACGGCGGCGCTCTGCATGCTGTACGCCATATCGGACGAGGTGCATCAATATTTCGTCCCGTCCCGTGCTATGCTTCTCTCCGACGTTGTCATCGACGCTTTCGGCTTTTTACCCTGCATCGCTGTAACGTGCCTGATTATTTGGCTGCTGCAACGCAGAAAAGCCGCCCGCTAAAACCGGACGGATATAGAATTCGCCCCTGCGCTGACCGTTCCCGGTAGTCGTAGGGAAGCATTCTAAAGGCTCCCGTCATATATCACCCTCTGTAAGGACCGATGCTTGCATCACCCCGCGCATATCCCAACTAAACTGTCTACCGCCCTCTCCATCCGGCCATACTACCGGGTACAGGGGGCGGTTTTATGTCTTTACGGCGGCTTACGGCGCTGTGCTGCGCGCTGGCGGTGCTGGCGGCGGTCATTCTGGCGCGGGTGTACTGGGTGGGCAGTGATACCGCCTACGCGGCCAGCGCCGGGCGGCAGACGACCCAAACCACCGAATTGCCACGCGCCCGCGGCAACTTCCTCGACCGCACAGGCCGCCCACTGACCGGCACCGAAACCACCCGTTACGCCCTTTGCATCCCGGGCGACAACAGCTATTCGGCGTTGCTGCCCTGCGTGCCCTACCAGGCGCAGACCCTGCTGTACGAGCGCCGTAACACCACCAGCCCGTTTTTGATCGAGATCGGCCAGACCGCCGCCCCCGCCGGGACTCTGCTGCTAGACGAGCCGCGCCGTACGCTGCCCAGCCCCATCGCCGTGCACCTGCTGGGCTATCTCAACCAGGAAAACCACGGCGTCACCGGCTTGGAACGCGCCTGGGACACCGTGCTCGCCGAATCCTGCGACCAGACCGCTGCTGTCTGCCAGACCACCGCCCGCGGGCGGCTGCTGGGCACGGCCGTCCCGGAGATCATCACCGAGCAGCAGGGCACAGGTGCCCAAGTGAAACTGACCCTCGACGCTGACATCCAGCGCTTGTGCGAGGGAATCGCCCAGTTGACAATGCCGCGCGGCTGCATCCTCGTCATGGACACCGCCACCGGTGAAATTTTAGCAAGCGTCAGCATGCCGGAGTACGACCCCGGCGATGTGGCCCGCAGCATCCGCGCCGACGATACCTCGCTGGTCAACCGTGCATTTGCCACCTTCAGCGTGGGGTCGGTGTTCAAGGTGGCGGCAGCGCTTGCCGCCTACGAGAACGGCATGGACTGGTTTACGCACGACTGCACCGGCAGCATCGAAGTCGACGGCCAGACCTACCGCTGCGCGCTTGGCAAAGCCCATGGCACGGTCAACCTGCGCGGCGCGCTGGAACAAAGCTGCAACACCTACTTTGTCGCCCTCGGCCAGCAGTTGGGCGGCATGGCGCTGCGTGCGGCTGCGTCGGAGCTCGGTTTCGGCACCGCTGTGCCCATCGCTCCGGACCTGACCGCCGGTGCTGGGGCGGTGCCTACTGCCAAAGAACTGCAAAGCACCGGCCAGCTGTCTGTGTTCAGCTTCGGTCAGGGGAGCTTCACCGCCACGCCGCTGCAAATCACCGCCATGATGAACACCATTGCCACAGGCGGCACCTACCGCACGCCACGTTTTTGCTACGGTATCACCGATGCTGACGGCACCGTCACCGAAAAATTTCAACTCCCCGCGCCCCACACCGTCTGCGATGCTGCCACCGCCAAAGTGCTGCGCAGCATGCTGCAAAGCGTGGTCGAGGATGGCATCGGCTATGCTGCTAAACCCACCGGCGGCACCGCCGCAGGCAAGACCGGCACCGCCCAGACCGGCCAGTTTGACGCAGCAGGGGACGAGTTGCTCAACTACTGGTTCAGCGGCTTCATCCCGGCGGGCGATCCCAAATACACCATCACGGTTTTGCAGGACGGCGTGCTCGAGCCCGAAACCTCCAGCGCTGCCATCTTTGCGCAGATCGCCGCAGGACTACAGGTGATTGAACAGTCCGCACCGGATTGAATAAGAATGACGCACAGCAGAAAAACCAGTTGACAAGCCGCGAAAAGGGGCATATAATAATTCTGTTAAAAAGAAAATGGCGATGAAAGGGCCAATGCCGACCCGGCCAGCCGATAGAGAGGATGCCATCAGGTGAAAGGTATCCGGCTGTACCCCGGCAAAGCCACCCCGGAGCTCCCGGCCAATAAGCCGGGCGTACCTGCGGCGTTAACGTAGCTAAAGCGGCAGCGTGCCCAGCGGCACACTGCAAACCGGGTGGTACCACGGAAGCTGCACAGCCTTCGTCCCTGTACAGGGGCGTGGGCTGTATTCTTTTTTGTGGGCCCGTTCACCGTAATTCAATGGATTGGAGAACACACACATGCAATGGACAGGACTTAACGAACTGCGCGAAAAGTATCTGCATTATTTCGAGACCAAAGGCCACCTGCGCCTGGGCAGCTTCCCGCTGGTGCCGAAAGACGACCCCAGCCTGCTGCTGATCAACAGCGGCATGGCCCCCATGAAAAAATGGTTTCTCGGCCAGGAAGAGCCGCCGCGCCACCGTGTGACCACCTGCCAGAAGTGCATCCGTACCCCGGATATTGAGCGCGTCGGCATCACCGCCCGTCACGGCTGCTTCTTTGAAATGCTGGGCAACTTCAGCTTCCAGGATTACTTCAAGAAAGAGGTCATTCCCTGGGCTTGGGAGTTCTTGACCAAAGAACTGGAGATCCCCGCCGATAAGCTCTACATCTCCGTCTATCAGGACGACGATGAGGCCTATGATATCTGGACCAAGTCCGTCGGCATCCCTGAGGACCACATGGTCCGCATGGGCAAAGAGGATAACTTCTGGGAGCATGGCTCCGGTCCCTGCGGCCCCTGTTCGGAGATCTACTATGACCGCGGCCTGAAGTACGGCTGCGGCAAGCCCACCTGCGGTGTCGGCTGCGACTGCGACCGCTTCATGGAGATCTGGAACCTGGTTTTCAGCCAGTATGATGCTGACGGCAAGGGCAACTATGAGCTGCTCGCCAAACCGAACATTGATACCGGCATGGGTCTGGAGCGTTTGGCTGTTGTCATGCAGGACGTAAACAACCTGTTCGAGGTCGACACCGTCGCCGCTGTGCTGCACCATGTCGAGCGCTTGGCGGGCAAGAAGTACGGCGAGAACGACAAGGACGACATCTCCATCCGCGTCATCACCGACCACATCCGCGCTACCGTCTTTATGGCGTCCGACGGCATCCTGCCCTCCAACGAGGGCCGCGGCTACGTCATGCGCCGCCTGCTGCGCCGCGCTGCCCGCCATGGCCGCATGCTGGGCATCAATCGCCCGTTCCTGACCGAGCTGGTCGAAACCGTCATTGCTTCCAGCGAGGCCGGTTATCCCGAGCTGCGCGAGCATGAAGGCTATATCAAGAAGGTTATCGGCACCGAAGAGTTGCGCTTTGGCCGCACCATCGATGCTGGCCTGAATATCCTCAACGGTATGATGAGCCACCTCAAGGAAGTCCATGAGAAGGTTCTGTCCGGCGCAGAGGTCTTTAAGCTGAACGATACCTTCGGCTTCCCCCTCGACCTGACCCGCGAGATCGCCGCCGAGGCCGGTTTGGCCGTCGACGAGGCCGCTTTCCATGTCGAGATGACCAAGCAGCGTGAGCGCGCCCGTGCCGAGCGTCTTGCCAAGGACATCTCCGGCTGGAGCGCTGACCTGTTCGGCGAGCTGACCGCCGAGGCCACCCGGTTTGACGGCTACGATATGCTGAGCGAGTCCGCCAAGGTCATCGCCCTGTCTGACGGCGAAGAACTGGCCGACGCTATCGCCACCGACGAAGCAGGTGAGAGCAAGGACGGTGTGCTCGTCGTGCTCGACCGCACCCCGTTCTACGCCGAGATGGGCGGCCAGGTCGCCGACCACGGCTATATCACCAACGGCGATGCCAAGCTGAAAGTCACCCAGGTCAAAAAGACCCCCAGGGGCTACTTTGTCCATACCTGTGAGCTGCTCGACGGTACCATCCATGTCGGCGACGAAGTTACCGCCGCCGTTGATACCCAGCGCCGCATGGCCATCTGCCGCAACCACACCGCGACCCACCTGCTGCAAAAAGCCCTGCGTGAAGTCCTGGGCGAGCATGTCCATCAGGCGGGCAGCTATCAGGATGATAAGCTGACCCACTTCGACTTTACTCACTTCAGCGCCGTCACCCCCGAAGAGCTGCGCAAGGTCGAGGACCGCGTCAACGAGAAGATTTTTGAGGCTCTGCCTGTCACCATCCAGAACTTGCCCATCGAGGAAGCCAAGAAGATGGGTGCCATGGCCCTGTTTGGCGAGAAGTACGGCAGTGTCGTCCGCGTTGTCGATGCTGGCGGCTGGAGTACCGAGTTCTGCGGCGGCACCCATGTCACCAACACCGCGCAGATCGGCTGCTTCAAGATCCTCAGCGAGTCCAGCGTCGCCGCTGGCATCCGCCGTATCGAGGCTACCACCGCTTACGGTGTGCTGAACCTGCTGGATGAGCGCACCGAACAGCTGGCCCAGACTGCTGTCGCCCTCAAGGCCAACAACCTCAAGGACGCCCCGGCCCGCGCCGAAGCCCTGACTGCCGAGCTGAAAGAAACCAGCAAGCAGCTGGATATCCTCAAGGCCGAGATGGCTTCCGCCAAGATCGACGGCCTGTTCGAGAACGCAGCCGACATTGACGGCGTGCGCATCGTCTCCGCCTACCTGACCGGCACCGGTGCCGACACCCTGCGCGACATGGTCGATAAGATCCGCGACAAGGCCCCCAACGCAGTCACCGTTCTGATCGGCAGCGACGGCAGCAAAACTATGATGGCTGTCGGCGTCTCCAAGAACGCTCTGGCCCGCGGCCTGAAGGCCGGTGCCCTCGTCAAGAAAATCGCGGCTATCGCAGGCGGCAACGGCGGCGGCAAGCCCGATTTCGCCATGGCCGGTATCCGCGATGCCTCCAAGATCGACGACGCCCTGAATGCCGTGCCCGAGATCGTCAAGGCTGAAATGCAGTAAAACCAGCGCAAGCTGTTTCCCATTCCACCGTAAAGGAGGAACGAACGATGGACGATTGCCTGTTCTGTAAGATCGCCGCAGGGCAGATCCCCTCGAACAAGCTGTACGAGGACGATCAGCTGCTGGCGTTCTACGACATCGACCCCCAGGCCCCGACCCATTTCCTGGTCATCCCCAAGCGGCACATTGACTCTGCTGCTGCCCTGACCGAGAAGGACGCCGCCCTGCTGGGCCATATCTATGCCGTTATCGCAGACCTGTGCCGCCAGCTCGGCGTGGCCGAGAATGGCTACCGCGTTGTCACCAACGTGGGTGCCGACGGCGGCCAGAGCGTCAAGCATCTGCACTTCCATGTGCTGGCAGGCCGCAGTCTGGCATGGCCTCCGGGCTGATGCCAGCCAACGAACAAACAAAAACGAAATGAGGTAGCTATCATGGCTGATACCTATACTTTGCATATCGCGGGCCTGACCCGTGAACTTCCCATCTGCAAGGTCAGTGACCATCTGGACATTGCCGCCTTCATCATGTTCAGCGATGTCGAGTTGACCGAGGCCTGCGCCGCCGCGCTGCTGAAGAAAGCCCCCGAGTTTGACGTGATCCTGACCGCTGAGGCCAAGGGCATCCCCCTGGCTTACGAGATGGCCCGCCAGAGCGGCAAATACTGGATCCCCGCCCGCAAGGGGGCCAAGCTCTACATGAAAGAGCCTGTCATCATCGAGGACCAGTCCATCACTACCGCTGGCAAGCAGACCCTGGTCATCGACAAGAAGGACATCGACTACATGAACGGCAAGCGCATCCTGATTGTGGATGACGTTATCTCCACCGGCGGTTCTCTCCACGCGCTGGAAACTCTGGCCGCCAAGAGCACCGGTACCGTTGTGGGCTGCTGCGCCGCCTTGGCCGAGGGCGATGCCGCCGAGCGTACTGATATCTTCTTCCTCGAGCCGCTGCCGCTCTTCGCGCACTAACAAGATGAAACGCAAACTTGCCACTTTGGGCCTTTGCTTTGCAGGGGCCGAGCTGTTTGCGGCAAACATGCCGCCGCTGGTCCTGGTGCCTGCGGCGGCACTTTTGCTATTGCTGCTGTTTTTAAGCATTGCCCGCCGCAGCCGGTATCTGCCGCTGGCAGTGGGCGCTGCGGCGGGGCTTTGCTGGTTCTGTGTGTTCAGCTTCATGGCCTTTCGCCCTGTGCGGGCGCTGGCCGGGCAGACGGCAAGCTGTACCGTCACGGTCGAGACCGATGCCGCGACTGCCTACCAGAACGGCCAGCTGCGCGGCACCCTGACGGTAACGAGCCTGAACGGCAAGGCCTGCTATTTTAAAATGCGCAGCAACGGCTTTCCCGCACAGGAGCCGGGGGAGACCTTTACTGCCGATTTTGCTCTGACCGACCTGCCCAATGACCACTACCGTGCTTCGCGGTTAAGCCGGGGTATTTTACTGCAAGGTGAGTACACGGGCGGCTACCACGCGGGTGAGAACAGCCGCGCCGTGCGGTTTGCACTCTACCGTCTGCGTCAAAATGTCTCGGCACTATTGCGACGTTGGCTGCCGCGCGATCTCGGCGGGCTCGAGGCCGCCATGCTGTTGGGGGATAAAGCCGCCCTGCCGGACGCCGTGCAGGATACCTTCCGCGCGGCGGGCATCTCGCATCTGCTGGCCGTATCGGGGCTGCACCTTGCGCTGCTGTGCGGGCTGTTTTCGTTCGGGCGTCGCCGCCGGTTTTACCGCCCGCTGATTCTGCTTCGCGCAGCAGTGGCCGTGTTTTACATGCTGCTGACCGGCCTGCCGGTCTCGGTACTGCGCGCGGGTATCGTCTTTCTGCTCGTGCTGCTGGGGGACTGGTTCTACCAGCCCATTGACCTGCTGACGCTTACGGGGGCCGCCGCCGTTTTGCTTGGGCTGCAAAACCCGTATGCGCCGTGCGATATCGGCTTTCAGCTTTCGTTCTGCGCGGTACTGGGCGTGCAGGCCTCGGCCGCACTGGGCAGTTGGGAAGAAACCCACTGCCCGGGCCGGGATGCCGAGGGCATCAAAGCGCAGCTTCGCCGCGCGGGCCTTTCGCTTCTTTCCGCTGTGCAGACAGCGGCACTGGCGTCTTTGGCAACGCTGCCGGTGCTGGTCGCGCAGGGACTGACCACCAGCGGTGTGGGCATCCTTGCCAACCTTGCCACGGTCTGGATGCTGCAACCCGCGCTGGTGTTGGGGCTTGCCGTGCTGGCGCTGCAAATTGCCGCCATCCCACTGGGCTTCGCCGCACCGTTGGCGCACATGGCCAGCTTTCTGCTGGCCGTCTGGCTGCGTGTTTTCTACGCGCTGGCGTCCTGGTGCGCCGCGCTGCCCTTGGCACGGCTGTATCTGCCGCGTGAATATACCTTGCTGGTGCTGGCCCTGCTTGGCGCACTGGCACTTGCGTACTATGCGGCGGGTAAGCTCCGCTGGTTTCTGCCCGTCGGGGCAGCCTGCGCGGTAATGGCTGTCATGCTGGGTGTGCAGCTGCAAAAGGGCGTTGCCACGCTGGCTTTGGTAGGCACGGCAGGCAACCCGGCGGTCGTCTGCGTGCAGGATGGTCAGGCTGTAGTGCTGTTCCGCGGCGGCGAAGCAAACCTGCGCGCCGTGCGCAGCTACCTGGCCGACCATGGCGCAGCCGAGCAGGTGCTGACGGTCGATTTGCGCCGCAGCGCTTCGGACCTCAGCTTTGACACCGCCGAAGTCTGGACCGCGCAGGTGATGGACGCCTACTCGACCCACACGATTTTAAACGGCCTGACGCTGGAACTCTACCACACATCCGGCGGCAACCTGGCCGTGATAGGGGATGGACGCACCCATATCGCCGTGATGGCGGGCAATGCCGCACTGGATGCACCCGTAGCGGTCGATGTCCTCTGCGCGGCAGGCGCGCTGTCCGATTCGGTGCAGTCGGTGTCCATCCTTACCACCGCTTCTTCGCCCCGCTGGCTTGACCAGGCGGGCACCGAGCGGGTATACTATGGGCAGGACATTCCCACCCTACGGCTGCGCCCGGGCCGTTCGCTACAGATCAAGGAGGCACAACGCGTTGCTTTACAGTGAAAACGAACTGAATAAACGGCTCCGTTCCGGCTGCGGGCTGTACTATTTTTACGCCGCCGATGAAGCACTGGTCCATACCGCCGCCCAAAAGGCCCTGAAAGTGCTGAACGAGGACGACCCCGAGACCACCGTACTGGACGGCCCCACGCCGCGCGTGGAGGAAATCGTGCTGGCGGCGGGCACCATCTCGTTTTTCGGCGGGCGGCGCCTGGTGCTTATGCCGCTCATCCGCCCGTCGACCTACTCCGATAAAGACTTGCAGGACCTGTGCGACACCCTGGCCGACACCGAAAACGCAATTTTCGTCATGACCAGCGTCATCGAGGAAAAGTTCGGCAAGCTGCGTCCCGGCAAGCGGGAGCAAAAGCTGATCTCGGCCTGCGAAAAACTCGGCTACTGCGTGCAGCTCAATAAACCCGGTCGTGCCGCCTTGCAGGAGATGGCCCGCACCTGGGCCGCCGATGTCGGTGCGCAGTTTGCCAAGGGGGCCGAGGCCGCCCTGCTAGACCGCTGCGGTGAGGACCAGTTCTTACTAAAAAACGAGATTGACAAGCTCGCCGCGCTCTCCGGTTACGGCACCATCACTACTGAGATGGTCGCCCAGTTGGGCACCGTCACGCTGGACGCCGACACCTTTGACATGGTCAAGCTGGTGGCCGCAGGCCGCACCGACCAGGCCCAGCAAAAGCTCAAAACGCTGCTGGCGCTGCAAAACGAGCCCATCATGATCACCGGCGCACTCATCGGCAACTATCTGGATATGTACCGCGTCTTGCAGGCCAAGCGCAGCCGCCGCAGCCTGGCCGATGTAGCCAAAGATTTCGGCTATAGCGGCAAATGGAGCTACCGCCTGGGCGAGACCGAACGCACGGCGTCCCGCTTCAAGCGCCACCAGTTGGAAAAATGCCTGGAAGTGCTGCAAAAGCTGGACACTGATTTAAAAAGCAGCAAGTTGGACGCCGACCTGCTGATGCAAAAAGCCCTGTGCGAGCTGGCACTGGCGGGGAGGTCGTAATGCGAAAACTGGAACAGGCTGTTTTGGTCGAGGGAAAGTATGATGCCGCGCGGCTGACAAATCTTGTCGATGCAACGATCTTAACGACCGACGGCTCCCGCGTTTTCCGCGATAAGGAGTTGCAAAACATGCTCAAGCGCATCGCTGCCGCGCAGGGGCTGATCATCTTGACGGATTCCGACGATGCAGGCTTTCGCATCCGCCATTTTGTCACAGGGCTGGTCGGGGCCGAGCATGTGCTGCAGGCCTACGTCCCGGCTGTGCACGGCAAGGAAGCCCGTAAACAGGCCCCCGGCAAAGAGGGGCTGTTGGGCGTTGAGGGCATCTCCGACGACCTGATCTTGCAGGGCCTGCAAACCGCGCTGGACAGCGCCCCCGCGCCCCAGATAAAAGTAGGGGAGCCGGGCTGCCCTGCCATCACCTATACAGACTTGTACGAGTGGGGCATCTCCGGCACGCCTGACAGCGCCGACCGCCGCCGCGCTTTGCTGGCCCGTCTGGGCCTGCCCCCGCGCCTGAGCAAAAAAGAACTTTTGCAGGTGCTGAATACCCTCTACACCCACGAAAGCCTGCAAGCCCAAATAGAAATGATGGAATAAGAACAAATCCGCCATACTCGCGCATGACGGATTTGTTTGCTTTTATGATAATACGATGAATCGTAGGGGCGGATTCTATATCCGCCCGTTCTATTGGATGCCGTGTATATGCGGGCGGATATGGAATCCGCCCCTACGTGTACACAAAATCGACTTCGCTTATTTCAGCGCCCCACCCTCGACCTGCTGGCAATACCACGGCTTTTCGGCGTGGAACACCCGCCCGGCCAGATGTGCAAACCGCTCGTCGCTGATTTTTGCCGGGAATCGCAGTTCCCACGCGCAAAGGGCCTGGTATTTCAGCCGCAGTTCGCGGTTGGCGGCGTTGTTGCCGTACTTGCTGTCACCCAGGATCGGGCAGCCGATGTGTGCCAGGTGTGCGCGGATCTGATGCGTGCGCCCGGTCACAAGCTCCACTTCCAGCAAAGCCAGCCGTCCGCTGACGGCCAGCGTTTCATAGCCGGTAATAACCTCTTTCGCACCGCCCGCCGTCGTGTCGGTAATGCGCACAATGCCGCGCTCGGCGTCTTTTAACAGGTAATCGCGCAGCAGGGCCGCAGGCGGGTTGGGGCGGCCAAACGTCACACAGAGATACCGCTTTTCGATCTCCCGTTTCTTGATGGCCCCGGTCAAAAATGCCTCGGCGGCGTTATTTTTTGCCAGCAGCACCAGCCCGCTTGTGCCGGTATCCAGCCGGTGGCACAGCACGGCGTGGGCGGGCTTGCCCTCGGCGGAAAGCTTTGCCTGCACGCGCCTTACCAGCGTGTCAGCGTCGCCGCCGTCCACCGTCAGTCCGGCGGGCTTGTTGGCAATGATGATGTCGTCGTCCTCGTACACAAACACCGCTGCCGGGGTGGGGCGGCTTTCGAGCTGGTCGTCGCTCAAAAACAGGCGGATGGTATCGCCGTTCTGCACACGGGTGGAAAGAGGCTGCTTCTTGCCGTTCAGCTTGATCTTATTTTCCCGCAGGGCCTTGTTCAGCCGCCCCAGGCCCAGGGCGGGGTACTGGTCCATCAGATACTTGTCCAGCCGTACAGGCAGCAGGCTTTTTACATGCAATTCTTTCATTGGGTCGTCAACTCCTGATCCCACAAAATTGTGGCGTCGTTTATCTGTAAAGTGACCATCAGCCAACCGGCGTCGTGGTCGTCCAGCTCGGCAATGCGGTAACTTTGGCCGCCCGCGCAAAGGTACTGCGCGTTTTGCAGTTTGCGCCGCGCAAAAGGCGAGTCTTTAAAGCAGACCGTCTTGCGGGTGGAATCCAGCACACCGCGGTTCCATAAAGCGTCAGTATAATCGGTCAGCCGCAGAGGGTAGTTTTCGCCGTACGGCGTACACAGCGCATCAAACGTCCGGCCTTGCAAGCCGGGGGCAATCACATACCAGCTGCAGCTGCCGTCCCGGCTCGTCACCCGGCCGCACCAGGCGGCATTTTGCACAGGCTCCACCGCCTGCAAAAAGTCGCCTTCGTCCTGGAACAGATACAGTGCATTTTGCGCAAGCTGCCCTTCGGCCAGCCCTGCCAGCAGATCCGCGCGCTGCGCTTCTAATGCCGCTTCGTCGTACCGCGCGGCAAACGGGTCGTTGGTGGTCATGCCGTTGTCGGCGGCAAACAGCGCCAGATGCAGCGCGTCGTCCTGCAACCCCTGCACCGAGTAAAGCGTTTTGTATCCGCTCGCCGCCTGCCAGAAATCACTTTCCAGCGCGGTGGGGAAGGCGTCCGCCTGCTGCGCCTGCACCATAGCTTCGTGCCGCTGCATAAGCGCGGGGCTGATATCCCAAAGCTGCACCACTACCGCCGCCGTGATCCACACGGTTCCGCGCGGCAGCCTCGCCAGCCCGGCAAACGCCGCCAGCACCAGCGTGTAATACACCGGCCAGAACAACCGCCCGCCGGAACGGAACACCGAAAACAGCTTGATCAGCGATGCAGGCAGCGGCAGCGTCGCCAGCGTTACGCCGTTGGCGGTAATAACATGGCTCACAGCAAACGCCGTCAGCACTGCAAACACTGCGCACAGCGCCCAGTGCCGCCGCAGCATCCCGGCAAGGCGCCCACGCGCCGCAAACATGGCCACCGGCAGCGCGATCAGCACGCCCAGCCCCAGGTAGGCAAATGCGTCGTAGTTGCCGCCCACCTGGTTTTGCGCAGGCAAAAACCGGCTGTACAAAACGCCGTTCACCCCGGCAGGGTTCCACAGGGCGTTCAGATTCATCGAGAAATACCCGTACAGCGCCTGCCCGCCACTGGTGGCCGTGCCGCACAAAAGCCCCAGCGCCCAGCCCAGCACTGCCGTAGCGGCCAGGTTGCAGCCCAAAAACACGGCAGGCTTGCCGCAATGCCGCGTCGTAACGGCATACTCCAGCAAAAGCGCCAGCGTAACGGCGTAGGTCATCGGCAAAAAATAGGGGTGGATGCCTACGGCCAGCAGATTGACGGCAAACAGCAGGGGAAAGCCAAACCGTCCCTGCCGCCGCCCGCAAAAATAGCAGTACAGCGCGGCCAGCACCAGCCACTGTGCCCCCAGCGAGGTATGCCGGAATGCGCGCTCAATCAAAATCGGGCTGGTGCTGAACAGCAGGCTCCCGGCAGCGCAGGCGGGCACACTCTCGCAGAACAGCCCACACAGCAGCGCCCCAAACCCGCCTTGCAGCGCAAAGCAGATCAGCGTAAACCAGCCAAAATACTGGAACGTCCCGCCCACCGCATTTGATACAGGCCGCAGCAGCGCCGCCAGCAGGGGGATGGAATCGGTATACGCCACGCTGACGCCTGCCGGCGCGTTGACCGCGTTCGTTACGCAAAAGGGAAAACCCAGCGCGTTTTCGCGGTAGAACAGCCACCCAGCATAGTGCTGCTGGATGTCCTTTTCAATGTAACCGCCGCGGCAGAACGCATCGTTTGCCACATCCAGCGGTGCTCTGCCGTACACGGCAAAAAACACCAGCACGCTCAGCACCGCCCCCAGGGCAAACAGCACCGCTGTGCGCCGCTGCTTTTGCTGCAAACCAACCAAAGCGGGGCCCCCCTTCCTTTATAATAAGACTACACGCAAGTATACCACAAAATCTGCCGCAGGACAACAAAAAAGCCTGCCGAGGTTTTGCCCCGGCAGGCGAAAACACATTTTTACTGCTCGCGGAAGGTCAGACAATCGTCGCTCATCTCGTCCACAATGGCAAGGCTGGCCAGCTTGTAACCGGCAGCGCGCAGCTCGGCACCGCCCGGCTGGAAGCCCTTCTCAATGCAGATGCCGATACCGGCGACTGAGCAGCCAGCCTGGTTGCAGACATCCAGCAGGCCCTTCATGGCCTTGCCGTTTGCCAAAAAATCGTCCAGAATCAGCACACGGTCGCTCGGGCTCAAAAACTTTTTGGCCAAGGTAATGTCATACTCACGGCCATAGGTAAAGGACTGCACCTTGGAGGTAAAGACCTCGCCGTCGATATTCTTGCTCTTGGCTTTTTTGGCAAACACGACCGGCACATTAAAGTACCGGGCCGCCATGCAGGCGATGGCAATGCCGGAGGCCTCAATGGTCAGGATCTTGTTCACGCCGTCATTTTTAAAAATGCGGTAGAACTCCTCACCGATCTTGTCCAGCAGGTCAACGTCCAGCTGGTGGTTCAAAAAACAGTCTACTTTCAGCACGTTGCCGGGACGGACCTGCCCATCCTGCAAAATGCGGTCTTCCAAAAGTTTCATCTGCGAATGTGCCCCTTTCACAGTTCGTTGTAGTGGGAAAGTGTAATATCTATTTCATTATTGCAAATTTCGGCGCAGTTTGCAAGAACTTTACAAAAAAATACTTGAACTTTTTGCGGTATTGGCGCTTTGATAACTTTTTGTAACCAAATTTTGTGTAAAAACCACATAAAAGCTGAAAAATTCTGGAACAACTCTGTAAAATCAGGCAATTGCACTTTAGCGCCCAAAAGTCTATAATGGCAAGTATATTCCAGCATCCTATTCGGGGTTGTGCGACCCCGGCGGCAAAACGCCGGTGCTGGGAAAATTTCTTGGGAGGGAAATCAAAATGAAAAAACTCGTTAGTTCTGTTTTGGCAGCTTCTATGGTGCTGAGCCTGGCTGCCTGCGGTTCCTCTGCATCTTCTGCTGCTGAGAGCACCGCTGCTTCTTCGGAGGCTTCTTCCACTGCCGCTACTGCGGAGGCAGGCGAGGGCTCCGGCACTTACACCGGCACCCCCATCAAGATCGGCGGCATTGGCCCCATCACCGGCGGCGCTGCTGTGTACGGTCAGGCTGTCAAGAACGCTGAAGAGTTGGCTGTCAAGGAGATCAACGCCGCCAACGGCAGCGATGTCTTTGAGTGGAAGTTTGAGGATGACGAGCATGACGCCGAGAAGAGCGTCAACGCTTACAACACCCTGAAAGACTGGGGCTTGCAGATCCTGGCTGGCCCTGTTACCACCACCCCGTCTTTGGCCGTTGCTGCTGAGACTGCCAACGACAACATGTTCATGATGACCCCGTCTGCCTCTGCTGTTGACGTCATCAACACCGGCGACAACGTTTTCCAGATCTGCTTCACCGACCCCAACCAGGGCGTTGCTTCTGCTGACTACATCGCAGATAACCAGCTGGCCACCAAGGTCGGCATCATCTACGACTCTTCCGATGCTTACAGCCGCGGCATTCATGATAAGTTCCAGGCTGAGGCTGCTGAGAAGGGCCTGGAGATCGTCGCCGATGAGGCCTTCACTGCCGACAACAAGTCTGACCTGTCCACCCAGGTTGCCAAGTGCCAGGAGGCTGGCGCTGATCTGGTCTTCCTGCCCATCTACTATCAGGAAGCTTCTCAGATCCTGATCGTCGCCAACAAGACCGGCTACACCCCGACCTTCTTCGGCTGCGACGGCATGGACGGCATCCTCGCCATCGAGGGCTTCGACACCTCTCTGGCTGAGGGCCTGATGCTGCTGACTCCGTTCGCTGCTGACGCACAGGACGAGAAGACCCAGGCTTTCGTTACCGCTTATGTTGACGCTTACGGCGACACTCCGAACCAGTTCGCTGCTGACGCTTACGACGTTATCTACGCCATCTACGAGGCTGTCCTCGCCGGTAATATCAACGGCGATATGGACGCCAGCGAGATCTGCGAAGTCCTGAAGACCCAGTTCACCTCCATGTCCTTCGACGGCCTGACTGGCGAGGGCATGACCTGGGATGCTTCCGGCGCTGTTTCCAAGTCTCCGAAGGCCGTTGTCATCAAGGACGGCGCTTACGCTGCCATGTAATTGCCATACGGCATAATTCCGTTGCCAATGGGGGCTGCCGGACAAGTATGTCCCGGCAGCCCCTTTTTCTTATGTGTTCATGCAAAAAACAGCAGTTTTTCGCACAAATACATGCAAAACCCATTGTTTTGCCGTTTTGTTTGTGGTACTATGATTTTATGTTCCCGCAAACAGCCGTTGCGGCAAACCTTTTGGCAGGGACAAAGCGGCAAAATAGAGTGAGGTGTACTACGCAATGCAATTCTTTTCTTATCTGATCAACGGGATCAGCCTGGGCAGTGTTTACGCATTGATCGCCCTGGGCTACACCATGGTCTACGGCATTGCCAAGATGTTGAACTTCGCCCACGGCGATGTCATCATGATCGGCAGCTATGTCGTCTTTTTCGCGTTCGGCTCGGCAGGGCTCAACCCTGTGCTGGCGATCGTGCTGTCCATGATCGTCTGTACGGTTTTGGGTGTGGTGGTCGAGCGTGTCGCTTACCGCCCGCTGCGCGAGGCCCCGTCCCTGGCGGTGCTGATCACCGCCATCGGCGTCAGCTATCTGTTACAGCAGGTGGCGCAGCTGTCCTGGTCGTCCAACCCCAAGAGCTTTACCTCGGTGGTTTCCGGCATGCAGCCTGTGTCCCTCTTCGGCGGCCAGCTGACCATCTCGGCAGAGACGATCGTTACCATCATCGCCTGCGTGGTCATCATGATCGTGCTGATGTGGTTCGTCAACTACACGCCCGCCGGTCACGCCATGCTCGCTGTGTCTGAGGATCGCGGCGCGGCCCAGCTGATGGGCGTCAACGTCAACGGCACTATCTCGCTGACCTTCGCCATCGGCTCTGCGTTGGCGGCCGTCGCCGGTGCGCTGCTCTGCTCCTCGTACCCGACCTTGCAGCCCACCACCGGTGCTATGCCCGGTATCAAGGCCTTCGTGGCGGCTGTTTTCGGCGGCATCGGCTCGATCCCTGGCGCATTCGTCGGCGGTATTCTGCTGGGCATCATCGAGAACCTCAGCAAAGCTTACATTTCTACCCAGCTGTCTGACGCTATCGTCTTTTTGGTGCTGGTCGTCGTGCTGATCGTCAAGCCGACCGGCCTGCTGGGCAAGAAAGTCAACGTGAAAGTGTGAGGTGGCTGCGATGAACTTGAAAAATTTGAACCGCTCCACCAAGAGCAACATCATCACCTTCGGCATCGTGATCGGCTTCTATCTGCTGATCCAGATCCTTTCCGCCGCAGGCATGGTCACGAACTCCTTCGCTGGTCAGCTGGTGCCTATCTGCGCCTACGTTGTCATGGCCGTTTCACTGAACCTGACCGTCGGCATGCTGGGCGAGTTGAGCCTGGGTCACGCCGGTTTTATGAGCGTCGGTGCGTTTGCCGGTACGCTCGTGTGGGTCACGCTGTATGATACCGCTTTCCCCAAGCCCGCAGCGCTGCTGCTGGCCTTTGTGGTGGGCGGCGTTGTGGCTGGTATCTTCGGCTTCCTGGTCGGCATCCCTGTCCTGCGTCTGTCCGGCGATTATCTGGCCATCGTCACACTGGCTTTCGGTGAGATCGTCAAGAACTTCATGAACGCCTGTAACCTGGGCATTGACTCCAAGGGCCTGCACTTCTCCCTGAAGGACACTGCCTCCCTGAATCTCGACGCCGACGGCAAGGTGCTGATCAACGGTGCTATGGGCATCACTGGCATCAAGAAAGCCTCCACCTTCACCATCGGTATCGTGCTGGTCATCATCACGCTGGCTGTTATCATCAACCTGGTCAATTCCCGCGCAGGCCGCGCCATCACCTCCATCCGCGATAACGAAATTGCTGCCCGCTCGGTCGGCATCCCCATCACCAAGTACAAGCTGATGGCTTTTGTGACCTCTGCCGTGTTTGCCGGTATGGCCGGTGTGCTGTACTCGCTGAACTATTCCTCTCTGGTTGCCAAGAAGTTTGACTACAATACCTCGATTTTAATTCTGGTGTTCGTTGTTCTGGGCGGCATCGGCAATCTGCGCGGCTCTGTCATCGCCGCCACGGTGCTGACTGTTTTGCCCGAACTGCTGCGCAGCATGAACGATTACCGCATGCTGATCTACGCCATCGTGCTGATCGTTGTGATGATCTTCAACCAGAGCCCGCAGATGATCGCAATGCGCAAGCGCCTGACCGCCCGCTTCCGCAAGGATGCAGCGGGCAAGGCACCTAAGAAGAACAAAAAGGAGGCGGCTTAACATGGCACTGTTGGAAGTCAGCAACCTGGGTATTGCTTTCGGCGGCCTGCAAGCCGTCGCCCAGCTCGACCTTTCCATCGAGAAAGGCCATCTCTATGGTCTGATCGGCCCCAACGGCGCCGGTAAAACGACCGTCTTTAACATGCTCACCGGCGTCTATAAGCCGACCGAGGGCAACATCGTCCTCGACGGCAAGGACATCACCGGCAAAAGCCCTGAACTGATCAGCAAGGCCGGTGTGGCACGTACCTTCCAGAATATCCGCCTGTTCAACGAGATGAGCGTGCTGGATAACGTCAAGGTCGGCCTGCACAACCAGATCCAGTACGGCATGTGGACCGGCATCCTGCGCCTGCCTGCCTATAAAGAAAAAGAACACGAGATGAACCGCGAGGCAAAGAAGCTGCTCAAGATTTTTGATCTGGACGGCAAAGCCGACCTCAAGGCCAGCCAGCTGCCCTACGGCGAACAGCGCAAATTGGAGATTGCCCGTGCGCTTGCCACCAATCCGAAACTGCTGCTGCTCGACGAACCTGCTGCCGGTATGAACCCCAACGAGACCGAAGAACTGATGCAGACCGTGCGCAGCGTGCGCGACCAGTTCGGCATCGCCATCCTGCTCATCGAGCATGATATGAACTTTGTCATGGGCATCTGCGAGGAAATCACGGTGCTGGACTACGGCCGTGTCATCGCCCGCGGCGACGGCAAAGCGATCCGCAATAACCCCAAGGTCATTGCGGCCTATCTGGGAGGTGACTGATCATGGGTGAGATGCTTTCGGTCAAAAATATCAATGTTTTCTACGGGTCCATCCAGGCCCTGCGCAATATCTCGTTCCATGTCGATGAGGGCGAGATCGTCACGCTGATTGGTGCCAATGGTGCCGGTAAAACGACCACGATGCACGCCATCTCCGGCCTGCTCAAAGTCCAGAGCGGCGAGATCGACTACTGCGGGCAAAACATCAGCAAGATGGAAGCCCACAAGATCATCCGTCTGGGGCTTGCCCAGGTGCCGGAAGGCCGCCGCGTGTTCAGCGGCCTGACCGTTATGCAGAACTTGCAGATGGGAGCTTACACCCGCCGCGACGGCAAAGAGGCCATCCAGAACGACTACGACATGGTCTTTGACCTGCTGCCGCGCCTGAAAGAGCGCCGCAACCAGCCTGCCGGTACGCTGTCCGGCGGCGAGCAGCAGATGCTGGCTATGGGCCGCGCCCTGATGTGCAAGCCCAAGATGCTGCTGCTGGACGAGCCGTCCATGGGTCTGTCTCCGCTGCTGGTCAAGGAGATCTTCAAGATCATCCGCCAGGTCAACCGCAACGGCGTGACCGTGTTGCTGGTCGAGCAGAACGCCAAGATGGCACTCGAGATCGCCAACCGCGCCTACGTACTCGAGACCGGCAGGATCAAGATGGAGGGCGAAGCCCACGAGCTCGCCAACAACATCGAGGTCCGCAAAGCCTACCTCGGTTGCGAATAAACAACAAAAGGACCTGCCTAAAAGGACAGGTCCCTTTTCTGTATTTAGGGGTTCCGTAGGGGCGGATTTTGTATCCGCCTGCCCGGAAGTAACCCGTAGGGGCCGATGCTCGCATCGGCCCGCTTTTTGCGTGGCAAAGTATCTGCGTGCTGTCTTACAACAACGCCACCGGCGGCCGGTCATCGTCACTGCCAGGCTGGGTCAGCATATCCATGAGCTTTGAATAAATATCGCTGCCATGGGCAATAAACATGTTCTTGGTCATTTCGGCGGTCAGCTTATCGGGCATCGCCAGCTGCAACTGGAACACATCACTGCCCAGATCGCCAATATTGCACCACACCACATACTTGCCGTCTTTTTCTTCCACATGCGCGCGGTTGGACGCCGCCTTGTGCCGCCAGCTCTGGATCTGCATCACGGCGCGGATAGCACTCTCCCGCACGGTGCGGGGCAAATCATGCGCCAGTGTGCTGGCTACCGATGCACCCTTGTCGGTGATGCTGTACTGCTCATCCGTGCAGGTGACAAGACTCTGCTTCTGCACCTCAGCCAAAGCGTCGGCAAATTCAAAGTAGTTGACCAGCTGTTCCTGCAAAAGTGCGCCCTGCAGGGTGTCCCGCGTTACGGGCCCGGCTGTTTTGATAAGATAGCAAAGTAAAATACGGATCTGGGTGTCATCTGTAAGGCCGCCGGGCTTTACACCTGCGGTAAATGCTTCTGCCATCTGATCACTTCCTCATTTTTGTTTTCTATCCTATTATACACGGCAAAAAGCCAAGTGACAAGATGGCAAAAACGATTTGTTCGCCCTTTAAAACACGGTTTCAATCTGCTTGCGGCTCTGCGGGGTGGAGTAAGTCCACTTTTTAATGCGCCCGCGCGTCACAAAATAGTGCGGCTCAAACCGCAGCGGCTGCGCGAGGTTTTTATTCACGACCACCAGCTTGATCTTCATCTTGTCGGGCAAAATGTTTTTGATGTACACGCTCACAGCCTGGCCCGGGTGCAGGCTTCGGTCGGCTTCGGCAAGCCCGGCAAGGTTTGGCGAAATCTCAATAAACACGCCGTAATCTTCCACGCTGCGCACAATGCCCACCACGGTCTCACCGGGGGCAAAGCAGGCGGCGTTCTCGCTCCAGGTGCCCAGCAGCTCGCGCAGCGTCAGCACAATGCGCCCCTGCGGGTCACGGTTCTTGATGGCGCACAGCAATTGCTGACCCACCTGCACACGGTCGGCAGGCGAGGAAATGCGCGATACCGACAAACAGTCGATCGGCAGCAGCGCCGCGATGCCACAGCCGATATCGCAGAACGCGCCAAAATTTTCAATATGCGTCACTGTGCAGGGGATGACGCTGCCCGCTTCCAGTGTGTCCAGATACTGCCGCCGGCACAGCCGCTGCGCCAGCGCGCGGGAAAGCAAAAACACCTCCTCGCCGTTTTCGTCGGTCTCGGTGCCGGTGATGACAAAGCAGGTCGCGCGCCCCACGCGGGTCAGCACGGCAATGTCCTTGATCTCCTCGTGCGGGGCTACGTCCACGCACTCCTCAAACGGCATGTAGGCCCGCTGCCCGCTCAGCTCAAAGCGCAGGCGGCGCTCGGTATCATAGGCAAGAGCGGTGCTTTGCAATACTTCGCCGGTGGTGATGCAGTGATACAATTCCTCCCGGCGCAGATGATTGGCGTTGCGGCAAAGACCTTCGGCACGATATTCCAGCATTTTCGGCTCCTCTTTTCTTGTATGGTGTATGTCCCGGTTTGGGCCGGGACCCTTGTAAACTTTTATGCAGTGGGTTTGCAAAACAAACCATGATGTACTATAATAAAGGATACTGATTTTAGAAAGGGCGGCGTGCTGCCATGGATGTACAGGTCGGCGATGTGATCCAAACCAAGAAACCGCACCCCTGCGGTGCCAACCGTTTTGATGTGCTGCGTGTTGGCATGGATTTCAAAATCCGCTGCCAGGGCTGCGGGCATGAAATTATGCTGCCGCGCGTAAAGATCGAGCGCAACATCAAAAAGATCCTGCGGGGCGGGGAAGCGTAGCGGCCGTTTTTGCCCGCCATAACCCATACCCCCAAAGGAGGAACCATGCAGCCTTTTTCTGAACTGCACGAGGTCGAGCGCCGGTATGAAGAACTGGCCTATAAAATGTCCACGCCCGAGGCTGCTGCCGATGCAGACGCCTACGCCCAGATGATGCGTGACTACAAGGAACTGACCCCCCTGATGGAAGAATACCGCCGCTACACAGCCCTGCAAAAAGACGAACAGGAAGCCAAAGAAGCTTTGCAGCAGGACTCTGACCCGGCGTTTACCGCTATGGTACAGCAGGAGCTTTGCGAAATCGCCCGGAATCTGGCACAGAGCGAAGAGAATCTCCGCCTGCTGCTCATTCCTAAGGATGCCGATGACGAAAAAAGCGTCATTCTGGAGATCCGTGCCGGTGCAGGCGGCGAGGAAGCCGCCCTGTTCGCCCACAGTCTGTGGCGGATGTACACTATGTACGCCGCCAAGCGTGGTTGGAAATGTGAAACGATCAGTGAGAACCCCACCGAACTGGGCGGCTTGAAAGAGATCGTTTTTTCGGTCGAGGGGCCGGACGTTTACAGCCGTTTGAAATTTGAAAGCGGCGTCCACCGCGTGCAGCGTGTGCCCGAGACCGAGACGCAGGGCCGCATCCACACCTCGACCGTGACGGTGGCCGTCATGCCCGAAGCCGAGGAAGTCGAATTTGAGCTGGATCCGAAAGATCTGCGCATCGACACCTTCCGTTCGTCCGGCGCAGGCGGCCAGCATATCAATAAAACCTCGTCGGCCATTCGCGTGACCCACCTGCCCACCGGCATGGTGGTGGAATGCCAGGATCAGCGCAGCCAGCGCGAGAATAAAGACCGCGCCTTAAAGGTGCTGCGCAGCCGCCTGCTGCAACAAAAGCAGCAGGCCTACGACGAAGCCTACAATGCCCAACGCCAAAGCCAGGTGGGCAGCGGCGACCGCAGCGAAAAGATCCGCACCTATAATTTCCCGCAGGATCGCGTGACCGATCACCGCATCGGCTTAACGCTGCGCAACCTGCAAGGCGTGCTGGACGGCGACCTTGATCGTGTGCTGGATCCGCTGATCCTGGCCGATCGTGAAGAAAAACTCAAAGCAAACAAAGGTGACGCACAATGAATACACAGGTTTTGCCAGTCAATGACCAAAGCATTGCACTGGCGGCAGAACTGCTGCAAAAAGGTGAGCTTGTCGCCCTGCCGACCGAGACCGTCTATGGCATCGCGGCCGACGCCCGCAACGGCGAAGCTGTAAAAAAGATTTTTGAAGCCAAGGGCCGCCCGCAGGACAACCCCCTGATCGTACACATCTACGGCATGGAGATGCTCAAAGGCATTGTGTCTGAGGTGCCCGCCCGCGCCTACAAACTGGCCGAAGCCTTCTGGCCCGGCCCGTTGACGATGGTCATGCCGCGCGGCGCAGAAGTAAGTGATGTGACCTGCGCGGGGTTGGACACCGTGGGCGTGCGCATGCCGTCCCACCCAGTGGTGCAGGCTGTCATCAAGGCCAGCGGCGTGGCGTTTGCCGCCCCGTCCGCAAACCTTTCCGGCAAGCCCAGCCCCACCAACGCGCAGGACACTCTCGTCGATATGGACGGCCGCCTGCCGCTGATTTTGGACGGCGGCGAAAGTGCCGTCGGTGTGGAGTCGACGGTCGTTGCTGTCACCGGCGAGCACCCGATGCTGCTGCGCCCCGGCTATGTGACGAAAGAACAGATGGAGGCCGTGCTCGGAGAGGAAGTCCTCGTCAGCCCTGCCATTCTGGAAAAGCTCAAGGACGGGGAAGTGGCGCGTTCCCCGGGCATGAAATACAAGCACTACGCCCCCAAAGCGCAGGTCACGATCCTGCGCGGCGACTTCGCCAAGTACAAAGCCTATGTTGCGCAGCACACCGCCCCCGGCGTGTGGGCGCTCTGCTTTGATGGCGAGGGGGCGCAGCTGCCGGTGCCGTTCATCGAGTACGGCAAAAACCACGACGGCGTCACCCAGGCGCACCATCTGTTCACCGCGCTGCGCGACCTGGATAAGCACGGGGCAGAGACTGTTTACGCCCGCTGCCCTGAGCAGGACGGCGTTTCGATGGCCGTCTATAACCGCCTGATCCGCGCGGCTGCGTTCCGGGTGGTCGAGCTATGAAAGTCGTAGGCATCACCGGCCGTTCGGGCTGCGGCAAATCCAGTGCGACAAAATTTTTGGCCGCGCAGGGGTATCCTTGTATCGACGCGGACCTTATTGCCCGCGAAGTGCTGCTGCCCGGCTCGCCCTGCATCGCACAGTTGCAGCAAAAATTTGGTGCGGATATCGCCGATGAGAACGGCCATGTCCGCCGCCGCCTGCTGGCTGACCGCGCCTTTGCCACCCCGGCGGGTACGCAGGCCCTGACGGCTGTCACCCAGCCGGAAATTCTGCGCCGCATCGAAGCAGACCTGCAAAAAGCCGCGCAGGGCGGGGCAGAGCTGGCCTTTGTGGACGGCGCCGTCATCGTCGGCACGCCGTTCGAAGCTCGCTGTGACGCACTGGTGCTCATCACTGCGCCGTATGAAACCAGCGTCGCCCGCATCTGTGCCCGCGACGGCATCGCGCCCGAGATGGCCCGCCGCCGTCTGGACGCGCAGACCCCGCTGGAAACGCTGCGCGCTGCCGCTACGCATGAAGTCGTCAACGACGGCACTGCTGACCAGCTGGCAGACAAAATGCACGCCGTTTTGCAGCAGCTGCGAAAGGAGGAACATGGCTAAAAAAGCAACGCCCCGCCGCCAAAAACTGCTGCGCACCCTGCTTGCGGTGCTGGTGGTCCTGGCGCTGGCTGGTACCCTTTTGTTTACCGCTTTCCGCCGTCAGGTCGATACGATGGAATACCCCTGCCGCTACAGCGAGTATGTGGAATACTACGCAGGCAAGTACAATATAGACCCGCTGATCTTATACTCGTTCATCCGCACCGAGAGCAATTTCAACCCCAACGCCCAGTCCAACGTAAAATCCAAGATCGCCCCAACCGAACCATTGACCTTTGACGATCTCTACGACCCCGAAACAAACATCCGTTTCGGCACCTATTTCGTCAGCTACTGCCTGCTGCGCTACCAACGGGACCTTGCCACCGCAGCGGCCGCCTACCACAGCGGATGGGGAACCGTGGATGATCTGCTGGCGCAGAGCGAATATTCCGCCGACGGCAAAACGCTGGATCATTACCCCTACCCGCAGATGCGGCAATATGTACGCAAGATAACCCATAGCTATCAACGCTATCAGGAGATCTATAATCAATAAGAAAGGAAGTTTCCCATGAAAACGACGGAGGAACTCAAAGAACTGCTTTACAAAAATGCAACGGTAGCCGACGCTGCACCGGACGCTTTGCAGGCCGCCCAGGATTTCTGCGAGGGCTACAAGACCTTCCTGGATAACGCCAAGACCGAGCGCGAGGCCGTGCGCACCAGCGAAAAGCTGCTGCTCGACGCCGGCTACAAAAAGTTTGTCCCCGGTGAAAAGCTCGCCCCCGGCACCAAGGTCTACACCATCAACCGCGAAAAATGCGTGCTGGCCGCCACCATCGGCTCGAAGAGCCTGGAAGAAGGCTTCCACCTGAACATTGCGCATATCGACTCTCCGCGCCTGGACCTGCGTCCCGTGCCCGTGTTTGAAAAGACCGGCCTGGGCTACCTGCGCACCCACTACTACGGCGGCGTGCGCAAGTACCAGTGGCCCACCATTCCGCTGGCTCTGCACGGCGTTGTCTATCGCGCCGACGGCACCCGCGCTGAGATCTGCATCGGCGAGAAGGACAGCGACCCTGTTTTCTGCATCACCGATCTGCTGCCGCACCTGGGTGCCAAGCAGAACGCCAAATCTCTGGCCGAAGGCATCACGGCCGAGGATCTCAACGTCCTGATCGCCTCTCAGCCCATTGCGGATAAGGACGCCGAGCAGCGCATCAAGCTCAACATCCTGGGTATGCTCAACGAGGCATACGGCATCACCGAGCGCGACTTTACCCGCGCCGAGATCGAGGTCGTGCCCGCCCATAAGGCCCGCGATATCGGCCTGGACCGCGCTATGATCGGTGCCTACGGCCACGATGACCGCGTCGACGCTTACCCGGCCCTGATGGCCGAGATCGGCATCGCCGCCCCGGCCTACACTACCATCTGCGTGCTGACCGATAAAGAGGAGACCGGCTCCGACGGTGTCACCGGCCTGAACAGCATGTACACCTTCCACTTCATCCAGCAGCTGTGCGCGGCTCAGGGCGCGGATTACATCACCGCCTGCAAGGCTGGCAAGTGCCTGTCTGCCGACGTTACCGCCGCCTATGACCCGACCTTTGCCGATGCGTTCGAGACTGACAATGCCACCTACGCAGGCAACGGCGTTGCCATTTACAAGTACACCGGTGCGCGCGGCAAGTCCGGCACCAGCGATGCTTCGGCCGAGATGGTCAGCTACCTGACCCGCCTGCTGGAGAAAAACAATGTCATCTGGCAGATCGGCGAGATGGGCAAGCTGGACCTGGGCGGCGGCGGCACCGTTGCCAAGTATGTGGCCAACCAGGACATCGACACCATCGACATCGGCGTGCCCGTCCTCTCGATGCACGCTCCGTTCGAGGTCGTTTCCAAGGCCGACGTCTACATGGCCTACCTGACCTTCAAAGCCTTCTGCGAGGATGCAGAGTAATTCATAAAACCCAAAGGGGTACCGGCGCAAAAGCGCCGGTACCCCTTTTTGATGTATGGGCAAAAACAAAAGAAAAAAGCCGCAACCAACGTTGCGGCTTTTGTGGTGGAGAATACCGGGATCGAACCGGTGACCTCTTGCATGCCATGCAAGCGCTCTCCCAGCTGAGCTAATCCCCCAGAAGTGCGTGCCTTTCGTGACAGCTTACTTAGTATAGCAGACAGGCTTTGCCCTGTCAAGCCTGTTTTTGCAAAAACTGAAAATATTTGCGGGATTTTCGCGCAGGCGCTCCTTGCTATAGCTTTGTAGGGGGCCTATGCTCGCCAGCGGCCCGCTGCCTGCGCACCCCGGCTGCACACCCGTAGGGGCGGATTCCATATCCGCCCGTGCAATCGAACCAAACAGGCGATACAAATAAAAAAGACCGCAACTTCCGTTGCGGTCTTACTCTGGTGGAGAATACCGGGATCGAACCGGTGACCTCTTGCATGCCATGCAAGCGCTCTCCCAGCTGAGCTAATCCCCCAGACTGTTCGGCACAGGATATCTCCTGACGACGCTGATTATTATAGCAAAGGCGGGAAAGTTTGTCAACAGATTTTTGCAAAAAAATCAAAAACTTTTTTCTGCGCGTAGTATGATCACGGGGGTGGGGCCGATGCTACGCAGAAAACAACCAATAAAACGGCGCACATTCGTAAAATTCCATCTGGCGGCAGCGCTCGTGCTGGCCGCGGCAGCCGTGTGGCAGTTCAGCCGCTATGTCAACATTACAGTCAAGCCGACGCTGCACCAGTTGGCCGAGTATGAGGCCCGCGCCGCTACCGTGCAGGCGATGCAGTCCGCCGTCAGCGCCCAACTGCAAACCGTGCCGGATTTGTGCGAAGCACTGTACACGCAGCAGGGCGAACTTGTCCAATTGGACACCGCCCGCGCCAACGCCGCAAAAATGCAGCTGACCGCTGCCGTACAGCAAAGCCTGGCCGCACTGCCGGGGACGGATTATCTGATCCCCTTCGGCAGCCTGACCAACAACAGCCTGCTCAGCGGCCATGGCCCGGGGTGGCGGTTCAGCTTGCAGCCGCAGGGCTACGTGCAGGGAAAAATACGCGAAACAGCCGAATCACTTTCCATCAACACCACACGCTGCACTGCTGCGCTGGAACTGACCGTCACCGTCAATATGGTGCTGGATGGCCGCACCGCGACCCTGACCGTGATCGACACCGTGCCGCTTGCCAGCGTCCTTATCCGCGGAGACATTCCGCAGGCGTACGCCAGCGATTTCGATTGAGTCCGTGCCCGAAATGTGCTATAATACCCTTATCCTTGTAAAACGAAATGGAGCAGACAATGGAACTGGAGCAGGCACGCAAACGCGCCGAAGAACTGCGCGTGATTATAGAGAAAAACAACCGGCTGTATTACGATCAGGACGCCCCCGAACTCGAGGATTTTGAGTACGACGCCCTGACCCGTGAGCTGAAGGCCATCGAGAAAGAGCACCCTGAGTTGGTCACGGCTGCTTCGCCCACCCAGCACGTGGGCGGCACAGCCAGCAGCAAGTTCAGCAAAGTGACCCACGCCGTCAAGATGGAGAGCTTGCAGGATGCGTTCTCCTTTGACGAACTGCGCGAGTTTGACGCCCGCGTGCGGGAGGCCGGTGTCAAGCCGGAATATGTCGTCGAAGCCAAGATCGACGGCCTGTCGGTCAGCCTTGAATACCGCATGGGCCAGCTGGTGCGCGGCTCCACCCGCGGCGACGGCGTAGTGGGCGAGGATGTCACCGAGAACATTGCCACGATCCAAGACATCCCGCACGAGCTGCCCGACGCGCCGGAATTTTTGGAGGTGCGCGGCGAGGTCTACATGCCGCACAGCGCTTTTTTCAAGCTGAAAGAGCAGCAGGAGCTGGAGGACAAAACCCCGTTCAAAAACCCGCGCAACGCCGCCGCCGGTTCGCTGCGTCAAAAGGATCCCTCCATCACGGCGTCTCGCGGGCTGTCCATCTTTGTGTTTAACCTTCAGCAGTGCGAGGGGCGCAGCTTTGTGACCCACCATGAAACGCTGGATTATATCAAGTCGCTGGGCTTTCCGGTCTCGCCGCGCTACAGCGTGTTTGAAAATATCGAGGATGCCATCCAAGAAATTCAGGCCATCGGCGAAGCACGCGGCACGCTCGAGTTTGATATCGACGGCGCAGTCATCAAGGTCAACGACTTGGCTGCCCGCCGGACCCTGGGCAGCACCAACAAGTTTCCGCGCTGGGCCATCGCGTTCAAATACCCGCCCGAGGTCAAGGAGAGCGTCGTCCGCGATATCGAGGTTACGGTCGGCCGCACCGGCGTGCTGACGCCCACCGCCGTGTTTGACCCCATCTTCTTGGCGGGCACCAGCGTGTCTCGCGCCAGCCTGCACAACGGTGATATCATCGCCAACCTCGGCGTCGGCATTGGCGATACCATCCGGGTGCGCAAAGCGGGCGATATCATCCCCGAGGTCATCGCCGTGTCGGCGCATTTGCCCGGTGCAAAGCCGTTTGCCATGCCCACCGTCTGCCCGTCCTGCGGTGCGCCGGTCGTACACTTGCAGGATGAGACCGCCCTGCGCTGTGTCAACCCCGAGTGCCCGGCGCAAAGCCTGCGCAACCTCATCCACTTTGCGTCCCGCAACGCCATGGCGATTGACGGCCTGGGCGAAGCGGTCGCGGTCCAGCTTTCCGACAAGGGCCTTGTACACACGGTGGCCGACCTGTACACCCTGACCGAAGAGGACCTTTTGACTCTTGACAAATTCAAGAAAAAGAGCGCCCAGAATCTGCTCGCCGCGATCGAAGGCTCCAAGCGGAATAACCTTGACAAACTGCTGTTCGGCCTGGGCATCCGCAACATCGGCGATAAGGCCGCCGCATTGCTTGGTGAGCATTTCGGCAGCATGGACGCCCTGCGCGAAGCCACAGCCGAGCAGATGTGCGAGATCGACGGCTTTGGTGAGGTCATGGCGCAAAGCGTGGTCGAGTTTTTTGCCAAGGATGGTACCAAGGATCTGCTGGCCCGCCTGGCCGCCGCCGGGGTCAATATGCAGTGGACCGGCGAGAAAAAGGGCACCGCACTGGCCGGCAAAACGCTGGTCGTCACCGGCACGCTGCCCACGCTCTCCCGCCAGGAGGCCGAAGCCCTCATCACCCAAAACGGCGGCAAGGCTGCAGGCTCGGTCAGCAAAAAGACCAGCTACGTGGTCGCCGGTGAGGCCGCCGGTTCCAAACTCACGAAAGCCCAGACCCTCGGTATCCCCGTCATCAATGAAGCAGAACTGTATGCCCTGATCGAAAACGGCGGGGAAACCGAAGAATAACGCAAAACAAAAAGGCCCTCTCTGCGAGGGGGACTCCTGCGAAGCGGGTGGGGGGAGAGAAAATGGCCTATACCCAAAGTTTTAAACCATAGCCAGACCTGCTCCCTTAGTCAGCTTCGCTGACAGCTCTCTCTCAGAGAGAGCTTTTTTTATTGCAACAGGTTATCTCCGGGGAATGCAGGGGCGGATGCAAGCATCCAGCTGCAAATTTTTGGGCTCCGGTTCTGTACAGCCCGCACCACACATACAGTGGCAGTGTGAGGTGAAACGGAAAATGGACGAGTATTATCGCCTGGCACAATGTCTGCCCCAGCCCTACGCGGCCGAGCTGGCCGCCCTGCCCGTACGCTGTGCGCCCTATGTGCAGGAGATCCGCCTGCGGGTCGGGCAGTCTATGCTGTTTACGGTCAATGGCCGGGTAAGCCCGGCGGCCAAGTACCTGCCCCGGGCGGACAGGCTGCGCAGGCTTACGGCCAAAGATCTACAAGCCTGTTTCCAGTACCTTTGCCGGGATTCTGCCTTTGCGTATGAGGAAGAACTCCGGCAGGGCTTTTTTACCATCCGCGGCGGGTGCCGCGTGGGCGTCGCGGGCAGTTGGGGGCCGGGCGGTTTTTCCGCCGTGACATCCCTCAATCTGCGCGTGGCGCGCCCCATTCTGTGCGAGCTGCCGCCTGAAGTACCCGTCTACTTACAGCAAAACCGCGGCGGCCTGCTGGTGGCAGGTCCGCCGGGCAGCGGCAAAACGACCTTTCTGCGCACGCTCATCCGCCATCTTTGCGAAAAAGATGCCCTTGTCACGGTGGCCGATGAGCGCGGTGAACTGCTGGCAGGAGAAAGCGACGGCTTTGCCGCCGGGGCGGATGTGCCGTGCGATGTCTACACCCGTTTCCCCAAGGCGCAGGCCGTCTGCATGGCGCTGCGCTGCATGAACCCGCAGTATATCGTCTGTGATGAGATCGGCACCGCCGCCGATGCCGCCGCGCTGGAAGAGGGCGTAGCCTCGGGCGCAACGTTCCTCGCCTCGGTCCACTGTGATACGCCGGAGAATCTTTCCCGCAAACCGCAGCTGACCCGCCTGCTGGCGACCGGCGCATTCGGCGCGGCGGTGTTCCTTGCCAGCCGCAGCCGCCCCGGCACGGTGCAGACATGGATGGACCTGTCATGACGGCGCGCCTTGTGGGCACGCTGCTGTTGGCCTGCGCGGGAGCGGGTCTGGGCCTGTGTGGGGCTGTGCGGCGGCAGGGTACGGAAACCCGCATCCGCCTGCTTGCACGGCTCTGGACTTACTTGGAAGAACTGCTTGCCTGCCGTGCCCTGACAGGCCCCATGCTGCTGCGCGCCGCTGCCGAAAACCCCGCCTTTGCGCCGCTGGCCTTGCCGCAGGACTGTGCCCTGTCTGCCTTGCCGCTGCCCGCACTGCCCAAAGCGCTGGAGGGAGAGCTGCGCGCCAGCCTGGCCGCCTTGGGGGGAAGCGACCGCGCCGCCGCCTGTGCCGAGCTGCACCGCATGGCCGAACTCTGCCGCCGGGAAGCCGACCGCCAGGCCGAGCGCACCGCCCGTGCCATGGCGCTGTGGCCCCGCCTTGGCGGTTGTGCCTGGCTGCTGCTGGCCATCCTTTTGTGGTGAAAAAGATGGATATTGACCTCGTTTTCAAGATCGCCGCCACCGGCATTATCGTGGCCGTACTCAACCAACTGTTGATTCGTTCCGGGCGGGAGGATCAGGCCATGATGACCACGCTGGCGGGGCTGATCGTGGTATTAAGCATGCTGGTGCGCCAGATCAGCGACCTGTTTGTGCTGATTAAAGCACTGTTTGAGCTGTGATGTTGTATGCTGATCTTTCAACTGGCCGCGCTGACCTTTACGGCAGCGGTGCTCTGCCTGACCCTCAAAAAAGACCAGCCCGCGTTCGCGTTCCTCGTATCGGTCTGCGCGGCGGCGGGGGTGCTGGCGGCGGTACTGCACCAGGCCCAGCCCGTGCTGGATTGGCTGGATACCTGGGACGGGTACTTTCAGGGCGCGGGGCTTGGATGCCTTGTGCGGGTGCTGGGCATTGCGCTGGCGGCGCAGTTTGCCGCCGATACCTGCCGCGAAGCCGGGATGGCCGCAGCCGCCACCGCCGCCGAACTGGGCGGGCGCATTTTGGCTTTGCTGCAGGCACTGCCCCTGCTGCAAGAACTGCTGGACTGCTTTGCGGGCTACTTGCAATAGCTGTGCTCTGCCCGCTGCCCGCTGGGGCCGAGAGCTTGCAGCAAAACGCCGCACAGCTGCTGGACGGTGTGCCCACCTTGCAGCAGGCTGCGGCCTGGGGCTTTGCCGAACTTTGGCAGGCGGCGAAGGATTTCCTTTCTGCCAACATTGGCGAACCGCTGCGCTTCGGCCTGCGTGCGGCGGGGTACTTACTGGTTTCGGGCGTATTAGGGCTGCTGGCGGGGGCTGCCAGCTGGCGGCGCTGCATCGACGCCGTGGCCGTACTGGGCTTTGCGGCGATGAGCCTTACGGCGGGCATCGACCTGGTCCGCGCGGCGGGGGACACTGCCCGGGACTGCCAGAACTATCTCATCGCGTTTGTGCCTGTCTACAGCGGCATTGCGGCTGCAGGCGGGCAGACCGCTGGGGCGCTCGTCTACAGCGGCATGTTTTTTGCGATGGCACAGTTTTTGGCGGCGGTCATCGGCAATCTGCTTTTGCCGGTGCTGGAAATTTACTTCTGCTTTGCGGCCTGTGCCTGCGTCTGGGGCAGCCATGCGGTCGAGGAAGCCGCTGCGCTTTTCTCAAAATGCCTGCACTGGCTGTTGAAAGCCTGCGGCGCGGTATTCAGCCTGGTCCTGGGGCTGCAAGGCGTGCTGGCAGGCACGGCGGATTCCGCCGCGCTGCGCACCGGCAAAAGCGTGCTGCAAGGCGCAGTGCCGGTGGTGGGGGATGCCGCCGCTGCGGCCCTTACCGGTGCGGCGGCTGCGGTGCAATTGCTCAAGGGCTCGCTGGCGTTGGCGGCGCTGCTGGCACTGGGCGCATCCTTTGCGCCGGTTCTGCTGCACTGCCTTTTGTACAGTCTTGCATTTTCCGGTGCGGGTATTGCCGCGCTGGCTGGCGGGCAAAAGCAGTGCGGGCGGCTGTGCCGGTTGTACGCCGAGGGGGCCGGGCTGTGCGGTTCTGTCCTTGTTTTGTACTTTTTCCTTGTGTTTTTATCCACAGCACTTTTGCTGCTTACCGGAAATGGGGTGTAGGGATGGCCGCTCTGCGTTCGGCCGCGTTTGGCTGCTGCGTGCTTTCCACCGTGGCGGGGCTGGTGCGTGTTTTCTGGCCGGAAAACGGCTTCAAACCAGTCATAAATGCGGTGCTGGCTTTGTATATTATAACGGCGGGCATGCAGATCGTCCGCGGCACCAACTGGGCTGACCTGGCTGCGCAGCTGGCCCCGTCGGCGGGCAGCGCCGCCGCGTCCGAAGCTGAGGTAGATGCCTACCGCCAGACGCTTACCGACCAGGCCGCCGCGCAGGCTTTGCGGGATGTGCTTTCAGCCAGCGGCATGGATGCGGCTGTCTCCCGCACAGATACCGGCTGGCGGGTCACGCTGGTGCACGCGGCGGACCGTGCCCGGGCCGAAGCCCTGCTTGCCGCCAACTGCGGCGCGATCCCCTACGAAATTTCCATAGGGGGTGCACCATGAAGCTGGACACCGCTGCCCTTTGGCAAACGCTCACCAAACGCGCGGCGGCGCTGTTGGCCGACGAGCAGAAGCGCACCGGCCTGCTGGTGGCGGCGGGGCTGCTGGGGCTTGTCTTACTGGGCGTTTCGAGCTGGCTGCCCGCCAAAACGGAACCCACAGCCGAAGCCGTCCCACAGGCCACCGCAGCATCGGCCTACGAAGCCGACCTCGAGACCCGCCTGCAATCGCTCATCTCAAACTTGGCGGGGGCAGGCGAGACCCGCGTGATGGTCACGCTCCAATGCGGCGAGGAGAGCATCTACGCCGCCGACACCGAGACTTCCGCCGACGGCACCGCCGCCAGCAAGCATGTCATCGCGGGCGGCACGGGCCTTGTCGAGACCATCCAGACGCCCCAGGTATTGGGCGTGGCGGTGCTTTGCCGGGGCGGCGAGGATCCCGCCGTCCAGTCCCGCATCACGGCTCTGGTGCAGGCGCTGACCGGGGTGGGGGCCAACCATGTTACCGTAGCGGCGCTGGGCGAACCAACGCCCCATCCATGACCCAAGGGAGGGACGATTATGAAACCAAACCCCGCAAAAAAGACCCATACCCGGCAGGCCACGGCGGCTGTTCTGGCCCTGGCGCTGGGGGCGGCTGTTTACCTGAACTGGTCGTTTGCCCGGGCTGCACCGCAGGACCTTACGGTTGGCGCGGTCGCAGATGACACCGCGCAGGAGGTTTCCGCCGTGCTTGACCCGCTGACCGACGATACTGCCCTTGCCACAGCCGCCGAAACCGATGCCGCCGACACCCAGACACCTGCTGGCAAAAACTACGGTGAAGCCCAGATGGTCAGCGTCAGTAAAGACTCCGGCACAGAATTTTTTGAAGCCGCCCGCCTGGCCCGCACCAAATCCCGGGATGAAGCGCTTGACGCCCTTAAAAAATCGCTGAAAGACGCCAAACTCAGCGACGCCGAAAAGAAAAAACTGACCGAGGATCTTGCCGCGCAGGTGGGCAACATCACGCTCGAAACCAAACTCGAGACCCTTATCAAATCCAAAGGCTTTGCCGACTGCGTTGTCGACCTCGAGGGCGAAAAGGCCAATGTTACGGTCATGACCGAGAACGACGCTCTGAGCGCCGCCGAAGTCACCCGCATCCGCGATGCACTGCTCAGCCAGTGCGAGGGGCTTTCCGCGCAGGACATCACGATCGTAGAAGTAAAATAACCGTGAATCCCCGTGTATCAGTTGCAAATAGGTTGGTTTTGTGGTAAACTAAGCTATACTATCTAAAATGGCGGCAATTGTAAGCTGTAGCAGCAGCCTTGCAAACCGCATGCAACGGGAGGGTACACAACATGGATGTACAGAAGACCATCGGCGGCAGCCTACAGATATCGACCGAAGTTCTTGCCAAGATCGCCCGGCTGGCAGCGTTGGAAATTGACGGCGTTGCCGAAGTGACGACCGGCGGCAGCCAGAATGTGCGCGGCCTGCTGGGCCGTACCGGCCTGCAAAAGCCGGTCAACGTGGTGCTGGAGGATGGCATTGCCACCGTTACCGTACACCTGACCGCTGTATACGGCAGCAAGATCATGCCCCTTTGCGAGAAGGTGCAGGAAAATGTCAAGCAGACCATCCAGAATATGACGGGCATCACCGTGGCCCGCGTGGATGTGCTGGTCGTCGGCCTGACTGAGCCTGCCGCCCAGGCCTGAACAAATCAGGGATAGAGACAGGAAAGAAAGACAGGAGCAAGCATGGAAAAAAAGCAGACCCGCCGCGAATCCCGCGAGACGGCGTTTTTGACGGCCTTTGCCGCCACCTTTGAGCCGGAGACCCCGCTGGTGCCCGCCGAGACCGAATCGGCCGCACCGGACGCCTTTGCCACCCAGCTGCTGGCCGCGATGAACAACCACGCCGCGGAACTGGATGAGATCATCACCGCCCACCTCAAGGGCTGGACACTGGCCCGCGTGCCCCGTGTCAGCCTGGTGGCGCTGCGTCTCGGCTTGGCTGAGATGCTCTACGGCGAAGAGCAAAAGACCGGCGTTGCCATCAACGAGGCTGTCGAGCTCGTGAAAAAATACGGCGCAGACAACGACTATCAGTTTGTTAACGGCCTGCTGGGCGCCGTTGCACGGGAACGCGGCGACCAGCCTGCTGATGCCGCCCAGCCGCAATGCTGACGCTAGGCATTGATACCAGCAATTATGCAACCTCTCTGGCTGTGTTTGACACAAACGCCGGAGAGGTTGTTTGCGATTGCAAAAAGTTTTTGCCGGTCAAAGAGGGTCAGCTCGGTCTGCGCCAGAGCGATGCCCTTTTCCACCACACCGCCGCGCTGCCGGACCTGCTGGCGGAACTCGGCACCAAAGCGGACCTGACAAAAGTTGCCGCCGTGGGCGTATCGGCCAAGCCGCGCCCGGTCGATGGCTCGTATATGCCGTGCTTTTTGGCGGGCGTCAACGCGGCCACGGCGTTTGCACGGGGCAAAGGCATTCCGCTTGTGCACACTACCCACCAGCAGGGGCATATCGCCGCCGCCCTGTTTGCGACGGGGGAGCGCGGGCTGTTTGAGCAGGAAAACCTCGTTTTTCATGTCTCGGGCGGCACGACCGACCTTCTGCTCTGCCAGGGGGCCGAGCGCATCACGCCGCTGGGCACCAGCCAGGATCTGTACGCCGGGCAGGCCGTTGACCGTCTCGGCGTCAAATTGGGCTATCCGTTCCCGGCGGGCGTCTATGTCAGTGAGCAGGCGGCCCAATGCGCCGAGAAGGTACACCCCAAGGTCAGCGTAAAGGGCGTCAATTGCAGCCTTTCGGGGCTGGAAAACCAGTACACCAAGCTGCTGGCCGAGGGCAAAGACCCCGCCTACGTCTGCAAATACTGCCTGATCTGCGTGGCCGAGACTCTTACCCGCATGGCCCGCGCTGCGCTGGAAGAGCGCCCCGGCCTGCCGGTGGTGTTTGCAGGCGGCGTGATGAGCAGCGACCTTATCCGCACCTACGTATCGGCCCGCGTGCCCGGCGCACGGTTCGTACCCGGTAAATTTGCCAGCGATAATGCCATCGGCGTGTCGATCCTGGCCGCAAGGGAGCAGGGAGCATGGCAGACTACATCAATGTAACCAGCCTCAACCGCCTGGCCAAGCAGGTGCTGGCCCAGTGCGAACCGCTGAACGATCTTATCGTCTGCGGCGAGATCTCTGGCTTTGTCCGCCACTACAAAAGCGGGCATATGTACTTTGCCTTAAAGGACGAGAACGCCAGCGTCAAAAGCGTGATGTTCCGTTCCTCGGCGCAGTTGCTCAACTTCCAGCCGCAAAACGGTATGCTGGTGCTTGCCTACGGCCACGCCACGTTGTACGAGCGAGACGGCGCGTTCCAGCTGTATGTGGATTATATGAAGCCCTTTGGTGCCGGTGCGGCCCAGATGGCGTTTGACGCGCTGTACAAAAAGCTGGAAGCCGAGGGTCTTTTTGCCCCGGAACGCAAGCGCCCGCTGCCGCCGGTGCCGCAGTGCATCGGCGTTGTCACCAGCAAGACCGGCGCGGCCTGGCAGGATGTGCAAAACGTCATAGGCCGCCGCTGGCCGATGGTCAAGCTGCTGCTGGCTCCGGTCAATGTGCAGGGCATCGAAGCTGAGCGCAGCATCGTGGCGGGCATCCGCGCCCTGGATAAAGATAAGCGCCCGGACCTGATTTTGGTCACGCGCGGTGGCGGCAGCAAGGAGGACCTTTGGGTCTTTAACAGTGAGCGTATCGCCCGTGCCGCCGTAGCCTGCCGCAAACCTGTCGTCTCCGCCGTCGGGCATGAGATCGACACGACCATTTTGGACTATGTGGCCGACCTGCGCGCGCCGACCCCCTCGGCTGCCGCCGAGCTCTGTGTGCCGGACAGGGAAGAGTTGTGGCAGAAAATATTCATTTTAGAGCAAAATATTCAAAAAAATATACAGAATCGCTGCCAAGTATGCTATAATAAGTTAGACACCCTGGCAGCGCCGCAGACCATGCAGCGCCAGAAGCAGGCCATGCAGCGCCGCGAGGCTGACCTGGCCCGGCTGAGTGACGCCGTGCAGGGAGCATCGGCCCGCCGCTTTACGGATGCCGAGACCCAGCTGCGCCACGCCGCCGCAATGGCCCGGTCACTGAACCCTTACGGCGTGCTGGCCCGCGGTTATGCGATGGTCGAAAAAGACGGTGCAGTCAGCGAGGTCGCCGGGCTGCGGCCTGGTGATGCGATCACCCTGCGCGGTGCTGCCGCCCAGGCCGATTGCGTAGTGCAGCGCGTGCACGAGAACGCGCAGGAAGGTACGACCCTATGAAACAGCCAAAATCATTTGAGGAGGGCCTGGCCCGTCTGCAGGAGCTGCTGACGGCGCTGCAGGATGAGTCTACGCCGCTGGCGCAGTCCGTCAAGCTGTATGCCGAGGCTGCCGGTCTCATCAGCTACTGCAAGCAGACGCTGGACGCCGCCAAGCTCCAGATCGACGAGATCGACGCGAGCCTGCTGGTCCAGGCGGAGGACGTACAATGAACTACGAGGATTACAAGGCAAAATTTACCGCCTGGGCGGCGCTGACCGAAACGCGCCTAGGCGAGCTGTGTGATGAGTTTTTGCCCGCGCACGAGCAGATCGCCCAGGCCGCGCGCTACAGCCTGCTGGGCGGCGGCAAACGCATCCGCGCCGTGCTGGCGCTGGCCGCGTGTGAACTGGGCGGTGCTGCGCCGGAAAAGGCGCTCGACTACGCCTGCGCGCTGGAAATGCTGCATTGCTACTCGCTCATCCATGACGACATGCCCTGTATGGACAACGACGATTTCCGCCGCGGCCGCCCGAGTTGCCACAAGCAGTTTGGCGAATCCACGGCCCTGTTGGCGGCAGATGCCCTTGTCACCGCCGCGTTTGAGGTTATCGCCCATGCGGATCTGCCCGCCGAAAGCCGGGTAGAGGCTGCCGCCCTGCTGGCTAAAGCAGGCGGTGCGCGCGGCATGCTCTACGGGCAGGAGCTCGATAAGCATTACGAAATCACCCGCGCGAGTGAGGAACAGCTGTTAGAGCTGCACCGCAACAAGACCGGTGCGCTTATCATCGCGGCTGTGGAGCTTGGCTGCACGGCCGCAAACGCCGCACCTGCCCTGCGCGCCGCGCTGGTGCAGTATGCTGCCGAAGTCGGCCTTGTGTTCCAGATCGTGGACGACATCCTCGATGTGACCTCTACCACCGAGGAACTCGGCAAGCCTGTCGGCAGTGATGCCGATAACGACAAAACGACCTTTATCACCCTGTACGGCCTGGATGGGGCGCGCGCACTGGCAAAAAGCCATAACGACGCAGCCCTGGCTGCGCTGGATGGGTTCGGCACGCAGGAAGATTTCCTGCGCCTGCTGGCAGCGGAACTGCTGCAACGTAAAAAATAAGGCCCCTGCCGCCATGCTGCGGCGCTGCCATAAGGAAGTGAGGATACCATGCCACTGCTGCGCGCCGCGCTTGGGTGGAACTACGTGCTGGTAACGGCGTTGTGCGGTTCTTTCCTGGCGCAATTCATCAAGGTGATCCTGAATCTTTTTATTTTCCATCGTTTTATTCCGGAACGCATGTGGGGCGCGGGCGGCATGCCCAGCTCCCACTCGGCTACTGTCTGCGCCATGGTGGTCGCTACGGGCCGCTACTGCGGCATTACGTCCACCGAGTTCGCCCTCGCGGCGGTCATCTCCATCATCGTTATGTATGATGCCATGGGCGTGCGCTACGAAACGGGCGAGCAGGCCAAATTGCTGAACCGCATGTTTAACGAATGGATGGATCAGGGCGTGAACTCCCTGCCGTTTTTGGGCGGCAAAAAATTAAAGGAAATGGTCGGTCATACCCCGATCGAAGTGCTGACGGGTGCTGTACTCGGCATTGCACTTGGGTTTTCCATGCCCATGGTATGAGCGCGTAAAATTACAGCGAGGTGCTTATAATGACCTATCCGCTTTTAGGGCGCATCCAGACGCCCGGCGATGTAAAGCGGCTGCAAGACAGTGAACTGCCTGCCCTGTGTGAAGAGATCCGCCAATTTTTGATTGAGAGCGTTTCCGCAACAGGTGGCCATCTGTCCTCCAACCTGGGTGTGGTGGAGCTTACCGTAGCTTTGCACCGTGCCCTGGATCTGCCGCAAGATAAAATTTTGTTCGACGTCGGCCACCAGTGCTATACCCACAAACTGCTTACCGGCCGCCGCGAAGGCTTTGCTGAACTGCGCCAGAAAAACGGCCTGTCCGGCTTCCCAAACCCGAAGGAAAGCCCCTGCGATACCTTTATTGCAGGTCACGGCAGCGCGGCGTTGTCGACTGCCATCGGCATTGCCCGCGCCAAAAAGCTGAAAAACGAGCCGGGCAAGGTGGTCGTTATCGTAGGCGACGGTGCCTTTACGGGCGGTATGGTCTACGAGGGCATGAACAATGTCAGCAAGCTGAACAACCTCATCTGCATCCTGAACGACAACAAGATGTCGATCTCGAAAAACGTCGGCCAGATGGCAAATTATCTGACTAAGCTGCGCACCGACCCCAAATATTTCCACGTTAAGGCCCAGATGGAAACCGCGCTGGAGCGTATCCCTGTGGCGGGCAATGCCATGGTCAAGGCACTACAGGGCGGCAAACAGCTCGTACGCCGCGGCATCTACCATTCCACGATGTTCGAGGAGATGGGCTTCCAGTATATCGGCCCCGTCGACGGCCACGATGTACTGCTGATGGAGCAGATGTTCACGAACCTACAAGAGCAGTACGCCCCCATCTTTTTGCACATCGTCACGCAAAAGGGTAAGGGGCTGAAGCTGGCCGAAGAAAACCCCGGCGAGTTCCACGCTGTTTCGTCCATCGACTTAAGCCACCTGACCGACCCTGAGCTGTCGCCGAAAGATTCGTTCTCGACAGTGTTCGGCTCCACGCTGGCCGAGATCGGCGACGAGGTGCCCGAACTCTGCGCCATCACGGCGGCCATGAAGTACGGCACCGGTCTCAACTTCTTTAAGCACCGTCATAAAGAGCGGTTCTACGACGTCGGCATGGCCGAAGAACACGCCGTCAGTTTTGCGGCAGGCCTTGCCAGCCAGGGCATGCTGCCCGTGGTGGCGATCTATTCCACATTTTTCCAGCGTGCCTATGACCAGATCATCCACGACGTCAGCCTGATGCGGCTCAATGTGCTGTTCGCCGTTGACCGCGTGGGCCTTGTTCCCGGTGACGGCGAAACGCACCAGGGCATCTACGATCCGGCGTTCTTCAGCCAGATCGGCATTCCCGTATTCGCCCCGGCCAACTATGCCGAGCTGAAATACTGGCTGCCGCATCTCGTCAAGGATATGACCGGCCCGCGCGCTATCCGCTATGCCCGCGGCAACGAGAAAGAAGCCCTCGCCGCCCTAGGCTGCACGGGCAAGCTGTTTGATAAGATCGACACCCGGCCGGGCGCAAAAGTTGCCCTCGTCAGCTATGGTGCCGAAAGTGAAGAGATCATCGCCGCCACCGATTTGCTGCTGCAAAAGAAAGTGGCCGCCGATGCCTACAAGCTGACCCGCATCTTCCCGCTGCCGGACGGCCTGTGTGAAGCACTGGCGGGCTATGATATGATTTTGTTTGCCGAGGATGCCATCCGTACCGGCGGCATCGGCCAGCAGCTGGGCTTTGCCTTGCAGCAGGCTGGCTGGCAGGGCAAATACCTCCTGCACGCCGTCGATAATTCCCACCTGCTGCACGCCAGTGTGGCGGAACTGCGCAAAGACCAGAATCTGGATGCCGCCGCCCTGGCTGCGGACGTCCTTGCGAACCTGAACTAAGGAGAACCCAAGCATGAGTAAGATCCGTCTTGACCAATATCTCTGCCAGAACGGCCTTGTCCAAAGCCGGGAGCGCGCCAAAGCCCTCATTATGTCCGGCATTGTATTTGTGGACGAGCAGAAAGTGGATAAGGCCGGTGAAATGATCAACCCCGATGCCAAAGTCGAAGTGCGCGGGCATGATATCGGCTATGTCAGCCGCGGCGGCCTGAAATTGGAAAAGGCGATGCAGGTCTTTCCCATGCGGCCGGACGGCAAGGTCTGCATGGATATTGGTGCTTCTACCGGCGGCTTTACCGACTGCATGCTGCAAAACGGCGCCACCAAGGTCTATGCGGTGGATGTCGGCTACGGCCAGCTGGCGTGGAGTCTGCGCACCGACGAACGCGTTGTCAACATGGAGCGCACCAACATCCGCAATGTAAAGCCCGAGGACTTGTCAGAACCGGTGGCGTTCTTCAGTGTCGATGTATCGTTTATTTCCCTCAAACATATCTTCCCGGTAGCCGATGCCATCACCACGCCGGATGCCGTGGGCGTCTGCCTGGTCAAGCCTCAGTTTGAGGCCGGGCGCGAAAAGGTCGGGAAAAAGGGCGTCGTGCGTGAACCCGCCACCCACCGCGAAGTGCTGGAAATGGCTCAGGGCTACGCTATGGCCAACCACTTTACCCCGGCGGGCCTGGATTTTTCGCCCATCAAGGGACCGGAGGGCAACATCGAATTTTTGATGTACGTGCAGCACAGCGAAAACCCGCAGCCGCTGCCCGATGGCCTCATCGAGCAAACTGTGGCCAAAGCCCACGAAACGCTGGATAAAGCCCCGAATCTGCACTAAGTAAGAGGGTGAACCCGCAATGACGGTTTTACTGGTAACAAACCCCACCAAGGACAGCGGCTATGCAGTCACCGGCCAGACGGCCGCGCTGCTGCATCAGCTCGGCGTGGCCGTGGTCATGGCCCAGCCTGTCTTTGAATCCAAAGTACCCATCCGCTTTCTGCCCGAGGAAGAAGCCTACCGCGAAGCCGACCTGGTCATCACCATCGGCGGCGATGGCACGCTGCTCAAGGCCGGGCTGGACTGCGTGCATTACGGCAAGCCGGTTTTGGGCGTCAACCTGGGCCGCACGGGCTTCCTTGCTACCTGCGAGGTGGAAGAGCTGCCCGAAAAGCTGCGTTTGCTGGCCGAGGGCCGCTATACGCTCGATGCGCGCGGTCTGTTGTTGGCAAAATCCGCCAACGGCTGGCAGGCCGAAGCCATCAACGATGTGGTACTGTTTGGCCGCACCCGGATGCACCCGATGGATTATAAAGTCTACTGCGACGGCTGTTTTGTCAGCAGCTATCGCAGCGATGGCCTGATTTTGGCCACGCCCACCGGCTCCACGGCCTATTCATTCTCGGCGGGCGGCCCGGTGCTGGATGCTGCCGCCGATGTCGTCGTGCTGACGCCTGTTTGCGCCCACAACGCCCAGGTGGCCCCGCTGGTGTTTGCTGCAGGCCGCAAGCTGGAGCTGGTAGCCGACGCCGAAAACCGCGACACCTGCTACGCCTGCGCCGACAGCACCGCCCAGTGCGATTTGCGGCCCGGCGATGTACTTACCGTTACGGCTGCGCCCCAGAAATTGCAGCTGATCACTTTTTATGATTCTGAGCAGTTCCATGCGATTGAAAATAAATTGATGAGGAGTTGATCTCACTTGAAAAGCGCGCGTCATCAGGCAATTCTCGATTTGATCGAAAAACATCCCATCGACCGCCAGGAGGATCTTCTGGCCCACCTGCGGGAAGAGGGATTCGATGTGACCCAGGCGACGGTCTCCCGCGATATCCGCGATTTGCAGCTGGTCAAGGTGGCCGATTCGGACGGCCATTACCGCTACATGCCCGCCGCCGCATCCGGCAAAGTGACCCATTCGCCCAGCCGGTTTGAGATGATCTTCCGCGAGTCGGTCCTGAAAGTTGACTACGCCGGGCATCTGGTGTTGGTCAAGTGCTTTTCCGGTATGGCCAACGCCGCCTGCGAGGTGTTTGACGCCAAACAGTGGAACGGTGTTGTCGGCACGCTTTCCGGCGACGATACGTTCTTTATCCTGATGCGCACCGAGGATGGCGCGGCTGAGATCTGCAAATCTTTGCAGCAGTATGTCCGCCGCGGTTAAGCAAAACACAACAACGGACGGGGGAGGGCTGGCCTATGCTGGCAAACCTGAAAATTGAAAATGTAGCCGTGATCGAAAAAGCCGAGGTGAATTTCACCCCCGGCTTTAACGTGCTTACCGGCGAGACCGGCGCGGGCAAATCTATTCTGATTGATTCCATCAACGCCATTTTGGGCAACCGCACCTCGCGCGAACTCGTGCGCAGTGGCGCGCAAAAAGCCTGCATCTGGGCCACGTTTGAAAACATCCCTCAGTCGGTCAAAAAGCAGCTCGAAAAATGCGGCTATGAAGCCAATGATGATCTGCTGCTTTACCGCGAGATCAACGCCGAGGGCAAGGGCAGCTGCCGCGTCAACGGAATGCCCGCCACTGCCGCCGTCGTGCGCGATATTTCGGCGGGGCTGCTGTCCATCCACGGCCAGCATGACAGCCAGAGCCTGACGAACCCCGCACTGCATCTGGGTCTGCTTGACCAGTACGCCCAGAACCGCGACCTTTTTGCCGAGTATTACCGCCGCTACCGCGAGCTTGTCACCGTCAAACGCCAGCTGGACGCGCTGAACGCCAGCGAGGCCGATAAACAGCGTAAGATCGAAGCCTTGACCGCCGAGATTGATGCCATTGACGCCGCAGCCTTGCAGCCCGGAGAAGAGAAAAACTTGCAGGAGCGCAAGACCGTCATCACCCACGCGCAGAGCATTCTGGACGGTATCACCGCCGCACATCTGGCACTGGCAGGGGATGAGGACGGTGAGCAGCCCGGCGCAGCGGACCTGTTGGGCGGCGCAGTCGAGGGTTTGCAGAACAGCGCGCGGCTGGACGAAACACTCGCCCCGCTGTCTGAGCGTCTCAACGATATTTACTACAGTGCGCGCGACCTTGCCACTGAGCTGGCCGACCGCTTGGACGCCTACGGCTTCGACCCCGGCGAGTTGGACATGATTGAGAGCCGCCTTGATACGATTTACCGTATCAAGCAGAAATTCGGCATGGAAGTTGAAGAATTGCTGGCCCGGCGTGAAGCCGCTGCCGCGGAACTCGAAAATTTCCAGTCCTCGGGCCAGAAAATTGCTGAACTCAAGACCCGCATGCAGGCTTTGTACGCCGACGCCAAGCAGGCCGCCGAAGCCCTGACCCAGAGCCGCTTAAAAGGCTTCGCCGCGATGAATAAAGAAATGCGCGCGGCGCTGGAATTTCTGAACATGCCGGGCATCCGCTTTGCCCTTAAACACGCGCGCGGGCCGCTGTCCTCGCACGGGCAGGACACCGTGGAGTTCCTCATCTCCACCAACCCCGGCGAGGACCCCAAACCGCTGGCAAAAATTGCCTCGGGCGGCGAACTTTCCCGCATTATGCTGGCGTTCAAGAGCGCGCTAGCCGACCGCGACGCACTGCCCACCGTCATTTATGATGAGATCGACACCGGCGTTTCCGGTCTGGCGGCGGGGCGCATCGGCCAGTTGCTGCACCAGACGGCGGCAGGGCATCAGGTGCTTTGCATCACCCACACGCCGCAGGTGGCCGCCTTTGCCGATAACCAGCTCCTGATCCAGAAAAATGTACGTGCCGACCGTACCTTTACCGAGATCCATACCCTTGATATGGATGGCCGCGTTGAAGTGCTGGCCCGCATGATCTCGGGCGATAAGGTTACTGAGTTGAGCCTGGCCAACGCCCGCGAACTGATCGAAAAATCCAAGTGAGCACAAAATAAATAAAAATCCACACTCTGTCTTTTCTGCCAAAAATCCCTCGTCATCATGCGGGAATTTTCAAGAAGCAGGGGAGGCACTCCCATCCGTACAGCTTGACAATTGCGTGTATGTGTGCTAGAGTTAGCTGTACACTATGCCGCCGTGGCGGAACTGGCAGACGCAAGGGACTTAAAATCCCTCGGTAGCGATACCGTACCGGTTCGATCCCGGTCGGCGGCATGCAGCTCCGAGGAATCAGCGATATATCGCTGATTCCTCGGAGCCTTTTCTTTGCACCAGATAGGTTTTACTTGCCTGTAATCCCTCGAAATTTGTTGTAATCTCCCGTTGATTTTGGCAAACAAAAAGGGAGCAGCTAAAGCCGCTCCCTTACAATGCCCCAAAATGTAGGGGCGAGCACTGCTCGCCCGCGGGCCGATGCCAAGCATCTGCCCCTACAGCCATCCCTGCGTAGGGGCAGATTCTATATCCGCCCGTGCCGCCTTACCGTTGCCGCCAAACAAATCAGGGAACCCTTTTACAGCATCCCACCCAATTTTTAGTACACTATTTGCGATTTGCAAGCAAAATCACGGCAAAAATGCTTGTTCTTTTGCTTAAAATCGTATATAATGTAATGTATGCATGTGCTGTATCAAGATAGAGGGGATGCAGGCGTGTGGAAAATATATAGGGGGATTTTGATTATGGCTGACTACTTGGCAATGAACCGCGACGAGCTTGCCGCAGAAAAAGCTGCGCTGGAAGCACAGTACAAAAAGTTTCAGGATATGGGCCTGAAACTCAACATGGCCCGCGGCAAACCTGGCCCTCACCAGATGGACCTGGCGATGGACCTGCTGAAGATGGACAATTACACCACCGACGATGGCTTTGACACCCGCAACTATGGTGAGCTGGAAGGCCTGAAGGACGCCCGCGTTCTGTTTGCAGACATTTTCGGCGTCAACCCCGAGGAAGTCTTTGTGGGCGGCAACTCCAGCCTGCAACTGATGTACAACCTGGTAGCTATCGGCTATATGTTCGGCTTCCAGGATTCTCCGTGCCCCTGGTCCCAGGTCGAGAAGCGCAAGTTCCTCTGCCCGGTGCCCGGCTATGACCGTCACTTTGCCATCACTGAAGAGATGGGCTTTGAGATGGTCAATGTCCCCATGAGCCCCGACGGCCCTGACATGGACATGATTGAAAAGCTCGTGGCCGAGGATGATACCATCAAGGGCGTCTGGTGTGTGCCGCAGTATTCCAATCCCGACGGTTACACCTACAGCGATGAGACCATCCGCCGTTTTGCCGCCATGAAGACCGCCGCCCCCGATTTCAAGATCTTCTGGGATGAGGCCTACATCGTGCACCATCTGACCGATGAGATCATCGAGACTCCCGTGCTGCTGAACGAAGCCAAGAAGTACGGCCATGAAGACCGCGTCTTTATGTTCACTTCCACCAGCAAGATCACCTTCCCGGGCGCCGGTGTTTCCGCCATCGCATGTAGCGAAAACTCGATGAAGTACATGTGCAAGCGCTTCTCCACCATGATCATCAGCTATGACAAGATGAACCAGCTGCGCCATGTCCGCTTCCTCAAAAACAAAGAGGGTGTGCTCGCCCACATGGCTAAGCATCGCCGCCGTCTGGTGCCCTGCTTTGACGCTGTCAAGACCGCCTTTGCCACTGAGCTGACCCCCTGCGGCAACATTGCCCACTGGACCAACCCCAAGGGCGGCTACTTCATCAGCCTGTACGTTATGCCTGGCTGCGCCAAGCGCGTGGCCCAGCTGTGCAAGGACTGCGGCCTGACCCTGACCGGTGCAGGCTCTGCCTACCCCTACCACAAGGATCCCGATGACTCTCACCTGCGCATTGCGCCGACCTATCCCAGCCTTGACGAAGTCGAGACTGCGTCGGCCCTGCTGTGCGTCTGTGTACGTCTGGCGGTCGTCGAAAAGCTGCTGGCTAACCAGCAGTAATTCCGGCGCATAAATCTATCCCGCCCGCAGGCGCGGGCATATTTTTGGAGGTTTCTATGAACAAGAAAGGGAAGTCATGGCCGCTGTTTGTCGTGGCAATTCTGATCGTAGTATTTTCCCTGACTGCGATCTTTGGTGTCAGCTATCAGTACGGCGACACCAAGAACATCTACATCAGAGGCGCTTCGGATATCCGTTTTGGCATTGATATCCGCGGCGGTGTCGATGTCACCTTTATGCCGGCCGGCGATGTGGATGCCACCCCGGAACAGATGACGGCGGCAAAAACCGTTATCGAGGACCGTCTGGTCGGTCTGGGCATTACGGACTACGAGAGCTATGTTGACAGCAACAAGGATCGTATCATCGTCCGTTTCCCCTGGAAGACCGATGAATCTGATTTCAACCCCCAGACGGCGATCGACGAGATCGGTACTACCGCCAAGATGGTTTTCCGCAAGGGCTCCACGGCCACGGGCGAGGAGATTCTCAGCGGTGACGACGTGACTTCCGCCAATGCCGCTTATAACGAGACCGAGGGCTGGGTCGTCCAGCTGAAGTTCAACTCCACCGGCGCGGCTGCTTTTGCCGATGCCACCACCGAGCTGGCCGCCAACAACGGCACAATCTCCATCTGGCTGGACGATGAAAACATCTCCACCGCCACCGTCAACGAGGCCATCACCGGCGGCGAGGCCATCATCAAGGGCAACTTCGATCAGGACAGCGCTTCCTCGCTGGCAAACCAGATCAACTCCGGCGCGCTGCCTTTCGCCCTGTCTGCCGAGAGCTACTCCACCATCAGCCCGTCCCTGGGCGCCAAGAGCCTGGAGGTCATGGTCCTGGCCGGTATCATCGCCTTTGCCTTTGTTGCTGTCATGATGATCGTGCGCTACCGCCTGCCCGGCACCATCGCCACCATTTCGCTGTTTGGTCAGGTGGCCGCTACGCTGGCTGTCGTTTCCGGCTACTTCACTGTGTTCCCGGGGTCTACGCTGACCCTGCCCGGCATTGCCGGTATCATCCTGGGTATCGGCATGGGCGTTGACGCCAACGTCATCACCGCCGAGCGCATCAAGGAAGAACTTGCCAAAAACAAGACCCTGCCCGCCGCAGTCAAGAGCGGCTTCAAGATGGGCCTGACCCCCATCATCGACGGCAACGTCACCATCGTTATCGTCGCCGCCATCCTGATGGGTGCTTTCGGCCCGACCGACGGCTTCTGGGCTAAGGTGTTCAACCCGATCTTCTTCTGGTTTGGACCCTCCACCGCCGGTACGATCTATTCCTTCGGCTTTACGCTGCTCACCAGCGTGCTGCTCAACTTCGTCTTTGGCGTCTGGGCAACCCGTGTGATGATCCGTGGCGCCGTCCACTGCAAGGCCCTGCGCAGCCCCTGGCTGTATGGCGGCAAAAAGGATGGCACGGCTGAGTACAAGACTCCGCACATCAACTTCATCGGCAACCGCAAAAAGTTCTACACTTTCTCCTGCGCGCTGATTGCCGTGGTTCTCGTGTTCTGCGCTGTGTTCGGCGTCAAGATGGATGTTGAGTTCAAGGGCGGCTCGATGATCACCCTGAGCTATGAGGGCGATGTCGACCTGCCCAGCCTGAAGAGCGAAATCGGCGGCCAGCTGGGCCAAAGCGACCTGACCTTGCAGACTGGCTCCGACATCTCTGGCAACCAGACCCTGACCGTGACCCTGCCCGGCAGCCAGACCCTGACCACCGAGCAGTTGGACGCCATGCTGACTGAGATCAACACCGCGCACCCTGAGAACAACTTCGAGCAGAATGAGGTCAGCAACGTCAACGCGACCATCGGCAAAGAATTCCTGCTCAAGAGCCTGGTCGCGCTGGTCGCCGCCTGTGTGCTGATCCTGGCCTATGTTGCCTACCGCTTCCGCAAGATTGGCGGCCTCAAGGCTGGTTCTACCGCCATTGTGGCGCTGCTGCATGATATGTTCGTTGTGTTCGGCGTCTTTGTCATTCTGCGCATTCCCCTCAACGGCAACTTCATCGCTGCGGTGCTGACCATCCTGGGCTACTCCATCAACGATACCGTCGTTATCTACGACCGTATCCGCGAGAACAGCGCCCTGTACAGCAAAAAGCAGATGGGCCTGGCCGAACTGGTCAACCTGTCTGTCAACCAGAGCTTCTCCCGTTCGCTGATGACTTCCATCACCACCTGCCTGGCCTTGGGTGTCGTCTGTGTTGTGTCCGTCATCTACCGTCTGGACAGCATCTACACCTTCGCGTTCCCGCTGCTGTTCGGTATGGTCAGCGGTGTTTACAGCACGATCTGCATTGCCACGCCACTGTGGGTCGACTGGAAGTCCAAGAAAAAGGTCGCCAAAAAGACCGCCTGATGGCCCTGTACAAGTAAGGAGACAGCTATGAAATGCCCGTATTGTGGGGAAGTGGATTCCAAAGTCATTGACTCCCGCCCGACCGAGGATGGGGAAAAGATTCGCCGCCGCCGCGAATGTTTGAACTGCAAAAAGCGGTTTACCACCTATGAGATCGTTGAGACCGTGCCGCTGATGGTCGTCAAAAAAGACCATTCGCGTGAGGTGTTCGACCGCCAGAAGCTGCTCAACGGTATGCTGCGCGCCTGCGAAAAGCGCCCCGTCAGCTACCAGCAGTTGGACGAAGCCGTCAGCCGGATCGAGCAGATACTGCTCAATTCCTACGACCGCGAAGTCTCTTCTATCCATATCGGTGATCTGGCTATGCAGGAGCTGAAACAGATGGACGATGTTGCCTATGTGCGCTTTGCATCCGTCTACCGCCAGTTCAGCGATGTCAACACCTTTATGGAAGAGCTCAAGGACATGCTGGACAGCCGTTCAAAAACAGCCGAAAAATGATTGCCGTATCTGCTGCAGCTGGCAGCAGGCCCGCGCTGTCTCGATGGTAAGGTCCGCAAGGTTCTCGCCCTCGGCACAGCGGGGCAGTACGCTTAATGTCTGGTTCATCTGGTCGATCAGGTTGCGCCGCACCAGCAGCCCCAGCGTCCCGCTGGCGTCCGCTGCCCGGGCAATGATGCAGTCGTAAGCCTGCCGGGCCTGCGGAAGCCGGCCGGTTTCGGCCATGGTGCAGGCGGCTTGCAGTTCGCTGCAAAGTGCTGCCGTCGTGCGGTCCACGTACCGCCCGGCCAGCCATAATGCCAGCGCCAGCGTCACCAGCAGCAATACTGCATATCGGTTTCGACTCATACCGCGTCCTTTCCGGGCCGTCCCTTCGGGGGCGGCCCTTTTGCGTTTTTGCGGGGGACGATCAACAGGTCTTTGCCGTTGTAAAGCAATAGCAGCACGTCCCGCTGCTGCAGCTGCCGTTCGGTCAGGCATGCGTCCAGCCAGGCGGCGTCTACACCCCAAAAGGCGAGATTTTCCCGGTACAGCGTTCCATCCAGCAGCAGCGGCAGCATGGGCGGGGCTTTGCCGTTTTGGGGCATCGGCGCGGTGCTGATGCTGCCGTTCGGCTCTACCGTGGCCCACAAAAGCTCGGCAGGGGAAAAATACTCTTTGCCGCGCAGCGCTTCCATCACGTCAGATGCTGTGATGCGCAGCTCCTGCAATGCCTGCTGCTGCATCTCGCCCCGCACAATGACCGTGACCGGCTTGCCGAACAGCAGCCGCGCGTACCGGGGACAGAACCAGGCGAGGGTGGAGTTCAAAATTTCCAATGCCGTCAACAGAAAGATCGGCACGATGCTCGCCGACAGCGGCAGATCCGGTTCATCAATGCAGATGGACGCCACATTCGAAATCAAAAAGGTCGTTACCAGCTCGGCGGGCTGCAATTCCCCCAACTGCCGTTTGCCCATCAGCCGCATGGCGGTAATGACGGCAACGTAAACGACCACGGTGCGAAAAACACTGGCAAGCACAAGACCACCCCTCATATTTTCCCAAACAGCGGGCAAGACTAAAGGCCAGGGAGGGAACGCCATGCAAAAACCAGCCTTGTGCCGGGCCTTGCCCAAAAATCTTGCGGTTCTGCAAGATAGATTTGGCGGCTCGGACGATTTCTATACCAAAAAACTATCGGTCGGCGGCATCGCCTGCGCCATTGTGCTGTTTACAGGGATTTCCTCACCGGAAAAGCTCTGCCGTCTGGCGCTCGATATGCTTGACCGTGACCCGGCCTTTTTTGGCGGCGGGCCGGGGCTGTGCGAGTATCTTTTGCACCAAAGTCTCATTCCCGCCGAGCCGCAGCCTGCCTCGGATTTAGGAGAGATCGGCGAGCTGCTCGCCAACGGCATGTCGCTGCTGCTCATCGACGGATGCGAGCAGGCAGTCGTATTTTCCACGCAGGAGATGCCGCAGCGCAGCATCACCACACCGAGCGGTGAGGGCAACATGCGCGGTTCGCAGGAGGCATTCACCGAACTGCTGCGCAATAATGTGTCCCTGCTGCGCCGCCAGTTCCGCTCAGGCACGCTGGTGGCCGAGATTTCCACCGCCCACACCCGCGCCAAGACCGAATACTGCCTGTGCTATGACAGCGCCCTCGCCCCGCCGGAGACCATCGCCGCCCTGCGCGCCCGCCTGGCGCAAATTGAACTGCCCGTGCTGCTCGACAGCGCCTACTTCGCGTCCTTTTTAAAGCAGGACAAACTCAACCTTTTCCCCGCTGCCGCGTATACAGAGCGCCCGGCCACCGCCTGTGCCCGTCTGTGTGAGGGCAAAGCCGTCGTACTGGTAGCGGGCAGCCCCTACGCCATGGTTGTGCCCAGCTTTTTTGCCGAGCATTTTGAATGTCTCGACGACTATGCCTCGGGCGCGGTCTTTGCCGGGCTCATCCGCCTGTTAAAATATCTGGCGTTTCTTTTGTCCGTGTTCGGCCCCGGGCTGTACGTAATGGCGGTGGCCTTTGCGCCCGAGATCATCCCCGTGCAGCTGCTGACCAAGCTCGCCCAGGCCGAAGCCCAAACTCCGCTGCCGCCGATGCTGGAAATGCTTGCTGTGACGCTGCTGTTGGAGATCGTACGCGAAGCCGGTCTGCGCGCGCCGCAGTCCATCAGCCACACGGTCAGCATCGTGGGGGCACTTATTATCGGCGAGACTGCGGTCGACGCCGGTATCGTCAGCGTGCCGGTGCTGACGATGGCCGCAGCCGCCACCATCGCTACGCTGGCCGTGCCGTCACTGTACGAGCAAAGCATCCTGTTCCGTTTCTGCGTCATTTTGCTGGCCGGGCTGTTCGGCGTGCTGGGGCTGACCTGTGCCGCACTGATGATCTTAGCCATGGCCTGCGGCAGCGAACCGTTCGGGTATGACTATCTTTATCCTCTCATGCCACCGGGCAAAGCCAGCGTCCGGGATGGTTTTGTGCGCAGTATCTGGTCCGAACTGGCCAAAGCCGGGGAGGTGATCGGCCGCCATGAAGTGTGAACATCCCAGCTTGTACGCCGCACTGTTGGTGGGTGTGCTGGTCAATGTGCTGCTGCGCAGCCAAACGGCCTACTGGTGCCGTGCAGGGGCAGCGGCTGCGCTGGTTTGTGCGCCGGTGCTGGCGCTGGTCGGGACGTTGTTTGCCGCCAGCTGGCGGCAGGGGGCCACGCCGTTGCTGCGCCTGCTGTTTGCGGTACTGCTGGCGGGCACCTCGGTGCTCGAACTGCTGCGCCTGTGGAATTTGGCCCAGCGGCTGTACCCCGGAGCCGTTATGCAGCTGGCGCTCTGCCTGCTGGTGCTGCTGCCCATCCTTTACCTGCGCCGCGTGTCGGCCATCTCACAGACGGCCTACGTGGTGCTGTGTCTGCTGTGTGTGGCCACGGCGGGCATGCTGCTGTCGGTCTTTCCGCGCCTGCGCGTTGCCAATCTGCAAAATATCGCGCTGACCCTGCCGGATTTTGCCGATGCCGCCAGTGACCAGCTGACTCTGTACCCGGAATATCTGCTGCCCGCCCTCTGGCCGGAACCGCAAAAGCGGGGCCGCCACACGCTGCTGCGGCTGGCCGGGGCGGCCCTCGGCTTTGACGTTGCCATCCATGCGGTGCTCGAACTGTTTTACGGCGCGGCCATGCCGCTGCGGGCCGACCCGCTCCATGCCGCTGCACGCTGCGGGGCACTCTCGGTTTTTACCCGCATGGAATGGCTGCAACTGATTTTGTGGGTCATGGCGGTCACTGTCAAGCTGGCGCTCTACCTTTACGCGATGACCCGCCTACTGGGCGGCGAATCCCGGCAGGAGAACGCCGCCGCCAACCTGGGGTCATTCTGTGTCTATCTGCTGCTCATGCCAACGGCCTGCCTGCTGCTGCGCGGGCTGGATGTGGACGCCGCCCTGCGCTGGCGCAGCGCATTTACCTGGGGCTTTGTCATTCTTGCCTGGATCGGGGGTGCTGCGGCATGGCTATGCCGAAAAATCCGGCGCTGTTCATAATGTCGCTGCTGGCCGCGCTGCTGCTTACCGGCTGCGGCGGGCAGCCGCTCTCCAAGCGGGAAATCGTCCGCGCCGTCTTTTTTGAGCGGCAGGGCAGCGGTTATTCTGTCTGCCTGCTGCTGGCGGACCAGAACGCACCTGAAGACGAACCCGCCTTTAAAACAGCCAGCGCCGCCGCGTCCACCCCGGCGCAGGCGCTGGAAAACGCCGCCGCAGCCCTGCCGGGCACGGTCTACTACGGCCTGCTGGACGCCGCTGCTCTGCCAGCAGATGTGGACTGGGCCAAGGCGCAGGAGATCGGCCTGCTGCTTTATGACCGCGCCCAGCCTGCGCCGGAACTCTCGGTCTTTTTGCTGGACGGCGCACCGCACGACTGGCAAAAGGACGCCCAGTCCCTTTATGAGCATATGCAGGCCATTGAGGATCGTTATAAGGTCCACTGCGGCTTGCAGCAGCTGTTCACCCAGTGCACGGACTGCGCCGTTCCGGGCTTGCCGCAGGGGACGGGGTACGATTTCACGCTGCTGGCAAGCGATTCTGCCCCGCGCCGCTGCAAAGGGCTAACGGCTCAGCTGGCCGCACTTTTGGCCGGGCAGACGACCCGGCTGGAAACATCCTTCGCCGCCGATACCGCCGCCTGCACCGCCCGGGTTGAGGTGACTTCCACAGGCGGTACCATCCAGCTCCACCTGCACGGCGCAGATCTGCGCAGCCTGGCGGCCCCGGCCGACGAAACCACCCTGTGCCAAGCGCTGGAAGCCGACCTGCAAACTTCTTTCCGAACCCTGGCCAGAACTGCCGCTGCAAACGATTTGTTCCACTTCACATTCTGGCAGCAGGCCCTGTACGGCCCCAACGCCGCGCCCCAAACACCGGCCCTGCAAATTTTGTGGGAATAAAAAACGGCCTTTCCCCGGTAAAAAGGGAAAGGCCATTTTATCGTTATACATTACTGCAGCGTGCTTGGGCGGGAAATATAAATCAGGTTGGAATCCGCGATAAAGGTCTGGAAATTGTACAAGATCAGAACTTCATCGTAGCCCTCTTTTTCGATCGTGGAGTCAAGCCCGTACTTGAAATTGCGGAAATCCACCACGCCGATCTTGCCATAATTGGCGGTCAGGTAGGGGATAAAGCTGTTGGCGTAGCTGTCCTTCACCACCAGAATGCTACCCTCACCGTCGCCCTCAATGACCGAGTAGCCGTTGTTGCCGTCCAAAAATGCGGCGTACTTGTCCCGCGTGTCAAACTTTTGGGTGTTGATGAGGTTCTCGGTGGTCTCCGGCTCATACGCGGCCTCACCGGTGATGCGGTAAATCGTCATCGGATTTTTCAGCGGGTAATAGGTGATCTCGTCGTTTTCGGCATTCCACAGCCGCGTGGCCGAGTAGTGCGTGCCCTGGAAATCCGGCACCGTAATGGCATCGTGTGCACTGCGGTCAAACGGCTTTAGCCCCCTCAGGGCGCAGAACTGCTCATACGCGCGGTACGCGCCGTTGGGCGTCCAGTGATGGTCGGTTTTGAAATACAGGTATTCATCCTTATCGGCCATAAAGGTGGGGCGCAGGTCCAGCACGCTGGCGCTTTGGCCGACGGCGGCAAAAATATCGTCCAGCATTGCGTTTTCATCCACCATCGGGGCACCGGCGGGCAGCTTCTCGGGGTAGATGACACTGGCCGAGGGGGCCAGCAAAAACGTCACCTTGCCGGGGTGCGCCGCCGCAAAATCGCTGACGGCCTGCACATTCTTGGCAAGCTGTTTCTGCGTGGCACCATCCACAGTAAAAAGCTTCGTGAACATCCAATGGTCTTTGCCCAGCAGAATGCCGCCCTCTTCGGCTTTCTGGAAAACGACCTCATCCGCCGCGCGCTGGGTGTTCACCCAGACATCGCGCAGCGCAAACTGATCCTGCATCCAGCGGGAAAATCCGCTCTGCCAGCTGCCGTCCAGCAGCGCCGACGCACTGAACGCGGGGAACTGCGCGGCCTTGCGGTTCTCGAGCTCCAGCTGGTCACGCTTGGGGAACACCAAGTTCACCAGCGAAAAACCGAACACGATCACCGCGCCCAGAATCAGCAGCGGATAGGGGGAACGGTCCTTTTTTTCTTTGCGGTACACAACTTTTGCCATCTTTCCGTTCCTCCTTTCAGAAATTGGCGTACAGCGCTGTTGCATTGGTTGCGGCCACTACGTAGGCAATGCACAGCAGCGCCAGCAGGGCCGAAGCAACCACTTTGGCAGCGGTATTGCGGCTGATTCTCTCCCACAGCCAGCGCGGCAGCACCGACGAGCACACGCAGCCCAGCGCCAAAAATACACCGTAGTTGCGCAGATAATACACCGCCGAAATACCGCCCTGCGGGATGAACAGCTTATTAAGCAGCAGCCCCAGCGGTGCGCCGGGCTGGTTGGCCGTAAAGATGCCCCAGCCAAGCACCACAAAAAACAGTGTGTAAATGTGGGCGGCAACCGGGCATTTCTTCAAGAATTTCAGCAGGAAATTTTTTTCAATGACCAGCAGCACAAAATAGTACAAGCCCCACACAATAAAGTTCCAGCTTGCGCCGTGCCAGATGCCGGTCGCGGCCCAGACAAGGAACATATTCAGCATCTGCCGTGCCGCGCCCTTGCGGTTGCCGCCCAGCGGGATGTAAATGTAATCGCGGAACCAGCCGGATAGTGAGATATGCCACCGGCGCCAGAACTCGGTAATGCTGGCAGAAATATACGGCAGGTCAAAGTTGGCCGCGCAGTCAAAGCCCATCAGGGCGGCAAGGCCATTGCTCATCTCGCTGTACCCGGCAAAATCAAAGTAGAGCTGCAAGGAGTAAGCGATGATGCCCAGCCAGACCAGCGGGGTAGACACATTGCGAAGCCCTACGCCGCCTGCGCCGATGATATCCGTCCACAGTGCGCCGATGGAATCCGCCAAAATCACCTTTTTGGCAAGGCCGAACAAAAACAGCTCCACGCCGCGCTCCATCAGCGCCGCGCTGCAGCGGTTTTTATAGTTGTGCAGCTGCGGGGCCATATCACGGTATTTGATGATCGGTCCTACGATCAATTGCGGGAAGAACAGCACATACGCCGCAAAGGCAACGGGGTCTTTCTCGGCCTCGACCTTGCCGGTATAAACGTCGGCCTCGTAGCTGATAATTTTAAAAATGTAGTAGCTGATGCCCAGGGGCAGCACCGCACCTACATTCAGGGCCGCAAGGCCAAAATTCCCGATGCTGTTCAAGGTGTCGATCAGGAAATTGGCATACTTAAAATAGACCAGCACCGCCAGGTTGACGACTGCAGCCACAGCGGGCAACAGCCCTTTCAGCCTGTCCCGCGTGCGCGCTGTCAAAAGACCCCACAGATAGTTGAATACGATCAGGCAGACGATCAGCGGCAGATATTCCACGCCGGTCCAACAGTAGAACAGCAGGCTTTCGGCCAGCAGCACCACATTTTTGCCGCGCCCGGGCACCAGATAATAAGCCAGCAGCGCCAACGGCAAAAAACAGAACAAAAACACCACACTGTTAAAAACCATCCGCAAGACCTCCTTTCTTATAAAAACAGGCCGTTACCCTGCGGTAGCGGCCTGCTGCATCCATCACTCTTGTTTAGAAGTTCAGTGCCGTCTCCAAAGCGGTATCAATGGCGCTGTAATCCGGGTTGGCAATGCCTGCGATCACGATGGCAACATAGTCACCGTTCGCAACGATGCGGGCGTCTTTTGCCAGGGCAACCTTGTCGGCAAATTCGGCGTACAGGTCGTTGGCAGACAGGCTTTCCTTGTAAGCCTGCAACTCGCTCTCGACATCAGCGGCCTTGCCGGGCTTGGCCTGGGCCACAAAGACGAGACCACAGTCTGCCTGGTCGTTGGTCACATCGCCCTTGTAACCGGCGATGTTGTCCATCGTCAGCATCAGCTCATTCTCGACCGAGAAGTCGTCCAGCGCACGGGGGTTGGCGATGGGGTTGACCTCCTCCAAAGCGGATACAGCAGCGTCCAGGTTGGCGGTATTGGCCTCGGCATCATCGCTCACGACAATGTCGGTCACACTGTCAGCACCGCCGACGGTGCTCTCTGCGGTGGACTCGGCAACAGACTCAGAAGCCACGGCGCTCTCCGCAGCCGAAGAAGCAGCAGAGCTGGCGGAACTGCCGCAGCCAGCCAGCAGGGCAGCGCACAGCAGGATAGGAAGTAACTTTTTCATGGGTAGGATCTCCTTTTTCATATCTTTTTCATAATGGTATGGTATGCTTTTAAAAATAAGCATCGGCATGCTATACCGATACCCTAATAGAATACACCATATCCCTGCTTTTTTCAAGCCGTTTGGCGCGAAACCTGGCCGGAAAACCGGCCGGGAAATTGTAAAATTTTTAAGTAGCTCGCAGGCTGCCTACATTATTATAGTAAGAGAGGGGAGACTGCCCTATGCGCAGCACAAAAGCCCGAGAGGTCGCTTGGACGGGTATGCTGTTTGCCCTGGCCATTGCGCTTTCGTTTCTGGAATCTGCCATCACGCCGCTTTTGGGCCTGATGCCCGCCATGAAGCTGGGCCTTTCCAACCTGGTGGTCATGTACGCGCTGCTGTTTTTAAACACCCGCACGGCGGCAGAGCTGGTGCTGCTCAAAGCGCTGTTTGCACTGCTGACCCGCGGGCCGACAGCAGGCTTTTTGTCACTATGCGGCGGCGTGCTGTCCTTTTTGGTACTGTGGGCGCTGCTGCAGCTGCCCGTGTCGCCTGGGGAGTTCATCTTTACAGTCAGCGGTGCGCTGGCCCATAACATCGGCCAATTGCTGGGCGCGTCGGTGCTTCTATCCAGCGCCATGGCCTTGGGGTATGCGCCGGTGCTGCTGGTAGCCGGGCTTTGCGTGGGGGCGCTGAGCTGCGTTTTGTCCAAGGCGCTTTTTGCAGCTATGCCAAAGAACGGCAAAACGAGAGTAAACCAATACAAGCTTTTCAAAAAATAGGAATTATTCTTAAAAATATAAAAAGAACTATTGACAAAAACGCTTTTGTCCCGTATAATATAGGCATGAGACAGGAACTTATCTCAAGAGCAAATAAGAGTAAGTAAAACAGAAAAATCCAAAATAGCAGGAGGCAATTTATTATGTCGAAGTATGTTTGCACCGTTTGTGGTTATATCGCTGAAGGCACCATCCCCGAGTTCTGCCCGGTCTGCAAGGCTCCGGCTTCCAAGTTCATCGAGAAGAAGGACAACACCTACGTCACCGAGCACGTCGTCGGCATCGCCAAGGACGTCCCCGAGGAGATCAAGCAGGGCCTGCGCGAGAACTTCAACGGTGAGTGCAGCGAAGTTGGCATGTATCTGGCTATGAGCCGCGTGGCTGACCGTGAGGGCTACCCCGAAATCGCCGAAGCCTGGAAGCGCTACGCTTTTGAGGAAGCCGAGCACGCTTCCAAGTTCGCTGAGCTGCTGGGCGAGGTGCTGACCGACAGCACCAAGAAGAACCTGCAGATGCGTGTTGACGCTGAGTGCGGCGCCTGCGCTGGCAAGATGGACCTGGCCAAGAAAGCCAAGGAGCTGAACCTCGACGCCATCCATGACACCGTCCACGAGATGGCAAAGGACGAGGCCCGCCATGGCCGCGGCATGCAGGGCCTGCTGGACCGCTACTTCAAATAAGCAGGGCAATACCGCCCTATCAAAAAGGGTCGAAGCTTCGGGCTTCGGCCCTTTTTGCTTACCCGCCGCGGCAGGCAAAAAAGGTGCCCTGCTGGTTGCAGCCTGCGTAAAACACCTCGCTTTTCTGCCCGATGCCAACGCTGTGCAGCTGGTTTTCCAGCCAGGCAACACTGCGGCCCGAGGCTTTTAAATTGTCCTGCATCAGCTGCCCGTCCAAGATCAGGTCATACCACGCACTCACCGGTTCGGGCGTAAGCTGCAAATCCTGCGGGGTGACGGGGCGGCTGCTGCTCTTGGGCAAAAAGCTGATCTGCCCGTTCGTTTCCAGAATCGCGGTCTGGATCTCGTTCGGGTCAAAATATCCCGCGACCCGTGCCTGGCCTAAAAACTCGTTGACATCAATAGACGCGCGGGAGAGATTCTCTTTAAAAATTGTTCCATTTTCCATTAAGATCAGCGCACGTCCGCTCCATACGGTGCGCATCGCAATGCTGCGGCAGGCCGTAAAATGCACGGCCCAGGTCACAAGGCCGTACACCACCATCGCCGTAACGGGGCGGTACCACTGCTCCAGATTCGTCGCCAGCTCGGCGGCGATGGACCCCGTTGTGACGGCGTTTAAATAGTCAAAAGGGCTCATCTGCGAGATCTGCCGCTTGCCGCCCCACCGCGTCAGCAGAAACATCCCTGCCAGCGATGCCAGGCTTGTAATGGCGACCTGCCCGATTTCCACCAAAACATCTGACATAACCAACCCCTCCTGCACAATATTTTGGGCAGGGGGCTAACAGTTTATCCCAATCTCTTGCACTTTTTGCAAGAAACCGCTACAATAAATATATCTGTTACTATCTGTCAGATTCAGCAAAAAAACGGGAGGACGCCGCGCCATGCAGCAGCTGTTTATCATCAATCCTACGGCGGGCAAGGCCGATGCCAGCACTGAGCTGGTGCCCCGGATCCGCACCGCCGCAGCCCGTGCAGGCGTGGAGCCCCGCATAGAAATTACCCAAAGCAAGGGCCACGCCCGCCAACTGGCGGCACAGGCTGCTGCCAGCGGGGAAGAAGTACATATCTACGCGGCAGGCGGCGATGGCACGATGAACGAAGTGCTGCAAAGCGCGGCCAACCACCCCAACGTGGCGGTGGGCTGCATCCCGTGCGGCAGCGGTAACGACTATGTGCGCAATTTCGGCGCCCCGGCGGATTTTCTGGATATGGATGCCCAGCTGGCAGCCGAGAGCTTCCCGGCGGACCTGTTGGCAACACCGCAGGGCTATGGCATAGATATCTACGCTGCGGGCATCGACGCACAGGTAGCGAACGGCATCCCCAAGTGGCGGCGCATCCCGCTGTGCGGCGGAACCACCGCGTACACCCTGTCCATCCTCGAAGCCGTTTGCAGCAGCTTCAAGCACCATTTGCACATACAGGCTGATGACCGGGAACTGGACGGCATCTATATGATGTTGGCCATCTGCAACGCCCGCATGTACGGCGGCGGCTACTGCGCCGCGCCCAACGCCAGTTTGGACGACGGCCTGCTGGATGTGGTGCTGCTAAAGCCAGTGCCGCGCTTCAAACTGCCCGGCCTGCTGGGCGGCTACAAAAAAGGCGAGCATCTTACGCACGACGGCACAGTGACAGAAATATTCCGCCCGTATCTGACGTATTTCCGCACATCGGCCATTGACATCCAGGTGCTGGATGCCAAGCCGATGATCACCACGCTGGACGGGGAATGTTCACCCCAAAAAACGCTGCATGCCGAGGTGGCACGGCGCAGCGCGCGTATCCTTTTGCCGCCAAAACTCGCACACAACGCACCTGTTTTGCAGGTCATGGGAGAGTAAGCAATGTCTGAAAAAGTAAAAGTCAAAATTACCCGCAATGTCAGTGTACTGCCGGCCATCGCTCTGCGCGGGCTGGTGGTTTTCCCCAACAATATCGTCCATTTTGAGGTTGGCCGCGCCAAGTCCATCGCCGCCATCGAGGCTGCCATGCACACCAACAGCAGCATCTTTCTGGTCGCTCAAAAGGAGATGGACGTAGAAGAACCGCAGATGCGCGACCTCTACGCTTACGGCGTCATCGCCGAGATCAAGCAGGTCCTGCGTGTCTCTGATGATCTCGTTAAGGTGCTGGTCGAGGGTAAGACCCGTGCCCGCCTGCTGGAACTGAACGACGGCGATTTCCTGCAAGCCAGCGTGCGCCCGGTGCCGGTGCGCGGCATCGGTGCCGACAAACGCACCCAGACCGAAGCCTTGGTCCGCAGCCTGAAAGACTACTTTGAGGAGTACCTCTCCTACAGCCCGCAGATCTCGAAGGACGTCGTTTATAATATCGTCAGCTCGGACAGCCCGCTGTTCCTGAGCGAGTACATGCCTGCCAACCTCCTACTCAAATACGAGGATAAGCAGACGATCTTAAACGAATCCTCGCTGCTGGGCCGCCTGGAAAAACTGCTGATGCTGCTGCGTCAGGAATGCCAGGTGCTGGAGATCGAGCGCGACCTTGACGATAAAGTCAACGCCTCGCTCGACAAAGGCCAGCGCGAATACTACCTGCGCGAGCAAATGCACATCATCAGCGAAGAACTCGGTGACTCGGAGGATACCCGCGCCGAGGCCGACACCTACCGTCAGAAAGTCCTGGCCCTCAAACTCGACGAGGAATCCACCGAAAAGCTGCTGAAAGAGTGTGACCGCCTGGCCCGTATGCAGTCCAACTCCGCCGAAAGCGGCGTCATCCGCAGCTATCTTGATACCTGCCTGGGGCTGCCCTGGCACGTCACGACCGAGGATGATCTCGACCAGGCCCACGCCCGCAAGGTACTGGACCGTGAGCATTACGGCTTGCAGAAAGTCAAAGAGCGCATCCTGGAACTGCTGGCCGTGCGCAAGCTGAACACCGAGGTCAAAGGCCAGATCGTCTGCCTTGTCGGCCCTCCGGGCGTCGGCAAGACCAGCATCGCCCATTCCATTGCGGACTGCATGGGCCGCAAGTTCGCCCGCATGAGCCTGGGCGGCGTGCATGATGAAGCCGAGATTCGCGGCCACCGCCGCACCTACATCGGTGCCATGCCGGGCCGCATCATCAGCGCCATCAACTCCGCCAAATCGTCGAACCCCGTCATTTTGCTTGACGAGATCGACAAGCTGGCAGGGGACTACAAGGGCGACCCGTCCAGCGCCCTGCTGGAAGTGCTCGACCCCGAGCAGAACCGCACCTTTAAGGACAATTACCTCGATATCCCGTTCGATTTAAGCGAGGTGCTCTTCATCACCACCGCCAACGACGCGTCCACCATCCCGGGGCCTCTCTATGACCGTATGGACGTTATCGAGCTGCCCAGCTACACCCGCACCGAAAAATTCAACATTGCCAAGCGCCATCTGCTGCCCAAGCAGCTTAAAAACAACGGCCTGGACGGCAAAGTCAGCATGACTTCCGGTGCGCTCTATGAAATCATCGACGGCTACACCCGTGAAGCCGGTGTGCGTAACCTGGAGCGTACCATCACCTCGGTGCTGCGCAAGTGCGCCCAGAAGATCGCCGCAGGCGAGACTGAGAAGATCAGCGTGTCCGGCACGATGGTAAAGTCGCTGCTCGGCCCCGAAAAGGTCAAGCCGACCTTCATCTCCCGCGCGGATTCCGTCGGCATCGCCAACGGCCTGGCCTGGACCAGCGTCGGCGGCGAAATGCTGCCTGTCGAAGTTGCGGTCATCCCCAATGGCACCGGCAAAATTGAAATCACCGGCAGCCTGGGCGATGTGATGAAGGAGAGCGCACAGCTCGCCGTCACCTACGCCCGCGTCCATGCCGAGGAGTACGGCATCGCGCCCGACCGCTTCAAAAACACCGACCTGCACATCCACGCCCCCGAGGGTGCTGTGCCCAAGGATGGCCCCTCCGCCGGTGTCACGCTGACCACGGCGCTCGTCTCGGCGCTGTCCGGCATCCCGGTGCGCCACGACCTGGCCATGACCGGCGAGATCACGCTGCACGGCAATGTACTGCCCATCGGCGGCCTGAAAGAAAAAAGCATGGCCGCTTTCCGTGAGGGCATTTCCACCGTGCTGATCCCCAAAGAGAACGCCACCGACCTCTACGAAGTCGATGCCGAGGTAAAGGAGAAGATCCACTTCATCCCGGTCGAACGGCTGTCTCAGGTGCTGAAACATGCGCTCATCATGCCCGGCCACGCCGCAGCCCGAAGCACGCACGCCATGCCCCAGGCCACCAATCTGATCGCTGGCGAAAAGCCTGCTGCCAAGGATCCGGCCACTGTAATGTAAAGGAACCACTATGAACTACAATAACTGCGAGTTTCTCGCATCCTACGGCCTGTCCCGCCAGCTGCCGGACAGCGACCGCCCGGAGATCGTTTTTTCCGGCCGCTCCAATGTAGGCAAATCCAGCCTGATCAATAAGCTGTGCAACCGCCGCAAGCTGGCCCGCGTCAGCGCCACGCCCGGCAAAACGGCGACCATCAACTTCTATAAGGTGGATAACGCCTACTTTGTCGACCTGCCAGGCTACGGCTATGCCAAAGTTTCCAACGCCGAGCGCGAGCGCTGGGACGAGCTGATCAATACGTACTTCGAGGATGACCGCAGCGTCTGCCTGCTGGTGCAGCTGCTGGACAGCCGCCACGCCCCCAGTGCCGACGACATGCAGATGCTGGAATACCTGCACTATCACCGCATCCCGTTTGTGGCCGCGCTGACCAAGGGCGACAAGCTGAAAAAAAGCGAGATGGCCGCCCGTCAGGCAGAATTTGAGCAGATCTGCGCGCCCTACGGCTGCCGGAAAGTCATCCTGACCAGCGCCGAGAACGGCCAGGGGATGGAAGAACTGCGCGCCCTGCTGGAAACCGCCGCAGCAACGGAGTAAACGGATGGCCTACAACGAATTTGCCTACTTTTACGATGAGCTCAACAGCGAAGCTGATTACGACGCGCTCTATCGCTATATCAGCGGAGAGCTGCAAGCCCATGGCATTCCCTCCGGCATCCTGGCCGACTTGGGCTGCGGCACGGGCGATCTGACCCTGATGCTGGCCCAGGCGGGCTATGACGTCATCGGCATCGACCGCTCCGAGGAAATGCTCAGCGTCCTGCGAGAGAAAGCTGACGAGCTGGACATGACCGGCCGCATTCTGCTTTTGCGGCAGGATCTGCTCTCGCTGGACCTTTACGGCACCATCCGCGCGGCCGTCTCCACCTTTGATACCTATAACCATATCGGCCCGGCGGACCAGTTTGAAAAAGCCATTCGCAAAGCAGCCTATTTTATGGAAAAAGGCGGCGTCTTTATCTTTGATTTGAACACCCCCTACAAGCAACAGAAAATTCTGGCAGGGGAGACCTTCGACATTGAAGCCGAGGACGCCGAATGCCACTGGACCAACCATTTTGATGAATCCACCGGAAGGGTCGATATCGCGATTGATATCGACTACCACGAGACCGGCGAACATTTTAAGGAGTCGTTCAGCGAGTACAGCTATCCGCTGGACCTCGTAACAGCGCTGCTGCAAAAGTACGGCTTTGCCGTGGCCAAAGTGGCGGACGGCGAAGACTTCGGCCCCGTGCGCGCCGACAGCCCGCGCTGGATCATCACGGCTGTCAAACAATACACCCAGGAGGGGAAAGAATAAATGGAACAGAATCACAATATGCTGCGCGGCATTTCTGAAAACGGCGGCATTGTATTTTACGGCGTCGACTCCACCGAGATTGTGCGCGAGATGGAACGCCTGCACAAGACCAGCGCCGTCACCACCGCCGCACTGGGCCGCCTGCTGACGGCAGCTTCCATGATGGGCATTATGCTCAAAAGCACGCAGGATTCTGTCACGCTGCAAATCAAGGGCGGCGGCCCCGCAGGCCGCCTGCTGGCCGTTTCCGACGGTACGGGCAACGTCAAGGGTTATATTGAAAATCCCGTTGTAGAGCTGCCCCCGCGCGCTGACGGCCACCTGAACGTGGGCGCCGCCGTAGGCAAGGACGGCACGCTGGATGTCATCCGCGATTTAGGCATGCGCGAGCCCTACATCGGTCAGGTGCCCTTGACTTCCGGCGAGATCGCCGAGGACGTCACCACCTATTTTGCCATCAGTGAGCAGATTCCCACGGTCTGCGCGCTGGGCGTGCTGGTGGATAAGGATCTGAGCGTGCGCTGTGCAGGCGGCTTTGTCGTGCAGTTGCTGCCCGGCGCTACCGAGGAAGAGATCAACCACCTGGAAAAGAACATTAAGGCCATGCCCAGCGTCACCGCTATGCTGGAAGAGGGAAAGACCGTCCGCGACATGCTGGAGTTGGCGCTCGAGGGTTTCCAGCCCGATATCCTCGACAGCTACCACGTGACCTACCGCTGCGATTGCAGCGAGGAGCGCGTCGAAAATATGATCCGCAGCCTGGGCAAAAAAGAAGTAGAAAAACTGCGCGATGAGGACCCTGTTGCCGAGGTAAATTGCCAGTTCTGCAACAAGAATTATAAGGTAGACCTGAACGAACTGCTCAAAAACTGGCCTGCCAGCGATGAAAAACCAGAGCCTGAAACGACTTAAAAAAAACACAAAAAAATTAGAAAAAATGCTTGACTTTTCGCTCGTTGTCAGCTATAATAACATACGTCGCCCGGAGAGAGCGGCTGAGCAAAACCTCTCCGATATGCGGCCGTAGCTCATCTGGTAGAGCGCCACCTTGCCAAGGTGGAGGTAGCGAGTTCGAGCCTCGTCGGCCGCTCCATTAGGAGGAAGTTTAGCTCAGCTGGGAGAGCATCTGCCTTACAAGCAGAGGGTCAGCGGTTCGAGCCCGTTAACTTCCACCATGTGGCCCGGTAGTTCAGTTGGTGCAGGGGACTGAAAATCCCCGTGTCATTGGTTCGATTCCGATCGGAGGCACCATTTTCTTGTGTATTCTTCGTAAAGAATACACTTTTATGCGGCCGTAGCTCATCTGGTAGAGCGCCACCTTGCCAAGGTGGAGGTAGCGAGTTCGAGTCTCGTCGGCCGCTCCAAAAAATAGTGGAAACCGGCTCCAAAAGCCGGTTTTTCACTCATTATGGTGACGTGGCCAAGTGGTAAGGCAAAGGTCTGCAAAACCTTCATTCACCAGTTCAAATCTGGTCGTCACCTCCATAAGACTGTGATGAAAAAGTTGTCACAGTCTTTTTTGTTGTATTGCCGAGCGAAAAAATCTGCTGCTTTAAGAATGCTTTTGATTTCGCTGCAATTGAAGGGGAAGCTTTTAGCGGAGACTTTGATATTTGATTAACTTTGGCCTTTTTCGACAATTTCGCTTGCAAATCGACAGGCCGTATGTTATAATGTATCCATTCAATCGGGCGCGTTCGACTTTAGTGCGCCCAAAAAGAAACTGGAGGAAAATATCATGATTGAAAAGATCCGCGCCATGAAGAACAAAAAAGGCTTTACCCTGGTTGAGCTGATTGTTGTTCTGGTTATTCTGGCCATTCTGGCTGCCCTGCTGATTCCGGCCCTGACTGGTTACATTGACAAGGCCAACAAGGAAAAGGTCATCTCTGAGACCCGTATGGTCGCTATGGCTGTTCAGACTGAGGCATCTGAGGCGTATGGTAAGTTGAGCGCTGGTGGAACGTTGAAGGATGCTACGTGGGCAGCTGACAGCGATCACGTTACTAATATTAAGAAGCTTGCCGAGGTTCTTGGTTCGGATGATAAGTCCTTTAAGGCGGATGTATACGCGGATGGTTCGATTAAGACTATTGTCTACGATGATGGAACTTATACCTGCACCTACACTGCTTCTGATAAGTCCTATAACACTGTAAATCATACCGAAAAGTTGACGAACGTTGTTACTTTTGTAGAAAAAAAATCTGATTCTAGTAACTAATGCTTTTCCCGCTATCTTTCTGGTAGCGGGATTTTTACTAATCAATTGCGAATTGAATGGGTTGGCGCGGTGCGTAGACTGCCAGCACCGGATTACTCACCTGCTAATCCCCTTGCAACCCCACCCACAAAATGCTATAATAATCCAGTACGATGCAAACAGGTCACGAGCCAATGTGTACGCACGGCTCGTGGCTTTTTGCATTTACGGGGCAAGTATAGTAAACAAGAGAGATGGGGAGTAGTATGTTAGAAACGATCGCGGCTGTCAACCAGGCGGTCAACAATTTTGTGTGGGGCGTCCCGGCCATGGTGTGCATCATCGGCGTGGGGCTGCTGCTCAGCGTGCGGACCGGCTTTTTGCAGATCCGCAAATTTCCGTATGCCATCAAAACCACCATTGGCCGCATGTTCCGCAAAAAAGATGCTTCGGACGGCGCAATGACGCCGTTCCAGGCAGTGTGTACCGCGTTGGCGGGCACCGTCGGCACCGGCAACATTGCAGGCGTGGCGGGGGCTATCGCCATCGGCGGGCCGGGCGCGGTGTTCTGGATGTGGTGCTCGGCGCTGCTGGGCATGTGTACCAAATTTGCCGAGGTCACGCTGGCCGTGCATTACCGCGAGCGCAACGCCGCAGGCGAGTGGGTCGGCGGCCCGATGTACTACATCAAAAACGGCTTGGGCAGGCATTGGCAGTTTTTGGCGGTGCTGTACTCGCTGTTTGGTGTGCTGACGGTTTTCGGCACCGGCAACGCGACCCAGGTCAATACGATCGTGGCGGCCATTGACACCGCCCTGCTCGAATACAACGTCGTCGGCAGCGGCGCGCTTTCCACGCTGAACCTCGTGGTCGGCATCGTGGTGGCTATGCTGGTCGCCATGGTGCTGCTGGGCGGCATCAAGCGCATTGGCAGCGTAAGCGAGCGGCTTGTGCCTTTTATGGCGCTGTTTTATATCGTGCTGGCAGTTGGCGTTGTAGCGCTGAACATCCCGCGCTTTCCGGCGGTGATCGAGTCCATCCTTGCGGGCGCGTTCAACCCGGCAGCGTTTACCGGCGGAACCATCGGCAGCTTGTTTATCAGTATGCAAAAGGGCATTTCGCGCGGTATTTTCTCCAATGAGGCCGGTCTTGGCACCGGCTCCATCGCCCACGCCTGCGCCGACACCCGCAAGCCGGTCAAGCAGGGCATGTTCGGCATCTTTGAAGTGTTTGCCGATACCCTCGTGATCTGCACCCTGACTGCCATGGTCATCCTGTGCAGCGGCACAACGGTCAACTACGGCACCGCCGCGGGCGCTGAGCTGACGATCTCCGGCTTTACCACAACTTACGGCGGCTGGGCGTCCATCTTTACGGCGGTGGCGCTGTGCTGCTTTGCATTTTCCACCATCATCGGCTGGGGCCTGTACGGCTCGCGCTTCCTCGCGTTTTTGTGCCGCAGCGATAAAGTCGTGCGCCCGTTCTTTGTAGTGTACTCCTTTGTGTCCATCCTGGGTGCGACGGTGGATCTGGGCCTGCTGTGGAGCGTGGCCGACACCTTCAACGGCTTAATGAGCATCCCGAACCTGATTGCCCTGTTGCTGCTTTCCGGCACGGTCGCCAAGCTGACAAAAGAATTTTTTGCATCCGAAAAAGCCAATGGTTAAAACGGAGGACCATCCATGCTGCATCTTTACTGGGGCAACGGCAAGGGCAAGACTACGGCGGCCATGGGGCTGGCGCTGCGCGCGCTGGGCCATGGGCGGCGGGTGGTCATTGTGCAATTTTTAAAAGACGGCACCAGCGGCGAGATCGCCCCGCTGCGTGCGGCCGGGGCCGCTGTGTATGCCTGCCCGAACGCAAAATTCACCTGGCTGATGGATGAGGCCGATAAAGCCGCGGCGCGGGAAGCATCCGCCCGGGCATTGGGCCGGGCACTGGCAGAACCGTTTGACCTGCTGGTGCTGGATGAAGCCTGCGCCGCGCTGAAAAGCAGCATTTTGGACGAAGCCCTGCTGCGCCGGGCCGTCGCCTTTGCCAAAAACGGCAGGGAAGTTGTGCTGACCGGCCGCGACCCGGCCCCCTGGCTGCAAGAAGCCGCCGACTACTCGACCGAGATGCGGGCGCACAGGCACCCTTACGCGGACGGCGTTGCCGCACGGGAAGGCGTGGAATACTGAACCAAATAAAAAAAGCGGGGAATTCCCAAATCCGGGAGCTCTCCGCTTTTGTTATTTGTATAAATCTTGTATAAGTCTGCCCTTGCGCCTTACAGCACGCCAAACTTGGCAAACGCATCCGTGACCAGCATGCCGTTTTCGATGGCCCTGCGCATCGTCTTTTCGGTGCTGGCCTTTTCCAGGGCCTTTTCCAGCACTTCGGGCGCGATTTCTTTCGGGATGATGAGCACGCCGTCGACATCGCCGAACACGATATCCCCGTTGTGGATCGTGACCTGCCCGATTTCAATGGGGCAGCGCCACTGAAATACGTAGGTGCGCACCGAGGAATCCTGCGCCCAGGTGCCGGTGCAAAAAACCGGGAAATTCTGCTCGATCACTTTCGGTGTGTCGCGGGTGTAGCCGTCCAGCACGGCGCCTACCGCACCGCGCGCCTTGCTGCAGGCAGTCAGCAGTTCACCCCACAGGGCGCTGTTGTGCGCACCGGTGGCAATATAAATTTCGTTGGGCTTCAAATCATCCAGCGCTTCGGTCATATAGCCGAACGGCTTTTGCGTCTGGTACTCGTACACGTCATTTTCCAGCACGGTGCAGGCGTAACCGGCCAGTTTCAGCCGCTTGTCCTCGGTCTCACCGGGCAGGATATAAGGCGCGGTGGGTACCTGGGCGGCCAGCGGGCGGATGGCAGCGGGCAAAAACTGGTGCTTGTAGCCCATCTGATCCAGAATATCGCCTACCACGGGGGTGTACAGTTTTTCTTTCATCAAGGCGAACATTTCGTCGTCGTTTTTCCACATTGCCATAACAACACTTCCTTTTAATATTACAGCGTGATCTTATCCAGTTCAGCCATCCACAAGGTGTTGCAGGCGTCGCTGGGCATGCGCCAGTCGCCGCGGGGGGACAGCGTGACCGAGCCGACCTTCGGGCCGTCCGGCAGGCAGCTGCGCTTGAACTGCTGTGCAAAGAACCGACGGTAGAAATTTTTCAGCCAGGCCAGCAGCACTTCCGGCTCGTACCTGCCGGCAAATGCCGTGCGGGCCAGGTGGTAAATTTTGGCGGGCCCAAAGCCGAAGCGCAGCACATAGTACAGGTAAAAATCGTGCAGTTCATACGGACCTACGAGCTTTTCTGTCTGCTGGGCGATGGTGCCGTCTTCGGCGGTAGGCAGCAGTTCGGGGCTGACCGGCGTGTCCAGAATGTCCAGCAGCACATCGCTCAGCTGCTTATCGCCGCAGGTGTCGGCCACGTACTGCACGATGTGCCGCACCAGCGTTTTGGGCACGCCAGCGTTGACACCGTACATGCTCATATGGTCGCCGTTATAGGTGGCCCAGCCAAGAGCCAGCTCGCTCAAATCGCCGGTGCCGATGACGAAGCCGCCGTTTTTGTTGGCGTAGTCCATCAGTTCCAGTGTGCGCACGCGGGCCTGGCAGTTTTCAAAGGTAACATCGTAGGTCTGCGGGTCCTGGCCGATATCGGCAAAATGGCTGTTGACGGTGTTGGTGATGTTAATTTCCGCAAAGCTGACGCCGAGGGCCTCGCACAAAATTTCAGCGTTGGAGCGGGTGCGCTTGGTGGTGCCGAAGCAGGGCATCGTCAGTGCGACGATCTCTTTCGGGTCGCGGTGCAGCACCTTGCAGGCGCGCACGGCCACCAGCAGAGCCAGGCAGCTGTCCAGCCCGCCGGAGATGCCCAGCACCGCGCACTTGGCGTGGGTGTGCTCCATGCGCTTGGCAAGGCCCTCAGCCTGGATGCGCAGAATCAGCTCGCAGCGCCCGGCGCGGGCGGCGGTATCCTGCGGCACAAACGGCGTGGGGGAGACCTGCCGCGTCAAGGCCAGCTCCACGGGCGGCAGCTCAAACTCCACACGGGTGTAGCCTGCCGTCTCGGGCATAAAGGTCGTGTTGCGCTGGCGCTCCTGCACCATGCGATCCAGATCCAACTCAGTCACGGCAGCGCCGCCCTCAAAGAGGGCAGTCTCGGCCAGCAGGGTGCCGTTTTCGGCAATCAGGTTGTGCCCGGCAAAGGTCATGTCGGTGGTGCTTTCGCCGTGGCCTGCGTCGGCGTAGAGGTAGGCGCACAGCAGCCGCGCGCTCTGCCCGCTGATGAGCTGGCGGCGGTAAGCGGCCTTGCCGATGGTCTCATCGCTGGCGGAAAGGTTGGCGATCACGGTCGCCCCGGCCAGTGCCAGCGCGCAGCTGGGCGGCACCGGGCTCCACAAATCCTCGCACACTTCAACGCCCAGCACAAAGCTTTTCAACTGCTTGCAGCTGAAAAGCAGCCGTGTACCGATTAGCGTTTCCTGCCTGGCAAACTCAATGCACTCAGGCTCGGCCATGCCGGGCACAAAGTGGCGCTTCTCGTAAAATTCACCGTAGTTGGGCAGGTGCTGCTTGGGTACCAGGCCGAGCAGCTCTCCGTTGCAGACAACCGCCGCGCAGTTGTACAGCTTGCCGTCGTGCGCGACCGGTAGCCCGACCAGCGCAACCAGATTCAAGCCGGTGCTTGCGTCCAGGATCGCAGCCAGCCCGTCCTCAGCCCCTTGCAGCAGCGTGTGCTGCAAAAACAGGTCACTGCATGTGTAGCCGGTCAGGCAAAATTCGGGGAAGCAGACCAGCTGCACATTCTGGGCGGCGTACACGCGCATGGCATCGATAATCTGCTGCGCGTTATAGGCGCAGTCGGCCACGCGCAGGGCGGGGGTGGCGGCAGCCACTCGGACAAATCCATTTTCAAAAGCGGGAAAGCTGTACTTCATTCGCCAAACTTCCTTTATTGTATAATGTGTAGCCTTATCATAACACGGTGCCGTGCCAATCGCAAGCAAAACGACAAAAAGAAAAATATAAAAGATAAAATGTAATATATACTTGACATTATGAGAGAGCGGTGCTATACTGGTTGCACCACCTGAAAGGAGGGCAGGCCAGCATGGCAAAAAACCTGAAGCTCAAAGCGGCCCGCGCCGAAAAAGATATGACGCAGGGCGCGCTGGCAGAAGCCGTCGGCGTATCGCGCCAGACCGTCAACGCCATTGAAAAAGGGGAGTATAACCCCACCATCAACCTTTGCCGCAGTATCTGCAAGGTACTGGGCAAAACCTTAGATGATCTGTTCTGGGAGGAATCATGATGAAACTTGCAAACTTGTTTGGCAAAAATCAACTTGACGAAATGCAGGAGCATACGATGCTCACCATCGAAAGCCGCGGCTTCTGGCTGGTCTGGTCGCTGCTGTTGGCCGTGCTGCTGGGTGAGGGGATGCTCGGCTTTACGATGCGCGAGATGGCGGGCACCTGGGCTGTTTTTATGATCGGCTGTGTCTACATCATTGCCGCCTGCCTGCGCGCTGGGCTGTGGAGCCGCCGCATTAAAAACGCTGCCGGCACCAATGTGCTGTTCAGCCTTGTGGGTGCGGCGGTCATCGGCGTTTTTACATTTGTAAGGATGTCGGCGTTCGATGTGCCGCTGGCCATCCATCTGGCCTGCGCGGCCATTGCGGCGGGCTTTACCTTTGCGCTGGCACTGGCGGCACTCCTGCTTTGCGGCGCAGCGTACAACAAACGCCATGAAGAACTGGAAAAAGAAGCAGACAAAGAAGAGTAACCGCGCCAAAGCGGGTAAACAGGCGGCAGAGCTGCGGCAGGCAGCTCTGCCGCTTTTGCGTGCAATGCGATCCGCCCCGGCGCTGGGCCAAACCGCAAAAAATCCCAAACTACCGCTTGTACTTTTTCTGGCGATTTGGTATACTAATATGGTATATCTGGATTTTGTGCCTGTACGCAGGCATTGCTAAGGAGAACAAAGTTGGAAAAACTGACCTATACCCACAACGAAGCCGCCGCCAAGGTGCTGGCCTCGTTTTACGATACGCCGCCCCTGGCCTATGTGCGCAGCTACGGCTGCCAGCAGAATGTCAACGATGGCGAGAAGATCAAGGGCGTTTTGCAGGATGTCGGTTTCGGCCTGTGCGATAACGTTGAGCATGCCGACCTCATCCTTTTCAACACCTGTGCCGTGCGCGAACATGCCGAGCAGCGCGTTTTCGGCAACGTAGGTGCGTTGAAAAAGCTGAAAGAGCAAAACCCGCGTCTGATCATCGGCGTCTGCGGCTGCATGGCCCAGCAGGCCCACATTGTGGAAAAGCTGCGCCAGAGCTACCCGTATGTAGACCTCGTGTTCGGTGTGGACGGCATCGACCGCCTGCCTGCCATGCTGGCTGAGCGCATCAGCCGCGGCAAGCGCTACCTCGAAAAGCCCGAGGAACGCAACGCTGTCGTTGAGGAAATGCCCATCCGCCGCGATTCCGGCTTCCGCGCTTGGCTGCCCATCATGTACGGCTGCGATAATTTCTGCACCTATTGCATTGTGCCCTACGTGCGCGGGCGTGAGCGCAGCCGTGAACCAGCTGCCATTCTGGCCGAGTTCAAGGAACTGATTGCCCAGGGTTACAAAGAGATCACCCTGCTGGGTCAGAACGTCAACAGCTACGGCAAGGGCCTGGCCGAAAAGGTCGATTTTTCCGACTTGCTCAACCTGCTCTGCACCGTGCCCGGCGATTACCAGATCCGCTTTATGACCAGCCATCCCAAGGATGCCAGCCGCAAGCTGATCGACACCATCGCCGCACAGGAGCATCTGTGCAAGCATATCCACCTGCCGGTGCAATCCGGCAGCGACCGATTGCTCAAAGAGATGAACCGCCATTACACAGTGGCTCAGTACATGGATCTTGTGGACTATGCCCGGGAAAAGATTCCCGGCGTGACCTTCTCCAGCGATATCATCGTGGGCTTCCCGGGCGAGACGGAAGAGGACTTCGAGGCAACGCTTGACCTCATTCGCAAGGTCGGCTACATGCAGCTGTTTACCTTTATTTATTCCAAGCGCACCGGCACCCCGGCCGCCAAGATGGACGACCCCACCACCCACGCCGAGAAAGCCGCCCGCATGGACCGCCTGCTGAAAACGCAGGATGAGTTTGCCTTTGCGGCCACCGCTGCCATGGCAGGGCAGACCGTCCGCGTGCTGGTTGAAGCCGCTGGCCGCACGCCCGGCACCGTCAATGGCCGGCTCGACAACAATCTGGTCGTTGAGTTCCAGGCACCTGAGTGCCTTATCGGCCAATGGGCACAGGTCCACCTGACCGGTTCGCGTGCCGCCTTGCTGGTAGGCGAGCTGGTGCGGGAATGACCCACAAAATTTACACTTTCTACCATTTTTATTCATAAGGAGATTTTACTATGGATTGCATTGATCTGTTTAAAAAAGCTGCTGCCGCCTTGCAGACTGACCCCCGCTACCTCGAGCTGGACGCCGCCCGCCGCGAGAACGACAACGACGAAGAGCTGCAAAACCTGATTGGCGAGTTCAACCTCGCCCGCCTGGATCTGAACAACGAGAGCGCCAAAACCGAGACCGACGCCGCCCGCGTGGCCGAGCTGAACCAGCGCGTCAACGACCTGTACAGCCAGATCATGGCCAGCGAGGGCATGGTTCGCTACAACGCCGCCAAGTCGGAGTGCGAGGCCATGGTCAGCCACATCGACGCCATCATCAACACCGCCATGAACGGCGGCGACCCCATGACTGTGCAGGCCCCCTCGGGCGGCTGCACCGGCAGCTGCTCCACCTGCGGCGGCTGCCACTAAACCAAAACCGTAATGTAACTTTGCAGAAAAACACAGGAGTGTGAACCATGGCGGAACAAGCAGTTTCCCCAATGATGCAGCAGTATTTTGAAATCAAAAAACAGCACCCGAACGAGATTTTGTTCTATCGCGTCGGCGATTTCTATGAGATGTTCTACGACGATGCCCTAACGGCCTCGCGCGAGTTGGAACTGACGCTGACCGGCAAAAGCTGCGGCAAGGAAGAGCGCGCCCCCATGTGCGGCGTGCCGTTCCACTCCTACGAAACCTACGTGGCCCGCCTGATCGCCAAGGGCTACAAGGTCGCAATCTGTGAGCAGATGGAGGACCCCGCCCTGGCCAAAGGTCTTGTCAAGCGCGATATCATCCGCGTGGTCACGCCCGGCACCGTCATCGAAAGCAGCATGCTGGCGGAGGATAAAAACAATTACCTTTGCAGCATCTACACCAGGCGCACCCGCGGTCGCTGGAAAGCGGGCATCTGCTTTGCGGATATCTCTACCGGTGAAGCCTATGCCACCGAGCTGAACGCCGAAAAGATCGGCGGCGCGATCATTACCGAACTGTGTCGCTACATGCCCAGCGAAATTCTGATCTGCCCGGCCATGCTCGATTTCAAGGACGTAACTGCCTACATCAAGCAGCACACCAGCGCCCTGGTCGAACTGCGCGAGGATGCCTGCTTCAAAGACGGCGTGATGGAATCCACAATGGCCGATCAGTTCGGCCCAACCTGGCGCGATGCCCTTGGCTACGAGAAAGACGCCCTGGTGCCGTACGCCGTGGCCGCAATGATCAACTACCTGCACGAAACACAGAAGCACGGCGTCGAGCGCATCAAGACCGTGCAGAACTACGCCGACGCCCAGTACATGCGCCTGTCGCCCGTGACCCGTGCCAACCTCGAACTGACCGAGACGATGCGCGGCCGTGAAAAACGAGGCACGCTGCTTTGGGTGCTGGATAAGACTGAAACTTCGATGGGCAAGCGCCTGCTGCGCTCCTGGATCGAGCAGCCGTTGGTCGACGCCGAAGCCATCAACCGCCGCCTGTCCGCCGTGCAGGCACTGTACACGGCCAACATGGCCCGTGCGGATTTAAAAGATGCACTCTCCCATGTCTTTGACATTGAACGCCTGACCACCCGTATTCTCTACGGCTCGGCCACCCCGCACGAGGTCAAGGCCCTGGGCGATACATGCGCCATGCTGCCGGAGGTCCGCGCCCAGGCCGCTGCCTGCGGTGCGCCGCTGCTCAAAGACCTGGCCGACCAGATCGACCCGCTGGAAGATATCCTAAACAAGATCACTACGGCACTGGTCGAGGACCCACCCGCCACTTTAAAGGACGGCGGCGCCATCCGCGCAGGCTATAACAGTGAGGTCGATGAACTGCGCGACATCATGCACGGCGGCAAGGGCTACCTCTCCAACCTCGAAGCCCGCTACCGTGAGGAAACCGGCATCCCCAAGTTGAAGATCGGCTTCAATAAAGTGTTCGGCTACTACATTGAGGTCAGCCATTCCTACACCGATTCGGTGCCGGATACCTTCACCCGCAAGCAGACCCTGACGACCGGCGAACGCTATATCACGCCCGAGCTGAAAGAACTCGAAAATAAAATTCTCGGCGCGAACGAACGCCTGCTGGTCCTCGAGCATCAGCTTTTCTCCGATTTGCTGACCGATATTTCTGACCAGATCGTGCGCATTCAGCGCACCGCATCGGCAGTGGCCCAACTGGACGTGCTGGCTGGTTTTGCCGAATCCGCGCTGCAAAACAACTATGTCCTGCCGGTGGTCGATACCAGCGGCGAGATCGAGATCAAAGAGGGCCGCCACCCGGTCATTGAGCAGATGCTGAAAGGCAGTCTGTTCGTGCCCAACGACACCCTGCTCGACGAGGATGAAAACCGCATGCTGCTCATCACCGGTCCCAACATGGCCGGTAAATCCACCTACATGCGTCAAAATGCGCTGATTGCCCTGATGGCGCAGATCGGCAGCTTTGTGCCCGCCGCCAGCGCGCACCTCGGCGTCGTGGATGCCATCTTTACCCGCGTGGGCGCTTCGGACGACCTCGCCGCCGGGCAGTCGACCTTTATGGTCGAGATGACCGAGGTGGCCGAGATCTTAAAGCATGCCACCAAGGACAGCCTTGTCATCCTTGATGAGATCGGCCGCGGCACTTCGACCTTTGACGGCATGAGCATTGCCCGCGCCGTGGTCGAGTACATCTGCGATAACATCGGCTGCAAAACGCTGTTTGCCACGCACTACCACGAGCTGACCAGCATGGATCAGGATATCCACGGCGTCAAAAACTACAACATCGCCGTCAAAAAACGCGGCGAGGATATCACGTTCTTGCGCCGCATCATCGCAGGCCCGGCGGATGACAGCTACGGTATCGAGGTCGCCAAACTGGCGGGTCTGCCGGGCAGCGTGACCAAGCGCGCCCACGCCGTGCTGCGCCAACTCGAAGCCAACGCCCCCGGCCGCAGCAACACGATGCAGCTGGATTTTGACACCGTAGAAGCCTACAACAATCCCAGCGTCCCCAGCGAGGTTGTGGACAAGCTCCACAGCGTGGATATTGAAACGCTGACCCCGCTCGAAGCGCTGAACTTCCTGTACGAACTGAAAACCGTTTTAGACAAAGAATAAAGGCAGGTGAGACCCATGGCGGAAATTCGTGTGCTGGACAAGCATACCGCCGAACTGATCGCAGCCGGTGAAGTCGTAGAACGCCCGGCCAGTGTGGCTAAGGAGCTTTTGGAAAATGCCATTGATGCCGGGGCGACCCAGATCACCCTCTCGGCCACGCGCGGCGGCATTGCGCAGCTGCAAATTGCCGATAACGGCACGGGCATTGAGGCAGAATATATCGACAAAGCGTTTATCCGCCATGCCACCAGCAAAATTGCCACGGCAGAGGATCTTGGCCATATCTACACGCTGGGCTTCCGCGGCGAGGCGCTTGCATCCATCGCCAGTGTCGCCAAGGTCGAAGTTCTGACCCGCACCGAAGCTGACGAGTATGCCTGCTGCTACCGCATTGAGGGCGGCGAGCCGCAGGGCATGGAGCCCGGCGCGCGCCCCGTGGGCACGACTATCACGGTCAACGAATTGTTCTACAACACTCCCGCCCGCATGAAGTTCCTGAAAAAGGACGCGAGCGAAGGCACCTTTGTGGCCGAGACCGTTCTGCACGCGGCACTGTCCCACCCGGAGATCAGCTTCCGCTTTCTGCGCGACGGCAAGCAGCAGTTTTTGACCCCCGGCGACGGCGACCTGCGCAGCACCGTGTACGCCGTGCTGGGGCGCGAGTTTGCCCGTGACCTTTTGCCGGTGGACGGCGGCAGTGAGTTGTACAAAGTCACCGGCCTGGTCACGCCGCCCCGTGCCTGCCGCGCCAGCCGCGGGGCACAGCATTTCTTCGTCAATGGCCGCTACGTTAAAAACCGCACGATGATGGCCGCACTGGAAAACGCCTACAAAGGCACGATGATGCAGGGCAAGTTCCCCGGCGCCGTGCTGATGCTGGAAATGCCCGCCGACCTCGTCGATGTCAACGTCCACCCGGCCAAGACCGAGATCCGCTTTGCCAAAGAGAGCGATGTGTTCGACGCGGTCTACCGCGCTGTCCGCACCGCACTGGCGACCCCAGGCAGCGGCGAGTGCCGCTTTGAGATGGGCCACACTGCTCCTGAAGCGGAGCAGACCACCATGCAGCCCACTGCACAAAATGCGGCCCCGGCGGCACAGCCTGCTCAAGCCACGCAGCCGCACCGCACGGCTCCCGATAAAAACCGATTCACAACGCTTTCTGCTGCTGAGTACCGCGCCCTTGCAGGGCTTACGGCGGGCATCTCGGCCAAGGAGGTCCCCGGCCTGACGGCGGTCGAAAGCCCGAAGCCCGCTTACCAGACTTCGGCTGCGCCGCAGCCGCTGCCCGGCCAGCCGCCACACCCGGCAGCCTACCAGACCCCGAGCGAAGCAGTGCTGGATATTCTGCCCGAACCGGAACCCGAATCCACCCAGGCCCCGCAGCCCGCACCCGCCGCACCGGAAACGCAGACCCCTGCGGCAGAAGAACCGGACTATGTGGTCAACGACCCGCACGCGTTAAGCGCACTGCCGGATGCTGTCAACACCACGCCCGAGCAGACCGTCATGACCCCGCCGCCGGAATCCGAACCGCTGCGCCTGGTGGGCGAGGTGTTCAAAACCTATATCATCACCGAGCGCGCGGGCGAGCTCTGCCTGATCGACAAACACGCCGCGCACGAGCGCATCCTGTTTGAGCAGCTCGCCAAGAACTACGGAAACGTGCCTGCCCAGATGCTGCTGGTGCCCGTGCAGGTCAACCTGACCGCTGCCGAAAAGCAGGCCGTGCTGCAAAATATCGATCTTTTGACCGACGCTGGCATCGAAGTCGAAGATTTCGGCGGTGCTACGGTCGTTGTGCGCGCCGTCCCGGCCGATGTCCCGGTCGATGATGTCGAGGACATGATCGTCGAGTTGGCCGCCCATCTGATCGACGGGGTGCGCGATGCTCTGCGCGAAAAGACCGAGTGGGTGCTCCATTCCATTGCCTGCCGTGCGGCCATCAAGGCGGGCGATAAGACCGGCGCGGCGGAAATGCTGGCGCTGGCCCAGCACATCATGGACGGCACCATCCCGCCATTTTGCCCGCATGGCCGCCCCTGCGTGCTGAAAATCACCCGGAAGGAGCTGGAAAAACAGTTTGGGCGCCTTGTCTAAACCGCGCGTTGTCGCCATCGGCGGGCCTACTGCCACCGGAAAAACCGCCCTTTCCGTGGCGCTTGCCAAAGCCCTTGGCGGCGAGATCATCAACGCCGATTCCATGCAGGTCTACAAAAATCTGGACGTAGGCACGGCAAAGCCGAGCGTAGAGGAACGGCAGGGGATACCGCATCATTTGCTCGATTTCCTTACACCCGAAGCGCCCTACAGCGTGGCGGATTTCACCGCCGCCGCAGAGCCCCTGATCGAAACACTCAATGCGCAAAACCGTCTGCCGTTCGTCGTGGGCGGCACGGGGCTGTATATCACAAGCCTTTTAAAAGGTGTTGCGTTCGAAGCACAGAGCGCCGACCCTGCTGTACGCGAGCAGCTGCGCCGGGAAGCAGAAACAACCGGCCCCGCTGCGATGCACGCCAAACTGCAGGCGCTGGACCCGGACTATGCCGCCAAGGTCCACCCCAACAACCAGGTGCGGGTGCTGCGCGCGCTCGAGGCCATCGCCGTGACCGGCCAGAAAATGAGCGACCAGCAAAAGGCCGCCCTGCCCGCCGAGACACCTTACCGCAGCCTTTGTCTCTGCCTGACCTGCCGCGATAGGGATGTGCTTTACCGCCGCATTGACCTGCGCGTCAGCCGGATGGTGGACGCCGGCATTTTGCAGGAGGCCGAATGGGTCTGGCGCAACCGCGAAACGTTCCGAACCGCCGCGCAGGCCATCGGCTACAAAGAGTATTTTCCGTATTTTGAGGGCACCCAGACACAGGCCGAATGTACAGAGAAGCTCAAACAGGCCACCCGCAACTACGCCAAGCGTCAGCTGACCTGGTTCCGCAACCAGAACGATGCTGTCTGGCTGTACGTCGATGAGGACGACGTGCTCACCAAAGCCACCGCGCTGGTGCGTGACTTTTTAGCCAAGTAAATCCACAGCCAAGAGGGGAGATGACACACTGCATGGAGCGCAAAAACCAACGAACAATAGCGGAAAAATCCATCCGCGCCCTGTTTATGCTGCTCATCGCGGTGTTTGGCATCTACCTCGCGGTCCAGTTTTTCATCATCTTCCACCGCGGCTATAAGACCGAGACGGCCATCGCCTACACCATGGCCGACAGTGTCAGCCTGCAGGGTGTTGTCTCGTTCGACACCGTCCGCGTGGACGGCAGCGGCGACCTCGGCTACCTTGTCTCGGACGGTGAGCGCGTGACCAACGGTACCGTTCTGGCCGAGTGCTACACGGATGACTCGCAGGGTCTTCTGCGGGAACGTCTGGACCGCTTGGGCCGCACGATCGACCTTTTGAGCAAGTCGCAGAATTCTTCCGGCAGCGATCTTTCGCTGTTGACCAGCCAGACCCGGCAGGCGCTGTACAACCTGCTCGATAAGCTTGATACCGCCCAGTACAGCGGCATTACCGATGCCGAGGATGCCTTTTTATTGGCGCAGAACCGTCTGCAAGTCAACACCGGCCAGACCGAGGGCTTCACCCAGACCATCCAGGCCTTGCAGACCGAGTACGACGGCATCAAGGCTCAGCTCGACACCTTGCAGACCATCACGGCCACCACCAACGGCTATTTCAGCAGCGTGTCCGCATCGCCCACCATCACGACCGATGCAGCCCAGCTCGACACCGCCACCCCGGCAGAGCTCAACGATATGCTGCAAAATGGCTTTGCGGCGGCAGATAACGCCAACTGTGCCGGACAGATCGCCACAGGCTTTTCCTGGAAATTCTACGCCGTCTGCGACCTTGCCACCGCTGACCGGCTAGATGGTGTTTCCAGCGTCAAGATCAGTGTGCCCGGCAAGCAGAACACCCCGCTTGCCGCCACTGTGCAGGAGTTGACGCGGGACGAGGACGAGGGTCTTGCCAAACTGGTGCTTTCCTGCCAGACGGTCAACGCCGAAATTTTAAGCTTCGGCGTCGAGACCGCGCAGATCGACCTCAAGACTTACGAGGGCATCCGCATTGATAAAGCGGCGCTTCACATCGTGGGCGGCCAGCGCGGCGTCTATGTCAAGTACGGCAACTTGCAGCGCTTTTTGAAGATCACCACGCTGTACGAGGATGAAAACTATATCCTCATCCCCGATAACGGTAAGCTCGGCACCGATAACGAGGTGCGCTTGTACGACGAGATCATCGTGCAGGGCACCAATTTGCAGGACGGCAAGCTGCTTTAATGCAGGTTTGCCCAAGAATCTTGCAGCCCCGTATTGACAACCGCTATAAAAAAGAAGATAATATTTAGTGTATATCGCTGTAATAGCGCATATCCACTTGCACAAACGATATGCGTAACCAAAGGAGTAAACGACCATGTCCATGTTTGACAATTTGAAAAGCAAGCTCGGTATTGATACGGAAGCAGATTCCTACATCGACGATACCGAGGACGAGATCTTTGCCGGTGGGCAGGGTGCCCCCCAGCAGGATTACGAACAGCCGGAGGTCAAACAGCACAGCAACAAGGTGGTCAACATCAATGCTACCACCCAGCTGCAGGTCGTGCTGGTCAAGCCGGAGCGTTTCGAGGATGCTTCCACCATCGCTGACCAGCTCAATGCCAAGCGCACGGTTGTGCTGAACCTGGAATCCACCGGCAAAGAGGTCTCCCGCCGCCTGATCGACTTTCTGTCCGGCGTGGCTTACGCCAACAACGGCCAGATCAAGCGCGTGGCAACCAGCACCTTTATCATTACCCCTTATAATGTTGACATTATGGGCGATTTGATCGACGAATTGGAAAACAATGGCGTCTTCTTCTGATCCCGCCGCCAGAACGCGCGGCTATATCCCGCCGCAAAACGATGAGGAACGCCGCCTGATGAAGCGGGCCGAGGAGCTTTGCCGCGTGGCCGAAGGCCGCAGCATCCCGCGCTATACGGGCTTTTTATCCGACCGTGAGCAGATGCTGGCCGAAGCCGCCTGCCACAAGGCCGGGTGTGAAGATTTCCGCTTCTGGGGCGGGTTTGAAGGAGCCGAACGGCGCGTACTCTGCGTTGAGCCGCCGGACGCCTGGCAGGAAGAACCGACCGCCTGCCTGCGTATGCAGACCTACGATAACGGCTCAAAACTGCCGACGCATCGTGATTATCTGGGCTCGCTCTTGGGCCTGGGGCTTGACCGCGCCTGCATTGGGGATCTGTTGCAGGATCCCGGGGACGCCGCCGTATTTTATGCGGTGGTGCTGGCGGATAAGGCGGAGTTCATCACCGCAAACTTTTCCAGTGCCGGGCACAGCCCCGTGCATGTGGAAGCTTGCAATGAGCTGCCGCCGCATTTGATCGAAGGCCCCGCGCGTGAGCTGCACGAAGCCACGGTGTCCGCCCTGCGGGCCGATGCTGTACTGGCCGCCATGATGCACACTTCCCGCACCAAAGCGGCTGAATATATCGCTGCGGGCAGGGTAGAGGTCAACCACCTGCCGCTGCGCGCCGCCCACGAGGCTATGTACGCCGCCGATATCATCACCGTACGGGGAATAGGCCGTTTCCGCTTGGCTGAGATCGGCGGAAAAAGCAAAAAAGACCGACAGTTCATCTCTTTTTACCAGTATTGAGACAAAGAGTCCCGGACTCTTTCGTATAAAATGCAGGACCCTGAAATCCGGCAATAACGGGCTTTGCCCGCAAACAGGAGGAAAGCCATGATCTCTTCTGAGGATGTCCGCCGCGTAACTTTTGACAAGGCAATGCGCGGCTATCGCTGCGATGATGTGGATGATTATCTCAAGCAGGTTGCGGAAAGCATGGACGCCCTGGCCGCTAAAAATGACGAGATGCAGAAAAATCTTGTCGTTCTGGCCCAGCGCATCGACCAGTACCGCGCAGAAGAAGATACCTTGCGCACGACGATGATCAACGCGCAGCGCCTTGGCGAAAACGTGATCCGTGAAGCCAAGCAGAAAGCGGCAGAGATCATCCGTGCGGCCAACATGAAGGCGGACGACCGTGAGCAGCGCGCCCGTGACGATGTGGAACTGGCCAAGCAGGAGATCGTGACGCTGAAAAGCGAAGCCGACAGCTTCAAGCGCTCGCTGATGGAGATGTACCGCAAGCACATCAACCTCATCAGCAAGATGCCGGAATACAACCCGCCTGCCCCTGCTGAAGAGCCGCAGCCCGCCGCCCAGCCGGCCTCCGCTGCGCAAAGCTATGCCGAACCGGCCCCCGAGGCCGTGCCTTATACCGAGCCTGCCCCGGCCCCCGCACCTGTGCAGGAGCCGGAACCCCAGGCGACCAGCTACTATAACCCCGCTGAAGCTGCCCCTGTGCCGGAGCCGACCCCCGTGGCCGAGCCTGCGCCGGAAAAGGTAGACACGGTGGAGTTTGCCATCGCCCCGCACCCCGAGGAACCGGAAGAAGCGGCCCCCGCAGCAGAGCCTGCGGCGGATGACCGCTTCCAGCCCGGTGCTGGGCTGTACGACGATGCCGCCGAAGCAGCCCCCGCCCCCGCAAAACGTGGCACCCGCAAGGCCCCGGCCAAGCGCGGCACCCGCAAAAAAGCAAGTACCGAACCGCAGGAGGAGTTGAATTCGCCTGCGTTCGATAACTTTGAAGGCGTCGACTTTGACAGCTGATGCCCGATAACCATAAGGTCAAAAACTATTTCTATTAGAGGAGAGTAGGAAATCTTGGCGCAGAATTACAACGACACCATCCATAAGATGCAGACCCCGTTTGAAATGCGGGCCGGTCTGCCGAAAAAAGAGCCGAAAATGCTGGAAGACTGGGAGCAGAACCATGTCTATGAGCAGATGATCAAAAACAATGAGGGCAAACCCCGCTGGGTCCTGCACGATGGCCCCCCGTACGCCAACGGCAACATCCACATGGGCACCGCGCTGAACAAGATCATCAAGGATATCATCCTGCGCTACAAGAACATGGCCGGTTTCCAGGCCCCGTATGTGCCGGGCTACGATACCCACGGCCTGCCCATCGAGCTGAAAGCCCTGAAATCTCTGGGCGATAAGAAATCCGGCGTTTCCAAGTTGGAACTGCGCAAGATCTGCAAAGAGTTTGCCACCGAGCATATCGACGTCATGAATGCCCAGTTCAAGCGCCTGGGTGTTCAGGGCGATTTCGCCAACCCCTACCTGACCCTGCGCCCCGAGTTTGAAGCCCGCCAGGTCGAGATCTTCGGCGAAATGGCCAAGAAAGGCTACATCTACAAGGGCATGAAAGCCGTTTATTGGTGCCCCGAGGATCGTACCGCTCTGGCCGAAGCCGAGATTGAGTACGCCGAGGACGAGTGCGATTCCATTTACGTCCGCTTCAAGCTGACCGACGACCCCAACGGCGTGCTGGCTAAGCACAACATTCCGCTGGATAAGGCCTGGATCGTTATCTGGACCACCACCACCTGGACCCTGCCCGCCAACGTCGCCACCTGCCTGAACCCTAACCTCGAGTATGCGTTCGTCAAGATCGGCGATGCCTACCACATCATGGCCCGCGAATTGGTCGAGTCCACGATGAAAGGCTGCCACATCGACGAGTACGAAGTTCTGCCTGACACCGTCCTGGGCAGCGAGCTGGAGCTGATGCAGTATCAGCATCCGTTCCTGGACCGCAAGGGCCTGGTCATCCTGGGCGACCACGTCACCCTCGAGGGCGGCACCGGCTGCGTCCACACCGCCCCCGGCCATGGTGTTGAGGACTTTGAAGTCTGCGTCAACCACTACCCGCAGGTTCCCGTCGTTGTCCCCGTGGACGATGCTGGCCGCCTGACCGCCGAAGCTGGCGAAAAGTTCGCCGGTCTCAAAGTCTGGGACGCCAACAAGGTCATCCTTGAGCATATCAAGGAGAGCGGCCACCTGATGGGCGTGCAGCACATCACCCACCAGTATCCGCATTGCTGGCGCTGCCATCATCCCATCATCTTCCGCGCGACCGAGCAGTGGTTCTGCTCCATCGACGCTTTCAAAGAGGATGTCTACAAGGCCATCGACAGCGTACACTGGCAGCCTGCCTGGGGCCATGACCGCATGGCTGGCATGGTCCGTGACCGCAGCGACTGGTGCATCAGCCGTCAGCGCGTCTGGGGCGTGCCCATCCCGGTATTCTACTGCAAGAAGTGCGGCAAATACCACATCACCGATGCTTCCATCAAGGCTGTTTCCGACCTGTTCCGCAAGGAGGGCAGCGACGCTTGGTACAAGTACGAAGCCAACGAGATCATGCCCAAGGACGAAGTCTGCGAGTGCGGCGCTTCCGATTGGGAGAAAGATCCCGATATCATGGACGTCTGGTTCGACTCCGGCTCTACCTGGAGCGCTGTCTGCCGCGAACGTCCTGAGCTGACCTACCCGGTCGATATGTATATGGAGGGTGCTGACCAGTTCCGTGGTTGGTTCCAGTCCAGCCTGCTGACCAGCGTTGCCACCCAGGGCCAGGCCCCGTACCGCGAGGTATTGTGCCATGGCTGGGTCGTCGACGAAAAGGGCAAGCAGATGCACAAGTCCGCTGGCAACGGCGTTGAGCCCAGCGAGATCATCCGTGACTACGGTGCCGATATCGTCCGCCTGTGGGTCGCCTCCAGCGATTACACCGTCGACGTCCGCGCCGGTAAGGAGATCTTCCGCCAGCTGTCCGAGGCATACCGCAAGATGCGCAACACCGCCCGCTTCATGCTGGGCAACATCAGCGACTTTGACCCCAACAAGGATATGGTCGCCGACGATCAGTTGTTCGAAATCGACCGCTGGGCACTGGAAGCCTGCAACCAGTTGACCGCCACCATGCGCGATGCCTACGATCACTATGATTTCAGCCGTGCTTACCACGCGCTGTACAACTTCTGCGTTATTGATATGTCCAACTTCTATATGGACGTTATCAAAGACCGCCTGTACTGCGCGGACGACCATGCCCGCCGCTGTGCACAGACTGCGCTGTACCGTATCCTGGTCGACTTTACCAAGCTTCTGGCTCCCATCCTGAGCTTCACCAGCCAGGAGATCTGGAGCTATGTGCCCAAGATGCCCGGCATGAAGGACTACGTTGTTTTTGAGCAGATGCCCGAAGCCAAGGCCGCTGCCGATGAAGCCTTCACCGCCAAGTGGGATCGCATCATGGCCATCCGTGACGATGTCAAGAAAGTTCTCGAGCAGGCCCGTGCCGATAAAGTCATTGGTTCTTCTCTCGAAGCCTGCCTGACGCTGTATTGCAGCAAGGAAGTCTACGACTTCCTGAACACCATCCCGATGGATGAGTTGGCCGACCTGTTCATCGTCTCTAAGGTCGATGGTGTCAAGGGCTCTGTCGAAGGTCTGGGTGCTGCCGCTGCCCACGCAGCTGGGAACAAGTGCCTGCGCTGCTGGAAGTACGAGCCTGCCGTTGGCGAAAACGGCCTGTGCCCGCGCTGCGCCAAGGTGCTGGGTCTTTAATCTACCGTTCAGCGGTGCTTATAATTGCATAAGCACCGCTGATTTTTTTGAATCAGGCAATATTGCGCAAGCCGTCAGGCGGAAAGCGTGCAGTGTTGCTATAAGGGAGTAACCATGATCTTTGGTGTTCTTTCCGTGCTGGCCGCAGCCGTGCTTGTGGGCGTTGACCAGCTGATCAAGCGCTGGGCTACCGTCGTGCTGCTGCCCAAAACGGCCATGACGCTGATCCCCGGCGTGCTGGAGCTGCGATATTTTCTAAACGATGGTATGGCATTTTCGATGCTGGCCGGTAAGCAGACGCTGCTGATCGGGGTCACGTCACTGATGCTGCTGGGCGTGTTGTGGATGCTGTTTGCCCGCAAGCTGACCCTGCTCGAACGCGTGGCCTGGACCCTTGTGCTGGGCGGCGGCATCGGCAATCTGATCGACCGCGTTGCCACCGGCGTGGTGGTCGATTACATCAACGTCCTGTTTATGAATTTTGCCATCTTCAATTTTGCCGATATCTGCGTCTGCGTCGGCGTCGGCCTGCTGATGGTGTGGGTACTGTTTGACTCCTACATCAAAGAGAAGGCCGAGAAAAACGCAGCGCCGGACGCAGCGGATGATGCCCATGGAAATGCTTGAACTGACCGCCGGGCCTGACGCTTCGGGCCGGTTGGATGCCTGGCTGGCCGGGCAGTGTGCCGAGCTTTCCCGCAGCGCACTGCAAAACCTGATGGAGCAGGGAAGAGTTACCCAAAACGGGCGATGTGCCAACAAAAAGGATAAAGTCAGCCCGGGTGAAGTCTACTGCATAGACCTGCCCGAACCACAGCCCATCGAGGCTCAGCCGCAGAATATCCCGCTCGATGTCGTCTACGAGGATGCCGACCTGATCGTCGTCAACAAGCCCAAGGGCATGGTGGTGCATCCCGCACCCGGCAACCCGGACGGCACACTTGTCAACGCACTGCTCTACCATTGTGCCGGGCAGCTTTCGGGTATCGGCGGGGCAATCCGGCCCGGTATCGTCCACCGTATTGATAAGGACACCAGCGGACTGCTGGTCATGGCTAAAAACGATGCCGCGCACCAGGCGCTCAGCGCGCAATTCAGCGTGCACAGCATCCACCGCGTCTATCATGCCATCGTCTACGGCAACTTGAAAGAGGACGAGGGCTTTGTGGAAACCTACCTCGGCCGCGACCCGCGCGACCGCAAAAAAATGGCCGTCGTATCCCCGGAAGTTTCGGGTGCGCGCTATGCCTACACCGGCTGGCGCGTGTTGGAACGCTTTGGCAATTTCACCTACATTGCCTGCCAGCTCAAGACCGGCCGCACCCACCAGATCCGCGTACACATGGCCAGTATCGGCCATCCGCTGGCGGGGGATGCCGTCTACGGCCCGCGCAGCTGCATCAAAAGCCTGAACGGACAATGTCTGCACGCCAAAGAACTTGGCTTTATCCACCCCGCAACGCAGCAGTGGGTGCAGTTAGACTCACCGCTGCCCGCCTATTTTACAGAGTTTTTGACACGGTTAAGAAAGGAACATCGCGCATGAAATCAGCGCTAAGCGATACCCTTGTCATCTGTGATATGGATAACACGCTGCTCACCGCCAAAGAGGGTTTACCAGCCTGCAACCGCACGGTCATCAACCTTTTTACCAGCCTGGGCGGCCTGTTCACTGTGGCCACCGGCCGTCCGCCGGAGTCGATCCGCGCCGCGCTTGAAGGCATCCGCCTTTCGCTGCCCGCTATCTCCTGCAACGGCGCGCTGCTGTATGATTTTTCTACCGAGACAGTGCTCCACCGCTCGACCCTTGACCGGGAGCAGGCCACCGTCGCCATCAAGGACATCCTTGCCAAGTTCCCGCGCATGGGCGTAGAGGTCATGGCTGGCAACGGTGAGATGTACGTCATCCACGCCAACGAAACGACCCACGCCCACCAGGTGGATGAACACCTGGGCAGTATTGCCTGCCCGGTCGAGTGTGTGCCGGACGGCTGGGTCAAGGTCGTGTTTGCCGCTGACCCCGAGGCCATCCGCAAACTGGGCCAGTACGCCAAAACCAAATACTACGGGCGGGATAACTATTTCCTTGCCACCAACAACATTTACTTAGAGATCATGCCCGGCGGCGTCAGCAAGGCCACCGGTTTGCAAGATCTTTGCGCTTTGATGAACAAATCTATCAAAAACACCATCGTCATCGGCGACTATTACAATGATCTCGAGCTCATGCGCACAGCCGGGCACGCTGTGGCCGTTGCCAACGCACCCGCCGAGGTCAAGGCCACGGCGGATGAGGTGACGACCTGCACCTGCGCCGAGGGCGCAGTGGGCGAGTATCTCTACGCACTGATCGACCGGGCGACCAAGACCTGACCCGGGGACAAAAGGGAGATGCACCATGAAAGTAAGCGAGCTGATGGACCCCGCAGGCGTGCGCCTGTACGCCAACATCAAGGAGGCCGCCGACGTGCTGGGCATCTTGGTGGAATTGCAGGAGCAGACCGGTGCAATCACCAACGGCACGGCGTACTATAATGCCGTCTGCCAGCGGGAAAACTTCGGCGGCACTACGGCCATCGGGGACGGCATTGCGCTGCCCCACGCCTGTAACGCCGGGGTATCCGCGCCCAGTATATCCGCGCTGACACTGCGCCACGGCGTAGACTGGGGCGCTCCGGATGGCCGGGCTGTTGACCTTTTGTTCATGATCGCCGTCCCGCCGGGCAGCGAAAGCCTGCATCTGCAAATCCTTGCGCGGCTGGTCAATCTTGTAAGTCGCAGCTCGCTGGTAGATGCTCTGCGCCACGCCAGCAGCCCCGAGCGCTTTATTGAGCTCATCGCCAAGACCGAAAACGCCTGCTTTGGCGACTGATGCCGCAATTTTCCAATAAAATCAGCCCTCTGTACCGCCCCCAAAGGGAATACAGGGGGCTTTTTGCAGCCTTTTTGGTGAAAATGCCGGGATTTTGCCGCTGTAAAGCAGCAGATTTGGCAAGATAGACATTGCTTTAACGCACTAGACTGTGTTATACTTTAAAGCACTAAAGCAACTGCTTCTGAGGGCGCGTTGTGCGGCGTGTAAGCAGCTGCCTACTGTTTGGAGGAAACGAACATGAAAAAAGCACTTTCTCTCGCCATGGCAGCAGCCATGACCATGGGTCTGGCTGCCTGCGGGAGCACCGCATCCAGCACCGCTGCTGCGGATTCCACCCCGGCTTCTTCTGCTGCGGAAAGCGAAGCTGCTCCCGCTGCGGACGGCAAGGTTTATAACATCGGCATCTGCCAGCTGGTCCAGCACGAAGCGTTGGACGCCGCCACGCAGGGCTTCAAGGACGCTTTGACCGAAAAGCTGGGCGCGGACAATGTCAAGTTTGACGAGCAGAACGCTTCCGGCGATTCTGCCAACTGCACCACCATCGTCAGCGGCTTTGTTTCCACTGGCGTCGACCTGATCCTGGCAAACGCCACCGCCCCGCTGCAGGCCGCTGCCCAGGCTACTGCCGATATCCCGGTTCTGGGTACTTCCGTTACCGACTACGCTACCGCGCTGGACATCTCTGACTGGACCGGCACCGTGGGCAACAACATCTCCGGCACTTCTGACCTGGCCCCGCTGGACCAGCAGGCAGCCATGATTCAGGAACTGTTCCCGGATGCCAAGACCGTCGGCCTGCTGTATTGCAGCGCCGAGCCTAACTCGGTCTACCAGTGCGACGTCATCGAGGGCTACCTCAACGGGATGGGCATTGAGACTGCTCGCTACGCTTTCACCGATACCAACGATGTCACCTCCGTCACTCAGACTGCCGCTGCTGCCTCTGACGTGATCTACATCCCCACCGATAACACGGCTGCTTCCAACACCGAGGCCATCGCCAACGTCGTTATCCCGGAACAGGTTCCCGTTGTCGCAGGTGAGGAGGGCATCTGCAAGGGCTGTGGCGTTGCCACCCTGTCCATCAGCTACTACGACCTGGGCTACAAGACCGGTGAGATGGCTGCTGAGATTTTGGCTGATGGTGCCGATGTTTCCACCATGCCGGTCGAGTTTGCCCCCAACGTTACCAAGAAGTACAACGCCGCCAACTGCGAAGCCCTCGGCATCACCCCGCCGGACGGCTACGAGGCCATTGCCGACTAAAGGCAAAAAATTCTGAATCACTAAGCACTGATAAACAGCGAGGAAAGGGCCAAAACGGCTCTTTCCCCGCTGTTTTGGTGCATCATTTCCAAAAAGTTCGGAGGTTTTATTCATGGGATTCTTTGCTTCCCTGATCAACTCGATGCCCAGCGCGGTGGCCCAGGGCCTTATCTGGGGCATTATGGCAATCGGCGTCTACCTGACCTACCGCATCCTCGATGTGGCCGATCTGACGGTCGACGGCTCTCTTGGCACTGGCGGCGCGGTCTGCGTTGTCATGGTGCTCAACGGTGCGCCGGTCGGGCTGGCGCTGCTGGCCGCCACGGCGGCTGGTATGCTGGCGGGCCTTGTCACCGGCCTGTTCCACACGGCCTGCGGCATCCCTGCCATTCTGGCCGGTATCCTGACCCAGCTGGCGCTGTACTCGGTCAACCTCCGCATCATGGGCTTCGGCACGGGCGGCGGCAAGGCCAATCTGCCCATCAGCGTGGATAAATACAGCCTGCTGGTTTCGGCCCGCTATGTACGCAACGTGGCGCTCAATAACCCCATTCTGATCCTGGCCGTGTTCTGCGCCGTGCTGATCGCCGTGCTGTATTGGTTCTTCGGCACCGAACTGGGCTGCTCGCTGCGTGCAACCGGCGCTAACCAGAACATGGCCCGCGCACAGGGCATCAATACCAATGTCACCACGGTTCTGGGCCTGATGATTTCCAACGGCCTTGTTGCGCTGGCGGGCGGTCTGCTGGCCCAGTATCAGGGCTTCTCTGATATCAACATGGGCCGCGGTGCCATCGTCATTGGTTTGGCAGCAGTCATCATCGGCGAAGTCATCTTCAGCCGCATCTTCCGCAACTTTGCGCTCAAGCTGCTGTCCGCCGTTATCGGCGCTATCATCTACTACATCGTCATGGTCTTTGTCCTTCGTCTGGGCCTGTCTACCGACGACCTGAAACTGCTCACCGCGCTGGTGGTGGCGCTGTTCCTGACCATTCCGTACTGGAAGGGCAAATACTTCACCAAAACCTCGGTGAAAAAGGGGGAGAAGAACCATGCTTGAGATCAAAAATGTCTATAAGACCTTCAACGCCGGTACGGTCAATGAGAAAGTTGCCTTGAAAGGCCTTGACCTGACGCTCGAAGACGGCGATTTTGTCACCGTCATCGGCGGCAACGGTGCGGGCAAGTCCACGATGCTCAACGCAGTGGCCGGTGTCTGGCCCATTGATATGGGTAAGATCCTCATCGACGGGCAGGATGTCACCCGCCTGTCGGAGCATCAGCGCGCCAAGTACATCGGCCGCGTGTTCCAGGATCCGATGATGGGCACTGCCGCCACGATGGGCATTGAGGAAAACCTTGCCTTGGCGGCACGCCGCGGCGTTGCCCGTTCGTTGCGGGCTGGCATCACCAAAAAGGAGCGCGAGGAATACCACGAGCTGCTCAAGACCCTCGATTTGGGCCTTGAGGATCGCATGACCAGCAAGGTTGGCCTGCTTTCCGGCGGCCAGCGTCAGGCAGTCACACTGCTGATGGCGACCCTGAAAAAGCCCAAGCTGCTTTTGCTGGACGAGCATACCGCCGCACTGGATCCCAAAACCGCAGCTAAGGTGTTGGCCCTCTCGGAAAAGATCGTGCAGGAGAACCACCTGACAACCCTGATGATCACCCACAACATGAAGGACGCCATCAAGTACGGCAACCGCCTGATCATGATGTACGAGGGCCGCGTCATTTACGATGTGCGCGGCGAGGAAAAAGCCAACCTGCAAGTCAGCGATCTGTTGCAGCGCTTTGAGCAGGTCAGCGACGGCGGCTTTGCCAACGACCGCATGCTGCTTTCTTAAAATCAGATATACATATAAAAGCGGCGGCTTTCCCAACAAAAGGGGGAAGCCGCCGTATTGTATTTTATGCCTGCAAAACTCACCATTGCCGCCGGTATTCGCCGGGGGTGATGCCCTCGACCTTTTTAAACAGGCGGGAAAAATAATTTGCATCGTTCAGCCCGCATTCCTGCGCGACGGCTTCAATGCTGCGGTCGGTAAAGCGCAGCAGCCGCTTGGATTGGGTAATGCGCAGCTGCACAAGATAGTTGGTGACAGACTGGCCAAACTGCTCTTTAAACACGCGGGTCAGGTAAAATTTGTTGATGTAAAATCGTTCCGCCAGCGCGTCCAGCGTAATTTTTTCGGTGTAGTGGGTGTCGAGATAGTCCTTGATCTCCTGCAAATTCTGCTTTTTGCTGCCCGGCACGCGTACAGTGTCCGGATGCCAGCTTTCTTCCATCAGCAAAGTCAAAAGCGCGATGAGTTTTTCATAGATCTGCATATCGCGCACATACGCGTCGGATTCCGCCAGCGTGTACAGCGCGTCCAGCAGCGCCGCATATCCGTCGGGAGATGCGGCGTGGAAGCAGGGCAGGCCGCCGCGCTCCTGGTATTTTTTATAGATTGCCGCCATGTTCGGCCCGTAAAAATGCACCCAATGCAACTGCCATAAATCGTCCCCGGTGCGGTGCTGGTAGGGGCGTTGACAGTCTAAAAACACGCAGTCCCCGGCGTGCAGTTCGTGCCAGACTCCCTCATATTCCAGCTCACCCGAGCCGCTTTCCACCCAGAAAAACAGGTAGGACGCCAACCCCCTGCGGGTGCTGGTGTGCGGCTGGCGCGCCTGCAAGCTGCCTACTTCCTGCAAATGGATGAGGTTTGACCGTGCAAAAGGGGAGGGCGTATAAATAACGCGCCGGGAATGTACCAGCTTGCCGTCAAAAAAAGGTGTTTTCGTTTTCATAATATCCCTCCTGCAAAAGTCCTTGTCGGCATCATACCACAGCAGTTAGTGAAAAGTCAATATAATGCTACTGCTTTGCAAGATTACCCCTACAGCAACGCGAAAAAATCCGCTACAATAACAAATAGAAAACGCAAAGCAGTATTTTTATTCTGCACAAAAAGTGCGGCGAAAGGGTATACAACTATGAAAAAAGCACTCATCACCGGCATTACCGGCCAGGACGGCAGCTATCTGGCAGAATTTCTGCTGGAAAAAGGCTACGATGTCCACGGCATCATCCGCCGTTCTTCCGTCGATTACCGCGAGCGTATCGCCCATCTGGAGGGCCACCCCAACTTTCACCTGCATTACGGTGACCTCAGCGATTCGATGAGCATTCTCTCGGTCGTCAGCAAGGTCCGCCCCGATGAAATTTACAACCTCGCAGCCCAGAGCCACGTGCAGGTTAGCTTCGATGTGCCCGAATTTACCGCCGACGTCGATGCTACCGGTGTGCTGCGCGTGCTGGAAGCTGTGCGCCTGTGCGGCTTGAAAGACACCTGCCGCATCTACCAGGCCTCCACGTCCGAGCTCTACGGCAAGGTCGAGGAAGTGCCCCAGAACGAGAACACCCCGTTTCACCCCTACAGCCCCTACGCTGTCGCCAAGCAGTACGGCTTCTGGATCGTTAAAGAGTACCGCGAGGCTTACAACATGTTCTGCTGCTCGGGCATCCTCTTCAACCACGAGTCTGAGCGCCGCGGAGAGACCTTCGTCACCCGCAAGATCACGCTGGCCGCCGCCCGCATTGCCCAGGGCAAACAGGACAAGCTGTATCTGGGCAACCTGTCCAGCCTGCGTGACTGGGGCTATGCCAAGGATTATGTCGAGTGCATGTGGCTGATTTTGCAAAACAAAATACCCGAGGATTTCGTCATTGCCACCGGTGAACAGCACTCCGTCCGCGAGTTCTGCCAACTGGCTTTCCACGATGTGGGCATCGAGCTCGAATTTACCGGCGAGGGCATGAACGAGAAGGGCATCGACAAGGCCACCGGCAAGGTCGTTATCGAGGTCAGCCCCGACTTCTACCGCCCGACCGACGTTGTCAACCTCTGGGGCGACCCCAGCAAGGCCAAGCGCGAACTGGGCTGGAACCCTACCAAGACCACCTTTGCAGAGCTCGTCAAGATCATGGTCGACCACGACATGAAGAAAGTCGCCGTCGAGCGTGCCGAAGAACACATTCAAACGAACCTTGCCGAGTATCTGGAAAAGGGCGTTATCAAATAATTTATCAGAAGAAGGTATTTTATTATGATGGAGAAGAATGCTAAGATTTATGTCGCAGGTCATCGCGGCATGGTGGGCAGCGCCATCGTGCGGGAATTGCAGCGCCAGGGCTATACCAATATCATCACCCGCACCCATAAGGAACTGGACCTCTGCCGCCAGCAGGATGTCGAGAATTTCTTCGCGGCTGAAAAGCCCGAGTATGTGTTCCTGGCCGCAGCCAAGGTCGGCGGCATCGTCGCCAACCAGGAAGCACTGGCTGACTTCATGTATTACAACATGACGCTTGAGATGAACGCCATCCATTCTGCCTGGCAGAACGGCTGCAAAAAGCTGGAATTTCTCGGCTCCTCCTGCATTTACCCCCGTATGGCGCCCCAGCCGATGCAGGAAAGCTGCCTGCTGACCAGCGAACTGGAAAAGACCAACGAGGCCTACGCCCTGGCGAAAATTTCCGGTCTGAAATACTGCGAGTTCCTGAACCGCCAGTATGGCACCGACTATATCAGCGTCATGCCCACCAACCTTTACGGCCCCAACGATAACTACCATCCCACCCACAGCCATGTGGTTCCGGCGCTCATCCGCCGCTTCCACGAGGCTAAGGTCAACGGTGTCGAGAGCGTCACCTGCTGGGGCGATGGCAGCCCGCTGCGTGAGTTTTTGTATGTCGATGACCTCGCCAACCTCTGCGTGTTCCTGATGAACCACTACTCCGGCAACGAGACCGTCAACGCCGGCACCGGCAAGGAACTGACCATCAAGGAACTGACCGAACTCGTCGCCAAGGTCGTCGGTTACACCGGCGAGATCAAGTGGGATACCACCAAGCCTAACGGCACGCCCCGCAAACTGCTGGATGTCAGCAAGGCCACCAAACTGGGCTGGACTTACAAGACCGAATTGGAAGACGGCCTGCGCCTTTCGTACGAAGACTTTCTGCATAACCCGATGCGTGCAGAACGCTGAGAAGGAGATGGCATGAATATTATCCTGCTTTCCGGCGGCTCCGGCAAACGCCTATGGCCGCTGTCCAACGATATCCGCTCCAAGCAGTTTATCAAAATTTTCAAAACCAACGATGGCTATGAGTCGATGGTCCAGCGTGTCTACCGCCAGATCACCGAGGTAGACCGGGGGGCCAGTGTGACCATCGCCACCAGCAAGACCCAGGTCTCAGCCATCCATAACCAGTTGGGGGATGCGGTCGGCGTCTGCGTCGAGCCCTGCCGCCGCGATACCTTCCCGGCCATTGCCTTGGCTACGGCCTACCTGCACGATGTAAAGGGCGTCGGCATGGACGAGCCCGTTGTCGTCTGCCCGGTGGATCCGTATGTCAATAACGATTATTTCGAGGCCCTCCAACAGTTGTCCGCGCTGGCGGAAAAGGGCGGGGCGAACCTCTCGTTGATGGGCATTGAGCCGACATATCCCAGCGAGAAATACGGCTACATCATCCCCGAAAGTGCCGACGCCGTCAGCCCGGTGCGTACCTTTAAAGAGAAGCCGGACGCCAAAACGGCCGAGCAGTACATCGCCCAGGGAGCCCTGTGGAACGGAGGCGTCTTTGCCTACCGCCTGGGCTACGTGCTGGATCGCGCCCATGAGCTGATCGACTTCACCGACCATCAGGACCTTTTCAACAAATACGAAACGCTGAAGAAGATCAGCTTCGACTACGCCGTCGTGGAGCATGAGCCCAGGATCCAGGTCATGCGCTTTGCAGGCCAGTGGAAGGACATGGGCACCTGGAACACCTTGACCGAAGCGATGGAAGAGCCTAAGATCGGCAAGGCCATCCTGAACGATGCTTGCGAGAATGTGCATGTGCTCAACGAACTGGATGTGCCGGTGCTCTGCATGGGCCTGAAAGATGTTGTTGTCTCCGCCAGCCCCGAGGGCATCCTGGTCTCGGACAAGGAGCAGTCCAGCTACATCAAGCCCTTTGTGGATAAGATCAACCAGCAGATCATGTTTGCCGAGAAATCCTGGGGCAGCTTTCGCGTGCTGGATGTCGAGGACGAGAGCATGACCATCAAGATTACGCTGAATCCCGGCCACCGCATGAACTACCACAGCCACGCCCGCCGCGATGAGGTGTGGACGGTGATCTCTGGCAGCGGCTATGCCATTGTGGATGGCGCAAAGACCGCTGTACAGGCAGGGGACGTGGTAAAAATGCCCGCTGGCAGCCGCCACACCATCGTGGCCGATACCGAGCTGAAAGTGATGGAAGTCCAGCTTGGCCGAGACATCACAGTCCACGATAAAGAAAAATTCCCGTTCCCGGAGGCTTGACCCCGGCAAAACCGTAAATTTTCGCCAGGGGCACTTGACTTATGCCGAAAAATCAGTATAATAGTCTTGTTGCCCTTGTGTGCTGGTATGGCTCAGTTGGTAGAGCAGCTGATTCGTAATCAGCAGGTCGCCAGTTCAAGTCTGGCTACCAGCTCCAAGCAAAAAGCCCCGATACATCGTTGAAAATACGATGCGTCGGGGCTTTCTTTTTGCCTATATTCAAGTTGGTTTTGACGCGAATGGTCATAATTTGGGCATGAATCTTTTTGAAACTGCGTTTTCAGCCGATTTCTTGACGCTGTTTGATTCTTTCAAAGACACTGCCCAGCGCATCCGCTGCCGCTGCATCAGACGAACGAATCATAGCCGCATAAATGTTTTCCGTTGTCGATACCTGTGCATGGCCCAGACGGCCCGCAACCGTCGTTGCAGGAACATGGGCCGCAATCAACAGCGCTGCATTGGAGTGGCGCAGACTATGGAATCGGCAGGGTGGCAGATCATGCTCCCGCAAAAACACCGGGAACCACGAAGAAACTTTGTTGGGGTCAAACGGCTTGCCGTCGGGTTTGGTAAATAACAGGTCATTCTTGACGCGCTTGCCGCCCTCTATGGTAACTTCCCGCTGCCAGTATGTACCGACTTTCAGCCGTTCCCGCATTTGCCATTGCTTATAGTCTTTCAATAATGCTATACAGTCGTCGCTTAGCTTTATGCAGCGGCGGCTCTTTTTGGTTTTCGGCAAATCAAACACGGGGCCTTTATGCGCAATGAACGACAAATTTCGATTGATAGCCATGACACCCGCGTCAGGGTCGATGTCTGCCCAACGCAGGCCGCAGATTTCGCCCCGCCTGGCTCCTGTGAACAAAGCAAGCTGCACGATCACAGAAAGCTGTGTGGGCGCTTCTGGTAAGGCTTCCAGTAAAGAGGCAATTTGACCTTCATCCAGAAATTCAACGTCGATTTCGTCCAGCTTCGGCGGCGTGACTCGTTCGCATGGGTTGCTGTCCATCAGCTGCCAACGAACGGCGGTGCTGAACATGGACGACAGCATTAAATGATAATGCCGCTGGCTCCTGGCACTCAAAGTATCTGCGCTGGTACAGGTAAAGGCCTTTGTAAAAGCCCACCCGGCGGCAGCGGCTATCTTTTCGGCTGAACGCTTAGAGACGTTACGCCCGCACATTGCTTCCGTAAGTGTGCGCTGTGATACATTAGCGGCATGTAGCAGGGCCAGCCGTGTGCCTTTTGGGAAAGCCGTAATAAATGCAGACCGTGCCTTATATTTTCCATCTTCGCGGATTCCGGGCTGCGCCAGCCGGTTATAAAATTCCTGGATATGACCGGGCCGGAGGTTTGCCAGCTTAATGTGCCCGATGGCAGCAGAAACACGCGGTAGCATCTTTTGATAGTCGGATACAGTGTGTGGCTTTAACTGATTTTCACAGTAAGTTTTCATCCAGCGTTCAGCAAGGCCGTCAACCGTTAAATCATTGGCAACAAACAATCCCTCTTGAACGCGCCGCTCAAAGTCATCGGCAAACTCCTGTACGGCTTTTGCTTCTTTCCGTGCACTTAGTTTTGGCGGCGGTGTGAATGTGGCCGAGCGGTAGATATACCGCCCATCAGCCCCTACCCCGGCGGACACTCGAACGCGGTAGGATGCAGAACCGTCTTTATTTTTTAACTTGGTTATGCTCGCCATCGTTTTGCCCCTCCCGAGTATAAAGTTCTAGGGATGCATTTTTTAATTCTTCTAGCAATGGATCTCCACAGATTCTTTGGTATTCCTTTTCTTTATCATGAAAAATACCATCTACAAATGAGCTAAAATACTTTTGGGCTTCATAGCATGACATTTTATATTGATTGTAACTTTCTGGTGATTTGACTGCGCCTACACCGACGATTTTTATCGAACCGTCCGTATCTGTATAAAATTCTGGCATAAACGGTTTGGTTTCAATCTTTTCTCCGGCGTTGGCTCTACTAAGAGCGGCATCGAGAGACTTTTCTGCAATGCCAAGTTCAGTAAATACAATGACGGAACTGAATGATTCCAGAAATTTTGTCGCATATATAGCAATTGGACTATTCCTATTGTTGTGAACATTAGTTATGGCGGTTTCACTTAAACCAGTATATTGACAAATATATGCAATATCTGTATCGGCCGCGCGCTTTGCTCCAGGCCGGCACAAAAGCCAATCCAATGTAACATCAAAGTAATCTGCTAATTTATGCAGTTTGTCTATTGGAGGAATAGATTTTCCACTGGTGTAATTAGACACGGATTGCTTTGTGATTCCGAGCAATGCAGCGATTTCGGTAGCTGTGCATCCTTTTCTTCCCATTTCAGAAAGAAAGCGCTCTGCAAATTCGGTGTATTTATTTACGTCTTTCATGAATCCTCCTTATGAATAAAGCGAATACTGACTTTTTGAATTATGGTAAAGTATGCATTGACTTTTCCATACTCTTAGTATACACTATATTTGCTGACAACGCAATAGAAAGTCAGCAAATAATATTTAAGGAGATTGGATATGGCAATTGCTAACATCACCCCAGAAGAAGCCCGCCGTGCTTATCTGCGTGAGTGGAAAAAAGCTCACCCGGATAAAGTCCGCGAGTACAATGCCCGCTACTGGGCCAAACGTGCCGAACGCATGGCCCAGGAAGAGTGCGAAAGCGAGGTGAAGAATAATGGCAAGCCTTGATTTCCCCCGGATGGGGACCATCCAACAGGCCGCCGAAGCATCCGGCATCCCTGTTTACCGAGTCCGTCAGCTGTGTAAGGTGGGCACGGTGCGCAGCGTCCAGTGTGGGCGGAAAACGCTGGTGAATCTTACGTCTTTGGCGGAGTGGATGCAGGGCGGTGCAGAGCCGCCACAACAGCCCGGTATCCATCGGGTGAGTTTATGAGACAGAAAAAGCCGCCCCGGTGCTGGAACACCGAGACGGCAGGGCGGGAAAATAGCGCTAAGCGCTGCATTGCAGTTCCCGCCTTCGAGTATATCACATTTTCGGAGGTGTTACAAATGAAAATCATCGATTTCTTAGGACGAGGCCGCGAAAACGCGACCCGCGCCGATGTGCTGGCCGCGCAGTTAGAGACCACCCCGCGCGGACTGCGCCGTCAAATCATGCTGGCGCGAGAGCAGGGCGAGATTATCCTCTATAGCCCCGGCGGTTATGGTGGGTACTTCCTGCCGAGCGATGATCCGGAGACTGCGCAAAAGGAGATGGCCGCATTTTACCACGTTCAGGTTGCCCGCTGCAAACACGGATTAAAGTCGGTCGCACCTGTTGCCCGCAAGTTGGGCATTCCACTGGGGCAACTGAATTTTGAAAGTGAGGGCATGTAAAGATGGCAAAGCAAAAACGTGCAACCTGGTGGAAGATGCTCTATTTTCAGCGGGCCACAATCGAATCTATTTCAAGTCAAGACGTTGGCGATGGGTTAAAAGCGGCATTTCGCTATTTTGACGGGGAGGAAATTTCTATGGACAATCTGACCCCACAAGCATTTACAGCGTTTTGCGTGATGAAGCCTTACATCGACGAGTCAATGCAAAATTATAAAGATGCCGTAGAGAACGGCAGAAGCGGTGCAGCAAAGCGCTGGGAGTAAATAGCCCCCCTATAGTCTCCCTACGATACCCTATAGAGAAGCAGAAGCAGAAGAAGATGCAGACGCAGACGTAGAGAGAGAAGACCCCGCAAAATGCGGGTATCAAGGGCGGCAAAATGCCACTTTTAAGGGATCATTTTCAATGATCGCCCCGCCATAGGCGGAATCAAGGGAGCGCTTACGCGCCCCGCGTGATTGTATTTATACGAGGAAAAAGCAAATGCAATTTGATTTTGAACGCTTCACAAAACTGTTTGCACGGGCTTATCCCGTTGCAAGATACGGCAGAATCAAGCAATCCGGGACCGATAGCGGTTTATTCTCATACAATGATGCGCTTGAAGTGTTCCGGCTATACTTCTCTGCCTATGAGTATTATACAGGCTATGTACATCCACCGCTAAAACGTGGCAAGATAGTTGACCTTATTCAACGCATGGATAGCTGCGAGACGCCAGAAAATTCGCCACACAGCGAAATGGACTTTGAGCCGGAAGACTACCCTGACCTTATAAGAGCACATTTCCAGACGAAATACAGGAATTGTGACTACAACATCTGTCACTTCTTTAGCGGCTGTATCCGCTATTTACGATGTTGGGATGCTGTTATAACAGACCGCGTATAAAAGCTGTGATGTGATGAGGGCATGGAAATCAACACGTCAGCAACACGCTATTTTCCGCATAACAGCGTGCTTTATAGGCTGTTGCGGCTCCGTACTTAACACACGAATCAACAAACCAAAAGGCACGGTAAGGGCACACCCCGCCGTGCCAGAGAAGGAGACTATATGAAAGACAACGGCAAAATTTATGCAACCCTCTCCATGATCACCGCGAAAGGCCGCCACATTGAAATAAAGTTCACTGATAAGGCAGAGGCCTGCGCCACGATGGACGCACTGGAAAGCGGCGTTATTCCCCGCCAAGACCTTGACCATGCTGTGGCCGACATCGCTTACCGGCTGAACGCCGAACACTACGGAAGCAAAGAGCTTGCCGCCCTTGCGTGGCTGGCAGCCAACCCAGACGAGTTCTGCCCGATGCTGCGTGAAGCCTACAACGGCATGGTGTAAAGCGGGAGGGTTGTGCTATCCAGACCTTACCGGGCAAATAAAAAGCCCCGCTGGGCAGCGGGGTAGACGCAGGGGCAGCATCTTCACTAAAGGGACAGGGGGCGGCTATCAAGGAATACCAGAATATGTTCTCCGGCATCGGCGGTTTCCGCGAAGGACTGACCCGTGCCGGTGGCTTTGCATGCGTAGGGCACTGCGAAATCGACAAATACGCCAACCGTAGTTACAACGCCCTGTTTGACACGAAGGGAGAGTGGTTCATTGAAGATGCCCGAAAAGCCGACCCCAGCACCATGCCAGATTTTCAACTTATCTGCGGCGGTTTTCCGTGCCAAGCGTTTAGTATCGCGGGAGCACGCCGAGGATTCGGAGATCCGCGCGGCACCCTCTTCTTTGAACTGGCCCGATTGGCTGAAGCCCGGAAGCCTCCGTATTTGCTGTTTGAAAATGTACCCGGCCTGTTATCTCATGACGGAGGGCGGACGTTTGCGACGATCCTCAACACGCTGGACCGATTGGGGTATGCTGTCGAATGGCAATGTCTTAACAGCAAAGATTTCGGCGTTCCCCAGTCAAGAAACCGCGTGTACATTGTCGGATATCTTGATGAGCGATGTAGAGGAAAAGTATTTCCTTTCACCGAAACAACAGGAGGTTCTCTTATTCAAACCCACGGCGGTCACCAAGGAGAACGTGTCTACTCCCCCGAAGGACTGAGTTGTACGCTGGCTGCCAATCCGGGTGGCTTCGGTGGCAAAACCGGGCTGTATGAGGTAAGCGTACCAATCAAGTGCGCCACAAAAACCGGCTACCAGTTGGCACAGGTCGGTGACAGTATCGACCTGAGCTACGCCACAATCAACAGTCGGCGCGGACGGGTGGGCAAGCGAATTGCCCACACCCTCACCACCGGCTGCCGACAGGGTACTGTTGAAGCTTGCCCGGTCAAAAATCCCGTCAAATCAGACCCCGCGCGAAACGCAGCCCGGACAGGCAAGCCAGGCGCACCCATGCGCACTCTTACCACGAAAGACCGGCACGGCGTTCTGTGCGAGGGACGCATCCGCCGCCTGACACCGCGCGAATGTCTGCGCCTGCAAGGCTGGGCAGATGACCGCATCGACACGTTGCTTGCCATCCAAAGCGATAACCAAGCCTACAAGCAGGCAGGGAACGGCGTGACAGTCCATGTGGTGGAAGCCATCGGACGGCGCATTGCCAAGATGGATGCAGAACTGCGGGGTGAGGCGCTTGCCCCTTGATTTCAAGGACCAGTATTTTGGCTGTGAAATCGAACTGACCGGGATAAACCGCGCCACGGCAGCCCAAACGCTGGCTGACTTATTTGGCACCCGCGCCGAACATTCCGGTGGTGGCTACGATGCCTACCGCGTCAAAGATTTGGACGGCAAAGTGTGGAAAATCGTTCGGGACAGCAGTATCCATCCCGAATGCCGCAGGAGGTCTGTTCTTATCGGGGAAACCTACAAGGTTGAACTGAATTCCCCCAAGCTCGAATACGGCGAGATGGAAAAGCTGCAGGAGGTTGTCCGTTCCTTAC
>SFKI01000039.1 GCA_004554775.1 Subdoligranulum variabile
CCTGCAGAGCCACGGTATCCTGTTCGCTCCCGCTAAGGCAGCCAACGCCGGCGGCGTTGCTACTTCCGGCCTGGAAATGAGCCAGAACAGCCTGCGCCTGGCCTGGACCTTCGAGGAAGTGGACGAGCGCCTGCACAACATCATGGTCAACATCTACCACAATGCCGCTGCTGCCGCCGAAAAGTACGGCGTCAAGGGCAACCTGGTCGCCGGTGCCAACATCGCCGGTTTCGAGAAGATCGCTTCCGCCATGATGAGCCAGGGTATCGTTTGATTTCATAAGTAAATAAGATACGGCCCGCCGTTTTTACACGGCGGGCCGGTTTTTTTGTATGCCAGTGGCTCCCCTTTGGGGGAACTGTCACCGAAGGTGACGGAAGGGTGGTCAAGCAGGCAGTATTTTTATGGTAAGGTTGTGGCCAACCAGCCACCCCTCTAGGGGATCCTTTATAAGCTGCGCTTACTCCAAAACCCCCAGCTGCACCATCAAATTCCACTGGCCTGCCGTGTGGTAGTTCGATGCGGTCAGATCGGCGGCGCGGTTAAAATAGACCGTATCGCTGTCCTGCTCCCACTCGCCGGGGATGGTCAGGTTCAGCTGGCTCGTAAAACGCTCCATCAGGGTGGCGGGATCCACATCATCCTCGGGCATGTCGTCAGAATTGACGCACAGCTGCAGGATCGGGCCGTTGTTGGGCAGGTAGCTGATGTAGAGATAATTGTCAATCTGGACGGCTACATCGGGCGAGGCGATATCCTCAGCTGGCGCACTGCAATTGGCAAGTTCAAGATGCTCGATCCCGGCTTCGTCGGTGTGGACGGTGCAGTAGTTCAGGCCGGTATGGTAGTAGTCCTCGGCACCGGCTTCCTCGGCAGCTTGGGTGGAATCCACCAGCGCAAGCAGGTAGTCGAGCTGTTCATCGCTCAACAGCCCGCGGCGGTAGGCCTGCCGCAGCTTGCCCTGCATCTGGGTGTATTTGTGAGAGTTTTCCTCACCGATGGAATACCCGTTGTTGGACAGCACCTGCTGCTTATACAGCGCGCTGACGGTGGGGTCCAGGCGCTGTTCGTCGGTCATTACGCCGGTCACTTCGGGGCGGGGCAGGGCGGCATCGTACTGGCGGTCGCGGGCCTGCACAGCCAGCGGCGGCACGGCCAGTAGCGCGGCGCAAAGGGCGGTAGTCAGCCAGAAACGGCGGTCAATCGTCGGTTTCTTCATGGGCGTACACCTCCTTGGGCAAAGTCAAGGCCACCGTGGTGCCTTCGCCCACGGTGCTGGTAAATTCCAGCTTGGAGCCAAAGGCTGCGGCAATGTCGGCGCAAAGGGCCAGCCCCACGCCGCTGCCGCCGTCGGCCCGGGCACGTGCCTTGTCCACGCGGTAGAATGGCTCGGTCAGGTGGGACAGGGCCTCGGGCGGGATGCCGCAGCCGGTGTCGGCAACCTCCAGCCGCCAGTGATCCCCGGCGGGCAGGCAGCGCAGCGCCACGATGCTGCCCGGTGCGCTGGCGTGGGCGGCGTTCAATACCAGGTTGCGCAAAAGGTCAGCCAGCAGCACGCGGTCGGCATGCACGGCGGCATCCGGCGGGCAGGTTTTTTCCAGCGTGACGGGGCAGTCCGGCAGGCTGCGGGCTACATCCTCAAAGGCGGCGGCTACCGGCACGGCAGTAAGGGTCAGCGCTTCCTGCCGTAGCTTTTGCAGGCTCAGCAGTTGCTGGCTCAGGCTTTCCAGCCGGGTGGACTCGTGATAGATCACATCGGCGGCGCGGCGCTGGTTTTCGGGCGGCAGCTCACCGCCGCGCAGTAAGTCGGCGTAGCCGATCATGCTGGTCAGGGGCGTTTTCAGCTCGTGGGTCAGGTCGGCCACAAAGCGGGCCTGCCGGTCGTTGAGCTGCTGCAAGGCGGTGGTGTGGTGGGCCATCAACAGCGCGGCCAGTGTCAGCACCGCTTGCAGCAAAAACCACTGGCGCAGGGTGGCGGTGCGGGCCGCGTAGGCCGAACTGGTATCCAGCGCTGTGACCATCCACACCCACACCCGGCTGCCGGATGACCCGGCCACCTGGTCGCAGAGTAGCAGCGTCCGGTCGTACAGCTGCATGGTGGTGCCGTCCCCGGCTTGCAGGGCGGCCAGCTCGCTTTCAGGGATGGTGTCGGGCAAAGTGGTGTAGAGGACGCGCCCGGTCTGATTCAGCAGCGCGAAGGTGCAGGGCTCGGCCCCTACCATCAGGCGCTGGCGGTCATAGTACAGTTTGCCCGCATAGGTTTTGTTGTCGACCTGGCGAAAGCTGTTGTTGTCGACCACCATCATGTGGGGCGAGTCGTCGTCTTTGACTTCCTGCAAGGTGTCGGCGTAGCCGAACAGGTTGCGCTGGTGCTGCAATACGGCCTGGTCGGCCAGGGTGTCCAGCGTTTGGGTGAACTGGCGGTCGGCCAGCCACCCGCCCACCACCGCCAACACCAGCGAAAAGCCGCAGACAGCAAGGGCTAGGGAGCGTTTCATGGGAGAGTCTCCTTTCTTGTGGGTGTAGAGTTTTAAGTGGCCCCCTTGTGTAAAGGGAGCTGGCTGCGCGATAGCGCAGACTGGGGGATTGTGACCTTACGAGGGCAAGTCGATGTACGGGCAAGGCCACAATCCCTCCGCCCCTGCGGGGCACCTCCCTTTACACAAGGGAGGCTTTGGGCTGCGGCTACCGCAGTAGTTTGTAACCTACTTTCGGCACAGTAACAATCTTATCATCCCAATGCAGTTTTTTGCGCAGGCGATGGATGTGGATGTCCACCGTGCGCGGCCCGGCATCGCTGTCCAGGCCCCAGACGCGCTCATAAAGGGCTTCGCGGTACAAAAGCTGCCCCCGCGCACGCACTAAGGCCAGCAGCAGGTCGAACTCCCGGGGCGTCAGCTCTATGCGGGTGCCGTTTTGGGTCACGGTGCGGTTGTCCGGGTCAATGGCGGCGTCAAAGGCGTGCAGCACGGCGTCGCGGCGGCCGGTGTGGCGCAAAAGCCCCTCGACCCGGGCCAGCAGCTCCGGCGGGGCAAACGGCTTGACGATGTAATCATACGCGCCCAGCCGCAGCCCGCGCACCCGGTCCTCGACCGTGGCTTTGGCCGTTAAAAAGATGACCGGCGTGCCCGTGGGGGCAATGTAGTCCATCAGGGCAAAGCCGTCCACACCGGGCAGCATCACGTCCAGCAAGATCAGGTCGAACAGCGTGTGCTCCAACAAATCGGCGGCTTCGTCGCCGGTGTGGGCCTTGATAAGCGGCTGGCCCAGTGGTTCCAGCGTCATTTCAATCAGATCCGCAATAGCGGGTTCATCCTCGACGATCAGGATCGGCCGCATGGGGGACATCTCCTTTCCTTGGATTTGACAACAGTATAGCACAGGCGTTTTTCAAAATCATTTCTAAAATGATTTTTTACGCAAAATAAAAGGCCCCCTTGTGCAAAGGGGGCATAGCGGGAAAGATGGCACTTTTAGCAAGTAGAGTATGTAGGGGCGCACAGTGTACGCCCCTACAAAGAACTTTCCCAGGAAGTGCCGGATATCACCCCTGCAAAAACTCCCGGATCTCCTTCTCCACGGCGGCAACCTCCTCGGCGAAGGCGCGGGCGGAGACACGCAGGGCGCCATTGCCCAGCACGATGATCTGCTCGGCACCGTCGCTGCTGACCACACGGGTGCGGTGGTCTTTGGCAAGCTCGTGGGTGGCGCGCTCAATGTACATGTCGGCAGTCTCGGCTTCTTTGGTGTAGACGACGTACAGATTGTGGTGCCTTTCCACCTCGCGGGTGCCGCCGCGCACCTTGTAGGCGTCAAATACCAAAATCGGCACGCAGCGCTTGTACCCGGCGTAGTTGCACAAAATGTCCATCAGGCGGCGGCGCGCGGCGTCAAGGTTTGCATCGGCCATCTTGCGCAGCTCATCCCAGGCAAAAATGACGTTGTAACCGTCTACCAGCAGATAGTCCGGTCCGGTGGGCTGGGGCTTGGCGAGGGCGGAAGAACTTGCCGCCGGTGCCGGGCGGGTGTGCATGGCGCTGCGGGCGGCTTTTTCATCGCCGCCATTGGCCTCGGCAGGCTGACCGCGGCGCTTGATCTTGCCATAGGTGCGCTCAAAGATCGCCAGCAGCTCTTTGCTGCGCTTCCTCGTCGGCTTCTTCCGCATCGGTGTCCGCCCCGGCGGGGCCGTCCAGCCGGCGGGAAAGGCCGCTGTCCACGTGGGCTTTGGCGGGCACCTCGTCCCAGCGCACCAGATACCCCGCGCCGTGGCTGCAAAAGACCGAGTCGGCCGGGTTCCCCACGTCAGCGTCGGGGTCGTAGGAAAAATCGGCCAGCACTTCCTCGGCATTGTGGCAGGCATCGTACCCGGCGGGCAGCACGGCCCAGCGGCCCAGGCCGTGGGTGTAGGCGGCAATTTCCCGGGCATAGCCGCGCGCGGTGGCCACCGGCAGACGGCCGGTCAGTGTTACGGCATCGCCCAACGTCACGGGCGGCTCAAAGCTGCCGCACATTCGCTGCACATCGGCCATCGCGCGGCCCAGGCAGTCGGCAGGCAGTGTGAGCGTAAACTCGTACCACGGTTCCAGCAGCTGCACGCCGCTGCCGCGTGGGCCGGGCTCCAGCAGCAGGTGCACCTCGGCATAATGGCGCAGCGGTTCGTAATGGCCGATGCCCTCAACTGCGGCGGTGAGGGTCTCCTTGTACAAGATGCCGCCCTCGCTGAAAGTGACAGCCAGCTTGAAGCGCTCCTGCAAAATATTCTGCAAAATTTCCAGCTGCACTTCGCCCATCAACTGCACATGCACCTCGGCCAGATCGGCGCGCCAGGCTACATGCAGCTGCGGGTCCTCGTCCTCCAGGGTTTGCAGCGCTTTCAGTACGGTGTGCGGGTCGGCATCGGGGCAGTCGACACGGTAATTCAGCACCGGTTCCAGCAGCGGGGCACCGGCGTCGGCCTCGGCCCCCAGGCCCTGGCCCGGGCGAGTGTTGGCAGGGCCGGTCACAGCCACCACCGTGCCGGGCAGACATTCGCTGACCAGCCGGAACTTGCCGCCGCTGTACAGGCGCAGCGTGTCGGCCTTTTCGCCGTTCGGCAGCGTATCTTTCACGTGCAGCACGCCGCCGGTCACTTTCAGCCAGCTTAACCGCGTACCGGCATCCTCGCTGACTTTGAACACCCGCGCGCCGAACTCGCCCCAGGCAGGCGGCATCCGGGTCAGCGTCTGCAAGCCGTGCAGCAGGGCATCCAGCCCGTCCAGCCGCAGCGCCGCGCCGAAAAAGCAGGGGAACACCTGCCGCCGCGCAATCGCCATCAACAGCGTTTCGCGGCCGGGCGTGCCGTTTGCCAGCACTTCTTCCATCAGCGGTTCGCTGCACAGGGCCAGCGCTTCCGGGTCAGGCGCGGCGGTAAAGTTCACGCAGCCATCGCCGAACCGCCCGCGCAACTCCCGCAGGCGCACGGCGGCATCGGCCCCGGGCAGGTCCATTTTATTGACAAAAATAAACGTGGGTACGCGGTAACGTGCCAGCAGCTTCCACAGCGTTTCGGTGTGGGCCTGCACGCCGTCGGTGCCGCTGATGACCAGCACCGCGTAATCCAGCACCTGCAAAGCACGCTCCGCTTCGGCTGAAAAATCCACGTGGCCGGGTGTGTCCAGCAGGGTCAGGGTGGTTTCCTCGGTGCCGTCCTGTGCGGGCAGCGTCAGCACAGCCTGCTTGGAAAAGATCGTAATGCCGCGCGCACGCTCCTGCGCGTCGGTGTCTAGAAAGGCATCCTTATGATCCACCCGGCCCAGCTTGCGCAGCACACCGGCGCGGTAGAGCAGCCCTTCGGCCAGGGTGGTTTTGCCGCTGTCCACGTGGGCCAGCAGACCGATGACAAGTCGTTTCATGTTGAACATCCTCACAAAAAACGCCACCGCGGTGTGCGATGGCGAAGGGGGTCATTGTTTCCAGGTCCACCACAGGTATTTGATGTTGGTGGTCAGGTAGCGCTTGAACAGGCGCTTGGGGTCTTGCATCAGGCGGTAGAGCCATTCCAGATTGTGGCGCTGCATCCACATGGGGGCGCGGCGGATGTTACCGGCCTCGTAGTCAAAGGCGGCACCCACGCCCACCATCACGGCCTGCACCTTGTCCTCGTGTGCGGCCATCCAGCGCTCCTGCTTGGGGGCACCCAGGCCGACCCAGACGAAATCGGGCTTGGTCTCGTTGATGCGGCGGATAACGGCGGCGTCCTCCTCGGGCGTCAGCGGGCGGAACGGCGGCGAGTACATGCCCGCGATCACCGCGCCGGGATAGTTCTTCTCGATGTTGGTCTTTAAAATGTCGAGCGTTTCCTGCGTAGAACCGTAGAAATAGTGGCGGTAATGCTTGTCCGAGCTCTCTTTCAGCATTTCTTTCATCAGGTCGGGGCCGGTCACGCGCGCGGCATCAACATACCCCTGCTCGCGGCTGAATTTGGACAGCGGGCCGCCGTCCGGCAGGGCCATTACCGCGCCGTTCTGCACAGCCTGATAGGTGGGGTCGTCGTGGGCCGTAACTGTCGTGTGGACATTGGCAACGCAGATGTACTTGCCGCGCCAGTCCTCGAGCTTTTCTTCCAGCAGGCGCACAGTCTTGTTCATGTCTGTCACGACGATGTTCACGCCCATGATCTCGCAGGTGTTGAGCAGGCGCAGGTCGACGAACCGCATGCCGCCCAGTGTACTGATCTCGGTGCGGGAACTGACATAGTCGTTGTACACCGGCACGGCAGAAACGCGCAGGTGGAAGTTGTCAGCCAACATCATAATGCGCTGGGTGGTGGCCATGTCCTGCACGTCCTGCGCGAGTACGATCATATCGACCTTGTGCGTTTGCAGCAGCTCGTACAGGCTGTCTACAGTGCCCAGGTAGGCAGGCATGCCCTCACTGGGGGCGGTGTCCAGATAGCCGACATACTGCATCGCTGTACTGCCGCGCTGCTCGATCACATCGCGGAAAAAGCGGTGTGCCAGCTGCCCGCCGCCGATGACCAGCGCCCGGGGCACAATGTCGTGCTTGCGCACGTAGGCATCGGCGATCTTGTCAAACGCCACGCGCTTGAGGTAGAGCATAATGACAGACAGCAGGTAATAATACGCCAACAGCAGGCGGGAAAGCTGGCTGATGCGGAACACATAAAATGCGGTTGCCATCAGCGCCAGGCCCATCAGGCTGGTCAGCGCAATGAGGAAAAGCTGCTTTATGCTGTTGCGCAGATGCAGTGTGCGGTAGCTGCCCAGCACGGCGTTGCAGCCCACGATGACCAGCGCATACAGCGCCGAGATGGGCAGGAACGCCCAGACATCCCACATAAAGAACCGGCTGCCAAAGGGCGTATAGCTGCGCAGCCAACCCGCAAAAATAAAGGTTGCGATGAGCAGCAAAAACTCGAAAGCGGCATTGCCAAACCGCATGAATTTGGATTTGTGATAGTGCATGCAGGACCTCCATGTCCCGGCTGTTAGTTACAGGGAAACAGCCATTCATTTTATAATAACATTATAAGGCTGCTTTTTCAATAGAAAATGCGTGCGAAAAATGGCTGCTCCTGTCGAAAGAGGCAGCCATGGGGGAATTATGCTTCTTCGTCGTCATCCCGCGCCCAGTTGTAAGCGCAGCGCACGGCCTTGTGCCAGCCGCGCAGCCGCTTGCGACACTCGGCTTCGGGGATGTCGGGCACAAACAGTTTGTCGATGGCGCGGTTTTTGGTCAGTTCTTCCGGCCCGGACCAGAACCCTACGGCCAGGCCCGCCAGATACGCCGCGCCCAGGGCGGTCGTTTCGACCGAGCAGGGTCGCTCGACCGGTGCGTTGCTGATATCGGCCTGGGTTTGCAGCAGGTAGTTGTTGGCCGCAGCGCCGCCATCGACCTTTAAGGCGGCCAGCCGTATGCCGGAGTCGGCGCTCATCGCATCCAGCACGTCATTGACCTGGTAGCACAGGCTGTCCAGCGTGGCGCGGATAATATGGTTTTTGTTGCAGCCGCGGGTCAGTCCCACGATGGTGCCGCGCGCGTACTGGTCCCAGTGGGGCGCGCCCAGCCCAGTAAAGGCAGGCACCACATAGCAGCCGTTCGTGTCCGGCACTTTGCGGGCCATGTACTCGGAATCGCGGCTGTCCTCCAAAATTTTCAGCTCGTCGCGCAGCCACTGGATGGCCGCACCGGCCACGAAAATGGAACCCTCCAGCGCATAATTCACCTGCCCGTTCAGCCCCCAGGCAATGGTGGTCAACAGGCCGTTTTTGCTGCGCACGGGCTGGTTGCCTGTGTTCATCAGTAAAAAGCCGCCGGTGCCGTAGGTATTTTTTGCCTCGCCCTTGGCAAAGCATGCCTGCCCGAACAGCGCGGCCTGCTGGTCGCCCGCCGCACCGGCGATCTTGATGGCCCCACAAAAGTGCATGGGGTCGGCGTACTCGTAAAACTCGCTGTTGGAAACAGGCTTGGGCAGCATGCTGCGGGGGATGCCCAGCAGCTTCAGAATGTCATCGTCCCAGTCCAGTGTGTGGATGTTGAACAGCATTGTACGGCTGGCGTTGGAGTAGTCCGTCACATGCACCTTGCCGCAGGTCAGCTTCCAAATCAGCCAGGTCTCCACGGTGCCGAACATCAGCTGCCCGGCTTCGGCCTTTTCGCGCGCGCCGTCGACGTTGTCCAAGATCCACTTTAGCTTCGTGGCGGAGAAATAGGCGTCGATGATAAGGCCTGTTTTCTCCCGGATCATCTCGGTATAGCCTGCGGCTTTCAGCTGGTCGCAGTATTCACTGGTGCGGCGGCACTGCCATACAATGGCATGGCAGATCGGCTCGCCGGTGTCGCGGTCCCACACGATGGTCGTCTCGCGTTGATTGGCAATGCCGATGGCGGCGATATCCTCGGCGGTTGCGCCGATTTTGTTCATGGCCGAGAGTGCCACGCCCAGTTGGGTGGTCCAGATCTCGTTGGCGTCGTGCTCGACCCAGCCTGGCTTGGGGAAGTACTGGGTAAATTCCTTTTGCGCCACGCTGCAAATTTTGCCGTCATGGTCAAACAGGATGCAGCGGTTCGAGGTCGTTCCGGCGTCAAGCGCCATAATGTACTTTTTCATAAGGCACTTCCTTTGGCGGTTGTTTGCGATTATTAAAAATATTGTAGCATAACCAACAAAAACTGCAAGATAAAAGCGCCGTGCGGTGTATTAATCTGCAAAACGCCCAAAACCGATTGCACAGTTTTGGGCGTTTTGCTAAATACAATTTTGTGGTCAGTTGGCGGCAAAGATCCACCATACGCCGTCGATCAGCACTTCCACCGTGCCGTCGGCACTGCCGTAGCGGTAGGCGTACCCGGTGCCAAAGTTGGACTGCCCATCCTCAGCGGGGAAGGACTGGTCGTCTACGGCCGAGGTGATCGTACCGTCAGGGGCGGCGCTGGGGTCGGTGTCGCTGATGGCACAGGTGTCGTAGTAGACGACACCCTCCAGCATCACGGCATGCGCCGGGGCCAGTGCAATGCTGGATTCGGCGCTGTCCCCGGCTTTATAGGAACTGTCGGTGCTGCGTTCTGCGGTGGAACCGTTATCCTCGGCAAACGGGTTGGCAGAACCAACCATTGCTTCATCGGGCGCGGCTGCTGCTTCGGCTTGATCGGACGCACCTTCTGCCGCGACGGCAGCGCTTTCCATAAGGTCGCCCTTGCTGCTCCCGGCGCGCCAGCCCACCACGCCGACCATCAGCAGCCCGGCGCAGGCGGCCACCGAAAGCGCGGGCATCCAATAGACGGGCTTCTTGCGGCGGCGCACGGCGGGGCGGTCCGCAGCCAAAATCAGGTCATCGTCCACCTGGCCGATGGCCTCAAATAACTGGCGTTCGTTCATACGGCCACCCCTTTCTTTTGTAAGTACGCGGCCAGCTTGCCACGGGTGCGGTGCAGCGTTACGCGCACCTTGCTCTCGGTCAGGCCGTAACGCACGGCAATGTCGGCGGTGGCATCGCAGTACCAGTACCGCCGCAGGAAAATATTGCGGGTCTCCTCGGGCAGTGTGCGCAGAAAGTCGCTGATCAGCCGCCCGGTCTCGGCGACATCAAAGCTGTCCTCCACGCTGCCGGGGGCGGCTACGCACTCGGCCAGTTCATCCAGCGGGGCAAAAGCCTGCCCGCTGCCGCGCTTCTGCGCGGTGGCTTTGTCCATCCGGTCCAGCGCCAGATTGCGGGTGATGCGCCCTAAGTAGGGGGCCAGCCGTGCGGGCCGGTTGTCCGGCATGCTGTTCCAGGCGGCCAGCCAGGTATCGTTTTCACATTCCTCCACGTCGTGGGCGCTGTGCAGGATATTGTCGGCAATTTTGCGGCAGTACGCGCCAAATTTGGCAGCAGTCTCGGCCAGTGCCTGTTCGTCCCGGGCCCAGTACAGGGCCACGATGGCAGCATCCTCCATGCGTTCAACCTCCTTTATACCTTATATAAGGAAAGTGGGCAGATTTGTTACAGAAAAAGCCTGCGTTTTTGCGGCAGGCTTACAAATTACAGCATATGCTTTTTGTGCAACACCCACGCCGAAAAGATGCACAGCGCCAACGTCAGCCCCAGCACAATGGCAAAACCGGCAGTGGAATTGGCAAACGGCATGCCCTCGGCCTGCACGTTCATGCCGTACAGGCCGCTGATGACGGTCGGCACGGCCATCAGCAGGGTAATGCTGGTCAGGTATTTCATCGCGTTGTTCAGTCGGTTGTCCAAAATCGAGCTGAACAGCTCCCGCGTGCCCTTGATATCGTCGCGGTAGATGCTGGTCATCTCAATGGCCTGGCGGATCTCGACGATGACATCGTCCAGCAGTTCGCGATCATCGGGGTACTGTTCCAGCCGCTTATAGCGGGTCAGGCGATCCAGCACGGTCGCGTTGGCGCGCAGACTGGTGGCAAAGTAGACCAGTGTGGACTCCAACCCGTGCAGCTCCATCAGGTCGCTGTCTTTCAAATCGCCGGACAGGTTTTTCTCAATGGCCTGGCGGCGGCGGTCGATCAGCCGCAGTTCCTGCTGGTACATCGAAGCCGCACGGTACAGCAACTGGTAGACGAACCGCATCTTTTTGCGGGTGGAAAATCCTTTGACGCGGCAGGCGGTGAAATCGCCGATGACGGGCGTGTCCACCGAACAGACCGTGACGATCAACTCCTGCGTCAGCACAATACCAAGCGGGATGGTAGAGTAGATGCCCTCGCCCGAGCCGGGCACCTGGATGGGAATGTCCACGATGATCAGCGTGTAGCCGTCCTCCAGGCTGATACGAGCCGACTCTTCGGGGTCGGTTGCGGCCATCAGGTCAGCAGGCTCTATATCTAAGGTGGAGGCCACAAGCCGGGCCTCGTTTTCATCGGGATTGTTCAGGCAGACCCAGCACCCCTCGCCGATCTCATCAACCCGGGTAAGCTGCTTGTCCTGCGTGCGGTAAATCTTCATCATGGCAGTCGACCATCCATACATTATTATAATACCAGTATAAATCCTGCGCCCCAAAAGCGCAAGGAATTTATTTGCACCGCTGACTGAGGGGGTGGCCCTCCTTGCAACCAATCTCACGTTATTGCTTACCCAACCGGCCCCCTCTGAGAGGGGCTCCCGCGAAGCGGGTGGGGGAGAGAGCCTGGGCTATAGCTCCATTACCCCTACACATAGTGCCCACCCCACAACAACCCTACTATATACACCTTGTCCAAAAACGCCCCCAAAATTTTGTAAAAAAATCCGAAAAAAGTTCTTGACAAAGGTCGTACTCCTTGCTATAATAACCAAGCTGTCTCGCAAAGAGCACAGCCGCTGAAGCCTGTACCTACAGCCTGTATAGCGATTTTGAAGCCGCAAGGCTTCAAAAAATATCGAAAAAAGTTCTTGACAAAAGAGCTTTTGTGAGATATAATATACAAGCTGTTACGAAACACGCAACAGCGCAGCAGGACCTTGAAAATTGAACAAAACTGAAACTTGTGGAACCTTGATGTGAGTTTTGGAAACTCACAATAATCAATTCCAAATTTACAAGTAATTCA
>SFKI01000008.1 GCA_004554775.1 Subdoligranulum variabile
CCTTTTTATATAGATGTTATATTGTAAAGGTCTCGCTTAATAAATTGATCAATGTGGAGCTTTGTATAATGGCATATACCGTGAGTAGGAATAACACATGGACTGCGCACTTATAAAATGTCGACGGTGTAAGATTTAGTATTGAGATGCGTCTCTATAATGTCAATGCCCTTTGGCTCACAGATTTCGCATAGAGTTTGATAAATCCAATCGGAATCAATATAAGGTGTCCGCCATTCAGCGCCTAAGTAAATTTTCCTTATAGGGGGCATTTTAAATGGAAGATATTTAGAATTTCGGTCCTTTTGGGGACAGCCTTTCACGATGCGCCATTCGCACTCGTATTTCCAGTCAGGGCTTTTTGTAAAAAGTCCCTTAGAAAGCTGATTCTGATCTTCAGTAGGTATGGCGCGGCCTTTATATGATTTTGTTATTACGCTTTCGGGTACTTCGGGACGTGAATCGCGATACATTACGGGTGCAAAGATACAGCCTTTTTCCGGTGCTGAAAAATTTGAAAAGTCATACTCAATGCATACGCCGCGGTATGACGCTCCATAATGTGCCCACATCAATAGGCTGTCATTATGCTCTGTTAGGCATCCAATTCTCCAAATTTCATCCGTTGTCTCATGCATCCAATCGGGCGTTCTGGAATTCGCCCAATCAGGGACAGTAAACTGCCCATCAAAGGGATCATTAAAGGTAGAGGGAGCACACAGTGACAGTTTGTTTGTTTTTAACTGGTCTCGAAATCTGTCGAGAGACTTTAAAGATACAAAAGGATTTTGATACTTATATAATCGATAATTTCGGCTTTTTAAATATTTGTTGGCAAACTCTGTATATTCGTTGTCAGAAATATCGTCATCGAACCACTGAAAGGTGGCATCCTCAAGTCGCTTGCGGGGATCTGCCATTCTTCTCACTCCTATTCAGATATTTTTATCAGTGTATCACATTTTTTGTCCCATGGAAATATTTAAATATAAACCCTCGACTAATTTTTAAATTTTTGGTATTCTATAGAAGAACAAGAAACAAGCACATAAACTACTATTCATGCGATTGGAGAATCAAATGGCCGACTATCAACCCCCATTTCAAATAACAGATACTATCATCAATAATGTTGCCGAGATTTCGGAGTTAATGGGCCGTTTGTCTGTAACCTCGGGGCTTTCCGCAAACCCGACACTGCGCAGGGAAAACCGAATCCGTACCATTCATGGTTCACTGGCCATTGAGCAGAATACGCTGTCACTGGAACAGGTAACGGCGGTACTTAACGGAAAAACCATCATTGCCCCGCCGAAAGATATTGCCGAGGTCAAGAATGCCTACGAGATTTACGAGCATCTGGATTCGCTGAACCCTTACTCCGCCGAAGATCTACTGGCGGCGCACGGCGTTATGATGCGCGGGCTGGTCGAAGAAGCAGGCATGTTCCGCACGCGGCCTGTCGGGGTGGTGGACCAAAAGGGCAACATTCTGCATTTTGGTACGCTGCCGGACTATGTGCCCGACTCCGTGATGAAGTTACTGGATTGGGCAGAACACAGCACCGTGCACATGCTGATCCGCAGTTGTGTGTTCCACTATGAGTTTGAGCTTATCCACCCCTTTGCCGATGGCAATGGCCGCATGGGGCGGCTGTGGCATACGCTGATGCTCTCCAAGTGGAACCCGGTATTAGCGTGGCTGCCGGTGGAATCCATCATCCACGACCGCCAGCAGGAATACTACGATGCCATCAACGCGTGCAACTATGCAGGCGAATCCACAGTGTTTGTCGAGTTTATGCTGGCATCCATCAAAGCATCGCTCATGGATGCGTTTGCTGTGAGCGATGGAATGAGCGATGCCCCCGCCAAGCCTGATAAAGAGGCCGGCCGTTGGAACCTGATAAAAGCCTATCTGAACGACCACCCATTTATTATGAACGCTGACGTCCGCGCCTTGTGCGATGTTTCGGCTGCTACGGCCAACCGCATTCTGGCGGGCTTCGTCCATGACGGAAAACTGGAAAAATGCCGCAAAAACAGCTGGTGGGTGTACAAGCTGAAAGGCTGATTGAGCGGACAACCTTTTTGTAACGTAGAGACAACAGAGCGATACTTCGAAAGAGGTATCGCTCTTTTTGTATTTCTCAATTTTGCCGGAATTGCGCTGGTGGATTCGAACAGCCCGGGCCCCGCGGTTACGTCCCGCGGGGCAAAAATGCCCCAGTGGGGCATTTTTAGGGCGCGGCTTGCGAATCCACCAGCTCCCACCAAAAAAAGATCCGCAACTTAGGTTGCGGGTCTTTTTTTGTGCTGTCCGTAGGGAGAACTCCTTTCAAACAAAAAATGTGCAAGCCCAAAGGCTTGCACAATTACTTTCGTAAACGGTCGCGTCCATATAGGTATCATAGCGGAAATTGTGGGATCTTGCATGGGGCCTGCCCTTAATAAACCGCGTACAAAAATCCCCCGCCGCCCAGGAAGTAGGCCATGAAGAGGAACAAAAACAGCGAACCCTCGTAGACGGCCCAGCGTAGGGGGCGCGGGGCGGCGGCAAGGCGGGCGCGGAGATGGATGCCGCACTCGTGGGCGAGGTCGACGGCGATGACCAGTGCAAGCCCGAAAAACAGCAACAGCTGTTCCTGGCGGCTGGTAAGGCCCAGCTCCCAGTAGTTGCTGAACGCCTTGTGCCCGGGGTTGTGCAGAATGCCGTTGAAATACGCTGCTGCGTTGGCCAGGCTGCTGGCGCGGAACAGCGAAAACGTGGCAACAACCAGCGTAAACGTGCCCGCTATGCCCACCAGCCGCGCGCGGCCGCGCGTGATGGCCTTGCGCCAGGGCAGGTGGTTTTCCAGCGCCTGCAAGACGCCGTGCGCAAGGCCCCACAGCAGGTAGGTCAGCCCTGCACCGTGCCACAGACCGCTGATAAGGAACGTAGCAACGATGTTTCCATCGCGCCTGGCCGGGCTGCAACGGCTGCCGCCCAGCGGGATGTAAACGTAATCCTTCAGCCAGCGGGACAGGCTGATGTGCCAACGGTCCCACAGTTCGCGGATGGTGGCGGCCAGAAACGGCTGGCGGAAGTTCTCCGGCAGGGCCAGGCCGAGCATCTCCCCTGCCCCGAGCACGATGTCGGTGTAGCCGGAGAAATCGGCGTAAAGCTGGAACGCATACAGCACCATGCAAAGCAGCAGTTGGCTGCGGTCGTAGGCTGCGGGGTTGGCAAATGCGGCGTTCACGGCCAGCGCGGCGCGGTCGGCGACGGCCAGCTTTTTAAAATAGCCCCAAAAACACCGCTGTGCGCCGCGCTGCCATTGGGCGGGCTGCGGGGCGTCCAGCTGGGGCATCAGCTCGCCGTAGCGGTTGAACGGCCCCTGCGTGAGCGAGAGGAAAAACGACGCAAAGCACAGTAGTCGGGCAAACCGGGGCTCCGGCTCCACTGTGCCGCGGCGGACGTCGACCAAGTAGCTGACCAGCTGCAAGCTGAAATACCCCATGCCCAGCACCTGCAAAACGGATACGTCCCAGATGCGCAGCCCCAGGGCCAGCGCAGCGGGGCGCAGCTTGAGCAGTGTCAGCGGGACCAAAGCCGCCGCCAGGCCAGCGTAAAACCAGCCGGGACCGGCGCGCAGACGCAGTGCAGCCTGCCAGACGAGCAGCGTCATCAGGCAGAGCAGCAGGCAGCCCTGCCAGTCCAGCGAGAGATAAAACACAAGGCTGGCCGCGAGCATCAGCTGCCAGCGGTGGGATGGCGGCGTGAAGTGCCAGAGGCCCGACAAGATTGCGATAAATACGATAAAACCGAGGGTGCCGACGGTTAGCATTGCGGACCTCCTTTGTGGTTGATTTTTGTGCTTTTGCTTGGCGGATGTCCACACCCTGCGGGGCATCCTTTTACAATGGGCCACCCATAAAAATCACAAATGCGCCATCACAATGGACTGATCCGGGGCAAAGGCCAGCTTTTCCGCAACGCTGTCAAAAAACAGCGCTGCCACATCTTCCCCGGCGCTATCGCGCGCGATCGTGTCGCATAAAACGGCGGTAAACTTCCCCGCGCCCTGGCCGTTGAGGTGGTGGGCATCGGAGAAATCCTCGACCAGCAAATTCAACGTGTCGATGTCTTTATACAGCGAAAAATCCCAGTATACCGTGTTATTTTCCGCCGCAAAATCCCGCAGCGCGTCCACATACGCTTGATAGTTGGCCGTGTTGTACAAATACGCGCTGGGCAGCGGCGCAGTGAAAAGCACAAGCCGGATGCCATTCTGCTGGCAAAAATCCACGGTCTTGCGCAGATATTCCCACCCGAAATCCGACAGCGGCGCATCGGGGTCGACATCCAGCAGTGTGTGGAATGCGTTTTGCGGCGTGCCGCTGGTGTAGACGAACCCACGCCCACGGTAGCTTTCGCCTTCGTCGGCGTAGGTCAGGTAGGCGGTATTTCCCGGGGCGTAGCCGTCGGTCAGCTTGGCGCGCCAGAGCGCAGGCAGCGTACCGGGGCTGGCTACGCCGTGGCGGGCGGGCAGCAGCAGGTCAGCAAACGCCGCCAGGCCGCCCATCTCGGCCTGATAGGCGTAGCGGTTGGGCGAAGTCCACCGCATGTGGTCGGTCAGCAGGTAGCAGGCCAGCGGCACATCTTTGGACGCGCTCTGGTTGTACCCGGTGTAAAACATCTCTAAATAGACGGTGTGCAGTGTATTTTGGGCCGCAGCTTCGCGCAGCATGTAGTAGCTGCCGTCCGGCAATTGCTGCGACGAGCCCGCGTTGAAGCTGTAGGTGCCCAGCGCGGCATCCACCTGCGCGGGGTCAACGCTGCGGTAACAGTGCGACGACCCCAAAAACAGCGTATCGACCTTGCCTGCGTCGGCGTACAGCTCTTGCAGCATCGCGCGGGAGTAGGAGTGTACGTCGTCCACCAGCAAAAAGTTGGCGGCGGCCAGCACGGCCAGCGTCAGCGCGGCAAACAGCACCACCGCCGCAAGTTTGCGGAAAAACGTTGCTTTCATAACGTGTTATCGCTCAATTTTCATGTGAGGGTGTTTCGGTTGGTAGGCAGCCACGTCCAACTGCCAGGTGGTGGCACCGTCGGCGGCTTCCTCGACCTTTTCAAAGCCGAAACTCGCGTAAAACTCACGCACCATCGCATTTTTGACGGTGGGGTAATAATACCCGCGGATGGTTTTGACCCCGCGCGCGGCGGCATCGGCAATCATCGTGTTCATCATGGCGTCCTCCATGCCGCGCTTGAGCACGCGGCAGCTCATCAGCCACAGGCGCAGGTGCAGGGTGTCCCCTGCCTGCTCGCCCGCCGTGACGGTGACAATGCCGTTATCGCCGAACTTGTCCACCAGTTTGCCGCAGCGGCAGAGCCAGGCCGGGTTCTCGGCCATGGCACGGATATCATCCTCGCTGCAACGCAGGGTGGTCAGATTGAACTGGTTGGATTTGTTGGTCAGCTGGGCAATGCGCTGGATGTAGAGCGGCTCAAAATCCTTGACGGTGGCCGCCATTTCCAGGCTGTCCAGATACTGTCCGTAGTCGCTGAACGACGCCTGCGCCTTGGCGCGCTCGGCGTTCTGGTGGTAAAGCTCGGTCTTTTTCAGATCCTCCTTCGAGAGGGCCGTGACCTCAAAATAACCGCCGTGGTCCAGCATCTTGATGTAGTTTTCGGCCCCGTCCAGCGCGGGCACAGCCACGCCGGGCACCTGTGCCGCCACGATGGCTCGCTCGGCGGGGTTGTCGTCGGCAAAGACAAAGCTGTCCGCGCCGAGGTTCAGCTCGGCGGCGATGTCGGTCAGGTTGCGGTCTTTCGGCTCCCAGTTGGCCTTGATGGCGACAAAATCGTCGGGCCGCAGCACGCCGTCGGGATGGTTCAGCCCCGCCAGCGCGTTGGCTTCATCGTTCTTGGAGTCGACCGCTAGGATCACGCCGATGGATTTCAGCGCCTTGCAATAGCTCTGGAACTCGGCGTAGACCTGGCCCTCGGGAACCTCGGGGCCGATGGCTAGCCCGTCGACGCCGTCGTCGCCCACAATGCCGCCCCAGAGCGTATTGTCCAGGTCAAGCACGAGCGCCTTTTTGTTGCGGCCGTACAATGACTTGATAATGGCGGCCACGCTGGCGGCCAGCGACGGGATCGCGTCGAGACACATGGCATATTTGTACATGTGCCAGAAGAACGCATCACCCCAGGCAGTCAGGCCGTAATCGGCGGAAAGATAGTCGATATCGTTGATGTAAAAGTGCTCATGCGCGGCGGCGTAGGCGTAGAATTTCTGGTTGAGTCGGCTGATGAAGTTGGAGCGGCCGTGCGGGTCCCAGATATCGCGATTGCCCATCAGGCGGAAGTTGGGCCGGTCAAAGTTGTTTTGGATGACCGGGCAGCCGAACTTGGCTTCCAGCGCCTGCCACATCGTCTCAAAGTGGGCATACTGATCGTCGAGCATCGCGTCGATGTCGGTCTCACTGTCCGCCGTGGTGGGCAGCGCGGTCAGGTTGCGCCAGTTGGTGTGGACGTAGATGATATCGGGGTGAAATTCATCCAGTTCGGGCGTGCCGAACATGGCGTCCTGCCAATATTGGGCATACTCGCTCTGGTAGAACTCGGCCTCGATGCCGTATTGCAGCAGAAACAGCCCCAGCTGATCTGCCACTTCGTTGGTGGTGGACCCGCCGAGGATGGCGATTTTTTTGTGCAGCGGATGCGGGTTCTGGGCCAGCAGTTCCCGCCGCAGCCGCCGCTTTTTGCGCAGCAGCGTTTCAGTATCGAGGGGGTAATGGAAACAATCCATGGGTGGCTCCTTTAAAAATGAATACTACGACCTGGAAAGGTTCAGCCCAACTCCGCCAGTGCGCCCTTCAATGCCTGGCTGATCTGGTCAGGGCAGCTGGTGGGTTTGCGGCCGCAGCGCAGACCTTCCATGCGGGCAATGGCGTCCTCGGCTTTCATGCCGGGCAGCAGGCTGGCGATGCCTTTCAGGTTGCCGTCGCAGCCGCCCAGAACTTTGACGCTTTTGATGGTATGATCCGGGTTCAGCTCCACTTCGGTCTGCACCGAGCAGGTGCCCTTGTTTTTGTAGATGTATGCCATGATGTTGCTCCTTTATAGTTCGTTTTAATTGTTGCGTTTAAACGTTGCCTTTCTCGCCTTAGCCAAGTCATTCAGCCGGGCGATCTCCTCGTCGCAGGTGGAAAATGCGCCGACGGGGCGCGGGGTGACAGTGTGCAGGCCGTGGTAGTCGGTGCCGCCGGTGATGAGCAGCCCGTTCTCTTTGGCAAGGCGCAGCAGTTCGGCCTTGTCCTCGGGCGTGTTGCGCGGGTGGTCGATCTCGACGCCGTCCAGCCGCCCGGCCGCGATGAGTTCCCGCGCCAGCTCCATGCTGTGATACACGCTGGGATGCGCCAGCACCACCACGCCGCGGCACGCTTTGATGAGGTCGAGCACGGTGTCCACCGGCTCGTACCGGGGCGTGTGCAGAATGCGCCCGCGCACGGGCCGCAGCCCGAACAGCGAGCGGTAAACCTCGTTGTACAGCCCGTCGGCCAGGCCGTACTGCCACAGTACCCGCATGATGTGCGCCTTGTACAAAGTGCTGCTGTCCTTGGCAAGCTCCAGCGCCTCTTGCGTGGAATACTGCGGGCAGATCTCTTCCAGCTCCCGGCTGCTTTGCAGCATGGCGGTGCAGCGGCGCTCGGCCATCATGCGGGAGAAATCTTCCAGCGCAGGGCAGTCGTCGGGCCAGTAGCACAAAAGGTGTACGCGGTGCGCGCGCTCATAGTCGTAGGCGGTCAGCTCGGTGGCGGGGATCAGATGCACGCCGTCCTGCACGGGATGCGCGTAGGCGTAGCGCACGCTTTGGATGGAGTCGTGATCCGAGATAGCCAGATGCGACATTCCGGCGCACCGCGCCAGATATGGCAGTTTCGCCACCGGCGTGGAACCATCCGAGTAGGTTGTATGCGTATGCAGATCGCCCGGCATAATCGTGAACCCCCTTATCCTTTTGCGTAATATACTATTATACAGTATTTTTTGGCGTTTGGGAAGCCCCCCGGCACTTGGTTTGCGCCTGGCGGCCCTGCCTACCTTGCGGCAGGGCCTTTGGCTAGAGGGCTCTCCCGGGAGGCCTTCCTTTTTTGTGACCCAAAAAGGAAGCGAAAAAAGTCTCGCTGTTCCGAGGCAGCCGCTTGGCGGCGCACAACGAGCGCCGCCAAGCGCTCGCCTCTGGGAACCCCAAAGAGGAGGTCGTTCGACGGAAAAGCTAAAAAATGCAGGAGTGCTGCATTTTTCTTAACGCTTTTCCGCCACCCGACAGTTTGACCCCTCCGGGGCCAAAATAGTAGGTAGAGGGTTGGCTCCCCTCAAGGGGAACCGAAGCCATATGTAAACTGTAGGGGCGAGCATTGCTCGCTCGCAAGAATCCTGCGCTGCCGCAAAACTCCTCGGGCAAACAGTGTTCGCTCCTACATTCCCTTACCCATTGATCCCGTAGGGAGAGGTCAAGACCCCTCCCTACGAACCGACCATAAAGGGGCCAACAACCTTGCGGGGCGTCGGCGCTTGGCGGCCAAAACGATGGCCGCCAGCCAGCAAAGCTGGCCCGCTCGTGCGGTTCAATGCCCCACTGGGGCATTGATCGCTGCGCGACCCCGCAACGCCGCCCCCTACGAACTACCAAAAAACTGCAACAAGAAATAGAAATTGTGAACAATTCCACTGTAGAATGTTGGCCCCGGGCAGGGGCCAGTCCGTCCGCGCTTGGATTCTTAAGGGAAACTGCGCGGAGCGCCGCTCGCGCAACGCGCGAGCCGTTTCCCTTAAGCCGGGCCTCCCGCGCTATCGGAAGTAGCGGAACCCTTTTCGGTTCCTTTTGTGCTTCCAAAAGGAACAACTAGCGGCAGGATGACGTTGATTCGAGGAGCCGGCCGCGAGGTGGCCGGTGACGGAAGCGTGATTCTTCCCACCGCCGCAAAGTGGCGGCAAGCGGCAGCCGTCCAACAAAAAAATTATTTCACCGTCTCCGCATACTCCCGCGCGCAGGCAACAAACTGCCGCGCTGCGGGCGACAAACTGCCGCGGGAAAGGCACGCCAGGCCGATGCTGCGCTTGGCGGCGGGCTCTAACCGCAGCACCTGGCAGCCGCTGTGGTCGGTGCCGCGCTTGAACATCAGCTCCGGCATGATGGCCAGCCCCTGCCCGCAGGACACCATGGCAATCATGCTCTGGTCGTCGACGATGTAGCAGCGGCTGTTGACATGCAGGTCGTTCTTTTTAAAATAGCTCTGGATGTCGGCGTCAACGTCGGACTGCTGGCTGACGAACGCGCGGCCCTGCAATTCCTCGGCCCGCACGCAGCCGGGGCGGCGGGGCTGGTAGTCGGCGGGGGCGATGCAGACCAGCGGATCATCGTAGAGCGGTTCAAAATCCAGGTCGCGCGCGCTGGAATTGGAGAGGAACCCCAGCTCTACCGACCCGCCCTTGAGCCAGCCCGCGATGTCGGCGTACGAGCCCTGGTACAGCTGTACGTCGATGCCCGGGAAACGCTTTTGGAACGGCGGCACCAGTTGCGGCACCCAGGTCACGCAGGCTGAGTTGAACACCCCCAGCCGCAGCACGCCCTTGTGCATGCCGTTGACCTGCGCGATGGACTGGCTGAGCAGCTCGCTGCTGTTGAGCATCTGCCGGATGGACGGCAGCAGGCTTTCGGCGGCGGCGGTCATCGTGACGCCGCTTTTGGTACGGGTGAACAGCGGAAATCCGCACTCCGACTCCATGCCGGAGACTGCGTGGCTGATGGCCGAGGGCGTCAGGTGCATCTGCTCGGCCGCGGCGGCAAAGGTGCCCAGTTGGGACACGGTGATGAAAATTTGGCAGTCTGTCAGGGTCATGGCGGAACCTCTTTCTTACATGAATAAATTTCACTTTACGTATGAAAAAGTTAAGCTTTACTTCACGTTTATACTGTACTATTATATTGTCAGAAAGTCAATGCCCGTAACGCACATTGCGGGCTGTACAAGACTCCTCTCCCTCCTTAGCCTTGCCGTCCGCACACCGGCAGGGCCTTTTTTATTGCCTTTTTGGGGTGGAGAGTGTATGATATTAAATAGGTAGTTGCCGCTCGGCGGCCCTGCCTACCTTGCGGCAGGGCCGCTAAACGCAATTCCCTACCTATTGTAAAAGAGGTCCAAAATGTCAAAAACAAGAGGTGTCCGTGGGGCGGCCGGGTGGTGCGCCATTGCGGCAATGATCTATTTACTGGCCCGCAGCCTGCTGTACGCAGGCATCAGCGCGCTGGTCGGCCTCGTTCACCCCGGGGCCAGCCTGGCGAAACCCGTCGGTGTAAGCGGGGTCGGGCTGGGGCTGCTTCAAATCGTCATCGCGGTGGGAGCCATCGCCGTGCCGCTTGTGTGGTTGCTGCGCTCCACCCGGCTGCAAGCCGACGACCTGCGCATTACCCTGCCCGCCCCGTGGAGCCCCGCGTTCTGCCTGCCGGTGTTTCTGGGTGTGGCCAGCACGGCCAACTTGTGCGGCGGGCTGCTGGTGCGGCTGGCCGGGGTCGAGGACGCCGCTACCCTGCTGCCCAGCGGCGGCGCGGAGCTGTTCGTGCAGTTTCTGGCGCTCTGCGCCGTGCCCGCCGTGGTGGAAGAACTGCTTTTCCGTGGTGCACTGCAAGGCCTGATGCGCCCCAGCGGCAGCGCGGCGGCCATCTTCGGCCCGGCACTGCTGTTCGGACTGCTGCATCTCGATCTTGCCCAGGGGCTGACCGCCTTTGCCTGCGGCGTGTTCCTGGGCTGGCTGGCCGAGCGCTCGGGCAGCATTTTGCCCGGGATGCTGCTGCATTTTTGCAACAACACGCTGGCATTTTTGAATTTGTACCTGCGTTTTTACGCGCCGCAGGCCGTATCTTTTGGCGTTGAGCTGTTTGTTTTGTTCTTTTTTCCGGTGTTCGGCGCGTGGCTCATCTGGCATGCGCGGCGGCAGGGGTTCCGCTTTGCGGCGGGTCTGCGCCCCGGCGTCGACGTGACCGAGATCTTCTCCAGCCCCGTCTACGACCTGGCGGTAGTGTTCCTTGTCTGCTACACGATTTTTGTGTGAGGTGCCTATGACCGACGAAGAACTGATGCGCGCCGCGCTCGACGAAGCCCGCGAAGCCGCCGTCCTGGGCGAAGTGCCCGTGGGGGCCGTGGTGGCCAAGGATGGCGAAATCATTGCCCGGGCGCACAATTTGCGCGAGAGCGGCAAAAACGCCACCTACCACGCCGAGCTTATGGCCATCGACGCGGCGTGCAAGGCGCTGGGCGGCTGGCGGCTGTGGCAGTGCGAGCTGTTCGTGACGCTGGAACCCTGCCCGATGTGCAGCGGGGCGATCATCAACAGCCGCCTGAAACGGGTGGTGTACGGCGCGCGCGACCCCAAAGCGGGCTGCTGCGGCAGCCTGACCGACCTGTTTGCCCTGCCGTTCAACCACCACCCTGTGATCGAATCTGGCCTGCTGGAAGACGAAGCCCAGGCACTTTTGCAGGATTTCTTTGCGATGCTGCGCGAAAAGAGGAAGAAAAAATGAAGCGTAACGTATTTTTGACCGGCGGCAGCCGGGGCATTGGCGCGGCGGCGGTGTTGGCGCTGGCCCGTGCAGGCTACAACGTGGCGTTCACCTACCACGCCCACCCCGAAGCCGCCGAGAACGTAGCCGCCCAGGCGCGCACCTTCTCCCCTGCCGGAACATTTTTGCCCCTTTGCGCCGACGCGGGTGACCCGGCCCAGGTGCGCGCCGCCGTGGCCCGGGCCGAAGCCGCTTTGGGCAGCTTGCAGGTGCTTGTCTGCAACGCAGGCATTGCGCAGCAAAAGCTGTTTACCGACACCACAGACGACGACTGGCGCCGCATGATGGCGGTGGACCTGGACGGTGCGTTTTACGCATGCCGCGCCGTGCTGCCCGGCATGATCCGGCAGAAATATGGACGGATCGTGCTCATCAGCAGCATGTGGGGCCAGACCGGCGGCAGTTGCGAGGTTGCCTACAGCGCGGCCAAAGCGGGGCTGATCGGCTTGGGCCGTGCCCTTGCCAAAGAGGAAGGCCCGAGCGGTGTGACCGTGAATATTGTTGCACCCGGCGTCATCGACACCGACATGATGGCGAGCTTCACCGATGAGGACCGCGCTGCGTTAGCGGAGGAAACGCCGGTCGAGCGGCTTGGCACGGTTGATGATATTGCACGCAGCATCGTGTTTTTATGTGATGAAAACGCAGGGTATATCACCGGGCAGGTAATTGGAGTGAACGGCGGGCTGGTTATTTGATTGCTGGCCTGGCGGCCCTGCCTACCTTGCGGCATAGCCTTTTTTAATGGGCTTCTCCCGGGAAACCTTCCTTTTTTGTGACCAAAAAAGGAAGCGAAAAAAGTCCCGCTGTTCCGAGGCAGCCGCTTGGCGGCGCACAACGAGCGCCGCCATCCCGCAAAGCGGGCCCGCTCGTGCGCTACGCGCAATCCCCGGCCTAGGGGGCTCGCCCCCTGGGAACCCCAAAGGGGTGGTCGTTCGACGGGAAAGCTAAAAAATGCAGGAGTGCTGCATTTTTCTTAACGCTTTTCCGCTGCCCGACAGTTTGACCCCTCCGGGGCCAAATATTTTTTGTTGGCGTAGGGGCGGATTCTATATCCGCCCGTACAACCTTGTGTAACCACCCAATTGCCCGGAGGGGGCAAGCCCCCCCCTACGAACCGACATAAATACCACCCAACCACCAAAACCGCCCCCCGCTGAGGGCAAAGGCTCCATAAAACAGTATTTTGACCAGATAATAGGAAACCCAGAACTGTTGGCTGAATCAGCTATACAGTTCTGGGTTTTCTGTTGTTTGTAAGAGCAAGAATCGTCCCGGGGCCACAAATTTTCAATTTTTGAAAATTTCCTGTCCCTTTGGGACGGCCTCTTGTTGGGGTGTGCCTGCCCCAAACCCTGCTAGGAACAAGTGCGACAAACTGAAAGTTATACCTTAACATTCGGATTGATGTGCCTGAAACCACTCTATCCTTGATATGCAAAAAGCCCCCTGCCAACACCTTGACGGTGCGGACATGGGACTTGATGCTTCCTCGGCCTAGCCGGGTACTCGTAACCAATCCTGACAGGCAGTTGCCGTATCATTTCTCGAAAAACTGTTTTACAAACACCCAGCTGAACATGCGCCCGCCCCTTTTGCATACTATGCTGCAAAGGGGGATTTTTTATGGCACTTTTTCAAAACGGCATCGACGTGTCCCGCTACCAGGGCAGCGTCAACTGGAGCCAGGTGGCCGCCGCAGGCAAGCAGTTTGCCATCGTGCGGGTGGGGTCCAGCAACAGCAGTGGATTGTACGTAGACCCGTACTTTTTGCAAAACGTCACCGGCGCGCACAGTGCCGGGCTGCGCGTGGGCGCGTACTACTATACCTACGCCCGCACCCGCGCCGCCGTTGCCAGCGAACTGACGACCTTTTTAAATGTGATGGAAGGCATCAAACTCGAGTACCCGGTGTTCGTGGACGTTGAGGACGCAAGCCTTACCAGCCTGGGCCGTGCCGAGCTGACCAGCCTTGTGCGGTACGCGATGGATATTTTGTACCAGCGCAAATGGTATGCGGGATGGTACAGCTACACAAACTATATCAACAGCTACCTGAACGCGGGCGCGCTGGTCGATTACCCGCTTTGGGTGGCCGATTACCGCGCGTCCTTGGGCTATAACGGCGCGTACACAATGTGGCAGTACAGCGGCAGCGGCACGATCAGCGGCATCAGCGGCGCGTGCGATTTAAATCGAAGCTACAAGGATTTTTTGCCAGAGATCCAGGCCGGAGGTTACAACAACTACGGGGCAGACGGCCCATCGGTGCAAAAAGTGGACGGGTATAAGCTGGTGGTTTTCAACGCCCGCTGCGAGTATTTTTACACCGCCAATCTCAATGACGTGGTGGGGTATCTGCCGCTTGGCAGCTACTGCGTGACCGGCCAGACCACCGCCAAATACAACGGCTATGACTGGGTGACGTTCAAGTACCAGGGTGAGGAGTATTGGACTGCGGTGCTCGGCGACCGCAATCGGGTGGAGAAGTGTGAGTGCAATTGTGAGTAAGGGGGTGCTTCCGCTTGCCGCTACCTTGCGGCGGCGCGCTTATTTTTAGTGGGCTTCTTCCGGGAGACCTTCCTTTTGGGATTCCAAAAGGAACAAACTAATGGAAGAATGGCGCTAACCCGAGTGGAGCGCCGCAAGCCAATTTGACAAGCAACCCCCATTTATGGTTTAATAAAAATATATGTCCAAATCCAGCAAAATTATCCGGGGGGAACCGCCGCATGGCTAAAAAACAACAGGAATACGGCAACGACAGCATCCGCCAGCTGAAAGGCGCGGACCGTGTGCGTAAGCGCCCGGCCGTTATCTTTGGCTCGGACGGCGTGGAAGGCTGCGCGCATTCCATCTTTGAAATCATCTCCAACTCTATCGACGAAGCCCGTGACGGCCACGGCAACCGCATCAACGTCACCCTCTACCCTGACCACGTCGTCGAGGTTGAGGACTTCGGCCGCGGCATCCCGGTGGACTACAACAAGGCCGAGGATCGCTGGAACTGGGACCTCGTGTTCTGCGAGCTGTACGCCGGCGGCAAATACGCCGAAGGCAGCGGCAACTACGACTTCAGCCTGGGCCTGAACGGTCTGGGCCTGTGCGCCACCCAGTACGCCAGCGAGTGGATGACCGCCGACATCTACCGCGACGGCTTCCACTACCACCTCGACTTCAAAAAGGGCGAAAACGTCGGAGGCCTGCAAAAAGAGCCATTCAAGGGCAAGCGCACCGGCTCGGTCATCCGCTGGAAGCCCGACACCGAGGTGTTCACCGATATTGCCGTGCCCGCCGACAGCTTCAAGGACATGCTGCGCCGCCAGGCTGTTGTAAACGACGGTGTCACGCTGGTTTTTGAGGATAGATCCGGCACAGACACCGAGAAGTACGAGTACCTCTACGAGCACGGCATCACCGACTACGCCAATGAGCTTGTCGGCGACAAGGGCCTGACCCCGGTGCACTTCTGCTCCGGCTCGGCCACCGGCCGCGACCGCGCCGACCAGCCCGACTACCAGGTCAAAATGAACGTCGCGTTTGCGTTTTCCAACACCGTGCAGGCGCTGGAATACTACCACAACTCCAGCTGGCTGGAGCATGGCGGCAGCCCCGACCGCGCCGTGCGCCTGGCGTTCGTCAGCCAGATCAATGCCTGGCTGAAAGCCAAGGGCCTGTACAAAAAGAACGAAAGTGCGATTACTTTTGCCGATGTGCAGGATTGCCTGGTGCTGGTTTCGTCGAGCTTCTCGACCCGCACAAGCTACGAAAACCAGACGAAAAAAGCCATCACCAACAAGTTTGTGGCCCAGGCTATGACTGAATTTTTAAAGCACCAGATCGAGGTCTACTTCATCGAGCACCCCGACGAGGCCGAAAAGGCCTGCAAGCAGGTGCTGATCAATAAGCAGAGCCGCGAGCACGCTGAAAAAGCACGTATCACAATCAAAAAGACAATGACCCAGCAGATGGATCTTGCCAACCGCGTGCAAAAATTCGTCGACTGCCGCACCAAAGACCCCACCCGCCGTGAGCTGTACATCGTCGAGGGCGATTCCGCTATGGGCGCTGTCAAGCAGAGCCGCGACTCGGAGTTCCAGGCCATCATGCCCATCCGCGGCAAGATCCTGAACTGCCTGAAAGCCGACTACGCCCGCATTTTCAAGTCGGAAATCATCACCGACCTTATCCGCGTGATGGGCTGCGGCGTCGAGCTGGGCGGCAGCCACAACAAGGATCTGGCCAGCTTCAATCTGGACAATCTGCGGTTCAACAAGGTGGTCATCTGCACCGATGCCGATGTCGACGGCTACCAGATCCGCACGCTGGTGCTGACGATGCTCTACCGCCTGACTCCGACGCTGATCAACAAGGGATACGTCTACATTGCCGAGTCGCCGCTGTACGAGATCAACACGAAAAACAAGACCTACTTTGCCTACACCGAGCCCGAAAAAACCGACATCCTGCGCCGCATTGATGGCGAAAAATACACGATCCAGCGATCGAAAGGATTGGGCGAGAACGACCCCGAAATGATGTGGCTGACCACGATGAGCCCCGAAAGCCGGCGCTTGATCAAAGTTCTGCCCACCGATGCCGAGCGCACCGCCGAGGTTTTTGACTTGTTGCTTGGCGACAACCTGCAGGGCCGCAAGGACCACATCGCCGAGCATGGCGCGGAGTATTTGGATGACCTTGATGTCAGCTGATTTTTCCGCGTCAGGCGGGTGCTCCGCCCTGCGGGGCCGTCGAGCCGCCCATATAAAACTTTTCAACCCATAACCAAGGGACAACAACCATGCCAAAACGAAAAGAAAAGAAAATCATTGCCGCCCGACCGCAGCTGGGCGATAACGTCGAGATCCTCTCGGCGGGCGAGGTGCTGGAATCCCCCATCACCGATACGCTGGAAACCAACTATATGCCCTACGCCATGAGCGTCATCGTCTCCCGCGCCCTGCCGGAGATCGACGGCTTCAAACCGGCGCACCGCAAGCTGCTGTACACCATGTACGGCATGGGTCTGCTCAAGGGCAACCGCACCAAAAGCGCCAACATCGTGGGCAGCACCATGCACCTGAACCCCCACGGCGACGCAGCCATCTATGACACGATGGTCCGCATGGGCCGCTCCAACGAAAGTCTGCTCGTGCCGTTCGTCGACTCCAAGGGTAACTTCGGCAAGGCGTACAGCCGCGATATGGCCTACGCCGCCGCCCGTTATACCGAGGCCAAGCTCGAGCCCGTCTGCGACGAGCTGTTCCGCGATATCGACAAGGACACCGTTGACTTTGTGCCAAACTATGACGGTACAACGACAGAACCGACCCTGCTGCCCGTCACCTTTCCCACAATTTTGGCCAACAATACGCTGGGCATCGCAGTCGGCATGGCGTCCAACATCTGCTCGTTCAACCTGGAGGAGCTCTGCAACGCCACCGTCGCGCTGATGAAAGACCCCCAGGCCGACCTGCGCGAGATCATCCCTGCGCCCGATTTTGTCGGCGGCGGCACCATCCTGTACGATGCGGCCGAGATGGACAACGTGCTCGAAAAAGGCCGCGGCAGCGTCCGCGTCCGCGCTCAGTGGAGTTATGATAAGGCTAACAATTGTATTGATGTAACGCGTATTCCACCCACAACGACCGTCGAAGCGATCATGGATAAGATCACCGAGCTGGTCAAGCTGGGCAAGATTCGTGAGATCAGTGACATGCGCGACGAGACCGACCTCAACGGCCTGAAATTGACCATCGACCTCAAGCGCGGCCAGGACCCCGACAAGCTCATGGCGCGCCTGTTCAAAGCCACGCCGCTGGAGGACAGCTTTGCCTGCAACTTCAACGTGCTGATCGGCGGCCAGCCCAAGGTGCTGGGCGTGCGCGACATTCTGCTGGAGTGGATCGCGTTCCGCGCCGAGTGCGTGCGCCGCCGCACCTACTACGATCTGAAGGGCAAGGAAAAGCGCCTGCACCTGCTCGAAGGCCTGAAGGCGATTTTGCTCGACATCGACAAGGCCATCGAAATTGTGCGTAACACCGCCGAAGAATCCGAGGTCATCCCCAACCTGATGATCGGCTTCGGCATCGACGAGGTCCAGGCTGAGTACGTGGCCGAGATCAAGCTGCGCCACCTCAACCGCGAGTATATCCTCAAGCGCACCGAGGAGATCGAGGAACTCGAGGACGCCATCGCCGACTTGCAGGATATCCTCAAGCGTCCCGCGCGCATCAACCGCATCATCATGCAGGAATTAGGCGATGTAGCGAAGAAATACGGCAAGCCCCGCCGCTGCGAGATTCTCTACGAGATCCCCGCCGCCGAGCCCGCCGAGCCTGACGAGCAGGTGCCTGACTACCCCGTGCACCTCTTCTTCACGCGGGATGGCTACTTCAAAAAAATCACCCCGCAAAGCCTGCGCATGAGCGGCGAGCAAAAGCTCAAAGACGGCGACGAGGTGCTTTTCACCTGCGAAAGCACCAACAGTGTGGAGCTGCTTTTCTTTACAAATCACCACCAGGTGTACAAATCCCACGCCTACGACTTTGCTGACAGCAAGGCCAGCGTGCTGGGTGATTATGTCGCGTCGTCCCTGGGCATGGAGGAGGGCGAGGTGCCCCTCTACATGGTTGTCACGCCCGACTACAAGGGCTGGATGCTCTTCTTCTTCCAGAACGGCAAGTGCGCCAAGGTGCCGCTGTCCAGCTACGAGACCAAGCAGAACCGCCGCAAGCTGCTGAAGGCCTACAGCGATAAGGAAGAGCTGGCCTGCATGCGCTACCTGCCCGCCGAGACCGAGCTGGCGATTTTCACCACCAACGGCCGTCTGCTGCTGGCGGGCAGCGCCCTCATCCCCGAGAAGGCTACCCGCGACAGCGCCGGTGTGAACGTTGTAACGTTGAAAAAGAACGCCAAAATTGCCCGCGTCACCCTAGCTGGGACCCTGGAACTGGGCGAGGCCCATCGCTACCGCGTGCGCACCCTGCCCGCCGCCGGTGCCATCCTGCGTGCTGACGACAGCGCCGAACAGCTGACGCTGTAACCTAAAAAAGCAGGATTGACAACACCGCCCAAATTTGGTATAATAACAGTCACTGATGCGGGATTAGCTCATCCGGTAGAGTGACTGCTTCCCAAGCAGTAGGTGGCGAGTTCGAGACTCGTATCCCGCTCCAAATTAAGCGCATATTTAACGGTAAAACGTTGAATATGCGCTTTTGCTTTCGCGCAAATTTTGACACGTTCGCCACCTATAAGCACTCATAAGCACTCGTAAACCTGTACGTAAACCTGTATGAACTATCCCGGGAAATGGGACTTTTGGGTCAGAGAATAATTTCCATAAAAAAATAAAGCGGCGGGCAACCATCAGGTAGCCCGCCGCTTCTCTTATTCCTCGTCGTCCTTAGTCTGCCGTTCAGCTGCCTTCTTTCCCGCGGCCAGCAGCTTTAGCAGGCCATCAGGGACATCGGCACCCATGTGGGCGGCGTTCTCGGCGATGGAGCCGAGCTCGGTAAAAATGTACCACACCAGCACCACGGGCAAAATCAGGCTTTGGTAAGTAATGCCCAGGCCGGGCAGGTTGGCGACCGCGATGCTGAGCACAGCATCGGTCAGCGCGGCCACAATGACCACGACCAGCATGCCAGCCTTGTGCCAGATGCCAGACCGTGCCACGGCGCTGGACCACTCTCCCCTGCTGGCGGCCGCCGCGCTGCCGGAGAGCCAATCCAGCACCATGCAGGCAGCCCAGGCCACCACCAGCCAGCCCAGCCAGCCGAATGCCGCGGTAAAGGCACCGCAGGCGGCAGCGATTACCGCCTTGACCCACAGGAAAATGTTGTCGTCTTTCATGGTTTACTCCTTTCGTTCACGCTGCCTGCGCGGTGCCCTTGGCACCTACGGCGGACAGCTTGTCCAACACGGCCTTGGCATCGCCCTGGGTGATGGGGCCGACTTCGATGTTCTGGTGCGACATCTCGGCATCGCTGAATTCTGCCCAGTACAGCCGCATGGCCACCAGCTGCAGCTGGATCGCAAGGCTGAACACCGCCATGGCCTGTGCGTTGGTCAAATTGCTGGCACAGATGGTCTGCAGCGTGGAGGCGGCAGGCTTGTCCTCGGCCGGGCGCTCGACCGCATGCTCACCGGGACCGTAGGTGTAGACGCTGCTGCTGGCGGTGGTGAAGTCATCATCCAGCCAGGTCAGCGGGTTGGTGCGGCGCCCACCCAGAATGACCTCGAAGTGCAGGTGCGCGCCGTAGACGTTGCCGGTAGCGCCGCTGTAGCCGATCAGCTGGCCCTCTTTGACCTTCTCGCCCTTGCAGACGATGAACTTGAACAGGTGGGCGTACCGGGTTACGAGGCTCTGTTTTTTGTAATCGGCGTGGCGAATATCCACCATGTTTCCATAGCTCTGCATGCTGCGCTCATCGGTAGTGTGGCCATCCCACAACTGGGTGGCCGACACCGTGCCGTCCTCTGCCGCGTAGGCCGGGCGCACGGCGGTGTTGCCGATCTGGGTGCGCAGGTCAACGCCGTTGTGCTTGTTGCCGTTGTTATATTTCCATCCCTGCGTCAAGATGTGCTGATCCAGCGGCCAGCGCAGCAGGACTTCACCGTTTGAAAGTCTCATGATTTGTTGTCCTTTCTGTTTGATAGTCAGCTAAAGCTTCATTAATATGTCCAGCTGGTGTAGAGATAGCCAGCGCGCAAAATGGCAAAGCCGGGAGAGATTATCTCTCCAACAGCTTTTCAACTTCCTCACGCAACCGTTCTGGTACATCATCAATGGTCTTGAGACCCTTTCGAATCAGTGCAACGTAAATCTTAGCCATGTTTAGTTACCTCCCAAAATCATTTCGTAGACTTCCGCAAGCGCGACCTGCACATCGGTCACACTATTAGCATTGGCAGCGATAGCAGCTGCCAGCTTCTCCTCCTTGGTTTTCTCACGGAACGCAAGGTAAAAAGTGCCGTCAGGCCATTCCATCTGCTGAATGAAAACCATATCGGTGTAGGTAGTCTCGGTCTCTCCATCAGAGACCTTCATAGTAGAGAGATTATCCTTGAAAATAGTCTCGTCCACCTTTTCTTTGCTGACATAGTTCGTGCCGTTCATATCCAGCCCGGTTAACTTTTTGCCATCGGAAAGTGTGATTGTGTACATTTCGTTACCTCCTTTAAGATATACAGAAAGCCGGGCGAACGCCACGATAATTGAAAGCGTCGCTTTCGTCCGCAGTACCGTAGCTGTTGACACCGGCAAAACGGGAAGCGGTAATAACGTCCCTCAACCACCAGTCATTTATGTTGCAAATACGGCTCGGCTCGTGCTGGAACAGCGGCAACTGGGATTTCTCGACACGGTAGTTAAACGGGATATCGCTACCGTCAGAAACAGGGGATAAAATACCACTGCCGTAGACCATCTGCTCGCACATAAGGTCAACTTCGGAATCGCACCATGCACCGGCGGAAGCGCGACCGTTTGCAACAGCGTTCGTCAGAAAAATTCTGTGTTTCAGAACATGACCGCTGAACGCATTCTTGATTGTAGTCTTAGCCTGTTTGAGACGGATCTTGTACATTGCAGAACCAACATAGCCGCCATTGGTCGTGGTGGTGTTGTTCATAGCCGCATTGTACAGGCAAGTGTCCGGCACGAGAACGACATGGTGGGCAGTACAAGCCGTGTCACCACTGTTAATGTAGTAATCGAACGCCGCAATACGGTAGTTGACACCGCCGATAGTCCAGTAGTCACCGATGTATAAATCATCGAATGTGCCCGCCGAAATAGCTGCATACTGGGCTTCCGTAGCGCTCTCGCCCAGATACTTGCCCCGGTAGACCGCGTTGTGAGCCCCGGCATTTGCGCTTGTAAGCGGCTCCACTTTTTTTAGGATAGCCGCAGACTTTCCGTCAGTATATGCAAAAATATCAGTATTTTTCCCCTGCGGGTCGTACACGGTGCGCAGCATCGTAGCCGTTCCCGCATGCAGCTGCTTCAGCTCGGTTTCGATTTGGGTCAGAAAAGCGGCGAATTGCTCTTGCATCACCTTGGTATCAATGGCGTCGATCGTATCGCGCATCAGGCCGCAGACGGCGCCGTCCAGCCGCAGGTCGACCACATTGTCGGCGGTGATCTTCGTCGCGCCGACGGGCCGCGTCACCCGGTACAGAAAGATCTCATCGTAGTCGTCATTGCGGCGCAGCGCGGGCAGGGCCGGGGTCTCGGCGGCAAGGCCGGTGCGTACTTCCAGCCCCGCCGTGTTGGCGTTTTTGTCATACACCAACGCGATCACATCCCAACGCGGATACACGCCGTCGGCGTCGGCAAAGGTCAGCAGCACGTCGCCCTCGTTCAGCGGGAACGCCGCCCACTGCTCAGTTACGTGGATGCAGCCCACGCCCTTGCCTACCGTGATGGTATTATCGCCGTTGGTCGTGGCAGTAAAGCTGTCTGCATTCAGCACGCCGCGGCTGCGGGCGGCATAGGCCGCGCCCAGCGCCACGCTGGTATAGGGCTTATTGTCCAGCGGCCAGCAGGTCAGTTCGGTCAAAGTGCATCACTCCTTTTTAAAGGTAAAGTTATCAAACACCGGGCACAGGCTGCGCCCGGTGCTTTCGTAGATGATCTTGATGCTGGCCACCCGGGCGGTGGCTTCCAGCCCGATCTCTTCCACCCGCACCGGCACAAGGTCACCAAGGTCGTAGTCCTGGCCGTAGATCATCTGGCTGTCAGCGGCGCTGCATTTCAGCTGCCGGGTACCCAGGTGGTCAGCCAGCGCGGCGCGGGCATAGTTCTGCACAGCGGTCTGGTACTCGGCCTCGGTGTAGGTCTGCTCGTTCCCGGCGCTGTCGGTGTATTTGTGCTTTACGCTGCTGCCGTCCACCCACAGCTCGTGCCGGGCATTGCCGGTGACAGCGGTGTCCCCAATCTCGCAAAAATACCGGGTAAAGCTGTCGTTCTCGCCAGGCTCCTCGCCGCCGCACAGCACCACATTGGCGTAGTTGCTGGCATCCTCGGTATACACCGGGCTCGAAAGGTTCTGCATCCGGGTCGAAAAATAACCCATATATAAATCACTGCCCGGTACACTGCGGTCCTTGCCCTGCAAAAGCTCCAGCGTTTCACTGCCGGTAGCAGGGTCAAAGGCGCAGCGCATGCCAAACCCTCCGGTTTTGGCCAGCTGGGTCATGGCGTCCAGGCAAGTCACCCATTCCAGGTCTACCGTCTCACAGGGGGCGGCAAAGCCAGCCGCATCCGGCACGGTCACTTCCAGCCCGCGCAGGTTGGCACGGCATACATCCAGCAGCCCCGCAGCGGCATCGGTCACGGTGGTCTTGCCCTTGGCTACCCGCTGGGCGAACCGCTGCAAGGTAAACTTGCCCCGCACAGTCAGCTTGCGGGCAGCGCTGTCCAGTTCAGTGGCCAGCACCACAGCGGCGCGGCCCGGGGTGTCGGGGTTGTACAGCACAGCCCCCTGCGCCAACAGGGCGCGGTTGGCAGCGGTGGCACCGCACACCAGCTTACACTCACCCACATCGGCAAAGGCCGGGGCCCATTGCAGGCTGTTGGCGCTGTCTACTGCGCCCACGCGCACCCCATCGCGGTATACATACAAATGCAAAATGTCAGACACCGGCGGCCACCCCCTTCGGCGCATGGATGGTCACGGTCAGGTTTTCGCGGCCCTCGTCGGCGGTCAGCCGCAGCACGTTGGCCCCGGGGGCCAGTGTCATCCACAGGTCGCTGTCATAGTCCAGCCAGCGAAAGCCGTTTACCTCGGTACCGTCGCTCTGGCGGTAGGTGCAGCCGCGTTCGCCCTCCAGTGTGGAGATGACGGCTGCCTCGCCCGGCAGCATTTCCTTGTTCAGCCGGATAAAACTGCGCTGGCCGTTGTGCCACAGCATCGGGTTCTTCACGCGGGCTGTGGCGGTCAGGCGCAGGGTAAAGCCGGTCTCGGTGCTGCCGCTGTTGATGACCGGCGTGTACAGGTCGCGCTTGTAACGGCTGATGTACCAGGTCCCTGCTGTCGATACCGGCGTCGGGAACCAGGCAGATTCCAGACCGCCCAGCATCGTGGCGGCCGTCTCCACGGTGCGCCAGTAAGGGTACGCGGCTTTCAGTTTAAACTGGAAGTTCAAAAGGTGCGCCCCGCCGCTTACATCGGGGGTATGGCTGGGCAGCACGTCCAGGTACCAGGTGGTGCGGCCCACGGTTTTCAGCCAGCGGGCGGCACTTTCGGGGCGGATCAGCCGCTTCAGCAGCGCTTCGTTGGCATCCAGGTCCCGCAGGATGCTGCCGGTCACGGTTATGGCACGGCTGCCAACCGATTGCCCCGTGATAGTCTTGCCGGTCTGCCCGGTGGATTGCTGCTCGGTCATTTCCACGTCCAGGCCGTCATCGCCGGTCAGATTCGTGATCCAGAAATCACTGTTCACGGCAAAGCGGATGGTGCTGCCGTCCGCCGCCTGAAAAGCATATACAGGCACGGTCCTTGCCATGCGCACCTCCTTAGTACAGGCCCCACTTCATGCGCTGGGCCATATCTTCTGCCTGGCGGCACAGTTCGTATTCCGACAGGCTATCATGGGTATTAAAGGTATTGGTCTGGTAAAACGCCACCCCGCCGCCAGCCAGTGCCCCGCCAGCCAGTGCCCCGCCGGCCATGCTGGCCTGGCGGCTGCTGCGCAGCGTACTGGCCACAGCCACCTGCATGGGGTCCGCCGTAACACCAGCCAGCTGATCTACAGCATCCTGCACCTGCCAGAGGTTGGAGGTGATGCCCAGCGCCATACCGGCGGGAATCATTTTGCCGATTTCATCCCGGAACAGACGGGACGGAGAGTGAATGTCCAACGCACCCTTTGCTGCGTTAAAGGCTGTTTTGGCTGCATTGACCGCAGCTTCGGCCAAACCGCTGACAGCAGAGGTAATGCCGGAGATAATGCCTTTAATGATGTTTCCGCCGAGGCTTGACCATTTCACCTGCATAAATGCGTTTTTAAAGCTTGTGCATGCCTTTGTTGCCAAAGACAGCAGTTTGGACGGCAAACCGGTCAAAGCAGTTACAATGGCGGACGGAATCGAGGAAGCGGCTGAGCCGATACCCCCGATTGCACCGCGGATTGCCCCAAGAAAACCGCTCATTGCGCTGGATGCAAGGCTCAATAGTGCGCCAGGCAGCTGCGCAATGGCAGCGCGAATCACGGTGAAAATGCTTACGCCTGCCGATGCGGCATCGTATGCCATCATTTGAATGCCGGACGCCAGACTTGAAATTGCATTGCTGCCAAGTTCCAGCAAGGCAGAGGGCAGCTCTGCAATTTTATCACGTATAGCGTTAAAAATATTCTGGACGCTCTCTTTGATGGCACCCGCCATTCCGGCAATGCCATCTCTTAAGAAGCCCATAATGTTGCGGCCCAAATCGATCCAGTTAAAGGCGTTCCACACGTCTACAATAGCCTGAATGATCTGCGGCAGATTCGCCAGCAGTGCAGGCACGGCTTGGATCAGTCCCATGCCCAGCATACCGATCAGCTTAACTCCTGCTTCCAGCAGCTTGGGCGCATTGTCGTTGACGATGCCTGCAATATCGGTCACAATGCCCGGGATATAGGTGATCATCGTCGGCAGGCCGTTGATCAGCCCCTGCGCCATGTTAAAAATGAACTGGATGCCGGTGTCTACCAGCTGCCCCGCATTGGCGCGCAGCCCGCTGGCCAGGTCGGCTGCAATGGGCAGCGCCTGTGCCAGCAGGTTGGGGATGCCCGTAACCATTCCTTGCCCCAGCTGGGTCATCAGGTCGATGCCGCTTTGCAGCAGCTGCGGCCCTACGTTGGTGGTCAGGTCGGTGAAAATGCTGCCCAGCCCCTCGGCCAGACCGGCAAAGCCGCCGCTGGTAAAGCCATCCGTAAGGGTCTGCAGGTAGCCGCTGGCCAGGCTCACAGCTGCGCCCAGCTTGCCGCTGACCGAATCAAACAGCGCAATGCCCAGGTTGGCAGCGTTGGTTTTCAGGCTCTCCATCCGGTGGGCCATCGTGTCGGTCATCGTGGTGTAGGCCGTCTCGGTCGCACCGCTGCTGTTCTCCATCTGGCCCAGTACATCGTTGAACTTCTCCGCGCCGGAATTGGCCAGCGAAAGCGCACCCGTACCGGCTTCCACGCTGGACCACAGCGCCGCAAACTGGGTGGCATCGCCGCCCACGCTGTCATACAGCACCTGCAGCACGTCGCCCAGGCTCTGGCCGCTGTCCATCAGCTCGGCAAAGCCCTGGCCGGTCTCTTTCTGCAAAATCTTGCCCACAGTCGAGCCGGTGTCGCCCAGCTCGTTCAGCATGGACTTGGTATAGGTAGTGGCCTCGGCGGTCGCAATACCGTTGGCCGTCATAATGGCCAGGCCGCTGGACAGGTTTTCCACGTTCACCTTGTAGGCTGCCGCCAGCGGGATGACCCGGCCCATGCTGGCCGAAAGTTCGTCTACGCTGGTTTTGCCCAGGTTCTGGGTGGTCAGCAGCACGTCCGAAACATGCCCCGCCTGGTCGGCTTCCAGGCCGTAGGCGTTCAACGCCGTGGTCAGGATGTCGACCGCCGAGGAGCTGTTGGTAAAGCCCGCAGCAGCCAGCTTGGCGGCCTGCCCAGCAAAGGCCACGGCGTCGCCGGTATCTTGCCCGGCACTGATGGCCTGGTAGGTGGCCTCGGCCAGATCGCCCGCCGCAATGCCCATCGTGCCGGAAAGGTCAGTGATCTGCTCTTTCAGCTCCCCGATGGGTACTTTGGTGGTATCGGCAATGGTTCCCACCTTGGCAACCGCCGTCTCAAAGGCGCTGCCCTCGGTAAAGGCAGCCTGCAGCATCTTGCCGATGCCCGCCGCCGCAAGGATCTTGCCCACTGCGCCGATCAGGCTCTTGCCCAGGCTCTGCCCGGCAGTAGCACCCGCAGCGGTTACTTCCCCGCCCAGCGCTTCACTGATCTTGCCGCCGATGCCGGTGGCCGAGGGGATGATCTCAACATAGGCTTTCGCCAGTTCGGTTTTACTTGCCATGGCATCAGCCTCCCTTCAAAATTTCTGCCTTGGCCGCTTCAAACTCGGCAGCCGTGGCAAAGCCGGTCACCTTGCGGCGGCGGGCCGTGCCCAACAGGGTATCCAGCACCGGGGCAGGGCGGTTGCGGCCATGCTGGGCGTCTTTGGTCTTGCTCCACACCAGCAGCTGCAAACTGTCAGCCATCGCGCCCAGCAGCAGCGTGTCGGTCGTTATCGGGGCATGGTTCAGCGCCATGCAGGTGCGGCTTGTCTCCCGCAGGCCCCCGGCCAGGGTGGCCGCCAGCGGCAGCCCCAGGGCGCGCCAGTCCAGTACATGGTAGGTTTCCGCCATGTCGCACACCAGCTCATCCGGGGCCAGCGCTGCCATCCGGGCCAGGGTCAGGAGTTTTTTCCCGCTTTGTAATCCAGCAGGATCTGCACAAAGTCGTTGGCAACAGCCTCGCCATCGACAATGCCGTCCTCATCGCGGTGGAGGTCGTACAGCTTTTTCTTCAGGTCTTTGCCCAGCAGCAGGTTCAGCGCATCGCTCAAACCGGCATCGCTGCCGCGCTCCACTTCCACCAGCGCATCCAGCAGTTCCATGTTATGGATGCGCTTTTCCGGGATGGCGTAAACAAAGCCGCTTTTCGTCTTACCAGTGATCATGCCGTTTTCTCCTTGATGTACTCGTAGTGGGTGTTGCCGTCCGTGTCCGGCGTGGCGGTGATGGTAATGTCATACCCCAGTGCTTCCTCATCGGCGTAGACGATGTCGTCCATTTCGGTGATCTTGGCCTTGGGCACGACCACGCGCTTCAGCACGCCGTTCAGGATCAGCTCCACCACCCAGGCCTTGTCCTCGGCAGCGCTGCTGTTGGCCTTAACGGTCAGCCCTGCCTGGACGTTGCCGGTCACGTTGTCATCACCGTATACGGTTTTCAGCACATCGGGGTTCAGCGCTTCCAGCAGCTTGAACTGGAAGGTGTCGTCCTTCTCTTTCTGGTAGGTATACACGGTATCGCCGCCCCAGGCCTTGATCTTGTCGCCGTCCGGGCTGTTCGCGTTGGTCAGGCCGTCCTCGCTGATATAGCCCAGGCACACAAATGCTTCATTCAAAGCGGTGGTGGCATCGGTGGGCAGCGTAGTGCCAACAGGCGCACGGTACACCGCGCCGCCGATCTTGGGCTTACTGGTGGTTACATTTTTGGTGTCTGCCATTACAGGCTCCTTTCCCGTGTCCAGTGTGGACACGCGGTTATTCGTAATAAGTCACCGCAAACACCGCCTGGTAGCGGTATTTTTTGGTTTCGGTATCGGTAAAATTGTAATCGCGCTCCAGCTTGCAGGCCCCCACCTGGTCAAGCGTGGGCAAAGCCAGCATGGCTTCGATCACGGCATCGTCCAATTGTGCTGCCAATAACAACGTGGGCGCGTAACTCTGCACGGCCAGGCTCATGCGGCGGATATGGTCATGCCGCTCAGCCCCGGTGCGCTCCAATACAACAAAAGTGCCGGAGGCTCCCTCCGGCACTTCCATCGTCACAGGAACACCCAGCCGGTCGCGCAGATAATCCAAAACAGTCGTTTCGATCATCGCAAAGCCTTTTCTATGGTGTTGTTGCGGTAGTTGTCGCGGCGGGCCTCAGCAGTCTGGGGATACACGGTGGCAATGGCGCGGGTCTCTTTCTGCATGCTGTCCACAGCGTAGCCTTCCCCGCAGCGGGCGGCGATCTCCTCGGCATGCTCGGTGCAGATGGCCTGCATCTCCTTGCTTTTCAAAAGCCGCCGCACCCCGGCACGGTTCAGTTTGATTTTTGCAACCTTAGCCATACCGTTCCACCTTTACCTGTTTGTTCCATGCCAGCGGCACCAGGCTTTCCATGCCCTGCACCACATCCCCGTAGGTGCGGAATTTCTGCCCGAAAAACTCCACCGTCACATTGTGCCAGTCGTGGGCATCCCCCTTGGGCAGGGCCAGCGTGTAGGCCAGCCGCCTGCCCGTCAGGGTCAGCTCGTTCACGATGGCAGCGGTGTCCGGGGCACCAACCAGCACATTGTGTATGGTCACGGGCACTTCTTCATACACCGGCGCATGGAAAGCATCCTCGCCGGTCTGGTGCTTCTCGTACAGCACCACGTCAATCCCGTGCAGCATCGCAAAGCCCCTCCAGCGGCCCCGCCGCCCCGATGCGGTTGCCCGCACCCAGCAGCTTTTTTTCCAGCTTAGAGAGGTACAGCTCCCCGGCGCTGCCGCTGCTGCCCATGGTCCAGCTCTGGGTATAGCCCAGCGCTGTAGCGGACCCCTGGGTAGCGCCCATGGGGTACAGCGGGGTCTCGCCGCCGGTGCCGTCACCCAGCAGGCGGCGCACCATCCGGCAGGATACCAGCCTTTTCACGGCGGGGTCGGCGTTTTTGCCGTAGGCGTCGATCACCAGGGCGGCTTCTTCCAGCAGGGCGGCGCAGCGCTCCCGTTCCTCATCGGTCAGGGTGCGGAACCCTGCCTGCACCTCTTCCACTACGGCATATCCCATGGGTCAGCCCTCCCGCATCAGCCCTTGGCGGTCTCGGTGCGCTTGATGTACAGGGTCTGCGGCTTCGAGACCTTGACGCCGTACACCTTGCGGCCCTGCACGGCGCTTGCGCCGATGTACTTGCCGCTGCCGGCCAGATCCTGCAGGTGGACGGGAACCTGCCACTCCATCACGCGGTGGCACCAGTTCGGGTGACCGCAGATGAACTCGGTGGTGGTCTTCTTGCTGGCCACGCGGGTGGTGTTCTCGTAATCCATGTTGTTGGATTCAAACACGTTGAAGCCCGCGATCTTACCGGCAACGCCCGCCTGCACCATCTCCTGGGATAGGTCGCCGCGCTTGATGAAATGCTCATCCAGCATCAGCACTTCCAGGTACTCGGGCGAGACGATCATAAAGCGGCCATCGGCGGGTACGCCCTTGCGGCTCAGCACGCGCTTGGCCTCCAGCGCCAGCTTGTAGGCGTTGGCCTCGGTAGCGGCGGTCTTGGTGGCGCTGATGGTAGCGCCGCTGGCGGCCTGCAAAGCCTCGATGGACTTCTTGTCAATGGACAGGCCCAGGCTGTAACCGGCGCTGTCCAGGCGGTCGGCCACAATGCCATCGGGCACACTGGCGGCATCAAAGCCGTCGATCAGCTCGTTCACGGCCTCGTCCTGGTCGATGTTCAGCTCCAGGTAGGTAGTGGTACCGGCCTCGGGGTCGATGCCGGTGGCCTTGTTGTAGTCCTTGACAGAGACTTCGGTATCACGCACCGGGATCTTGACCTTGCCCGCCTTGGGGTCGCCCTCGTAGCGGTTGTTAAAGATGTAGTTGTCACGGGTCACAAGCTGGTTGCGCAGCTTAGCGTCCACCAGTTTGCTCCAGCGTTCCTGATTTGCATGTGCCATAATTGGCTCCTTTCTGTAAAACTTACACTTTCAAGTTCGGATTCATCGACGCGAAAGCAGCCTCCACGCCGTCCACCATGCCGCCCTTGCCGCGGGCGGCGGCCTCGCCGCCGTCTTTCACGTTGGGGTAGCCGCCGGGGGCGGCATCAAAGGCCCAGGCCTTGTCTTTCACCAGGGCATCCAGCGCGGTCTTGATGTCGCTGGTGCGGTCCTTGCTGGCTTTCAGCGCCGCCACATCCAGCATCCCGCGGATGGCCTTTACATCGCGGCCGCGTGCATCGCGGATGGCACCGTCCAGGGCGGCATCAAAGGCAAAGCTGTCGGCCTGCTCGGTCAGCTGGCCCTGCAGCTTGGTGATCTGCCCTTTCAGGTCGGCCACGTCCACCCCCTCAAAGGCTTTCAGGCCGTCTTTGGCGGTGTTCAGCTGCTTGGTCAGGTCATCCACCTGGCCTTGCAGGCTGGCGGCCTTGGTCTTTTCGGCGGTGACGTCCCTGCCGTTTTCGCCCATCAGCCAATCCAGCTGTTCATCGGTAATGCCGGGGATCTTGTTCTTGACTTCTTCGCGTTTCATAAGGGTTCCTTTCCGCCTGCGCTTTGTTTACGCGGGTCGCATCCGCCCTGGCTGTGCAGTTTTACGCCATGCCGGGCAATTTTGGGTATAAAAAACGCCCGCCCCGGCCTCATGCGGCCAGAAACAGGCATAAAAAAACCACGGTGCGGTTTGCATCGTGGTTAAAAGGGTCTATCAACAGGAACGGGGAACGGCATCTGAACCGTTCCCCATCGATTGGCATTTGGCAGGCGTAGCATTCTCCTGCATCTCTCAGGGCAAAAGCCCCTGTCGTTACCATCGGCGTGTGGTCGCTACGAAATTTACCACCTCAAATGCCAAGTTGTCATTTGAAACTCAAGTCGCAGGAGCGGATTTGTCCGGCGTATAGGTTGAATGAACTTCCTCCATGTTGGCAAAAAGTTCCCGGTATTCTTCCAGTGTCAAATTGTCACCATCAAGCATATCATTCACCCCTTTCTACGCCATAATTATAACAATCCTTCAAGAAAATTTCAATAGCTCTGTCCTTGTTTCCAGAGCTTTCCGCAATTGCGCGGTTCATGGATTCCTTGGCAGCCGCGAAGTCAAATTTTGCGGTTTTGCTTATGGTCCATACTTTGCCCTGGTTTGTTACAATTGACATAGCCCCAACTGAATTATAGTGCATAAAGACAGAAATATCATTCATGGAAAAATAACTCTGTCCAGGGTGATTGTGGCACACCATAACGCTGTTGGGCTTCTTTGCGCGCAGCCAATGGTAAGAGGTTGCATCTTTTTCGACATCAACCGAGGTCTGGTCGCCCTTAACAAAATCCAGCTTTTCGCCTGTCGTCAGGTCCAGCAGGCAGGCAACCTCGTTGCTGTCGTTCTGCTTTTGGGCAAACCGCAGCAGTTCCTTGTGGGTTTCCTGTATAAAAAATGCCGTCTGGTGATCTGCCCCATGCGGGGCCACCAACGGCACTTTCTGTATGGCGATGTCTGTAATGGAAACTTTCTGTCCGCGGTTCTTTTGCCGCAGCGCATATGCTGCCCGCTTCTGGGCGTTGATGCGTTCCCGGTTGGCCGCGTAATTTACCCGGCGCAGGGCGTTCACATCGCTGCCGGCAGCGCGGTACTGGCGCAGGTACTTCTCCGGGTCATACCCGGCCACGGTGCTGCGCCCGTCAAACCGTATCGCGTATTCGCAGTCGCAGTTGGCGTGGATGTGCTCGGCGTGTCCGCCCTTGATGGCTGCCTGGCTGGCTTTCTGCCAGCCGCGGCTTGCCAGCGTCAGGCAAAAAGCGCAGGTGTCGCCCTGGGGCACCCAGGCCCACTCGGCCCCGTCCCGCAGGGCGTTTTTTAAGGTCGTGTCGGCTCCGGCGCGTTTGACCAGGCGGCTGACCCCGCGCTGCATCTGAGGAGGGCTGGCCTTGGTGGCCTGCACCATCCTGGCTATCTCGCCGTAGCTGGCCGTTTGGGCAGGCTCGGCGGCGGGCACCCCGGCTTTGGCCGCAGCGGCCAGGGCGTCATACATCTGGCAGGCCAGCTCGGCACTTCCCTCACCGTACTTTGTTACCAGCGCGTGGGCGTAGGCGATCAATGCATCGGTGTCCCCGGTGCCGTGGGCGGCTATGTAGTCGGCCATCAGCTGCCCGGCTTTTTTATTCAGCTTCGCCAGCTGCTGGGTGTACGCCGCCCAGGCCGTCGCCGTTATCCTCATTTTCAACCTCTAACAGTGTTTTCTGCCCCCGCACCCGCTGCTCCTGGGCCTTGATGCGCAAAATGTCCGCCTGGTCAAAACCGATCATCTCCAAAAACGTATCGGTGCTGGCAAACTCCTGCCGGGCCGTGGCGATCTTGATGGCCGCATCGGCGGTCACGGCTACGCTGGGCATCGCCGGGTTCTTGAAGTGGGCCACAACGTCCCGCTCCTCCTCGGTCAATTCATCCAGCGTCACGCTGCGGGCAATGGCCTGGGCCATCTGGGCGATGGTACGCAGCGCGTCACCGTTGCCGGTGTTCAGTTGCTGGGCCATCAGCACCAGGGTCTGGCTTTGTGCTAAAATCGCATCGCTGCTTGTGGGGTTGGCATCATTGATCACGCCCACATCGGTCACGGTCAGGCCGGTGGCGGCGGCAAACTGGGTGGCGGTCATCCGCATTTTTTCCACATGGGGTGCCAGGCTGCCCTGGGCCAGCTGGCCGAACTCCGGGTTCTCGCCGGTCTCGGGGTTGCTGGTGGCCGTCAGCAGGCTGCCGACGTAGGTCTTGAACTTGTCGTTCATGAGGACATCGTACTGCTCATCGGTCACGCCCAGCAGATACTTTTGCGGTGTGGTGTCAAATTCCAGCGCCACGGTGGCGTTCGCAACAATGCGGACATAGTCGTCGATCAGTGCGCGGATGGCCTTTTTCAGCCGGGAACGGCCAAACGGCTTGTCACTGGTGGCGTTCCAGATCAGCGGCTCCATCAGCGGGCGGCCCATGCGGTGGGCGTGGCGTGTGGCCGTCCATTGGCCCTGCACGCGTTCCAGCACAATAACGGCGTCGTCGGTGTACAGGTTGACCAGGTGCGGCACCCAGCGCCCCTTGAATTGCTCATCCGGCACGGTATCAATGATGGCAAGCCCGCAGTCGATGCGCCCTTTTTCGCCGTTCCACAAAGCCGCCGCTGTGGCGGGGCTGTGGAACCGGATGCGGCAGCCGATGGCATCGTCGGCGTACAGCGTGGCGAACACGCAGCCGTATTTCAGCTCATCCCGGCAGGCCTTGCTGTATTCAGCAATCAGCCGGTTATCGGCCACCAGCTGGGTCAGGGCTTCGGTGTTTTTGCCTACAAAACCGTCAAACATGCTGCGCGCAGCCAGCACATCCACGGTTTTCTGGCCCCAGTTGCAGCCGACCTCCAGCTTTTTGATGCCGCCGGGCAGCGCAATGCCGATGTTTACATCGTTCAGGGTGATGTGCCCCTCGTAGTATTTGTCTTTGGTGTCATTATAGGGCTGGTGGTAGTTGAACACCTCGGCCAGCGCGTGCAGCTGCTTTTCCTCGGCCACGGTCAGCCCCGTGATGCTGCCAAAATGCAGGTCGATCATCTTCGCTCCTTTTACCCGATGCGCATCTTGCGGGTCGGGTCACGTTTACAGGTTTTTGCGCCCCAAAGGGCCAGGGCACAGGCTTCCACCGGCAGGCTGTTGTCGCCGCCAAAGCCGTACCCGCCGCCAATGGGCCGCTTGATGGCGGTCACGGCGCTCTCGTTCAGCACCGCCTGGGGGCGGTACCAGGTCAGGCTGTGCTCGTTCACGCTGTTGGTAAAAATGCTCACAGCCGCGATCACATCTTTCGTGCCGGGGCGGACGACGGAATTTTTCGCTTTCCAGGTGGGGCGGATGCGTTCCACCAGCACGTCCACGCCGTTGCGGCCGTCAACCACCACACAGCCCGCGCGGTCGTAGCGGGCGTTCAGCCAATCGGCCAGCCAGCCCAGCCCCTGCCCCGCGGGCCGCATCTCGATCAGCGATACCCGGGCGGGCCCTTCTTTGGGAATCACCGCACCACACAGGCAGACGGCGGAGCCATCCGGCGCAAACTTCACCCCGTAGGCTGTCTTGCCCTCGGGCTTCAGCTCGTCGCTGCCGCACTGCTCCCAGGCGGTCTTGTTCAGGGCGTAGTCAGTTTGTTCTGTCAGCACCGGGCTCCACCAGCCAAGGCGCTCACGGGCAAAGGTGTCGGGGTCCATCTGTTCCACCTCGCCCTCAATGGTGGTCAGCTGGATGCGCCGCCCCAGTGCCGGGTTGGTTGCCGCCCAGCGGCGCTTGTCGGTCACATCCCCGATTTCAGGTACGGAAAACTCAAACCAGGCGGTCTTGCGGCTCTCGCCTTCCAGCGCCTTGCTGCGGATGCCCCGGAACACCGTACCCACGGCGGTCTCATCGGGCGGGGTGCCCAGGTACAGCGTCTGCGGGTTCAGGCTGGCCGAGATGGCTGGCAAAAAGGATGCCTGCTGGTTCGCGTCCAGCTCCTGCGCCTCGTCAAAAATCAGCAGGTCACCATGCTGGCCGCGTCCGCCGTTGCGGGTACGGGCTAAAAACTTGATGCGCGCGCCGGACTTCAGGATGATCTGCTCGCGCCCGATGGCCGTCTTGATCTCGGCCACATAGCGCCGCAGCTTGGCTCCCTCGAAGAAATCCCGCATTTCTTCAAAGGTCTCGGTGGCGGTTTTCTGCAGGTGGGCGGTGTAGATGACCTGTTCGTTGTACAGCAGCATCCCGGCCTCGCTCCGGGCCTGGATCAGCAGGCTTTTGCCGTTCTGGCGCGGTACGCTGCCGCCTGCCGTGGGCGCGGCCCACTTGCCCGCCGGGGTAAACCCCATCCAGTCGTCCAGTACGTCACCCTGCCAGGGGTCCAGCACAGTGCCGCCTACCCGCACCAGCTTGGCAGCGTCCAGCCCGTCCGACCGCTGGTACTCAGGCGCGATCCTTTCGGACGGCTCCTGGCTTCCCATCAGCGGCGCGCTCGCCAAGGATGTCGCTGACTTCGTCGCCATGGTTATTTGCTCCCTCGATTTCTTCAATTTCCCGGATGGTCTCCCGGTACTGTTTGGCCAAAGGCGGCAGCGCCTTTGGGTCAAGGCAGCTGTCGATACTGCCTGCCAGCACTTTTGCGAGTTCCTTCAGCTGCAAAAGTCGGTCGTTCCTGGCCGTCACGCTCTTCATCTTCATGCAAAAACTCCCCGTGTGTAAATCGGCGCTGGGACGGGGCGAGGTCGCCGCCGCGGGGGCCGGGGGACCCTCCCCCACTACCAGTTTCCATCGCTGATTTTGGGTGATTTCGTGATTTTTTGCCCCGAATCTGCCCCGAAAACGCCAGTTTTGTTGCCTTTTTGCGCGTTGCAAAAGTAATGTGCAGGCTGCAAGTTGCCCCAATCCTCGGCCGCAGCGCGGGGCGAAGCATACCCGAACTGCCGCCACTTCGACACAGGCTTGATCTCATCAATGACAAAGGACAGCGGATGCGCGGCATCGGAAGGCTCCTCGTAATGGATCGGCCCCAGCCTGCCGTGGCAGATGCCGCACTCTCCACCCATGGCCCGCAGCCTGGCGCGGTATTTGCGGCGCAGGGCCCCGTTGGCATACCGGGGATTGCCGGTCGGTCGTTTCTCCATAGGCACCCCCCGGTGGTTATTTTCAATAGCCGCCCCGCCAGCACACAGACGGAAGAGAAAGCAAAGGATGTGTGAGCTTCTCCGGGCTGACGGGGCAGATGGCACAGGCGGAAGGGCTTGCACCTTCATCTCGCGGTTTTGGAGACCGCTGCTTTGCGTTAAGCTACGCCTACAAAAAATGCCCGGCATCTCAACCGGGCTGGGGGAACCTTATACACAGCGGCGCGGTCCCCAAACCGCGCAGGCCCCATGCTGCTAAGAGGAATCGCAATGGACAGCTCCGCATCTGTCCCCCGCAAACACAAAAGCCGCAAGGCGGTTTCCCGTTCCTTACGGCTTTTGACAGTATCATTATACCACTTTTACAGGGGGCTTTCGAGGGTCAAAAAAAATTGCTTGACAAAACGAGAAACGGATAGTATTATTAGTGCATGAACATCAACTAAAAAGTTGGTGTTTGAAAGAAAAGGAGATAATCTACAGGAGGTTGCCCATGCTTACACCATTTGGAAAGACGCTGAGAGTATTTCGGCTGAATCGTGGTGAGCTGCTGAAAGATATGGCAGAGCGCCTTGAAATCACCCCAGCTTATCTGTCATCGGTTGAAAATGGGAAGAAGGAACCGACCCCGGAACTGATGGCAAAGCTGTACAAGGCTTATGACCTCAATCAGGAGCAAAAGGAAGAAATCGAAGAAGCCCGTGCAAAAACAATCCAGATGATCAGCATCAAGTTTGATAATGACGATGATGCGGATTTAGGGGTTTTATTTGCCAGAAAACTGGGGAGTTTGTCTGATACCCAGCGGTTGAACATCAAAGAAATTTTAAACCGCATGAACTGAAGGAGGTTTTTATGGGGAATATTGCCGTAGAACCATTATCGAGAGCAAAAATCCGTGGACGAGCAGCATTCTTGCGCAATGTGTTAGGGCTACAAGGCTTATACATACGAATCGACATAGTTTTAGAAATTATGTCGTGCCCAATGAAGAATACTGACCCGCTCATTGAAATGGAAATCTGCGAAGATTACGAGATGCCTAACGAGTATGCGGTATATTCACCCCAAAAAAATCTGCTAAGAGTACGAAACAGCGTTTACGAAGGTGCCTGCGCAGGAAATCCGCGCGACAGATTTACTTTGGCACACGAACTGGGGCATTTTTTCCTTCATCGTTATCAAACTTACCAGTTTGCACGGTCGGAGGGGGATATCCCGGCCTACCGAAATCCAGAATGGTAGGCAAATACGTTTGCGTCAGAATTCCTTATGCCACATGATAAAATTCAGGGCATGAGTGTAGAGGATGTTATGAAACAATGCGGAACATCCAGACAAGCGGCTGAAATAGCCCTAAAAAAGTAAAAAAGCCGAACTGTCATCAGCAGTCCAGCTCTTTTAGCCACCAGCATGATGAGAAATCACCTTGCCAATGACGTACTTATGTGTAGCAACTTAAGTATAACATGGAATTTCTCGTTTCGCAAGTGGTACCTTGCAAAAAAGGAGGAATTGCCTTATGTGGAAATATTCTGCATATTTTACTACCAAGGATGGCCAGCGTATCTACGCTCGCCAGCGCGGTCGGAAGGCTTTCCGCTTCTGGGTCGAAGACCCTGAGCCGAAAGACCACTCGGCCTAACGGTAGGAACAAGCTCTCAATTGGCGAGAGCTTGTTTTTTTATTCCTAAATGTCGATATTGGTCACCGCCCGCTTATGCAGCCGCCGTACCCAGCGGTATTCCAACATCATCTCCACGGCAATCTCCTCAAAACGCTGCCCCAGCAAATACCGCCTGCGCAGGATCTCATGGTCCCGCGCATCGGTAATCTGGTCCAGCGCAGCCACCACCTCCCGTCGGGTCGCCCCGCAAAGGTTGATCTGCGCCTGCAGTTCCTGCTGGGCGGCCACGATGCTCTCCACGGCGCGGGGCAGTGCCTGGCCGTCTCCGCCACCGCCCGGTGCGCCAGTCAGAGCGGCTGTGGTTTTGCAGGCCCGGGCACGCTGGGTCTCTAGTTCCTGCCGCAATTCTTCCTCCAACCGCATCGCATCGCGGTAGCGCCACAGCCAGCGGACCTTTTCTTCATAGGTCAAAGATCCTCGCCTCCATGTCTGTGCTCCATTGACGTGTCATCATCTTGCAACTTGTTCTGTGATGCCTCTCTGCCCACCGAAACACCCAGGGCATAAAACACCACAAACAGCCCGGCCAGCACTGCACCGCCGATGACCTCAAGGATGAAATTTGCAATCGTAGCCATCATTTACCCCGCGCGGCGCGCTTGATGTCGTCGGCAATGTAGCCCTCAATGCCCGCGCCGGTGCTGTACCAACGCTTATTCCAGTCAAGGGCGACCCGCTCACCGTCACGGCCGACACGCTCACCATCCGGGCCGAGGCGGACAGAAAAGCACTCTCGATACGGGAAACCGTTCACCGGGCTGTCATAGCGTCCCGTATCATCCACCGCGATAATGAGCCGCCCGCCGTCGAACATTTTGCGCTCACGGATCGTCAGCCCTAGATCCTTGTGGCGGGCCGTCAGCTTCCAGTTGTCGAAGTCGGCCAGCTCCTGCCGGGCCAGTGCAAACCATTTCTCGGCGGCGTCATGCCGGACCTTTTCGGCGTTCTTTTTCTCTTTCTCCTCGGCTTTATATTTTTCAAGTGCTTTTTTATCAATATAGCGGCTGCGCGCAGTGCGGTACAGTTCGGACGAATAGATGCAGCTCTTGGCGATGACTTCATTCTGATCCGCCGGGTCCAACTGTTCAACGGTGAACGATGTCCGCCCCGCCGGGGCAATGCGCAGGATAGCATTGGCGACATTATCAGTCATGTCCAGCGTCACGGGCTGCATTTTCTGGGCATCAAGTTTGCCCCCGTCCGCATAATTCCACTCACAACACTGGACGTAATCCAGCCCCCTCAGCTGATCGGCCATGCCCTCATCAACGATGTACAGAATCGCGGCTTTTTTGGCGTCATCGCTCACCTCCGGCATAGGGCCGTAGCCGTTCTTTGCGTAGGTTGTCTGCTGCACCTTGTACAACTTGCTGCACTCATAAGCCCGCGTCATGGTAATTTCGCCGCGCTCTACCATGGCAATGACCTCCGGCACACACTTGCTGGCAATCGCATTCAAGCGCCCCAGCGTCCCGGTGCCGTCGCCGGTGATGCGGCTCATCTCATCACGGACGCGCCCATCCAAGCCGCCCGCCGCCTTTTTGCGTTCAAGGGCCTGCTTGAGGGCAATATACTGCCGGAGGCGTTCGCCATCGCTCAGCTCGCGCGCCGTGGCGTTGGAGGTGATCAGCGCGATCAAGTCGTCGTCCGCGCCCTGGCTTGCATGGATAACACAGGGCAGCACGTCAAACCCGGTCACACCCTCGGCGGCCAGCTCACGGCAGGCAGTCCAGCGCCGGTGCCCGGCCAGCAGCATGTACTTGCCGCCCTGGGCAGGCAGGACTTCCAGAGGGCTGCGCAGGCCGCGTTCGGCAATGTCGGCCTTCAGCATCGAAACGTCACCGATCTCGTAGATGCTGTTTTCCGGGTTCGGTTCAATGTCTGCCGCTGGCAGCATGACGACCTGCATTTTCTGCCCCGCCGGGGCGGTAGGTTTTGCACCGTTTCCGAGGATGTCGTTGATAGAAAATCCCTTGCTCATGGCTTAGCCCTCCTTTGTGTCCATTCTGGACACGATTTCTTCGACCTCATCGGCCAGGCATCCGTAATCCGTTGCTGCCGAACAATCCGGGCGATACGCGCGCAGCGGTTTGTGGGCACTCTTGGCCTCGCTGACCTTGATCGTGTAGCGGATGACGGTGCCCAGCATTTCAACGCCCGCGTCGTTCAGCTGGTGGACGACCTCTGCCGCATATCGGGTGCGGCGGTATTTCGTCATCAGTGCGCCCATGATCTTGAGATGCGGGTTGTAGTACATCTGCACCCGCTCGATCTGGTCAACGATCTCGCGCATGCCGTCACAGGCCCACTCATCACAGTCGACCGGGATAATGACCCAGTCCGCAGCACACAGTGCGTTGATGCTGCCCATGTCCAGGTCAGGCGGGCAGTCCATGATGCAATAGTCATATAGCCCATCATTCGCGGCAACTTCATCCAGCGCATCCCGCAGCCGGAACTGCTGCGGCTTAGTGGTGTCCATCAGAATGCCGCGGTTTGCTTTCAACATCCGCATATCGCATGGTAGCAGCTGCACACCGATCACGCCGGTATCTTCGACAACAGCATCCCAAACACGGCACTCGCCCAGCATGACCTCTGCCACGCTGGGCCGGTCATAATCCAGCACGCCGAAAAACTTGCTTGTGTTGCCCTGCTTGTCCAGGTCAACTACCAGCACAGACTTGCTCAGCGCGGCCAGCTCAGCGGCCAGGTTGCAGGCGGTGACGCTTTTGCCGACGCCGCCTTTTAAGTTAATAATTGCAATGCTTATCATAGTGATCCTCCTATCCCGCCGGGGCGGGTCAATACGTTATTGGGGCCAGGGCATCTGCTCGCCCATCTCTTCAAAATCTTCTTTCGGAGCGGGCTGCCATTGATGGTATTGGGGCTGCCATCTCATAGATACAACGCCGGTCGGACCCTCGCGGTTTTTCGCGTACATGATAGCGGTGTCTTTGTACATATTTTCGCCGCGCAGTTCCTGGCTGTCCTCTGGACGTTTGTTCTCCACAAAAATGGCGCTGTTGGCGTCCTGTTCGATCGTGCCGGATCCGCGCAGATCCTCCAGGTTGCAGAACCGGCCCTCATTGCCTTTCACACCGGCGCGGTTGATCTGGCACAGCTCTACGATGACAATGCCCATCTTCATGGCAGCCACTTTCAGCCGCCGGGTGATCTCGCTGATGCGCTGGTACTCGGTCTGCCGGGGGTCAGTAGGGCTTAGCAGACCGATGTGGTCAATAAAGGCAACATCCGGCTTGTATTGCATCAGTTTGGCTTCCAGGCCGTCGATCGTCAGGTTGCTGTCAGAATCAATCATCATGTTGTGGTGCTGCCGCAGCCGGGCCGCAGCATTGTCGATGATCTCCCACTCGTGCGGGTCCAGTGTTTTGTTGGTCAGTTTGCTGGAATCAATCCGCGCCACTTTGGACAAGATGCGGTCCATCAAGGCTTCAGCGGCTTCTTCCAGGGTCAGGTAGTAGACCCTGTATTTTTTGGACAGCCGTGATGCAAGGTTGAGCGAAAAATCCGTTTTACCGCAGCCGGGCCGCCCGGCCACAACGCACACGCGCTGGCGTCCAAAAACGCCGAAGCGGTCCAGCTCGGGCCAGCCTAGCTTTAGGCTGTCGTCTGGTTCTTTCAGCCGGGCCAGTGTAGCATCAAGCACCGCGTCGAAGTCCCGGGCCGTGCTGTCCGCCTGGGTGCTGCGGATGGCGTCCTGCATCGCCAGGGTGCGGCGCAGCTGGCGGCAGATGCTGTCGCTGTCCATCGCATCCTTGGCCAGGCACTTCATCAGGTCGCCTACCAACAGATTGTAGCGGTGATCTTCCAGTATCTGCGCGGCATAGCTGCCGATGTTGCTGACTGCGCGGCAAGTCTCTGCCATCTGGGTGACAGCTACTTTCATGTCATCCGCCGGGCGTCCGTTCGCCGCCGTGTTGATGACGGTGATAATATCCACGGGGCTGCCGCTGTACGTCAGCTGCTGGACGGCAGAAAAAACATCCCGGCAGATGCCATCCTCAAACATGGCGGGGACCATTTTGACGATGTAATCCCGCGCACCCTCCGGGTCCATCAAGGCCGCGCCCAGGAACGCCCACTGCGTTATCTGCTGGCGGGTCAGATTTTCTTGTTGCATCGTTCAGCCTCACAAAAATTCGGTGATGTCGGTATCCGGCCCGATTTCCCGCGGCCGGTCTGCCGTGTTGGCGGGGCGCTGGACCGGAGCCTTATCCACAAAATCATCTTTCAAGGGGAAAAGCCCCTCCCATCCGCGCAGGATGCTCTGCTCCAGAACAGCTACCATGTAGCCGCTGCGGTCTCGGACATGGGCCTCATCGGCCAGCTGCTTGAGCTTGTTGCAGGCAAGCTTGGCGGCATTCATGGTCAGGGGATGCTTGCCAGCAGCCCGGGATTCTGCAAAAGCGATCAAGGCCTTGGTCAGCTGTTTATTGCCGGGAAAGGCCTGTTGAAAGATGCTGAAAGCATCCTCGCGCGCGCCCGCGTTAATCTCTCTTGTATTAATATTATCTTGTAATAATCTACCCGCATTTTTTTGCGGGGGGTCTGCGCATTTTTTTGCGGGGGTCCCCCCGCAATTTTCTGCGGGGGTGGCGCATATTTTTGCGGGGGTCTGCGGCACTACCGCCATACCGGCCAGCGGGCTGATCCTACGCTCGGCGCGTTGCTCACCGGCACCGCCGCCCACCTGGATGATCGAGATGTAACCGCAATCCTGCAAGTGCTTCAACCATCCCTGCACCGTCCGGGTGCTGGCATCAAAGAGATTTTGGAAATAGGCGTTGCTGGCGTAGCAGTAGCCGGTCACGTTTGTCAGCGCGGAAATCTCTGCAAAAAGCAGCTTTTCGTTGGGTTTCAAATTTTTGTCGTACCGCACAGCGGCGGGGAGCATGGTGTAAAAAGTCGGTGTTTCCATCTGGTACGCTCCTAAAAATGGCCGACCTTAATACAGGGGTGCGCCGCGCTCTTTTTTAGCGCATCCCTGCAAGGTCTTTTTTCAACTTTTAATGGTTAAAACGGCAGGTCGCCCTCATCCTCGATCAGCGCAAAGTCGTCGCCGGGTCCCTGGTTATAGGCCGGTGCCGGTGCGCCGACGTTAGGCTGACCCGCCGGGGCGGTGGAGGTCTGGCCGGGGTTGTCGGCCTTGCTGCCGCAGAAATTGATGCTGCCGGCAACAACCTCCAAAACCGTGCGGCTGGTGCCGTCCTTGGCCTGGTAGGTGCGGCTTTGCAGCCGCCCGTCCACGGCTACCATCTGGCCTTTGGTCAGCCACTTGTAGGCGAACTCTGCGCGGCTCTCCCATGCAATGATAGGCACCCAGTCGGTCAGGCTCTTACCGCTGGCATCCTTGCGCCCGCGGTCACAGGCCAGCGTAAAGGTGGCCACGCTCTTGCCGGTGGCCGTCTGGCGCAGCTCTGGGTCGCGGGCGAGGCGGCCCTGCAATGCAACAACGTTCAGCATTAGATCATCACCACCACGTTGCCGCTCTCGACCAGGTCGGCCAGCTGCTCACCCAGGTAGGCGGCAATATTGCGCTTGGCTTCCAGCTTCCAGGCACCGCCGTCCGCCTCGTACAGCGCCGGGCGGCCCTCTTTGTCGAGGCGCAGCAAGAAGTCGCTGGCGGGCTGTTCCACCTCCAAAAACGTGCGATAGGGCTGTAAGCGGACGATCGGCTGCACGGTCTGCTGCTCTTTCAGCACCGCGCCGGTGCGGACGCTGACCTCTTGGCTGATGCCGTTGTCCACACTGGACACGCCCTGATTGACATCAATGCGGCTCAAGAGCGCCAGCAGATAGTCACGGTCAGGGGTGACGGCGTACAGGCTCTGCAGCTCCACAATGGCCTGCTCCTGGCTCATCTCCTGGTTGACAGTAATGCTCGGCACATCGGTCACAGCTTCATAGAGCGGCAGACGGCTGTACTCCGCATAATCCCGGTGCGTGTATGTGGTGTCCACCATGACCCGCCTGGCGCTGTCCACGCGCACATACAGCCGGGGCGAGTGGTTGATGCCCTCGGTGCGGATCAACTTGACCAGCGCCTCCAGCGTGTCCACCGAGTACCGCTCCGGTGATTCGACATCCGGCTTGACCTCACGCAAAATAGCGGAGCAGAACTGATGCCCACCGTGCGTCTCAAAAGTAAAGGGCTTTGCTAACTCCACAACGCGGTCAATGGCATCTTTCAAAAAACTAACTTCCATGTTGTTCAGTCCTTTCTATCAGTACCCGGCACGGCCCACGCGGGCCATGGCTGGCATCGGTGTCTCATCGCCGTCCATGTCCACCTGTCCGGGGACCTGGGGCGTCATTTCGGCCAGCAGCAGGCTGCCGTCACGGCCCTTAGTGATGCACAGGGACGTGCGCACCGGCTGGATCGGGGCCAGCGCGGTCTTGGCCTGGGCATCCATGCCGATCTGCTGCCGGTAGTCGTCCGGGGCAAACGTCAGCGTGATGGTGATCTTGCGCTTGGCCGTGGCGCTAGTGTTGGGGTCCATAATGTTCGCAACGACCCGCTCCACCTCGTAGTCGGTGATCTCGGCAATCGCGCCCATCGCCATGTCCAGCACGCTCTTTTTGTTCACGATCTGGGGCATTGTTTGCATCCTCCTAAATTTCTTCTCCGAAAACCTTGGCAAAGCTGCCGGGGCCGTGGAGATTATCAAAAGCAAATTGTGCCGCCCGTTCCAACACCCGCCGGGAACAAGGATTATAATGCACACCCAGGGGCGGCTCATTGTGGTGGTTGTGGCACAGCCAGACCTTGAGGCCGTACTGCTCGGACAGCTCGCGCCGCCCGCGCCCAAACATAATGTGATGCTCCTCCAGGCCGCGCGTGGTGCGTAGGTTGTACATCCGGCGGCACAGGTAGCACTCCTTATCGTTTTGCAGTATGCTTTTTGCCATGGAGCTCCTCCATCCCGTTCAAGGCATCCACTGCCCGGCGCAGATCACCGGCGGGCAGCTCTACGGTCGTCCAGCGGTAGCCGCAGGCCAGGCAGTCACGGCGGCGGTAGATCCGCCGGGGTCCCTTGGCGCGGGTGTCGATAACATGCACCTGGCTGCTGCCGCATTTAATACAGTTCATCGGCGCGCCTCCAGTCCCGGTACTGCTCGGTGGTTTCGGCATCGTCCACGCCAGCTTCGGCCAGCCGGTCAAAGATGCGGTCAATAAAGTCGTGCATCTGCTGCCGGTCAAAGCTGCTGCTGCCCAGCCCGATGCGGACCATGCAGTAGCCGTTATCCAGCTGTTCCACCTTTTGCACAACGCGGTAGGCATTGCGTAGGGCGGGCAGAGCCTTGACCGGCACGCGCCAGGTCTCAACCTCTGCGCCGAACTCGGCCAGCAGGTCAAGGTAGCACTGTTCGGCAGTCACCCCGCCGGGCGTGTCGCCGCTCAATGCCAGCGCCAGCCGGTTCAACAGCGCCCACATCAGGCGGTTCTGGTCCAGCGTGCGCTTGTTTTTCACCGGGCGGATATCCACCTCAACGCACAAAGGCTGGCCCCGCGCACGGCGTTCCAGCTCGGCGTGCAGCCGCTGCGCTTCCAGCAGATAGGCGTTGTCAACCGTCAGGTTTTCCAGCCCACCGCCGCCGGGCGACTTGTCCGGCATGTACCACGCAACAAGGTGGGCAATCAGCTTGCCTGCCATGTGATCACGCTCCCATCGCGCTTGCACACCCGCAGGCTGGCGACGCTGCCGTCATCGTTGTAGGTGATGCCGTCCAGCGTGAGGGTGTCGTCCATGACGTACCGCTCAATGATGTTGGTGCCGGGTTTGCCCTGGGGGACGATGTGCACCTTGTTGGACGGGATGCGCAGCGGCGGCAGGTTGAACACCCCGGCGCCGATGCCCCAGGCAGCCGCAGCGGCCAGGAAGCTGCCGTCCGATTCGTTCGTGGCGCTGTCACTATGTACGCGGTAGGCGGCAGGACAGGGCGCATCGCGGGTGGCATCATCCAGCGCAATGGCACAGTACATATACCGCCCGCAGGTGTAATGCCGGACGCTGTAGGTATCACAGGGCACCAGGCTGACAAGGTCGTTCATGTGGTTGCGCACCGCGCTGACATCCGGCCACAGCTTGATCGTCACGCCGTTTTCATCGGTCTTTTGGACATTGACCACGATCTCACCGGCGGCCATGTCGCGGGGGTTAGGGTCTGGCTTTTTGATCTCAACATTCTGTTCCATGGGGTTCCTCCATATCCGGGCCGACATAGCTGCCGGCCTCATTGTAGTTGCTGGGGTCCGAGTAAGGCGTACCCCAGCCGCGCATTGCGCCGTTGTACATGGCGGCGGCCTGGGCGCAGGTAACACCGGCAGCGGCGTTCAGCTCATCTGCACAGGTCTGGTTGCTTATGCCAAACAGGGCGCGCTCCCCGCGCACGATGCGCACGATGCCGCCGGTGTAGGGGCTGCGGGCATAGGCGTAGGCGGGCAGGCCTGTTGCATCAATGTTCAGTTCCATAGCTTTCTCCTTTATGGGTGTATTGGGCCGCTTGGGCGGCATACCGGCGGCAAGCGCCGGGTGTTTCTTTTTCCAGCTGCAAACCCTGTGCCGGATGGCCTCGCGCGTTACCGGCTGGGTGTAGCCCATCAGGCTGCACACGGTGCTTAGGCGTTCCCCGCCGTAGTAGCGCAGGACGCTCTCCAGCATCACGTCTGGCGGCACAGGGTGATAGATGCGCTCGACCTGTGGGCCAACGGGGTGCTTGCTTTGGGGATGGGCCGCGCGGAAAGCGGCCATGCTTGTATAGCCCAGGTGCGTCAGCAGTTCATCATCGGTCAGGCATAGGCATTCGGCACAGATTCTCAGCTGGCGGCGGGCGTTAGCGCAGCCGCGCAGCTGGCCCTGCACCCAGGCCAGATCTTCATACGTCATCAGCAAATTTGCCTCGCCAGTGCGGTGGCCGGGATGCGCTTGTCACGGCCCTGGCCGGTCCAGCCGGTGAACTGCTGGCAGACTTTCCGCTTGCCGCGGGTGTCATCAGGGCCGTAAACGATGCGAGCAGCCTCGGCCAGCCCCAGCAGGGCCAGCATCACCGCACAGGTTTTGCAAAACACCTTGCCAAAACGCACGGCATGCAGTAAAATATGGTTGTGGATTTGTGTGAGTTCACATCTCTGGCCGTTCGGGTGCGCCAACACCCGGGCGGTCTCTTTGTTTGTGGGTATAATGGATTCCTCCTAAATTTTGATGGTATCGGTTTGTAAAAAATCATCCAGCCAGGCATAGGCTCCGGCGCGGCTGATGAGCAGCTTACGCTGTCCCCTGCCCTGCTGCGGCGGGTCAAGCCCGACGGCAAACGGAAACCGCCCGGCCACGATGTACTCGGCCATGGTCTCCGGGTTGGCGGGCACCAGATTTGCCTTGAAGTATTCGCACAGGTCCTGCAGCGTCATCGTGGGGCGCATGGCAAAGTCGGTGCTGGTCATTGGTTTTACCTCCTTGTGCGGGTGAATTTGTTGGTTTCATTATAGGTGTCTTGACTTTTGCAAAGGATTTGCTCCAAGACAAACATGATCAGTTTATGGAGTCGGAAATTGTCGAGATTCGAGAAAATCAAGAAAAACAGATACAGTTAATGGGGAACATATACCAGTTTTTCGATGACTTTCGTGACGATTCCGCTGAATTTGGCGAAACGTTCCAGCAGGCCGACGATTTTGTCGATTCGGTTGCTGAGGATGAGGTTGTCAATGTTCAGGAGGATAACGCAGATCCATAAAAGGGTAATGCTGCGCCTTAGTTTTTTGATTTCCACCCCTGTCTGATCTTGTCCATCAGGCAGGGGCGTTTTGTTAGTTGGCATGTGGGTTCACCTCCTTTGTGCTGTGCCCCGCCGGGGGCGGGGTAAGTTGCTTGCGCTCCTCTGCTATGCTATAATCAAAGCAAGTGAGGTGCTTGCTATGGATAGAAAAGTAAAATGTGAACGGGTCATTTTATCGCCCGACGAAAAGAAACTGTTGCGGGAAATTGCCCGCCATCCACATAAAAGGTGCAGCCAATCGGAAGCCCGGGCACTGCATACACTGGATTTGGTCAAACCGGACACTGAGGGTGAGGATGATTTTCACCAGCCCATCCCCAAGGATACCTACTGTGTGTCTGACTTCTACTGGGTCTACCGCGAATACCGGCGCAGCCTATTCATGGATAGACTTCTTACGGCATTTTGGCTGCCGATGCTGGTCAGCTTTATTACGTCTTTGCTTACGACAGCACCGCAATGGATACCACTACTTTTACAGCCAAAATAGTCGCAAGAGCAGTTATTGCCGATAGAGCAATGACAGCCAGTACAGCGGGAAACCGCCACAGAAATTCATCAAATAAATAGATTGCTTCATCCAGTGCGCTGCGGATCAGCGCCAGTAGCTTACTGCGCATTGGTTTCACCTCCTTTGGAGTCGTGTCCAAGGTGGACACGCTGCTTGTCACTTATTGGTAAAGAATATATCAGTAGTAGTCTAGCACACTAGACATTTACATCAAAAAAATATCACTGACCTTTTTGTCGAGCGCGGACGCAATCTTGATAAGCGTTTCCGTTGTCGTAACCTTGATAGAGCCAGTTTCCAAGCCAATAATCGTTGCTCTTGATACATTGGACTTTTTTGCAAGTTCTTCCTGCGTCATACCACAGGCGAGCCGTGCTTCCTTAATTTTGAAGGGCATTCCAATCACCTCCTTGTCGATGACTAAAGTCTAGCACACTAGACGATAAATGTCAAGCAAGTTTTACGGAATGACTTGATTTTTTTGAATTTGTATTGTATGCTAGACATACAGCATATTAAACATTACCGTCTTGGAGGTTTCACCATGATTCTTGGCGACCTTATAAAAAGATACCGTTCCGAAACAGGAACAAGTATGGAGCAGTTTGCAAAAAAGAGTGGAATTAGCAAGGCTTATGTCTCTATCTTGGAGCGCAATTACAACCCTGTAAATGGTAAGCCGGTCGTTCCATCGCTAGAAACGATAAAAGCAGTTTCTAATGCAATAGGAATGGATTTTAATGATGTCATCGCAACACTTGACAGCAATCAGCCGGTTGCAATACGCGAAGATAAGCCCCCCATCCCCGCCGGGTTCCAGCCGCTGCCGAAGCGGGACCGCATCCCCCGTGTCGGCCAGATCGCCTGCGGCGAGCCAATCCTAGCAGAGGAAAACATTGATGGCTATGATGAGGTCCCCAGCGATTGGCATGCTGACTTTACGTTGCTCTGCAAAGGTGACAGCATGGAGCCGAAAATCAAGGACGGCGATGTCGTTGCGATCCATTGCCAGCCAATGGTTGAAAACGGCGAGATCGCTGCGGTCCTGATCGATTGCGAAGCCACCCTGAAACGCGTTTTCCTGTTCGATGACCACATCGAGCTGCGCGCCGAAAATCCGGCTTTCGCCACCATCATCCGCATCGGCGAAGCCATGAACACCGTCGCCATTGAGGGAAAGGCCGTCGGCCTGTGCAGGAAGTTGTAACAAACCGCAACAGCGGTATAAAATAGGAGGTACTTATCATGGGCATTTTTGACACGCTTCAGGAGGAATCTACATTTTCCAGGGCATCCGGCAATAACTACCACTACGTTGTGCTGCAAGTCGTTCTGAAAGAAAAATTTATCGGAACCGGCTCCGGCAACCTGACGGAATTGGAGAACGTCATCAATGAGCAGGCTGCAAAGGGGTATCGCCTGCACACGATTTCTACTACCAGCAGCGGCAGCAAGGGCCTGATGGGCGGCGATCGCATCCAGGCAACTATGGTATTTGAAAAACTGGAGTAAAGAAATTGCACCATCGCGGGCCGCGTAGTCGGCATCTGCCGCGGGATATGAAAGGAAGCAAGGTATGCAGATTTATACGATTATCGGCGGCGTGAACGGCGCAGGAAAATCCAGTCTGACCGGCTCGCTGCGGGCCGAGCGCACCGACCTTGGCATCGTCGTTGACCCGGATCAGCTGACAGCCCAGTGCATCGAGACCGCCCTTGCTGATGGCGTGAACTTTACCCAGGAGACGACCCTCTCCGGCGGCTACCCCAAGCGGCTGTGCCGCCGTGCCAAGCAGGCCGGTTACTTTATACGCCTGTATTATGTGGGCCTGGACACTGCCGAGGAAAGCCTGCGCCGCATCAAAAACCGCGTCGAGCGCGGCGGCCATGACATCCCTGCCAAGGATGTACAGGCACGGTTTGCACACCGCTTTGCCGATGTGGCGAAGATCCTGCCCTATTGCGATGAGGCTAAATTCTTTGATAACGAAAATGGCTTTGCGCTGGTAGCCGAATACCGTAACGGTCAACTGCTACAGGTAGGCAACAAATGCCCCGTCTGGCTGCACCAGATGATGCAGGAGATACAGTAACCCCTGCACTACTGGACCGAGTGCAGGGGTGTGGACTTTAATTCGTAAAATCCGCTTCGGCGGTAAAAAATAGGAGGTACTTATCATGGGCATTTTTGACACGCTTCAGGAGGAATCCACATTTTCCAGGGCATCCGGCAATAATTACCACTATGTTGTGTTGCAGGTCGTCCTGAAAGAAAAATTTATCGGCACCGGCTCCGGCAACCTGACGGAATTGGAGAACGTCATCAACGAGCAGGCCGCCAAGGGATACCGCCTGCATACGATCTCCACCACCAGCAGCGGCAGCAAGGGCTTGATGGGCGGCGATCGCATCCAGGCAACTATGGTATTCGAAAAAGAGGAGTAATGAGTTAACAACAGCGTCACCTAAAAAAGGAGGAGTAAAAAAATGAAAAAGAAAACGATCTTGAGATGGGTTGTGGCAGCTTTTTTGCTGCTTATGGTGTTTGGCACCGGAGCTTCTGTATCAACGATTTTCCTGCTTGTTGCAGCTGCCTGGGTCGCTCCGATTCCTCAGATTCAGGAAAAACTTGGGTCTGCTGGCCAGAAGCCACTGAATATTGTAATCCCTGTAGTGCTTTTTGTTCTGGCCATCGCGCTCAGCCCAACATCGAAAACGGAAACCACTAATCCCGCTCCTACGGCCACCCCTGTTGCGACTGAAACCCCCGCGCCTACTCCTGAACCTACGGTGGAACCCACTCCTGAACCGACCGAAGAAGCGGCAGTGGACTCTTCCAGCGTAGCAATGTCCACCGAGGATGTGGCTTCTCTGATCGAATCAACTATGGAGGACAGCTTCCAGCACTATACGGTTGATACGCAGGATGATATGATTCTCATCAGTGTCTGGCAGGATCAGATCTCCCTTGCTTCTGTGCTGGCAAAGAGCGGCAATGAAGAAGCAAAAGAGTCCTGGGATACCATGGTGAACAACCAAATCAAAATGTCCAACAGTTGTAAAGATTTGGCCAAGACCTGTGGCCGTGATGATATTACAATTATGATAAATGTATTGAATGATCAAGATCTGAGTAAGACTTTACTTACCACAGTTGATGGTGTTGTTTTTTACAACTGCGTGGATGATAATTAACATTAAAAAAAATAAAAAACGCCCCACGACGGCAACCGTGGAGCAGTTATAAGGGAATGAAAAAATGTGCCGAAAGAAAAGCAAAGCGGAAAATACAACTGAAACAAGGTTAATAGAAAATATAGACGACTATATCAAGTATAGACTTGATGACCAGATAAATTGGTATGATAATAAGGCGGCAAGCGCACAGAGATGCTATAAGGGGTATCAGGTGGCCGAACTTATTATTGCAGCGTTAATACCATTGTTATCTGGATATGCTGCGAGTAGTACACTTATCGCGGTAATAATCGGAGTGGGTGGCGCGTTGATTACCCTGATTGAGGGAATTTGCAAGCTGTTCCGCTTTCACGAGAATTGGATTGAGTACCGTTCGACTTGTGAGCTCTTGCGGCATGAGAAATACCTCTATCAGATGAAAGCGTTCCCGTATTGCAAAGAGGAAAGCTACGAGCAGATGTTTGTAAAAAATGTTGAGTCGCTTATTTCTGCGGAAAGCTCAAAATGGAAAACAAACAATGTCGCCCAAGGTGGGGAAGAAAAGAAAAATCAATCTACAACAGGCTCATAAGTTTTTGCAAAAATATCAGGTTTGCAAGGATATTGTTCGCCATTGATGCCAGTAATAATCCAATCACCAGGAGCGGCATGCATCACTCCCTCCAATGTATGGATGTATAAATCTTTTTGAGTTTGATAGGCATCTACTATGACGGGCTTTTTCTGAAATTTCATAGAATTACCTCCATACCAGAAAGGATGAACAAAAATGCCAAGTTTATACGACTATCGGATCTTTATCAGTCATGCGTGGGAATACGGGGACGAATATATGCGACTGGTGCAGCTGTTAGATCAGGCACCAAACTTTAGCTATTACAATTATTCTGCACCCAAAGAGCGCCCGCTTGAATTAACGAGTGGACGGGCATCGAAATCTGAAATCCAACGTGCAATATCCAATAAGATTGGAAAAGCTCAAATTGAACTGGTACTCGGCGGAATGTATGCGGACTATCACGATTGGATACAATATGAGGTTGACGAAGCAAAAAGAATGGGAAAGCCGATTCTGCTAATAAAACCATGGGGACAGACGATGATCCCTCGTTACTTACAAGATGTAGCTGATGACATAGTTGGCTGGAACACAGACTCAATTGTCAGCGCCATTCGCCGATTAGTATAATTATAAAAACAGCTCTACCAGCGGCAACTGGCAGAGCGTTTGCATAGATCAGCTTGCCCGGAACGGACAATATAGACCCAACACTCTATATATTACCACCTCCGGGCAGGCTTGTCAAAGTGTACCCTGAAGGAGGTTCCACCACATGAAATGCACTAGATGCCGCCGGGAAATCCCAGACGATGCCCAGCTGTGCTGCTACTGCGGCAAGCGTCAGGCTGCATCCCCTGCCCCACAGCGGCGGCACCATCGCCGCCCGCGCGGTACAGGCTCGGTCTGGAAAGATGCCCGCAACAGCAAGCGCCCCTACGTGGCAATAGCAGCTGACGGCACCCGCATCGGCTCGTATGCCGAGGCATCTGCCGCCGTTAAGGTGCTGGACGAGGTAAATGCCTGCAAGATCTCGCCGGAGCGCCAGACCTACACCCTGGCCGATGTGTACGAGCGCTGGAGCGCCCTGCACTATCCCAAGATCAGCGCCAAGGCACAGCAAAGCTACACCAACGCCTACCGCAAGGCGGCTGCCCTGCAGAACCGCCGCATTATGGAGCTGAAAACCGAGGATTACCAGCAAATCCTCACACAGATGGCCGCAAAAGGTGCCAGCCGCAGCCTGTGCGAAAAGCAGCGGCAGCTTTTTTCGCAGCTGTGCCAGTACGCTATCAACCAGGACATCATCCACACGAACTACTCCACGGCGCTGGTATTGCCCGACCCGAGCGACCCCAAGACCCGTGTGCTGACCCCGGAAGAGGTTGAAAAAATCCGCGCCATGACCGGCGACGCCCGCCTTGGCGAAACTGCCCGCATTGCGCTGGTGCTGGTCTACACCGGCATGCGCCTGAATGAGCTACTGACGGCCCGGCGAGAGAACGTGCATTTGGATGACGACTATCTGGTCGGCGGCGAAAAGACGGCAGCAGGCCGTGACCGTATAATTCCGCTGCATCCGGACATTGTCCCCTATATCCGGCAATGGCTGGCCGGCAACGAGACCGACTACCTGCTGCCCTCGAAAACAGGCGTCCCGCGCGACCACAACAATGTGCGCAAATCGTTCAACAGCCTGATGCGCAGGCTGGGCATTGAGGGCGTGACACCGCACACCTGCCGCCATACGGCTGCCACTAAAATGGCCGCCAGCGGCCTGCCGCCCGAGGTCACCAAACAGATCCTTGGCCATGCAGATATTGCAACAACTTTGAATATTTATACCCACCCAGACACAGCCAATTTGGTCGAAAATTTACGCCGCGTAAAGTGGGCGTAAACCTGTATTAAACCTGTATTTTTGCTGTTTTTGGCGTTGCAACGTTGTATTTGCGCTGTTTCCCAAGCAGTAGGTGGCGAGTTCGAGACTCGTATCCCGCTCCAAATTAAGCGCATATTTAACGGTAAAACGTTGAATATGCGCTTTTGCTTTTGAACGGTGCCTTGTCGGTACTGCGCAAGGCGGAATTTTACAAACTTTTCGTACAGCTTTTAGAAAAGTGGTTGACTTTGCCTTGTTTTTAGGGTACTTTACTAAGTAAAGTGTGAATTTTAACGGCCATGAGAAAACGGCCATCGAGGCAGCGGACCGTGTATGCAATACATATCTGCCGGTACTGAAAAACTGGACAATTTCTATCGTGGATAAAAACGCCCTGATAAGCGGCCGCAGGCAAAAAAACAACGATACGAGGTACACTATGCTAAACGCCTTTCCGATTTACCACTGGTTTCACAACGGCAATCCCTACTCGGGGTCCGAGAAAGGGATGCGGTACGTCATCACGCCGGGCAAAAAGGCCGACCCGGCGGACGAGAGCGGCAAGCGCAAGATCGAATTTTTGACCGTCACGATCTGGCCCGGGCCGTGGAGTATCGAACACACAGCCGAGGACAAGCTGCAAAGCGCCGAGTTCGAGGGCAGCCAGGCAGGACTGGACGCGGCGGCAGCCTGGCTGCGCGAGCAGTACGAGGCCGACGTGCCGCGCTGGACGAACATCCCGTCTATTCTGGACTGCGAGCCGGACCGCTGAACGGCCCGGGCACTATAGAGAGGGAACGATATGGTACAGGTCGATTTGATCACCGGCTTTTTGGGGGCTGGAAAAACAACGTTTTTACGCAAATATGTGCGCTGGCTCAACGCGCACGGGCAGCGCGTCTGCATCTTGGAGAACGACTTCGGCGCGGTGAATGTTGACGTGATGCTGCTGCAAGACCTGCTGGGCGACAACTGCGACATCGAGACCATCAGCGGCGGCTGCGACTGCGACACTCACCAGCGCCGGATGCGTACCAAGCTGATCTCGCTGGCGATGCAGGGGTTTGACCGCGTGCTGGTGGAGCCGAGCGGCATTTTTGATGTGGACGAGTTCTACGACGTGCTGCGGGACGAGCCGCTCGACCGCTGGTACACGCTGGGCAATGTAATTACCATCGTGGATGCGCTGCTTGAGCCGCAGCTCAGTCCGCAGGGCGAGTATCTGCTGGCCAGCGAGGCCGCCAGCGCGGGCATGGTGCTGATGAGCCGTTGCCAGCAGGCCGCGCCCTGCCAGGCCGACGCGACACTGGCGCACCTGAACCGTGCGCTGGAAGTCTGCCACTGTGCGCGCCGTTTCGCCGCCGACACTGACGCGCTGTGCAAGCCTTGGGACGCGCTGACCGACGCCGACATGCAGCGGCTGGACAGCTGCGGCCACCGCCAGGCTAGCTACGTGAAGCTGCATTTCGACGAGCACGAGGCGTTTACCTCGCTGTATTTTATGGAGCTGCCCCTCACCCTGCCCGCCCTGCAAACCGCCGTGCAGCAGATTTTTGCCGACCCGGCGTGCGGGCATATTTTACGTATCAAAGGCTTTTTGCGCACCGAAGATGGATGGCGCGAGATGAATGCCACGCGGGATACGCTGCACGTTGAGGCGGTTCCTGATGGGCAGGAAGTGGTTATTGTGATTGGCGAAGGTGTGAATCGCGCCTGCGTGGAGCGCCACCTTGCGGCGGTTCATGCGGGGTAATGGGATTTTTCCGGTAGTTTTTTCTTTTTTGGTCACAAAAAAGGAAGGCTGCCCGGAAGGATCCCGCTAAAAAAGGTGTCACCGCAAGTTGATGACACCCGCAACGCGTTCATTTCTCAAACGCATCCGTCCCGTAATACCAGCGGTCGACAAAAATCTCCACCACCAGCGGCAGCACAAGGGCTGTCAGCAATACCCAAATGGCGATCAGCGCACTTTCAATGTCGTCGGTCAACACGGTCAGCGCGCGGCCTAAAATTTTGTTCGCAAACACCGGCAGCGGTATGCCAAAATCCTGGATCAGATACCCCCAAAACTCGCCCAGGCTGAATGCCCCCAGGTAGTCACAGGGCAGCGTAGGGTTGCGGCTGTAGGTGCGCAGCCGGGGGTCGGCGTCGTGGTAAAGCAGCGCCTTTTGCTTGATGTACCCCAAAATCGCCATAATCAGCACGGCCATCCAGTACGTGCCGCTGGCCGCCTGCCAGGTCATGCGCAGCGCCCCCTCTCGTTTTGGCTACATTGTAACGCTCGGCGCAAAATTTGTCAATCCGCCGCCAATACTTGGACATCATCGCGCAATCGCGCAATTTTCGCGCAATTTTACCCCGCTGCCCTTGCAATTTCCCCGTGGGATGCTATACTAAAAAGATACGTAGAAATCCATTTGCAGCAAAGGAGTTTTTATGCTGATCCCTGTACTGTTGTTTATTGTCGGGCTGCTGTTCCTCATCAAAGGCGGCGACTGGTTCGTGGACGGCGCGTCGGCGCTGGCGCGGCGGTTCCATCTGCCCGAGCTGCTCATCGGCGCGACGGTCGTGTCCATCGGCACCACCCTGCCCGAAGTCATGGTCTCGACGATGTCGGCGCTGTCCGGCCATGGCGAGATCGCCTACGGCAACGCCATCGGGTCGGTCATCTGCAATGCGGCGCTGATCGCGGCCATCACCATTGCGGTGCGACCGGGAAAAGTTGACCCTAAGACGTTAAAAATTCCGGTGCTGTTCTTCTTTGCCGCGGCGGCCGTCTACTGCGTGGCGGCCTACGGCTTCGGCAAGTTCACCCGCCCGATGGGCCTTATTATGCTGGCGATGTTTGTCGCGTACATGGCCGCCAACGTGATACAGATGAAAAACGCCCCCGCCGAGCAGCACGACGACGAGGAAGAAGCCATGCCCCTGCCTAAGATGCTGGTGCTGCTGGTAGCTGGCGCGGTGCTGATCGCAGTGGGCGCAAACCTGCTGGTGGACAACGGCACGCTGATCGCGCAGGCGCTGGGCGTGCCCGAGAGCGTTATCGCGCTGACGTTTGTGGCGCTGGGCACCTCCCTGCCCGAGTTGGTCACGGCGATCACCTCGCTCATCAAGGGGCACAGCGACCTGTCGCTCGGCAATGTGGTCGGCGCGAACGTGTTCAACCTGGTGCTGGTCAGCGGTGTGTCGATCACACTGGCCCCCTTCACGGTGCCCCAGAGCGCCACGATCTTTGGTATGAATTCCAGCCTGGTGCTGGAACTGCCGGTCATGCTGGCCGTCATGGTGCTGCTGACCGTCCCGGCGCTGCTGAAAGGCAAGCTCAGCCGGGTACAGGGCGTGGCGCTGCTGGTGATTTATGCAGTGTTCTGCGGGATTCAGTTTACGCTTTGATTATGATTTAATTATGCGGCTACCCGGCCCTGCCCACCTTGCGGCAGGGCTTTTTTTAATGAGATGCACTCACTAAAAAAGGAGTCACCGCCTTGCGGTGACTCCTGCTGGCCGCGATACCGCAGCAAAAATTACTTCTTCTTACTCTCCCAATACTCTTTCACCGTTTCACACAGCAACGCATGATCCTTCAAATGCGGCAAACCGGAAATGATCGCCGCACCGCGGAACTGGCCGTCTACGTACAGCGGAAATCCGCCGCCGCAGAATGCGTAGTGCTCCTCGTCCAGCTGCCAGGGGGCCTTGGCACCGTACAGCTCACGCTCCACGGCGGCGCGCAGGCTGGTAGTGCCGGTCAGTTGCACCGTGCGCTGCTTTTTGTCCATCCAGTTGTTGTTGGTCGCGTCGGTGCCCGGCAAAAAGGACTGGTACAAGATCATCCCGTCCAGCACAATGCGCACCGCGATCGGCTTGGGGGCCTTCTCCCCTGCGGCGCGCAGCGCGCTGCCCAGGACGTAGGCGTCGTTAAAATCAAAGCTGTCAAACCGCACGGTGTTTTCCAGCTCGGTCAATTCCTGCAAAAGAGCTTCATCATACATTGCAAAACAACTCCTTAAACAAAATATACGCTTTTACTATAGCACAAAACCCGCCCCAATACAACAAAAAGCCGCCCCGGCCTACTAACCGGAGCGGCAATCTTACTGTTTCAATCAGGCCAGGAACCACTCGGGGCCAAGGCCAGTGACCGTGAAGGCGGTCAGGATGTACAGCAGAATCGAGCAGATATACGCAAACGGGATGGACAGCTTCAGGTAGTCACGAGACTCGACCTTAGTGTAGGCCAGGCCCCAGGCGATCCAGCTTTGGGTGATGCAGGAACCAACGTTGACGGTGGTTGCCGGGATGGTAAACACGCAGAACAGGAATGGCACGCTGAAGTGGCCAACAGCGGACAGCACGCCCAGCGTAGCAGCGCCGCAGCCGTAGAGGGTCAGGGGGCCGCGGAAGAAGCCCAGGATGGACAGCGCTGCGAACAGGGCACAGACGACCAGCTCATTGGTGGGCATGATGCCGCCCAGAACTTCCTTGAAGTACGGGGAAGCGTAGGAGGCGCAGGTGTTGAACATGGGCAGCGTCAGCAGGAAGCCGACCAGCGGGGCGGTGTCGACGACGCCGTCATAGTACAGTTTGTTGACGAGCTGGCAGTTCTCTTTGAAAGACTTGTTCATCTTGCCGCAGAGGAACAGGGCCGCAAAACCGGCGATGACAAAGCCGCCGATAACGGAGAAGTCGAGCCAGATCTTCAGGACGACGGGCACGATGGGCAGGATCAAAGCGATCAGCGGGGCATCGGTCTGGACGTTCTTGGGGGCAGCCTGGGCAGCCCAGGCGTGGCTCTTCTTGCCAAGCTTGAGGTAGATACCGGTCAGCACGGAGACGACCACGACACTGATGATCAGTGCGTAGATGCCCCAGTGAGAGGTGTACCAGCTGAAGGAGAACTCGGGCATTTCGTCAGCAGCGCAGATAAAAGCACGCAGCTGCGAGAACTGCAGGACCGGGTTCAGGTACATACCGGCGGAAACAGAGCCCATGAAGGTGAACATGGCGATGGCCTTGGGGATGCCCAGGGACATCAGGATGGGCAGCACGATAACGCCGATGGCGATAACGGGGCCCGCGCCCATCATGGCAGTGAAGATGAACGCAGTCACGATGTTCAGCAAAACGATGGTGATGATGGGACGGTCGCCGCCCAGCTCAACGGTTTTGCGGATCAGGGTGGATGCGATGCCGGTCTCCATCAGGACGCGGCCGAACCAGGCGCCCCAGCAGACGTTGACCAGCGTGGTGCCCCACCCTTCGGGAGCGGACTGGTAGATCTTGTTCAAAATCGAAACCAGCGTGGTGCCGCTGTCGCCGCCGAACTGCAAGATCGGGTTCTCAGCGATGAACTCCGGCGAAGCCACCACAGTGCCCAGCAGGGACAGGGCGGTCCAGGTGATGGAGATGATCAGGAAGCCGATCATCAGGTTATGACCCTTTACGCAGTAGTAGGCCAGCGCAAAAAAGGTCAGGACAAGAATGATGCCAATCACAAATTCCATAAAAATATTCCTCCTTCTCATGGTAGTCGCTTACAAAGGTGCGTAAGCGCAATGTGATTGAAAGATCGAGCTTAGTATAGCAGATTTTGTGCAAAAAGGCAATGATCTGTTTCAGAAAAATGGCGCGACTTTGAAATAATTGTGAACACATAGTATAACAATAGGGATTCACCCGTGTCGGAAAAAGGCTATAACGAACATAAATTGCGCCCGGAATTGATCAATTTATGTGCCTTTTTGTGCAACCTGCACGGACACACCCGCGAATTTTTGTGCGGGGTGAAAGAATTTTGCTGCAAGATTTGTCATTTGCGCGCGGGCGTGCTACACTGGGGGTACTACAATACGATGGAGCGTGATAAGCGATGACCTACCTGGTAAAACGCATCGACGAGCAGATGTACGGCTGCGAGGAACCCGCCCCCGACTTGGAGATTATGGTCGACGTGACCCTGCAAGCTCCCAACGGCGCAGAACTCGTCCTCCCCTGCCCCGATGCCGCGCTGACAGCGGCGGATATTAACGAGGGGGATAAAATTGTAATAATGCTGAAAAAGGCATAAGCATGTGCTGCCGCATGCCGCCGCCTTGCGGCGGCGCACTCATTTTAGAAGGCTTCCTCCGGGAAGCCTTCCTTTTTTATGGCCAAAAGAGTAGGCATAACGGCGGCCGCCCAAATAAAAAAGGGCGTGCCGCAACGTGGCAACGCCCGCTGCGGCCATCGTGTGGCCGCCGGTGATAAGTTTACCCACGACCACCGCAATCAAGTGTACAACAACAGAAATTTACACGCGCACCAGCTCGTAATCGGCTGTGCCTACGCCCAAAGCCTCGGCAGCTTCGATGGTGTGGGCACCGTGGCGGCTGTTGACGCGCTCCATAAAGTGGTCGCGGCCGGGGTCAGCGCTGTGCTCGACGAGGTCCAGGCAGGCGCGGTCCAGCGCGACGGGGTCCAGGCTGGACAGGATGCCGATGTCGCCCATGCAGGGGTTCTCGGCCACGGCGCAGCAGTCGCAGTCGACGGACAGATTCTTCATCACGGCGACGTAGGCGATCTTGCCGGTAAAGTGGTCGGCCACGGTGCTGGCGGCGTCGGCCATCGCTTCCAGGAAGGTATCCTGCGGGCAGATATTGTCCCACAGCACGGCCTGGTCCTTGACCTTGCCGCCGGAATGGATGTAGGCCTTGCCCGCGCTGGACGCACAGCCGATGGACAGCTGCTTCAGCGCGCCGCCGTAGCCGCCCATCGGGTGGCCCTTGAAGTGAATCAAAACTAACATGCTGTCGTAGTTTTCAATGTTCTTGCCCAGCAGGTTGTCGTGCAGGACCTTGCCGTTTTTCACGGGCCAGACAACGTCCGGGCCCTCGGCGTCCATGATGTCGACGTCAAACAGGTCGCTCCAGCCGTGCTTTTTCATCAGCTGCACATGCTTGGGGGTCTCATTGCGCGCGCCGCCGTAGGCAGTGTTGCACTCAACGACGGTGCCGTGCACGGCGTCGATGACCGGCTTCATGAACGCAGGGCGCAGAAAGTTCTGGTTGCCGTCCTCGCCGCTGTGGACCTTAACAGCCACCTTGCCGGGCAGCTCCACGCCCAGCTGGCGGTACATTTTCAGCACAGCCTCCGGGGTGATTTCATTAGTGAAATAAACAGTAGATTTTGCCATGAGAAAGATCCTCCTTTTAATAAAGAATACCAATTTTGTAATGGTTCCCTTTCGAGGGGAGCCTTTGGGTTGCGGCTTCGGTTTATTGTATGGGCGAGCATTGCTCGCCCGTGCAATCTTGCGTAAAGGCTAAACTCCGCGGGCGACCACTGGTCGCCCCTACAATGCAGATGTGCTTACCCTCGTTGAAACCTCAACGGCAACTCCAAATCGCACCGGGCCAGTAAATCGCCGTCCTGCAAAATACGCTCGCTCGGCCCGTCCGCCGCAACGCTCCCTTCGTGCAGCAGCACCACCCGCGTGCAGGTGTCGTAGATAAAATCGAGGTCGTGCGAAGCAATCAGCATCGCGCAGGGCAGGCTGCGCAAAATTTCGATGAGGTTGCGTCGATTTTTCGGGTCCAGCGCGGCAGACGGCTCGTCCATCAAAATCAACTCGGGGTCTAGGGTCAAAATCCCCGCGATGGACGCTAATTTTTTCTGCCCGCCGGAAAGCCGGTACACCGGTCGGTCAGCGCAATCCTCAATGTGTACCTGCTGCAAGGCGCGGCGGGTGCGCGCGGCGACTTCCTCGGGCGGGTAGCCGTAGTTCTGCGCCGCAAAGGCGACGTCTGCCGCCACTGTGGGCATGAAAAGCTGGCTGTCCGAATCCTGGAAAATATACCCGACTTTCCGGCGGATAGAAGCTAAATTTTCCCGCTGCATCGCAAGGCCGGATACTTCCAGCGTGCCCTGCTGCATGGACAAAATGCCCACCAGAAGCTTCAGCAGCGTGGATTTGCCAACGCCGTTGCAGCCCACCAGCCCCACCCGCTCCCCGGGTGCGATGGATAGTGTAACGCCCTGCAGAACCGGTACGGCGTGGTCCTTGTAACAAAAAAGCAGGTCCCGCATGGCCAGAATAGGCCCGGAATTAGACATAGTATCGTATCCTTTTTACAAAAGTTGCCCGACCAGCTCAAACACCGGCACGGCGCGGAAAACGGCGCAGTAGCCCACCGTTACCGCCAAAAACAGCCACCCGCCGTGCTTTTTTGGCCCAAGCGGGAACGTCCCCGCAAAGCCGCGCAGCTGCATGCTCTCGTACACAAGCTGCGCGCGGTCGATGCTGCGCAAAAGCAGCTGCCCCAGCAGCGACCCCCACGCCCGGAAATGGATGCCCTTTTGCCCCGGCGCGCGCAGTGCGTAGGCCGTGGCCAGGCGGTTGCCCTCCTGCAAAAGCAGGATAATATAACGGTATATCAACAAAATTGTGGTGGTCAGCACGCGCGGGAAATGCAGCTGCTGCAACGCCGCGCAGACGGCTTCCATCCCCGTGGACGCGATGAGCACCCACACGGCCAGAAAGCAAAACAGCCCTTTAGCCAGCAAAACGCCCAGTGAAAGCATGCCCCCGGTCACGGCCAGCGGCCCGGCGTGCAGCAGCACCGCACGGTCAAACGGCAGGTTGCACAGTCCCACCACGGCCAGCAGCGCGGCCGCCGGCGCAAACGCCCGCAGCGCATCGGCGGGGGCAAAGTCGGCCAGCTCCAGCACCAGCAGCGGCCAAAGCCCCATGCCCAGCACGCCCGAAAGCTGATACCGCCCAAACGACAGCGTCACGGCCAGATACAGCGCCACGGCCAGCAGCTTGGGCAGCGGGCCCAGCCGGTTCAGCCAGGTATCGCGCGCGGCTAGATCATCCAGACGGTGGACATCTTTAATGGCTCTGTGCAGACGATCCACGTCGACGCACCGCCTTTTTTGACAGCTTAACGCCTAAAATCACGACAGCCAGTACCACGGCCGCGCCAATGATGCCCGCCGCGCTGGTGCCGGCGGCAGCGTCAGAACCCGCAAAATTGTAGTCCGGCAGCAGCGCAGTCCATTCCTGAATGCGCGCAAAAAATGCCTGCACGGGGCTGGTAGCTTCCAGCTCGGTGCTGCCGGTTAAACGTTGCAGCGACCATTCCAGTCCATCCGGGAATGCCGACGCCAGCAGCGAAAGCCCGCCCGCGATGACCACGGCCGCGCCCGCCAGCACGCCCAATGTGCCGCGCAGGGTCAGCCGCTGCTTCTCCCCTGCCGCAACGCTGCCCTGCCAAAGCAGGCTGGGCCGTGCCTCGTACAAAAACACGAGCACGGCGGCGGTGATGCAGCCCTCGACCGCACCGATGGCTAAATGAATGGGCTGCATCGCCAGCAAAAACGCGCCGAACGGCAGCGCCGTGATGCCCGACGCGAGCGTCTCAACAGACACCGAGAGCGCCCCCAGCTGCAGCGAAACAATGCACCCGACCAGCGATGCCGCGATGATTTTGCCGCGCCCAAGCCCCTTGCGGGTGAACGCGCGCCAGATCAGCGCCCCTACAAAACAACCGTAGAACGCCATATTCCAGACGTTGGCGCCCAGCGCCATCAGGCCGCCGTCGGCAAACAGCAGGCACTGGATCAGCAGCACGCCGATCATCGTCAAAAACGCGGCGTACGGCCCCACGATGGCGGTCAGCAGCATGCCACCGCACAGATGGCCGCTGGACCCGGTGCCGGGAATTGTAAAATTGATCATCTGGGCGGCAAAAACAAAGGCGCCCATCACGCCCATCACGGGCACGGCCTTATCGTCGGGCTGCTGGTTCAGCTTGTGAACGGACCGCCCCGCCGCGACGGCCGAACAGGCGTACATGACCCCGGCAACCCCCGGGGCCAGCAGTGCGTCTGCCATATGCATGGTTACTCCTCCTTGTTGCCGCACAGTTCGTGCAGAATCTGACGTGTTACATTCTGATACGACCGCCCGGTACGGCGGCAAATTTCCTTGACGCTCTCGTACTCGGGGTAGCAGCGCTTCTCGGTGCTGCCGGTCAGCTCTTCCTCGGCGCAGCAGGGCACCTCGCACTCCTTGACCTGCACCTCGCCCAGCGAGGTCTGCACGGTATACAGACGGCGCTTTAGGATGCTGCGCTCCATCCGCACGCGGCGGATACCGATGGTCGTCGTTTCGGCAAAAATGATTTCTTCCAGCGCTGGGATGTCCTCTTCCAAGCAAAGCACAGTCAAAAGATACGCCGGACGGTTCTTTTTCATATAAACGGGGCTGTATTGCACGTCCCGCGCGCCCGCCGCCAGCAGCCGTTCCATCACGTAGCCAAGCGCTTCGCCGGTGGTGTCGTCGATGTTGGATTCCAGCTTGCAGATCACGTCCTGCGCGGCGTACGCGCTGCCCGCAGGGCGGATGAGCATGGCCCGCACCAGGCCGGGAAGCTCCTGCTCGCGCTTGCCCACGCCCAGGCCGATCTTGGCAACGGTGAACTCGGCGGGCAGCTGGTCGCTGGTGCGCACGGCGGCGGCAATGGCCGCGCCGGTCGGGGTGACGTACTCACCTTTTGCGCCGGTGATGTGCAGGTTCAGGTGTTCGGCAGCGGCGATGTTTGCCACGGCAGGCACCGGAATGGGCAGCACACCGTGGGCACAGCGCACGCTGCCGGTGCCCTCATACAGCACAGGGATGATGACGTCCTCGATGCCGAGGTTGTCCAGGCACACCGCCGCAGCGGTGATATCCACGATGGAATCCACCGCGCCGACCTCGTGAAAATGCACGGTTTCCAGCGTAGCACCGTGGGCTTTTGCCTCGGCCTGGCCCAAGATCGTAAAGATGCGCACGGCCGTGGCGCGGGCGCGATCGGTCAGATCGGCCTTGTTTAAAATGTCCAGCACCTCGGCCAGACCGCGGTGCTCGTGGTGGTGATGGTGCTCATGGTTGTGGCAATGCGCGGCTTCGTGGTCGTGGCAATGCCCGTCCTCGTCCTCATGGTGATGGTGCTCGTGATCCCCGTCATGGTGGTGGTCATGCGCGTGGCACTCCCCTGCCCCGCCGTACAAATAGGCCATGTCGTGGTCGTGGTTCTCGTGCGCAGCGTCCAGTACTACGTCAAAATCGCAGGCATCCAGTCCGGCTTTTTTCACGCGGCGGATGTTGATGCTAAACCCGTCCAGCGGCAGACTTGCCAGCGCCTTGCGCAACACGGCTTCGCTCGCGCCCAGGTCCAGCAGCGCCGCCGTGACCATATCGCCGCTGATGCCGGAGTAGCATTCCAGGTACAGGGCACACTTTTTCTCGTTCATACGTTATTCCTCTTTCGTGCTCAGGGCAAGGCGGTTGATTTGGGTAGCTAAGTACCCGGCCCCGTAGCCGTTATCAATGTTGACGGTGGCAATGCCGTTTGCGCAAGAGTTGATCATCGTCAGCAGTGCCGAAAGCCCGCCGAAGCTGGCCCCGTACCCGACCGAGGTCGGCACGGCGATGACCGGATTTTGCACCAGCCCGCCGATGACGCTGGCGAGTGCACCCTCCATGCCCGCGACGGCCACCACGCAGTTGGCGCGCTGGATGGGCTCGAGGTTGCCCAGCAGGCGGTGCAGCCCGCTGACGCCCACGTCATAGATGCGCTCGACTTTCGTGCCGAAAAACTCGGCGGTCTGGGCGGCTTCCTCGGCCACGGCGATATCGGCGGTACCGGCGGTGCAGACGGCCACGCAGCCGCGCAGCACCTTGCCGGGCTTTTCTATCTTTATAATACGCGCGATGGGGTCATACACCGCGCCGGGGCAGACGGCCTTGACGAGCTCAAACTGGTGGGGCGTGGCGCGAGTGCCCAGCACTTCGCCGTCCTCGGCGGCGAGCCGGGCAAAGATGCTCGACAAAAATTCGTCGGCCTTGCCGCTGCAAAATACTACCTCGCCAAAGCCGGAACGTAGTTTGCGGTGAGTGTCCAACTTGGCGTAGCCCAGTTCTTCATACGGTGCGCGGCGGAAAAACTGCTCGGCGTCCTCAACGCTCATCGCGCCGCTGCGCACCTGCTCCAACACTTGTTTTGCGTCCATGGCGTTATCCCTTCAGGTGCAAGGTTTCGTTCATGCTGCCCATGCGGTAGCCCTGCAAGTCCATCGTAACATACGTAAAACCGTAGTTTTTAAACGCGGTCACGATCTGCTCGCGGTGCTGCAGCAGCTTTTCAAACTCGGCGGGCAGCACCTCAATGCGGGCGATCGTGCCGTGGATGCGCACCCGCAGCTGGTGGAACCCGAGATCCAGCAGCTGCTGTTCGGCCTTGTCAACCATGCCGAGCTTTTGCTCGGTGATCTCCTCGCCGTACACAAAGCGGGAGGACAGGCACGCGAAGGACTGCTTGTCCCAGGTGGGCAGCCCCAGCTGGTGCGAGTAGTCGCGGATCTCCTGCTTAGTCAGCCCCACGTGGCGCAGCGGGCTTTTGACTTGCAGCTCGGCCACGGCCTGCAAGCCGGGGCGGTAGTCGCCGTTATCGTCCATGTTGGAACCCTCGACGACGTATTGCAGGTTGCTTTCTTTCGCTACGGCGATGATTTTTTCAAACAGCTCATGCTTGCACAGATAGCAGCGGTTTTTGGGGTTATGGGAAAAACCCTCGATGCTCAGCTCTTCCGACTCAACAATGACCTGTTTGATGCCCTCGGCCTTGCAGAAAGCGGTCGCCTCTTCCAACTCGCGCTTCGGGAACGAGCAGGACTTGGCCGTCACGGCGATGGCTTTGTCCCCGAGCGTATCGTGGGCGACTTTGAGCAGAAAGGTGGAATCCACCCCGCTGGAAAACGCCACCGCCACGCTGCCCAGTTCTTGCAGGTAGTCTTTCAGTGCTTGTAATTTATCCATGACAGGTATCCCTCATTTGGTTTGTTTCTGCTACCAGTGTAGCATTAAACATAGGTTTAAGGTCAAGAGGTTTTTGGAAATTTTTTGCTTTTGTGTGCCCGGCGGCCACCCAACAAAAAAGGGCGTCACCGCAAGGTGGTGACGCCCGTAAAATCAGCAATTAAAAATTACCCCAAGCAAATCCCCATAGCCTTTGCAACATTCAACATGTCACAATCGCCTGGCACACCGCGGGTCTTGCCCGCCACATCCGCCAAAGGATTTGCGGTCACATGGCGGTTGACCATGGCAACGGTCACGCCGTAGTGCTCGTCGGCAATCAGCCCGGCGGCGTAGGCACCAAACTGGGTGGCCAGCACGCGGTCGTAGGCGCTGGGGCTGCCGCCGCGCTGCATGTGGCCCGGCACACAGATGCGCGTCTCCGCGCCGGTCAGCTCTTCGACCTGCTTGGCAATGCGGGCGGTGGCGGTGGTGTAGCCCGCCGCAGCACGCTGGGCGGTCCACTCCTTGCGCTTCATCTTGGCCTCTTCCTGGGAGAATGCACCCTCGGCCACGGCCAGAATCGAGAAGTTCTTGCCCGCCTTGGCGCGGTTTTCCACCGCAGCAGCGACCTTTTTGATGTCATAAGGCAGCTCGGGCAGCAGAATGATATCCGCGCCGCCCGCCATGCCGGCGTACAGCGTCAGCCAGCCGGCCTTGTTGCCCATGATCTCAATGCACATCACGCGGCTGTGGCTGCCCGCCGTGGTGTGGATGCGGTCGATGACCTCGGTGGCAATGTCCACGGCAGTGTGGAAGCCAAAAGTCACGTCGGTGCCGTAAATGTCGTTGTCGATTGTCTTGGGCAGACCGATGATATTGAGCCCCTCCTGGCTGAGCAGGTTGGCGGTCTTGTGAGTGCCGTTGCCGCCCAGGCACAGCAGGCAGTCCAGCTTGGCCTCGCGGTAGTTTTTCTTCATGGCGGCCACCTTGTCCACCTTGTCTTCTTCGACCACACGCATTTTTTTAAAGGGGGTGCGCTTGGTGCCCAGGATGGTGCCACCCACGGTCAGAATGCCGGAAAACTCATCCGGGCTCATCTCGCGGTAATTGCCGTTGATCAGGCCGTCGTAGCCGTTCATGATGCCCACGATCTCGACCTTGCTGCCCATGCGGTGGTACAGCGCCTTGGCCACGCCGCGGATAGTGGCGTTTAAACCGGGGCAGTCGCCGCCAGAAGTCAGGATGCCAACACGAATCGCCATAAGAAAACCTCCCTAATATACATTTATAATATAAATGTACGCCGTTAGCGCAGCCTTGTCAAGATTCCTCGCGGTATTTCTCCATCATCTCTTTAAACAGGAACGCAGCCGACGGCGGCGTGTAGGGGATGGCGTTGGCTCCGGCGGCAATGGTGGCGGCAGTGTTTTGCAGGCTGTGTCAAACGTAGACACCACAGCGGCGCTGAACGTGCTGGATGAGCTTATGTCGGCCTTATATGTGGCGAACCCTAAAGTTTATAATGGCGTAATGCGGAAATTGGAGCGTTTACAGGATGAGTGAATTTTTGGAGATTGTAAACAGGGCTGATGCCGGTCGAGTGTGGCGTGTGCTGGATAAGTTTATGGATGCGCTGAAAGAAGCGCGGCCGGATGTGTATAATGATTTGGTACACAGCTTGCGGAGAAAATAAGCAAGTGTGTACTTAAAATAAAAAACACCGTAGATTTTAACGAATCTACGGTGTTTTTGTATCGGAGTGACGGGATTCGAACCCACGGCCTCTTGGTCCCGAACCAAGCGCGCTACCAACTGCGCTACACCCCGGAAAGAAAAAACCGCAGCAGCCGTGCTGCTGCGGTGTGGTTGGGGATGAGAGGATCGAACTCCCACGGGCGGAGTCAGAGTCCGCTGCACTACCATTATGCGAATCCCCATCGCATTTGTGTTGTGGGCGTCTGCCCTCAACGCTCATATATTATAGCGTGTGGGGAACCATTTGTCAACAGCTATTTTAAACTTTTTTGCAAAAATCTGCAAAAACCCTAAAAGTCGCGCAGCTGCGCTGTACTTTTTTATCCCGCCCGCGCACACAAGGGCCTCCTGCGGGCGGGATGGCGGGACACGGCCGTGCAACATAATTCCAAATGGATTATTCCAGATAAAAGTCCCGCAGCGCGGCCAGGCGCGCCGGGGTCAAGCCATACTCGGCCTCAAAATAGGCTTCGTAGCTCGGGTATTTTTCCAGCAGTACGTCAATGGAACCGGCCCCCATCGACTCGCTCACACCCTCAACGGGTAACAACAAATCGTACTGGCTGGCGGGCTTGTCCTGCATAAATTTATCGATGATTGCTTTGCGGTAAACGTTCGTCAGCATGTAGTCGGCGATGGCATCCTCACGCGAAACACCCAGTGCGAGCAACACCAGCATGGCGGCAATGCCGGTGCGGTCTTTGCCGCAGGTACAGTGGAACAGCAGCGGCACGCGGTGCGTTTCCAGCAGGCGGAACAGCTCATGATAGGCCGGGTTGCCGAACGGCATCTGCTTGTACAGGTCAGTGAACCAGTAAAAATCGTGTACAGGATGGCCTGCCTGGGCCTCGTAGGCGGCTTTTTCAGCGGTCAGGCGCTGGATGCCGGCGGGCGAAAAGTCCATCTCGGTGCCATCGGCGTACCGCATGCCGCAGATGCGCTGATAATGTGCGCCGGACACGGCTATGTCGGGCTGGCGGGCGGCTTCCCCGGCACTGCGCAGGTCTAAAATTTCGCGCAGGTGCAAGCTTTCCAGCTTGGTGCGGTCGGCGGGACTGTCCAGTGCATCCAGGCTGCACCCGCGAAACAGCAGCCCTCGCCGCACATGGCGGCCATCCGCCGCGCGGTAGCCCCCCAGCTCGCGGAAGTTGCAGGTGCCCTCAAAAGGGATCTCGGCCCCAGGCATGGTAACAGGCAGCATGACGGTTCTCCTTTTTTGGTGTTGGTATTACTATAGCACAGGTGCGGGAGGTTTGTAAATTGCGACTTTTGCTGCGCCCGCTGCTTACGAAAACGAGGGACACCCCCTCAGGTGTCCCTCGCTGTAATCTAACCAAAAATTTACGCTTCTGTGCGATCTTTTTTCAACAGGCTCAAAATCACGGCACTCACAATGCTGCCGATGGCCAGCGCCACCAGGTACAGCAGCGCGTGATCCACGACCGGGAATACGAAGATACCGCCGTGCGGGGCGCGCAGGGCGCAGCCGAAGGTCATCGACAGCGCAATGGCGATTGGCGGGACCATGCCGCCCACCATGACCGCGGCCATGACGCCGTAGTTGCCGGAGGCCAGCGCTGCGGTGACAAACACGTAGGCCGCCTTGTTGACGGGGCCGCCCATATCGACAGCCATCATGCCAGCCACGATCGCGCCCAGCAGCACCTTGGAGGTGCCGCCCATGGCGTTCAGCCAGTCGGTCATGGCGGTGTTGATCATGCCCATGACGGGGTTGATGCCGCACATCACAGCGCCGATGGCCAGCAGGCCGCCCAGCGGATAAATCAACATCGGGCGGATGCCGTTCAGGCTGGCGGGCAGCTTTTCGGTAATGTGTTTGAGGCCCTCAACGATGTAGCCCGAGACAAAACCGGCCAGCAGCGCGGCCAGGAAACCGCCCGAAATGCCGGTGACATCGCCCTGCGCAAGCCCGGCAAAGTTGGTGCCGTTCATCGCCAGCACGCCGCCCGCAAAGCCCACGGCCAGGCCGGGCCGGTCGGCAATCGACATGGCGATGTAAGCGGACAAAATGGGCAGCATATAATGTTGGCGGCACTTAAATGGCTCCCCTTGGAGGGTGACTCCCCACAGTGTGGGGAGATGTCGCGCAGCGACAGAGGGGCCCGGGCGCGTAAGCGCTGGCCGCGAAGCGGACTGAGGGGTGGTCCCTTAGCACGAACTCAAATCGTTTCCAACAGCTCGTTGATCTTTTCTTTCGTTGCTAGCCCCACGCTGAACGCCGTAGCACTGCCGCAGGCGGTGCCAAGGCGCAGCGCGTAGCGGTAATCACCGGTGCGCAGGTAGCCCGCCACAAAACCGGCTACCATGCTGTCTCCCGCGCCCACGCTGTTGACGACCTTGCCCTTAGGGCAGCCGATGCGGTGCACCGCGCCGTTTTCGTCCAGCAGCAGCGCACCGTCCCCGGCCATGCTGACCAGCACATTGCGCGCGCCCTGCGCCTGCAACCCGGCGGCTGCGGCCACGATCTCATCGTCGGTGGTCAGCTCGTGCCCCACGATCTCGGACAGTTCATGGTTGTTGGGCTTGATGAGGAACGGCTTGTAAGGCAGCACCTTCAGCAGCAGGTCCTGGGTGGCGTCCACCACGGCGCGCACACCGCGCCCTTGCAGCCGGGCCAGCAGCCGCTCGTAGGTGCTTTGCGGCAGGCAGGCCGGGATGCTGCCCGCCAGAATCAGCACATCGTCTTTTTGCAGGGCGTCCAGCTTGGTTTCCAGCGCCTGCATGGCGCTCTCGGGGATGTTCGGCCCCGCGCCGTTCAGCTCGGTCTCCTGCCCTGCCTTGATTTTGACGTTGATGCGGGTCATGCCGTTTTCCAGCCAGATGAAATCGGTGTGCAGGCCCTGCGCGGTCAGGCCTCGTTCCAGCCAGGCACCGGTCTCTCCCGCGATAAAGCCCAGCGCGACACTCTCAACGCCCAGCTGCGCCAGCACGCCGGACACATTGATGCCCTTGCCGCCCAGCACGCAGTCCTCGCCCGCGGCACGGTTCACAGCGCCGGGCTTCAGCGGGTTGCCCAGCCGGACAACGTAGTCGATGGCGGGGTTAAATGTTACAGTGTAGATCATGCTTCAGTCTCCTTTACCAGCGTTTGCTGGCGGTAGCGGGGGTCGGGGCAGCGGTTGGTCAGGATGGACCCGCCCGCCAGGTCGGTGATGACGGCGGGGTAAATGCTGCCGAACTTGCTGTCGTCGGCCAAAAACCAGACTTCCCGCGCGCGTTTGGCGGCGCAGGCCTTCACGGCGGCTTCCTCGGGATCGGGGGTGGTGAATCCGGCGTTCAGGTCGATGCCGTTGGTTCCCAAAAACGCCCGGGTGAAGTTGTATTGCTGCAATGTCGCCATGGCCGCCGCGCCGATGATGGCCTCGGTCTGGGGGCGCAGCAGGCCGCCCGGCACAAAGACGCGGCAACCTTTTTGCGCCAGCAGCCGCGCGTGGGCGATACCGTTGGTGACGTAGTGGGCGTCCAGCGCCGCGCCGTTGACAGCCCGCGCCACGGCCAACGTGGTGGACCCGGCGTCCAGGTAGATGAAATCGTCGGCCCGGATGAGCGCGGCAGCGGCCTGCGCGATGGCGGCTTTCTGGCCAACGGCCAGCGTTTCCTTGGCTTCCATCGTGGGCTCGTCAGCGCGGAACTGCCCGCTGGGCAGCGTGGCACCGCCGTGTACCTTATTGACGAGCCCCTGCCGGTCGAGTTCCAGCAGGTCACGCCGGATGGTTGACTCGCTGGCGTTGAGCGCTTCGCAAAGTTCCTGTACGGTCGCGGTGCGTTTTTCTGCCAGCAGGGCCAGGATTTGAGAGAATCGTTCTTCCGCAAGCATGAATGTGAACCTCCTTTGCTGGTTTTACGTGAATGGTCTTGGCTGCTTATGAACTGTATTGATTGTTTCTGATTGAATTATAGCATATATTCAGTCAAAATCAACCATAAACCACCATTTTCAATCAACAAAAATCACGGCTTAAATTTGTGCAAGACGTACAAATTGGGTGGCGTTGGCGCGCCGGGCGGGGCCACCACCTTGCGGTGGCCCTTTTTATAGCGCCATTCTCCCGGGAGTCCTTCCTTTTTGGACACCCAAAAAGGAAGCGAAAAACGTGCCCGCTACTTCCGATAGCGCGCGCTTGGCGGCGCACAACGAGCGCCACCATCCCGCAAAGCGGGCCTGCTCGTGTGCTTCAAAGCCCCACTGGGGCTTTGATCGCTGCGCGACCGCACAGCAGCCCGGCCCAGGGGGCCCGCCCCCTGGGAACCCCAAAGGGGAAGTCGAGAAGTAAAAAAGCTAAACCGTGCAGGAGTGCTGCACGGTTCTTCACGCTTTTTTACTTCTCTCCGTTTGACCCCTCCGAGGTCAAAATAAACTCTATGGGGGTAGAGTGTGGCCCCCTTTACACAAGGGAGGCTTTGCGGTTGCCGTAGTGAGGGGGTCTTGACCCCTCCAAGGAACCTTGCAATAACTACAACCTTATCTGTTGACGGTGTATCTAAAATGATTCGTAGGGGCGGATTCCATATCCGCTCATGAAGCCTTGCGGGAATATCGGCCTACCGGCCCGCCGCCCGCAAATCACCCCATAACCGCTACCCCATCCCCCGCTTTAATAAGATACTCCCCCACTCCAAGCTGGCAAAGCACCTCGGCGGGCGTCTCCTCCAGCGTGCCATCTGCCAGGTGGTACACGTACCGCACGGTCTTGTCCCCCTGTTGGGCGCACAAAAATACGTCCGTGTCAAAAACTTGCTCCACCCACATCGTCTGCGGCAGGTCAGCCACGGTCTGCGGCGCGTCGGTGCCCAGCGGCTGGCGCAGCAGCTGCGTGCCGTCCACCCACCACAGGGCGTCCCCGGCCAGCTTCTGCCGTGGGCCAAAGGTATACACCGGCCCCTCGGCCAGCAGCGTTTCGCGGCCGGTGGCAGGGTCCAGTGCATAGAGCATCTCGGTCAAAAATGGCTTCATATCGTTAAAATTATCAATGCGGTAAAACGCATACTCGGGCTGCACCGGGCACGCGGGGCTCAGCACCCGCCGCGTGATGAGCAGCTCATCGCCCCAGGTGCCCCACAGCTGCCCGCCGTAGGCGTCCCAGGTCGTCAGCGTTTCAATAGTATCGTTCTGCGGGTCCAGCCGCAGCAGGCGGCGCTCATCCGGGCGGCCCGGGTCGTCGGAGATTGCCCCGCCCTTGGCGTACAGATACTGCGCGTCGGCGGCGATGGGCTGCCACCCGGTCAGATACCACCCCTGCGGAAAGTGCACCGTCCCGGTCTGGCTGCCGTCCAGATCGGTCACGACAAGCGCCGGGGTGTCGGTCAGCAGCCCGGACCAGGTCCATACAAGCTGCGTGTCATCCACCAGCAAATCACCGGGGCGGCCGCTCTCCGGGATGCCGTTGGGCATGCCTGCGGGGACCTCAAGGCGCTTTTCCGCTGCGTCGGCAAACACGTACTCGCAGGCGTACCACCCGGGTGCATCGCCGTACTGGATTTTGTACAACCCCTGTGTGTTGGCGTCGCCCAGCATATGCAGCGTCCCAGCGATGCCCGCCGTTTCCGCTGTCACTGCGCTGTCCGGCGTTGGCACGGCGGCGCTCTCCGTCGTCTGGGCAGTATCTGGTACAGAAAAATCAACATTTGTACGCATGTTATTGTCTGCGCCGCAACCAGATAAAATACAGGATGTAAAAATGACAGATAAAAATACAAAACGAAATTTCACGCGGTATCGCCTCCTTTCCCCTACCGTAGCAGGCGGATGTTTCAAAGTTGTGACAAAAAGGCGCAAAATAAAAAAGCCTCCCTCTGCGAGGGAGGTGGCGCGAAGCGCCGGAGGGAGAGAGACTTGCCACTATCCGAAGTATGTTACCCATGCGGATGGCTCTCTCCCCACCCGCCTGCGCGGGAGCCCCCTCCCAGCGGGGACCCAAAAGCAGGTTTAGTTGCCATCATCATACGTCGCCACGGGTACGTTGGCGTACTCGTCGGGCAGGTCGGGCGGCAGGGTCTGCATGTACTCGTGCATGGCCTCGGCCACCTTTTTGCTGTAGGCCACGGCCTCCACGACGGTGCGCGCGCCCTTTACGGCGTCGCCGCTGGCAAACACGCCGGGCATGCTGGTGTGGCCCAGCTCATCGGTCACAAACAGGCCGCGCTCGTTGGTTTTCAGGTCGTGCTCGCTCTCGGTGATGGTCGTGCACGGGCCCTGGCTGATGGATACGATCACGCTGTCGGACGGGTACAACTCCTCGGTGCCCGGAATATCGGTCAGCGTGCCGTCCTCGGCTTCGTTCAGATCGCGGAAGACAACGCCCTTGTCGGTGATCTCAACAGGCTTTTTGTTAAAGTGGAAGTTGACGCCTTCCAGCTTGGCATAGCTGGCCTCGTACTCGCTGGCGGTGATCTTTTTGGACAGCGAGAAGCACTCCACATGGCGGGTACCATGGCGCAGCGCGGTACGGCAGACGTCCATCGCGGCGTTGCCCGCGCCAATCACAATTAACCGGCGGCCCAGGTGGTAGACGTCGGGGTTTTGCAGATAGTTGATGGCATAGTGTACGTTGCCCAAGCTTTCGCCCTTGATGTGCAGCGTGTTGGGGCGCCATACGCCGGTGCCGATGAAGACCGCCTTGTACCCGTCGCGGAAAAGATCCTTGAGCAGCAGCGCCTTGCCGACGTCGGTGTTGGGGCGAACCTTGATGTCCTTCAGGCGCAGGTGGCGGTACTCAAAATCGTCCAGCACGCTTTTGGGCAGGCGGAACTCGGGGATGCCGTAGCGCAGCACGCCGCCGATCTTATCGTGGCTTTCAAAAATGGTCACGTCGTAACCGTAGCGCGCCAGAATGACCGCGATGGTCAGGCCAGCCGGGCCGGAGCCGATGATGGCAGCCTTTTTGCCGTTGGGGGTGGCGGGACCCTTGGTCATCTGGCTGGCGTAGGTAGAGGAAATGTAGTTCTCGATGACCGAGAAATGCACCGGCGCACCCTTGATGCCCTGCACACAGTGGCCCTCGCACTGGTTCTCGTGGTTACACACCAGCGAGCAGACGGTGGTCAGGGGGTTGTTTTCAAACAGCATCTTGCCCGCGTCGTCCAGCTTGTTCTCTTTCAGCAGGCGGATGACCTCGGGAATATTGGTGTGGATGGGGCAGCCCTGTTGGCAGCGGGGCTTTTTGCATCCAAGGCAATGATTGGCTTCGTCCATTACATGCAATGCCATGTTTCTTCTCCTTTTACGAACCGATTTTGCCCGTTAAAAATGCAACAATCTTGCAAAACTACGAGCATTTCTCCATATATATTTCATATTACCACGGGTTTGGTCGTAAAGGCAAGGCCCATCGGCTGGGTTTTGGCCCTGCAAAGTGCCGAAAAATCGACTGCTTTGCTGTGCAATTCGCTGATTTTTGCAGCATCCGCCCCGCTGCGTGCGAGGTCGGCCAGGCTGGTCCCGGCGGGCAGCATGGCCTGTTTTAAACGCGGCAGCGCTGTTTTGCGCGCGCCCAACACCTGGATATACGGCGGTGCGGGCAGCACAGCCGGGATGCCGAGCGCGGCGTCCAGCACCAGCCGCCGCAGCCGCGCGTGGGGGTAGCGCTTGGTTTTTAAGCGGGTGTACAAATCGTCTAGGCTGTCGGCCTCACGCACGGCGGCAGCCAGCCGGTGCTCAAGCCCCTCGCTCACGCCGCGCACGGCGGCAAACGCGGCTTCGGGCCTGGCGCGCAGCAGCGCCAGCACGGCGACCTCGAACTTGTCCGCATCGGCCAGCAGGCCGCTGGCGGCGGCTTTGGTGTAAAGCGCCGCCGCGCGCAGCGGCACGTACGGCTCCCAATCCTCGACCGGCAGGCAGCGCAGGTAGCTGGCGCTAGCCATCGGCACGCCGCTATGCTCCCCTGCCCCGCCGCCGTGCGCCACGCCCAGCCGGGGCAGAGCCAGCGGGGTCAGCGCCGCGTGCTGCGCTAAAATCGCCTTGCAGTATTCGATGCCCAAAATGTTGTTGGGCGTGCGCAGCAGCGCCCCGGCCCCCGGCAGCAGTGCGTCGGCGGCTTCGGCCCGGGCAGCGGCATAGGTCATGCCGGTGGCCAGCCGTTCCCGCAACGGCGCGTCCAGATCGGGCTGGGCCAGCAACGCGGCCACCTGCATAAGACGATCGGCGTCGGGGTCCTCGGCCCCGAACACCAGCGTGTCGCACCCCAGTGCGGCCAGCAGCCGCACCCCGGCGGTGGCAAACTGCTCGGCGGTCGCGCAGGCATAGGGTGCGGGCAGCGCAAGAACAAGGTCTGCCCCTGCGTCCAGCGCTGCGCGTACCCGCACGCTCTCAGGCAGAATGGGCACCCCGCCCCGCTGCACCGCGCCGCTGCTCATGCAGACGGCCACGCAGGCCGCGCCCGCCGCTTTGGCCGCGGCAATCTGCGCCGCATGGCCGTTGTGAAAGGGGTCATATTCGGTGATGATTCCGGCAAATTCCATGCAAAAACTCCTGTGCAGGTTGTTAAAAAAAGAACGTGCAAGATTTGTGCGTTCTTGCCTTGAAAAAACTTTACCCTCATTATATAATAAAACTACCGATAAGGAAAGGGCAGAACTATGCCCATCATAATAAGGAGGATACCCCATGAAAGTTCTGGTTATCAACTGCGGCTCTTCCAGCCTGAAGTACCAGCTCATCGACATGGACGGTGAAAAGGTTCTTTGCAAAGGTCTGTGCGAGCGTATCGGCATGGAAAGCAGCATGATCACCCACGAGGGCAACGGCCACAAGGCCACCACGCCCGCCATCTTCCCCACCCACACCGAGGCATTTGCCGAGGTCGTGAAGAAGATGACCACCGGCGAGGGCAAGGTCATTGACAGCGTTTCCGAGATCGACGCCATCGGCCACCGCGTGGTCCACGGCGGCGAGAAGTTCAAGGAAAGTTGCCTGATCACCCCTGAGGTCGTCAAGGCCATCCATGACCTGAGCCCTCTGGCCCCCCTGCACAACCCCGCCGCCATCCTGGGTATCGAGGCCTCCTACAAGGTCTTTGGCGAGGACAAGCCCAACATCGCTGTGTTTGATACGGCTTTCCACTCCACCATGCCCCCGAAGGCTTACATGTACGCCATCCCCTACGAGTACTATGAGAAGTACGGCGTCCGCCGCTACGGCTTCCACGGCACCAGCCACAAGTATGTCAGCCACCGCGCTGCCGAGTTCCTTGAGGAGCCCATTGAGCGCCTGAAGCTGATCACCTGCCATCTGGGCAACGGTTCTTCCATCGCCGCTGTCGACCAGGGCAAGGTCATCGACACCTCCATGGGCATGACCCCGCTGGCTGGCCTGATGATGGGCACCCGCTGCGGCGACCTGGACCCCTCTGTGGTCAACTACCTGAAGTACAACCTCGAGATCACCGGCCACGAACTGGACGAGATTTTGAACAAGAAGTCCGGCCTGCTGGGCGTTTCCGGTGTTTCCAGCGACAAGCGCGATGTTGAGGAAGCCGCCAAGAACGGCAACGAGCGCGCACAGCTGGCCAGCGACATGCTGAACTACCAGATCAAAAAGACCATCGGCAGCTATATTGCCGCGATGGGCGGCGTGGATGCCATCATCTTTACCGGCGGCATCGGCGAGCACGACGCAGAGTCCCGCGCCAAGATCTGCCACCACATGGATTGGCTGGGCATCCGCATCGACACCGACAAGAACCGCGATGCACACAAGCAGAAGAAGGATGTTGTCGAAGTCACCGCCTGGGGTGCCCGTGTCCGCACCCTGATCATCGAGACCAACGAGGAGCTCATGATCGCCCGCGACACCAAGGAGGTTGTCGAGAAGCAGTAATTGCTTCTTGTATAGCTTTTATTATGTGCTAAGAAAGAGAGACACCACCATGCGGTGTCTCCCTTTTTTATGGGTTGTTTCTCTGATCCGCCCCTACGTGCGCCCAAAAGGCTCCCTTGTGTAAAGGGAGCTGTCAGCGAAGCTGACAGAGGGATTGTGACCTTGCCCATACATTGAACTGCCCTCGTAAAATTACAATCCCTCCGTCACGGCTCACGCCGTGCCACCCGCTTACGCGTCGGGCCCCTCTGTCGCTGCGCGACATCTCCCCACACTGTGGGGAGTCACCCTTTACACAAGGGTGGCTTTTTCATTTTCCGGGCAATCACACAAATGCGCCTTTACGGCCTGCATTTCGGCGGGGATTTTCTCGGGGGGTAATTTCTTTACCGCATCCACGCTGCCCAGCTTCTGGGCAGTCTCGTAGTACCAGCACTTGTATTCCAGCACCTGCATGGTGTCCTGCAACTGCTGCATCTGGGCGCGCAGGGCGTCCTGCTGGCGGCGGAACATCGCTAACCGTTCGTTAATGGTGGTGTCCCCCTGCATGGCCAGCTCAATGTAAGTGCGGATGTCTTTTAACGGCATACCGGCTTTTTTCATGCACTCGATGATGCGCAGCCATTCAAGGTCACTCTCTTTAAAAACGCGGATGCCGCCCGGCGACCGCTCCACAAACGGCAGCAGGCCCTGCTTATCGTAGTAGCGCAAAGTCGACGCAGGGACATGCAGCATCTGCGCCATCTCTCCGACTGTGTACATGAACGACACACTCCTTAAACTATACTCTAACTTTAAGTATACGCGGGAAACTGCCAACAGTCAAGCGGGACGCGGGGACTTTTGTTCCTTTCTTGCAAGAAAGGAACCGAAAGAACTCCAAACAAAAATCTGGGGTGCCCTGCGGGGCACCCCAGATTTTTAATTGAAAGTTTCTTCGGTTCCTTCTTTTCAAAGAAGGAGCGAGAGTCCGCGCATCACTGCTGGGCAGCTTCGGCGCGCTTCTTGGCGATAGCGGCCAGGGCGTCTTTACGGGACAGGTTGATACGGCCCTGCTGGTCGATATCTGTCACCATGACGAAGATCGGATCGCCGACAGCGACAACATCCTCGACATGCTCGACGCGGTGATCGTCCAGCTTGGAGATATGGACCAGGCCTTCCTTGCCCGGGGCAATCTCAACAAACGCACCGAAATTCATCAGGCGGGTCACGCGGCCCTTGTAGATAGCGCCGATCTCGGGATCCTCCACGATGGTCTTGATGGTCGCAATGGCGCGCTTGGCACCATCCTGGTCAACGGCAGAGATAAAGACATGGCCGTCCTCCTCAATGTCGATCTTGCAGTTGAAGTTCGCGCACATCTCCTGGATGACCTTGCCGCCCTTGCCGATGACGTCCTTGATCTTGTCGATCGGGATCATCATGCTGAACATCTTGGGCGCATACTTGGACAGCTCGGCGCGCGGCTCAGCAATGACCGGTTTGATGATCTGATCCAGGATGTACAGACGACCCTTGCGGCACTTCTCGAGAGCTTCCTCGACGATGTCGTAGGTCAGGCCGTCGACCTTAATGTCCATCTGGATGGCGGTGATGCCGCGGCGGGTGCCGCCGACCTTAAAGTCCATGTCGCCGTGGAAATCCTCGACGCCCTGGATGTCCAGCATGGTCATCCAGCGGCCGCCGTGCAGCGGGTCGCCGTCGGTGATCAGACCGCAGGAAATGCCGGCAACGGGTGCCTTGATGGGCACACCGGCGTCCATCAGGGCCAGGGTGGAACCGCAGATCGAAGCCTGAGAAGTGGAACCGTTGGAGGACAACACCTCAGACACGCAGCGGATGGTGTACGGGAACTCGGCCTGGTCGGGCAGCACGGGGATCAGGGCGCGCTCAGCCAGGTTGCCGTGGCCGATCTCGCGGCGGCCGGGGCTGCGGGGAGCGCGGGCCTCGCCGACAGAGTACGGCGGGAAGTTGTAGTGATGGATGTAACGCTTGTACGGGGTGTCAGACAGGTCGTCCATCAGCTGGGCATCCTTGGTGGAGCCCAGGGTGCAGATGGTCAGCACCTGGGTCTGGCCGCGGGTGAACATGCCGGAACCATGCGCGCGGGGCAGCAGGCCGACTTCGGCAGCCAGCGGGCGGATCTCGTTGATGCCGCGGCCGTCAACACGCTTGCCATCCTCCAGCAGCCAGGTACGCACGACCTTCTTTTGCAGCTTGTAGCTGATCAGGTCGAGGTCGGCGGCGGTCAGCTCGGGATGCTCGGCAGCAATGGCGTCCATGATGGGCAGCATGGCGGCATCGCGGACATTCTTGTCATCAGTGTTCATGGCGTTCTTGACTTCGTCCAGATGCTTGGCGTAGACATCAGCCAGCAGGGCGTGGTCCAGCTCCACGGGGGTAAAGCTCTTCTTCGGCTTGCCGATCTCAGCCACGATGCTGTTGATAAAGGCCAGCATCTTCTTGATCTCTTCGTGGCCGGTGCGGATGGCCTTCATCATGGTCTCCTCATCGACCTCGTTGGCACCAGCCTCGATCATGACGATCTTTTCCTCGCTGGCAGCCAGGGTCAGGGACAGGTCGCTGTGCTCGCGCTGCTCCTTGGTGGGGTTCAGCACGATTTCGCCGTCGACCAGGCCGACAAACACACCGGCGATGGGGCCGCCCCAGGGAATGTCAGACATGGCGATGGCCAGAGAGGCACCGTTCATGCCGGAAATTTCAGCGGAGCAGTCCGGGTCAAGGCTCATGACGGTCATGGTCACGCAGACATCGTTGCGCATGTCCTTGGGGAACAGCGGGCGGATGGGGCGGTCGACCACGCGGGAAGACAGGATGGCATGCTCGCCGGGGCGGCCCTCACGGCGCATAAAGCTGCCGGGGATGCGGCCGGCGGCGTACAGCTTTTCCTCAAACTCCACGCTCAGGGGGAAGAAATCAACGCCGTCACGGGGCTTGTCGCTCATCGTGACATTGCACAGCACGCAGGTCTCGCCGTAGCGGATCATGGCGCTGCCGTTGGACAGACCGCACATTTTGCCGGTCTCTACCACAAAGGGGCGGCCCGCAAAGGTCGTCTCAAATTTGCGGTACTTGGGGAAAGTTTCCAGCCGGGATGCAAATTCGTAAGCCATAGGTTTTCTCCTTCGTTTGGGATTGTATGTCGTGGCCGAACCGCACCCGGTTTTGAGCAATAAAGCCAGCAGCCAAGCCAGATGCTTGGGTGCTCGATTTACTGCGCAAAACGGCAGTGGCGGCGCGGCCTTCGTCCATCGTGCGGGGATAATAAAATAACGGGCAAGGTGCATATGCACCCTGCCCGTTTTTGCGGAAATTACTTACGCAGACCCAGTTCAGCAATCAGGGCACGGTAACGGTTGATGTCCTTCTTCTGCAAGTAGGCCAGCAGATTACGACGGCGGCCGACCATCTTGAACAGGCCGCGGCGGCTGTGGTTGTCATGCTTGTTGGTCTTGAGATGCTCGGTCAGGTGGTTGATACGAGCGGTCAGCAGAGCAACCTGGACCTCCGGAGAACCGGTGTCACCCTCGTGGATGGCCGCCTTGGCGATGATGGGCTGCTTATCAATAGCAGATTTCTGGCTCATGGTAAATACCTCTTTCAAAAAAATAATAATTTGCCGAAAGCGCAGTAAGGGGTAGTTGGAACCTTAGAGGCATACGCCCCAAACCGAGCCACGGTAACAGTCATAAGTATACCACACCCTCCCCCAAATTACAAGGGGCAAACCGCGGGTATTTTACAATTATTTTGCAAGTCTCTCCCCCGCCCTGCGCAGCGAGGCGGTGAAGCCGAGGGCGGCCAGCGGCAGGAGAAAAACAAAGAACGGGAAGCAGTAGCGGCTTTTGGTCTCCCAGACGAGCTGGAACAGAAAACCGCCGAAAAACGCGATGCCCAGCAGCTGCGCCCAGACAGAACCGTCCGTTTTGCGGCGCAGCTCCAGCGTGCCGATTCCGGCAAAAAGGTAGACAAAGGTCAAAAGGGCGCGCAGCAAGGCCTGCACCGGAGTAAACAGCACGCCGCCCGCCAGGGCCGTGGCCAGCCAGCCTGCGCCGCCCGCCACGGTGATGGACGGGCCGTTCATCGTCAGCGCTTCAAACCAGGGATCCAGCCACTGCCAGGCCGTCTTTTGCAAAAAGAACTTGACCTCTTTGGGGTTGTGCAGGTAGGTGGCAATGTACTCGCGGATGCCCTTGACGGCGGCCGCGCTGGTGGCGTTGGTGTCATAATTATTGGCCCAGAAAAGTTTCCAACTACTGGCGTCGTAGCCACCCGGGCCGTAGTAGGTGCCGCTGTGAATGCCCATCAGCACGGTGGCGCTGGCAGGCATGCCGGAAGAGTACGGGATCGGCGCACGATTAAAAAACACCGTCTGGCCGATGTTTTCTGCCGCTACCGGCACAGCCAGCAGCAGCGCCGCCAGCACAAGGCCGCCCAGCAGTTGTTTGCTGCCGTGCCCAAAGCCCGAAAACGCAGCCACGATGCAGACGGCAAGGATAAAGATGAGCGCCGACTGATAGGCCAGCACCGCCAGCGGGAACAGTACAAACGGTAGCACCAGCCAGCCCGGTTTGCCGCCTTTTATAAACCGCAGCACGCCGTAGCCGCCCCACAGCACCATGGCCGGGGCGGGCAGGGTGCCGTAGACGAAGGACGCGTACATCGGGATCGGCACAAACAGCAGGCAGAGCACCGCGCAAAGCAGCTGGGTGCGCGGCTTGGCACCAAACTCTTTGGCAGAGCAGCAAAGCGCCAACAGGCTGGCCGGGGCGGAAATGGCCCCGAACAGCGACCACGCCCGCAGCGCGCCATCGCCAAACAGGCGGATGAACGGCTCCATAAACAGTGCCATCGCGCCCTGGTACGGGCAGGTCTGGAAATAGACCCAGCCATAACTGTCCGATCCGTAGGCGGAAAAATCCCCGGTTGCCAACGCCTCTGCCATTTGCCAGACCATCTCCTGGTCATTGGCCGGGTAGATCTGCTGTGAGAGCACCCACCAAAGCGCCAGCGCCAGTTCCAGCACGGCGGCCCCGGCAATCAGCCGGTTTGTCTTGCGCTGGTCGTCTACGCCGCGCAGCAGGCGGCAAAGCCCGGCCAGCAGCGCAGTAAGCACCACAAAGGCCAGCAGTTCAGGCAGTGAAATGCCCATCCGCAAAGCCTTGCCTTCGGCCAGGGTGGAAACGTCCAAAAGATCCATCCGCGCGATCAGCGAAGCCGCCGCCAGCCCGAACAGCACGAGTGACGCCAGCCAGGCGGCGGCACTGCCGCAGAAGGAGGTGAATTTTTCAAGTTGTGATTTCCGCGTAAGTACGGCAGTTTTCACATCCGTCATGCCACTTTCCCCCTCTCAGTGCTGCGCCGCGAAGTAAGCCTTGCTTTCCTCGGCGGCATGGTGGATCAGCGCGGCCAGCTCGTCCATCGAGCCAAACTTGCGCACGGGGCACAGGTATTTGTGGAACTCCAGCAGCGGGGTCTGGCCGTAGACATTGCCGGTGTAGTCCGGCACAAAAGTCTCGCAGGTGACAGCGGCGTTGACGCTGCTGTCCACGGTGGGGCGGCGGCCGATGCCGGTCGCGGCGGGACGCCAGGCGCCGTCCAGCAAAATGCGGGTCAGGTACACGCCGGTGCAGGGCTGCAGCGCCTCGGCGGGGTAATTCTGGTTAATGGTCGGGGTGCCGAGCTTGCCGCTGCCGATGCCCTTGCCATGGGTGACGGGCCAGTCAATGGCGTAGGGCTTGCCCAGCATGGCGTTGGCGTCGTTCAGCCGCCCCTCTTCCAAGGCGGCGCGGATGCGGGTGGACGAGACCGTCTGCCCGCCGTACTGCGCCATAGGCACCGCATCGACGGTGATGCCGTGGGGTGAGCAAAGCTGCTCGAGCAGCTCAACATTGCCCGCCGCGCGGGCACCAAAGGTAAAGTTATCGCCGCAAAAAACCGCCTTGGCGTGGAAGCAGTCCACCAGCACATGGCCGACAAAATCCTCGGGCGAGAGCGCGCGGAACTCCTCAAACGGCGGTTCCAGATACTGGGCGATGCCCAGCTCAGCCACGCGGGCGTGCTTTTGCGCCAGAGAGAGGATGCGCCCGCCCTTCAGGCTGTTGTCACCGGGCAGCTCAAAGGTAAAGGCGGCGGCGGTCAGGCCGTGGTGTGCCGCGTAGTCGGCGGCGGTGCCCAGCACGGCGCGGTGCCCGCAGTGTACGCCGTCAAAATACCCCAGCGCAACGGCACTTCCCTGCGGGGCGGAAACCGGGGTCAAGGTCTGGTAAATTTGCATGGGCGTTCAGTCCCTTTCGCAAAATAGTTTTTCTACGTTCAACACGCCGCCGGTAATGGCCGCCAACCCTAAAAACGCCCCGTCCGGGCCGCAGACACGGTAGCGGCCCTCGGCGGCGGGATAATGGCTGGTGGGGCAGCCGTTTAGCAGGTGCTTTTTTACGGCAGCATCTACATCCAGGCGCGGCAGCGGCGCAAATACGGTCTCGATCGGCAGCACCCAGCCGTTGGCTTCCAGCGCGCCGCTCTCGGCAGCGGCTAAAATTTCCGGCAGGGTGTGGCACTGGTCGATGCCAAACTCCCCGGCCTGGGTGCGGCGCAGCGCGGCCAGCGTGGCGGGCACACCGAGGGCTGCGCCGATATCCTCGGCCAGCACGCGGATGTAGGTGCCCTTGGAGCAGGCCACCCGCACGATGTAGTCGCCGGGGGCGGGGCTGCCCAAGTAGTCCAGGCTGTACACAGTGATGGGCCGGGGCGTGCGTGCAACGGTCTGGCCTTTACGTGCGGCTTTATACAACGGTTGACCGTTGATTTTTACGGCAGAGTACATCGGCGGCAGCTGCATCAGCTCACCGGTAAACTGCGGCAGCACGGCGCGCAGCTCGCTCTCCCCCACCGTGACGGGGGCCGTTTCCAGCGCGGTGCCGGTGATATCGCCGGTATCGGTGCGCAGACCTAAGCGGATGGTGGCTTCGTAGGTTTTATCGTGGTTCAGCTGGCGGTCAGCAGCCGCGGTGGCTTTGCCGATAAACACGGCGAGCACACCGGTCGCCATAGGGTCCAGTGTGCCCGAGTGCCCCAGCTTGCGTGTGCCCAAAGCGCCGCGCAGCTTGGCCAGCACATCAAAGCTGGTCCAGCCGGCGGGCTTATCCACGGGCAAAATGCCGTTTGGCGTTTGCATACGCAGGGTTCCTTTTCTGTTATGGGAGAGTGTGTTTCGGGCGGATAGGGAATCCGCCCCTACGCATAAACGAAATTTGCTGATGCTGCAGGGGCAAGCCCGCCCGCAGAGATTGGCCCTTGCGCGGAATCGCACGGGCGGCCAATGGTGGCCCGTACAAGATGGCGGGCTGGCTCCTGTTTACACACTCTCGCTGTTCTTCTCCGCTTCGGCGCGGTCTAATTCCTTTTTGACTTCCTCCAGGATGGCGTGCTTAGCGTTGTCCAGGTTGCCGCTGATCTCGCACCCGGCGGCACGGGGATGCCCGCCGCCGCCCAGCCGCCGTGCAATGTTGCAGGCGTTGGTATCGTGGCCGGTACGCACGCTGATCTTGTAACTGCCGTCCTTCTGCTGGCGCAGGGTCAGGCCGACCTCGACGCCTTCGATGGAGCGGGGCAGGCTGGTCAAGTCTTCCAGCTCGGCCCCGGCCACGCCCGCCGCCTGGATCTGGTCCCAGGTCAGGCAGATGAGTGCGCAGCGATCCTCAAAGTAAAATTCAAGGCTTTCCAGCGCCATTTTTTCAGCCTGGATGCGTGCGTGAGAGCGGCACTCGAACAGCAGTTCGTTCAGCTTTTCTACATCGGCCCCGGCCTCGATCAGCTTGGCAGCTGCCAGATGGGTGTTGGCCGTGGTGTTCGTAAAGCGGAAACAGCCTGTGTCGGTGGCAATGCCGGTGTACAGGCAGGCGGCGATCTCCGGGGTCAGTTCCACGCCCATTTCAGGGATCAGCGTGGTCAGCAGCTCGGCGGCAGCAGCGGCATGGTCATCGACCAGCGTTTCATACGCGTAGCCGCTGTTGGAGCCGTGGTGGTCGATGCAGAGATCGACATGCTCGGCATAATCCTGGATATTGTTGTGGTCGCCAAACAGCTGGATACCAGCCACATCAACGGCCACGACAAAGGCAGGCGCAAAACTGCCGTCGTACACGGAAAGCTGCATATAATCATACATGGCAGGGATGGGATCGCTGCACAGCACGGCGGCTGTTTTGCCCAGGTGCTGCAACGCCTTGCACAGCGCTGCGCCCGAGCCGATCGTATCGCCGTCCGGGTTTTTGTGGCACAGAATCAAAATATCATCAGTGGCCAGCAGGCGCGAGACTACCGTCTCGCGGTCTACATTCTGAGTCATAGGGGTCCTCTTTTCCAGAAGATATTACTCCGCGTCGTCGTCCTCGGCGACCGCCAACTCGCCCAGCAGCTTGTTGATGTGGGCGGCATAGGCAGCGCCCTCATCGGCTACAAAGACAAAGCGCGGCGCTTTGCGGATGTGCATACGGCGGCTGACTTCGGTGCGGACATGCCCGGAAGCCTTGTTCAGCGCCTTGACGACCGGCGCAGGGCCGCCCTCGCGGCCCATTACGCTGATATACACTTTTGCCTGGTCAAGGTCGGGCGTTACGTCCAGACGCGTCACCGTCAGCAGACCGCCCGTAATGCGGGGGTCTTTCATTTCGCCGATAATGGCGATCAGCTCCCGCTTCATATCCTGGGCCATACGGCCATGGTTTTTGGTTGGCATAGATTTGTTTCCCTCTTAGTCGCGGTACTCTTCCATCTTGAAGCACTCAAAGATGTCGCCCTCTTTGATGTCCTGGAACTTGGCCAGCGTGATGCCGCACTCAAAGCCCTCGGCCACTTCTTTGGCGTCGTCCTTAAAGCGCTTCAGGCTGGCGATGGAATCCTCGCAGATAACGATGCCGTCACGCACCAGGCGCAACTGGGCGTCGCGGGTGATCTTGCCGTCGGTAACGCGGCAGCCTGCAACGGTGCCGACGCTGGAGATCTTGTAGACCTGGCGGACCTGTGCTTCGCCCAGGGCAACTTCGCGCACCTTCGGGGCCAGCATGCCCTTCATAGCGTCGGAAACATCGTTGATGGCGTCGTAGATGACGCGGTACATACGCATTTCGACGCCGGTCTGCTCGGCTTCGGCCTTGGCAACGGCATCGGGACGGACATTGAAGCCGATGATGATGGCGTTGGAAGCATCGGCCAGCGAAACGTCGGACTTGGAGATCGCGCCGACACCCGCATGGATGACGCGGACGCGGACCTCGTCGTTGGAGATCTTCTCCAGGCTCTGCTTGACGGCCTCGGCAGAACCCTGCACGTCGGCCTTGACAACGATGGGCAGCTCCTTCATGTCGTTGGCAGCCATCTGGTCAAACAGGTTATCCAGCGTAACCTTGGTGTAAGCGGCAAACTGCTTCTCCTTGGCCTCGGAGGTACGCTTGTCGGCCAGCTCACGGGCCAGACGTTCATCCTCAACGGCCTCAAACAGCTCGCCAGCCTCGGGCACTTCGGTCAGGCCGGTGATCTCAACAGGGGTAGACGGACCGGCCTCGGTGATCTCGCGGCCCTTGTCGTCGCGCATCGTGCGCACGCGGCCGACAGCGGTACCGGCGATCAGGCAGTCGCCTTTATGCAGGGTGCCGTTCTGCACCAGCAGGGTGGCGATGGGGCCCTGGCCTTTGTCCAGGCGGGCTTCGACGACAGCGCCCTTGCCGCGGCGGTTGGGGTTGGCGCGCAGCTCCATGACCTCTGCTTCCAGCGCAATGCGCTCAAGCAGGTCGCTGATGCCCATGCCGGTCACGGCAGAGACAGGGATGCAGGCAACGTCGCCGCCCCAGTCCTCGGGCACGATCTCGTACTTGGTCAGCTGTTCCTTCACGCGCTCGGGGTTGGCGGTGGGCTTATCCATCTTGTTGATGGCAACGATCAGCTTGACGTTGGCCGCCTTGGCGTGGTTGATGGACTCGATGGTCTGCGGCATGATGCCGTCGTCCGCAGCGACGACCAGCACGGCGATATCGGTCATGTTGGCACCGCGCGCACGCATGGCGGTAAAGGCTTCGTGGCCCGGGGTATCCAGGAAGGTGATGAGACTCTCGCCGCTCTTGACCTGGTACGCACCAATAGCCTGGGTGATGCCGCCGGCCTCGCCCTTGGTGACGTTGGAATTGCGGATGGCATCCAGGATGGAGGTCTTGCCGTGGTCAACGTGGCCCATGACCACGACGACCGGCGGACGCTCGACCAGATCGGCGGCGTTGTCCTCCTCCTGTACGAACAGGCGTTCCTCGATGGAGACATGGACCTCGTGCTCGACCTTGGCGTGGAACTCCTCGGCGATCAGGGCGGCGGTGTCGAAATCGACAACGTCGGAGATGGCGTGCATCTCGCCCATCTGCATGAACTTGGCAACGACCTTGGCGGCGGTCTGCTTCAGGCGGGCAGCCAGCTCGCCGACGGTGATCTCATCGGGGATGGAGATCTTCAGCTGCGCGTTGCGGGCCTTCTCAAGCTGGATACGCTGCAAACGCTCGGCCTCGGTCTCGCGGCGGCGGCCAAACTGCTGGCCGCGGCGGTTGTTGCGGTTATTGAACTTCTCTTTTTTGCCGGTGGGCTGGTTCTTGCGCTTGTTGGGCATGTTGCGGCTGTCGGCCAGGTCGTCGTAACGGGCGTTGAACTTATCCACGTTCACATCGACGGTGCGGGTATCCACAGACACCTGCGCACGGTTGACCTGCACCTGCTCCACAGCCTTGACAGGCTCCTTGATGCCGGTGTCGGCGGCCAGCTCCTGCAAGGTAACGCGCTTTTCGCTGCGCTTCTCGGCGGGCTTGTTCTCGGCCTTGCGGTCCTTTTTCGGCTCAGGCTTTTTCTCCTCGGCCTTCGGGGCTTCAGGCTTCTTCGGCTCGGGCTTTTTCTCCTCTGCCTTGGGGGCCGGGGTGGGCTCGGCCTTGGCACCGCTGGCGAGGTAAGCGTCCAGGCTGCCCTCAGCGTTCTCGCGGGTCAGGGTCTCCAGCAGCAGGTTCAGCTCCTTTTCACCAAAGGTGCTGCCGGTCTTGTAGCTCTCGCCGGTAATGGGGCCTACGGTCTCGATCACTTTCTTGGTGGGTACGCCGAACTCCTTGGCAACATCAGCGATCTTGTATTTAAAATCCATAGATTGTGGTCCTCCTTATCAGGTAAGATGTTTTGCGCACAGCTGCGCAAGGTGTTCGTCGGTAATGCCGAACACGGCGGCGGGTTTCGGGGTCAGCATAGCCAGCTGGGCGCTGGTCAAAGGGATCTGCTCGCAGGCAACGATGCCCCCGCAGGCTTCCTTCATATGCTTGACGGTGCGTTCGCTGGCGTCAGCCGTCAGCAGCACCAGTGCGACCTTGCCGCGCAGGGCGTTTTCCTGTACGCGGTCATACCCGTGCAGCAGCTTGCCGGCTTTGCGGCACAGCCCCAGGGCACCCATCAGCGGGTGCTGTTCATTTGCCATGGTCTGCCGCCTCCTTTGCGCTTTGTTCCGCACACCGGATCTCTTCGGTCAGGCGGTCATAGATGCCGTCCGGGATGGGGACCTCAAAGGTGCGTTCCAGCCGTTTGGCCTTGCGCGCTTTGGCAAGGCAGGCTGCCGACGGGCACAGATAGGCACCGCGGCCCGGCGCTTTGCCGCGCAGATCAATGCTGATTTCCCCTTCCGGGCTGCGCACTACGCGGACCAGTTCGCGCTTGGGGCGCTGGGTATTGCACCCAACGCACCGGCGTACCGGGATTTTCTTTTGCTTTTGCTGCTGCAAGTAGCCGACCTCTTTTCTGAATTATAACTTACTCTTCGTCCTCGCCGTAGTAGCCGGACTCGGGGCGGATATCAATGTTGTAGCCGGTCAGGTGGGCGCACAGGCGGACGTTCTGGCCCTTGTTGCCGATGGCCAGGCTCAGCTGGTGATCGGGCACGGTGACACGGCAACTCTTGGTCTCGCCGGGCAGCAGCTCGACCTTGACGACCTTGGCCGGAGAAAGCGCGGCAGAGATGAACTCGGTGATGTCCTCGCTCCAGCGAATGACGTCGATCTTCTCGCCGTTCAGCTCCTGGACGATCTTCTCCACGCGGGCGCCGCGGGCACCAATGCAGGCACCGACGGGGTCAACGTCGGGGTTCTTGCTCCAGACAGCCAGCTTGGTGCGGGCACCGGCCTCACGGGCGATGGCCTTGATCTCGACGGTGCCGTCGTAGATCTCGGGCACTTCCAGTTCAAACATGCGCTTGACCAGGCCGGGATGGGTGCGGCTGATGGTCACGCGGGGGCCGCGGTCGGTCGCCAGCACGTCCACGACGTAGACCTGCACGGTGTCACCCTCGGTGAAGTTCTCGCCGGGGACCTGCTCGTTGCGGGGCAGCACGGCGGAGCCGCCCTTGCCCAGATCGAGCACGATGTTGCCGCGCTCATGGTCGACGGAAACAACGGTGGCGGTGATCAGTTCATGCGCGCGGGACTGCATCTCGCTGCATTGCAGGTTGCGCTCGCCTTCGCGCAGGCCCTGACGGATAACATGCTTCGCGGTCTGGGCGGCGATGCGGCCAAACTCTTTGGTTTTCAGCTGCGTGACCATGCGCTGGCCGACCTTGTAGCTCTTGCGGACCTTCTGGGCGTCCTCTAGGCTGACCTGGGTGTGGGGGTTCTCGACTTCCTCCACGATGTCGCGCAGCAGGCTGGCGCGGAAAGCGCCGACCTCGGGGTCAATGTCAACGACGACGTTCTCGTCCTCGACCTCGTAGTCTTTCTTTACGGCAATGACGATAGCGGCCTTGATCTTTTCGACCAGATAGTCCTCGGGCAGTCCGCGTTCCTTTTCCAGCGCAGCGAGAGCCTCAAAAAATTCATTGTTTGCAGTAGCCATCTTTTCGGTTTCCTCCCAATTATATGTTGCAGTCGATAGGTTTCAGTCGATCGTCAATCGAACAGATCTTCGTCGTCACACAGCTTGACATAGCCCGCCATCTTTACCGGGAAGGTGTAGGACTCTTCCCCGTTCACCAGCGTGGCGTTGCCGTCGGCGTCCAGCCCTTGCAGGATGCCCTCGATATCGCGGCGTCCGGCCTCGTCCGGGCGGATGAGGTGGGCAGCGCACTTCTGGCCCTTGAGCGCCTCGTAATGCTCAGGGCGGGTCAGGCGGCGGCCCAGCCCGGGGCTGCCGACTTCGAGGTAGTAGCTCTGCTCAATGGGGTCTGCCTCGTCCAGCAGCGGGTCGATCGCGCGGGAAACGGCCTCGCAGGTGTCGGTGTCCAGCGGTTCGTCGCGGTCGATCAGGATGCGCAGGAACCAGTCCGGGCCTTCCTTCTCAAAGCGGACGTCCCACAGGCGTAGGCCCATGCCCTCGACAACGGGACGCGCCAGAGCTTCGACCGTTTTGACGGCACCGCCGCTGTTTTGCTGTTTTGCCATGAAATTTGCTCCCATCATAAAAAGAAAGCGGACCTTGCGGCCCACTTTCCAATAAAATCATCATCGAACAATAAGAATATACCACACCCGCGCGCAAAATGCAACCCCCGCCAGGCAAAAAAGCCCATCCTGCGCCCATTTGGGCCGCACATATTTTGCGCAGTTTGCAGTTTTGGCGGGAGTCGTCATCGCAAGGACAGCTTAAAACGCCCATTCGCCGCCTACGAAGATAGTGACTTCCCTGCCGTCCTTGGTCACACCGGTGATGTGGGTGTCGGGCGCGCCGATCATCACATCCTCGTGGATGGCGGAGTCGTTCAGGCCCTTTTCCATCAGCTGGGCACGGGTCATGGCGCTGCCGCCCTGGATGTTGGTCGGGTAGCCTGCGCCAAAGGCGATGTGGCAGGCGGCGTTCTCGTCGAAGAGCGTGTTGAAGAACAGCACACCGCTGCGGTTGATGGGGCTGGACGCAGGCACAAAGGCGACCTCGCCGATGCGGTTCGCGTTCTCGTCGGTCGAGAGCAGCTCGGCCAGCAGGCCGGCGTTCTTCTCGGCCCCGTGCTCAATAACTTGGCCATCCTTGAAGGTGACGTGCCAGCCCTCGATGAGCTGACCGTTGTAGACGTAAGGCTTGGTGCCGTACACGGTGCCGTTGACGCGCTCGCGGTGGGGCGCGCAGAACACTTCCTCGGTGGGCACGTTGGCGATGAACTCGATGCCGCCCTCGGTCTTGCTGGATGCACCCTCCCAGGTGGCGTCGTCGGCCAGACCGACGGTCAGATCGGTGCCGTTGGCGCTGACGATATGCACGCGGTCCAGGTTCCAGGCGTTCAGCTGGTCGCGGCGGGCCTTGGTCTTGGCAACATGCTCCTGCCAGGCGGTGACAGGGTCGCCGGTAGAAACACGGCAGACGTCAAAGATGACCTGCCACAGCTTTTCGACGGCTTCATCGACGGGCAGCTCGGGGAATACCTTGGCGGCCCAGCCCGGGGCGGGCACGGCGGCCACACACCACTGCACGCGGTCGTTCATCGTGTACTCCTGCCAGGGCTTCAGGAAGGTGCGGCGCGCGAGACTGACGCGGTTCAGCTTACCCGCATCCAGCCCGGCGAGGGCCTCGGGGTCCTCGGCATGGATGGCCAGCGTGCAGCAGCCGTCCGGGTCCTCGGCATAGTCGAGGTAGCTGCGCAGTTCGTAGGGCTTCATGGCGGTCAGGTCTTTTTCGTCGGCCAGCTCCATGTTCAGGCGGGTCAGCTTGTCGTCCTCCCAGCGGACCACGACGGTCTTGGCACCCGCTTCATACCCCGCGCGCACGCAGGCATGGGCAAAGTCCGGCATCGTGACCGGGCAGCGCACAATAAAATTCTGCCGTGGGCGCACATTCACGCCCACCTTAACGATAAAGTCAGCATACAGCTGCAAAAATTGCTGATTCATGGGGGTCTCCTTATTATAATAATGAAATGTTGTGCATTGTTGCGGTGTAGGGGCGAGCATTGGACGGCAGCGCCAGACTCCACGGGCGAACAGTGTGCGCCCCTACAGCCCTCAAGGGGAGCCTTTGGGCGGTATTTCGCTAATCTGTAAAGGCGGTTGCTTGCATCTTCCTGCGGGAGCATATGGAATGCTCCCCTACGCATCCCGCAAGGTAGCGGATTCTCCGTCACCGTAGGGGCGTATTCCATATCCGCCCGTATACAGTTTTATCAAAAAACAGGCCGCCCGGCTGGGCAGCCTGCGGGGGAAACTTATTTACCAACCATCCTATCGGCGGCCTTGTACAGATCGCCGCAGCTCATGCAGACGACCAAGTCGCCCTTGTGAGCGTTTTTCTTCACCCACTCGGCGGCGGATTCCAGCCCGTCGACCACGACACTGCCGGGCAGTTTGGCGGCCAGATCCTCACTCTTCACGCTGCCGTCGTCCTTTTCGCGGCTGCCCATGATCGGCAGCAGCACGACCTGATCGGCCACGCTCAGCACCTTGGCAAAGTCGTCCATCAGCATCTTGGTGCGGCTGTAGGTGAACGGCTGGTGTACGGCAATGACCCGCTCATAGCCCATCTCCTTGGCGGTAGCCAGGGTCGCGGCTAGTTCGGTGGGATGGTGCGCGTAGTCGTCCACAACGACTGCGCCGTTGCACTCGCCCTTGATCTCAAACCGGCGGCCGGTGCCGTGGAACTCGGCAGCCGCACGCACAGCGTCCTCGGGCTTCAGGTGCAGCGGACGCACACAGGCGCACATGGCCAGTGCATTATAAATGTTGTGGTAGCCGGGCACACCCAGCTTCAGGTGGGCAAACGGCTCGCCCAGCTCCAGCACGTCAAACTCGAAGAACCCGGGTTTGTACTCCTGGATGTTGATGGCGCGCATGCGGGCTTCCTCGTGGATGCCGAAGCTGACCACCGGGCGGTCGATGGAGCTTACGACGTCCATCGTGTTGCGGTCGTCCATGTTGAACACGACCGTGCGGGACAGCAGCGCAAACTTCTGGAACGCCAGTTTCAGCTGGCCCATCGTGCCGTAATATTCCAGATGGTCATTGTCGATGTTTAGAATGACGCCGACTGCGCTGGTCAGATGCAGGAACGTCTCGTGGTACTCGCAGGCTTCGATAACAACGCTCTGCCCGCTGCCAGCCTTGCCGTAACCGCCGATGAGCGGCAGTTTGCCGCCGATAACGGCCGCAGGGTCCTTGCCGGCCAGTTCCAGCATGGTGGTGATCATGCCGGTGGTGGTGGTTTTGCCGTGGGTGCCGGCTACGCCGACGCTCTGCGGATGGCTGCGGCTGATATAACCCAGCAGTACGCTGCGCTCCACAGCCTTGATGCCGCGCGCACGGGCGGCTTGCAACTCGGGGTTGTCGTCATGGATGGCGGCGCTGTACACGACCAGCTGTGCGCTGCCCACATTGGCAGCATCGTGGCCGATAAAGACCCGCACGCCCAGCGCACGCTCGGCCTCGGTGTTTTTCGTTTCCTCCACGTCCGAACCGGTGATCGCGTAGCCTTGGCTGTGCAGGATCTGGATCAGCGGATACGTGCCGGAACCGCCGCAGCCGATGAAATGCACGGTCTGCACACCGTCCAGCAGTTTGGGGTCAAACATTGTATAAACCATCAGTGGTCACCTCAAAAATCCTCCGCGCCCGGCTTGGGGCGCGGTTCTATTCCAAGTAGTTACTTAGATTATAGCTTTTTTCTTTCACAAAAGAAACAGTTTTTTGAAATTTTTGGATGCGGTAAGCGATTTTTTGGTAAAAGATACAAATTTGAACCTCATCAGTATGACAATACGTCGAGGATGCCGCCCCGGCGGGCCCGTTTGCGCGCCCAAAAACTTTTTGCAGTACGATAAACGGCTTTGCGATTTGCCGCCGTTTTTGGTATAATACAGATAGAACTGCCCGCATTTTGGGCATTTACCGCGAACAGGAGGGCTTACATATGGCAAAAGTGCTGTGGGGCGTGGACCCGCTGGCCGTATCCCGGCTGGGCCAAAAGCAGAGCAAGCCGCCCTTTACCAAAAAGGAACTGGCGCGCATCGGCATCCCGGCGCGCAAAATCGACCGCGTGCAGGCTGAGTTGGCCCGCCTGACTGCCGATAAGACCCTGACCCGCGCCGAGCTGGGCCAATTGGCCGAGGAGATTGCGGCGGTATTATTGTAAGGAAATACGGCAGGAATGTCCGTAGGGGCGAGCATTGCTCGCCCGCAGGGGCTTGCGCTGCCGTAAATTTCCCCGGGTGTGCAATGCTTGCCCCTGCGCCCTCCCCCCCCCTCCATGAAAATCCCGCGCCCCGTCTTCCCTTTTTTATAAAACTGCTTGTCCCCTGCCCCTTGCTATGCTATAATACAAATATCGTGCCGGAAAACGTCCGGCGCGGTGGGAAAAAATCGCTTTGTGTGGCAGCCAGCCATGCGGAAGGAGTTTATGTATGAAGAACAGTGAAAAGACCCTTGACATGATCGTCAACCTGTGCAAAAACCGTGGCTTCATCTACCCCGGCAGCGAGATCTACGGCGGCCTGGCTAACAGCTGGGACTACGGCCCCCTAGGCGTTGAGTTCAAAAACAACGTCAAAAAGGCCTGGCTGAAGAAATTCGTGCAGGAAAGCCCGTACAACGTCGGCCTGGATGCCGCCATTTTGATGAACCCCCAGACTTGGGTGACGACCGGCCACGTAGCCAGCTTCTCCGATCCCCTGCTGGACTGCCGCGCCTGCAAGAGCCGCCACCGTGCTGATAAACTGATTGCCGAGTGTGAGCAGGGCAAGGGCGTTGACGTCGACGCCATGACCTTTGACGAGATGGACGCCTTCATCGCCAGCCATGACGAGGTTGTCTGCCCCGTCTGCGGCAAGCATGACTTTACCCCCATCCGCAAGTTCAACCTGATGTTCAAGACCGCCATCGGCGTTACTGAGGATTCTTCCTCCACCTGCTACCTGCGCCCCGAGACCGCACAGGGCATCTTCGTCAACTTTGCCAACATCCAGCGCACCACCCGCCGCAAGCTGCCGTTCGGCGTCTGCCAGGTGGGCAAGGCGTTCCGTAACGAGATCACCCCGGGCAACTTCACCTTCCGTACCCGCGAGTTTGAGCAGATGGAATGCGAGTTCTTCTGCAAGCCCAACACCGATCTTGAGTGGTTCGCCTACTGGAAAGATTACTGCAAGAACTGGCTGCTCACCTTGGGCATCAAGGAAGAAAACCTGCGCCTGCGCGACCACGAAGCCGCCGAGCTGGCATTCTACAGCCGCGCCACCACCGATATCGAGTACGCGTTCCCGTTCACCGATTGGGGCGAGCTGTGGGGCATTGCCGACCGTACCAACTACGATCTGAGCCGCCATCAGGAGGCTTCCGGCAAGAGCCTGGAATACTTCGACCCCGAGACCAACGAGCATTACATCCCCTACGTCATCGAGCCGTCCCTGGGCTGCGACCGCGTCGCGCTGGCCTTCCTGTGCGAAGCCTACGACGAGCAGCATCTGGTCGACGCCAAGGGCAAAGAGGACGTGCGCACCGTGCTGCATCTGCATCCGTTCCTGGCCCCGTTCAAGTGTGCCGTGCTGCCTCTGTCCAAGAAACTGGGCGACAAGGCCATGGAGATCCGCAACGAGCTGGCCAAGGACTTTATGGTCGACTACGACGACGCCGGTTCCATCGGCAAGCGTTACCGCCGTCAGGATGAGATCGGCACCCCGCTGTGCATCACGATCGACTTCCAGACTGTGGGCGATGACAAGGTCGAAGCCGACGGCTGCGTGACCGTCCGCGACCGCGACACCATGGAGCAGGTCCGTATGCCCATCAGCGAACTGAAAGACTACATCGCCAAGAAAGTGGCGTTCTAAGGCAATATTGTAAAAACAGCAAAAGGCTCCCCTCAAGGGGGAGCCTTTTTTCTTTTCTGCCACTTGACAACCGTGCATACTATGTATATACTGTATATATCGAATGTGTACAGTTCGACCACAAGGAGATCTCACAAATGGAAATTTACCTATCTAACAGCGGGCAGGAGCCGATCTACGCGCAGATCACGCGGCAGATCAAACAGCAAATTTTATCCGGCCAACTGCACACGGGGGACGCACTGCCCAGCATCCGCCTGCTGGCGAAAGAACTGCGTATCAGCGTCATTACCACCAAGCGCGCGTATGAGGATCTGGAGACCGAGGGCTTCATCGTGACCCAGCCGGGCCGCGGCAGCTTTGTCGCGCCCCAGAACCCCGCCCTGCTGCGCGAGCAACACTTAAAAAAAGTCGAGGACTGCCTGCAAGGCGCGGTGGATGCCGCACGGCTGGGCGGCATCGGCTATGAAGAGGTCGCCGAGACCTTGCGCCTTTTATGGGAGGGCTGAACTATGCTTACCACAGCCGCCGCTTTACGCGGTGCTACGAAAAATTATAAAACATTTACCCTGGGCCCCATCGACCTTGTGGTCCCGGCGGGCAGCATCCTGGGCCTGATCGGCGAGAACGGCGCGGGCAAGACCACGGCGCTCAAGCTACTGTGCGGGGCCATCCGCCCGGACGGCGGCAGCGTGGAGCTGTTGGGCGGCTCCACGGCCGACCCTGCTGTCCGCGCGCGCATCGGTGTCGTGTTTGAGGATGCCTATTTCCCTGACTGCTTCAACGCCGCCTGTGTGGGCAAAAGCATGGCGGGCATCTTCAGCGCACGTTGGGACGCTGCAAAATTTGACGCTTTTTTGCAGCGTTTTGGCCTGGACAGCAGCAAAAAGATCAAGGAATACAGCCGTGGCATGCGCATGAAACTCAGCCTTGCCACGGCGCTGGCCCACGACCCCGAACTGCTGATCTTGGATGAAGCCACTGCCGGTCTGGACCCCGTGGTGCGCGGCGAACTGCTTGATTTGCTGCTCGATTTCATCCAGGACGAGCAGCACAGCGTACTGATGAGCAGCCACATCACCAGCGATTTGGAACAGGTCGCCGACGCCATTGCCTATCTGCACCACGGCCAGCTGCTTTTCTGCGAAAATAAAGACGATCTGATGCAGGAATACGGCCTGCTGCGCTGCGCCGAGACAGACCTTGACCGCCTGCCCGCAGGCTGCGCCGTCTCCACCCGGCATGGGGCGTTCGGCTGTGAAACGCTGATCAAAGACCGCGCCGCCGTCCATGCCGCCCTGCCCAATGCCGTCTGCGACAGTGCCAATATCGACGATATCATGCGCTTTTACAGTGGGAGGGATGCACAATGAAAGGACTTTTGTATAAAGATGTCAGCATCATGACCCGCAGCTTCAAGGGCAACATTCTGCTGCTGGTGGCGTTGTACGGTGTGCTGATTTTGGTCACGAAAGAAGCCTATCTTGCCTACGCCATGACAGCGGTATGGGGCATCTACGTGGCCTCGACCATCAACTACGACGAGCAGGCCCATTGGGACGCCTACGCCGCTACCCTGCCGGTGACGCCGGGGCAGGTCATCGCCAGCAAATATCTGCTGTGCGCGGCCAGCACGGCCATCGGCGCGGCGCTTTCGCTGGCGCTGGTTTTGCTGGCAGGCGTTGGTGGGGCCGAGTACACCCTCGGCATTCTGGCCTGCGCCGAAGTCTCGGTGCTGACGAACGCTCTGCTCATGCCCATCACCTACCGCTTCGGGGCAGCCAAATCCCGCGCATATTTAATGGTCATTGTGTTTGCTATCGTTTTCGGGGCGTGTTTTGCCGCGCAGGAAGTTCTCCAAAGCCAGTCACAGGCGGTCTCCGTCGGCATGGATGCCATGTTCCGGTCCGAAACTGCCCTTGCGGTTGCCGCCATCACCGTATCCCTGCTGGCAACAGCAATCCTCTACGCCATTAGCTACACGATTTGCACCCGCGTCTACGCGAAAAAAGAGAAATAAAAACACGGTGCCCCGTAAAAGCGAGGCACCGATTTTTTGTGATTAAGCATGTATGGCCGTCCCCTACAACCTGCCACAGATTTGCGTTACAAATACCCCCCGCTGCGCAGCAAAAAGATCCACCCGGTCAGCGTCAGGGCGGAGAGCAGGGTCGTAGTGGCAATGCAGCTTGATGTCAGCACGCCCTCGTGGCCCATATTCTTCGCCATCACGTAAGAACTCGGCGTTGTGGGGCTGCCCAGCATGATAAGCAGCGCGATCAATTCCTCGTTGCGGAACCCCAGCGCCACGGCCACCGGCACAAACACGGCCGCCAGACCCACGGTTTTGAGCAGCGCCGCCACCAGCGTGGGAACCAGCTTTTTGATGGCTTTCGCGCCTTCAAAGCTGGCACCGATGGACAGCAGCGCCAGCGGCGTTGTGACGGACGCCAGATTGTTCAGCGTCTTGGTGGCAATGGTAGGCAGGCTGAACGGCAGCAACGCAAACACCGTACCGGTGATGATGCCCAGCAAGATCGGGTTGGTAGCTACCCCTTTCAATAACTGCTTTGGCGTAGGTGCGCTCCTGTTCTCGGGCGATTCGATCATTAAAATCAGCACCGCAAAAATGTTGAACAGCGGCACGCTGCCCAAAATCATCAGTGGGGCCATGCCCGCCGTGCCGTAAATGTTCTGGATAAACGCCACGCCCAGCACGGCCGCGCTGCTGCGGTAGCTCGCCTGCACGAATTCGCCCACAATGGCTTTGTCCCGCACCAGCACCCGCGCCGCGCCCCAGATGACCAGAATACCGATGAGCGTTGCCGCAAAGCAGAACAACACAAATTTCGGCTGGAAGTCGTGGTAAATGTCCACCGAGGACATGTTCAAGAACAGCATGACAGGCAGCGTGACTTTAAAAGTCAGCTTGTCCGCCGCCCTGCAGAACTCCTTGGGCAAAAAGCCCCACCGCTGCAACAGCCCACCCGCAACCATCGTCAAAAATACCGGCAGCGTGGCGTTCAGGCTGAAAATCAGATTTTGCACGGCTATCTCCCCCATTCTCTCAGACAAAATTCTACCACCCGCGCCCGCATTTGACAAGCGCAAAAAATCTGCGCGCCAGGGGCGAAAACGCAGGAATTGTGCCTTGACAAAGTAGTGCGGAATTGCTATAATAAATTGCTGTGCTGAGAACAGCACAGATATCCTTGCCCTTTGCTTAGGGCAGAGGGCCATAAGTCCAAAAGGAGGTGCTACAGAATATGGCAAAGTACGAAACCATGATGGTTACCACCGCGAACCTCGATGAAGAGGCTTCCAACGCTCTGATCAACAAGTTCAAGAACCTGATCGCAGCGAACGGTACGATTGATTCTGTTGATGATTGGGGCAAGAAACGTCTTGCTTATCCCATCAACGATGAGACCGAGGGTGTGTACACGGTGATCAACTTCACCAGCGAGCCCGATTTCCCGGCTGAGCTGGACCGCGTTTTCAAGATCACTGAGGGCGTTCTTCGCAGCATGACTCTTGCTGTTGAGGAGTAAGGAGAAACCGAAATGCTGAATGTTGTTGCAATTATGGGCCGCCTTGCGCGTGACCCCGAGCTGCGCCAGACCACGACCGGCAAAAACGTTGCCTCTTTCACCATTGCGTGTGATCGCGGCCGCCGCGATGCCAACGGTCAGAGCCAGGCCGACTGGATCCCCGTTACCGCGTGGGACCGCACGGCTGAGTTCGTGTGCAAATATTTCCAGAAGGGTTCTATGATCGCCGTTGACGGCCGGTTGCAGAGCCGCTCCTATCAGGACAAAAACGGAAATAACCGCACGGCGATTGAGATCGTAGCCAACAACGTCAATTTTGCGGGCCCCAAGTCCTCGAACCCCGCCCCGATGGGTGATGGCGGTTACGCCGCACCCATGGCAGCCCCCGCCCGCCCGGCAGTGCAGCAGGCACCGGCGCCCAGCTATTCGGCTGGTAGCAACGATGACTTTGCCCTGATCGAAGACGAAGGCGACCTGCCCTTCTAAGAATCAAAAAGTATCAATCTATAAGGAGGTTACCACAATGGCTATGGATCGTTCTTCCCGCCCGATGCATCGCGGCCGCAAAAAGGTTTGCAGCTTCTGCGTCGATCGCGTTGAGCACATTGATTACAAGGATCTGCCCCGCCTGCGCAAGTACGTGAGCGAGCGCGCTAAGATCATTCCCCGCCGTGTGACCGGTACCTGCGCTTTCCATCAGCGTGAGCTGACGGTTGCCATCAAGCGTGCCCGTTATATGGCTCTGATGCCCTACGTGAGCGACTAATTCGCGCGTCTGGTATTCACAAGCACAAAAAATTGAGCAGCCCATCCAGGTGGGCTGCTCGTTTTTTCTTTTGCGGCGGATATTGCCCCTACGTGTACCCAATAAAAGCGGGGCCGCACATCCGTGCGGCCCCGCTTCCCTATTCGTTATTCTTCCGCTTTCTTTGCGGCTTTTTTGGCTTTGCGGACCTTGCGCTTTTTGCGCAGCAGGGCCAGCACCAATACCAACGCGGCCGCACCGCCTGCACAGGCGGCGATCAGCGGCACCTTGCTGGCGGGCAGGCGGAACGCTGCCAACCCGGTGGTACCGGCGGGGGCCGTAAACTTCAGGTAGCTGCCGTCCACGGTCGTTTCGGCTTTCTGCCAGCCGTCCGGTGTTTGCAGGTACACTTCTACATTGTCCGGGCCGTCCGGGGCCAGGTAGCGCATCGTGTGGCTGGTGTCACCCTCGGGGTCAAACGTCCAGCTTTCCAGGTAGCTGCCTACCGCCGTGGGGGTGTCGCTGCTCTCGGTCAGGGTCAGGGCTTCGGTGGTGGTAAAGCTGCCCTCCATCAGCAGGATGGCGCGGCCATCGCGCTCAGCCCCGCTCTCACGGGCTGTGACCAGCTGCGAGTACTCGGCGTTAATGGTCATGTCAAAGGTGATATTGGTAAAATCGGTGGTGTCCCACTCGCCGTAGCTGCCCTCCTTGGCAGGCACAACGGGCACGTCCTCGTCAGCCAGGCAGCCGCCGTAGGGCACCGTGCACTGGGCTACTATCGTGTCCTTGTCCATAAAGCGCAGTGTCAGGGTCGAGAACGCGGAGGGCAGACCCTCCTGCTGCAAGAAGTCCTCGTAGCTCATCGGCTCGGCGATACCCGCATAGCTTACGCCGTCGATACCGGCGCATCCCTCGTCCACGAAGGTGTTGCCGGTCACGTCACCGCCCAGCGGGTCGTCCACATTGCCGGCCACGGCACCCATCTGCTCGGTCGCGTCGTCGATAACGACCATCACGCGGCAGTTTTCGATCGTCGTGCCCGTACCGGCAATGCCGCCGACCTGCTTGGCACCAGAGATGCGGCACTTGGCGGAGCTGTCGCGGATGACCGACTTGCTGGAACCGGCCACGCCGCCCACGCAGCTGGCATCCTCGGCACTGACGGTGCCAAGGCCGTAGCACTCGATGGCAGAGCCCATCTCCATGCTGCCGACGATGCCGCCCGCGCAGGTCTTTTTGGCGCTGACCTCGCCGTAGTTGACGCTGTCGCGCACGACCACGCGGGTCTTAAAGGTAAAGTTCAGCGACTGGCTGCCGTCGATGGTATAGTCGTCCTCGGGGTCGAGGTCGTTCTCGCGGGCCATCGCACCGGTGATGCCGCCCGCGTTTATGTCGGCGCTGACGCTGCCGTTGTTCACGCAGTTGTCGACCTTGGCCTCCACGTCGTCCTCGGTATCCTCGTCCGAAACATCGTTGATGACGTCGTCCGGGTCGGTGGTGACGTTCTGGCTGGCACCGGAAAGCGTCTGGCCGATCTTGTTCATCTGGGCCGTGATGGCGCGGATGTCGTTGACCAGCGCCTGCACGTTGTTGGTGGAAGTCGAGTTCAGGCTGTTGATGATATCACCGATGTTGGTAAGGTTGCCGCTCAAATTATTGCGGCTGGCCGTGATGGCATCCCGGTTGGTCAGCTCGACCGATGGGATCTGCACATCGACCGTGTTGGGCAGCGCATCGCTGACGCCGTTCAGGATATCCTTTTCGCTGGGCAGCGCGTCGGTGATCTGGTCGGCAATGCTGCTGTTGTTATCGTCGCTGGGGTCCACGCTAAAGCCGGGATCCAGCTCATTGTCGGGGTCTAAACCGGCGACAATGCCGTCATCCGTATCCGTCGTCGGCTCCGGCTGCCCATGCACGGCGCGGTCAGTGTCGTCCGCTTCATAAGCCTGGGTGTCGGTGCTTTCGGAAAAATCGTTGCTCTCGGCACTCTCGGGCTGTTCCGCCGCGGGCTCGCTGGTCACGGGATCCGGGGCCGTTTCGCCGCCCTCGCTGCCGCTGCTGCCGGTATCAGAGCCGTCGCCGGGGTCGGGTGTCGTGCCGCCGCTGTCCCCGCCGTTATCGCCGCCGGGATTGTTGTTATCGTCGTCCCCGCCCTGGCTGAAGTCGGGGTCCAGCGGGTTGTCCGGGTCCTCGCCGTCGGCAATGCTGTCGGCGCTGTCCTTCAGGTCCTGCTTGAACTGGGTCAGGTCGGTCTTGACGGTCTGGGTGCTGATGGACACGCCGTTCTTGGCCTCGTCCAGCAGGTTTTCAATGGCCTTGCGGGCGCTCGTCACGCCGTCGCGCAGGCTGGTCAGCTGATTGGAAAAGTCGCTGCTGGCGGCGCTGGCATCATCGCAGGCGCGGTTCACCAGCGTTTGCAGCACATCCAGCTCGTCGGCCAGCTCTTGCAGCGTGTCCTGAGAGTAAAGCAGCGTACTGCTCGGCTCCATCTGGCCCACGATGCCGCCGCCCTCCTTGCGGGCGTAGACTGCGCCGTAGTTGACGCAGCCCTCAACATAGCCGGTCTGGCTGCCCACGATGCCGCCGATGTTGTAGCCAATGTGCTGGTAGCCAACGGTGCCACGGTTCAGGCAGGCGCGGATAATGCCCGAGGACGTGCCCGCGATGCCGCCGATATCGGTGATGTTCGTCGCACTCTCGGTGCCGATCAAATCATTCAGCGTCAGTTCCGAAAGGTCGACTTCGTTTTGGTTGACGGTGGTGTTGACGCTGGCGTCGTTGCCGCAGTTGATGACAACGCCGCTGTTCTGGCCTACGATGCCGCCGATAAAGTGCGCGCCGTAGACGCTGCCGCTGGTGGTGCAACCGTTGATCGTGCCGCCGTCGAGGTTGGTGCCCGCGATGCCGCCCACGATGGACGCGCCCGAGGAAACACCCTCGAACCGGCAATTGATGAGCGAACCGGCGTTGCTGCCCACGATGCCGCCCACGGTGGTGCGGCTGCCCGAAGGCATCGAGCGGCCGCGCACAGTCAGGTCGTGCACCACGCCGCCAGCCTGGACGTAGCGGAAGAAGCCCGTCACCGAGCCATCGTCCACAAGGCTCAGGCCGCTGATGGTGTGGTGGTTGCCATCAAACGTGCCGCTGAAGCTGGGGATACCAGCAAAGTCCACGCCGGTCAGGTCAAGGTCGGCGTTCAGGTCGACGGTGCGGCCCTCGCTCCAGGAGTCCAGGCGGCAGTCCTTGACCAGCTGCAACAGGTCATCCACGCTGTTGATGGAGATCGGCATTTTTTCGGTCTCCTCCCCTTCTGCCCAGACGGGCAGGGCCAGCATCAACAGCAGGGCCAGCGCGGTCAGCCCGGCCAGCAGGCGGTGCGGGACATTCCATTCGGTTTTCACTCCGCGTCGCCTCCTTCCGTGCTGTCTGCGGGCTTGTCGTCGTTGGGGGATTCATCGGAGGTCGTTACGCTGTCCTCCGGCAAATACATATCGGGTTCGTCCACCGTAAGCTCAGTGCCGGTGGCGATGCTGGCGTTGAACTGGCCATGCAGCACGCCCTTGATTTCGGCATCCACAACGCCGTTGATGTAACCGCGGACGCGGCCATTGACGTGCATCGTGCCGCTGGCGGCGCGGGTCGTCACGCCGATGCCCTTCATCTCAAAGCTGGTGCGCTCGATGATGGAATCGCCCAGTACCAGGATCTGCGGCAGAACGAACAAAACCAGAATAATGGAAATGATGGTGCCGCGGCCCAGGCATTCACCGATGGCGGCGATGACCGGGTTGGTGGTCAGCACACTGATCAGCACACCGGCAGACGCCAGAATGGAGCCCGAGGTGAAGATGGTCGGGAACGACTCATTCAGCGCGGCCACGATGGCCTCTTTGTGGTGCATGACCTTTTTCAGATCGGTGTAGTGGCTGGAAATAACGATGGCATAGTCGATGTTTGCGCCCATCTGGATGGAGTTGACGATCAGATAGCCCAGGAAGTACAGCTGCGAGTGCTGCAAATACGGGAACGAGAAGTTGATCCAGATACTGCCCTGAATAACGATGATGAGCAGCACGGGCAGACCGGCCGATTTAAAGGTGAACAGCAGGACCAGAATGACGAACAGGGCGGACAGCACACTGATCAGTAGGTTGTCCTCCCCGAACGAGCTGGACAGGTCCATGGCGCTGGTAGTGTTGCCGACCACATAGTAGTCATCATCGTAATACTTGCCCACGATGTCGTGGATCTTGTCCACGAAAGCAAAGGTCTCGTCGGTTTCTTCGGGCAAGGTCAGGTAGGCGACCATACGGCTGTAGTTGTCGCTCTGCAACTGGATCTGCGCTTTGTCGAGCTGTTCGAACAGGTCGTCCAGCGTGTCCTGTACATCGCCCTCGAGTGTGATGTTGCCGTCGTTCATCTGCTGATGCAGGAACATGAACATGTCGTACAGCGGCACTTTATAATCGTTCAGGCCGTTGATGATCTGGCCGTACTCGTCGTGGTCGACGGCGTAGGCACCGTACAGCGTCTTGGCGACCTCGTAGTCGAGATTCGCCAGCTCGGAAAGCTGACGCGGGGTCAGGGCGTCGGTCAGCATGTAGCCGTCCATGGCCTCGATGTTGGCAAGGCCCATCGTTGAGTCGACCTCGGGGCACTTGTCAAGCTCTTCCAGAATTTTGCCCTCGGACTCATAATCGCCGGACGGCACGATGATGGCGACCATGTTGCTGGTGCCGAACTCGTTCTTGATCTTCTGGTAGGAGATCTGGCGCTCGTTCTGCTTGGCCGTTACCAGATCGGTGTAGGTGTAGCAGTAGGGGCACAGGTTGGCGAATACTGCCGCTGCGATGATGACTACCGCAAAGACCGGCGGCACAACGTAGCGGGTCTTGACGTCAAACTTGCCCACAGCAGTAATTTTAGGCACAAGGTTTTTGTGGCGCGTTTTGTCGATGAGTTTGCTGAACAGCATCAGCAGGCCGGGCATCAGCGTAAAGACCGACAGCATACTGAACAGGATGGCCTTGATCAGCACGGTAGCCAGGTCGCGGCCGATGCCAAAGTGCATGAACGCCAGTGCGGCCAGGCCGCTGATGGTCGTCAGCGAAGAAGAAGAAATCTCCGGGATAGCCTTGGAAAGCGCGGCGATACAGGCTTCCCGCACGCCGAGCGTCTCGTGCTCATCGCTGAAGCGGTGGCACAGGATGATGGCATAGTCGATAGCCAGCGCCAGCTGCAAAATGACCGTGACCGAGTTGGAGATGAAGCTGATGGTGCCGCACAGGAAGTTGGTGCCCATGTTCAGCAGCGCGGCGGCACCGAAGGTCATGATGAGCACCGGCACCTCGGCATAGGAGCGGGAGGTCAGCGTCAGTACCACCACGATAATGACGGCGGCGATGACGATGATAACACTCATTTCCGACTGCAAGTCGGCCGAGGAATCATAGCCGACCTCGGTGTAGATCGAGGTGTCGTAGCCTTCCAGTTCGGCGCGAATCTCGTCCATCGCGGCCTCAGCGCGCGGGTCGTAGACCTCGCCGTCAAAACTGACCGAGAACAGCGCGGCGGAATCCTTGTAGTGGTCGGTGGTCTCGTCGAACTCGATGGAGTCCACGCCGTCGATATCCTCGAGCTGTTCTTCCAGTTGGACGGCCTTGTCGTAGGTGATGTTGGACACCATAACGCGGGCCGTGCCGTAGGTGGTGAAATTGTCATTCATCACGGTCAGGCCCTGGCGCGTCTCGGTCGAATCCGGCAGATAGGTGGTGATATCATTCTCTACCTTGACCCAGCCCGTGGCAATGGCGCAGAAAATCAACGCAAAGATGTATAAAAGGAAAATCAGGTTGCGCTTATCTACAATCAGCGTCGCCAGTTTTTCCATTGCATTACCTTTTGGCTTCTCGTTTTCCAAAGAAATGCAGCCTCTCTTTCAGCAGGGAAATCCCCTATTTTTCATGCTACCATTATACGGAAAAAATCCGTCCTGTGGAAGATACAAAACGGATTTTTTGTACAAAGATTTAATCGTCTTTTTGTGTAAAAATACTAATAAACTGTGAACAGCTTATTGAGGCAAAACGGCGGCTAAAGCTCCCCTATAGCCCTCAAAAGGCCCCCTTGTGCAAAGGGGCTGTCACCGAAGGTGACTGGGGGATTGTGGCCTTGCCCACATAGCGGCCGATCCTCGCAAGGTCACAATATCTCCGTCACGGCTACCGCTGTGAAACCCGCTTACGCGTCTGGCCCCTCTGTCGCTTCTCGACATCTCCCTACACCGTGGGGAGTCACCCTTTACACAAGAGAGGTTTGGCAGCTACCCCTATTATACCACTCCCCCGCCCCCAACTTGTTACAAAAACAAAAACACCGCGTGGTGCAAAACCACACGGTGTTGAAAAAGCTTAGATAAAGCTAAATTACTTCAGCTCAACCTTAGCGCCGACCTCGGCCAGCTTCTTCTGGATGTCCTCGGCGTCAGCCTTGGAAGCCTGCTCCTTCAGCTTGGCGTTCGGGGTCTCAACCAGCTTCTTGGCTTCCATCAGGGAAGCACCGGTCAGCTCCTTAACGGTCTTGATGACCTGCATCTTGTTAGCGCCAACGTCAGCCAGGATGACGTCGAACTCGGTCTTCTCTTCCTCAGCGGGAGCGGCAGCGCCGGCAGCGGCGGGAGCAGCAGCGGCAACAGCAGAAACGCCGAACTCCTCGCAGATGGTATCAACGAGCTCTTTCAGCTCCAGAACAGTCATAGTCTTGACAGACTCGACAATGGCAGTGATCTTCTCAGAAGCCATGGTAGTTACCTCCATAAATTGTAATGTTTTAAGCGGCGCATTTTTTAACAAAGCGCTGCGCCTGTGCGCTCAAGCAGCTGTGCCTAAAATCAGGCAGCAGTCTCGTCCTGCTTGTCGACGATACCCTGAAGGGCAACGGCCAGGCCGCCAACGATACCGTTGAGGGAGCCAGCCAGCATGGAGAGCAGGCCTTCGCGGTTGGGCATGGTAGACAGGCTCTTGATACCTGCTGCATCCATGACCTGACCATCGCAGAAGCCTCCCTTGACGACGAAGCGCTTGGACTTGTCGGCGTCAGCAAACTTGCACAGGATGCGAGCAGCAGCAGCCGGGTCCTCGGGAGACAGAGCGATAGCCGTGTCACCCTTGAAATACTCGGTCAGACCCTCGTACTGGGTGCCCTTAACGGCCAGACGCAGCATGGTGTTCTTGACGACCATGTAATGGACGCCAGCCTCACGCAGCTCCTTACGCAGCTTGGTGTCATCGGCAACGCTGATGCCGTTGTAAGCAACGACAACACCGGCCAGAGAACCAACGATCTTCTCGTTCAGGTCCTTGACAAGAGCCTTCTTGGATTCCAGAATCTTTGCACTGGGCATTTGAATTTCACCTCATTCCACTTACAGATTGGTTTCGGTAAGTGGCTTTCTTGTGATACTACAGAAAAAAGCCATCTTCCCGTCGCCGGGAAAATGGCTTGATAGCTTTGCAATCAAACGCACGTTTCTCGGCAGGTGGGTTTGCACCCATTATGCCTTGCGGCACCTGCTGTCTTAAAAACAGCTTAATCAGTATAGCACGGGAACGTGCGTTTGTCAATAGTTTTTTTCAGTAATTCGTAATTTACTGATTAGACACCGTACTTGTTGGTGGCAACGCGGACGCCGGGGCCCATGGTGGTGGCGATGGTTGCGCTCTTGAAGTACTGGCCCTTGGCAGCGGCGGGCTTAGCCTTGGCGATGGCATCCAGGACGGTGTCCAGGTTGGTCATCAGCTTCTCGGCGCCGAAAGAGGCCTTGCCGATGGGCACATGGATGATGTTCTGCTTGTCCAGACGGTACTCGATCTTACCGGCCTTGGCATCGGTAACAGCCTTGCCAACATCGGGGGTAACGGTACCGGCCTTCGGGTTCGGCATCAAGCCACGGGGGCCCAGAACTTTACCCAAACGGCCAACGCGGCCCATCATGTCGGGGGTGGTAACCAAGACGTCGAAGTCCAGGTAGCCGCCGGCGATCTTAGCGATCAGCTCATCATCGCCGACCTCCTGTGCGCCAGCAGCCTCAGCGGCCTTGGCGGCATCGCCCTTGGCGATAGCGATAACGCGAACGTTCTTGCCGGTGCCGTTGGGCAGGACAACAGCGCCGCGGACCTGCTGGTCAGCATGGCGGCTGTCAACGCCCAGGCGGACGTGCAGCTCAACGGTCTCGTCGAACTTAGCGGTAGCGGTCTTGCAGCACAGCTCCAGGGCCTCGCTCGGTTCATAAGTCTTGCTGCTCTCAATCAGTTTGGCAGCGTCGGTATACTTCTTGCCGTGTTTCATTGCTTATTCCCCTCCTGTTCAACCCTCAACGGTAACGCCCATGCTGCGGGCGGTGCCCTTGATCATGCTGACAGCAGCTTCCAGAGAAGCGGCGTTCAGGTCGGGCATCTTGGTCTTGGCGATTTCCTCGGCCTGTGCCAGCGTGATGGAGCCAACCTTGTTCTTGTTGGGCACGCCGGAAGCAGTGTCGATGCCGGCAGCCTTCTTAATCAGAACGGGCGCCGGAGGAGTCTTGGTGATGAAGCTGAAGGAGCGGTCAGCGTAAACGGTGATGACAACGGGGATGATCATGCCCATCTGGTTCTTGGTACGCTCGTTGAACTCTTTGGTGAAGGCCATGATGTTAACGCCCTTCTGGCCCAGGGCAGGACCAACAGGGGGAGCCGGAGTTGCCTTGCCGGCGGGGATTTGCAGCTTGATGTAGCCAGTGATTTTCTGTGCCATAATACTTGCACCTCCAAATTTTGTGGTGAGTTGCGGCCTGCGGTGCAGACCTCCCACGGGCGTACGACCTCCGCACGCCCTATAAAAACCGTACCCCGGGTGCGTGCCCGTTCGCGGCTTCTACCGGAAATTGCGATGTTCTGAAACCAATCAGAACAGTTTGACCTGATGCAGCTCGAGCTCTGCGGGCAGCTCGCGGCCAAACATGGTGATTTTTACGCGCACCTTGCGCGCGGGAATGTCGATCTCCTCGACAGTGCCGACGGAACCTTCCATCGGGCCGGCGGTGATCTCCACCGTGTCGCCGACCTTGTAATCAACCGTAAGCTCGGCCGTGGTCTCGACGCCCATCTTGGCAACCTCAGCCTCGGTCAAAGGCTCGGGCTTGGACTCGGGGCCGACAAAACCAGTGCAGCCGCGGGTATTGCGCACGATGTACCAGGTGTTGTCGTTCATGACCATTTTGACGAAAACATAACCGGGATACAGCTTGCGCTGCACCTCTTTTTCGCCGGTCTTGTTGCCGCGCTTGTCCAGGACTTCTTCCAGGACGGTCTCGGTGGGGACCTTGACATCGCAGATCAGGTCCTGGATGCGGCGGTTTTCCACCATCGTCATCAGGTCCTGGGCTACTTTGTTTTCGTAACCGGAATAGGTATGCACTACATACCAGGATGCTTGTTCAGCCATGGTCTTTGCCTCCGCTTAAAGCGCTCAGGCGCCGATCATCAGATGGATGGCGCCGCCGAAGATGAGATCCAGCAGGATCAGCACGACAGCTGCGATCAACACGACCACGATGACCGTGATGGTGTTGGTCTTGACATCGGACTTGCTGGGCCATACGACCTTTTTCAACTCACCTTTGGTATCTTTGAAATACTTGCCGATGCCTTTGAAAAAGTTCTTGACCTTGCCAAAAAACGAAGTTTTCTTGGTCTTGTCGCTTTGAGCCTGGGCTGCGGTGTTAGCCGCTTTCTTGTCTGCCATCTCTAAGCTCCTATCCTCACTTGGTTTCGCGGTGAAGGGTATGCTTCTTGCAGAAACGGCAATACTTCTTCATCTCAAGACGATCCGGAGAGTTTTTCTTGTTCTTCTCCTTGTTGTAGTTGCGCTGCTTGCACTCAGTGCAAGCCAGGGTGATCTTGACAGTCATTGTTCGGCACCTCCATTATCGGTTAATAAGCCTCCCTCGCGCTTGCAGGCTGCCCGTGAAAATGGGCATAAAAAATAAACCCGCAAAAGAGGTGTTACTATAGTACCACAACTGCGGGTTTACGTCAAGAGAATTTACAATTTTTTTTGCGTTGCTTGGAGAGGAATGTCGATCTCCTGCCCCAAAGTAAAGCTGTAGATGGTCAATTTGGTCACGGGCACGGCCAAACGCTGGGCAAAAGCGCGGCGGTACAGCCGCAGCTGCGCGGCGTATTCTTTTATATAAAAGGAAGCATCGCGGCTGCGGTCTGTCTTGTAGTCGAGGATCTCGGCGTGGTCGTCGTACACCAGCACCAAATCGGCGATGCCCTGCACAAGCACTTCGGCCCCGCACTCCCCTGCTTCGGGGGTGATCTGCGCGGCGGGCAGCGCCGTGATGAACGGTTCCTCGCGCAGCACGGCTTTGGCATGGCGGATGCGCCGCCAGACGGCACTTTCAAAAAACGGCCGCACGCGGTCAAGGTCGAGCTTGCCGGCAAGGTCCGGGTCAAGCAGCCGGGCGTCGATCTGGCGCCGGACTTCAGCATCCAGATCAGGCGCGGGGCCGTCAAACGGTACGCTTTGCATAAAGGCATGGATGGCGGTGCCGCGCTCGGCCCCGGTCAGGCCGGATTTCTGCAAAAAGGCCGGGCGTTCCAGCGCCACGGGGCGTGTGGCGTGCGCCACGGCACTGACGCTGACCTTGGCGGGGATCTTTTGCAGCGGCGCGCGCGGGCTGTGCCAGGCAAAGCTTTGGTGCAGCGTGTCCAGCAGGGCGGCGTCCGGCGCGGGGGCCGGGGCCTCGGCAGGGGCCGGGGCAGCCTCGGGCGTGGGCAGCAGATGGACCGTCAGCGGCACGCGGGTGGGCAGGTAATGCGGCAGCAGGCCGGTGTGGGCCCACAGTGCATCGCTGTGCGGGTGCAGCAATGTGGCCGTCAGCAGCCAGCCCGCCCAGCTGTTCATGCTTTGCATGGCTTCGGGGCCGGTGGCCTCGGCATGGGCACAGAGAGCCGGTGTTTTTAAAGCGCTGTCGGTCTTTTTCAGCGGTATGGTGATGATGAGCGCATCCTGCGCGCGGGTCAGCGCCACGTATAAAACGCGCATTTCCTCGCTCAAGGTCTCGGTGCGGATGGCCTGTGCCAAGGCGGCATAGGGCAGCGTTTTGTACCGCTTGGCGGTGCTGCCTGCGCGCAGCATGACGCCCACACCCAATTTGCTGTGGGTCAGCACCGGGCGGATGGCATCGCTCTGGTTGAACTGGTGCGAGGTGTTCGCCACAAAGACGACCGGGAACTCCAGCCCCTTGGAGCGGTGTACCGTCATGATACTGACGCAGCCCGGGCGTGTCTGCCCGCCGGTGCTTTGGGTCAGCCCGCCGTTTTGCTGGGCGGCATCCATCGCACGGATGACCCCGGGCAGGCCGGCACGTCCGGCCGAAGCCGCCCACGCGCAGAAGGATTGCAGATCCTCGCGGCAGCGCGCGCCCTCGGGCAAAGCGCCTACGGCGGCCAAGTACCCGGTGCGTGCCAAAAGCTCCTCGAGCAGCGCGTCCACCGGCAGGGTGCGGGCCAGGCGGCGGAACTCGGCCAGCGTTTCCAGAAACGGCGCAAAGCGCGGCTGGCCGCCATACAGCACCGCGCCGTACAGACTGCCGTCCGGGCAAGCCCCGCGCAGCGTGACAAGGTCGTCCGCCGTGTAGGGGAACATGGGGCTGAGCAGCACCGCTGCCAGCGGGATATCCTGTGCGGGGTTGTCGATCACGCGCAGCAGTGCGGCAAACGGGCGGATATGCGGCTCGTCCAACAAATCTGCTGCTGTATCGGCAAATACAGGGATGCCCGCCGTGCGCAGGGCGGCTTCGTAGACGGTAAAATCGCCGCGCCCGCGCAAGAGGATGCAGAAATCATCGTACCGGCAGGGACGCTGCGCGGCTTTGTCGCGCACGGCAAAGCCCTCGCTTACCATTGTCTGGATGCGCGCCGCAATGGCGGCGGCATCCCCCTCGGCCCCTGCGCCGTCAATAACATCGACCTCACAGAAACCGCGATAATCAGTCGTTTTATTGCCTACCACAAGGCGCTGGCCGTCGCCGTACTCGACGCCGCCCAACCCCTGCGAGAAGAACACCTCAAATAAATAGTTGATGCCCGCAATGACCCCGGGCGCGCTGCGGAAGTTCGCATCCAGCGCCAGCGACGTAGGCAGCGGCGCGGGCTGTGGGTAGGCTTGCCAGTGCTGCTGCTTGTCCACAAACACCTGCGGGTCGGCCTGGCGGAAGCGGTAGATGCTCTGCTTGATGTCGCCGACGAAGAAGAGGTTGTCCCCCTCAGGTCGGGCCAACGCAAAATAAATGGCGTCCTGCAGGGCGTTGGTGTCCTGGTACTCGTCCACCAAAACGGCGGAGTAGCGGTTGCTGACGTTGCGGCACAGCGGTGTGCGCCGGTTGTCGGGTGTCAGCAGCAGGTCGAGCGTCAGATGTTCAAAATCCGCGTAGTCCAGCATTTTTTCTTCGCACTTGGCGGCAAAGCAGGCATCGGCAAACTGCTGCGTCACCCGCACCAGCGCGGTTACCAAAGGCGCGGCGCGGCGGCGGTCGGCGGCATATTCCTCACCCGTACACAGCAAAAAATCGGTGCGCAGACTTTCGATCTGCTTTTTGGCGCGGGCACGCAGCTCACTGGCCGCAAAGGCGCAGGGATTGCCGTCCTTGCCGCCCTTGATGCGCCCGGCGCGCCGCCAGGCGGTGTCAAACTCGCCCAGTGCGGCAACGGACTTGTCCCAATCGCGTTTTTCCAGCACCTGGCACAGCCAGGTCACGCGGTCGGCATCCTCCTGCAATACGGCGGTGTAGGCAAAGTCGGCAGCTTCGTCCTGGGCGGCGGTGCGGGCCGCAGCCTGCAATAAAGCCCGCGCGCCCTCGGCACGCTGCAAGGAGATGGCCAACAGGTTCTGCCCCCAGGGTGTATCCTGGGGCGGGGCGTCCTGCTGCCACATGGCAGCGAACTGCTGCAAGGCTTCGGCCGGGTGGGGTAGCGCACGGGAAAAATGGTACAGCTCCAGCACGGCGTTACCGGCGGTGTTGTCGGTGCGGCCCCGGTCGTACAAATCGGCAAAGGCGCGGAAATCCGCATCGGTGTAGGCAGTCTCCAGAATGGCAGAGAGCGTCTCCTGTTCAATGCGGGCCAGCTCGGCTTCCTCGGCGGTGGCAAAGTCCGGCGGCACATCCAGTGCGGCAAAATGCTGCTGCACAAAATGCAGGCAGAACGCATCCACCGTGCCGATGGCCGCGCGCTGCAACAAAAGCTGCTGGCGGCGCAGCCGCATATCCCCGGGGTGGGCACGCACTTCTTCGGCCAGGCGGGTGGTGATATCGGCCCGCAGCTTGGCCGCCGCAGCGTTGGTGAAGGTCATGATGAGCAGGCTGTCGGCCTCGACAGGGCTGACCGGGTCGGTGATCAGCCCCACCACGCGCTCGACCAGCACGCGGGTCTTGCCGGAGCCAGCCGCAGCCGACACCAGCAAACTACCCCCGCGCGCCGTGATGGCCGCAGACTGGGCCGGGGTAAATTGTATTTTGGCAGATTCAGGCATAAGCCAAATTCCTCATTCTTTGGATGGTTCGGGTGCTTCAAACGGCTCTTCGGGCACGGCAGGGGTGCGCTCGTGTTCGCCGTCCCGGTGGCGGCAGGCCATGCGGAACTCGCAGTAGGTGCAGGGGTTGTGGCTGCCGGAGCACAGCGGCATCGCGTCGATCTCGCCACTGTACAGGTCCTGCGCCATTTTGGTCAGCAGGCCGTCGAGGTGATCGCGGATGCGCCCCAGTTTGGCTTCGTCGGCCAGGCGGCCCTTGCTGTTGGTGATACGCCCGGTCTTGGCGCTGAAATTCAGGGGCACAAACTCCCCTGTTCCCTTCGTGTCCATGGCGCGGTAGATGCTTTCGTTGTCCAGAAGCAGCCCGTTCAGCGGGTAGCTGGGCTGCAAGTCGGCTTCGTCGCCTGCCACTTCGTGCCGGGGTACATTCTCGGGTGCGGGGTCGGCCAGCAGATATTCCACCCCGGCGGCGGCCGGTGCCGGGAACAGTGCCCCGCCGTTGCGCTCCAGGGTAAACAGGTACAAAAGCATCTGGCAGTCCAGCCCGCAGTAGACCTCTTTCAGCTGGAAATCCTTGCCGCCGGTCTTGTAATCGACCACGCGCAGATAGGTGCGGCCGTCACCGGGCAACGGCATGGCGTCCACACGGTCGACCGTGCCCACAACGCGGATGGTATGCCCGGCGCCATCGTTGAGCCGCACAGGCTCCACACGCGGGGCGTCGGGGTCGTCGCCGGGGCGGTCGTCGATGCGCAGCTCAAACGCCACGGGCTGGAAGCCAGACTGCCGCAGGTCGCGCTGGATGAACCCCAGCAGATTGACCAGATTGCGGCGGATGCGCTCGACCAGGTACTGCATCCGCACGGTCGCGCCGGGCAGGTTGGCGGCGACGTACTCATCGACAAGGCTGTCGACCAGCGCCTGCAATCCCTCGGGCGGCAGGTCCTTAAAGGCGGCTCCCTGGCGGCGCAGGGCGTTTTCGAGCACCCAGTGGGTCAGCGTGCCGCTGATGTTGGGGGCCAACTCGGCCTTTTGGCGTGGTGCGGCGCGCAGAATGTACTGCAAAAAGTAGCTGAACGGGCAGGTCTGGTACTTCTCAAACCGCGTGGGGCTGATGCGCAGCTCGCGCCCGAGCAGTTTTTCCAGCGCGGCGGTGTTCTGCACCTTGGTGGGCGCGTCAGGTACGTCCTGTGCGGCGCGCAGCACGGCGGCGTACCCGGTGGAAAGCTCGCCGGTTTTCTCGGCTTCCTCCAATGCAGTGCGCACGGCAGCACCGGCGGCGCTCTGGGCGGGGTCCTGGCTCAGCACGCCCAGCACATCCAGCGCGGCGGCGGGGGCGGCGGCCAGTTCGGCGGCGGTGGGCTGCACAAACGGCACTTGCAAAAGGTTCAGCACCGGGGCCAGCGCGGCGCTGGCGGAGTCGGTATCCTCGGCATGGGCGGCACCGGGCCAGCTGAGCCACAAAAAGCGCTGTGCTGCCGTGAGGGCCTTGTAAAAGCAGATGCCCTCACGCAGCACTTTGTTTTCAAAACAGTCGGGCAGCTCGGCCCCCTGGTGGATCATCAGGTCGCGGTCGGCGTGGGTCAAAAGCCCCTGGTCGCCGGGCGTCTGCGGGAACTCGCCCTCGAGCAGCCCCACCACAAACACGGCGTCGGTCTCGGGCAGGCGCATACGGCCCGCCGTTGTCAAAATGACGCTGTCCAGGCTTTGCGGGATGTGCCCCATGTCGGTGGTGCGCAAAAGCAGGGTGAACAGCTCGGCGTAGTCGGCGGCGGAGAGCACCTCGTCCTCCAACAGCAGGGCCAGTTGGTTGAGCAGGGACATGACGACGTTCCACTCGCGCAGCACCTCATCGGCTTCGGGCAGGCGGCCCTGCGCGCGCAGCGTTTCAGCCAGCGTGTTCAAGGTGTCCTCGGCTCCCAGCGCCTGCAAAAACAGGTAGAGCTGTTTGGTCAGCGCGGCGGCCCCGGCGTTTTTGGTGCGGGGCAAAAAGTCGGCGACACGCTCCATCAAAAAAGCGCGGGCGGCTTCGGCGTCCTGCAGGGTTTGTCGGTCCTGCGCGTTGTCGGTGCCCGCGTACCCGGCGGCACTGCGGGTGAACGGTGCGCGCCAGTCAGCCGCGCGCAACGGCCAGGTGTAGGCGTAGTTTTCCAGCGCGCACTGCTGCGCTTCGGGCAGGTCGACCAGCCCGGTCTTGAGCAGCCGCAGCAGACTGCGGCTGGAGACACCGCCGCGGGCTAAATCCAGCGCGGCATGCACGGCGCGGGCGGGGGCGGTATTCTCGGGCGTGGTGGCTTCATCGCAGAACAGCGGGATGTCCTGCAAGCGGAACTCATACCGCAGCGCGCCAAGATACCCGGCGGTGTCGCGGCAGATGACCGCCATGCGGCTGTAGGGTACCCCGGCACGGGCGCGTGCCGCGATGGCTGCGGCCACGGCCTTGGCTTCGGCCTGGCGGTTGGCGGCGGCATGGCAGACGATGGCCGGGTCGGCGGGGTCTACCGTGCAGTCCGGCGTGTAGGTCGGGTCGGCCAGCAGCAGGTTCAGCTCGGCCAGCGCGGGGGCACCGGTGTGGCGCTTATCTTCGGTCAGTACCACGGTGTGGGTGGGCACGTTGGCATCGGCGGCCATGCGCTTTAAGTTGGCAATGACCCGCTGCACGCCGCTGAACAGCCCCATGCCCCCGGCGGTGTCCTGTTCGCCGTCGCAGCACAGGCAGACTGTCACGTCGGCCACCGGCAGCATGGCGGCCAGCAGGGCGCGCTTGGGCGCGTTGAAGGTATCAAACTCATCCATGTACACGGCGCGGCCCGCGAAAAATTCAGCGTCCAGTACCTGCGCCGCCAGCTGCTGGCGGTCGCCGGGATCCATGGCTGTCTGTGCCAGCTGCGCTTCGTACGAGCCGTAGATCAACGAAAGCTCTTCGAGCTTTTCGCGGTCCGCACCCGGCAGGCGGGCGTAAGCGGCGAGCTGGTCGGGCGTGATGCCCGCACTTTTCAGTTCTTCAATGGTCTGGGCGGCTTTCTCGCAAAAGGCGGCGCTGCGGCGCTGGCGGTTGTAGTAGACGACCTTGTCCAGCAGACTGTCCGCCGCGCGGCGCACAAGCAGGGCGCGGCCCGCCTCACTCAGCGTTTCCACCGCCGCGCCGCCGTAACGGCGCAGCAGTGCTTCGGCCAGCGAGGTAAAGGAGTAACTCTCCACATAGGCAGACAGGCTGTCGCCCAGAATGTGGTAGAGCGTCCCCTCGGTGGACGAGGTGAATTGTTCCGGCACAATCAGCAGGCTGCGCTGGCCGTTTTCGGCGCGAGCGCGCAGCTCGCCCAGCATCCGCCGCGATTTTCCGCTGCCGGAGGGACCTAAAATGAATTTGAGCATGGGTTTTCCTTTGCGTAATGGTTGCCAATCATGTAAGGGCGAGCGGTGCCCGCCCGTAAAGGCTCCCTCTGTGAGACAGACTCCCCCGTGTCGGGGGAGGTGGCACGTAGTGCCAGAAGGGGAGCGCTGTCGCCGTAGGCGACTGAGGGAGAGAGCTTAGTTACTATTTGAAATGTTTCGGGTAATAGCGCAATTCTCTCCCCCACCCGCTGCGCGGGAGCCCCCTCACAGAGGGGGCTGTTTGCAATACCTATTTCATAAAATTCTTCACCGCATCCACCACCGCCAGCCTGACCTCATACCGGCCAAACACCAGCGCGTTTTCTTCCCGGGTCGGGTATGCTGCCTGCGCACCGGAGACACATAGCGCGGGGTACAGCACGCAAAACCAGTTGTGGCCTTTCCCCTCGCCCAGCTCCACGCGCAGCGCGGTGTAGCGCCCGCCCGGCAGAGTAAAGCTGCCATAATCCCGCGCGGCAAAATCCAGCTGTTCCAGCCGCAGGCGGGCGGTCTGCGGGCTGTGCGCCTTATATAAAGCGCGCTGTGCCGCCAAATGTAAGGTGGGCAGGGCCTGCCGCAAGGCGGCTTCGGCCTCAGCGGTGTCGTCAGCCTGCAACACCGTTTCGGGCAGGGCCTGCAAGATGGCATCCCGCACCTGCAATTTAAGAAGCTGGTCCTCTAATGTGTCGCTGTTGGCTAAAATATGCAGCCGCACCGTATCCGTACAGACGCGGTCGGCCACCCGGCGGCGGTGGGCGGCGAGAGCCGTAAGTAAAATCGTAAGCGCCAGCCCCAACGCAAAGCCAAGTTCCAGCACACGGCGTTTCTTTTCCAGTTTTTCCGGCATACAAGTTCTCCCCTTTCGCAGACAGTATGGGCGAAAAGGGAGCTTGTCAATCAACTATTTTTCTCAAACATCGGGCGGCGCACCGTCACGCGCGGCCCGCCGTGGGTGGGGCGGCACAGGTAGCACTGCCTGTAGCTGGGGCGCAGCGCGGCCAGGGCTGCACGGGCGGCGGTCTCATCGTCAAACACGCCAAACACAGCCGCACCGCTGCCGGTCATCTGGGCGGTCAAAGCACCGTTCTCGCGTAAAATCGCGCAGATAGACGGCGTTTCCTCCGCGCCGGAACAATGCTCCAGCGCATTGCCCGCCGCCGCACAGACAGCGGCAAGGTCCTCGGCGCGGATAGCCTGTTCTTGTGCTTCGCAGTCCGGGTGGACGGGGCTGCCCATCGTGTCATACCGGGCAAAGGCTTCGGGGGTCGAAACACCCACACTGGGCATCGCCACCACAAACCAGCACGCCGGGCAGGGCGGCAGGGCCTTCATCAAATCGCCCACGCCGCGCACGCGGCAGGTGCCGCCCAGCAGCGCAAAGGGTACATCGGCCCCAATGCCCGCGCCAATGGCACACAGCTCGCTCATCGAAAGATGCGCGTCGTACAGCTCATTCAGCCCCACCAGCACACCGGCGGCATCGGCGCTGCCGCCCGCCATACCGGCGCGCACCGGCACGCGCTTGTAAATGGTCATGTCCACGCCAGCCAAAAGCCCCGTGTAGCGGAAAAACGCCACGGCGGCCTTGATGGCAGTATTTTTATCGTTGACAGGCACAAAACTGCCCGGCAGCGTCAGCGAAAGCCCGTTGCTGCGGCGCAGCGTAATTTTTTCATACAGGTCGATCGTCTGCATGACCATGTCCAGGTCATGGTAGCCGTTGGGCAGCGTGCCCACCACGTCCAGCGAAAGGTTCAGCTTGGCCGGGGCCAGCACGGTGACGGAACGTTTTAACATGGCGGTCACTTCTCCCATCCGTGTTCGTGTAAAAATTCGCGGATACGCTTCATCGCGGTCTGCAAGTGGTCCACGCTGTAGGCGTAGCTGATGCGGGCGTACCCCTCGCCGGAAGCACCAAACGCGCTGCCGGGGATGATGGCAACTTCCTTTTCGCGCAATAGCTTTTCGCAGAACTCGCTGCTCGTCAGGCCGCTGATCTGGATGGACGGGAACACGTAAAACGCGCCGCGCGGCTCAAAACAGGTCAGGCCCATATCGCTCAGCGATTTCACGACATAACGGCGGCGGCGATTGTACTCGTCGCGCATCATTTCGATTTGTTCGTCGCACTGACGCAGCGCCGTGATGGCGGCGTACTGGCTGGTGGTGGGGGCTGACATGATGCAGCTCTGGTGGATCTTGGTCATCACCTTGATCAGCGGTGCAGGGCCGGCGGCATAGCCCAGCCGCCAGCCGGTCATCGCGTAGGACTTGGAAAAGCCGTTGACCACGATGGTACGCTCAGCCATGCCGGGCAGCGAGGCAATCGACACATGGCGGTCAAGGCCGTAGGTCAGCTCGGAATAAATTTCGTCCGACAGTACGACAACATTCGTCTCGCGCAGCACGGCGGCAATCTCTTCCATCTCGGCGGCGCTCATCACGGCACCGGTGGGGTTGTTGGGGTACGGGAAGATCAGCAGCTTGGTTTTGGGCGTGATGGCAGCGCGCAGCTGGGCGGCGGTCAGGCGGAACTGGTCCTCGGCTCGGGTGGCGATGTGCACCGGCACGCCGCCGGTCAGCTGGGTAATGGGCTCGTAACAGACAAAGCACGGCTCGGGGATGATGACTTCATCCCCCGGCTGCACCAGCGCGCGGATGGTCAGGTCGATAGCCTCGCTGCCGCCGACTGTGACCAGTACATTTTCCTCTTTATAGTGCATCTCAAACCGGCGGGCCAGGTAGCTGCAAATTTCGCCGCGCAGTTCTTTCAAACCGGCGTTGGCGGTGTACTTGGTGCGGCCCAGTTCCAAGCTGCGGATGCCCGCATCGCGCACGCTCCACGGCGTTTTAAAGTCCGGCTCGCCCACGCCCAGAGAGATGCAGTGCGGCATATCGGCAGCCAGGTCAAAAAACTTGCGGATGCCCGAGGGGCGCATCGCTTTGGCGGCAGGCGCAAGCAGTTCATCGTAGTTGATCACAGGACGGTACACTCTCTTTCGTCAGGTTCTTCGGCCAGATAGAGACGGCCGCCGCGCTTGTAGGGGCGCAGCACAAAGCTGGTGGCGGTAGAGAGCACGTCGTCCAGCGGGGACAGGCGTTTGGCCACGAAAATGGCGATTTCCTGGAAGCTGCGGCCCTTGATAATAACTTGCAGATCGTAGCTGCCGCTCATCAGCAGTACGGTGTCTACCTCGTCAAACTGGGCGATGGTCATGCCGATATCGTCAAAGCCGCGGGCCTTGTGCGGGGTCACGCGCAGCTCAATGACGGCTTCGACCAGGTTGACCCCGGCCTGCTCCCAGTCGATGAGGGTCTCGTACCCGCGGATGTAGCCCTTGGCGGCAGCCTCATCCATCATGGCGGCAACCTCCGTGGGGGTCTTATCCAGCATGGCGGCGATATCCTCAATCGGCATACGGGCGTTTTTTTCCAAAATGCGAAGCAGTTCTTCCATCATGATACACCTCAACAATCGTGCTATATAAACATGATTATAGCATAGATAGCCGGGAAATGCCAACACAAAAAACAAAAAGACAAAAAGAGCATGTACCGGCGGCACATGCTCTTGTAAACGTGATGAAAGGTATGGGTGGGAGCCTTTACATTTACTCTGCCGTACTATCTGCGCCATCTTCCGTGGGTGCATCTCCCCCATCTTCCGGCAGGGCATCCTGTGCATCCTGCGCGGGGGCGGGCTCTTCGTTCGGTACGGTGTTGGTGTCAGCCATGGCGTTGCCAAGGTTGTTCTCCACCATGCTCTGGGCATCCTGCACCACATCGGCGGTGGGCGTCGGCGTCGGGGTGGCGGCGGGCTTCATCTCGCTCTCCTGCAAGGCAGTCAGGTACCACTCGTGGTTGCTGCCCTGGGTAAAGACGTAATCCATATACTTGGTGGGTTCGGTCGGCGCGGTCAGCGAAAGCTCACCGTTGCTGGAACTGTTCGTGGCGGTGGGGATGTAGCCCACGGTCACATACTGCTTGCCGTCTGCCCTCCGGATCTTCTCGACCTCGGGCGTGTACTGCGCCACCGAGCTGGTGACGGGGACCAGATAGCCCTGCTTTTCCTCGTCATAATGATAGGAAAATACATCGGTGCTGAAGCTGCCGTCCTCAAACACGTAGTCAGGCCCCAGCAGATTCGCAATATAGGTGTCGATCTCCAGCTTCGGGATAATGGCCGAGCCGGTGTCGGGATCGCGCTCGTATTGATCCAGGCTGCCGCCGCTGTTCTGCACCTGGTAAACGGTGCCCCAGATGGCAGCCTGCTTGAATACGCCGGAGTCGACGCTGGACGCATCGCTGAATGCCAGCGGGTCCAGAATGACCATGCCGAACAGGCGGTCCTCGTAAGCTTTGCGGCGGTCGGAATCATCCAGCACACTGCGCAGCGCACTGACCGCCCAGCCAATCACGGTAAACAGGCCGATGACGGCCAGCAGCAGCGCCACGCCGCCCACGATCTGCCGTGCCAGGCGGCGGTTATTGCGGATCTGTTCTTCTTTGTAATTTGCCATTTCGGATTAGGTGCTCCTTTGGGAGAATGAGATGCGGGCAGAATCACTTGTTTTTGTACATCTGCTCGTAGTATTTCTGGTAGTCGCCGCTGGTGACGTGGGCCATCCAGTCGGGGTGGGCCAGGTACCAGTCAATGGTCAGCACAATGCCCTTTTCAAACGGGGTCTCGGGGTACCAGCCCAGATCTTCCTTGATCTTGGTGGGGTCGATGCCGTAACGGCGGTCATGGCCCAGGCGGTCTGCCACGTGGGTGATGAGCTCCTCGCTGATGCCCTCGTCCTTCAGGCGGTCATGCAGTTGGGCGATAACGGTCTTGACGATGAAGATGTTGGGGCGCTCGTTGTGGCCGCCGACGTTGTAGACCTCGCCGTTCTTGCCGCCGTTGGCAACCATGTCGATGGCCTTGCAGTGGTCCATAACGTACAGCCAGTCACGGATCTGCATGCCGTCGCCGTAAACGGGCAGCTGCTTGTGCTGCTTGGCGTTGTTGATCAGCAGCGGGATCAGCTTCTCGGGGAATTGATACGGGCCGTAGTTGTTGGAGCAGCGGGTAATGTTCATCGGCATACCGTAGGTATCGTGGAATGCCTTGACGAACATGTCGGCGCTGGCCTTGGAGGCAGAGTACGGGCTGTGCGGGCACAGCGGGGTGGTCTCCATGAAGTAACCCTCGGCACCCAGGGCACCGTAGACTTCATCGGTCGAGACCTGCAAATACTTCTTGCCCGCTTTCCAGGTCTTGGCGGCGGCGTCATACCAGGCGTCCTTGCAGCATTGCAGCAGGTTCACGGTGCCCAGAACATTGCTCTCGACGAAGATCTCGGGATTCTTGATGCTGCGATCCACATGGCTCTCGGCCGCAAAGTTGATGACATAATCGGGGTCATACTTGGCAATCAGGTCAGTGACGAGCGCCTTGTCGCAGATATCGCCCTGCACAAAGATGTGGCGGGCGTCGCCCTCGATGTCCTGCAGGTTCTCAAGGTTGCCTGCGTAGGTCAGCTTGTCCAGGTTGATGAGGCGGATATCCTCGTACTTCTCCAGCATGTAATGCACAAAGTTGGAGCCGATGAAACCGGCGCAGCCGGTAACAAGATAGGTTTTCATAACTTATAATTCTCCGTTCCAGTTAGCAAAGAAATCGTGTAAAGCGTCCTGCCAGTCGCGCATTTCGTCGCCGACGGTGCAGCGCAGCATGCGGTTTTCCAGTGCGCTCCAGGCGGGGCGGCTGGCGCTGGCGGGGTTGGCAGCGGCGTACTCGGCGCTGGTGCAGGGGTTCACCTTGCAGGGCAGACCGGCTTCTTTCATGATGGCAGAAGCAAAATCATACCAACTGCAAATGCCGTTGCCGGTGCAGTGGTAAACGCCGTAATCGTGGCTGACGGCCAGCTTGAGGATGTGATAGGCCAGATCCACCGCGTTGGTGGGGTTGCCCAGTTGGTCGTTGACGACGGTGATCTCGTTGTGGCTCTTGCCCAGGCGGACCATCGTCTTGACGAAGTTCTTCCCATAGTAGCTGTACAGCCACGCGGTGCGCACAATGAAATGGCGGCGGCAGAACCGCTCGACATACTGCTCGCCCAGCAGCTTGGTCTGGCCGTAGGCCGAGATCGGTGCGGGCACGGCACACTCATCCAGCGCGATGCCGCCGTTGGCAACGCCGGGGAAAACATAGTCGGTCGAAACATGGATCAGGCGGGCGTTGACCTTTTCGCAGGCCAGGGCCAGGTTGCGGGGACCCAGGGCGTTGACCTTAAAGGCCGCATCGCGGGAGGTCTCGCAGCTGTCCACGTTGGTGAAAGCCGCGCAGTTGATGACCGTGTCGGGCTGGTGGCGGCGGATATAGTTGATGGTCGCTTCACGGTCGGTGATGTCCAGTTCATCCACATCCACGGGGATGACGGTGGCCTTGCGCAGCCGTTCGGGCAGCGGGCCCAGGACGCAGCTTTCGGCGGCCAGCTGTTTTTGCAGCTCGGTGCCCAGCTGGCCGCGGCAGCCGGTAATTAAAATTTTCATGGTTGCTCCCCTGTTCTGCGCTCAGTATTGCAGCTTATCGTCGGCCACATTCTTCAGGTGTTGGCCGTAGGGGCTCTTGCCGTAGCGGGCAGCGCTTTCCAGCAGCTTTTCCTTGGTGATCCAGCCGTACTTGTAGGCGATCTCTTCGGGGGCCGAGATCTTGATGCCCTGGCGCTGCTCAACGGTCTGCACAAAGGTGGCAGCCTCGACCAGCGAGTCCATCGTGCCGGTGTCCAGCCAGGCGTAGCCGCGGCCCAGCAGCTGCACATCCAGCTTGCCTTCGTCAAGGTACATCTGGTTCAGCGTGGTGATCTCCAGCTCACCGCGCGCACTGGGCTTGACCTGCTTGGCCATCTTGACGACGTCCTTGTTGTAGAAGTACAGGCCGGTGACGGCGTAGTTGCTCTTGGGCTGCGCGGGCTTTTCCTCAATGGACGTAGCGTGGCCGTCCTTATCAAACGCGACAACGCCGAAGCGCTCGGGGTCGTTGACAAAGTAGCCGAACACGGTGCTGCGGCCGGCGGCGGCATTGGCCGCAGCGCCCTTGAGCCGCTTGGAGAAACCGGCGCCGTAGAAGATGTTGTCGCCCAATACCATGGCGCAGCAATCGTCGCCGATGAACTCCTCGCCCAAAATGAATGCCTGGGCCAGACCGTCCGGGCTGGGCTGCACCTTGTATTGCAGATGCAGGCCGTACTGGCTGCCGTCGCCCAGCAAAGCCTCAAAGCGCGGGGTGTCGGTGGGGGTGGAGATGATCAGGATGTCCTGGATGCCGGCCAGCATCAGGGTGGACAAGGGATAATAGATCATCGGTTTGTCGTAAACGGGCAGCAGCTGCTTGGAGGTGACCATCGTCAGCGGGTAAAGCCGGGTGCCGGCGCCGCCGGCAAGGATAATACCTTTCATCGTTACAACTCCTTTTTTTATTCCGTGCGCGCCGCCCATCCCACGGGGTGGGTCCCCTTGGGGCATAATCTCACACAATAGTAGAATTATTATAACGCATTTGCGGCGTATGCGCAAGGGGCAAATCTTGCCGGAAATCGCGCCCCAGGGCCGGAATTTGTTGCCAATTTGTTGCCTTTTCATGACAATTGCTTGACGTAAGGGGCGCTGTGTGGTACAATGTACGAAACGTAAAACTTATTAGTGCGTATTTATGCGCTTTTGTATAGCCGGTTCCCGGCCCTTTGTACTTTGAATTTAAGGAGGCGTTTTCGCGTTGAAACGCTTTTTATGCGCTACATTTTTTATGGCGCTTGTTGTTTTGTTTGCTGCCTGCGGCGCGCTGAACAGTAACGCAGCGGCAAGCACGGCCACCGCGACCCCCACCAGCTCCACCTCTCGCACACAAAAAAGTGAGCCGGTGCAGGTGAAAGAAAATCCCGCCAAGGTGGATGTGACCGGCGGCCAGGCCACAACTGCCCCCGCAGCCACGGCAGCGCCCGCCCAGACCACCCCCGCAACCGGGGATTTTCCGGTAATGTATCTGGCAGGTGTGATCGGGCTAATTCTGATCTGCTCGGCCGGGCTGTTAATGCTACGCAAAATATAAACCAACGCCCTGCGGGGCGTTTTTTTGTTATTTCCCACTATTTTATACCGGAAGGAGGGTGCGCTATGCCGCGGCATTACCGCAAACTGCGGGGCAACTCGGCCTATTACCCCTTCGCAGCGCGCACCGGCATGCGGGCACGCCAGCGGCGGGAGGTAAAAGTTCTGCGCATCGCCGGTACGGTGTTGCTGGGTGCGGCAGCGGTGTTGCTGCTGCGCCAGACGGTAGGCCGCGGCGGCCAGCCGCAGGCCCCGTCGGCGGTTCCCTCCCCCGTGGTGGAAACCGCCGAGACCGCGCGAGGCAGCGTCACGGTGCAACCGTTGGCCGCCACCCGGGATGCCCTGGCTGCGACGCTGGACGCCGACAGTGCGGCCCACGCCACCCCCGAAAGCGCCGCCCCGGCCACCCACACCCAGCAGGTGCTGCCTGCCTACCGCGAACTGTACGAGAAAAACCCCGATATGATCGGCTGGCTGACCATCGACGGTACCGACATCGACCTGCCGGTCGTGCAGACCCCCGGCGACAACGAATACTACCTGCGCCGCGGCTTTGACCGCCTGTATGCCACCGGCGGCACGCTGTTCATGGACGAACACTGCTCCATCGACCCCGCCGCCCCCACGGCCAACTGGCTGGTCTACGGCCACAACATGGCGGATGGCTCGATGTTCGGCCAGCTGACCCGCTACCGCAGCGAGAAATTTTACCAAGCACATCCCACGTTCAGGTTTGATACGATTTATGAAACTGCAACCTGGCAGATCGTCGCAGCGCTGGACACCACCCTTGGCGCGGACGAACTGCCCTACTACACCTTTTTTGACGCCGATACGAAACTGGACTGGGAGCACCGCGTCGATGCCATCACGGCGCTGGCGCTTTACGATACCGGCGTAACACCCGAGTACGGCCGGCAATTGCTGGTGCTTTCCACCTGCGGCACGACTTCGCCCGCCGCAAAGACCCGCTTTGCCCTGCTGGCCGTCCGATGTGCCGAAAACTGATTTTGCACTTGCATTTTATAAAAGAATCGTCTATGATGGTGCATGAACTATTTTAGTGAAAAAGGAGCCTGTACAATTATGGCAGAATTTACCTATGAAGTGACTGAGCGTATTGCGGTGCTTTCCACCAACGCCCGCGGCTGGGAGCGTCAGCTGAACATGGTCAGCTGGAACGGCAACCCGCCGAAGTATGACATCCGCGACTGGTCCCCGGACGGCAGCCGCATGGCCAAGGGCATCAGCCTGACGGAAGATGAGCTCAAGACCCTGAAAGACATCCTGAACGATATGGAGCTGTGAGGTTCGCATGGAAGACTACCGCGCCCGGTTTGTGGAGATCTACAATAAAAATATCACGCGCCCTGGCGCGGATCGCCTGCTGAACTGGATGGACACGACGGACTTTTTCACGGCCCCGGCGTCCACCCGCTTCCACGGCGCGTGTGAGTGCGGCCTGGTCATGCACAGCCTGAACGTCTACGACGCGATGATGCAGCATTTTTACACCGAGGGCGAAAACGCCGAAAGCTACGCCATCTGTGCCCTGTTGCACGACCTGTGCAAAGCCAATTTTTACAAAGTCAGTACCCGCAACGTGAAAAACGATGCCACCGGCCAATGGGAGAAGGTGCCGTTTTACCAGGTGGCCGACCAGCTGCCCTACGGCCACGGCGAAAAGAGCGTGTATCTTATTGAGCATTTCATGCGCCTGAAAACCGCAGAAGCCATTGCCATCCGCTGGCACATGGGTGGCTTTGACGACGCCGTGCGCGGCGGCAGCTTTGCCGTAAGCGATGCTTACAACAGCTATCCCCTCGCTGTAAAGCTCCACATCGCCGACCTGACGGCAACTTACCTGATGGAGCAGGGCACCAGCGCTGTGGAAAATGGGCATCCCAAAAATAAATAATTTTATATCGCACCTAGCGGGCGTTGCCATCATGCGGCAACGCCCTTTTTTAGTGGGCTTCTTCCGCAGGGTGTTCCCTTTGAACACCCAAAAGGCACTTCTGCGGAAGTGCAATAACCCACTATGACACTTTCATCCCTGCGGTCTGCAAAATTTATTAGGTTTTCTAAGGGGAAAACGGCTGCATAGGGTGCGTTTCGGACAAATCGCTGCGTACGTGTGTACGGGAGATCGGTACGCAGTAAAACGGCTAAGTTCTTTCATTAGCGCATATGGCATACTCAGTTTAGCCCGGAATTTGGCATCAACTAATGTAAAACAAGCAGCTGGTGAGTGTCTGGGCTTAGGCTCACCTGCTGCTTGTTTTAAGCAATTATATTTAAGGCAACACCGCACAATTCCCGCCTTACGGCTTAAGCACCGCTTCGGCGGCTGTGGCACGGCATCTGCGTTGCCAAAATGCTCGATAATGTCGGGTTGTGGTACCCGCATCGTGCTTCGGGGACAAAAGCCCCTCGCACTCTGCGACCGCTGCCCCTGCTTCGGTTCGCTGTATCCGCCACTGGCGGCGCTCACCTTT
>SFKI01000019.1 GCA_004554775.1 Subdoligranulum variabile
TGCCTGGTATCGACAATTCTTCTGCGATGGGAGTATAGTAGCATATCAGAACAGCGCGTGTCAAGGGGTTGTATTACTTTTGGGGAGATGCACAAGGCGGCGCGGGGGAAAATGTGCGGTTTGACGGGAAGGCTGCGGTGTGGCCCCCCTCAGTCAGCCTGCGGCCGACACCGCCCCTCGAAGGGGAGCCTTTTATGCGTTATATTTCAAGGAGCTGCAAGCGCATCCAGGCCAGGATCTTGCGTTCGCGGCGGGAGATTTGGACCTGGGTGCTGCCGAGGATCTTGGCGGTTTCGGTTTGGGTGCGGTTGCCGAAGAAGCGCAGGCGGATCAGTTCCCTGTCTTTGGGTTCCAGCTTGTCCATCACCTCACGCAGACCGATGCGGTCGGAGAGTGTTTCCTCGGGCGAGTCTACCGGCACGTCCCATTCGCGGGTGCCGTCCTCGTCATTGCCGGGGGTCAGGGACAGTGCGGGCAGCGACGCGCGGATGGCCAGGGCGATCTGCTCCGGGGTGGTTTGCAGGATTTCGGCTAGTTGGGCAACGCCCGGCTCCTGGCCGGTATGCTTTAAGCAACGCTCGCGCTCGGCGTTGACTTTCAGCCCCAGTTCTTTGATTGAACGGCTGACCTTGACCGTGCCGCCGTCCCGGAACAGCTTTTTGATCTCGCCCAAAATCACCGGCACGGCGTAGGTAGAAAAGCAGACCCCGCGTGTGGTATCGAAACCGTCCACCGCCTTGACCAGCCCCAGGCAGCCTGCGGCGTACAGTTCTTCGTACTCGATGCCCCTGCTTTTAAAACGCCCGGCGCAGGCATGAACAAGGCCGAGGTTCTTCTCGATAAATTCTTCGCGCGGCATGGTTTGGATGGTCTGGGCTGGCATAGGCAGAATCCTCCTTACAAATATGTAAAGGTCATCTGCGGGCGTCCAGCCGCTTGGTGAGGGTCACGCGAGTGCCGCGCCCGGGCCGCGAGGAAACACGCACCTTATCCATAAAGCTTTGCATGACCGCAAAGCCAAGGCCCGCGCGTTCCTCGGGGTCGCCGGTGGTGTACATAGGCTGCATAGCCTTGTCCACATCGGTGATGCCAACGCCGCGATCGGTGACGGTGATGCGCACGACGCCACCCTCGTACAGTGCCGCCGTGAGGGTGACGGGGCCGATGCCATCCGGGTAGGCGTGCACGATGCAGTTGGTGACAGCTTCGGACACGGCAGTTTTGAGGTCGGCCAGCTGCGGGACGGTGGGATCGAGCTGCACAAGGAACGCCGCCAGCGCCGCGCGGGCGAAGCCTTCGTTGACGGAACGGCTGGCAAAGGTGATCTTGACCTGATTGAGCATCTTCATGGCAGTTCTCCTTTATGCGTAGGTTATGCGGGCCAGGTCGAGCATGCGACGCACCGCGGGTGGCGGGTTTTGTACGGTAAGGCGGCCGCCCAGCGCCGAGATATGCCGTCCGCGGCCCAGGATCAGCCCGACGCCGGAGGAATCCATAAACGTAACGCCCGAAAAATCCAGCGTCAGCAATTCCGGCAGGCGGTCGTCCACCTGGGCGTCGATCTCCCGCCGGATGGACTGCGCGGCGTGATGGTCGATCTCGCCGCTTAAATAGGCCGCCAGCGTGCCGCTGCCCGGCACAAAACAAACCTTTGCCATAGTGCTTGCCCCTTTTTCCTTTTGAATGTACGGCGTTTGCCAAAACAAAAAGCCTGTACCATTACAGTACAGGCTTTCGGGTGCACATTTTGTTAAAACAGGGCGGTGGCGCGTTAATTTTTTGCTTCTTTGAGCATCAGCGGGCGGGCCTCGGCCGCCAGATAGAGCGAGCCGCAGACGACCACACCGGCGAGGTTGTTTTCCTCGCAGTAGTCAAGGGCTTTGCGCAGGGCTTCTGGCACACTGGCGGCGGCTTCGGCGTCGAGGTGGAAGCGGGCTTCCTTTTGCAAATCCTCTGCGGAGAGGGCGCGCGGGCAGTCCGGCGTGACGGTGAACACCTTGGCGAAGCAGGGCGCGAGGTCAGACAGCATGTCCTTATAGTCCTTGTCGGCCAGCATACCCAGCACGCCGACGAGGTTTTCCTCGTACTCGGCTTTGGTCAGGGTTTCGGCCAGGACTTTGGCGCCGTCCGGGTTGTGGCAGCCGTCCAGTAAAAGCAGCGGATGGCGTCGCATGACCTCGATGCGGGCGGGCATGCGGGCGTTGTTCAGGCCCTGCTCGATGGCATCGTCGGAGATATCGTAGCCGAACTCGCGCCAGAGGGCGAGGGCGATCTCCACGGCCATGGCGGCATGGTTGGCCTGATGCGCGCCGGGAAATTGCAGGTTGGCCTTGTAGCCGCCGTAGTCGATGCGGTTTTCCAGCCGTTTGCCGCGCAGCAGGCGGATGTCGTCCATCTCGGGCGTGATGATGACAGTGTTCGTCTCGGCCGCAGCGCCGAGGATGGGGCCCATGGCTTCGGCGGGCTGCTCGGGGTAGTTGACGACGGCACAGCCTTCTTTAATAATACCGGCCTTTTCGGCGGCGATCTTGTCCAGCGTGTCGCCGAGGATCTCGGTGTGGTCGTAGCCGATCTTGGTGATGGCGGCAACGAGCTTGTGCGGCACAATATTGGTGGCATCGCAGCGGCCGCCGAGACCTGTTTCCAGCACGACGAGGTCGCACTTTTCGCGTGCGAACCAGAGCAGTGCCAGCGCAGTGACGGCTTCAAACTGGACGGGGATCTCGCCGCCCTCAAGCTCGATAGCGTCCACGGCGTCGAGCACCTTCTGGGCCAGGCTGGCCAGCGTGCGCGGCGGGATCATCTCGCCGTCGATCTGGAACCGCTCACGGAAATCGACAATATACGGACTGATGGTCAGGCCGGTCTTGTACCCGGCGGCAGTCAGGATCGACGAGGTCATGGCGGCCAGGCTGCCCTTGCCGTTGGTGCCTGCGATGTGGATACATTGCAGTTCTTTTTCGGGGTTGCCCAGGTGGTCCATCAGGTTTTGCATACGGGCCAGGCCGGGTGCCCCCTGCCCCAGACGCGGCAGGGCGTGCAGTGCTTCGATTGCCTGTTGGGTGGTCATGCTTCGTTTTCCTCCTCATCGGGTTCCTCGCCTTTGGCCGCACGGTGGGCGGCGCGGCGGGCCAGACGTTCATGTTCGCGCTGACGCAGGGCTTCCTGCTCAGCACGCAGTGCTTTGTTTTCCCGCTTGACCTGGTAGAACGCCACAGCGGCGCGCAGGATCAAGAGAATGACCAGGGCCACAAACAGCCCCGCGATAACACCGGCCATGTCGATCCAGACATCGGTCACAGACGAGGTGCGGTTGGGGATAGAGAGCTGGATGGTCTCGTCCATGAGGGCGGTGCTCATACCAGCCAGCAGCGGCCAACTGACGTGGCGGACAAAACGCCGTGTGTAGACCCGCAGGCAGAGCATCAGCAGGAAACCTTCGAGCATGAACTCGGAGAAATGCGCCAGCTTGCGGATGATATGTTCAGACAAGGGGCCAAGGCCGAACTTGCCTAAAAAGCCGTTGACCATGGCAGTGACGGCCTGGCTGCGGGCGGACGAGACTTCGCCCGTCTGCATGGAGTTGCGGAAGATAAAGAGGATACAGGCCAGCAGCGCCGCCGTAAAGAGAATGCGGAACGCGACCAGCCATGGGGATGTTTTATGTTGTTGCATAGTGCTCCTTTTATGTGGGACTCCTCTTTTGAAGCTCTATTATAGCACCTATGGGGGTTGAGGGCAAGAGGGCCTTTGGGGTGGGCACTTACCCCAGCATCATCGTCAGCAGCAGCGCATACAGCGGCAGGGTCAGGATACTGGAGAGGGTGGAAAAGACCACCGCACCGGCGGCGAGTTCTTCGTCGTGGTGGAACTGGATGGCAAACATCGTGGTGATGGCCGCGCAGGGGCAGGCTTCGAGCAGCAGCACGATGGTGGGCACGGTGCCGTGCAGGCCCAGCAGAGCGAAGATCAGCAGTTCCACCGCCGGGATAGCCAGCATGCGCAGGCCCCAGACGAGGAAGAGATTTTTATTTTTCAGCAGCTTTTTCAGGTCGCTGGATGCGATCGTCGCGCCGGTGATGATCATGGACAGCGGGGTGTTCATATCGCCGATGGCACCGATGGGGCCGGTGAGGATCTCCGGCAGGGGGATGCGGGCCAGGTAAAGAAACAGGCCGACCACCACAGCGATGATACAGGGGCAGGTTGCCACGGCGCGCACCGTCTGCTTGGGGTTGACCTGGCCGGAAACGACCACATAACCGATAGTCCAGATCAGGATGTTAAAAACCGTGACAAAACCGCTGGCGTAAAGCAGACCCTCGCTGCCGAACAGCGCCTTGATAAGCGGGAAGCCCATGTACCCGGCATTGGAGAACGCGCAGGCAAACCACAGGATGGCGCGCACGTCCTTTTGCACCTTGATGGTTGCCGCAAACGCCGCTGCCAGGCCCACCAGCAGCACCAGCGCCCCCAGGCTGAACGCCAGCATCAGGTTATGGAAGGTGGTGGGGTCATACTCGACCATATAGCTGTCCAGCACCATGGCCGGGACGACCAGATAGAGCAGCAGATTGGCAAGGACCGATTTTTCTTTGGGTTTGAACACGCCCGCTTTGCAGCAGACTGCACCGGCCAAAATCATAAGCAGCAGTTCTGCCACCTGTTTGGCCGTGATAACAGCAAGTTCCATGGTTGATGCGCTCCCTTTTTGTTGCGAATGACATACATTATATACTATATATTTTTTAGGGTGCGGTTGTCAATAAAGGATTGGTGTGGTATGCTGGTTTTATAAAATGTGCAGTGGTTTTGCGGGCGGATACGAGCATCCGCCCCTACACGACATCCCAGAGAAAGAGAGACAACCTCGATGAACATTCAGATTTTCGGCACGAACAAAAGTTTTGATACCAAAAAAGCGCAGCGGTGGTTTAAGGAGCGGGGCATCAAGTTCCAGATGATCGACCTGAAGGAAAAGGGCATGAGCCGCGGCGAGTTTGAGAATGTCTGCCGCGCGGTGGGCGGCTGGGACAAGCTGGTGGACGAAAACGCCAAAGACAAAGACACGCTGGCCCTGCTGCGCTGGCTGGATGAAAGCCAGCAGGCCGACAAGCTGTTTGAAAGCCAGCAGTTGCTGCGCCAACCCATTGTGCGCAACGGCCGCCAGGCAACCGCCGGGTATTGCCCGGGGGTATGGGAGAAGTGGGAATAATACCGTAAGGCAAAAACGCAGCAACGAAAAACGGCACGGGAGCATATAGAATGCTCCCCTACGCTGCGAAAGGGTGCCGTTGACAGACCGTAGGGGCGGATCCTATATCGGCCCTTACAAAGTGTTTTCTGATAATTTACTGCCGCCCCACTTGACATTTCCCGCACTGTGCGGTACATTATAAGGTACAATGCAGTGCGAAAGAGTGCGTGCAGGTCAGGGCTTTTTCAGCAAGCCGGGGGTGATGCAAGCCCGGCAGGGTCCGCTGTGTGCTGTCGCTTTCAAGCAGGCGCGGTGAAACTTTACTAGCCGCGCACGGGTTTGCCGCCGTTATCCGGGCAGGCGGGGTGTTTGCCCTGCCGCAAAGCGGCCTTTTACAAGGCAACTTGGGTGGTACCGCGACTTGAATTTTTCAGGCCGTCCCATGATTTTCTCATGGGGCGGCTTTTTCTATTGGTTACACGCCCCGCAATTCTCAAGGAGGTTTACACAAATGCCGAAAGAACTCGCCAAACAGTATGCGCCCCAGGGTACGGAGGACCGCATCTACCAGAACTGGTGCGACAAGGGGTATTTCCATACCCAGATCGACCGCAGCAAAAAACCTTTCACCATCGTAATGCCGCCGCCGAACGTTACCGGCCAGCTGCACATGGGCCACGCCATGGATGAGACCTGGCAGGATATCCTGACCCGCTACAAGCGCATGCAGGGCTATGCCGCCCTGTGGGTGCCCGGCACCGACCACGCTTCCATCGCCACCGAGGCCAAGGTCGTAGCCAAGATGCGCGAAGAAGGCCTGACCAAAGAGATGGTGGGCCGCGACGGCTTCCTGGAGCGTGCCTGGGACTGGAAGAACACCTACGGCAACCGCATTGTCAGCCAGCTGAAAAAGCTGGGCTGCTCCTGTGACTGGCAGCGTGAGCGCTTTACGATGGACGAGGGCTGCTCCAACGCCGTCAAGGAAGTGTTCGTCCGCCTGTACGATCAGGGGCTGATCTACCGCGGCAACCGCATGGTCAACTGGTGCCCGCACTGCAACACGTCCATTTCTGACGCCGAGGTCGAGTACGAGGCCAAGGAGGGCAGCTTCTGGCACCTGCTGTACAAGGTGAAGGAGACCGGCGAGTATCTTGAGCTGGCCACCACCCGCCCCGAGACGATGCTGGGCGATACCGCCGTGGCGATCAACGCCGACGACCCGCGCTATGCCCACCTGCATGGCTGCCATGTCATTCTGCCGCTGCTGGATCGCGAGATCCCCATCGTCTGCGACGAGCACGCCGACATGGAAAAGGGCACTGGCGTTGTGAAGATCACCCCCGCCCACGACCCCAACGACTTTGAGGTCGGCAAGCGCCATGACCTGCCGATGATCCGCGTGCTGACCTATGACGGCCACATGACCGGCGCTGCCGACAAGGCTGCCGCCGATGCCGAGCGCGCCGCTGGCCGCGCTGCCGCCGACGAGCCTGAAGTGCTGGACTGCGGCAAGTACGCCGGTATGACCGCGCTGGAAGCCCGCAAGGCTATCCTGGCCGACCTGGAGGCCTGCGGTGCCTTGAAAGAGACCGAGGCGCTGACCCACGACGTGGGCACCTGCTACCGCTGCCACTCGGTCATTGAGCCGATGGTCTCCAAGCAGTGGTTCGTCAAGATGGAACCGCTGGCCAAACCCGCCATTGAGAGCGTGGAAAAGGGCGAGATCAAGTTTGTGCCCGAGCGCTTTACCAAGAACTATATCAACTGGATGAAGGGCGGCCGTGACTGGTGCATCAGCCGCCAGCTGTGGTGGGGTCACCAGATCCCCGCCTGGTACTGCGACGACTGCGGCGAGACCGTTGTCGCCAAGGACGCGCCGTCCGTCTGCCCCAAATGCGGCTGCACGCATCTGACCCAGGATCCTGATACGCTGGACACCTGGTTCAGCTCGGCCCTGTGGCCGTTCTCCACCTTGGGCTGGCCCGATGAGAGCGCCGAGGATTACAACTACTTCTACCCCACCAACACGCTGGTGACGGGCTATGATATCATCGGCTTCTGGGTCTCCCGCATGATCTTCTCGGGCCTGGCCTACACCGGCAAGGCTCCGTTTGACACGGTGCTGATCCACGGCATTGTGCGCGACAGTCAGGGCCGCAAGATGTCCAAGAGCTTGGGCAACGGCATTGACCCGCTGGAAGTCATTGAGCAGTACGGTGCCGACGCGCTGCGCCTGATGCTGATCATCGGCTCCACCGCTGGCAACGATATGCGCTACAGTGATGAAAAGGTGCTGGCCGCGCGCAACTTTGCCAACAAGCTGTGGAACGCTGCCCGCTTTGTGCTGATGAATCTGCCCGAGGACTTTGAGCCGGGCCTGCCCGCTGAGGATCAGCTGGACATGAGCGACAAGTGGGTGCTGAGCGAGCTGGCCAAGATGGCCAACGACGCCACCGCCAACCTGGACAAGTACGAGCTTGGCCTGGCCGCCGAAAAGGTCGAGAACTTTATCTGGGAAGTGTACTGCGACTGGTACATTGAAATTTGCAAGACCCGCCTGAACGGCGAGGACGCCCAGGCCGCCGACACCGCCCGCAAGGTGCTGGTGTATGTGCTGGACCGTGCGCTGAAGCTGCTGCACCCGTTCATGCCGTTCATCACCGAGGAGATCTATCAGGCTCTGCCCGGCAGCACCGAGACCATCATGACCCAGCTGTGGCCGGGCAATGAGGACATGAAGATCTGGGCCGAGGACTGCGCCGACTTTGAAAAGCTGATGGATTACATCAAGGCCGTGCGTACCATGCGCGCCGAGATGAACGTCCACCCCGCCAAAAAGACCAGTATGGTCATTGAGACCGCCAGCCCCGCCGCCTTTGAAAAGGGCGGTGCCTACCTGGCCCGCTTCGCCTTTGCCACCGACGTGACCGTGACCCCCAAGTATGAGGGCAGCACGGACGGCATGGTGAACGTGGCTACCCCGGACGCCAAAGGCTTTATCCCGATGATGGAGCTGATCGACCGCGAGAAAGAACTGGCCCGCCTGAACAAAGAGCTGACCAAGGCCGAGAAAGAGCTGGGCATGTTCACCAACCAGCTGAACAACCCCAAGTTTGTGGAAAAGGCCCCCGCCAAGCTGGTGGAGGAGACCCGCGCCAAGCTGGCCGCCGCCCAGGAAAAGACCGCAAAGATCAAGGAGAGCATTGCGGCGCTGGGGTGAGCTGACCAATTTTCCCCGAGCATAGGGGCGGATTCCATATCCGCCCGAGAGAGTTTCGCGTTTAGATACGGCCGCACGGGCGCATATAGAATGCGCTCCTACGGTTGTTTGCAGCCTTGCGGGCCGATGGCGAGCATCGGCCCGTGCAAGGATTCTTTATAAGAAACGCAAAAAGCCCCCGGTATCGTAGGATGCCGGGGGCAACTTGTTACAGCAAAATTATACGCAATGGATTATTTGGCAAGAATATTACAAACAGAAATTACTTACGCTTGCTCTTGCGGCCGCGCTTTTTGGCGGCGGTGTTCACAGCGGTCTTGACCTCGGCAGCGGCCTTTTCGGCAGCCTTGACGGTCTCCTCGACGACGGGCTTGGCGGCCTCGACAGTCTTTTCGACGACAGGCTCAGCAGCCTTGACAGCCTTCTCGACCACAGGCTTGGCGGCCTCGACGGTCTTTTCGACGACAGGCTCAGCAGCCTTGACAGCCTTCTCGACTACAGGCTTGGCAGCCTTGGCAGCTTTCTCCACAGCGGGGGCAACAGCCACGGCGGCAGCGTCGACGATCTCGGTAGCGGCCTTTTCAGCAGCGGCCTTGGCCTTGACGGCAGAAGCCTTGACGCTGGTCTTGGGCTTGCGGGTCACTTCGTTGATGGTCCAGTACTGGTTCTCGCCATTGACGTCGGCCCAGATCTGCAGCGGGGTACCGTTGACAGCGCTCATACCGGCATCCAGCAGCTTACCTGCCAGGTTGGACTTGATCTTAACGCGGCCATCATGGGACGGTTCGACGACCCACAGCTGGCTGGAGGCCTGGGCACCCTCCCACTGATGTACGCGGGTGCCGTCGCTGACGCCGCCCATATTCAGGTCCAGCATTTTGCCGGTGAAACGGTTCTTCACGCGGTAGACACCGTCGCCTGCGGCGACGAAGCCCCACTGCTGCCACTCTGCGTTAGCGTCGTCCCACAGCTGGACCTTGGCGCCGTTCTCAATATTATAATCAGCCACCTCAACGACCTTGCCGTTGGCGGCATTGATGGTGTAGTACTTACCTGCGGTAATCACGGTCTGTGCGATCTTCTTCTTAGCTGCCATATTGGCTACCTCCCTATTCATAAAACGTATTGGTAAACGTGTCCATGCGGCCTATTTTTGCCAGTGCGGTGCCGTAGTAGCTGCGCCGCGTACCCTCTGCCGCGTATCTTGCATAGCTGAATATTCGTGGCTACGTCACCTATTATAACCACTTTTTACCAATCCGTCAACTTTTTTGCGGTAATGCGGCATTTTACACAAAAAAGCCGGGATAGCGGCAAGCTATCCCGGCAATTTTGATTGTTTATATGTCCGTTTGCGGCCTTTTTCGCGCAGCAACGCTTTACAATGTGTTTGCGTTTGCTTAAGCTGTCAGGCGGAAATTGTGCGGTGCTGCCTTAGCTGTTCTCGGCAAAATTGCCGGTGTACAGGCTGTAGTAGCGGCCCTTCTGGGCAATCAGCTCATCGTGGGTGCCGCGCTCGATGATGCGGCCCTGCTCCAGTACCATGATGCAGTCCGAGTTGCGGACCGTGGACAGGCGGTGAGCGATGACAAAGGTCGTGCGGCCATACATCAGGCCGTCCATGCCGTCCTGTACGAGTTTTTCGGTGCGGGTGTCGATGGACGAAGTCGCCTCATCCAAAATCAGCACCGGCGGGTCGGCGACTGCCGCGCGGGCGATGGCAAGCAGCTGGCGCTGACCCTGGCTCAAGTTGGTGCCGTCGCCGGTCAGCATCGTATTGTACCCATCGGGCAGGTGCTTGATGAAGCTGTCGGCGTTGGCCAGGCGGGCGGCAGCTATGCACTCTTCATCAGTGGCGGCCAGGCGGCCGTAGCGGATATTCTCCATGACCGTGCCGGTGAACAGGTGGGTATCCTGCAAGACGATGCCAAGCGAGGAACGCAGCGAATCCTTTTCGATCGACTTGATATCGTGGCCGTCGTACAGGATCTGGCCCTTCTGGATATCGTAGAAGCGGTTGATGAGGTTGGTGATGGTCGTTTTGCCCGCGCCGGTGGAGCCGACAAAGGCGATCTTCTGGCCAGGGCGGCCATAGAGGTTGATATCGTGCAGCACGATCTTGCTCGGGTCGTAGCCGAAATCGACATCCTTAAAGACGATGTCGCCCTTGAGCTGGGTATAGGCGGCTGTGCCGTCGGCGTTCTGCTTTTTCCAGGCCCAAGTGCCGGTGGATTCCTCGGTCTCGGTCAGGGTATCGTCCGCGCCGAACTTGGCGTGGACAAGGGTGATATCTCCCTCGTTGACTTCGGGCTTTTCGTCCAGCAGGGCGAAGATACGCGCGCCGCCAGCCAAAGCCATGACGACCGAGTTCAGCTGCATGGAGATCTGGGTGATGGGCTGGTTGAAGCTCTTGTTAAAGGTCAGGAAGCTGGCGAGCTTGCCCAGTGTCAGGCTGCCGACACCGCCGATCGCCAGCGCACCGCCGACCACGGCGCAGAGCACATAGCTCAGGTTGCCCAGCTGGCCGTTGACGGGCATGGCCACCAGCGCGTAGGAGTTGGCCTTGTCAGCGCTGTGGAACAGCTCATTGTTGAGTTCGTTGAACTCCTTGATGGCGGCTTCCTCGTGGCAGAATACCTTGACGACCTTCTGGCCGTTCATCATTTCTTCAATGTAGCCGTTGACCTTGCCCAGTTCCTGCTGCTGTTTGAGGAAGAACTTGCCGGAGTTGCCGGTAAGGTACTTGGTGGCGAGCATCATCACGCCGACCATGACCAGCGTCAGGATGCTGAGGGGCACGCTGAGGTACAGCATGGACAAAAATACGCTGACAACGGTGATGATGGTGTTGACCAACTGCGGCAGGCTCTGGCTGATGAGCTGGCGTAAGGTGTCGATATCGTTGGTGTAGACCGACATGATATCGCCGTGGGCGTGGGTGTCGAAATATTTGATGGGCAGCGTCTGCATATGGACAAAAAGTTCATCGCGCAGATTTTTCAGCGTGCCTTGGGTGATCTTGGCCATCGTGCGGTTCTGGATGAATACCGCCAGGATGCCCACACCGTAGAAGCATGCCACGCGCAAAATGGCGTGCGCAAGGCCGGAGAAATCATTGCTCTTTTCGGCCAGCAGGGGCAGGATGTAGCTGTCGATCAGGGTCTGCATAAACAGGGTGCCCTGCACCTGGGCAAAGACGGCCAGCAGAATGCAGCAAAGCACCAGAATGACCTGCACCTTATACTGCTGCATCACATAGGTGAGGATGCGCTTAAGCACCTTGCCGGGGTTTTCTACCTTGGGGCGGGGGCCATGGTTGCGGCCGCCGGGGCCCATTTTGACTACTTTAGGCTGCTGTGCCATTATGCCTCCCCTCCCTTCTCGTCAAAGTCGCCGGAGCCTTTGGTCTGACTGTTGTACACATCCTGATAGATGGCGTTGGTTTGCAACAGGTTTGCGGGGGTATCAAAGCCGCTGACCCTGCCGTTATCGAGCACAAGCACCTTGTCGGCATTTTCGACCGAGGAGATGCGCTGCGCCACGATGAATACCGTCGTGCCGGGGATTTTCTCGGTGAAGGAGCGGCGGATCTTGGCATCGGTGGCGGTATCGACGGCGGAAGTCGAGTCATCCAGAATCAGGATGCGGGGCTTTTTCAGCAGTGCGCGGGCGATGCAAAGGCGCTGCTTCTGGCCGCCGGAGACGTTGTTGCCGCCCTGCTCGATATGGGTCTGGTACTTATCGGGGAAGCGCTCAATAAATTCATCGGCGCAGGCCTGCTTGCAGGCGTCCTCGATCTCGGCGTCGGTGGCGTTGGGGTTGCCCCAGCGCAGGTTTTCGGCGATCGTGCCGCTGAACAGTTCGTTCTTTTGCAGCACCATGGCAACGTTGTTGCGCAGGGTCTCGAGGTCATACTTGCGCACATCGACACCGCCGATGGAAACGCTGCCCTCGGTCACATCGTACAAGCGGGGCAGCAGCTGTACCAAGCTGGACTTGGCCGAGCCTGTACCGCCGATAATGCCGATGGTCTCACCGGACTTGATCTCGAGGTCGATATCCTCCAGCGCTTTTTCACCGTTTTTCTTGTAGGCGAAGCTGACGTGGTCAAACTTGACCGAGCCGTCCTTGACCTCCATGACCGGGTTTTCACCGTTGGTTAGGTCGGATTTTTCGTCCAGTACTTCGGCCACGCGCTTGGCGGAGGCTGCGGACATCGTGATCATGACAAAGACCATTGAGAGCATCATCAGGCTCATCAGGATGTTCATGCAATAGCTGAGCATGCTCATCAGGTCGCCGGTGGTAAAGGTGGTGGCGCCGGTGCTGACGATGAGCCGCGCCCCCAGCCAGCTGATGAGCAGAATGCAGCTGTAAACGGTCAGCTGCATGAACGGGGCGTTCCAGGCGATGATGAGCTCGGCGCGCATCAGCAGGCTGCGCACATTTTCGCTGGCTTTGCGGAACTTGTCGCTCTCGAATCTTTCGCGCACATAGGCCTTGACAACGCGGATGGCGGAGACATTCTCCTGCACGCTCTCGTTGAGGTCATCGTATTTGCGGAATGCGTCGGCAAAGTAGCGGGTGGCGTGGCTCATGATGTACACCAGCACGCAACCCAGCAGAATGACCGCGATCAGATAGACGTTGGCCAGCTGGCGGTTGATGGTGTAGGACATGATCAGCGCTACGATCATGCTGGCAGGTGCGCGGATGGACATACGCAGCAGCATCTGGTAGGCGTTCTGGATATTGGTGACGTCGGTCGTCATGCGGGTGACAAGGCCCGCGGTGGAGTATTTGTCGATGTTGGCAAAGCTGAAGGTCTGGATGTTTTCAAACATGCCGCGCCGCAGGTTGCGGGCAAAGCCGGTGGCGGCATGGGAGCCGAGCACCGCACCCAAAATGCCGAACAGCAGGCCAAACAGCGCTGCGACGATCATTTGGGCACCGACGGTGTAGATGACCTGCATATTGCCGGGGGTAACACCATCGTCAATGATGGAAGCCATCAGTTTGGGAATGATCATCTCCATGATGACCTCGCAGATCATAAAGACCGGCGTCAGGAACGAGACCAGACGGAAGCCTTTTGTCTCACGTCCGAGTGTTTTCAGCAAGTTTCATTGCTCCTTTCCGGGGAAATTGGGGAATTTTCTTTTGTTTCGGCCTCGATAAGCTGGGCATTGTGCAGGATCTGGTTCAGCACCATACGGGCGGCTGCCATTTCCTCGGGCGTAAGGCCCTGCTGCAAATCGTGTTCAAAACGGTCGATGCTGGCGCGGATGCGGTCGTGGTAGGCCACGCCCTTGGGGGTGGCGGCCAGCCGCTTTAAGCGGGCGTCTTTTTCGACCGAGCAGCGGGTAATGAACCCGTCCTGTTCCATGCCCTGTAAAATGGCCGTGACGCTGGAACGGCGGATGTGGAACCACTGCTCTACATCGCGCTGGTAGACATCGCGATTTTCGTTATTGGCGCAGATGATCTCGCCCAACAGCATACCGCGCACACCGCTCAGTTCCGGGGTAACTTCGGCTGCAATGCGGGTATCCATGGCGCGGCGCAGCATACGGGCCGTATGACTGAGCAGGGCACCGAAATGCCCGCTCATGCAATCATCCGAGGGACACGCCGAATCATGTTGGATCGTCGTTCTCACCTTCCTTATCGGGTCGTTTTGTTAGCCTGTGAATTGTTCGCTGGCTAACTGTTCGTTTGCGTACTTAAATAGTATATCACCGATTGGAAAAATGTCAAGAGATGAAATTTAAAAAGCTCCCTCAAAGAAGGAGCTTTCTCAAATACTATTCCGGCGCTTTCATGCTTTCGACCATGGAGATGCGCTGGAGCAGCCGCTGCATGACCAGGTTGACAAGGATACTGAACAACAGCGTCAGCACAATGGCGTACACAAAGCTCTTTGCATAGATCTGGCGGCCGAACATGACGGCATCGACCTCGACCGTGGTGATGACAAAGCTGTGCAGCGCAATGCCGCCCGCCAGACCGAGCAGCGTGCCGATGAGCGTCAGGGCGATGCTTTCGCGGTTGACATAGGCGTAGACCTCGGGATCGTAGAAGCCCAGCACCTTGATGGTGGCGATCTCCTTGACACGCTCGGCAATGTTGATGTTGGAAAGGTTGTACAGCACCACAAACGCCAGCGATGCTGCGCAGACGATGATGAGCACGACCACCGCGTCGATCGAGTTGAGCATGTTCAGCACCTGGGTCACGCTGTCCTGGGTAAAGTTCAGGCTGGCAACGTTGTCCATAGCCAGCAGGTCCGACGAAACAGCGTTGCGCGTTTCCTCGGTATCGGCGGGCAGCACGCTTAAAATAGCATTATAACTCGGGGCCTCGCCAAAGCCTGCCGTGTACGCGGCCGGGCTGATATAGACATAGTTGCTGACGTAATGTTCGCAGACGCCGCTGACGGTGAAGTCGGCGGTCAGGTCGTCGCTGTTCGTCAGGGTGATGGTGTCCCCTGCCTTGATGCCCAGCGTTTTAGCCAGCTTTTCCGTCACGACGACGCCTTGCTCGCCCAGCGGGACCGCCTTGCGGGAAAGCCGCTCGTGCAGGTCAGCAAAATCGGCAAACTTGTCCACGTCTGCAGGCACCATCAGGTAGACGTCCATCTCGCCCTCGGGGCCGTCCTGGCGGGTGGATTCCATCGCCACGGTCAGCGAGTCGACGACGTTTTCCTTATTATAAAGGTAGTCGTAAACGGGGCCGCTCTCGGTGGCTTCCTGTTTGGTGACGATGGTCATAAGGTCGTAGTGGTAGATATCGCCGTACTGCTTGGTAATGATGGAGTTCAGCGAGTCGGAGATGCCGAAGCCTGCCACCAGCAGCGAGGTACAGCCTGCTACACCGATGACGGTCATCCAGAAACGCTTTTTGTAGCGCAGCAGGTTGCGGCAGGTGACTTTCCAGCTGAAGGGCAGGCGGCTCCACAACGGGGTGATGCGCTCCAGCAAGATGCGTTTGCCCGCCTTGGGTGCGCGCGGCAGCATAAGGGCGGCAGGGTTCTCCTGCAAGGTAGCGCGGCAGGCCAGCGCCGTGATGCCCACGGTAAGCACAATGAGGGTGCCGCCCGCAAACAGCGCCTGACTCAGCCGCCAGGGCGTGGCGATGGCGGGCATATAGTACATCATCTCGTACGCCGACCAGATGATCGACGGGAACGCCTTGAACCCGACCGCCAGCCCGGCCACAGTGCCCGCAGCCGCCGCCGTAAAGGCGTAGAGCAGATATTTTTGCATGATGGCGGCGCCTGAGTAGCCCAGTGCTTTTAGCGTGCCAATTTGCAAGCGTTCTTCCTCGACCATGCGGGTCATAGTGGTGGAAACGACGAGCGCCGCCACAAGGAAGAAGAACACCGGAAAGATCGTGGTAATCGCCGTCAGCTTATCCACGTTGGCGGTAAACGACGCATAGCTGACATTTTTGCTGCGGTCCCAGACGTACCAGGTCGGGTACTCTACATCGTTCAGCTCGGCTTCGCCGTCCTCGATCTGGGCGCGGGCGTCGGCCAGTGCTTCCTCGGCTTCGGCCTTGGCGTCCTCGTACTCGATCTCGCCGTCGCGCAGCTTTTGCAGGTTTTCGGCAATCGTCGCTTTGGCGTCGTCCAGTTGGCGGCGCGCATCGCCCAATTGACCTTTGGCATCGCTGATTTGGCGGCGGGCATCGGCCAGCTGTACTTTTTTATCCTGTAGGGTGGCCCAGCCGTCCTCGATTTGGGCGCGGGCGGTGGCCAGCTGCTTTTGGCCGTCCTGGTACTGGGCCAGGCCGTCATAATACTGCTGCCAGCCGTCGTCCAACTGAGCCTTGGCGGCGGCCAGTTTGGGGGCGTTGGCCTCAAGTTCGGCACGGCCTGCGGCCAGCTCCGCCGCGCCTTTTTCGTATTGCAGCAGGCCCAGGCGGTACTGGGTCAGCTGCCCCACGCCTGCGACAAGCTTGTCGAGATTGGCCTTGCTGTCATCAGGCAGGGACGCCCACCAGTTTTCGATTGCGGCAGTCAGGGCATCGCGGATAGGTTCGGGAAGTTCGTCCACCGAATCGTTTACCCAGTCAAGCGCTGCCTGCAAGGCTGCTCGCATGGCGGCGGGGTCGGTGGCATCGGCCACGGCGGTAATGTGGTCCTTGGCTTCCTGCAAGCGCTGCTGTTGCTCTTCAGGTAAAGTATCGGCGGGGATGGCATCGAGCACAGCCAGCAGTTCACGGGCTTGGGTGTGGATGGCGTCGACCTGCTCTTGGGTCAGGCTGTCAGGCAGCGTCAGACCGCCGTAGTCCTGGATGGCCTGCCACAGTTCTTCTACGTTTTGGGGCGGCGGGGTACCGTTGGCGTCACAGTTCTGCGCCAGCCAGCCGATGAAATCATCCAGCTGCGCGGCATCCACGCCCATCTGTGCGGCGAGGGTGTCTATCCCCTGCTGGTAGGTATCGGCGTTGGCGTCCAGTTGGGCCTTGGCATCGGCCAGCTGCTGTTCGGCGGCATTCAGCTGCGCCAGGCCGTCATTATATTGCTGCAGCCCGGCCTCGTACTGAGCCTGGCCTTCCTCAAGCCGTTTGCGGGCGGCTTCCAGCTTGGGGGCGTTGGCAGCCAGTTCTTCCTCGCCCGCCTGCAGCTGCGCTTCAGCCTCCCGCAGCTGGGTTTCGGCATCGGCCAGTTGAGCCGCGCCGTCGTTGAGCTGTGCTTCGTTGGCGGTCAGTTCGTTCAGACCGTCCAGATACTGGCGCTCGCCGTCATCGACTTCTTTCTGGCCGTCGGCCAGCTGCTGTCTGCCGTCGGCCAGTTCGGCGGCGGCATCAGCCAATTGCTGGTCGGCTTCGGCCTTAGCGTCGTTGTACTCGGCCCAGGCGTCGTCAAGTTCAGCGCGTGCGTCAGCGATGATGCCATTATACCGCGCTTCGCACCGCGTAGCGGCAATAGCTTCGACGTTGGCCTTGACCGTGTCGATGTTGGTCTGGTAGACGTCGCCCAGGCTGTCCTGTTCAAGCGCGCCGGCGGCGGTCAGGTAGGCTTCGGTGTAGGCTTCGTAGGCGAAATCCTGCTGCGGGATGTAGAAAACCAGCTTGACTGTGCCATTGCCCACGCTGGCGGGCTCGCGCTCGAAGCTGAAATAGTTGGCGTTGTGTACGATGCCCACGACGGTATACTCGGTCGTGTTGAGCTTGGTGTCAAGGTCCTCGTTGGCTTTGCTCACCACCAGTCTGGTGTCGACGGGATAGGTCTGCTGCCGCTTAGTGGAGCTGGCTTCGACGACGCACTCCCCGGAGGTCTGCGGCAGGCGGCCCTCGACGAGATCGAGCCGGTTGATGGTGTTATTGTCCGGCACGGGCAGGCTATGTGCACGGCTGACGATGGTGTCACCGTTTACTTCAACCAACAGGTCTGCCGAGTAACCCGGCTGCACCTGGCGCACACCATCGACCCGGCCGAGCGTCTCGACGTCCTCGTCGGTCAGGCCCAGGGTGGAGACAACGCGCAGGTCGTAGAAGTTGCCATCATCCATATAACGTTCCATCGATTCTTTCATGTCGATGGGTGTGGCGTTGAGCCCAGCCAGAAAACCGACACCCAATGCCACGATAGCAAACACGGCGGCAAAACGGCTGATGGTATTTTTAAACGTCCGCAGGGTATTTTTTCGATAGCTGCGTGTCATTTACCATTCGATCCTTTCCACGGGGGTGGGGTTGGGGTTCACGGTTTCATCGACCACCCGGCCGCTGTTGATGCGTATGACCCGGTCCGCCATGGCGGCCAGAGCGCTGTTGTGGGTGATGACGATGACGGTGCGGCCCTGTTTGCGGCAGGTGGCCTGCAGCAGCGCCAGCACCTGCTTGCCGGTTTTGTAATCCAGCGCACCGGTGGGTTCATCGCACAGCAGGATCTTCGGGTTTTTGGCCAGTGCGCGGGCGATGGAAACGCGCTGTTGCTCACCGCCCGAAAGCTGCGCGGGGAAGTTGTTTTTACGGTCCGCCAAGCCGACTTCCTCCAGTACGGTGTCGGCGTCCAGCGGGTCACGGCAGATCTCGGCCGCAAGCTCAACATTTTCGCGCGCAGTCAGGTTTTGCACAAGATTGTAAAACTGGAACACAAAGCCGACGTCGTAGCGGCGGTAGGTGGTCAGGCGTTTTTTGTCAAAGCTGCTGACAGTCTCGCCGTCTAGCAGAATGGTGCCCTCGTCGCAGATATCCATGCCGCCCAGCATATTGAGCACGGTGGTTTTGCCCGCGCCCGAGGGACCCAGGATCACGCAGAACTCGCCCTTTTGAATTTCAAAGCTCACATGGTCGGACGCCGCGATGCGGGTCTCGCCCATCTGGTAATATTTACACACGTTGTCAAACAACACAAACGGCTGCGGCATGCTAAAACGCTCCTACTTTATAGATATAGGTTTAGTATAGCAGATTTAGCAGAAAATGTCGTGAAAGATTTTTAAATAAATAGTGAATCCGGTTTGTAGGGGCGGGTGCTCGCCCACGCAGCCGTTGCACTTATTTGGATTCTGTATCTTCCGTCGGCGCTATGCCCAGATACGGCAGGGCCTTTTGCAATACTTCGGCACAGACGGGGCCGGAGAGGGCACCGCCGCTGGTGGTCCAGCTGTGGGGTTCGTCCAGGCAGACCAGCACCGCCAGGCGCGGGGCCTCGATGGGCGCGACCGCCACAAAGCTGGCGATGCGGGCCCCCTCGTTTTTGCTGTCCAGCTTCTGGCTGGTGCCGCTTTTACCGCCCACCCGGTAGCCGGGCACCGCCGCCCGTGTGCCGGTGCCGCTGGTGACAACGCCTTCCATCAGCTTACACATGGTGGCGCTGGTTTCTTCGGAGATGACCTGTCGCTTTACGGTCGGCTCCGTCTCCTTGACCACCGTACCATCCGGGGCGGTAATGCGCTGGACGAGATATGGCTGCATCAGCCGCCCGCCGTTGACCACGGCGCACACCGCCGTAAGCATTTGCAGGTAGCTGACCTTGCTGCTTTGCCCGAACGAACAGGATGCCAGTTCCACCGGACCCATCCTGCAGCAAAAACAGGATAAGGCCCCCGGCGTATCACCGAGGGCCTTACCCTGTTGCAAGAAAGGAAACGATAGAAAAAGAGAAGAAATCTATCAGACGGACGGGGAATCCGCCGGATCTTGGGTTGCATCCTCCGGGGCGGCAGCGTCTGCGGGCAGGCGGCCGTACAACTCCATCAGATGGCTGAGCTTTTGCGCCAGCGCCGGGGTAAAAGCACCCGGCAGTGTGCGCCAGCACCAGTTGCCGCCCAACGTGGACGGTGTGTTCATGCGGGATTCATGCCCCAGGCCCAGCACATCCTGCGCCTGCACCACAGCCAAGTCAGCCGTGCTGGCCCAGACGCCGCGCATCATACCCCAGTGGTAGCCTTCCTCTTTGGTCAGGTTCAGGTACTCTACGGCACGGTCGGTGTCGGCCTTATCGGCGGTGGCAAACCAGCCCTGCACAGGCTCGTTGTCGTGGGTGCCGGTGTAGGCCACACAGTTGGCGGGGTAGCTGTGGGGGCGGTAGTCGCCGCCGTCGCGGCTGTCAAAGGCAAATTCCAGCACTTTCATGCCGGGGTATTCGCACTTAGTCAGCAGCTCCCGCACATCATCGGTCAAAAATCCCAGGTCCTCGGCAATAATGCGGGGGCTGCCCAGTTCCTTTTTGACAGCGGCAAACAGGCTGTAGCCGGGACCAGTGCGCCAGCGGCCATTCTCGGCTGTCTTATCGCCGTAGGGGATGGCATAATACCCAGCAAAGCCGCGGAAGTGATCAATGCGCAGCACATCGTAGATGCTGCACAGGTGGCGGATGCGACGCACCCACCAGCGGTAGCCGGTGGCGGCCATGGCGTCCCAGTCAAACAGTGGGTTGCCCCACAACTGGCCGGTGGCGGAGAATCCATCCGGCGGGCAACCGGCCACCTCAGTAGGCAGCAGGTTTTCGTCCAGCTGGAACTCCTGCGGGCTGCTCCAGACATCCACGCTGTCCGCCGCCACATAGATGGGCAGGTCACCGATAATCTCGATGCCCTGCGCGTTGGCATAGGCTTTCAGTTTTTTCCACTGGGTGTAGAATAGGTATTGCACAGCCTGCCAGAAATCAATGCTGGATTTGTGGTAACGGCGGGCCTTGTCCAGCTCGGCCGGTTTGCGCAGGCGCAGCGGGCGCTCCCATTCCAGCCAAGATTTGCCGCCGTGGGCATCCTTCAGCGCCATGAACAGGGCGTAGTCCGGCAGCCAGAAGGCGTTGTCCGCCAAAAACTGCTCATAATCCGCCGGGGGCTTGGCCAGCAAACGGGCGCAGGCGCGGCGCAGGATGGGATAGCGCTTCTCGTACAATACACCATAGTTGATGCAGTCGGGCGTGCTCTCCCAATCAATGTCGCGGTACTCCTCGGGCGTAAGCAGCCCGGCCTCGGCCAGCTGGTCAAGATCAATAAAGTAGGGGTTGCCTGCGAAGGTAGAGAAAGACTGATAGGGACTATCGCCATAGCTGGTGGGGCATACCGGCAGGATCTGCCAGTAGTGCTGCCCTGCCGCATGCAGGAAGTCCACAAATTCACGGGCCGCAGCCCCCATGGTACCGATGCCGCCGGGGGACGGCAGGCTGGAAATCGGCAGCAGAATACCGCTGGTTCTCATAAAAATACTGACCTCTTTCTAATGGAATACACTTTCGGTTTGCGGGCGCCCCATCAGCCCTTGACCGCACCGGCCACAACACCGTCGATAATGTACTTCTGGCAGACCAGGTACAGCACAATGACCGGGATGACCGTGATCATGATGCAGGCCATCATGGGGGCCATCTCGACCTTGCCGTAGCTGCCGCGGAAATACTGGATAGCCATGGGGATGGTGCGGTACTGCTTGATGTCCAGCACCAGGGTGGGCAGCAGGTAGTCATTCCAGACCCACATCGTTTCCAGGATGGCGGTGGAGATCATCGTAGGCTTTAAAATCGGGCAGACCACCTTGAAGAAGATCTGCAGCGGGTTGCAGCCGTCGATCATGGCGGCTTCTTCAATGGCGATGGGCATCGACTTGACAAAGCCGGTGAACATGAACACCGCCAGACCAGCGCCGAAGCCCAGGTAGATGATGCAGATGTTGTAGGGGCTGTTCAGCTTGAGGGAATCCGCCGTTTTGGCCAAAGTGAACATGACCATCTGGAACGGAACGATCATGCTGAAGACGCACAGGTAGTACATGCCCTTGGAGAGCACGCTCTGCACGCGGATGATGTACCACGCGCACATCGAGCAGCAGAGCAAAATCAGCGCGACGGAGGAGATCGTGATGATAAAGCTGTACCACAGCGAGGAGAGGAAGTCCATCTCTGTGATGCCGTAGATGTAGTTTTTCAGGCCGACGAAGGTCTCGGCGGTGGGCAGCTCAAAGGCATGGGTAGTGGTGATGGCGCGCTCGGTCTTGAGCGAGTTCATCAAAATCATGAACACCGGGTACATCCAGAGGATGCAGATGATGGTAAGCACAACCGACAGCACCGAGTTGATGCGGCGGTCCTTAGCAGTCTTGCCCATTATTGCTGCACCTCCTTAGAGCGGGTGAAATGGAGCTGGATGAGGGAAATGACGACCACGAAGAGGAAGAATACCACAGCCTTTGCCTGGCCGATGCCCTTCCACTGGGGTCCCGAGCGGGCGTAGAACGTATCATAGATGTTGTACGCCAGCATCATAGACTGCTTGGCCGGTTCGCCAGCCGTCAGCGAGAGGTTCTGGTCGAACAGCTTGAAGGAGTTGGTCAGCGTCAGGAAGGTGCAGATCGTCACGCTGGGCATGACCATGGGGACCTTGATCTTAAAGAGGATCTGGCGGGAGGTCGCGCCGTCGATGCGGGCCGCTTCGATCAGATCGGTGGGCACGTTCTGCAAACCGGCAATGTAGATGATCATCATGTAGCCGATCTGCTGCCAGCACATCAAGATGATGAGGCCCCAGAAGCCGTAGGTGGCGTTCAGCGCGAGCAGCGGCTTGCCCAGGGCAGAAAGGATGCCGTTGAGCAAGATCTGCCAGATGTAGCCCAGCACGATACCGCCGATCAGGTTCGGCAGGAAGAAGATCGTGCGGAATGCGTTGGTGCCGCGCATGCCGCGGGTAAGCAGCAGCGCAATACTAAATGCCAGCACATTGATGAGCACGGTGGACACAACAGTAAAGGCCGCTGTGAACCAGAACGCATGGGTGAAGGTATCATCGATCCAAATCATTTTGTAGTTACTAAGGCCGACGAACTGCACGTTTTTAACAGTAGTGAACTTGCAGAAGGACAGCCCCGCACCCCAGATGAAAGGCCACACAAAGCCGATAATAAAGGCAATCAGCGTTGGCAGCACAAAGACGGGCCAGTAGCGTTTTATGGCTTTTTCCATAGGAAAGCCCCCTTTTCAGATTCTCTTTCTTACTTCGTTTCGTTAAAAAAAGTGGGGCGGGCGATTCCCGCCCGCCCCACAGATATTGCGTTTTAGGTTTGTTTGGATTAAGCAGCAGCGTTCAGAGCAGCCTCGGTTGCCCAGCCATCCACGAAGGCGGTGACAACATCATCCCAGCTGCCGGTACCGGCGGCGTAAGCGGTCAGAGCAGAACCAACGCCGTTCTTCCAGTTCTCGGAAGGCATGGTGGAGAAGTTCCAAGCCACAGGGGTCTTGCCCTCGGCGGTCATTTCGTTGTCGACCTTGACGAAGAGGTTCGGGGACTCAGCAGCGGCCTTGAAGGGGATAACAAAGCCCATGTCGTCGGCCATAGCCTTGGTGCCTTCGTCAGAAGAAACGCACCAGTAGATGAAGTCCAGAGTAGCGTTGATGTCTTCCTCGCTGGCTTCCTTGTTGACACACCAGTAGTTCTCGGTGCCGGTGCACAGGCCCTGGTTGGCTTCGTCACCGACGCCAATGTAGATGGGCATCATGGTCAGGTCGTCATCGGTGAAGGGTTTGCCATCGCCGACCAGGTTGGTGTACTCCCAGGAACCATTCTGGAAGAATACAGCCTCGTTGTTCAGGAATTCGTTGCGGCTGTCGTCGCCGGTCTTGCCAGCCAGTTCAGCGGGATCGCAGGTGGAGTTGTTGATGTACAGATCAAAGATGTCTTTGTAGTTGTCGAGGTAGGTGCCCTTGATGGCGTCGGTGTTATTGATGCCGTCTGCCTGATACTCGAAGTAGATGGGCAGGTTGGCCAAGTGGGTCTTGAAGCGCCAGTCAGAAGAGCCATCCATGCCGGCGGAGGTGAATGCAGCGAAGCCAAGCTCGTCCTTGCGGGCGGTGATGTCCTCGGCAACCTTCTTCAGGTCGGCAAAGCTCTTGATGTCGTCCACGCTGTAACCAGCCTTTTCCAGCAGGCTCTTGTTGGTGATCAGACCGTAGCTCTCGATAACGTAGCCGATGCCCAGGGTGGCGTCGCCGTCCTTCAGGGCGTAGGAATCGCTGGTCAACTCACCGGCGATCTTGGAACCGGACAGGTCATAGCAGTAGTCCTTCCAGCTGGCCAGGCCGACAGGGCCGTTGACCTGGAACAGGGTCGGCGCATCGCTCTTGGCCATCTCGCTCATCAGGGTGGTCTCGTACTGACCGGAAGCAGCGGTCACAACGGTGACGGGAACGCCGGTTTCCTCGGTGTACTTGGCGGCCAAATCCTGCCAGGCTTCATCCTGCTCGGGCTTGAAGTTCAGGTAGTAGACCTTGCCGGCTGCATCAGAGGAAGCAGCGGTGGAGGTGGAGTCAGCAGCGGGTGCGGTGCTGTCAGCCGTGGAAGCAGCTGCGGAAGAAGCGCTGCTGCCGCAGCCTGCCAGCAGGCCGAGAGCCATAGCGGAAGCCAGACTCAACGAAAGGGTCTTTTTTGCATTCATGGTCGTTTTTCTCCTTACATAAGAAAACAAATTAGATACAATGAGTGAATTCGTTTGCGCAACTCGAATACTTTTTTCCGTTCGGATTGTCTATATCATACACGGTATTTTTTCAAAAATCAACCCGTTTTTGTCGATGTTGCCCAAGTTTGTAGATTGTTATGAAACTAGCGCGCCACAATTGTGCACTTTTACTCCATATTTGCGCGTTTTGTGTCATAGCCCATTGCGCAAGTTGCGCATCCAATAGGGTTCGCCGGGTACACAGCTCCCGGCACAGCCGGAGATAGGGGTCATGTCAGTGTGGGAAAAAGACTTGCTTTGGCTTATGCTTGCGCAAAATCACACGCAGGGTGGGCAGCGTCCACTACAATCTTTCGTAGAGTTGCTGCAGCCTCTCCCCTATCTTTGGCAGCGCCCGTTCCTCAGCCGTGCGGCGGGCGGCTACGGCGGTATCGGGCAGCCGATGCTGCAAAAGGGCCTGCAGGCGGAGCGGCAAATCCTGCGTGGTGCGGTAGGCGTGCACGTTTTCGCCGTCCCGCAGCCAGCCGCGGTAGGCCGGGATGTCCCTCACCAGCGTGGGGGTCGCACAGGCCAGGGCCTCCAGGATCACGATGCCCTCGGTTTCCTCGTGGCTGCAAAACAAGAACGCATCCGCGCCGCAATAGGCGGTGCGCAGTTCTGCCTGGGTGAGAAAGCCCGGAAACCGCAGGTTTTCCGGTGCATTGGCCATAGCGGCCTTAACGTTGTGCGGCACCAGGTGCGGGTCGGTGTAGCCGAACCACAAAAACTGCACCTGCGGCATTTTGCGCGCCAGCGCAATAAAATCCAAAATGCCTTTGCGCTGCATGTAATGCCCCACGCTGATGACCACCGGCTTGTCGGCGGCCAGGTGGTACTTTTCCCGCAGGATGGACCGGCTGGCGGGGTTAGGCGCAAAAAACTGCGTGTCCACGCCGTTGGAAAGCGGCACAATGGGCGGGCGCAGCCGATAACCCGCTAGTTCTTTGGCCGAGTAAGGCGTGGGCGTGATGATGAGGTCCGCCTGGTTATAGCACAGCCGCAGCCATTGCTTAAAAATCGGTGCCAGCAGGTTGGAGCCTGTGAAGGAATTGCGAAAGTCTTTCTCGGTCGAGTGACCGTACCAGATGACCTTTTGCCCCAGGCGGCGGGCATGCCGTGCCGCCCAAAGCGACACCGGCAGCACCGTGTTGATGTGCACCACCCCGGCGCGGCGGTCCCAGGTGGTAACGACCCTCACACCGACGCTTTCCAGCGCCGCGTGCTGGTGTTTGGCGGCCTGCCCTACCCCGCTTTTGCTGACCAGTGCCAGCGAACCGCTGTAAATATGTACCGTACGCATGGTGCTCACCTCCAAAGACCCAGCAAATTTTGCGCAACCATGGTCAGCCCCAGACTGTACAGGGCGATGGACATCGGTTTGCACAGCAGGATGATGGCCGTGTACAGCCGCCAGCCGATGCGCGTGGTGCCCGCCAAAAAGCACAGGTAATCATCCGGCGCAACCGGGATGAAAATGAGGAAGGCAAACCACTTGGCAAACCGGCTGTCGCTGCCCATCCAGCGGTCGTATTTTTCGATCATTTTGGCAGGGAAAATACTTTCCAGCAGCGGGCGGCCGCAGACGCGGGCGATGGCAAACGCCGCCAGCGACCCGGCGCAGATGCCGATATAGTTGTACCAGAAGCCTTTCCACGCGCCAAACAGGATTACCCCGGCCAGGCACCCCAGCCCACCGGGCAAAATGGGTAGGACCACCTGCACAGCCTGGAACATGACGAACACCGCCGGGCCTGCCCAGCCAAACTGGCTGATGTAGCTGGTCAGCGCTTCTTTGGAGTTAAACAGTCCGGCTTTCCAAAAGCCATACGCCAGCACGGCGCAGAACAGCAGTCCCAGAATGGACGCTGCCTGGTTGATTTTTTTGATCATGCCACATTCTCCCTTGCCACACTGCGGGCGGCATGTTTGCGGCCCAGCGCCGCCGCATAAAGCTGTGCCACGCTAAGGCCGAACTGCTCTTTCGTATAGGGCTGCACGGCGCGGCGGGCACTTTGGTGCATGGCGGCAAGCTGCGCGCCTTGCGGCAGGGCGGCGGCGCGGGCGGTCAGCTCGGCAGGCGTATGATAGGCCCAGCCCGTCTCCCCTTCCCGCACCAGTGCGTCCAGGCAGGGGTCGGCGCGGCAAAGCAGCGGCAGACCCGCGGCCATGGCCTCGATATACGTAAGACCCTGCGCCTCGCTGGTCGATGCGCTGACAAAGACGTCGCCAAGTGCGTAGTAGCGCGGCACCTCGGCAGGCGGAACCGCCCCGGCAAAAACCACGCGGTCCGCCACATGCAGGGTCTGCGCCTGCTGTTCGAGCGCCGCGCGCTCGGGACCGTCGCCGACGATAAGCAGCACGGCATCGGGCAATTGCTGCATAGCCTTGATGAGTTCCGTCGTGTTCTTTTCTTTTGCCAGGCGGCCCAGGCTGAGTAAAACGGTCTTGTTTTCCTCCCGCGGCGACAGGCCCAGCTGCTTGCGCAAGACGTCATCCCTGGGCACGGCAAAGCGCTGCAAGTCCAGCCCGGTGGGGATAATGCGCACCGGACAGTGTACGCCGTAGCCTGTGAGCAGGCGGCTGATCTTGGGCGTAGGGGCAATGACCGCATCGCAGGAAGCGCAGATCATCCGGGTGAACAGCGCGGCCATCTTGCGCCCCATGCTGCGGCTGGGAGAAAAGTAGTGGGTGTAATCCTCGTACACCGTGTGGTAGGTATGGATGAGCGGCGCGCCGACGGTGTGCGCGATCCGGCGCGCCGGGGCAAAGGTGCTGAACTCGCACTGCGAGTGGACAACGTCCGGGCACCAAGCGATCAGATCACGGATAGCGTGATTCAAGGCCGGGGCACGCAGCCGTGCGCCCGGGTAGACCAGCCCGGCATCCAGTGAGCCGAGAAAGGTCACGCCGTCCTTTGTATAGGTATGGCTGTCCCCCGAAAGGGTCAGCACCCGCACCTCATGCCCCTGCGCCGCCAGTGCGGCGCGCAGAGAGACAGTAGACGTCACAACGCCGTTTATGGTTGGCGTCCAGGTATCGGTCGTAAGCAGAATTTTCATCGTGATCGCCTCGCAATTGTTGGTGGTTTCTGCTTACTATAACGAAAGCGGCAGGACGTATTTTGCAGAAGATACAAAATTTACATCTTCCGCCCTGCAAAAATCGCAGGCGGCTGTCGGCATCTGCATCTTGCAAAATAGCCTTACTTCGGTTATGATGGTAGTGGCGCAAACGGTTTCAAATTTCGACATTTTTACGATAGATACGATAGAGACAAGGAGAAATACTATGGCAACCCCCCAACCCTGGTGGAAAAACGCTGTCATCTACCAAATTTACCCCCGCAGCTTTCAGGACAGCAACGGCGACGGCATCGGCGACCTGGCCGGTATCACAAAGCGGCTGGACTATCTGGAAACGCTGGGCATCGATGCCATCTGGTTAAGCCCCGTCTACCGCAGCCCGCAGGATGACAACGGCTACGATATCTCGGACTATTGCGACATTGACCCGATGTTCGGCACACTGGAGGACATGGAAGTCCTTATTGGCGAAGCCAAAAAGCACCACATCCGCATCATCATGGATCTGGTTCTGAACCATTCCTCGGACGAGCACCGCTGGTTCCAGGAAGCCAAAAAGAGCCGCGACAACCCCTACCACGACTATTACGTCTGGCGCGACGGGGTCGAGGGCACGCCGCCGAACGATATGAAGGCCACCTTTGGCGGCTCGGCCTGGACCTGGGTGCCCGAGGTGGGGCAGTATTATTTCCACCAGTTTTCTGTCAAGCAGCCGGACCTGAACTGGGACAACCCCGCCCTGCGGCAAGAGCTGTACAAGACCATCCGCTTTTGGATGGACAAGGGCGTCGGCGGCTTCCGGCTGGATGTGATCGACCAGATCGCCAAGGACCCGGATTTGAAAATCACCTCCAACGGCCCGATGCTGCATGCCTATCTCCGTGAGCTGAACGCCAACACCTTTGGCGGCACCGACCTGGTGACGGTGGGCGAAGCCTGGGGCGCGACCGTGCAGAACGCACCGATCTACAGCGACCCGCGCGGTAAGGAATTTTCGATGGTGTTTCAGTTTGAGCACATCGGGCTGGACCAGATCCCCGGCAAGGCAAAGTGGGACCTGGCCCCGCTGCAGCTTTCGGCGCTGAAGGAAGTGCTGACCAAATGGCAGGTGGGCCTGCACGGCAAAGGCTGGAACAGCCTGTTCTGGAACAACCACGACCTGCCGCGCATCGTCTCCCGCTGGGGCAACGACGGTGCTTACCGGCAGGAATCCGCCAAGATGCTGGCCACCCTGCTGCACGGCATGCAGGGCACGCCCTACATCTACCAGGGCGAGGAGTTGGGCATGACCAATGTCGTCTTTCCCACCATCGACGACTACCGCGACATTGAAACGCTGCATATGTACCGTGACCGCATGGCCGCCGGGTATGACGAGGCCGATGTGATGCGTTCCATCCACGCCAAGAGCCGCGACAACGCCCGTACCCCTATGCAGTGGGACACCTCCGCCAACGCCGGCTTTACGACGGGCACGCCCTGGATGCAGGTGAATCCCAATTATGCCGCCATCAATGCAGCGGACGAAGCGGCAGACGGCAGCTCGGTCTTCCATTACTACCAGACGTTGATCCGCCTGCGCAAGCAGTATCCCATTTTTAGTGAGGGCGACTTTACCCTGCTGTTCGCCGACCATCCGGCCCTGTTTGCCTACCAGCGCCACTTGGGTGCCCAGGTGATGACCGTGCTGTGCAATTTCTACGAGGAGCCGCTTACCCTGCCCGCTGCGCAGGTCAGCGCCCTGCCGCTGGACACCCTGCTGCTGGGCAACTACGACGCCCCGGCGGATGCCGCGCATTTCCGCCCGTATGAGGCACGCATTTACCTGAGCAAAGCCGAATAAATTCAATTTCTATACCCAACTGCGCAAAAAATGCCGCCCGGTCTGAAAGGTGATTTCAGGCCGGGCGGCTTTGTGTTTGATGGTATTGGTAAGGGGAACTATCAGGTCTGGGTCGAGGTGCGCAGGCCCACCTGGTAGCCAAGCAGGGTGCCGGTCTCGACAGGCTGGCGGCGGATGCCGGCCAGCAGCTGCTGTGCGGCGCGTTTGCCCAGCAGTTCGGGGTCGAAGGATACCGCCGTGATCTGCGGGGTACAGTCCAACAGGGCTTCGCCGTCGTACAGCGAGGCAATGCGGATGTCATCGGGCACTTTCAGGCCCATCTGGCGCACGGTGTTCAGCGCCAGCATGGCCACGTGGTCGTCCATGCACAGCAGACAGTCCGCCTTGCGGGCTACCGCCTGCTGGATGGCATCAATACGCAGGTCGTCGGTCTCCAGCTCCAGAAAGAGCAGGCGTTCATCAATTTTGCAATGGCTGTGCTCGTGTGCCTGGCGGAAACCCTCGAGGCGGGTCTGGTTGACGGTGTACAGCATGGAGCCGCCCAGCAGGGCGATGCGGTGCAGGCTCTTCATCAGCAGCAGGTTGGTCAGCTCACGGCAGCCGCCGACCTGGTCATGGTCGACATAGAGCACCGTGGGGTCGACCGGGCGGCCGATGGTGATAAAGGGCAGTTTGCTTTGCTGCAGCAGCGGGATCAGGGGGTCACGCTCCAGCGAGCGGGCCAGGATGACGCCGTCGATCTTGTGGTTGACCAGCAGACGCTGCATGGGCTGGGCCTCCTGCTCGCCCACCATGGCCAGCAGCACATCGTAATCGTTGCGGGCCATCACATCGCAGACGGCGGTGATGGTTTTGCGCAAAAACTGACCTTCAAAGTTAGAAAACTGGCGCGAAAACACCAGCGCAATATTATAGGACTTTTTGGTGACGAGACTTTTCGCCATCATGTTGGGAACATAGTTTTTTTCTCGGGCATAGTCTACCACGCGCTGGCGGGTTGCTTCGCTTACGCGGCCATTGCCGGACAAAGCACGGGATACCGTTGTTTTCGATACTCCCAGATCCTCCGCCATACGGGTAATGTCCATAATGCCTTCCTCTGATTTTTTGCGGCGCGGCATATCGGAATCGACTCCTTATTCAATGGTGTTTAGGCTAGTATACCATACACGGCGCGTAGGTTTCAACGGGTTTAGGACGGTTTCGGAAATTTTGGCCAAAATCAGACCTTTTTGTTGCCTTTTAACCGCTTGTACCAGTTCCTCATGGTGGTTACGTCCTCTTCGGTCAGGGTATCGGCGGCAAAAGCGGCACGCTGCGCAAGCGATACCATTGCCTCACTCTCCGCGCCCGAAAGCTCCTGTACCTCTTTTAGCATAAACCGGGTGAACGCCTGTTCGTCAGAGGACGTCCCCGCGGGCAGGCCGCGTCGGACCAGCTGCGCGTAGATGGCGGCGAAGATGGCCAGCACACGCTCGGCACACGGGCGGCAGGTATCCAGCCCCAGAACGCGGCGGCGGTGGCCGTGTTGGCGGCAAACTGCTGCGCAGTTTTGCTGTTGCGCCGGCGGGGCAGCCATTCAGCGGCGGTGGGCTGCAGCATCATGGCAAGGCCCAGCAGAATGGCCAGCCACGCGCCGATTTTTACAAGCAGACGCCGCATCAGTCGTCCTCCTCCAGTTTTTTGCAGCGATGCAGCAGCAAAAGCAGCAGCAGGGCTTCGCCGCCAAAGTCAGCGGCCGGTATTTCTTCTTTTCCAAAATGATACCCTCTATCACAAGAATGCAGCGACTTACATGGCCCCCTCTGCGAGGGGGCTCCTGTAAAAAATGCCTGCCCTGCGGGAGTACATCCACACAGGGCAGGCATTTATAAACCCGCTGCGCACAAAAAAATCCGCCCCCCGCATTGAACGGGGGCCGAAGTTATGCTATACTACTATCATGGTGTGCCCTGCCAAGGGGCGTATTGGGTTGTAGATAGGGAAAGGAATCACCAATGAAACTAGGCTTTGACAATAACAAATACCTTACCATGCAGTCGGCGCATATCCGGGAGCGTATCGCCCAGTTTGACAACAAGCTGTATCTGGAGTTTGGCGGCAAGCTGTTCGATGACTACCACGCTTCCCGCGTGCTGCCGGGCTTCCAGCCGGATTCCAAGCTGCAAATGCTGCTGCAATTGAAAGACCAGGCCGAGATCGTCGTCGTCATCAGCGCCGAGGATATCGTCAACAACAAAGTCCGCGGTGACTACGGCATCACCTACGATATGGATGTGCTGCGCCTGATCGACGCATTCCAGGGCATGGGGCTGTTTGTGGGCAGCGTCTGCGTGACGATGTACACCGCCCACCCCGATGTAGAAAACTTCGAGGCCAAGCTCAACAGCCTGGGCATCCGCACCTTCCGCCACTATAAAATTGCGGGCTACCCCAACGATGTAGCCCACATCGTCAGCGACGACGGCTACGGCAAAAACGATTACATCGAGACTGAGCGCCCGCTGGTGGTTATCACCGCGCCCGGCCCCGGCTCCGGCAAGATGGCGGTCTGCCTGTCCCAGCTGTACCACGAGTACAAGCGCGGCGTGCGGGCCGGTTACGCCAAGTTTGAGACGTTCCCCATCTGGAACCTGCCGCTGAAGCACCCGGTCAACCTCGCGTACGAGGCTGCGACCGCCGACCTGAACGACGTCAACATGATCGACCCGTTCCACCTCGAAGCCTACGGCGAGACTACGGTCAACTATAACCGCGATATCGAGATCTTCCCGGTCGTCAACGCCATGTTTGAGCTGATCGCGGGCAAAAGCCCCTACCGTTCGCCCACGGATATGGGCGTCAACATGGCGGGCAACTGCATCATCGACGACGAAGTCTGCCGCGAAGCCTCGCTGAAAGAGATCGTGCGCCGCTATTATAAATGTATGTGCGACCAAAAGGTCAGCGGCGTGGTCAAGCAGGACCGCTTCAAGCTGGAACTGCTGATGAACCAGGCAGGCATCGCCCCCGGCGAGCGCGAGGTCGAGAAAAAGGCGGCGGCCTGCTCTGCGGCCATTGATGGTGCCCCGGCGGCTGCCATTGAGTTGGCCGATGGCACCATCGTCACCGGCAAGACCGGCCCGCTGCTGGGCGCAGCGTCCTCGGCACTGCTCAACGCGCTCAAGCGGCTGGCGGGCATCGACCAGGAGATCGACCTTGTGTCGTCCAAGGCCATCGAGCCGATCCAGCAGCTGAAAACCACCTACCTGGGCAGCAAAAACCCCCGCCTGCACACCGACGAGATCTTGATCGCGCTGTCCAGCTCGGCCTACGAGAACCCCATCGCCGCGGCGGCCATGCACGAGCTGCCCAAGCTGCGCGGGTGTGATATCCACACCACGGTCATCCTCTCCGGCGTAGACATCGACACGCTGAAAAAGCTGGGCCTGAACCTGACCAGCAACCCCCGCTACGAGGAAGAAGACCGCATGTACCATAAGCGGTAATAGTTAAAAGGCTCCCCTTGAGGACAGACTCCCCCGGCACGGGGGAGGTGGCACGAAGTGCCAGAAGGGGTGCGCTCCCGCGCAGCGGGTGAGGGGTGGCCGGGTGGCACGCCCACCCCCACCTCAAGACCTTCCATAAAAACCACAAAAAGCAAAATAGAGGAGTGCATTAGGCACTCCTCTATTTTTTATTCATATTGCCGGTTGGCAGGATGCAGCCGGCAACCAGTACGTTGCGGGCGATACTGTGACCGTTGACCACGATATTACCCTCACCGCCCAGTGGAACAAGCTGGTAACGGTCAGCTTTGACCTGTGCGGGCATGGCGGTGCCAATATTTCCAGCCAGACCTTTGTAAGCGGCAACAAGGCCAGCGAGCCGACCGCCCCCAAAGAGGACGGCTGGGTGTTCGGCGGCTGGTATACCGAGAAGGGCTGCAAGTACCGCTTCAACTTTGACAGCGCTGTTACCAGCGACATCATCCTGTACGCCAAGTGGGACCGCGTGACCACCGTTGTTTCTGCGCCGGTCGCTACGCCCACGCCCTCCCCTGCCCCGGCTGCGGCTGCCACCAAGACCGCGACCGTAAAGAACGCCGCTATCCCCCAGACGAGCGACGCGTTCCCGATGGAAGGGCTGCTGGCCCTGCTGGCCGTCGGCGCGGTTGGCTTTGGCGCGGCGGGCTGGCTGCGTAAAAAGCACCACTAAGCCTACCATTTTCTTTTCCATATAAATGCCTGCCCTGTGTGGATGTACTCCCGCAGGGCAGGCATTTTTTACAGGTTGTTCACCATTCTTTCATGTTTTGCGGCGGACGGTGTGCTATAATCGGTGGGTTAAAAGATAATGGCTCCTGTGCAGGGGGATGCGCGTTCGTGCAGACGGAGAGAGACGCGCCAACATCCGAGGTTTTGGATGGTGGCCT
>SFKI01000020.1 GCA_004554775.1 Subdoligranulum variabile
CAGCTGTTGTTGTGCTTTCAAATCTCGCCCCGAATTATAGAGTCCCAGCTACTGTATTAGGTGTAAAATTGTTATTAGAACTTGATAATGAGAAGTGAAACTTCCAGTTTTATTGGTATATTCCCGTAAACGGCTCAAACACTAAAAAGGCTGTGGACTTGTTCCCTTAAACGGGAAAATAGCAAAGACATTCTGCATATCCAGACGAGCCATGTGGAGACGGTATGCTTGCTGGAGAAGAAATAACTTGATGGAAAATGAAGAAAAAAGAGTCTGGGGTATCCACACCAAAGATGACCATCTATTTTTAGTTGATAATAGAATTGCGATAGGGTGGAAACCGATTGGGAATCTCTCAAAGATAGAAGCAACGCGAGCAGCATTTAAAGACAAATACATCGAAGTTTATCCAAATGCAAAGAAAGGCGCAATTCCAACCAGTTCGGGGATGTTGTATCGCTTTATGTACGAGATGCAGGTGGGTGACTATGTGGTTTTCCCATCTAAGAGTGACCGAAAAATTAACATTGGCATTGTAGAAAGTGATTACATCTATGAGCCAACAGCGTTAGAGTATGTGCAGCAGCGAAAAGTTAAATGGATAAAGCACCTTCCACGGACTGCGTTTTCACAGGGGGCTTTATACGAAATTGGCTCTGTTATGTCTTTCTTTGCGGTCAAAAATTATGCGGATGAATTTATTACAGCACTGGATAAAGGTTTTGAAAAGACTATAGCGGAGACAGAAGAGGACGAAACGGTAGCAGCAACGGCCGATGATATTATTGAGGCGACAAAAGATTTTATTCTCAAAGAGTTGAGCAAAAATTTTAAGGGGTATGAGCTGGAAAATTTCGTGGCAGATTTACTGCAAGCGATGGGATATAGAACGACGGTTTCAAAGCACGGCGGAGACCATGGTATTGATATCGTGGCCTATAAAGATGAGCTGCCGCCGCGAATTTTGGTACAAGTGAAAAGCAAAGATGGCGACATCAACGAGCAAACGATCCAGTCACTGAAAGGTGCTATGCGTGAAGGAGATTATGGCCTGTTTGTAACACTATCTAATTATACAAAGAATGCGCAGGATTATTTGCAAAGTACGCCGATTATTCGTGGTATTAATGGGACAGAGCTGGTAGATTTGATTTTGAAATACCACGAAGCACTAAGTGAAAAGTATAAGAAAAAAATTCCGCTGAAAATGGTCTATATCCCTGTGGCGCGTGAAAATGAGGAATAATGAAGTGGTCTGTATTTGGGCGACACCTTGCAACAATGGAGAAAACAACGGCTTTGTGAAATTTTCCCCGCCCCATTGCCGGATTTTGCGTGTTGCGGTATAATAAAGCCAACCTACCTGGAAAGGAGCGCTGCGGATGGTTTGCCAGCTTACCCCTGCGCAGGAAGCGCGGATGTGCGAGATCTTGCGCGGATTTGCCGATGACCCTACTGCGCTGGAGATGCAGCATTTCATCCAGCACGGCACCGTCACCACCTACGAGCATTGCCTGCGGGTGACGCGCATTGCCTACTGGCTCAACCTGCACTGGCATTGCCACGCCGACGAGGTCAGCCTGGTGCGCGGCGCGTTTCTGCACGATTTTTACTTATACGACTGGCACAACTGCACCGACATCACCCATTGGCACGGCTTCAAGCACCCTCTGATTGCACGCTATAACGCCGATGCTGTGTTCAAGCTCAACGAAAAAGAGCGCAACATCATCCAGACCCACATGTGGCCGCTGACCATCACCCAGCTGCCCCGCTGCCGCGAGGCTTACCTCGTCTGCCTGGCCGACAAAATGTCCTCAAGCTGGGAGACCGTGATGGAGCGCCGTGCAAAACGGCAGGCCCGCCGGGTAAACTGAAACAAGTTACAAAAATTACGGGAGCTTTCGGAAACGGAAGCTCCCGTATTGTCTTTTTCCGCAGAACAAAAGGATTACAAAGTTGTAACGAGTTACAAAAATGCAACGTATTGCACAAAACTTGTTTCAAAAACTTGGCGAGTTCTCTAATTGACATCGGTGGAAAGTGGATGTATTATGTAAACAGTTACAAACAAGCGCTTGACGAACGAAAAATATTACAAATGCACAGGACAAGCACCTTGGCCGGATGCTTGCCACTGGACAAAAGGAGAAAAAGATGTATGATGTTGTAAAGACCTATGATAAGGTCTCTGCCGAATGGATCGAGAAGTACTCCAAAATTGAAGAGAGCGCTTCGATCAACGAATGTATGGAAGTCAGCGGTGCTTTCAACCACGATTTCCGCCCTGTGTGGCCGGGTGCCCGTGCCGTTGGTGCCGCCCTGACCGTCCGTGCCCGCGCCGGTGACAACCTGATCATCCACAAAGCGATCTCGATGATCAAACCCGGCGACATTCTGGTCGTCACCTGCGACGGCTTCCAGGAGTCCGGCGGTATGTTCGGCGGTATCATGAGCACCTCTTCCCAGCACCAGGGCGCTGCGGGCCTGATCATTGACGGCTGCGTGCGCGATACCATGATGATGAAAAAGGTCGGGTTCCCCGTGTGGTCCCGCGGCATCAGCATCAAGCGCAGCACCAAAGTGACCGGCGGGCAGATCAATGTGCCCATTGTCATCGGCGGCGTGCTGGTCAACCCCGGCGACCTGATCTTTGCCGATAACGACGCCGTTGTCTGCATCCCGAAAGACAAAGTGGAAGAAACTTACAAACTGGCTATGGCCCGCGAGGCACACGAGGACCACATGCTGGAGCGTGTGCTGAACGAGGGCATTACCACTTTCAACGATGACTTCCGCGCCACCTACGCAGCCCTGAATCTGCGCGAGGAGCCGGACCCGGTCTGACCCTGCTATATAAAGGAGAAACAATATGAAACCGGATAAGCGATCCTATCACCAGAGCGTGATCGTCTCTGTCGTGATCATGGGCTTTGCGCTGGCAGCGTTCCTGTTCAGCATCCCCATGCCGGGAAACGCCCCCATCTTTCCGCGCATGGCCTCGATTTTCCTGTTCCTTTGTGGGCTGGCACTTCTGATCGATGCTGTCCGGCGGAATAAAGGCGGCCGGGAACCCCACACCGAGGCCGTGGATTTCTCAAAACTGGGCAGCCCGCTGGTCATCTTCGTGCTGGCTGTGGCCTACGCACTGGGGCTGCAATACATTGGCTTTTACGTCACTACGCTGGCAGTTGTTATCATTGCGATGACCTACATGGGCATCCGTTCCGTCAAGGTCATTGCGCTGGTCAATGTGATTCTGCTTGCGTTCCTCTACTGGCTGTTCACCATCCAGCTCAGCGTCCCGATGCCACGCGGCATCCTGATGTAAGAAAGGGGGCAGAACGATGCAAGTTGTTATCGCACAACTTTTTACCGTACAGACGTTGATCGCCCTGGTGCTGGGCACCTTTGGCGGCCTGGTTGTCGGCGCACTGCCCGGCCTGAGTGCCACGATGGGCATGTCGCTGCTGATCCCCATTACCTACAGCATGGACACCGTGCCTGCCATGGTCATGCTAGCAGCCGTCTACTGCTCGGCTGTGTATGGCGGCAGTTTCTCGGCAATCCTGATCCATACCCCCGGCACACCGGCTTCGGCTGCAACGGCCATTGACGGTTACGTGCTGACCCAGAAAGGCAAGGGCCTGCAAGCACTGGGCACCTCCACCACAGCTTCGATGATCGGTGGTTTTATCAGCGGCGTTATTCTGCTACTGGTGGCCCCGCAGCTGGTCAAGGTGGCGCTGTGGTTCAGCGCACCGGAATACTTCCTCATCGCTGTCTTTGGCCTGACCATCGTGGGCGGTCTTTCCGGCAAGAACCTTTTTAAAGGCCTTGTCTCCGCTGGCTTCGGCCTGATCGTGGGCATGGTCGGCATGAACATCTTCCCCTATGCCCGTTACAGCTTTGGCAGTCTGAACCTGTCCGGCGGCATCCAGATGGTGCCCGCCATGATCGGCCTGTTCTCTCTACCGCAGGTGCTTACGCTGGCCGAAAAACGGGTGACCGCGAAGCCGAAAAAGAACGCGAAGCAGACCTGAAAGCGCAGATCGCAGCTGTCAGCAAGATGAAAGGCCGTTTCTGGCCCACCTGGAGCGAACTGAAAGAACTGCTGCCCACCATTATCAAGGCCTCTGTCCTCGGCGTCGGCATCGGCATTCTGCCGGGCGCTGGCGGTGATATTGGCTCCTGGGTCGGCTACAACAGCGCCAAGAACGGCTCCAAGCATAAGGAACTTTTCGGCAACGGCAGCCTGGAAGGCATCGCCGGCAGTGAGGCGGGCAACAACGCTGTCTGTGGCGGTGCCCTGATTCCCGCATTGACGCTGGGCATCCCTGGCAGTGCAGCCGCTGCGGTTTTCCTCGGCGCGCTGACTGTGCAGGGCTTCGCTTCCGGCACCAACCTCTTCGGCAAATATGCTGACATGACCTACTCCATCCTGATTGGCTTCATTGCCGCCAACCTGCTGATGGGCGTCTTTGGCTGGCTGCTGTCCCGCTATGCGGTGCGCTTTGCCGCCCTGCCCAGCGGTATCCTGATCCCGGTCATCCTGTCCCTGTCGGTCATCGGCTCCTACGCCATCCGCAATAATGTATTCGATGTGTACGTAATGCTTGTCTTTGGTGCCATCGGTTACCTGATGAAAAAGTTTGATTTCCCCGCTGCCCCGGCGGTGTTGGCCTTGATCCTAGGCCCCATGGCCGAACGCAACATGCTGACCTCTATCCAGATGTGCAAGGGCAATATCTTCGTGTTCTACTTTACTCGTCCGCTGTGCCTGTTCTTTATGCTGCTGATTGTTGTGACCTTGCTCTCGCCCATTTTGCAGAAGAAAAAGAAGAAGGCAGCAGAAAACACCTGACACTTACTTATTATAAATTATAAAAAGAAGGAGAAATACCTATGAAACGAATCCTTACAGCTGCTTTGACCGCTGGCCTTGTTCTGTCCATGGTCGGTTGTGGTTCCACTGCCGTTTCTACCGCATCTTCCACTGCTTCCTCTACGGCCGCTGCCTCTACCGAGGCATCCGCGACCGAGGCATACCCCGCCAAGAAAGTGATCCTGCTCTGCCCCTCTGACGCGGGCGGCGCCATGGACCAGAACTGCCGTCTGTTTGCCCCGTACCTCGAGAAGTCCCTGGGCGTACCCGTGGAAGTGCAGAACATGGGCGGCAGTGCCTGCTGGGTCGGCTGGAGCTACATTGATAACCAGGCCCCCAAAGATGGCTCTTACATCTCTTACGCCAACTTCCCCAACATGATCACCGGCTATCTGGATCCGACCAACACCACCGGCCTAGACAACACCAACTTCCAGTTCCTGGAAATGTTCACCTCGGATATCAACGCCATCGTTGCCAAACCCGGCGAGACCCGCTTCAACGACCTCGAAAGCCTGATCGAGTACGCCAAGACCAACACCGTTACCGTGGCCGACGCCGGTGCCCGTACCGACGACGCCGTCTGCGTGGCCCAGCTGGAAAAAGCCACCGGTGTGCAGTTCCAGCATGTCCACTTTGAGAACACCGCAGGCGGCATGGCCGCTGTGCAGGGCGGTCAGGTCGATGTTCTGGTTTGCAACGTCAGCGAAGCGACCGAGCCCATCGAGAGCAATGCCGTTACCGGCCTGGGTGTTGTGGATACCAAGCGCAGCGATTTCCTGCCTGACTTGCAGTGCACCGGTGACCTGGGGCTGGATATCTCCTGCTCCTCCAGCCGCGGCTTTATCTGCGCACAGGATATGGACGAGAACGCCAAGAAACTGATGTGCGATGCCCTCAAAGCCGCCATGGGAGATGCCGACTTGCAGGCTGCTGCTGCCACCGCCGGTGTGACCCTGGCCCCCATGAACGAGGATGAGTTCACCACTTGGGTAGGCGAGCAGAACGACGCCATCCGCGGCATTTACGACCTGCTGGATCAGTGATATCCCCTTTAAAATAGTGCATAGATTCTTCTCGTGAAGGAAAAGGGCAGGAGAGCGCGCGGCCCCAGGCGGCTGCGGGAGAGGCTCCTGCCCTTTTTCTGCAATTGTTTTGCTTTTTTGACGGCAGTATGATACAATAAAAATAATTTAGAGAAAGGCGGCCTGAACGATGCCCGAAATTGCACAGACCCCGGAATATATTACGCGGATCAAGCTGCATTACAACGATATGCGCGGGTCCGAGCAAAAACTGGCTGACTATCTGCTGAGCCTGGAACCAACCGAACCGCTGACCCAAAGCGTAAAACAGCTTGCCAGCGATGTGGGGGTCAGTGTGGCCTCGGTGGTGCGGTTCTGCCAGGAGCTTGGCTACACCGGCTATGCCGAGTTTAAGCTGATGACCCGTCAGGTGGGCTTTCTGACCACGGTAGGCAGCCCCGAGATGGACAGCATGACTTCGGCGGCGGAGCTGAAAAAGAATATCTGTGAGTTTACCAATTCCAGCATCCAAAAGTGCATCCAGTCGCTGGACAATGGGGAACTGGAGCGGGCCATTGCTGCGATCAGCGGTGCCAAGCGGCTGCTGCTGTGCGGCATTGGTACGTCGGCAGGCATTGCGATGGCTGCCGCCAACACCTTTATGAACCTGAATGTTGATAGTACACCGCTGTTTGATGAGCTGTTGATGCGGCGTACTGTCTCGATGGCAGGCCCCGGCGATGTGGTACTGGGCATCTCCAACTGCGGCTCGGTCAAGCCGATCGTCGATGCGCTGATGCTCGCGCACGAGGTCGGCGCTATGACGATTTTGATTACGGGTGAAAAAAAATCCTTGGCCTGCCAGTTTGCCGACTGTGTGCTGTGCCTGGGTACGTACGGCGACCCCAGTGCGTTGAGTATGCTGTCTGTCTCGTCCTGCCAGCTGCTTACCATCCAGATTTTGCAGACGGGCTGCTTTACCCGCAGCAGTGCCGAAGTGCTGGAAAAAATACGCAAAAATACCGAGCTGGCCGAAATGAGCCGCTACGCCACCACCGTAGACGAAGTAAAAAAAGAGCGCGTGCGCTTTTGATAAGAAAACCAAAAAGCAGATGCCAACGCATCTGCTTTTTCTGTGCAACAAAATAAAATTATCGAAAAACGATAAAAAACACTTGCAAAACGATAAGCACTATGTTATACTGCCCCTATACCAAAGCACAAAAGGAGACAGAGCCATGAAATTTTGGGACGACGAAAAAAGCATTGTGCTGACGCGGTGCGTGGTGGTGGCGGCGCTGATCGGCTGCGTGGCAATGGCCGTGGGCGGACCGTGGGTGACGGCGTGGTTTGTTACTGCCGCGCACCTGCACGCCAGTGCGCAGCTGACCACCATGCTGCTGGTGTTGGGCTATGCCTGTGCGGCGCTGGCCATTGGCATGCTTATCAGTCTGTACAAATTTTTGCGCCGTATCGAGAAAGGCGAGGTCTTTGTGCCGGAAAACGTCACCGCACTGCGGCGCATCAGCTGGTGCTGTGCCGGGGCGGCGGTGCTGTGCCTGGCGGCGGTGTTCATCTGCTACCGCCCCTTTGCAGTGCTGGCCGCAGCCGCCGGGTTTATGGCGCTGCTGGTGCGGGTGCTCAAAAATGCCTTCGCCCAGGCCGTACGCATGAAAAACGAACTGGACTATACAATTTAAGGGGGGACGCATCATGCCCATAGTCGTCAACCTGGATGTGATGATGGCCCGCCGCCACAAAGGTGCCGGGGAACTGGCCGAGGAAATCGGCATCACCCCCGCGAATCTCTCCATCCTGAAAAACAACAAAGCCAAAGCGGTGCGCTTCTCCACGCTGGAAGCCCTGTGCAAAGCCCTGGACTGCCAGCCCGCCGATCTGCTGGAGTATGTGGAGGAAGAAACAAAAGGCTCCCCTTGAGGGGGAACTCCCGCATAGAGGGTGAGGGGTGGAGCTCAGACACGATCTGGCCATCCAGCCACCCCTCAGTCAGCTGACGTTGCCAGCTCCCCCTCAAGGGGAGCCTAACAAAAAGGAGCCAACACATGAAACACCTCTTCCAAGAGGGCGCACTGCGTCCCCTTTGTTCAAGTGTACCCAAAAATCAACATTTCTGGCCGTTTGCGGCACTGGTAAGCTATCCGCTGGCCTACTTTTACACCCGCTGCATCCTGTTTGGCTGGTCGGGCATGCTGACCGAGCCCGGGCTGTGCCCACGCGGCGGGGCTATGGTTTTATTCGCGTTGCTGTTCCTTGCTGCTGTCGAAGCCGCCGCCCGGGCGTGCAGCCGCCCCGCCGCCAAAGAAACGCCCCTTTGGGCGGCATGCTGGCTGGTGTTGTCTGCCTCGCTGGCCGTGCAGGGGCATTTCTGGTTCCTTAGCATGATGCAGGAGCTTGTCTGGCATCTGTTGGCTGTCTGGTTTGTATTGGCACGCTGCGGTATGCTGGCGCAGGGCTGTACCGGGGTGCTTGCCCCGCTGGACGCCCTGGCCGGGTGCTTCACCCTGCCGTTTGGCAGCTTTTTTGCGCGGCTGCGTACGGTTTTTGCCGCGGCCTGCAGCTTGGCCGGGCGGCGCATCGGGGCTAGAAAGTGGCTGGCGACGCTTGGCACGCTGATGCTTACGGTGGCACTGTGCAGCATCGCTGCCGGGCAGTTGGCCGCGGCCGACGCCCACTTTGCCGCGCCGGGCACCCGCCTTGCGGCCCTGTGGAAGGACCTGCTCACCGACCGGCTGATGGAATTTGCGTTCTATTTCGTGCTCTCGCTGCCCGTGGGGGCGTGGCTGTTTGGGCTGGTCAGCGGTGCGGCCCGGCGGGGGGCACCGCCCTGCGATGCGCTTGCATTTTACAAGGTGCTGGCCCCACTGCGCCGCCTGCCGCAGCTGACCTGCTGCATCGTGACAGGGGCACTATCTGCGCTGTACGGTCTGTTTTTCGCCTTGCAGCTGACCGAGTGGACAGCCGCACTGGACGGCCCGGGCCTGACTGCGCCGCAGGCTTCGGCTTTTGCAGTGGATGGCTTCTGGGAACTGCTGCGTATCCAGCTGCTGGACCTCGCCGTGCTGGCGGGGGTGCATTTTCTGGCAAAGCGCCCGCTGCCCAAACCGCTGGCAGCGTTGTTCTGCGGCTTTGGCATAGCGTTTGCGCTGCTGGCCGGGGCCAAGCTGGCGGTGTATATCCGGTTGTTCGGCCTTACGCCGCGCCGGGTCGCGGCCGGGTGGTTTCTGACCGTGCTGCTGGTGTGGGGCGTGCTGCTGCTTGTGCGGGTGTTCCGGCCCATCCCGGCGGCGCGCATCGGGGTCGTGGTGCTGGCCGTCAGCTTTGTGGCATTGGGCTGCGCCGACCCTGACCGCCGCATTGCCGACACCACCGTGACCCGCTGGGAGCAGGGGATAGACCCGATGCTGGACACCGGCGTACTAACCGCCTGCGGGGCCACCTCATACAGCGGTGAGGAAAAAGCAGCCCTGCGGGTAGCCATCACCCGCCGCTTAGTGCAGGACGGTTGGTTTGTAGACCGTGATATTTATGATATATACGAATTGTATTCTTATTCTTTTAATGAAAGTGACCAGACTGTATATACAACGCAGCTTGACGCTACCCACACGCTGCACCTGACGATGCAGGGCGACACCTGTACCGCCGCCGTGCTGCTGCCCGCATGATGGACGCGGTAAACTGGAAGCTATAAAGCAAAAGAGGCTCCCCCTTGAGGGAGGCCTCTTTGCCTTACAAACTGAAATTTATCAAAAAGTCAGCCGCATCTGATGCCACACAACATTTCCGTGTGTGGATTTGTCCGACACGTCTTTATCTTGAAAGCCAAATTTTGCATAGTACGGAATCAAGCGCTCTTTGCAGGTCAGTACAAGCCCCTTGCGGCACATTTTATAGTCATACCATGCTCCTCCCGGGTTTTCGATTTGCTGAGCAATGCACTTTACTGGTCGCCGAACACCTTGGTGTAGTCGGCCTTGAACTTTTCGATGCCCGCGTCGGTCAGCGGGTGATGCAGCATCTGCTCAATTACCTTATACGGTACCGTGGCAATATCGGCCCCGGCGAGCGCGCAGTCGGTCACGTGGATGGGATTGCGCACGCTGGCGGCGATGATCTGCGTTTCAATGTCGGGGTAGTTTAAGAACATATCGTGGATGGTCTCGATCAAATCAATGCCCGGCTGGCCGATATCATCCAGCCGCCCCAAAAACGGGCTGACGTAGGCTGCACCTGCGCGGGCGGCCAGCAGCGCCTGATTGGCGCTGAAAATCAGCGTGCAGTTGGTGGGGATGCCCTCGGCGGACAGCACCTTGATGGCCTTTAACCCCTCGGCGGTCATGGGGATTTTCACTACCATATGCGCGGGATCCAGCGCATAGATGGCGCGGCCCTCGTTGATCATGCCCTCGGCGTCGGTGGTGGTCGCCTTGACCTCACCGGAGATGGGGCCGTCCACGATGCTGGCGATCTCTTTCAGCGTTTCGGCGTAGTCGCGGCCCTCTTTGGCAATCAGGCTTGGGTTGGTGGTGACACCGGCGATAATGCCCATGTCGTTGGCCTTGCGGATCTCATCCACATTGGCGGTATCAATGTAAAATTTCATAAGACAAACCTCCCTATTTCTGGCCGTAATAAGCGTTGGGTCCGTGTTTTCTCATAAAATGCTTGTCCAAAACATGCTGCGGGGCAGGCTGGGCATTGGGGGCGATGGTCAGGGTCAAAATCGCCATTTTGGCCACTTCTTCCAGCACGGCGGCGTGGTAGACGGCCTGGGCAGCGTCCTTGCCCCAGGTAAAGGGGCCGTGGCTGGCACAGAGCACACCGGGCACATACACCGGGTCGATGCCGCGCTCTGCAAACGTTTCAACAATGACCTTGCCGGTGTTCTTCTCGTAGTCCTCGTCGATTTCGGCGGGCGTCAGCTCCCGCGTACAGGGGACGGGGCCGTAAAAGTAATCGGCATGGGTCGTGCCAAAGGCGGGCAGATCGCGCTGCGCCTGGGCAAAGGCCACCGCGTGGGTGGAATGCGTGTGCACAATGCCGCCCAGTGAGGGAAATGCGTTATACAGCTCCAGGTGAGTTTTGGTGTCGCTGCTGGGGTTCAGATCGCCCTCGACCCGGTTGCCGTTCAAATCCATGACTACCAGCATATCTGGCGTCAATGCGTCATATTCTACACCGGACGGCTTGATAACGAACAGCCCTTTTGCGCGGTCAATGCCCGAAACATTGCCCCAGGTGTAGGTCACAAGCCCCCGGCGGGGCAGCTCCATATTGGCTTTATAAACCTGCTGCTTCAATTCTTCCAGCATTTTAACCCCTTTCGATTTCAACGCCGGATCGTTCAAAAGTGACTGCTGCTCCAAACATTCCGGCGTGACATCCTTGCAATGTGGACAAACGCAGTGTCCATTCTGTTGGCCCGGTCCCTGTTCATTGCCCTTATTATAGCAGTTATCGCGGCAACTTTCCAGTCCCCGTGCCGCCAGCCTGCATAAAAACGCCCCCCGCCCGCATACAAAAGGGCAGGGGGTGTTGCTATGTGGGGATTTTTGGGGGTGTTTTTGCAGGCGGCGGCTGGGCAGATCTTATATTTGGCGCTGCATCTCGAAAGCGGGAGCTTTCCGCGGCCGCTTTCGCCTGCGGCCGAGCGCGCAGCCTTTGCGGCGCTGCGGGCAGGCGGCACAGCCGGGCGGGATGCGCGGGACCAGCTGGTGCGGCACAATCTGCGGCTGGTGGCGCATGTCACCAAAAAATACTACGCTGCAACATCTAATCAGGACGACCTGATCTCCATTGGCACGATCGGCCTGATCAAAGCGGTGGACACCTTTGACCCCGCCCGCGCCAGTAAATTTGCCAGTTACGCAAGCCGCTGTATCGAGAATGAACTGCGGATGGAGCTGCGCAGGATCCGACGCGAGGGGATAACGGTTTCGCTGCAAGAACCGCTGGAAGCAGGCGGCGGGCAGCTGACGCTGGCCGATACCCTGCCCGATGACACGGTCATGGAGGACGACTGCGAGCGGCGTGCCGATGCTGCCCGCCTGCGCCGCCTGGTGGAAACACTGCCTGTGCGGGAGCAGACCCTGCTGCGCCTGCGCTACGGCCTGGACGGGGAGCGCCCGGCCACCCAGCAGCAGACTGCCGAGCGGTTGGGCATCAGCCGCAGTTATGTTTCCCGTTTGGAAAAACGCGCCCTTGCCCGCCTGATGAACACCTGGAGAAAATGAGCAAATAGTCCATATTACAAAAAGGCGGGAAAACCGGCAAAGTGATGAAATATAACGAAACAAAGCCTACGAAACTCTGCGTCAGTGTGGTTTGTGTCCAATGTGGCAAAGTTTGCCACAAAATTGCCACACACCATGAATCGGACGTGGAGCCGTGAAAAGCACGAAATTGTGTGGCAAAACCGTGGCGGGATCCTCATAAAACTACTATGTTAAAAATAACTGTGGAAGTTTAGGAAAATTTACCGTTAAAGTATTGACAATTGATTTATTTGCCTATATCATAAGGATACAATTATTACTATGCAGTAAGGGAGAGTTACTCGTGCACCTGACAAAAAGTGAACAGCAGATTATGGAAATTTTCTGGCAGGCCGACCATCCGATGGCCCAGACTGAGGTCATTAAGACCTGCGAGGATCGCAAATGGAAAGAACGCTCGATCTTCTCGATGCTCAACAGCCTGATGGCTAAGGGCGTTTTGCAGGAGGTGGGCTTTGTGCGCAGCGGCAAAACGTATGCCCGAACCTTTGAGCCTGCCATGTCTCATGCTGAATACCTCGCTGCTGTGATCGCCGAGCAGTTGCCCGCCAAGCAGTTCCCTGAATTGCTGGCTTCTTTGTTGCAGCGTGTCGAGATCACCCCGGCTATCCAGAAGGCTCTGCGCGCCGCCGTGCGTGAGAACGGCCCCCAGGCCCGCGAAGCTGCCGAAGCAGCCGCTGAGACTGCCGAAGGTGAGCAGTAAGCCACCGCGCTCCATAACTGCACAGATTGAATAAAATAAGTCCCCTGCCCAGGAAATCGGGCAGGGGACTTTTGTCTGTGGTAGCGTAAAATAATGGGGGAAAACATGCTGCGATAAACGGTAGGAACCGATGCTTGCATCGGCCCGCGGGCGCACACTGTGCGCCCTTAAGGGTTAAGGAGGCTTTTTTTAATGGATCATCCCGCTGTCCGCAATCGCCTTCACGGCTTTTTCAATGCGGTCCACCGGCAGGGTCAGGGCAAAACGGACGTAGCCCTCGCCGCTGGGGCCGAAGCTGAAGCCCGGCGTGCAGATGACTCCGGCTTTCTCGATCAGTTCCAGACAAAAGGCCATGCTGTCAGTGTAGCCGGTGGGCAGCGGGGCCCACACAAACATGCTGCCGTGGCTGTTGGGCACATCCCAGCCGATGCTGCGCAGCCCGCCGCACAGTGCGTCGCGCCGGGCCTGATACTCGCCGCACTGGCGTTTTACGCTATCCAGCGGGCCGGTCAGCGCCGCGATGGCGGCCTTCTGCACCGGCAGGAACATGCCAAAATCAATTTGGGTGCGCAGTTTTTTGCAGGCGGCGATGACATCAGGCCGCCCTACCAAAAAACTGATGCGCGCGCCCGTCACGTTGAAGCTCTTGCTCAGCGAGAAAAACTCCACCGCGCAATCCTCGGCCCCCGGGGTGTTGAAGATGCTGCCGCCGTGGGCACCGTCAAAAATAATATCGCTGTAAGCGTTGTCGTGCACCAGTAAAATATCGTACTTTCGGCAAAAATCCACCAACTGGGCATACAGCTCCGGCGTGCCGATGCTGCCTACCGGGTTGGCGGGCAGGCTGACCAGCATAAACTTTGCCTTGCGGGCCACCTCCTCGGGAATGGCGGTCACATCGGGCAAGAAGTGGTTTTCCTTCGTCAACTTATAGTACCACGGCTCGGCACCGCCCAGCTTGCTGCCGGTCATAAACACCGGGTAGCAGGGGTCGGGCAGCAGCACAACGTCACCGTCGTTGCACAGCGCCAGGCCCAGATGGCCGATGCCGTCCTGCGAACCGGCAAAGCTCATCACCTTGTCGGGCGTGATGCTGTCCACGTCAAAGCGGCGCTTGTAGTAGGCGCAGACGGCGTCCAACAGCTCGGGCAGGTCCCGCAGGCTGTACTTCCAGTTATCGTTGTCCTTGGCGGCGTCGATCAGCGCTTGCTTGATGTGGTCGGCCGGGGCAAAATCCGGTGTGCCGACGCTTAAATTGAACAGGCGACGGCCCGTGGCTTCCAGCGCAACTTTTTTATCGTTCAGCGCGGCAAAGATCTCGGGCCCAAACAGGTCCAGTCGATGGGAAAATTCCATATTGCACAACTTCCTCTCCATACATTTCTGCCGCTTTTCATCGCACACACGGCAGAATAGAATTTATTATACGCCGCGCGGCCCGTGCTTGCAAGCCCTTGCGGTTCATGGTATGATAGAACGATAAAAAATGTTGCAAATCGGAGGCTTTAAACCTATGGATAAACGCAATCGTCCTGCCCTGGCATACCTTTTGGTCGGGGTGGCGTCTGCCGGGCGCGCCATGCTGGCTATGCCCGATGCCGTCGCCTTGCAGGAAGTCTCGCTGACTGTGCTGGCGCTGGTCGGCTATCTGCTGTTGGGCCGCCGCGCACTGCCCGTGCTGGCTTGCGGCACCGTACAGCTGGTGCTGGAGCTGGTGCTCTGCGGTACGCTCACCGGCCCCGCCTGGCTGGCCCCGCTGCTGCGCGCTGCGGCCCTGTGGCTTTTGTGGGCCACCGTGGCGCAGATGGTGAAAATTGCCGGTTATACCGACGGCAAAAATGCCAAAATGCCGCTGGCCGCCGCCGTGCCGCTGGCTGTGTACTGCATCGCGCACTTTTTCGCCGGGATGGCAACGGCGGCATCGTTTGCGTTCATTGTGTTCAGCATCACCCTGCTGTGGTACGCCGTCCTGCTCCTACGCGCCTACAACACCACCCGCGTGAAAAAGTAAGGCGGCAGGCAGAAATGACTTGCACCCGAGAATATTTCCATGTATACTCTAAATGAGTTTTGGTCAAATCGTAAAATCTACGCAATTGTGGAGTTGAAAACATGTTTGCATTACAAACGATCCTGTTTTTTGCCTTGATGCTGCTGGTGCCTGTGGGGCTGGGCAAGCTGGTTTTCCCGGATAAGGCAATACACTCCCCGCTGGTGTATCTGGTGGGGCTGTGTGCGGCCTTTGCGGCATACCAGATCCTGGTTCTGCCGTGCAGCCTGGTGTTCAATACAACGCTGACGTTTGCCACGGCGCTTTGGGCCATCCCGGTCGCCGCGCTCTCCCTGTATGGGTGGGTAAAAACCGTCCGCCGGAACAGCTGGCTGCCCAACGGCAAACTGCACTTTACTAAAAAAGGGACCTTGCTTTTGTTGCTGGTGCTGCTGGTGCTGTTCGTAGAAGTGGGCCGTGCCGTGACAGGCCTGGTTGTAAACGGTGATGATTCCGACTACTGCGCCCAGGCAACGACGGCGCTGTATACAAACTCGATCAACCATTACGAACCGCAGACTGGTACGCCGATGGCACCGCTGGATCAGATCGAGCCGCATCACAAAATTTCGCTTTGGGCAATTCTGTGGGCGTCCATGACCCAACTGGTCGGCATCCATCCGGCCATTTTGATGCGCACGTTTTTGCCGATCTTTATGATCCCGGGCGCTTATGCGGCTGTATATCTGCTGTTTAAGGAACTTTTTGATGATAACACAGAAAAAGCCCTGACAGCGGTGTTTTTCTTGGAAGTGGCTTATGAGGTCATGAGCTGCAACGACGGTATGCAGCAGTGGTGGCTTATTCTGGTAAGCTGGTTCGGCAAAAGTGTGATTCCCAACATGCTCTGCCCGCTGCTGGTATATCTGGTGCTTAGCGTGCAGAAAAAGCCCGGCAAAAACAGCGAGGCCCGCCTGTGGATCGCTATTGCATTGGTGGTGTGGGCTGGCTGCCTGGCCGGGGCTTCGGCCTTTACGATGATGCCGTTCCTGCTGGGTGTATTCGGCTTGGTGCAGCTTGTTCGGGAGCGGGACGTGCTTTTCTGTGTGAAGCTGGGATGCTGCATTGTGCCGTGCGTAGCCTTACTGCTTTCAAGCTATGCGGATAAAATCCTCTGATAAGGTACGAAAAAATGAGTGTATTGAAACAATTTCTTGATGGTTCCTTTCGAATCTTTGATGCCGCTACCCTGAAGGGCTTTTACTTTCTGCCTTTTCTGGCGGCAAGCCTGTATCTGTTGATTTCTGAGGACGAGCAGCACAAGCGCTTCAACCGCAGAATGTTGGTGCCATGTGCAGTTGGCTTTGTGCTTTTGATGTCCCCGCTTTTCGGGCGGATGGCCATGAGCCATAGTACTGACCAGATGACGCGCTTTTACTGGACGATTCCGTTTGGCGTGGTCGTGATCTACTGCTTTGTGGAAATTTTGTACTGCATCCGCCGGCCTCTTACCAAAGTGGTGGTCCTTTGCGTGGCCGTTCTGGGGCTGATGTGCTTCAGCCGCCAGGACAATCTGACCGCACCGAAAGTCGGCCAGGGCTGGCCGTATGTCAAGGCGGAAAACCTGTACAAACTGCCCAACGAGGTTTACGAGGTCTGCAATATCATCCGTGACCAGCAAAACGGGGAAGAATGCTATGCAGTGATGCCCCATGCGCTGGCCATGAATGCCCGGCAGTATGATGCCAGCATTTTAATGCCTTACGGCTCTTATCGCCGGGAAGAATCTGATATTTTCCAAACCATCAATGCGGATGAGATCAACCTGAACGATGTGGCGCAGCTTGCGCAGACAGAAAACTGGGATTATATTGTGCTGGAACAGGAAAAGATCACGGGCGGCCAGCTCCCAGACTATGCGGAGCTGGCTACCGTGCCGTGCGGTGAAATCACCTATGTGATCTATCAGCATCGGTAAAACACAAAGAGGGGGGCCGCTGCCTGGGCAGCGCCCCCCTCTTTTACTGTAAGTGGACGAAAAAGGGCAGGCGCTTCTTGTGAAAATGCCCGGAATATGCTATACTATCTAATAAGTATCGAATTTTGTAAGGAAAGAGGGCTTTTGCCATGATCCCTTTTAATGTGCCCCCTTGCGTGGGGAACGAATTGGAATATGTCAAGCAGGCCATCGACGCGCATAAAATTTGCGGCGACGGTGCCTTTACCAAGATGTGCAACAGCTGGCTGGAAGAACGCTTCCACGCCCAGAAAGTGCTGCTGACCACCAGTGGCACCACCGCGCTGGATATGGCTATGCTGCTATGCGGTCTCCAGCCGGGGGACGAGGTCATTCTGCCCAGCTTTACCTTCTCCAGCACTGCCACGGCGGCTGTGCTGGCGGGAGCCAAGCTGGTGTTTGTCGATGTCCGCCCCGATACGATGAACATTGATGAAACCAAGATCGAAGCCGCCATCACAGACAAGACCAAGGTCATTGTGGCCATGCACTACGCCGGTGTCGCCTGCGAGATGGACACCATCATGGACATTGCCCGCCGCCACAACCTGATGGTGGTCGAGGATGCCGCCCAGGGCGTGATGAGCAGCTACAAGGGCAAGGCACTGGGTACCATTGGCGATTTTGGCTGCTACTCTTTCCACGAGACGAAAAACTACTCGATGGGCGAGGGCGGCGCGCTGGTCATCAACAACCCCGATTATAACGAGCGCGCGGAGATCATGCGCGAAAAAGGCACCAACCGCGCCAAGTTCTTCCGCGGCCAGGTGGACAAGTACACCTGGGTCGATTTTGGCGACAGCTACCTGCCCAGTGAGCTGAATGCCGCCTACCTGTGGGCGCAGTTGCTGCATGCCGACGAGATCAACGAGAACCGTCTCGCCAGCTGGCACCGCTACCGCGAGGCGTTCCAGCCGCTGGTGGATGCGGGTAAGATCGAGTTGCAGCACATCCCCGAAGGCTGCACCCACAACGCTCACATGTTCTACCTGAAGTGCAAGGACCTGGCCGAACGCACTGAGTTCATCCGCTTCTTGAAAGAGAATGACATTTTGGCGGTGTTCCATTACATTCCGCTGCACTCGGCCCCGGCGGGCGAGAAGTTCGGCCGTTTTGACGGCGAGGACGTCTACACCACCGCAGAGAGTGAACGTCTGGTGCGTCTGCCCATGTATTACGGCCTGACCGAAGCTGACCAGAGCAAGGTCATTGCCAAAGTGCTGGAGTTCTATGAAAAGTAAGGCCCTGCCCCTTTGGGCCAGGCTGGCCTGCACGGCTCTGGCGGCGCTGGCATTTTTACTGGTGTATGAGCGGCTCGTCTACGGCGTGCCGTTTGGCCAGATCTACCTGCCCGCCAGCGCGTGGAGCGACGAGGTCTACTACGTCAAGCAGCTTTCGGCAGTCGTGACCCACGGCGCGCCGCAGGGCTATTTTGGCTTTAATGAGTCTCACGCCGAGGTCGGCCGTTTTGCCGCCTGGGGGCCTGCGGTGTTTTACCTGTATGCCATCCCGGGGCTGATCTTCCGTGGACAGAACGCCTTTTTGTACTGCAACCTGTTTTTTGTGGTGGCGGGCTGGCTCTGTTTTGTGTGGGGCACCCGCCTGGACTGGAAGCGCCAGCTGCTGTTCGGTGGCGGCCTGGCCGTGCTGAACGCCCCGGTGCGGTACGTGTTCTCAGCCATGCAGGAACCATTGCACTATGCGCTGGTGCTGGCCGTGCTGGGCATGGCCGCAGGCATCCGGCGCGGGTGCAGCCACCCTCGTGCTGCCTGGGCGGCGCTGTTTGCGCTGTGCGCGGCGGCAACGCTGGTGCGGCCCTATAACGCTGTGCTGTGGCTGTTCCCACTGGTGCTGGCCTGGCCCCGCCGCAAGGCGGTGGGCGGCACAGTGGCCGGGGCAGCAGTCTCCGCCGCCGGTACGATGCTGCTGATGAAAAAGTTTTACGCACCGTACCTTTTTACCAATGTGGATATGAACGCCGTCGACGAGCTGCTTCATGGCCGCCTTTGGGAAGCCGCCCGCAGTGTTTACTACAAACTGTTGGGCGCGTGGCAGCAATTGGGGCAGGAGATCGGCACGGGCACCCGCGTGGGCAGCTGCTATCTGGTGCTGCTTGCGCTGCTGCTTATCACGCTGGTATGTGTTATTTGGAACGCCGTACACAAACAGCCGGTGTTCTGGAAGGTCTGCGCGCTGGTGGTCACGCTGGTGGTGCTCTTCGCCCTCATGCTCATGTACCGCCCGGGCGAGGCTTCGCGCCATACGATTGTGTACGACATTTTGCTGCTGGCGGCCATGCTGGCCGAGCAGCCGCCCTTGACTGCCGCTGCGGCCTCGCTGGTGCTGGCTGCGCTGAGCGTAGCAGGCGTCCGTATGACGACCGCGCGCGGGCAGAGCGATGCTTCCACGTTTGCCATGCCATCCTACCATGCAGAATTGGCGCAGGAAGTGGCCGACTTGCAGGCCGCACTGACCGAGAGCCAGGCCCGCATTACGGGCAATGACCCGTGGGACCGCGTCTGCGCGTATGCGCTGTACGGCGGCAGCCATTTTGGTATGCTGTACGCCGTGCCCGATGGCATGGGCCTGCAATTTGACGAAGATGCGTATCTTATGGATCCCGTCAACGAGATCCGTTCCCGCTATGTCATGACGAATACCGACAGCGATGTGGCCGGTTATCTGGAAGAAAACGGCTGGACGCTGCTGTACGAGGGCGCGTCCGCCGCTGTGTATGAGCGCGGCTGACCGCTGCGATTGAGAGGAACCCTGTATGGACAATTACCCCACCCTGACCGGCGAAAAGGTCGTGCTGCGCCCCATTACGGACGCCGACACAGACTGCATCGTGCGCTGGCGCAACACCCCCTCGGTGCGGGATAACTTTATCTTTCGCCAGACGTTCACCCCCGAGATGCACCGCAACTGGCTGAAAACCAAGGTCGCCACCGGCGACGTCGTGCAGTACATCATCGAGGACAAGGCCAACGGCACGCCGGTGGGCTCGGTGTACTACCGCGATGTGGACTATGATTTCAACAGCGCCGAGTACGGCATCTTCATCGGCGAGGAAAGCGCCCGCGGCAAGGGCTTTGGCACCGAGACCGCGCGCCTGTTTACCGATTTCGGCTTTGCCGCACTGGGCCTGCACCGCATCAGCCTGCGCGTGCTGGCCGAGAACACCCCCGCCCGCCGCAGCTATGCCGCCGCCGGCTTTGTCGAGGAAGGCACTTTCCGCGATATGGTGCGCCTGGACGGCGTTTACCGCGATGTGGTTTTTATGGCAAAAATTGCGCAATAACGTATAAAAGCAGACGGAGAATACCTGTATGGAAAAGTTGAAACGACTGCTGAAAAAGACGCCCCCGGTGCCGCTTGGCATCGCGGGCGCGTTGCTGTTTCTGCTGCTGTTTTACACGCTGGCGTTCCGCACCCCGCTTTGGCAGGTGTGGATGCCGCCCAATATTGATAACGACGAAGTCATTTATAACCGCCAGGTAGTCAGTGTCATCGCGCACGGCGGACCGCTGGGGTACTTTGGCTATAACGAGGGCACGGCCGATATCGGCCGCTACGGCGCCTGGGGTCCGGTGCTCATCTGGGTCTACGGGCTGGCCGGGCACCTGTTCGGCACCAGCGTTAACACGATGTTCTGGTGCAACGTGCTGTTTTTGGCACTGGGCGTGGCCGTGTTTACGGTGGCCGCGCGGCTCAATGTCGGCCAGCAGATCTTGTGCTACGGCGGCCTGGTCTGTCTGTGGATGCCGCTGGCGGGCAGCTTCTGCGGCTCGTCCGAGGCGCTGCATTACATGCTGGCGCTGGTCATTGCCGGGGCCACGGCGGCGCTGCTGCGCGGCGGCTCCCGCTGGTGGCTGGCCCCTGCCGTGCTGGCCTGCGCGCTGGAAACGATCTTCCGCCCTTACGCGCTGCTGTTCTGGGCACTCCCGCTCGTGGCTGTCTGGGCCGATAAAAAGCGGCGCACCCTCTGCCTGGGCGGAGCAGTCGCCAGCTTTGGTGTGGCGCTTTTCTCAATGACCAAGCTGTCCGCATCCTATTTCAGCGGCGGCGGCATGGATTTCGGCGGGCTGGAGCTGCTGGCCCACGGCAAGATCGGCGAGGCCATCGTCTATGAGCTCCGGCATGCCGCCAAAGAGCTGGTGACAGCCGGAACGGATATCCCGCGTACGTTCGCGGAAAAGACCTACATCGGCCGCGGCTGTGTGATCTTCCTCATGGTGCTGGCGGTCACGCTCGTCTGCTTTGTGCTGGACCGCCGCGCGCACCGCGCCAGCCCCCTGAAAGCCTGCGCGCTGGGCTGTACGGGCATCATTGCGCTGGTGCTGGTGTTTATGTACAACATTGCGCCGCGCCACCTGATGCTGCTGGCCATTCTGCTGCTGGCGGCCACGGTGGTGGAGGATGCCGCCCGGGGCATCGTCTGGCTGCCGGTGCTGGCCGTGGTGCTGCTGCCCATCAACGTCGAGCGCAGCACACTCTCGACTTATTTTGACGAGATGGGCAGCCAGATCACGGCGGTGGAATCCGCCCTGCAAACCAGCATGGACGCCCGCGCCAGCACCGACCCGTGGGATAACACGCTGGCCTACGCCTACGCAGACGATGTGTTCCACGGCTATCTCTACGCTGTACCGGCCGGAATGGGTATTGAGTTCGATATGAACACCTACATCGCCGACCCGGACGAAACGATCCGCTCGCGCTATGCGATGGTCAACCACGGCACCGCCGCCGAAGGCCGCCTGCAAGCGGACGGCTGGCAGCCACTTGTCTCGACCGACGACCTGATCGTGTATGAGCGACCGTAAAGGAGAGGAAAAGCAGAAATGAAATTTGAACAAATAAGGAGTAAGCGCTGGGGGCGGTTACTGCTTTTTGCGTTCTGTGCAGTCCTCTTTCTTTTGGCAGTTTTTTTAATTGCTTATCGTGATTCAATTATGGCAGGAATTTGGTTCCCGACGAGTACAAACAGTGATGAGGTGATTTATAACCGCCAACTGGTGAGTGTTCTGAAAGCTGGATGCCCGCAAGGCTATTTTGGGTATAATGAGAGCCATGCGGTGATTGGCACGTTTTCAACTTGGGGCCCATTGGTGATTTGGCTGTATGCAATTCCGGGCTTCTTCTTGGGTGCAGGCTATAACACAATGTTCTGGTGCAATCTGCTTTTTGCTGTATTGACATGGGTCGTGCTGGCAGGTCGTTTAAGCAAAAGGCAGCAATTTGCATTTGCGGTTGTTTTACTTTGCTTGTGGATACCATTGCGACAAACTTTTACAGCTACGTCGGAACCACTGCATTTCTTTTTGTTGGCGTGTGTGGTTAGTGGTTCACTGGCGGCAATGCAAGGCAGCCGTAAAGGAGAAGTCGCAGCGTTAGTGGCTAGCGCGCTGGATACAATGATTCGCCCCTATGGGGTAATCCTTTTTCTCTTTCCGATGGCATGCGGCTGGAAAAAGCCAAAGAAGGGTCGCCGCATTGCAGTAATCGCACTTTTTGCGATGGCAGCAACAATGTTTTCACTGTGGTCTATGAATCAGCTCTCTGTGCCGTATGGTGAGCAGGCTTTAGATTTTACTATTTTTGAAAAAGCAGCACATCTGGACATCCTAGGGGCAGTTCGTTACTTTTTTGAAAAGTTGTGCATTGCCTGCCGGACACTGTATAATGATTATATATGCCCTACTAAATGGGGTGGCGCAGAACAGTACATAGCGGATGTAACACACGGCTTCCTACGAGTGGTTGCTCTGACGATTGTTACGATAGGGCTATGTATATATGATATAATAAAAAAGAGGCCTATTTGTTTCAAATTGTGCGGTCTTGTTTGTGCGCTTACAGTACTGCTTGCCATTTTAGTGCTGTATGATCCGGTTCAGCTGCGCCGCTATGCGGCTTTTATATGCGTGCTTTTGCTGATGGCGTCTGTTGTGGAAAACGATGCAATAGTGATTGCATGTGTGCCGTTAGCATTATTGCTTGTTTATCCTACAGGTTTTGTGCATAATGAAGGACTGCCTGCTTATGATGCAGAGATGGATGTACAGATGCAGCAAGTTACCGCAGCGCTGGAAGAAAGCCAAATGCAGCTTGTCCAAGACGGCACAACAGCTTGGGACCATACACTGACCTTTGGCTATGGCGATGTGGATTATGGTTATCTTTATGCTGTCCCCGCAGGGATGGGTATTGAGTTTGACTGGAACACCTACATCGCCGACCCGGACGAAACGATCCGCTCGCGCTATGCGATGGTCAACCACGGGACCGCCGCCGAAGCCCGCCTGCAAGCGGACGGCTGGCAGCCACTTGTCTCGACCGACGACCTGATCGTGTATGAGCGGGCCAATCCCCAATAAAAGGATGAAAACCATGCAGAAAATTTCTTTTGTGATCCCGTGCTACCGTTCCGAGCATACGCTGGCGGCGGTGCATGAGGAGTTGACCGCAACGATGCAGACGATGCCCCAGTACGACTACGAGGTCGTGCTGGTCAACGACTGCTCGCCCGATGATACGATCGGCACCATCCGCAAGCTGGTGGCGGCGGACGCCCATGTGCAGGGTGTGGACCTGGCGAAAAACTTCGGCCAGCACGCTGCGCTGATGGCAGGCTTCCACCAGTGTACCGGCGATATCGTCGTATGCCTTGATGACGACGGCCAGACTCCCGCCAACGAGGTAGGCAAGCTGCTGGACAAGATCAACGAGGGCTATGACGTCGTGTACGCCAACTATGACAATAAGCGCCAGGCCGGTTGGCGCAACCTGGGCAGCTGGGTCAACAGCAAAATGACCGAGGTCATGCTGGGCAAGCCGCCTGAGCTGGTGGTCAACAGCTACTTTGCCGCGCGGCGGTTCATTGTGGACGAAATGCTGCGGTACGAGCATTGCTACCCCTACGTCATTGGCCTGGTGCTGCGCTCCACCAAGCGCATTGCCAACGTGTCCGTGCATCACCGCGCGCGGGAGGAGGGCCGCTCCGGCTACACGATCAGCAAGCTGCTGAACCTGTGGATGAACGGCTTTACGTCCTTTTCTGTCAAGCCGCTGCGCCTGGCTACCTACGCGGGCACGGTGTTTGCGGGCTTCGGCTTCTTGTACCTGATCTATATTATCATCGACCACTTTGTCCGCGGCGCAGCCCCTATGGGCTGGGCGTCCACCACGGCGCTGCTGCTTTTGCTGGGCGGCATGATCCTGCTGGTGCTGGGCCTGATCGGCGAGTACGTCGGCCGCATCTACATGTGCGCCAACGCCGCGCCGCAGTATGTGGCGCGTGAATATCTGCACCATGAGGGGGATGCCCAGTGAAACAGGCCAAATGGTTCCTGCTGCTGCACCTGATTTTGGGGGTGTATGCGGGCAGCAGTGTTTGCAGTAAGCTGGCGGCGCAGCAGCCGTTTTTGAGCGTGGGCTTTATCTTGCTGTACGGTGGCATGCTGGCGGCGCTGGTCGTGTATGCGTTCGGGTGGCAGCAGGTCATCAAGCATCTGCCGCTGACCACCGCTTATGCCAACAAGGCCATCACAGTAGTGTGGGGTATTCTGTTGGGCTTCTTGCTGTTTGGTGAGAGCATCACCCTGCGTCAGTTTATCGGTGCAGCGGTCATTATTGTGGGTATCGTGCTGTTTGTGCGGGCCGACAACGAAGGGGAGGGCAGCGAATGAACCAGGCCCAGCTGCCCTACGTGGCGCTTTATCTGCTCAGCACGTTTCTGGCATCGGTATCGCAGGTGCTGCTGAAAAAGGCCGCCCTGCGTGAGCATAAGTCCCTGCTGGCCGAGTACACCGACTGGCGCGTGATTTTGGGCTACGGCCTGTTTGTGGGCTGCTCGCTGCTGACGATGCTGGCCTACAAGGGCGTGCCGCTGAACGTCGGCCCCGTGCTGGAAGCCACCGGCTATCTGTATGTGACGTTCTTCGGTGTCGTGATCTTCCACGAGAGGATGAACCCCAAAAAGATTGGCGCGCTGGTGCTGATCATCGTGGGCATTTTGATCTACGCATTATAAGGCATACAAAAACGCCTGCACGGTTTTATGGCCGTGCAGACGTTTTTTATTTATACTATAAGTAAATTACAGCCACTCCGGCTGGCGCTGGCGGCGGTTGCGTTGGGTGGTCTGCGGGGCACGCTGCATCTCGGCGGCGATGCCGTCCAGGGCAAAAGCCAGCAGCATGCCAAACACCACATCAATGACGCTGTGCTGCTTTAGCAGCATGGTGGAAAGCGTGATCGACACGCACAGCACCGCAGCGGCGGGGCGCATCCAGCGCAGACGCGGGGCGTCGAAGCAGCGGCAGCGGTAGTAGGCCAGCATCAGCGTGACAGAGTTGAATACATGGATGGACGGGCAGACGTTGATCGGCGTATCGGTGCGGTAAAGCGACCGCACGGCCTGGGCGAAGATATCATTGCCGGATACATAGTGCGGGCGCAGCGCCAGGCCGTTAGGCACGATGGCGTAAAACAGTAGCGCCATCGTCATGCCCGCAAACAGCGGCAGGCACAGCCGCCAGAAATCCGTCCGCGTGCCTTTGTACAACACAAAAAACAGCGTAAACGGGATCCACGGGAACCACAGTGTGTAGGGGATGATGGCATATTTGCAGAACGGGATCAGGTCGTCCAGGCGGCAATGTACCCAGAGGTCGGGCGTCTGGATGGTGCGCTCCAGCAGGGCGAAAAAAGTTAAGTAAAACAAAGCGTACAGCCCCATGAAGTAAATGGGGTGGCGCGAACACCAGTTGCGCATAGAAAACTCCTTTGGAACAGCCGCAGGGCTGATTCTATGATATAGCATTATACGCCGAAAAACACGGCGAAAACAAGGCAAAAACGCACCAAGAAACTATCGACATTCCTAAGTAAATTTGTGCGGTTTTGCGGATATTTTCAGAAGCTTCTATAGTTATAAACGACGGATGTGTCAGAATTGTTGCAGAAAGCGGGAATATTTTTTAAAAAATTTTGCGAAAAAATAAAAAGCCTCCCTCGCAGGGGGAGGCAAGGATATGTGAGCATCGGGGGTGCCGCGTTTTACGGGGCGTAGGGGAGCATTCTATATGCTCCCGCGGGCGCACACTGTGCGCCCCTACAAATTACCGTATATTATTCCCCAATCGACGCCGGGTGGTCCGTGGGGGTGTTCTCGCTCTGGTACTTCAGGGCGGCGGCGATGAAGCCCTTGAACAGCGGGTGGGCGCGGTTCGGGCGGCTCTTGAACTCGGGGTGGAACTGTGCGCCCAGGTGGAAGTCGCGGCCCGGGATCTCGACTGCTTCGACCAGGCGGCCGTCGGGGCTGGTGCCGGCAATGACCAGGCCCTTTTCCTCAAACTCGGCGCGGAAGTCGTTGTTGAACTCATAGCGGTGGCGGTGGCGCTCGTCGATCTCGAGCGTGCCGTAGCACGCGGCCATCTTGGTGCCCGGGGTGATCATGCAGGGGTACTTGCCCAGGCGCATCGTGCCGCCCTTGGTCACAACGCCCTGCTGGTCCGGCATCAGGTCAATGACGTTGTGCTGGCCCTCGGGCGCAAACTCGCTGGAATTGGCATCGGCGTAGCCCAGCACATTGCGGGCGTACTCCATCACCATGATCTGCATGCCCAGGCAGATGCCAAAGTAGGGCATGCGGTGCTCGCGCGCATACTGGGCGGCCTGGATCATGCCCTCGATGCCGCGGTCGCCGAAGCCACCGGGCACGATGATGCCGTCCACGTCGGTGAACTCCTCGGCGCAGCGGTCCTGATCGACCAGCGTTTCACTGTCCACCCACTTGATCTCGACCTTGCTCTCGTTCTCAAAACCGGCGTGGTACAGGCTTTCCATCACGCTCAGGTAAGCGTCATGCAGCTTGACATACTTGCCCACCAGCGCAATCGTGCAGTTGCGGCTGCGGGTGGCAATACGGCTGATCAGCTCTTTCCACTCGGTCAGATCAGTGGGCGGGGTCTGCAAATGCAGCTGGCGGGCCACCACATTGGTCAGGCCGGCGGCTTCCAACATCAGCGGGCACTCGTACAGGCTCGGCATCGTCAGGTTTTCAATAACGCAGTCGGGGCGCACGTTGCAGAACATGCTGATCTTGCGCTTGATGTCGCTGCCCACCGGGCCGTCGGCACGCAGCACAATGACGTTGGGCGCAATGCCCATGCCCTGCAATTCCTTGCAGGAGTGCTGGGCGGGCTTGGACTTGTACTCGTCCGAGCCGGAGATGTAGGGCACAAGCACGACATGGATGTAGCAGCAGTTCTCGGGCCCCTGCTCAATGCCGACCTGGCGGATGGCCTCGAGGAACGGCTGGCTCTCGATATCGCCGGTGGTGCCGCCGATCTCGGTGATGACAACGTCGGCCTCAGTGCTCTTGGCCAGGTTGTAGATGTAGCTCTTGATCTCGTTGGTGATGTGGGGGATGATCTGGACAGTCTGGCCCAGGTAGGCACCCTGGCGCTCCTTGTTCAGCACGTTCCAGTAGACCTTGCCGGTGGTCAGGTTCGAGTATTTGTTCAGATTTTCATCGGTGAAACGCTCATAATGGCCCAGATCCAGGTCGGTCTCGGTGCCGTCGTCGGTCACAAAGACCTCGCCGTGCTGCAAGGGGCTCATCGTGCCGGGGTCCACATTGATATACGGGTCCAGCTTCTGGCTTGCCACCTTCAGGCCGCGCGTTTTCAGCAGGCGCCCCAGGCTGGCGGCGGTAATGCCCTTGCCAAGCCCCGAGACAACGCCGCCGGTAACAAAAATATACTTCGTTGCCATGATACATCCTCCCACTCACAATAAAGTCAGCGCCGCACAATCCCAAGCGCCGGTATGGCGGGAATTGTGCGGCGCTGACATTCACAAATAACCAATTAATTATACGCCCACAAAGGCATAGAATGCAATAGGGAAACGCCGATTTTTTAACTTCCTAATTTTGTAAAGTTTGCACCCTCGCGCAGCAAGGCATAGCGCCGTACTTGGCGGGAAATTTCAGCCGCCAGCACCTGCATATCCAGCGGCTTGCCCACGTGGGAGTTCATACCTGCCTCCAGGCAGGCTTTCACATCGTCGGCAAACACGTTGGCTGTCATGGCAATGATGGGGATACCGCTCTCTGCCGGGCAGTGCTCAAACGCGCGGATGGCTCGGGTAGCTTCCAGGCCGTTCATCTCGGGCATCATCACGTCCATCAGCACAGCATCAAACGTGCCCTTGTGGACGCTCTGATACAGTTCTACAGCCTCGCGGCCATTCTCTGCAGTGGTGACGGTCGCGCCCTGTTCTTCCAGCAGGGCCACGGCGATCTCGCGGTTCAGCTCGTTGTCCTCGGCCATCAGCAGGTGCAGGCCGTGCAGGTCGGCAGGCGGCTCCTCCACGTCGGGCTGGTTGGCTTTTTCGGCCAGCGGCAGGCTCAGGCGCACGGTAAAGGTCGAGCCCTTGTCCGGCGTACTTACCACATCCAGCGAGCCGTGCATCTGGTCCACCAGCTTTTTGGTGATGGCCATGCCCAGGCAGGTGCCTTTGTAGGTGGTGCGGCTGCTGCGCTGCTCCTGGGTGAACGGCTCAAAGATATGCCTTAAAAATTCCTCGCTCATGCCGATGCCGGTGTCGGCGATCTCAATGCGCAGGTGGACGAGCCCCTCTTCAAACAGGGTCTCGCGCGCGTAGAAGTTGATGGTGCCGCCGTCCGGTGTGTATTTGACAGCGTTGGACAAAATGTTTAACAGTACCTGGCGGATGTGCAGCTCGCTGCCGCGCAGGTGTGGATGCCAGAACGGGCCGATCTGCTTGGTCAGGGTCAGGCTGCGGTCGGCGAGCTGCCCCTCGGTGATATCACAGCAGGAGTTCAGCAGTGCGCGCAGGTCAAAGTCGGCATCCAGCATCTGCATGGTGCCGCTTTCCACCTTGGCCATGTCCAGCACGTCATTGATGAGGGGCAGCAGGTGGCTGGCTGCGCCGCGCATCTTGTCCAGGCTGTCCTTTACGCGGGCCTGGTCGTCAAAGTTGTTCTCGGCAATATCCAGCATACCCATAATGCCGTTGATGGGCGTGCGGATATCGTGGGACATGTTGGAAAGAAACTCGGTCTTTGCCGAGCTGGCTTCCTCGGCTTTGTGCAGGGCGGCCTCCATCTGCTTGCGCAGCAGCCGCGCCTTGACCAGCAGTATGATGCACAGGATAAAGAACGCCGTGCAGATGGCAAACAGCAGCGGAATGACAGGGTACTGGTACGCCAGACGCGTCATCGAAAACGGCTGTTCCTCCAGCGTGTAGGTGCGGGTCACGTTGTAGATGTCCTCGTCGGACAGGCTCTGGACGCTCTTGTTCAGGATGCTCAAAAGCTGCACATTTACGCTGTTCAAAACGCCGATCGAGAACTCGGCCTCGCCGCCGGCCAGGGTGGCGGTCAGGTCATTGCGCAGGTTGTCATACAGCACGCGCTCGGCCTGGTAGGTAAAGGTGTAATAGGCGTCAATCTCCCCGGCGCGCAGGGCGGTCAGGCAGTCATCAAACGAAGCATAGGTCTTGTACACGGGGTTGCGGCTGGACACAATGATGGATGCAGCGTCCTAGGCCAGCGGGTCCACCGTGCCGATGGTCTTCATGGTGCGGTCGCTGCGCGGCATCACCCAGGAGAAGCCAGCCGTAATGTACGGATCGGTCAGCTTATAGTGCAGCCGTTCGGCAGTGGACAGGTCGTTGTACATGCCTAGGCAGAGATCGGCCTTGTCGTCCTCCAGCAGGGTCATATAGTCCTGGCGGGTGTTGCAGGTCAGCAGCTGGTAGCGGATGCCTGCGCGCTGCGCCAGGATGCTGAACAGCTTGACGCAGATGCCCGCCCAGTTGCCGTTTTCGTCCAGGTAGGAGTAGGGGGTAGCGGTCGGGGTTGGCGGCCACTGTCCAGACCTTGCCCTGCTTGTCGATGCTGTACAGGTAGGCCTGTTCTTCTGTTGTCAGCGAAAGCTTCGAGCTGCGGCTGGCGCTGGTGTACTTATCATGCAGGGCGCTCTGCCAGGACGGCTCCTGCCGCTCCAGGGCGATGAGGGCGTCGTTCAACAGCATCAGGGTATGGGCGTCCCCCCCTTGCGAACAGCCATGTAAAGCGGCGTCTCATCGAAGGCTTCCAGCACCCATTCGTCGGTGGTGATGCGGTTGATATTGCTGACGGCCGCCGTGATCTCGCCCTTGCGCAAGGCCTCAGCCAGCTCGTCATCGGTATCATAAAACACCGATTTATAGGTGAAATTATGGTCGGCGGCAAAGTTGATAAAGCTCTGGTTGCGTCCGTTGCCATCGCGCGAGAAGCCGACCACCATACCGTCGTAGGTATCGTACTCTCTGGCTTCGATGCTGCGGTCGCCTGCACGCACGGTCAGCATCGTGGTCACGGTGCCAATGGGACTGGCGGTAAAATCAAGGATCTCTTCGCGCTCGGGCGTTTTGCGCAGTATGGGAATCACGTCGATCTTGCCGCTGGCCAGCAGGGCAACGGCATCGTCGGCGTCGCCGTCGTAACCAAGATACTCATAGGTAATGTTGCGATACCGCGCAATTTTTTGCAGCAGATCATAGCTGTAGCCGCTGTAGCTGCCGTCGGAGTCGATCATATTAAAGCCGTCGTAGGCGTAGTAGCCCACCCGCAGCGTCTGGGTGGTACTATCGGCCAGCACGGGCGCACTGAGGGCGGGGGCAAAGATCAGCCCGCCCAGCAGCAACAGTGCCGCCGCCAGCGCCAGGAACCGGTGCAGAAAGCAGTG